>CAWKYG010000014.1:0-255652 GCA_963853855.1 uncultured Solibacteraceae bacterium | reverse complement strand
GGTTCAGGGCTTCACTTAGTGGAGGGTAGGCTTTCAGTCCGGCTGTCTCATCATTTGTGAGGGGTCGGGCTCGAGCCCTCCGGAGACCGAAGTCTGCTCCCCGTTACAGCGGACGCCGCCGCTGCGGGTACACGGCGCGACTACACTGGACGGCGAGATGGCCTTCTCCGGCCGGATTGCCCGAGCCGCCGCCGCCTTTACGAATTTCCGCACGTGCGGACGTTCCAGATCCGCAATGCCGGCGATACGGATATGACGCACCTGGCGGCCCGCGCCTTGCAGAATGCCGCGCGGGTCCGGCAGATCCACACCGCGATTGAACCCCAGGTTCACCCACCTGGCATACACCGCAATATGAATGCACGCATCGCTGGGCCGGCCGGTGAAACTGTATCCTGCAGCCACGGCGTTATACGCGTCGTACAGCAATTCTGGCGGCGTCTGCCGCTTCCTCATCACCAGTTGGCGCACCGCCAGCGCCAGTTCCGCGATCTCCGGGCCGTAGACGGCCAGCATCTTGAGGTATTCGGAATTCGGCGCGGGAACGGCCATGCGACCAGTCTAGATCAGAAAAACTGCAGCGGCAGTTGTTCATCGAATTCGGCGGCGCGGTGGAGGTCCAGTTGCCTTGCCTCGTCCAGACGGCCCCAGCCTTCGAGAATCCAGACCATTTCGCGCGCCGATTCCGTCCATGGCGGCGCGGATCGGCGCATTCCGCGGCGCCAGTTCGTTCCACTGCTGCATCAGTTCGTAGCACTCCGCCATCCGCCCCGCTTCGCGCATGAGCCGCCGGCCGGGCGCGCCAGCCGGCACAGCTCCGCCCAATCAGACGTCGCTCCGGGTTGCGCGAGGGCGTTTGCGCAGCGCGGAGCGTCCTTAGCGGGCGGCCCCGGCTTCCGGATCAGCAGCGTGGAGCAGCGGCCGCCGAAAGCAAGCTCATCGGCGGCGCCCCCTCCAGGAGGAACAGGAACCGGCGGGGGGAGCAGAACTCGCGCCAGACGCCGGATGTTCTCCTCCAGTTCGCCCTCCAGGCGCAGGCCCAGTTGCGCAGCAAGATCGCCCGCCAGGGCCGCGCATGGCTCCGTCCGCCGCATTCCAGCCGGAAGATCTCGTCGAAATCTTCGCGGCAGGCGCGGACGAATTCGAAGGCCAGGGCGACGTCGGCCACCGTCTGACGCCGGCCGATCGGCCATGGCGATTCCCAGGTCCTCGAGATAACCTGCATGGTCAAGATCGCGCGGTTCGTCCGGAGGCGTCCAGGAACCGCCGCGCGCGCGCACCCAGCGCTTCAACTCGCGCAGACCGGCGCGGCGCAAGCCGGCCAGTTCGAACCGCGGCTTCAGTACGGCGGGCGGCACGCAATCGTCGAAGCGCACGAACGCGATGCGGACGCCTTCCCCGCCCGGCTCGTTGACCAGGGCGTCCTCCCACTGCGCCGCGCGGCCAGCGCGGGGGAATGGAGTTGCGCGAAAACAACACCAGCACCATGTCGGCGGCGCGCGCCTCGCGGGCCTTGGCCACCATGTCCTCGCCGGGGCGGATTTCGCCCTCGTCCAGCAACACCTGCACGTCGGCCCCGCGCTCCAGGAACCCGGCCGCGGCCGCGGCGGCGCGATCGGCCGGCGCGTAGCAGGGAAAAACCGGGTGCGGTTCAGAGTTTGCACGCCAGCGTCAGCCCGTCGCCAAGGGTAGCCAGGCTCAGCGCCACGCGCGGGTCGGCATGCAGCTTGCGGTTGAAGGCGCGGATGGTCTCGGTATCGGCGATCGCGATCGTCGGGGTTCGACCACGCGGCCGTCCCAGAGCACGTTGTCCACCACGATCAGCCCGCCTCGGCGGATCAGCGCCAGCGCGCGGTCGTAGTAGTTCGCGTAGTTGGTCTTGTCGGCGTCGATGAAGGCGAAATCGAAGCTGCCGGCCTGGCCGTCCGCAATCAGGGCGTCCAGCGTTTCGAGCGCCGGGCGCCAGGCGCAGTTCGATGCGGTCCGTCCACGCCCGCTTCGCGCCAGGTTCGCCGGGCCCGCGCGGTGTACTCCTCGCTGCGTCGCAGGCGATCACTTTTCCGCCGGCGGCAGCGCCAGCGCCACCCAGGTGGAACTGTACCCCATGAAGACCCCCACTTCCAGGGTCTTGCGCGCGCCGGTCACGCGGGCCATCAGGTGCAGAAACTGGCCCTGCTCGGGTGAGGTCTGCATGGAGGCGTGCGGATGATCTTCGCTTTCTTCGCGCAGTTTGCGAAGCGCAGCGGGCTCTCGAAGAGTAACGGCGCGCATGTAGTGCGCCAAAACGTTGGTGACTTCTGTGTGGGTTCTGGACATGAGGAGCGATCACTAATATTTTAACCTGCCAGGAACATGGCAACGGCTGCTCCGGACATCACCACGGCGGCAACCCAGCCCATCCAGCGCAGCCATCGCGGATTCACGCGTTCACCCATGACTCCCGGGTCGCTGGTCAGCAGCACCACCAGCACAATTAGCGGGGGCGCCAGAACTCCGTTGGCTACAGCCGACCAGAAAAGCATTTTGACGGCGTCTACGCCCAGATAGTCCAGCGCCAGCCCCACCAGCATGGCAAGCGCGACCACGCTGTAGAACTGCGGCGCCAGCCGGGGCTTGGCCTCCAGAGATGCCTTCCACGCCATGGCTTCTGAAATAGCATAGGCGCTGGACCCGGCCAGAACCGGCACGCCCAGCATGCCGGTGCCCATCAGGCCGAGGGTGAACAAGAGGTACGCGCCTTTTCCGGCCAGCGGACGCAAAGCCTCGGCGGCATCGCGAGCCGACGAGATATGCGTGATGCCATGGGAATGCAGAGTGGCCGCAGTGGTCAGAATGATGAAGAACATCACGAAATTGGAGAAGAACATTCCGGTCAGGATATCGTTGCGCGAACTGCGTAGTTCCTTATCTGTGGCGCCCTTGCGCTGCGCCACCGTGACCCGGCCCATGGCTCGCTCCTCCTCCACCTCTTCAGCCGCCTGCCAAAAAAAAAGGTACGGCGAAATCGTTGTCCCCAGAATGCCCACCAGTACGGAAAGATACGCGCCCGACCATTGAATATCGGGAATGAACGTGGCCCGCAGCACCTGCACCCAATCCGGCTTGGCCACGAAAGCGGTGATCACATAGGCGAAAAGCACCAGCGTGAGCCATTTGAAAATCCGCGCGATGGTGCGGTACGAACTGTAGAACAGCAGCACAATGATCATGCCCGTATACACCGGAAACCAGACCAGTGAGTTGACTCCCGTGAGCATCTGCGTGGCTTCGGCCATTCCGCCCAGATCGGCGCCGATATTGATGGTGTTGGCCACGACCAATACCAGGCACGCGCCCCACAGCACCCAGCGCGGATAGCGCCGGCGGACCACGGCGGCCAGCCCGCGCCCTGTCACCATCGCCAGCCGCGAGCACATCAACTGTACCGAGACCATGAGGGGAAACGAGAACAGCGCCGTCCACAGCGGACCGTAGCCGAACTGCGCGCCCGTTACGGAGTAAGTGGCGATTCCGGAAGGGTCGTCATCGGCCGCGCCGGTTATCAGTCCCGGCCCTAATTCGGCGAAAAAATCGCGGACGGGAGTGCGTGGTTGTTTGGGCGAAGGGCGGGTGGGCACCGGTTGCCCTTCAGAATAGCAGACCACTCCGTCCCGCAACGCCGCATAGTAGTATTGTTTCGACATGAACCGTGCGTATGCCTGTATCGCTGCCGCATTATTGCTCTCATCGTGTGCGCCATCGCCCCAATCCGCGGCCGACCCCGACCTGCCGGCCGAGATCCAGCAGATCAAAGCCATCGACAATCACGCCCATCCGGTACGCGTGGTGGCCGCGGCGAACAGCCCGACCGCGGTTTCGACGCCCTGCCGGTGGACAACATGGAGCCGCAGTCCGACCCCGTGAACGTGCGCCCGGGCTCGCCGGCCATGCTGGATGCGGCACAAGCGCTCTACGGCGGCGCAGAAGCAAGCGCGCAGACGATGCAGGAACAAGGGCGAGCAATATCCGGCGTGGGTGCTGGACCAGATGGGCGTCGAGACCATGCTCGCCAACCGCGTGGAGATGGGCCCCAGCATTCAGCCGCCGCGCTTCCGCTGGGTGCCGTATGCGGACGCGCTGATCTTCCCGCTGGACAACTCCAAGCTGGCGGCGCGCAATCCCGACCGCAAAGCTTTCTTCGCGCTCGAAGACCAGTTGCGGCAGCACTATCTCGACGCGGTGGGCTTGAAGGCGCCGCCCGCCACGCTGGCCGAATACCTGGCGCGCGTGGTCACGCCCACGCTCGAGCGGCAGCAAGCAGGCGGCGCGGTGGCCGAGAAGTTCGAAGCGGCCTATCTGCGCTCGCTGGCTTCGACAAGGTGGAGCGCGCCGCGGCCGAGCGCATCTACGCGCAGTTCGCCGGCAAGAGCGCGCCCGGCGAGGCCGAGTACAAGCCGCTGCAGGATTTCCTGTTCCGCTATATCGCGGCGGAATGCGGCCGGCTGGGGATGGCGGTCCATCTGCACACCATGGCGGGCGCGGGCGGTTATTTCGATGTGGGCGGCGCCAATCCGCTGCTGCTGGAATCGGTTCTGAACGATCCGGCCTGCGCAAGACGAACTTCGTGATGCTGCATGGCGGCTGGCCGTTCATGCGGGAGATTGCGGCGCTGCTGACCAAGCCCAACGCCTGGCTGGATTTTTCGCAGCAGTCACTGGAGCTGTCGCCGGCCACGCTGGCCGGCAATGCTGCGCGAATGGCTGGAGTTCGTGCCGGAGAAGGTGATGTTCGCGACCGACGCCTACCCGTACAGCAACGAGATGGGCTGGGAGGAATCCGGCTGGATCGCCGCGCGGCAGGACGCGAGGCGCTGGCGATCGCGCTGACGGGAATGCTGCGCGACGGCGAGATCACACGCGCGCGCGCATCGGAACTGGCGCGCATGGTGCTGCGGGAGAATGCCCGGACGCTGTACGGGCTGTAGCGCAGGCTCCGGTTATAGCAGCATCCGGATCAACATCAGGCTCACCAGGCACAACGCCACAGTGGCCCCTACGCCGGTCAATACCGCGCGGCCTCCGGTGTGCGCCAGGAAACGGACGTTGACCTCCAACCCCATGGCGGCCATCGAGAGCGTCAGCAGCAGTTCCCCCAGGTTCGCGAGCAGATCGGCCAGTGGGCAGAGCCGAAGCGGAATTGCAGCACCGGAAAAAGCCCCAGCGTATTCAGCAGCGCCAGGGCCACGAACCGTAGACGAACGGCGGCACCAGGCGCGAATACTGGATGGAAACCGCGGACCCGCTGCGGCGCGCGTACAGAAACCCACGACGAACAGAAACGGCGCCAGCAGGGTCACGCGCACCAGTTTCACCAGCGTGGCCAGCGCGCCGGCGGAGGCGCTATAGGCGAAGCCCGCCGCCACCACCTGCGGGACGGCGTGGATGGTGGTGCCGGCCCAGACGCCGAAAGCCTCGTCGCTCAGGTGCAGCAGGCCGGCCACGGCGGGCAGCAGAAACATCAGCGCAAGCCCGAGAATGTTGACCGTCCCGATGGAAGCATCAGATCCTGTCTTCGGCGTCGATCAGCGGCGCCACGGCCACGATGGCGCTGGTGCCGCAGATGGCCGTGCCGGCGCCGATGAGCAGCGCGGTGCGGTGCCAGACTCCCAGCGCGCGCCAGCCAGATGGCGGCGATCATGGAGACGGCCATGCAGACCACCGTGATGAGCAGCGCCCGCGTACCCCACCGTGGCCACGCGCATCAGGTTCAATCCCGCCCCGTGAGCACGATGGTGATCGGGATGAGGCGCCGCGCCAGCCCCTTGGCGCTTTGAACGCTGGCGGCCGGCAGCGGCAGCACGTTCCGCACCAGTCACGCCGGCGACGATGGCGATGATGGCCGCGCTCACGGGATAGCGCGCCCCGCCGGCGCCGATTACGCGGAACGGCGGGAACGGCAGGTAGTGCAGCCCGTAAGACATGCCCGCCACCAGCAGCGCCAGCACATAGCCTTCGACCACTGCCGCAGGAACGGGCCTTTAGGCTTGGGTTTCGGTTTCGGCGCCGGCGCGAGCGGCAGTTGATGGAGGCCCTCCATGGAGTCCAGCGAAAGCAACGCTTCGTCGCTGATGTAGCCGTAGGACGCGGTCTGGCGCAGCGGATCCCCCCGAATGGCCCAGTATATCGCGGCGGCATTGCGACGCCTACTTGACCGAGGGTGTCCAATGGAGTACATAATAGGAATGCAGACCGTCGTTGAAATCCCCTCGTACCTCAAGGCTGCTGAGAAGCTTTTCAGCGCCGATGAGCGCGAGGCGATTGTCGCGATGGTTGCCGGCACCCCGGAATGTGGGGATGTCATTCAGGGAACCGGCGGATTCAGGAAGGTTAGGGTCGGACGAGGCGGAATCGGGAAAAGCGGCGGCGCGCGGGTCATCTACATTCTCCGCAACGAGCGCTTTCCGGTCTTTCTTGTGGCGGCCTACGCGAAGAACGAAAAGGCGAACCTGACGAAAGCGGAGCGGAACGAATTGGCGAACATGGCGGACGAGATCTTTAACCGATACGGGAGGTAGGGCTATGGCGATGTTTGACGATCTCAAAAAAAGCCTGGGCGAAATCGACGAATTTCTGGCGGGCAGGCAGGCGGGCTACAAGGTCACCGTCCCTGCGCAGATTGATGTCAAGACCATCCGCAAGGGCCTCCACATGACCCAAGCCGCGTTTTCCAGCGCCTTCGGCTTCAGCCTCGACGCCGTGAAGCATTGGGAAGGCGGACGGCGGACGCCGGAGGCTTCGGCGCGCGCCTTCCTCACCGTCATTGCGAAGAACCCGAAGGCGGTCCTTGCCGCCCTGCATTCCAGCAGACCCGCGCGGCAACGTCGTGTTTCCTGAACCCTATCGATCATCGATGAAATGAAGGCAAAGACTCGGGGCGTGTCCCCGGTGGCGCAGCGGATTCCTCTCCGGATGGCCCGGTATGACGCGGTGGAATTGCCGCACCTTGCGTTATACTCGACATGAGGAAGCGGCAAGCTGGCGTAGCTCAGTTGGTAGAGCATCTGATTTGTAATCAGAGGGTCGGGGGTTCAAGCCCCTCCGCCAGCTCCATCCCGAGCGCGTCGCCCTAGTGATACCCTGTATCGATGCTCATCAGGCGCCGCCGCAATGCCGTTGGACCCGTCCTCGTGCTCGCGCTGCTCAGCACCGGTTGCGCCGACCCCGCCCGGTACCGCGACGCCATCGCGAAGTTTCACGATGCCACGGCTGTTGTCATCGCCGCAGCCAAAACCACCTACACCGCGTTGAACCAGGCGGAGCGCCAACACTATGCCGATCTGCAGGTGTCGCAGCGCAAGCCTATCGATCCGGACGAACTCGCCAAAGCGCAGTTGCTCGACCCCGCCGAAACCGCCGTCCGCATGAGCGCGCTCGATGTCCTGGCGAAGTTCTCCGACCTCATGGTCCAGTTGGCGGCCAATCCGTCCGGCGCCGCTGTGCAGGCCGGGACCAGCGACCTCCAGCAGTCCCTGACGGCCCTTTCGGGCGACGTCGACAAACTGGCGGGCACCAACAGCGCCCCGTTTCAAGCCCGGGCCAAAAGCGTCTTCCCTTTGCTTGGCACCGCCCTGCAGGCATTCGTGAACGCCAGGACCGTGGCCGCCATCCGGCAGGCCACCACCGCCGCAACCCAGCCGGTGAACGATTTCATTACGGCCCTGGAGACCGATATGCGGCTGGCCCACTCCCGGGAACGCACTTTCCTCTCTGGCCGGAGGAGCGAAGCCTTCGTGCACTACCGGTCGGACCTCGCGGCCAACGCCGATACCGCCACGCTGCGGGCAGACGCGGCATTCATCCTGATGCTGGAGAATCAGTGGGAGACATTCGAGGCCGAAAATCCCACCGCCGGTCTCGAAGCGATGAAGCGCGCCTACGGATCCCTGGCCGAATTTGTGCGTAAGCCCAAGCCTTCCGGCGGCGATTTCCAGGCGCTGCTGGGCGCGGTGGATTCCTTCGTCAACACCGCCGGCCAGGCCGGACAGGCAGTACGGGCGTTTGCCGTCAAGTGAAAAGGAGCGCACCTGAATGACCACCCTGCTGGACGCCGTCGAGTTGATCGGCAACCGGATCACCGAGATCGATATGACGCTGGCCCGCATCCCGCCCAGCGATCCGAATACCGCTGAGTTGATGACGCTTCGCCTCCAACTGGACCAGCAGCAGCAGGCGCTGCTGAGGCAGGCCTTCGACGAAAACTCCGCCCAGTTTCAGTCCGCCGCCGCGGCGCTCCAGACTGTCAACGAGAGCATCGGCGACAGCATCCGGAAGATCGAACACATCGCGTCGGTAATCGACAGTGTGTCGAGGCTTCTGGCTTCGGTGACCAACCTCGTGACCACCGTTGGCAAACTGGCCTGAACCCGCCGATGCCTACATGAAGCTTCGTCCAGCCGCCATGCACTTCGGACGTTGAACTTCTTCTTCGCCGCTATCGGTCTGGAGCAGCAGGATCAGGCGTTCGGCCAGTTCCTTCGGGCAGATGAAATCGGCGTCGCTCGCGACTGGTGCCAGTTGCGGTTTCCGCTGCCACTCGAAAAGAATCTCGACCGGCTCCAGATCTTCGCTCATCCACTTGCCCTGCAGTTGCACAAACTCCTCGGCGTCCGGTGAACCTTGGAGCGCTACCCGCATGGATCTCTCGTTCCGCGACAGAAGAAAGCCCTCTACCGTTTCCCCACCTGCATATTTGATAATCATGACGTGCCTTTCTACTAACTGTATGGTGCGGCCAAATAGCCACTTGTTTCAAGGGTCTTTTCCTGCCTGGCGGTATTATTAAGCTCCTAACCTTGGTTATGGGCCCTGACCGGGCGAGGTACTATCACAAGGACTGGCTGACTCCCGGTAGCGGGATCATGCCTTGCAATTCGCCGCATAGGTTCTCAAACAGCTTCATCAGACTGTCGATGTCTACGCATCCACTTCCCCATCGATATAGCAGAAGCCGCCATCGCGCGCGCAACATACACAGCCGGAATTCCGTCTGCCTGCGCGTCAGCGCCGCGCCCAGGTCCGGGCGATCGATGGCCGAGTTGACCATCAGTATCCGCAAGGTGCCGCACATCTTCCGGAAGTCGTCCGCCAGGCTGTTCAGGTAACCGCGGAAGATGTGGCACCGCTGCCGGCGAAGGCGCCCGGCCATCCTTCGGTCGAACCCCGGCTGCCGCCACAGGAACTCAAGGTCCGAATCATCCAGCAGCCGCAGCATCGGGCGATACCGTTCCACCGAAAGTTCGCTGATCCACTCCGCGGTGGACGGCGGCACTCCTTTGGCGGGTGGTACCCGGTGCGGCTTGGGCGCAAAATTCAACATAGCGTCACCGTCGAAACAGCAACATCAAAATCTGCATCGGTCGATTGAACCATGATTCCGGGTTCGCCTGACAGTTCCGGTCGTACCAAAGGCGCGTACCAATTGGGACGTACCAAGAGCTTTCGAGGTAAAAGTTCTAGTAGTTCATCAGCTTTTTCCCATCCTGCCTCCCGCGCGGGCGCAAACTTTCGCCCTCATCCGTTGCCTGATAACGTCAATAACTAACGATAGTTCCAAACTTCGATATTGGTACACCGCTAGTACGCGAACCCCTGGAATCCGAGCCGTTCCTATTGCACTATAGAGTTGCAGAGCGATACGCCATGAAGATCAGATACCAGGACGGCAGTGCCATCGAAGTACTGACACTCTACCGTACGGACCAGTCGATGCGCATTGCCGTGAGCGGTAGGGACGATGTCATGGAATTGACTCGTATCCGCGGCGCATGGATAACAGACGATTGTGAACCGGTAATTATGGAGACTGGAATAGCATTTAGAGACGTCGTGGATGATTCCGACGAAAACTTCATTTGTCCCAGGGAACTGGCGGAGCACCTCGTCTCTCTGCTGTTCATCGACGCCGCTGAGGATGTTTTCGAAGAACAGGGCCTCATGCAACCGGCGCATCCCGGAGCCTCGACGCTGTTAGCGTAACGCCGGTACCTCACCATGATGAGAACGCCCCGGCGACCCAGTCCCTCCAAACAGTCCGGCGACCTGGTCCTCGCTACCATCGACCGTCTGACTCGCGAGAAATCCGAGTTGCTGGAGGAAGTCCGCCAACTGCGTGCGGCTGTCGCTATCTACCGGCGCGTCGTCGAACAGGTAACCGAGCGCGCCCCCGTGGATTTGCCGCCCACCGGCACGTCTTTGTAGGACAGACCTCCTGGTCTGTCGGTTCATCAGCGCCGTGCCCGGAGTACCGCTGCCTGATCGTAGCGTTTGATCACTTCGGCCGTAATGTCGGTGCTCTTGGAGCGCCAGTAGATGGGCGTTCGCGGGTCGCTTTCGTCCAGCACAATCTCGAAATGCTTCTGGTGCGCATACTTCTCCACCACCACCAGAAGCTTCGCGTTGAGTTCCTTCAGGATCCGCATCTGTTCCTCATCGACCTTGCGCTGCAATTCTTCCGCGGCGCGCCGATGCCGGGTGCTCAGAGTGTCGATCCGGTCTGTCACCGACGCGTCGCCGTCGAGGTGGCGTCGCAGGTCCTCGATCTCCCGCTGTTCCGCCGAGAGTCGCGTTTCCTCCGCGCCGAACTTGCGTTTCAATTCGGCAACCGCCGCCTGGCCGTCATGCGTAGCCAGGACCGCCTTCTGTGCATTGAGCGTAGCCACCCGCGATCGGGCGTCTGCCGGAAACACCACAATCATTCCGACGAGGATGAGTAACTTGCTCTTCATACGGCATCGTAACATCCGATTCTGACTTCTGGAATTGTATAGAATCGGCTTCACTGTGGCAGCGGGGCCACCTCCGCTACCCAATCGCCGCGCGCAGTGCTTCGGCCAGAGCCGTCTGCTTCCCGGGTTCCAGCTTCTGGCCATTGGCCGTCACATAAAATACGTCGATAGCCTTGTGCGCCTCGGTGTCGATCAATACCACTTCGATATTGGCCCCGTTGCGGGAGATGGCCGACGCCAGGTCGTAGAGCAGGCCGGGACGATCTTCAGCCACGATCTCGATCAGGGTCGCGCTATGGCTGGCATCCGAATCGATATTGACGCGCGCCGCGATGCGCGCTTTGCGGCTGGGCAGGGATGGTTTCGGACGATTTTGCAACAGTTCACGCACATCGGTCTTTCCCGTGACGGCCCTCTCGGTCACACTGCGCAGGCGGTCGATCTCGGTGGGGTTCAGATCCAGTGTGCGAATCGGGTCGGCGAAAGTGAACGTGTCCAGCACCAGGCCGCGCCGGTTGGCGAACGCCTCCGCCTTCAGAATATTCATGCCGAAGCTGGAAAGCGTCCCTGCCGCCGCTGCGAACAGGCCGGTCCGGTCCGCGGCAACCAGCGTCAACTGCCACGCCGAATCCAGCCGGCGGACCTCCACGGCTACGCCTCGTTTGCGGCTCTTCTCCTCCAGAACCATGTGTTCGTCGATTTCGGTTTCGCTGTGCGTGCGCAAATAGCGCGTGGGAAAGCCTTCCAGAAACGCTACCCGCTCCGGCGCACCCGACGGCATGGCTTCGATGCGCTCCGCTTCCAGTTCGCGCGTGAGCTCGTTGTATACCATCAGGTAGAGTTGCCAGAGTTGCTCGGCGCGCCACGCGGTCATGGCGCCGGGATTGACGGCGCTGATATCCGCATAGGTAATCAGGGTGAGTGCCTTCAGCCGCTCCACGGTCTCTACCCGGTGGGCCACTTCACGAATGGTCTGCGGATCGAAGACATCGCGCGATTGCAGTGCGCCGGAAAGTTCCAGGTGCCTCTTGACCAGGAATAGCACCGCTTCCTGATCCGCCGCCGGCATGTGGATGCGCGCCAGCGCGGTCCGCGCCATCTCCGCGGAAGCTTGCGCGTGACCCTGCGCGGGAATCGGGTCCACGCCCTTGCCCACGTCGTGGAAGAGCAGGGCCAGAATCAACAGCGCGGGTTGTTTCACCTCGCCCATCAGGTCGCCGTAAAACTTCTGTGGAGCGTCCCCGGCGCCGCGCAGGCTCCACAAATTCTGCATGGTGACCAGCGTGTGTTCATCCACCGTGTAGCGGTGGTAGAAATCGCGGATCACCAGGCATTCGATCTGGTTGATTTCCGGAAAAATGGCGGCCAGCACGCCGGATTCGTACATACAGCGCGCGGCCAGCGGAGCGTAGGGCAGAGAGAAGGTCTCCACCAGTTGGGCGGCAATGGAGGCGCTATCGGCGAATTGCGCGCGCAGGCGCGGCAGACGCGATTCGATCCGCTGCTCGGCTTCCTGTGACGGCCGGATGCCGTGCCGCGCTACGAATTCGAAAAGCCGCAGCACCAGTTCCGGCTCCACGTCGATACGCTGCGGCGTGCGGAAGTGGGCGCGCTCGCGGTGAACGCTGAAATCCGCATTGGAAACCCGCGATCGCCAGTCCCGAAACTGTGAGAAGAGCGAACTGGATAGCGCTTCGTTGTTATCCAGTTCTCGCGCCGCCGCCCGGTAAACCGTGCGCGCATGGCGATAGTAATCGCGCATCCAGCGGGCCGGGTCGGGCTGCTGCCAGCGCTCGCAAATCGAATCCTGGGCATCGAAGGTGAGCACATTGGCGTCGCGCGAATACAGGCAATGCAGATAGCACCGCAGGCGCGCCAGGAAGCGGAACGACTGCTGCAGTTCGGCCGCAGGCGTGGCAACACCCTCGTGCAGTTGCTGCAGCCAGCAGATCAGTTGGTAATCGCGCAGCCCGCCGGGAGTCTCCTTGACGTTCGGCTCCAGGTGATAAAACGTGTTGCCGGATTTGGCGTGGCGCTCGCGCGTGAGCCGGGCCAGGTTGCGGATCAGCGGCTCGCGGCTGGCATGCAGAAAGTGCGGCAGCTTTTCCGCCAGGGCGGCATATAGCGTGCGGTCGCCGCCCAGGTAACGCTGGTCCAGCAGGCTGATATTCAACTCGGTGTTCTGGTCGTGGACCTCGGTACATTCAGCCGGCGTGCGCACGGATTGGCTGACCCGCAGGCCGGAATCCCACAATCGTTGCAGGAACGCCGAAATGGCCTCCCGGTGCTCCTGCGCCATGCGCTCGGATTGGAACAGCAAGAGCAGATCCACGTCCGAGTAGGGGAACAACTGGCGCCGGCCGTACCCGCCCACCGCCAGCAACGCCAGTCCCGCCGGCGCTGCCGGAAACAGCAGTTCGTAAGCCGCTCGCAGCACACACTGGTCCACCTCCGCGGTCCGCTCGGCAAGCGCGGTAGTGGCATCCCCGGAAGCCAGGAAGCTGAGTTCGACGGCAGATGGGTTAGAGAGCCGATTCCCCGCGGTCATCGTTACGGATCCGGATCGCTTCGGCCACGTCATATACAAAGATTTTGCCGTCGCCGATCTTTCCTGTTCGGGCAGCCGCCGTCAGTGTTTTGATCACCTCGTCGAACCGATCGCCCGAAACCACCATTTCGACCTTCACTTTGGGCAGCAGGTCGACATTGTATTCCTGGCCGCGGTAGACCTCCTTATGCCCCTTCTGGCGCCCGTGCCCCCGGACTTCGGTGATGGTCATTCCATCGATGCCAATGGCTTTGAGCGCTTCCTTCACTTCGTCGAGTTTGAACGGCTGAATGATGGCTTCAATTTTCTTCATGGCTTCATCCTAACGGCCCGGACGCTACGATTCAAAGATATATCCTTCTTCGCCATGCATGCTGACATCCAGCCCCGCGATCTCCTCTTCCCGCGAGACGCGCACCCCGACGGTCGCATCGCAGATCTTGAGAATAATCAAAGTGCCCACAATCGCCAGACCCCAGGCCACGGCGCAACCCATGAGCTGGTTCAATACCTGTCCGCCGTTCCCGTCCACCATCCCGAGAGGCAGCACCCGCCCCGCCGAGTCCTTCAATCCGTCGTTGATGGCGTTGGTGGCAAACACGCCTGTGAGAAGGGCGCCCAGTGTGCCGCCCGAACCGTGTACGCCGAACGCGTCCAGCGAATCGTCGTACCCGAACCTGGTTTTCGCGAAAACCACCATGAAATAACAGAAGACGCCCGCGCACAGGCCGATCAGAAGCGCGGGAAACGGCTTGACGAAGCCGGACGCGGGGGTGATCGCCACCAGTCCGGCCACGCATCCCGAAATGCCGCCCAGCACGCTGGGCTTACCGTTGTGAATCCACTCCGCGCCCAACCAGCCCAGCGTTGCAGCGGCGGCGCCGAAATGGGTTGCCACGAAAGCGCTGGTCGCCAGGCCCGAGGCTGCCAGTGCGCTGCCCGCATTAAATCCGAACCACCCTACCCACAGCAGGCAGGCGCCGATGAAACTGAGCACCAGGTTGTGGGGCTTCATCGCGTTGCTGGGATACCCGTGGCGCTTTCCCATGTATAGGCAACACACCAGGGCGGAAACCCCCGAAGTGATATGGACCACCGTCCCCCCGGCGAAATCGAAGCAGGGGAACTTCCCACCCGAAAACGCATTCAGCAGGCCCCCCTTGCCCCATACCATGTGCGCCATCGGGAAATAAACGAACAGGCTCCAAAGCACCGTAAACAGAAGCATGGCGCTGAACCTCATGCGTTCGGCAAACGCCCCCGAAATCAGCGCCGGCGTGATGATGGCGAACATCAACTGGTAGATCATGAACGTCTGCTGCGGAATGGTGGCAGCGTAGTCCGGATTCGGCGCGGTACCTACATTATTCAGAAAGGCGAAATGCAGATCGCCGGTAAATGGCGAAGATCCGCCGAAAGCCAGGCTGTACCCCACGACGGCCCAGATCACCGTCACCACGGCCATCAGAATAAAACTCTGCATCATCGTGCCCAGCACGTTCTTCCGGCGCACCAGCCCGCCGTAAAACAGTGCCAGGCCGGGTCCTGTCATCATCAGGACCAGGGCGGAACTCACCAGCATCCAGGCGTTGTCACCCGCGCTTTGGGCGCTTTTGGTAGCCGCCTCGACTGCCGCCAGACGGGCTTGAACGTCCGTAACTCCTTGTGCCAGCAAGACGGCCTGGGACGAACCGAGTATGAGTACGAGTATCTTAGCTAGTGGTTTCATCACGGAACCATTGGCGAATTGGACGGTTAAACCATTCTGTACCAATGGCTTTCCAGGCTCCAAGATGGAACTTTCTATGGCCGGGATTGGAATTTTTTATCGAGCGTGTCTCCGCTCACAGGAAAGTAAATAATTCGGATAGACAAATCTCTTATCGGGAGTATAATCAGGGCGTCGATAGATGTGAACGCGAGACCGGCAGCGGAGCTGTTCGAATTCGCCGGGTGCTGGCGCGCCAGCGCGCACCAGTACGGTTGAGACCGCTGCTGAGGGCCGGCCGGATCCCCCGACTACGATCCGGCCGGCCGTAATTCCTACTCCTTTTTGGTCTGCCAGAGCCCCAGGGCTGCGCCGGTAGGATCCATAATGATGGAAAACCATCCCATCTCCGGTACCTCCGTAACATCTTTGATGAGGGTCGCCCCCAGCGAACTGGCCTTCGCGGTAGCCGCGTGGACGTCCGCGACTTCCACGTAAGCGAGCCAGGCCGATGGCGCGCCCGGCATCGGGTGTTTCATCATCCCACCGCCGGTTCCGCTGCCGACACCGATCACGGTGTAGGTGAAGTCAGGGCCCATGGGGACGTCTTGCAGCGACCAGTCGAAAAGGCTTCCGTAAAAGGACTTCGCTTTTTCCGGGTCCGTAGTATTCAATTCCACGTGTACAAATGGGTTCGGCATATTGTTACCTCCTGGGATAAGACGTTTGGCGGCAGCTTCCGTCGACACCCGGCGAAAATAAATCGCCAGACCCTGTATGCATTCGTTACAATTCGAGAACAACAGTTACATGGCTACGGCTCTGGTAAAGTCACCGGCGATCGACCCCCGTTTCGCCTGCTTCCGGCTGGCAATTCGCCAGTCCAGGATTCACCGTCGTGGGGTCTACGCGCTCGAACCCATTCCGCCCCGAAGGAAGGTTATCGAATACACCGGCGAGCGCATCAGCCGCCGCGAAACCAAACGCCGCGGCACCGGTCCGCTGACCTACCTGTTCACCCTTGACGATTACTGGACCCTGGATGGAGCCTTCGGCGGCAGTGGCGCCGAAATCATCAATCATAGCTGCGATCCCAACCTTTATAGCTGCATTTTCAAGGGCCACATACTGTACATGAGCAAACGCGCTATCCGGCGCGGCGAGGAACTCACCGTGGATTACCGCTTCGATAACAAGATCGAAGATGTGCCCTGCCGCTGCGGCGCGCCCAACTGCCGCGGCGTAATCAACCTAAAATAGGAGCCAGTGATGAAACGCACTTTTGCGGCCGCTTGCGCGGCGCTGGCGACCGCCGCCGTCGCCCAAACTCCCAGTGTTCTCGACCGGATCGCCTCCCGGCTGACGGCCGCCGCGCTCAAGGCCGATGTCTCCTTCCTGGCGTCGGATGCTCTGCAGGGCCGCGGCACTCCCTCGCCGGGCCTGGACATCGCCGCCGAATATATCGCCGCGGAGTTCCGGCGCGGTGGGCTCGAACCGGCCGGAGATGACGGCTACTTTCAGACCGCGCTCTTCACCCAGGCGACGCCGAACCTGGAGGGACTCGAACTCACCGTGACCGCCGGTGGCCAAACCGTCAAGGCGGACAAAGCCTCTCTCGCCGTGCAGGAGGGCGCCGCGCTGGATTTGACGAACGCCGCGGCGTTCCTGGTTTCCCTGAGCGACCCGGCGGCCATGGAGACCCTCACCGCCGCACAGGTTCGCGGCAAAGTGCTGATCGTCGATACTTCGGAAGTCGCCGGAGGCGGCCGGGGAGCCGCTATGGCCATGCGGCGGGTTCCGGCTGCCGCCGCCAAACTTCAGCCGTCGCTGCTGGTCATGCTCCGGGCCGCGTCCGGACCGGCTGGCGGCCGCGCCTCTCGTCTGCGCGAAGCCGCACCCCCCGGGTCCGCCACTATGCCGGTGCTGGTGGTGTCCGACCCAGCCGTGCGTAAGGTGCTCGCCGCCGCCAAACCCGGACCCATCGAAGCCACCATCTCGGCGCACATTGCCGCGCCCGTCTCCGAGCAGGTGAAACTCCGCAACGTGGTGTCCATTCTGCGCGGTTCCGACCCCGCCATGAAGGATACCTACGTGATGCTCACCGGGCATTACGATCACCTGGGAGTGCGCGGAACCGGCCCGGGCGATCACATCTACAACGGCGCCAACGACGATGCCAGCGGCACCTCCTCGGTGATCGAGATCGCCGGCGCCCTGGCGGCGCTGCCGGCCCGGCCCAAACGCAGCATCGTTTTCATCGCGCTCTTCGGCGAGGAACTGGGCGACCTGGGGTCGGGCTACTATGCCCGCCATCCCATCTTCCCCCTGGCGCGCACCGTGGCCGATGTGAACCTGGAGCAACTCGGGCGCACCGACGAGAGCAACGTGGGCACTCACCTCGGGCAGTTCAACTTGACCGGGTTCGATTTCACCAACATCGCCGGTGTATTTCGCAAGGCCGGGGAACAGACCGGAGTGAAAGTGGTGAAAGACGAAAAGAACAGCGATCCGTTCTTCACCCGCAGCGACAATGCCGCCTTCGCCAATGCCGGTGTGCCTTCCACTACGCTCTCGGTGGCATACGTCTACAGCGACTATCACGCTGTGGGAGACGAGTGGCCCAAGCTGGATTACGACAACATGGCGAAGGTAGACCGCACCATCGCCCTCGCCGCGCTCGACATCGCCAACAGCTCTGAAACTCCGAAGTGGGATGCCGCCAATCCCAAGACCGCCAGTTTCATCAAGGCCCGCGAAGCCTCCCTATCCAAGCCGTAGTAAGACAGGCCTCCTGGCCTGTCGCGTTCAGCGGTAGGATTGCATCGCGATCGCCCGGTGGTGCAGCTCTTCGGCATCGTTCAGGCGATGCTCCTTGCGGCGCACCTCGGCCAGCCGGTCCAGCGTGGCGGCCATTTCGCTGCCCGGGCCGGTAGTGTACGATTCCTGCAGCGCCAGCGCCCGCGACAGCAGCGAATCCGCGTCGCCGAATTTGCCCTCTTTGAAACGCACCATGCCAAGATTGCTTTGCGCGATGGCCGTCAGATACTGGCATCCGGAGCAATGCGAAAGCATCTCCAGCGCGCGGGTCATACTGTGGTCCGCCAGCGCCGTCTTGCCGTCCTGCAACAGCGCCAGTCCCTCCTGGCTGAGCACGGATGCATAGCGCGGACTCTCCGCCATGCCGAGCGTCTTGTAGATGGCCTCGGCTTTGTGAAACAGCGGTAAGGCGCGCGCCGGCTTGCCGGAGAAGAGATGGATCTGGGCCACGCTGGTATACGCCATGGCGGAATCGGAACTATTCTCTCCACCGGCCGCCAGCAGTATCTTCAATCCCTCTTCAGCCGGCGGCAGAGCCTCGGCCATCTGGTTGTTGCGCACGTGATAGCTGGAAATTCCCAAAAGAGTATGAGCCAGTTGCGTGCTGCCGGGGTATCGTTCCCGTTCGATGGCCAGCGCCTCGCGGAAT
Source organism: uncultured Solibacteraceae bacterium (assembly GCA_963853855.1). GTDB lineage: Bacteria > Acidobacteriota > Terriglobia > Bryobacterales > Bryobacteraceae > Sulfopaludibacter. The sequence goes on along the minus strand of CAWKYG010000014.1, from coordinate 237,168 downwards.
AGCGCTATCGCGCGATCCAGATCGCCCACCACCATGTCCGCGCTACCCAGAAGGCTCATGTCGGCAACCGTGTTGATGTGCCCGGCGCCCAGGGCGCGGCGGCTCATTTCCAGGGCCGTGCTCAACATCTGCGCGCCCTCGTTCCATCTGCCTTCGCCGCAGAGCGCTTCCGCCAGGTTCCCCATCACGATAGCGGTGTGTGCTTCGAACCCGCGGACCCTTCGCCCGCCACAACTCGATCGATTTGCCGCAGCAGCCGCTCCGCCTCGTTAAAATCCCCGCGCGACGACGCAGCCAGGCCCTGATCGTTCAAAATGTCCGCGGGTGGTTTGGACTGCGCAGCCGCGACACCTCCGAAAAGTATCAGTAATCCGGCCCACCAGCATCTCATGCTGCTAGTGACGATGAATGTCGCGGTTGGTTTTGGCGGCAAACTGTAAACATTTCTCCATGCGCAACCGGAGCGGTCACTCCGGCATAGGCGTAAGCTGTAGACATGCCCGGTTATCGGATTGAACGCGGGGAACGCCCGTCCGGCTTCACCGCGACTCGCGTCACCCTGATTGTGATTGCGCTGGTAATTCTGTTCGGCGCGCGCTCCTTCGCTACGTACGTTATCGAAATCGAATGGTGGAAAGAACTGGGCCAGTTCAACACATGGCTCAGTATGCTGGCTTACAGCAGCGTGCCGCTGGCCGCGGCTACTCTGCTGGCCTTCGCGGTTCTTTGGATGGCGCACGCGCGCGCCCTGCACTTCGCCGGCACGGCGCTGCGCGAGCACAAAATGTATGCGCGCATTTCCGCCGCCGTCTTGCTGTTTGTGGGGTATCTCATCGCGGCCGGCTCCATCGATACCTGGACCGTGGTCCGTTTCGCCGGATCGCGCGGCCTGCCTGCCGCGGCCACCGCATGGCACGACGCCGTTTTCGGCCGGCCGCTCTCGTTCTACCTTTTCGATCTGCCCTTCTACATCGCTGCTGCGCGGCTATCTGCTCGCGCTGGTGATTGTCTGCATCCTGCTCTATTGGGGATCGGCCCGCGCCTGGCAACTGCGCTACAAACTTCCCGACCTGCGCGACGCTCGCGAACTCGACCCCGGGATCTTTCGGCTGGAAGGCGGTCTGGAATCGCGCTTCCTGCGCGGCGCCGCCGTGGCCTTGCTGCTGGCCATGGCCCTGCGCTTCTACCTGGGCCGCTACGAAATGGTCTATAACGAGCACGGCAGCTTCCTGGTCGGCATCGATTATGTAGACCAGAACGTCGGCCTGCCCATGCAGTGGCTGCTCATCGCTGCCTGCCTGGGCGCATCGGTCTTCGTGTGGATCGGCCGCTGGGTCTGGGCCGCTGGAATGGCCATCGCGCTGGTAGTCGCCTTCATCGTGCCGCCGGCGGTCTCGGCCCTCTACGTGAAGCCCAACGAAATCTCGCTCGAACGGCCGTACATCGATACTCACATTCACGCCACGCGCTCGGCCTACGGCCTGGAGCAGAAGGTCAAGGAGATCGAATTCAAGGCCGATCCCGATGCGCCCATCGATACCGCGAAGTATAAACCGCTGCTCGATAACGTCCGGCTGTGGGACTGGCGCGCTTTCCATGACACCATCACGCAGCGCCAGGCCCTGCGCACTTACTACGTTTTCCACGATAGCGACGTGGACCGCTATACCATCGACGGCCAGTACAGCCAGGTGCTGCTTTCGCCGCGCGAACTGGATATCCGCCAGCTTCCCGACGCCAGCGCCAACTGGATCAATCCCGCGTTCATCTACACTCACGGTTACGGCCTGGTGCTTTCCGAAGTCAGCCGCATGACGCCCGACGGTCTGCCCGTGCTCACCATTCAGGATGCGCCGCCGAAGATCGATACGCCCAGCCTGAAGCTGACGCGCCCGGAGATCTATTACGGCGAAGTCACGCACGAGCCGGTGTTCGTGAACACCGCGCAGCTCGAGTTCAACTATCCGTCCGGCGAAGACAACGTACGGTCCCGCTACGAAGGCAAGGGAGGCTTCCCCATCTCTTCGTTCTTCATGCGCCTCGCCGCCGCCATCCGCGAGAACGAACCCAATATTCTGCTGACCGATTATCTGACGCCGAACAGCCGCATGATGATCCGCCGCAAGGTGCGCGACCGGCTCCAGGAGCTCGCCGGCTTCCTCGATTGGGACACCGACCCGTACATGGTGATCACCGATGCCGGACGCCTGGTGTGGATGGTGGATGGCTACACCACCAGCGACGCGCACCCCTATTCGCGCGCCGTCGACGTGCCCGACATGGGTCGCGTGAACTATATGCGTAACGCCGTGAAGGCCACCATCGACGCCTATGACGGCGAAACGCACCTCTACGTCTTCGCCCCGGACGATCCCATCATCGATGCCTACCAGAATCTCTTCCCCGATCTGTTCCTGCCCGAGGCGAAGATGCCCGCCGACCTGCGCCGCCATGCGCGCTATCCGGAAGAGCTGTTCCGCATCCAGTCGGAAATCTATCTCACCTACCACATGCTCGACCCGCAGTCCTTCTACAACAAGGAAGACGTCTGGGACATCGCGCTGCACGCCACCGGGCAGGAGAACGGCTCGGTACCGGTGGATCCGCAATACATCATGGCCTCGGTGCCGGGCGAGGACAAGCCTGAGTTCCTGCTGATGATGCCGTTCACGCCGCACAACAAGAACAACCTGATCGGGCTGATGGCGGCACGCTGCGACGGCGAGCACCTGGGGGAAATCGTGGTGCTCCTGCTCTCCAAGCAGGAGTTGATCCAGGGGCCAATGAATGTCGCCGCGTCGATCAACCAGGACCAGACCATTTCCAAGGACCTGACCCTGTGGAACCAGCAGGGCTCGCACGTGCTGCGCGGACAGATTCTGGTGCTGCCGGTGGGCAATAACTTCCTGTACGTCGACCCGATCTACATCCAGTCCAACGAAGCCAGCATGCCGCAGTTGAAGAAGATCGTGCTGGCGGTGGGCAATCGGCTGATTTATACCGATAACTACGACGAAGCCCTGTCGCAGCTTTCCGGCGGAGCGCAGCAGTTGATCCAACAGGCTAGCGCGCCGTCCCGGTGCGTCCCAGCAGGCCGCTCCGGCGGCCAATTCCGGTGCCGAGGCCAGGCTGCAGCGAGTCCGCGACCACCTGCGCCGTTACCGCGACCTCGCCGCACAAGGCAAATGGGCCGAGGCCGGCAAGGAACTGGAAGCCATCGAAGCCGAAGTCAAACAGTAGCGCAAAAAGGGCGCGGTACCCTTCTTTGCTACCCTTAGTGATAGTACTGAACCTTTAGTACTGATCGTAACTGTGTTTGTTTTCAACAATGCGTGTTTTCGGGGCTACCAACAGCCCCGGCACCATCGTGTGATGCTTTCTGCAAATGACTGAATATAAGCAGTTTATATCCAGTTTTTTGCAATTCGTATGTTCTCTCACCTTTCCTTGACTCGCCCGCAGCCGGCAGCTTATTCTGGGCGAGGTTTAGTAAGTAACAGGACCAAAGCGGTCCTGAAAGTCGGCGAGAGGGGAAAGATGAAAAAAGTCTGGCAGGTCACCCTGCTTTTAATTGGGTTTAGTGGATTCGCAGCGGCTGCCCAGCTCTGCACCGAGGTTGCTACGACGGCGCAAGCCTTTCAGTCTCTGGGCCTGACCGGGTGCCAGTTCGGCGACAAGATCTTCTATAACTTCAAGTACAGTTACACCCTCCAGGACGCTAACGGCGACAACTACGGAGGCGATCCCAACAACCCCGCCGTGAGTGCCTCCGAGGTCACCGTGTCGTTTAGCGACCTCAACAGCAATCCTTACGAACCCGTCGTGAGTTTCACGTCCTCGCCATCCTGGCAGGTTTCGGGGGGAGTCGCTGGTGACATCCGCATCACCTACGATGTGTTGGCCCCATCGCCCCACAATGCCTATCTGGCAACTCTGAGCGCGGACGGGTCGTTGACCAACGTAGACCCGGAGAACCAGTTTGCTCCGTATATTTCGATCGCCGACGCTTTATTGGTGAACGGGCAGGCTGGTGTTGTGAACCTGGGTCTCGAATTAGACCCGCCCCTGACGACCACACTTAGCCCCTTCGCAACCAGCCAGTCCGATTACCAGTCTTTTTCGAACAGCAGCATGCTGGCCATTAGCAAAGATGTGTTTCTGAGTTCCGGAACCGGAAGCAACGAGGCAATCCTGACCCAGATCAATCAAGGGCTGTACGAGGTAGGCGCGGCCCCCGAACCGTTGAGCGTCACACTACTCGGCGGCGGACTGGTGCTTCTGGGGTTGGCGGGGCGGTCGAAAGCGAAAGGCAGACAACGATGAGTAAGAAATATGCAATGGCATTGATGGCGCTGCTCTTCCTCGGCGCCACGGCTGGTTCGGCGGCTCCCTTATGCACCAACGGAACCGTGGCCAGCTACGTGGCGCTGGGTAGCGGGGGTTGCACCATTGACGGTGTCCTGTTCAACAACTTTTCTTATAGCGACACATTGGGCACCGATTCGTTTTATGTGAGCGGGCTCAAAGGCACCGGGATCGCGCAAGTCGCGTCTAGTGTGACGATCGCGATCGATTCCGTCAATACCGGACTCCAGTTCAACGGCAACTGGGTGGTGAATCACTACCAGACCATGTCATTAGTCATTGACTACGATGTGAGCTCCCCTCTGGCCATCGACCAGTTGAACAGTGTGTTCTCCTCTACGATAGGGGGGGGTGCAACGTCTACGCAAAACGCCATCTGTAACGGCGGGACCTGCAGTGCTACGAATTTCACCAGCACGACGGTAGCGATTGCCGGCACCCTCTCCACGCTAGCCATTTCCGATACGGTAAACGCTAACTCCAACGGGAAGACAGCCGGATCGACGAACAGCGTCCACCTCTCGATTCTCGAGAATCACTTTGGTACGCTGGCCGCGCCCGAGCCGGTCGGCACGTCTCTGATCGGCGGCGGCATGTTCGCTCTTCTCCTGCTGCGAAAGCGCCGCAAGTAGGTAAATTCAGCCAACTGCAACTTTGCCGTCATCGCGCATGGACGCGATGACGGCAGTTGCACTTCAGGACTACGCGGTCCGCTGCATTTCGGACTTATCGCCGGAAATCGCCGCCTGCGCCGCCGCCAGCCGCGCGATCGGCACGCGGTACGGAGAGCAGGACACGTAGTTCATGCCCACGCGATAGCAGAACTGCACCGAGCTCGGCTCGCCGCCGTGCTCGCCGCAGATGCCGATTTCCAGATCGGGACGGGTCTTGCGGCCCAGCTCCACGGCCATCTTCACCAGCTTGCCGACGCCTTCCTGATCGAGGACGGCGAACGGATCGTTGGCGAAGATCTTGCGCGTCCTCGTAGTCCTTCTGGAACTTCGTATAGTCGTCGCGCGAGAGGCCCATGCGTGGTCTGCGTCAGGTCGTTGGTGCCGAAGCTGAAGAATTCGGCTTCCTTGGCCACCGTGTCGGCGGTCAGCGCGGCGCGCGGAATCTCGATCATGGTGCCGACCATGTACTTCAGGTCCTTCATGCCGGCCTTGGCGAGCACTTCCTCGGCCACCTGCACCACGATCTCCTTCTGGTTCTCCAGTTCCTTGACGCCGCCGATCAGCGGAATCATGACTTCCGGAATCACCTTCACGCCCTTCTTGGCCACCTGCACGGCGGCTTCGAAAATGGCGCGCGCCTGCATCTCGGTGATCTCCGGATAGGTGATGCCCAGACGGCAGCCGCGATGGCCCAGCATGGGGTTGAACTCGTGCAGTTCTTCCACGCGCTTCAGCAGTTCGCGGCAGCACCGTCTTCAGGTTCTTCACTTCGGCGCCGAAGCGTTGACGTACGTGGCGACCAGTTCCCGCTTCTTCTTGATATCGGCGTAAGGCAGGACGGCGATATCCACCATCAGGTCTTCGCGCTTGGGCAGGAACTCGTGCAGCGGCGGATCGAGCGTGCGGATCACCACCGGGAATCCGTCCATGGCCTTGAACAGGCCGGCGAAATCCTTGCGCTGCATGGGCAGCAGCTTCGTGCAGCGCCTTGCGGCGGCTCTTTTCGTCGCGCGCCAGAATCATGGCCTGCATGTGCTCGATGCGGTCCTCGGCGAAGAACATGTGCTCGGTGCGGCACAGGCCGATGCCTTCGGCGCCGAACTTGCGGGCGGCCTTGGCGTCGCGCGGGATATCGGCATTGGCGCGCACGCCGAACCTGCCGCGGAACTCGTCGGCCCAGCCCATGAAGGTCGCCAGGACTCCGGAAGTCGGGTCGGCATCCAGCGTGTTGGCCTTGCCGGCGAAGACCTCGCCGGTGGAACCGTCGAGCGAAAGCCAGTCGCCTTCCTTCAGGGTGACGCGTCTTGCCGTTCACCGTGACGGTGACTTCCTTCTTCGCCTCGCTGACGGTGAACGCTTCCGCGCCGGCCACGCAGGGCGTGCCCATGCCGCGGCAGACCACCGCCGCGTGGCTGGTCATGCCGCCGCGCGAAGTGAGAATGCCCTTGGCCACTTCCATGCCGTGAATATCGTCCGGCACGGTCTCTTTGCGCACCAGGATGACCGGCGCCTTCGCGGACTTCTCCACGGCGTCATCGGCGGTGAACACGATGGTGCCCGACCGCCGCGCCCGGCGATGCCGGCAGGCCCGTGGCCAGCTTGCGTGAGCGCCTTCTTGGACGCCGGATCGAGCACCGGGTGCAGAAGCTGATCGAGCTGCTGCGGATCGACGCGCAGCACCGCTTCCTTCTTGTCGATCAGGCCTTCGCCCACCATCTCCACGGCGATGCGCACCGCCGCCGGACCCGTGCGCTTGCCGTTGCGGGTCTGCAGCATGTACAGCTTGCCGTCCTGAATGGTGAATTCGAAATCCTGGATGTCGCGGTAGTGCTTCTCCAGCATGGTGGTGATTTCGCGAAGCTGGTTGTAGACCGCGGGATTCCACGTTTCGAGCTCGGAGATGGGGTGCGGCGTGCGGATGCCGGCCACCACGTCTTCGCCCTGCGCGTTTTCCAGGAACTCGCCGTAGAAGACCTTCTCGCCGGTGGCCGGGTTGCGCGTGAAGCCCACGCCGGTGGCCGAAGTTTCGCCCAGGTTGCCGAACACCATGGCCTGCACGTTGACGGCGGTGCCCAGGTCGTCGGGAATCTGGTTCATCTTGCGGTAGTGATTGGCGCGGTCGTTGAACCAGGAGCGGAACACGGCATCGCGCGCGCCCTGCGAGCTGCATCCATGGCGTCCTGCGGGAACGGCTTGCCGGTCTTCTTCTGCACCAGCTTCTTGTAGCCCACGATCACCTGCTGCAGGTCCTCGGCGGTCAGCTCGGTGTCGAGCTTGGCCTTGGCCTTCTTCTTCTGGCCGTCGAAGACCTCGTCGAAATCGTGCTTGCTGATTTCCAGCACCACGTTGCCGTACATCTGGATGAAGCGGCGGTAGCAATCGTAGGCGAAGCGCGGATTGTTGCTCTTGGCTTCCAGCGCCTTCACGGTCTCGTCGTTCAGCCCCAGGTTGAGGATGGTGTCCATCATGCCCGGCATGGAGAACTTGGCGCCGGAGCGCACGCTCACCAGCAGCGGATTCGCCGCGTCGCCGAGCTTCTGCCCCATGCGCTCTTCGAGCGTCTTCAGGGCCGCCAGCATCTGCTCGTGGATCTCCGCCGGAACGGCGTTGTTGTTCTGGAAATAGATGTTGCAGACTTCCGTCGAGATGGTGAAGCCGGGAGGCACCGGCAGCTTGGCCCGGGACATTTCGGCCAGCCCGGCGCCCTTGCCGCCGAGCATGTCCTTCATCTTTCCGTCGCCGTCGGCGGTTCCGTTGCCGAACGAGTAGACGTACTTCTTCATGCTTCTGCTCCTATGAATTAGTAACAATTTCAGAAAAATCCGCTATGGTGGAAAACTCCGCCAACAGCGTGTTGAAGCAGCGTCAAACGGTTCTGCCGGACGCGAGCATCCGGCGCATTCACCAGCACCTTGTCGAAAAACAGATCCACTTTGGGGCGCAGCCGCGAGATCACGCTTTCGATCGGCTGGCCCGCGATGCCGCTGGTATTCGTCGTACAATTCCTTCTCGGGGCCGGCTTCCAGCAGGCTCGGCGTCGATGGCCACGCCGCCTGTCGAACTTCGCCTGCTCCAGAATGTTGCGGATGCGTTTGAAGCTGGCGGCCAGCGGCTCGAAATCGGGCGTCGGGCGCAGGCTCTGGATGCGCACCAGGCGCGCTTCCAGGTCCACCAGGTTGCTCCAGCCGGCGGCCATCGCGGCGTTCACTTCGTCGTACTTGAAGCCGCGAACATCCTTGAAATAGAACCGCACGCGGTCTTCGAAGAAATCGACCAGCGCCTGATCGCCTGCCAATCAGATCCAGCAGCGGGAGCTCGACCTTGCCTTCCACCAGGATCTTGCACCACGCCCTGCGCCGCGCGGCGCAAGCGCGAAGGGATCGCGCGACCCGGTGGGAACCAGGCCCACGCGCGAAACAGCCGCGCAGCGTGTCGAGCTTATCGGCCAGCGCCACCATCTGCCCGGTGCGATTGCGCGGAATGGCGATCCTCCATGCTCTCCGGCTTGTAGTGGTCGTAAATCGCCTGCCAGACCGGCTCCGGGCTCGCCCTGCACGCGCGCGTACAGGCCGCCCACCACGCCCTGCAGTTCGGTGAACTCCTTGACCAGTTCGGTGGTCAGGTCGCACTTCGACAGCTCGGCGGCGCGCACGGCGTGGTCATCGCCGCCCAGTTCGTCGGCCAGCCATCATGCGCTCGGTCTTGTCGCAGGTAGGAGCCCAGCTTGGCCTGGAACGTCACGTGCGCCAGATCGGCGACTGCGGTCCGGCCAGCGTCTTCTTCTGGTCGGTCTCCCAGAAGAAGCGCGCGTCGTTGAAGCGCGCGCGCAGCACGCGCTCGTTGCCGCGGCGCACGAAGCCTTCGGGGTCGGCATCGATATTCATCACCGCCACGAACTGCGGCGCCAGCTTACCCTGCGCGTCTTCCACCGAGAAATACTTCTGGTGGTGCCGCATCACGGTGATCAGCACTTCTTCGGGCAGTTCCAGGAACTGCGGGTCGAAACTGCCGGTGATGGCGGTGGGGTATTCGGTGATGTAGACCAGTGTTTCCAGCAGCGCCGGGTCGGTCTTCACGCGCACGTCCGGCCAGCTCGCCGCGAATCTTGTTGCGGCGCTCTTCGGCCGACAGAATCACGTAATGATCGCGCAGCCGCCGCTCGTAATCGGCCGTGGTGACGACGATCTCGCGCGCGCCCAGCCGGCGATGGCCGCTGGTCAGCGCACCGCGAGCGCACGCCGGCCAGTTCGAACGGCACGATCTCTTCGCCCAGCAGCGCCACGATCCAGCGGATGGGCCGGATGAAGCGCGGGCCGCCCTTGCCGGTCCAGTACATCGTCTTGGGGAAGTAGATCTGCAGGATGATGCCGGGCAGCGCCTCGGCCAGAATGTCCTTGGTACGGCGGCCGGCGATCTTCTTGACGAAAGCTGTAATATTCGCCCTTGGGCGTGGTCTCGATGGTCAGGTCTTCCGGCTTCACGCCCTGCTTGCGCGCGAACCCGGCCACCGCCTGCGCGGGCGCCGATTTCGCCGGCCCCATGACCCGCTCTTCGCTGTCCGCCTGCCGTTCCGGCAATCCTTCGGCGCGCAGCACCAGGCGGCGCGGCGTGGCATCCATCGACGACCGACTCGTGCGGGATCTCCAGCTTTTCGAACAGCAGCCGCAGATTCTCCAGCGCGCCGGGAATCATCCAATCGGGAATCTCTTCGGTGCCGATTTCGAGCAGGAAGAGGCAGACTCATTGCGCCACCTCCGCTGCGACCTGCTGCTGATCCACCCACGCCTGCGGCCACGCCCACCGCCAGCTTGCGCACGCGCTGAATCACGCCGACGCGCTCGGTGACGCTGATGGCGCCGCGCGCATCGAGGGTATTAAAAAGGTTGGAGCACTTCAGCACCTGGTCGTAGGTGGGCAGCAGGGGGAAGCGCTTCTTGTCCGGCGATTTCGGATCGTACAGCGCGAAGCAGGCGCGCCGCCTCGCCTTCGTGCAGGTCGAACAGTTTCCACAGCGTGGGGATGTCGGCCATCTCGAAGTTGTAGACCGAATACTGCAGTTCGTCCCGATAGCGCACATCGCCGATAGGTGAAGCCCGTTGCGCCCACTCGATGTCGTACACGCTGTCCTTCACCTGCAGGAACGCGGTGAGCCGCTCGAGGCCGTAGGTGAGTTCGGCCGGCACCAGGTCCAGGTCGATGCCGCCGCACTGCTGGAAATAGGTGAACTGCGAGATCTCGAGGCCATCCAGCATCACCTGCCAGCCGATGCCCCAGGCGCCCAGGGTGGGCGCTTCCCAGTTGTCCTCTTCGAACTTGATATCGTGCTTGCGCAGGTCGATCCCGATGGCTTCCAGGCTGCCCAGGTAGTGCTCGATCACGTCCGCCGGGCGACGGCTTCAGGATCACCTGAAGCTGGGAATGCTTGTACAGGCGGTTGGGATTATCGCCGTAACGCCCGTCGGCCGGACGGCGGCTGGGCTGCACGTACGCCACGCGGTAGGGATCCGGGCCCAGGACGCGCAGGAAGGTTTCCGACACCATGGTGCCGGCGCCCACCTCCACGTCATAGGGCTCCTGGATGATGCATCCGCGTTCCGCCCAGTACTGTTTCAGCTTGAAGATGATCTCTTGAAAGGATTGCATCCGCTGCTATTCGCTCTCTTCCAGTACCCGCGCCGTCAGCAGGCGCCGCTCCACATGTCCTTCGATCTGCTGCATCAGAAAGCGCCGCAGATCCGCCGCCGTGCCGCGGTCCCAATTCGTTCGCGAGAGTTTCGCCACCGGCACACGCAATATTTCGGCGGCCAGATCTCTGGATTCCGCTCCCAATTCCCAACTGCTCCCGGCCGCGCGCGTCTGCCGGCAATGGCCGCAAATCAAACCCGCCTGGCCGCGGGCGAAAAACGCCCGTTCGCGAGAGTCTCCGTCGTCCAGCAGACTGCCGCAGCCCAGGCAGACATGCAATTCCGGCAACCATCCCGAAAGCCGCACCGCCCAAAGTGAAAAATACGTTACAGCCCGCCACACCTTGCCCGCGGCTCCCCGGGCCTGCCGACTGCCCCTTCGCCGGCGGCTGAAGAAACTCCAGCACGGCCAGCAGGAGGCGGAAAAACCTCTCGTTCGGCTCCGCGGAGGGGAGCATCTGCTCCGTCACTTCCGCGAAATAATCCAGCGCCACGCTCGCCCGGTAATCGGCGACAAGCGCGAATTGGGAGCGGATCAATTCGCAGGAATCCAGATTGACCAGCTCGCGGGTCTCGCGCTGGAAATACGCCATCCGCACGTGCGATAACCGCTCCAGCCCCGCTCCGAAACTGCTTTTCGGACGCCGCGCCCGCTTGGCCACGCCCCGCAATTTTCCCTGGTCCCTGGTGAGAAAGCTGACGACGAGGTCCGCCTCTTTCAGCGGGTAGGTACGCAGAACGAGAGCTTCGCTGACACGCGCTGGCACACGTGGAAATTTCAGAGTATCACAGCGGGAACCCCGGGGTGGGGATTCGGGGCCAGGGGCCAGGGGCCAGGGGCCGGGGGCCAGGGGCCAAGGGCTGGGGGCCGGGGGCCAGGGGCCAGGGGCTGGGTATGGTGGCGCTACGCGCGGCTTTCTTGGGTTCGTTTGGTATGGCGGAGTTGGGTTCGGCAGACGGCAAGGGCGGAGCCGCCCGGCGGAGGAGCGACAAGACGGCTTGTGACTTCACCCATAGTTTTGCCGAATTGGAACCATATCTTTGCCATGTTGCGACCTGCAAGCTATTGAGTTCTCGTTGTGCGCTTGAGGAAAGCCTGTTGCACTGGAAGCATAGATTTGCCAACTGCCGTGAAGTGGAAACATAGTTTTGCCAGAAATCCGCGCATGGCGTGACCGAAGAGAACCCGAGCAGAGCAAGCAGAATCATTGATTTCCCCGCCGTTCCCCCGCTCGTACGGGGCCTGCCCCTTCATTGGTTGGCAATACTATGCTTCCAATCTGGCAATAGTATGGGTGAAGGGACACGGCTAAAGAACGGTTCGCTGAAAGCAAAGCACTTCCAGGGGTGTCTTTTAGAGGGCGATTCGCCGGCCCCGGCGGGCTTGGGTTCGTTTGGTAGGGGCGGTTTGGGCTTGGCACACGGCGGAAAGCGATTGGTCGGCCCCATTGAGCTCGGGCGGGGCGCTGTTTGCGCCGTGCGGTGACCCCGGCCGCGGAAGAAAAGTCCATTGGTTCGGGAAACTTCTTGTTTGATTTTCTGTTGGCATACATACTCCATTTCACGATTCCACTATAACTGGCGAGCAAGGAGATGGGGCGAGTAAGTGTTTTGGGTTCAACAAAAAAGTGCCTGTGAACGAGAAGATCGGATATCCGGATTTTACTTGAAAGCGGAGGGCTATGTTTTTCCGGATTCAGCGGGTACGCAATGGTCCGGGAGAGAGTCTGGAATTCTCAGAAAAGCGCGCCGACCGGGGGTCGGCTGCGGACCAGGGGGTCCGCCGTACGCTTCGCCCAATTTGCCGGTTGGTCACTGTTGCCCCGCGCCGGGCGACCCCCCGGTCGCCCATCCCGCGCTCGACCATCGATACTCTTTGGCGTCTCTCACCAGCCCGGCTCGCACCGGATTCTCCTCTATGTAATTCCGAATTTTCTCGAACTCCCGCTGGTTCCGGACCAGGAGGTCGGTGGTTCGAATCCACTCGCCCCGACCAATTTACTCAATAATATTAATAAAATCAATATTTTACAGTGCGCTCTTCGGTGCTCTTTTCGTCTGTTCGGACAGTTTGCCGATCTGGCGCTCCTGGTCTTGCACCAGTGGGTCGGTAGGCACTTGGCTAATCTTTCCTATAAGTTGGCGAGTCGATCGCCGGGCTGGCTGAGACCTTAGCTTTTCCTTGCCCTTTTCGCGCACCGTCCGAATCTCCATAATGGCCCGGAACCCGGAGCTGCCGAATTGGTGCTGGTGCATTATAGCGAGACTGCCGAATCGCAATATATGGCTAACGAGGCGCCGAGACACAGGCGACCAAGATTCTCGGGATCGATCAGCTCAAGGTCTCGGCGCTCAAGCAGGGCAGAGTCGCCGGCTCGCCGGGGGAAACTCACTTTCCCTGTGCTCCTAATTCGGCAAGAACAAAGCAAACTGGCTCGCGAGAAATCGATTTTTTGTAGCTGCCCGGACCCCTTAATTGCGTCGGAGCGCCAACCTTCAGCGTTTTCAACCAAATAAAGTTGAACTCTGGTAGCCCTTGCTTTATGCTGTTGTAGGTTTGGGACCGCCTCAAGAGAGCGGTGGGTGTCAGAGTGGATTCTGCCAACTCCAAGCAAGTTACCGAGTTGCTGCTTCAGTGGGGAAGGGGCGACCGGAAGGCGCTCGAAGCCGTGTTGCCTCTCGTCTATGCCGAGTTGCGGCGCAAGGCTCGATACCATCTGCAAAAGCAACGGCCGAACCACACTCTCCAGAGCGCTGCGCTGGTTCACGAAGTGTACTTACGGCTGGCCGATGAGCGAGCCCTACAGGCCGAGAACCGGGCCCACTTCGTGGGCATCGCCGCACAACTCATGCGCTGGATTCTGGTGGATTACGAGCGGAACCGGCTCGCCTCGAAGCGGGGAGGCGGCCTCACTCGACTAAACCTGAGTGGCGACATCGCTTCGCCCGGGGCTGGTGAGGAAGAGGCAGTCAACCTCCTGGCGTTAGACGAAGCCCTCACGCGACTTGCCAAGCTCAATTCACAACAAAGCCAGATTATCGAAATCCGGTACTTTGGGGGCCTTTCCATTGAGGAGACAGCGGATTTCCTAGGAGTCTCCACCGCCACGGTCAAACGTCGCTGGTCCTCGGCCCGAGCTTGGCTGCTGCGCGAGATGGGCCGCGCCGGGGCTCCCGCATGACCCCGGAACAATGGCGGAGAATCCGGCCCATCCTGGAATCCGCCCTGGAACTCGACCCTGACAGCCGCGCATCCTTTCTGGCGGAGGCGTGTCCCGATTCGGTTTTGCACGAGGAGATCGAATCGCTGATCGCCGCTCACGCGCGAGCGGGTACAAGCGTACTGGATCCTGATTCTGACTTTGGCCACAAGACCGACTCGCCGGGTGAAGCCGAGCCAAGCCTGCTTGGGAAGACCGTTTCCCACTACATCGTTCTGGAGAAGTTGGGCGGCGGCGGGATGGGGGTGGTTTACAAGGCTAGGGACACCCAACTCGGCCGTTTGGTAGCGCTAAAATTTCTCCGGGCGGAACTCTCGAAGGATCCACTGGCATTGGAGCGGCTGAAACGCGAAGCACGCGCCGCCTCCGCGCTGGACCATTCCAACATCATCACCATCCACGAAATCGGCGAGCAGGACGGGCAGACCTTCATCGTCATGGAACTGGTGGATGGCAAACCGCTCAACGAGCTGATCCCGCGCAAGGGCATGCGCCTTACCGAAGCGCTGCGCATCGCTGCGGAGGTGGCCGACGCTCTCACCGCCGCCCACGCCGCGGGCATCGTGCATCGCGACCTCAAGCCCGCCAACGTCATGGTGGATGCGCGCGGACGCGTCAAGGTGCTGGACTTCGGCCTGGCCAAACTGGTTGCCCCAGCCGCACCGGCCGCCGTTGCCGCCAATGAATCGACCAGCACGGTGGCCATGAGCCAGCCGGTTACCGAAGAAGGCGTCATTCTCGGCAGTGTTCCCTACATGTCGCCGGAGCAGGCCGAAGGCAAGCCGCTGGATGAGCGAAGCGACATCTTCTCTTTCGGCGCGGTGCTCTACGAGATGGTCACCGGCCAAGCCGCTTTCCGGGGCGAGTCGCGAGCATCCACGTTGGCGGCGGTTCTGGAGAAGGACCCGCCACCGCTCAGCCAAATCTCCTCCACCACGCCTCCCGAACTGGAACGGCTGATCGCCCGGTGTCTGCGCAAAGACGTCCACCGCCGCAGCCAGCACATGGCCGATGTGAAGCTGGCGCTGGACGAGTTGCGGGCGGATTCGGAATCGACTACCAAACCGACGACCCCGCGCCGGGGCCGGTGGTGGGCCGTGGCGGCGGTCATCTCCATCACTACGGCGGGCGTCCTCAGCATTCTTCGTCCTTCTGGTGGCCCGACGGAATCCGCGCTCCGCGAAGTGCCTCTCACCAGTAATAGAGGTTCCGAACGTTCGCCGACGTTCTCACCGGACGGCAACCAGGTTGCCTTCGCCTGGAACGGCGAGAAGCAGGACAATCTCGATATCTACGTCAAATTAATCGGTCCCGGCGCGCCCCTTCGCCTGACCACCAACCCGGCAGATGACGACTCGCCCACGTGGTCGCCCGATGGGCGAACCATCGCTTTCCTCCGGGCGCTTGGAGCAGAAAGGTTCGAGATCTACACTATGCCGGCCTTGGGCGGCCCGGAGCGCAAACTGGTGGACATTTTTCTACCCGGAAAGGGGCTCCGTTGGCTGTCCGGCCCCTTCCTGGCATGGCTACCCGACAGCAAAGGAATCGTCTTCTGCAACAAAGACTCGCCGCAGCACCCGCCCAGCCTGTTCCTGTTTCACACTGACACCTACGAACGGCGCCAACTGACCTTCCCAACCGCCGGGTCCGACGGAGATAGCGCGGTGGCTCTCTCGCCCGACGGCTCAGCCTTGGTTTTCGCGCGGGCCAGCGGCATACTCCCCTTCGACCTGTACCGGTTGGCCTTGACCAAAGAGTTTGCGCCGGCAGGAGAACCCGAGCGAATCACGCGCGACAATTTGCAGATCGGCGGCGTCGCCTGGAGTTCCAGCGCACGCGAGATCGTTTACTCTCTTGCTTTCTCTCACGGACACGACGGACTTTGGAGAATTCCGTTTTCCAGATTCGGCGCTCGACCGGGCAAGCCCCAGCGGATCGAACCCATCGGGCCGGGCGTTTTCTCTCCCGCTATCTCCAGAGAGGGCCGCCGACTGGCATTTGTGAGGGTCTCCGGCGGAGATCTGGATATCTGGCGCGCCGCCATTCCCGATTTGGGCAAGAACGCCGGCAAGAGCGCGGCTGGCATCGCGCCAGCCAGGTTCATCTCTTCGACCCACGCCGAGTTTGCCGCCCAATATTCGCCCGACGGCAATAAGATCGCATTCGAATCCGAGCGCGGCGGCAGCCTCGAGATCTGGGTATGCCAGAGCGATTCCTCGGGGTGCGTCCAGATGACTTCGTTCGGCGGAACCCTCACCGGCGTGCCGCACTGGTCTCCGGACGGCCGGCGGATCTCGTTCTACCACCGGGTGAATGAAAAGGCGCAAATCTTCACTGTCAATGCCGAGGGCGGCCCCGCCCAGCGCCTCACGGACGACGCTTACGACGACATGTACTCGAACTGGTCGCGAGACGGGCGCTGGATCTATTTCTCTTCGAATCGCAGCGGCATCGATCAGGTCTGGAAAATGCCGGCGGTGGGCGGCCCCGCGGTCCAGATGACCAGGAACGGCGGATGGGCTATGGCGGATTCGCCCGACGGCAAGTACCTCTACTACACGAGATCCAAAGATCCCAATTCTGGCCTTTGGCGAATCCCGGCGGAGGGAGGCCCGGAGAGCCGCGTCCTGGAAACCATCGAGAACCACAATTTTGCGGTCACCAATCGTGGCCTCTATTTCATGGTGCGGAGCGACCGGCCTAAGAACTACGCGATCCGGTTTTTGAGTTTTGCCGATCGGAAGATATTTCCGATCGCTGCATTCGGTGGGACGACCTACCACTGCCTCTCGGTCTCGCCGGACGAGCGCTGGCTATTGTACGCCGTGGCCGAACCCAGCGGTAGTAATGTGATGCTGGTGGAGAACTTCGAGTAACGCCAGGCATCGACAGCCGAGTCGGCGGTCAGGGCTCTACCGGGGGATAGCAGACCTGTCCTTCGTAGCGCAGAATCAGATGCTGGTTGTTTAGATCGATGGCGCCATACGAAGTGAGCTTTCCCGTAGCCCCCGCGAACCTCCCGGTTCCGCCGGCGATGGTAACGCCATTCGTGTAGCTGACTGCGGACAGTCCCGGAATGCCCGAGGGATACGCGGTGGCATATGTGTCATTGAGAGTAATCGTGTCGCCTGCTTCCGTCACCCAGTGGTGGTGAACGTGGAAGACCAGCGTGCCATTCGCTCCCGGCGCGAGGCTGAGGACCGTCACTCCGAGCCCGCCTTTGAGATCGCCGGTTGCAGTGCCGAGCGTCGTGGTTTGGTCGACGAAGTTGGTCAATATTGCGCCGCCGACCTGGCGGCAATTTGCTCCGCCCTGGGCAAGCAGAGCGGGCGCCATCGCTACGAGGATCATCAGACTTTTTCGCATAGTTGTCTCCTTGGTGTTTGGGAAACTTTGATTTCCCTCTACACTAAGTTCGTCAAAACAGAAGAACCTGGCTCACGCGATCGAAGGTTCCGTACCCAGGCCCTGAAACGATCTTCAGTGCCGCGAAAACCTTGCCCTTTTCGCGCCACCAAAGACTGCAACCGCGCGCATATGCACGCAAACGCATAGGCGCACAACCCATTGAAGATACGGGTTGAACGCGGACCGTATGGAAGATCGGCAAGCCGGTGCAAGCCGCCGCAAAACACCCGAAATCTGGTTCCGGACTAAGCGGTCATAGCTCTCCTCCTGCCAAAACGGGCGGCCCGTCAAGGCAAGCATCGCGTTGGCTCGCATGGCGGTGATGTTCTTCAATGACTTCGTCAACCTGGGTAACGCCACAGTCGGTGTGGCCAGCAAATGCACGTGATTCGGCATCACACAGAACGCGTGCAAATCATAATGCCCGAGGGTGTTGGCATTATAGTGGATGGCGTCGACCACCATGCTGGCAATGGCCGTCTGGCGAAGGTAAAATGGTCCGCTCCGGGCTTCGTCCAAGAGTCTATCCAATGCGGCGAAGGCGCGTCCGGAACTGACTGTCGCCGACGCAAAGTGTCGATTGGCCGGTAGACTGTCATACAGGCGCCACGTGAGGAAAATGGTTCGATCCGCTTCATAGAGGTGCGGCAATCGCCGGCGGTAGAAGGTCACGCCACAATAGTCCGGGAGACAGTGGGGAATTCTCAGAAAAGGGGGCCGAGCCGACCGGGGGTCGGCTGCGGACCAGGGGGTCCGCCTTACGATTTACGCCCGGTTGTCGGCGGGCTTCCATCAGGCTGGTCCACCAGGCGACTGGCGGATGCCGCCAGGTCGCTATGTTCCAAGGGTTTGATCCTGACCGAGCCATCGCAGGACACCAGCGAACACCAAATCGAACTGCTCCGGCTTGAGGACCCCGAGCTTTCGTATCGCTCTCACGTGCGGATACGTTGATACACCCTGCACAACGAAAGCACCCGCTTTCAAAAATGGGACGTTGACCGAAATCTCGAATTGGGATCCGCGAAGGCTGGTCGTATGCGGCACGATCGTCACCAGGGCGCGATCTCTGTCTCCATAGGCTGCGTTGATTATTAGAGCCGGACGGACTTTCTCAGCCATCCCGAGATCAAATAGCCAGATCTCCCCCCGAACCGCCGTCATTCGAGGCTGGCCAGCAACCGGTCGGCCGCGTCAGCGATCTCTGAATCGTCCAAGGGGCCGGAATCAAACGGCACTGCCCGTCGCAAAAATTCAACAGTGAAGGCTCTCTTTTCGTCCTCTGGCAAGGCCTCGAAA
Source organism: uncultured Solibacteraceae bacterium (assembly GCA_963853855.1). Taxonomy (GTDB): domain Bacteria; phylum Acidobacteriota; class Terriglobia; order Bryobacterales; family Bryobacteraceae; genus Sulfopaludibacter. Next base: position 218,517 of record CAWKYG010000014.1, on the reverse strand, counting down.
GCATCGAGAAGCTGGGTTGTCTGGCGACTCATACTCTTAGGCTATCCCCTTCCTGGCCTGTCAGCAAGGCTTGCAGCCCGCTAATCCCTTTCGCGATATTGGTGTGATCCGCCTTACGCTTCCGCCCAGTTTTTGCGACCGATAATTGTCGGCGGCTCGTAACTGTTGCCGCGGGCCAGGCGGCGGTCTTCCATCAGGCTGGTCCACCAGAGCACCGGACCCAGCAGGCGGCTGGCGGATGCCGTAAAAAAGCCGAACTCCTGCTCGATCTCTTTTCGCAGCGCCTGAATCTGCGGTACCACCCCGCGGTTGGCCTTTTTCAGCCGATGCTCCATGGCCCACAGCGCCGCGGCGTAAGCATGGCGCAGCATGGTGCTTTGCCGCCGAAAGCGCTCGCGCACGCGCAGGTCGGGATGATCCTTGTACCGCATCCATCCCTGAAAGGTGGTCCGGCAGATGCGGAACAGGCTGGGTCCGTTGCGCTCGAAGTCCCAACGGAAGGCCGAATCCAGGAACTGCTTCGACTCTTCGCGCGAAATCGCCGCATGCTGGAAATTGAACCGGTCCTGCCCGTGGATGTCCGCCAGGTCGACATGTTCCAGCAGCCTCCCCTGGTCCGCCATCTCGTGATAAAGCGGCGTACCCGGAACCGGCGTGTAGAGCATGAACTGATGAAGATCGGTTTCATGCGCCACGGCGCGCTCGATCTCTTCCCCTATGTTTTCCGGAGTATGATGCTCCAGTCCCAAGATCGTGGACCCCAGAAGCACAATGCCGTGCTGCCGCAGCTCGCGAGTCAATTGCAGTGTATCGGCGCCTTCCAGTTTGGCGTACCCGGACTTGGCCGATTCCAGACCGAGCCAGATGGAGGAAACGCCCAACTCCACCAGTTGCTCGTAGCTGTATTTGCGGATGGCGTTGGCCGATGAAAAAATGTGGAACGCCCAGCTTTTGCCGGCGGCCTTCATGCGCGCCAGCAGGTCCATGGCACGCTGCCGCTGAAGCAGAAAGTTTTCGTCCATGATGAAGAACGATTTCACCTTGCGGGTGATTTCCGCTTCCTCCATCAGGCGGAACAGTTCCTCGCCCGTGGAGTAAAGATTGAGAATCTTCCCCTTGCCGCCGAAGAACGAAGACGTGGTGCAGAAGTTGCATCCCATGGGGCATCCCATGGAAGCGATGATGGTGGCCGAAGCGTCCGCCTTGTCGGGGATCTTCACGCCCATCACCCGCAGGTCGAAGCCCGAGGAAAGGGCCGGATGGCGGATCGGGGCCGCCGCGTCTTCACCCAGGTACTCGCGCATCCAGGCGATCCCATCGCCCTTCACGATTTGGTCGGCGTCCAGGATGTGCTCGACGCCGGGAATGGCTGCCACGTGGCCGCCCACCACAATCGTCGAGTGGGGCGAGAGTTCCCGGATCATGCGGCACATTTCGCGCGCCTTGCCCACGTTCACAATAATGGACGAGACGCCCACGATATCGTAATGGTGGGCCTGCAATTCGCGGGCGAACGCTGCGCGCGTGGGGAAATCCAGGACCGTGCAGGGCGCGGAAATATTCTCCTGAATCATCAGGATGCCCCACGAGCGGTGAAAGCGGCGCACGGAGAAGGAGCCCTGCGCGCGCGTCACCTGGTTGTGGTACAGCTCCATCGGGTTGATCGCGCGGCTGCCGAATTCATCGTTTTGCGCGTATGGGCCGAACACGGACGAAAGCAGGACGCGGGCTCGGACACCCTTGGGATGAGATGTCTTCATTTCGTTTGCAAAAGGCTGATCGAAGGAGGGCGAGGCGATCCGATGAACAGCCAGTTTCAATTTTAGCAGATTACACCGAATCAGGCCCGATAGTGTAGTTTGGTTGCCACGCCGTTCCGCATTACAATCGCAGTCATGCGCGTAACGGCGGTTCTGGTGGCTCTCGCTCTGGCTTGCGGGGCAGCTCCCGCGGCGTCACAGAAGTGGGTCACCGTGTGGACGGGATCCGCGCAAGGGCCGTACCCGGTGGGTAATGCTTCGGCGCAACCCGACCTGCGCTTCGTGTTTCCCTCGACGGAGACCGGCGCGCGCGACCAGACTTTCCGCCTGATCGTGCAGCCGGACCTCTGGAGTACGAGCATCCGGCTGCGCTTCTCCAACGCCATGGGCGCCACGCCCGTGACTTTCGATGGCGTTTTCGCAGGCCTGCAGTGGGGCGCGGCCGCGGTGGTGGCGGGCACCAACCAGCCCGTTCGCTTCGGCGGTAAACCCGCCGTGACTCTCGCACTGGGAGAAGAAGCCTGGAGCGATGCCGTGGCCCTGCCGTTCGTTCGCGACCCGGTGCAGGCGGAACTGGTGGGCCGCAAACTGGCAGTCAGCTTCCACGTTTCCGGCGAGAGCGGACCCATGACGTGGCATGCCAAGGCGCTGGCCACATCCTACGTCACCGCTCCCGGAGCCGGATCGAAAGGCCGCGAGGAGGACGAGACGGCATTCCCGTTCAGCACCACCTCCTGGTATTTTCTGGACGCGGTGGACGCGATGGCGCCCGCGGCTACCCGCGTGGTGGTGGCGCTCGGCGATTCCATTACCGATGGCACCGACTCCACGCTGAACGGAGACGACCGCTGGCCCAATGCGCTCTCGCGGCGCCTCCATGCCGCGTACGGCAATCGCGTGGCGGTGGTGAATTCGGGCATCGGCGGGAATCAGGTGGTGGGGCCAGCCGAATATTCCGCGAGCAAGCCCTTTTCCGGCGGTCCATCGGCACGCCAGCGCCTGGAGCGCGACGTGTTGAGCCTCTCCGGTGTCTCCGCCGTCATCTGGCTGGAAGGCATCAACGATTTCAGCCGCAACACCGGCGCCCCGGTAGAGGCCGTGGAGAGCGGCATGAAGGAGGTAGTCAGCCGGATTCGCGCGCGCCTGCCGGGAGTGAAGATCATCGGCGCTACCCTGACCTCCGCACTCGGCAGCACCAACGCCGCGCACGGCTCGCCTGCCGAAGACGAAAAGCGCAAGCAGTTGAACGAATTCATCCGCACCTCCCGCCTCTTCGACGGAGTGGCCGATTTCGACCGTGCCACCCTGGATCCCGCGACGGGCGGATTGCGACCCGAATTCGTCCCCGACAGCACCACCGGCGGACGCGGGGACAAACTCCACCCCAATCGCGCCGGCTACCTGGCCATGGCGATGGCGATCGACTTGACTCTGCTGCGGTAGCTCCAGGCTACGACTAAGCCGGTTGTTTCAGAAATACGCTACCAAGTAGCTATCCCCTTGACTCACCTCGGCGCGGTTAGCGGCGCTTGGTAGGCCAGGCCCCTGCCTCCGCTTCTGGCGGCGGGACGGGGCGTCCCGCGCGGTCCAGGGGGACCGCCCCACGGGGCCGCTGCCAGGGCGATCAGGTCAGCGGGTGCACGCTCGATACCCAACCGTGTAGTTAGTGCACCACGCCCGGCGCTTCGTGACCGAGTCTCTGCACATACTCCACGTACGAGCCCGGATACACCACCGGATTGCGCTCCCGGCCGCTTTCGCCGCCTAATTCCAGCACCCGCGAGCCCAGGCCGCGCAGAAACGTACGGTCGTGCGAGACGAAGATCATGGTGCCTTCGAACTGCTTCAGCGAATCCACCAGCATCTCCTTGGTGGCCAGGTCCAGGTGATTGGTGGGTTCGTCCAGCACCAGGAAATTGGGCGGATTATAAAGCATGCGCGCCATCGCCAGGCGCGACTTCTCGCCGCCGGAAAGGGCGCGAATGGGTTTATCGATGTCATCGCCGGAAAACTGAAACGCCCCGGCCAGCGTGCGCAGCGATCCGATGCCGTCCTGCGGAAAATCGTTCTGCAGTTGCTCGAATACCGTCAGGGTGGCGTCCAGCACCTCCAGCGATTGCTGCGCGAAGTATCCCATGGTGAGGCTCGCGCCCAGGCGCACGCTGCCCGCATCCGGTTCGGACGCACCCGCAATCATCTTCAGCAGCGTGGTCTTTCCGGCTCCGTTGCGTCCCATCACGGCCCACCGTTCGCCGCGCCGGATGGTGAGGCTGAAGCCATCGTAGAGGACTCGCGGGCCATAGCGCTTGTGCAGATCTTCGATCACCGCCACCTGGTCGCCCGACCGCGGCGGCACGCGGAATTCGAACTTCACCACGTGACGCCGCTTGGGCAATTCGATCTTCTCGATCTTATCCAGCGCCTTGATGCGGCTCTGCACCTGCGCGGCCTTCGCGGCATGCGTGCGGAAGCGGTCTATGAAGCGCTGTTCCTTGGCCAGCATGGCCTGCTGCCGCGCGAAGGCCGCCTGCTGGTTGCTCTCGCGGATGGCCCGTTCGCGATCGTAAAAATCGTAGTTGCCGGAGTAGACCACGATTTCGCCCGCGTCGATTTCGGCGATCTTGCCGACGATGCGATTCATGAACTCGCGATCGTGCGAGGTCATCAGCAGCGCGCCGGAGAAGCTCTTGAGAAACTGCTCCAGCCAGATGATGGATTCGATATCCAGGTGATTGGTCGGCTCGTCCATCAGCAGAACGTCCGGCCGCCCCAGCAGCACGCGCGCCAGCGCCACGCGCATCTTCCAGCCGCCGGAGAGCGCTCCCACGTCGCCATCGATCTGGTCTTCCTCGAAGCCCAGGCCGTGCAGCACTTCGCGCGCCTGCGCCTCCAGCGTGTAGCCGCCCAGGTGTTCGTACTCCTCCTGCACTTCGCCGAAACGCGCCAGAATGCGGTCCATCTCTTCCGGCGCGCAGTGTTCCATGGCATGGTGCAGAGCTTCCAGTTCGTGGTGCAGGTCGCCTGCGCGGCCGCTGCCGGCAATGGCCTCGTCCAGCACGCTGCGGCCCTGCATCTCTTCCACGTCCTGGCGGAAGTAGCCGATGGTGAGCCGCTTGGGCACGGAGACCTCGCCTTCGTCAGGGACTTCTTCGCCCATCACCATGCGAAAGAGCGTGGTCTTGCCGGACCCGTTGGGACCCACCAGCCCCACCTTCTCCCCAGGGTTCAACTGGAACGATGCGTCGACAAAAATCAACTGCTTGCCGTACTGCTTATGGATGCCGGAAAAAGAAATCATCGAACCACCAAGCTAGCAGGGGCCGGGGGGTCGGGGAAAGCAGGGGTTAGGGGTGGGGGTTGGGGATGGGGAATAGCGGCGCGCTTCGCGCGGTTACTCGTGCCGCAGCGCCCTCATGGGGTCCATGCCTGCGGAGCGGCGTGCCGGCAGCAGGGCCGCCGCCAGGCCCGCCGCCAGGAGGACCGCCGCCGCTCCGCCGAACGATGCCGCGTCGCCGGGCTTCACTTCGAACAGCACGGAGCCCACATACCGCGAGGCGGCCACCGACGCCGGAAGTCCCACCGCCAGTCCCGCCGCCACCAGCACCAGGGCGTCGCGCAGCACCAGCCACAGTACGTTGCCGCGCTGCGCGCCCAGCGCCAGGCGGACGCCGAATTCGCCCGCCCTCTGCGCCGTGCTGTACGCCATGACGCCGTATAGCCCGATGGCCGCGAGCAGCAGCGCCAGTCCGCCGAAGCAACCTGCCAGAGTCGCCAGAATACGGTCCTGGAAAATCGAGTCGTCCACTGCGCCGGCCAGCGTCTTCGGCTCGTCGAGGACCGCTTGCGGGCTCAGCTTTGCCAGTTCGCGCCGAATCGCCGGCAGCAATGCCGAAGGCGGCAGTTGCGCGCGCACCAGAAACGTGGGACCGCCGCCCATAGACGTTCTTTGCGCCGCGGGAACGTAGACGGTAGGCGCGATCTTTTCCCGCAGTCCCTGGTGCGGAATGTCGCGCACCACGCCCACAATCCGCGTAGTGTCATCCTCAAAGCTGAGTACCCGGCCCAATGGGTGAGGCTCGCCCTGCAGGAATACGCGCACAAATGCCTGGTTGACCACCGCGACTTTGGGCGATGCCGCCGTGTCGTTCCGGTCCAGGTCGCGGCCCATCAACGGGAGGCTGCCGATGGTTTTCAGGTAATACGGCGCCACGGTGTAGACCGCGACCGTCGCCGGCCCCGGCGACCCGGGTATCTGAATGGTCCAGTTGCTCATGCCCATCTGGAAGGGCCCCGGGAACCCGTAGCTCACCAGGCTCACGCCCGGGAGCGACTCGATTTGCGACACCAGCCGTTGTTGCGCCGCGGCGCGGTCCGTAAGTTTCCAGGAAGAAGGAAAATTCAGTCTGAAGGCAATCACGTTGCGATCCCGAAAGCCCAGGTCGAAGCCCCGCAACTGCGCCAGGCTGCGCGCGAAAAGTCCCGCCAGAACCGCCAGTACTACAGAAAAGGCAACCTGCGCCACCACCAGCGTCCGCCGGAACGGCTGCCGGCTTCCCTGGACGGACCCGCCACGCAGCGCCGCCGCCGGATGAATCGCCGTGGAGCGCCAGGCCGGAGCCAGTCCGAAAATCAGCATTGCCAGCATCGAAATGCCCAGCGTGAAGCCGAGCACCGCGGCGTCCGGCGTGGCATCCAGACCCTGGGCCGGCGGACCCGGCAGGAAGCCGACAATCTGTTGGGTCCCCCAAAAAGCCAGCCCGATGCCCAAAATGCATCCGGCTCCCGCCAGCAGGAAGCATTCCGTCAGAGCTTGCGTCACCAGTCGCACGCGCGTGGCCCCCAGAGAGAATCGCATGGCCATCTCGCGGCTCCGCGAAGCGCCCCGCGCGAGCAGCAGGTTGGCCACGTTGGCACAGGCGGCCAGCAGCACCAAGCCCACCGCCGCCATCAGGATCGTCAACGGCTTGCCGAAAAGATCGCGCAGCATGGAGACTCCGATGCCCGCGTCCCGGACCTCGAAATGCTGATCCATGCTCATCTTTCGAAATGCCAGGTTGGGCTGATTTCCGAAGTGCGCTTCCAGAAACTGGCGCGTCAGTGCGTCCACCGCGGATTGCAGGTGCGGGCGCGAGATTTCCGGCCGGGCACGCGCCAGAAGAAACAGCCAGTTCATCCCCACGTTCATGGCGTTGTCGCGGGTCATCATCGCCGGGACCCAGACGTCCGCATGCGTTTCGAGTTGCACGCCCCGAAAGCTCGGCGCCGCCACGCCGATTACCGTCAGGGGCATTTCATCCACGTACAAGGTTCGCCCCAGCACCTGCGGATCGCCGCCCAACCGGTTGCGCCAGAAATCGTAACTGACCACGGCCAGCGGATGGCCGTGCGGTACGCGGTCGTCCTGCGGCGTGAACAAGCGGCCCCTGGCCGCGGCGACTCCCAGGACCTGGAAGTAATCTCCGGAGACGAATGTCCGGTTGACGAATTCCATTTGCCCCGCACCGGTCAGACTGAAGCGGACCTTGGCGGCTCCGCTGGTCGCCAGCACGCCGTCGAACAACTCATGGTGGCCGCGTAGCTCGAGATACAGCGGATAGGAAGATTCCCCGTAGAACCCCCAGCCGCCGCTGCGATACAGCATCACCAGTTGTTCCGGGTGAGAGACCGGCAGCGAGCGCAGCATCACCGCATGGAACAGGCTGAAGACGGCGGTGTTCGCGCCGATTCCGAGCGCCAGGGAAAGCACCGCCGCGGCGGCGAAGCCCGGGTTGCGGCGCAAACCACGCAGCGCATAGCGGGCGTCTTTGACGAAACTCTCCAGGCGCGGCAGTCCGCGCTCTTCGCGATACGATTCCTTGGCGTGGGCCACACCGCCGAATTCGCGCTGCGCCGCGGTGTGCGCCTCCTGGGCGCTCATGCCCTTGGCCCGGAACTCCTCTTCCAACAGGGCCAGGTGCAGATCCACCTCGTCGTCCAGTTCGCGCTCCAGGCGCCCGCGCCGGACCAGTTCGACGATCCGTTTCCAAAGCTCCATACCGGGTCCTACTCCACCAGCCGCACGAAGCGCTCCATGATGGCTACCGTGCGCGCCCACTCCGCCGATTCCTGTGTCACCTGCTTGCGGCCCGCGCGTGTGATCTCGTAGAACTTGGCCCGCCGGTTGTTGTCGGACGCGCCCCATTTCGATTGGATCCATCCGCGGTGTTCGAGCCGCAGCAGCGCCGGATATAGCGTGCCCTGGTTCAGGTCCAGCGCGCCGCCGGAAATCTGCTGGATCCGCCTGGCAAGGCCGAAGCCATGCTGCGGTCCCATGGTCTCCAGCGTGCGCAGCACCATCAGGTCCAGCGTCCCCTGCAGGATCTCGCTTTTGGCGTCTTGTTTAGACATCCAAAAGGAGTATGCGCCCTTTCCTTTAGAATGTCAACAGAAGGGGCCGGGTCTCCCGCCGAGACCCGGCCATCCGGGTCTAGGTAGTGGCAGAGCGGGTCTTCAGGCGGGCCGTTTGCTTTTCCCAATCTGCATGGAGTTCCTGGCGGCGTTGCAGCACAAAAGCTTTGGCTTCTTCGAGGTTGGCGAATACCCTGCGGCCTTTGATGGTGTTGCAGGGGCGGCAGGCGGTTACCAGGTTCTCCGCGGATTTCTTACCTTTTTGCGCCCGCGGAAGCACAAAGTCCACTGTCATGATCAGGGAATTCTCAAAATTCGACTGACCGTCGAGTCCACAATACTGGCACCGGTATCGATCGCGCTCCAGGATGCGGCGACCTTCTTCCGATGTTAACGGCTTAGCCAGGCGGCTCAGGCCGAGTAAATTCTTGATCGGCATGGAAGACCTCCCTTGATGGTCTCGTACGGTCCTATTATGCTCCCGAAAAGATCCGGCATCTTCCCCTATCCCTAACCCCCACCCCCAATCCCCGATCCCTGTAAGCTAGTCAAATGGGCCGCATCCGCATCCTTCCCGACCAGGTCGCCAACAAAATCGCCGCCGGCGAAGTGGTGGAACGGCCGGCTTCGGTGGTCAAAGAGCTTCTCGAAAACTCCCTGGATGCCGGCGCCACCGACGTTCGCGTGGAAGTGGAATCCGGCGGACGGCGCCTGATCCGCATTGTCGACGACGGCTGCGGCATGCTGCGCGACGATGCCCTGCTGGCCTTCGAGCGCCACGCCACCAGCAAACTGCGCGACGTGAAGGACCTGCTTTCCATCTCCACGCTGGGATTCCGCGGCGAGGCGCTGCCCTCCATCGCCTCGCGTCTCGCGCCTGCTGCTGGAAACGCGATCGCGCCGAGGAAACCACCGGCACGCGCATCGAAATCGCCGGCGGCAAGATGCTGCGCTGCGAAGAAGCGGCGCTGGGCGGCGGCACCGCCATCACCGTGCGCGATCTGTTTTACAACGTGCCGGCGCGCCGCAAATTCCTGCGCACCGAGCCGACCGAACTGGCGCACATCGCCTCGCTGGTCACGCACTACAGCCTGGCGCATCCCGACAAGACTTTCCTGCTGACCAGCGGGCCGACCGAACTGCTGCACGTCACGCCCGTGGCCACGCTGAAAGAGCGCGTCTACCAGGTGTTCGGCAGCCAGGTGCTGGACGAGCTGGTGGAGATCGGCGCGCGCGAGAAGCGAGCTGTTCCTGCCGCCGCCCAGCGTGCCGCCTTCCGAAGCCATCGCCGAATACCGGCGCGAGACCGGCGAGCAGGACCCGCCGCACGCACCTTCCGCCTCACCGGCTTCTTTTCGCGCCCGCAGGTGCAGAAGGCCAACCGCAATTCCATTTTCATTTTCGTGAACGGCCGCCTGATTCGCGACCGCCTGCTGCTGCACGCGCTCTCCTCGGCCTATCACAACCTGATGCCGGCGTCCGCGTACCCGTTCGCGCTGCTGTTTCTGGAATGCGACGCCGAAGAGGTGGACGTGAACGTGCACCCGTCGAAAACCGAGGTGCGCTTCCGCCACGGCATCGTTCGTGCACGATTTCGTCCGCGACACCATCCGCGAGCGCCTCATGGAGAGCCGCCCGGCGCCCTCTTTTTCGCCGCGCCACGCGCAGCGCCGCCGCTGCACAGCCGGCCGCGCGCCTGCCCTACTCGGAATTCAGCCAGATGCTGGAGAACGAAGCGCCCGCCGCGCCCAGCCTGATGGACGCTGCGCCGTGGCAGCCAGCCCGCGGCTGCCGCTGCCGAGGCCGACTTCCCGACTTCACCTCGCGCCCGCCGCCGGTCCCGCTCCCGCGCCTGGATTTCAGCGCGCCGCCCCTCGAAGTCACGCCCGGCCCGCCGCCCTCCGGCAAGCTTTCGCGCCGCCTGGACGCGCACGGCGAATTTCCGCCCGAGGCCATGCCCGCCGCCCGAAATGTCGCTCTCGGCGCTTTCCGATCTGCGCCCGCTCGGCCAGATTCACGAGAGCTTCATCATCGCCGCCGGCCGCGACGGCCTGTGGATCATCGACCAGCACGTGGCCCACGAGCGCATCCTGTTCGAGCAGGTGATGAAGCAGCGCGCCGCCGGCCGCGTGGAGATGCAGCGCCTGCTGATGCCGCTGATCCTGCAACTCACTCCCGAGCAGCAGATCGATTACGCGCGCATCGCCGATGAGCTGCACGCCTCCGGCTTCGAAACCGAGCCGTTCGGCAACCGCACCATCGCGGTGAAAGCCGCGCCGGCCGCGGTGGGCGGCGGCCGACCTCGAGAAGATCCTGTTCGAGATTCTGGAAATCGCCGAAACGCGAACTGCGCGGCGCCTCGCTCGACGACCTGCGCCGCAACATCTGCGCCTCCATCGCCTGCCGCGCCGCCATCAAGATCAACACGCGGCTCGACGCCACCAAGATGGAATGGCTGCTGCGCGCGCTGGCGGCCACGGATTGCCCCATGAGCTGTCCGCACGGCCGCCCCATCGCGCTGCACTATTCCACGCGCGAAGATTCTGAAGGCTTTCCACCGGATCTGATCACCAACTCCTGGCCTTCGGCGATCGCTACGGGCTCATTGAATCGCACCCCGGCGCCAGTCGCCTGATGCGCCACCGGACGCCCGGCGAGCGTGACCGAGACGGCCTTCTTTCCTTCCACTATTTGCAGCGGCAGCGTTCCAAACAGCGTGGAGATGGAAAGCTGGTCCTCGCGCAACGAGAACGTGCCCCATCCTGTGCCGGTGGACCAGAATGAGCGCATCGCGCCGGCCATGCGCGGCGCAACCACCAGGCGCTTCTCCGGGCCGTAGTACCGGAAGCCGCTCAGCAGCGGAATCGCCGTCCAGGCGGCCATGGCACGCGCGTAATGCGGGCCGCACTCGCTCTCGTCCCACGGATTGCGCCGCTCGCCGTCATAGCGCTTACGGATATTCTCGATGCACTCCAGCCCTTCCTTCTCCATGCCATAGGCCAGCATCAGCATGGCCGCCGAGTACTCGAAGCCGGTCATCACTTCGGCGAAATACGGAAACGGCACCTGGGGACGCGTGCCCTTGCCATAATCGCAGATCACCAGCGCCGCTTCGTCGTTGAGCGCGAAGGTGCGCTGCACATTGTCGTGCTGCGCCATGGTGCGCTTGTAGTTGTAGCGGTAGATGGATTGCAGCGTCTTGCGAATGTGGTCCGTGCTCACCAGCGGGCCGAGCCCGGCGTAGTCCGCGGCGTGCTGTCCCACCAGTTGGTCCACCAGGCAGCCATCGCCCAATTGGTAGTCGGGGTGGGTGGGATCGTCCGCGCCCATGCCCGCGATGAGTCCCTTGGCCACCTGATCCCTGGCCACGCCGCGTACCTGCTGCACGTAATACTCGCCATTGAACAGATGCCCGTCGATCCACGTGCGGCCCTGCTCGAACAGCTTGCGATACCCGTCCGCCGCACCGGCATCGCCCATGGCTCGCGCCATCTCTTCGCCCGCGCGCAGCGCCGCCAGGTAGTAGATGCCGCACATGGGGTTCGGTCCGTAGAACTCCACATCGTAGGTGTTGTGCTGTACGCCTTCGAAGACTCCGTCGCGGTCGCCGTCCCACCCGCCGGGCACCCAGGCGAATTCCAGCGCCTTCTTGATGTCCGGCCACCATTTGCGCAGCCAGTCGTTATCGCCCGAAAGCTGCCAGTCGAAATAGGCTTTGACGATTTGCCCCATCTGGCCGTCGGCCGCCGCGGCGCCGCCGGTCTGATGCTCCAGCGGCAGATTCACGCGAATCGGCATTTCTCCGCCCATCTTCGCGGAGAGCTCCAGGTGGGTTTCGCGCATGGAGCGCGCCAGCATGGGGAACAGGTAGTGCGTGGTGGTTTCGTAATTCCACACGTGGTCGCAATTGCCGTGGCAGCAGCCGGAGCCTTCCCAGCCGAAGAAGCGTCCATCGGCGGTGCGGAAAGTCGTGGTGGTGGCCAGGGTGGAGGCGTTCGCCATGGCCGCTTCTTTCACCGGCGCGGGCAGAGTGGTCTCGCGCATCGCGGTCAGAAACTGGCGCATCCGCTCTTCCAGCTCGGGCAGCTTTTGCGCGGCGTATTGCGCCGCTGCCCAGGCATCGCCGAAGCGGCGGCAATAGTAGTTGCCGATCACCGTATCGCCGAATCCCTTGTCGCTGTTCCAGCCCATGCGGGCCGGAGTGCGATTGGGGAAGTGCCAGGCCAGCAGGAACGTGAATTCGGTTTCGGCGCCGCCCGCAATGGTCCGCTGCAGGCACAGCGAGCCCACGCCGTCGCGTTCGCCCTGCTCCGGACCGAGTTCGCCATCGGCGGAGAAATCGTCCCAGTAGAGTAGCGGACTGGTCCACCACCGGGCCTTGGGCCATCCGCTCAGATGGCTCACGCGGCCGCCTGCCGGATCCATCACGCACACCGCGAAGGAGCCCGCCCTCGCGGCATTCTCTTCCAGCTTGGGATTGTGCATGAAGATACCGGCCAGGCTTTCCGACGTTCTGAAGTCGTTCACCCGCGCCTCCGAGGACGCATTCGCCCCGCTGCCTTCGGCCACCACCGGATTATCGATGGCGAAGGCGATCGCCACCTTGGCGGCCGCTTTGCCGGGATTCTTGACGCGATACCGCATCACCGCCACCGGAAGCCCCGACCCTTCCGGGTCCAGCGGCACGAACGGCGAGAAGGCTTCCAGAGTCACGTTGACCGGCAGGCGCGCATCGTGGAACGCCACCGTGGCCAGCGGATATTCACCAGTGAAGGTCGCCTCTTCCAGCCGGGAAAGCCCCGGAGCGTTGTCCGCGCCGAGTCCGCTGCGGCCTTCGAAGGGCGCCAGAATCCGCGCTTCCAGCACGTGCGCGATGGGCTTGGCATCGCCCGCCTGCACCCAGATGGCGGGAAACGCGTAGGCCGGCGATTTCCCTTTTTCCGAGCGGTTGAAGACCTCCCAATCGCGCAACTGCCCGCGCCCGCCGAGGGCGATCGCCCCCGCGCCCACGCCGCCCAGCGGAAACGCCAGCATGGCCAGCTTGCGGCCGGTAAACTTGCGCGGGTACTCGACCGGAACAAGCCCGTCCACGGATGCCGTCGCGCGTGCCGGAGGCTGCGCCGCGGCGCTGGCCGCCGCCGCCCCACCCGCGACGCTCTTCAAAAAACCGCGTCTCTTCATGCTGGAGTAATACCATAAAGAGTCATGCGACGCATCGCGCTCCTTTTCTGGCTGGCCATTGCGGCCGCCGCCCAGTCCGGCGTTATCGTCATCCGTGGCGCCCGCGTGGTGGATGGCACGGGCTCGCCGGCGCACGCCGCGACGGTGGTGCTTCGCGGGCCGCGCATCGAATCGGTGGGAGCCGATGCCGCGGCGCCTGCCGGCGCGCGCGTGATCGACGCCGACGGCCAGACGCTCCTACCCGGCCTTTTCGATCTGCACACGCACCTCACTGCCTCGGCCGCCACCGGCGTCTCCGGCGATTGGGGAAAGAATCTGAAAGCCTACCTGGCCTGCGGCATCACCACCGTCAACGACTATTCCACCAGCGCGGAGATGATCGCGCCCATGCACCGGCTGCTGGCCAGCGGCGCCGTGCCCGGCCCGCGCGTCAACATGGCCATCCGGCTCAGCACGCCCGGCGGCCACGGCACGGAAGCCGGATGGGGCGACTTCATGACCTACCAAGTGAGCACCCCCGAGCAGGCCCATGCGGAAATGAAAAGCGTGCTGGCCTACAAGCCCGATGTCATCAAGGTGTTCACCGATGGCTGGCGCTACGGTGCTGCGCCCGATCTTTCCAACATGAATGTGGAGACGCTCACCGCCATCGTGGACGATGCCCATGCCGCCGGCATCAAGGTGTTCACCCATACGGTGACGCTGGCAGGCGCGAAGATTGCCGCGCGCGCCGGCGTGGATGTGCTGGTCCACGGCATCGGCGATGCTCCCGTGGATGGGGAACTGATCGGCCTGCTGAAAACGCACAAGACGTTCTACGTTTCCACCCTGGCGGTTTACGAATCGCACCAGCTCGGGCACCTGTCGCCGCGCGTCCTGTCGCTGCTGGACCCGGCATCGCGTGAAGCGACAGCGCGCGCCGCCGCCAGCCGCACTGCGCCCGCGGAACCGAGCGCGGCCCGCCAGCAGCGCTGGCAAAACCTGCTTTCCAATGTGCACCACCTGAATGACGCGGGCATCCCCGTGGCCGCGGGTACCGACGCCGGCATGGCGGGCACGTTCCACGGCTTCGCCGGTCTGCATGAGCTGGAACTGCTGGTGGAGGCCGGAATGACGCCGCTTCAGGCTATCGCCGCCGGAACAACGGTAAGCGCCCGCGCCATCGGCGTCGATGGCCAGCGCGGGGTCATCGCGCCCGGCAAGGTGGCCGACCTGGTGCTGATCGATGGGCGTCCCGACGAGAACATCGCCGACATCGAAAAGACCAGCCGCGTGTTTCTGAATGGCGTGGAGTTCGATCCCCGCGCACTCGAAGAGCCGCGATCCAAGCCCCCGCCCAGACGCCCCTGCCGGTCACGCGGGTGCCCGCGCTCCTGGACGATATGGAGCGCACCGACGGGCGCACGCAACTGGGCACGCTCCGCGTCAACGCCACCGACGCCGGGGTGGACCATTCCCTGATGATGTTCCAGCCCATCGTCCGCGCGCCCGGCGACCACGCCCTCATGGTGCAGGCGCGCATGGCAGCCAAAGACCGGCCGTTCGTGCGCATGGAATTCCCCCTGACGCCCGGCGCAGTCGAACTGGCGGATCTGACGGCTTACACCGGCGTCTCCTTCGACGCCCGCGGGGAAGGCGCCTATCGCGTGATCGTCAATAGCTATGGCATCCGCGCCGCCGATCCATACCTGGCGCCCTTCTCCGCGACAGGCGAGTGGCAGACCATCCGCGTCCCGTTTGCCAGTCTCCGCCGCCGCGCCGCGGATGCCGGACCGTGGGCACGAAACGACGCCCGCTCGCTTTTGTTCGAGCTCTCCGCCGCGCCCCAGGCGAACGCCTGGCTGGAACTGGACAACGTGAAGTTCTACTGAGCTGAAATCACGCCATCCGCATCCGAGGAGCATAGTTCCGCTCCGTGTTCGATGGCCAAGGCCGCCAGATGGGCGTCCGATGTGAGGTTGCCACCGGTGGGCGCAACCTGATTGACCGCATTTGATCAGGACGTTGGCATGGATTTCCTGGCGATCTCTTCATCCTCGATGGAGTCTGCCAGCGCCAGGGCCTTGTCCCAACTGAAGTCCTCTCCCTCTCCCATGCGAGAGGTCTTCTGCACGAATTTTTGGGGGCGCTTTTGCCCTTTACCGCGAAGCCCCATCCGCGGATCGAGAGTCACGGTAGTCCTTTACGGCCATCGTAGCATCGCTGAATTTGCTTCATGATGCTTTACCGGGCAGCCGTGAAGCGGTTTCGTTACCGCAGCCGTCACAAGTTCCGATCTACTGTTCGGTGCCGCACAACTTCAGCAAACCACTCCTAAAAACGCGGAGGCTGGGGGAGCGATTAGATTCAACATCAAGGTGTCGCCCGATCAGGGTTGCCCATCTGCACTTCTCCTGGCCTATAGTTGGATAACCTTGCAATCGAAGGGCGAGCGAACCTCCTGGGAACAAGGCGTCAGCCAGCTTTTCCCACGTGCCGCAGATCGAATCCTGGTGGTAGGAATCGATGACGCTTACTTTGGCTCTTGGAAATTCCTTGAGAATCGCCCGTCGGTCGCCAAGGAGCCAAGCCTCCATTTCTTCGATCGCAATTCGAAAAAGAACCTTCGGCCTTGGGTGACATCGCCGCAGAATTTGAAGCAGTTCCTCCTTGAAGCGAATGCAGTCGCGATCATCCAGGTCAACCAGCACGACAACTGCTGCTTCCGTTCCTTGGTGGCTCAGTCCATAGCCAGCCAGGATCTTTTGGTAGCCTGTCCAAGAGAACCCGCTTCGAAGGGTCTGTTTTGCCGCGGAGGTCCCTCGGTATTCTGCCTATGCCCTTGTAAGGGTGAAACCTCCATGTATGAAGGCCGCCGCTTTGGCCCAGGATCTTCAGGGAGCAGTGATCTGAGAAGTAATTCGCCAGATGCATCCTCAACCAGGACTTCCAGATGCATCAGGCTGACTCGCATCCAGATAATCGCTGTACCACAAGCTTCCGAGCGGCAGTCCCTGCTCAACCATGCCTTGTACAGTTGAATCCGCGCTAGCTTGCCTAATCGTGGAAAAGCCATCTACGCCTTTCTCGAGAACCCAGGTCTCCTCGGGAGACAATGCGTCTACAAAGTAGGGCTGGTGAGTAGTTACAAAAATCTGAGGTGCGTTCTTCTTACCTGTCGCATGTGTCCGAAACTCGGAAGCCAAGGTTTCTAACAGCTTATGGTAAAGGCCATTCTCCGGCTCTTCGATGCAGATGAAGGGAGCGGGATCAGGATCTTCCAAGAGCAACATGTATGCAAACATCTTTAACGTCCCATCAGACATCTGCTGCGCAAAAAAGGATCTTCAAATCCGCGGTCGTTGAACCGAAGTAGCAGCCTTCCGTCATCGGTTTTCTTGGTATCGATTTGCTCGATACCGGGAATTTTCGACGCAATTCGGTTCAGTATCGATTGAAATCGATTTTTGTGTTCGCGCTCCATGAACTGGACTACATTTCCGAGGTTGTCGCCGTGCATATTCAAGTGCTTTTGAGGCCCTGCCATTGGCAAGCTGCGAGCCGCGTCAGGCGTAAAGTAACTTAGATACCAGCTCTCGAGGAACTTCCTGAATTTAGCGATGCGCGGGTGAGCCTTCAGCGTCCCCAGCGTAGCGACGGCGAGTTTTCTCCGGTCCGTCAACTCGACTCGCATGCGGTCCGAGTCCTCACCCTCAAAACTTTCTTCGCCCGCCCACGCTTGGCCCTCTCCTCCCTTTAGGTGAAGAAACGAGAGGGGCCATCCCCGGCTCTGTCCCTTTCGCCGCTGGCGTAGTCGCTCCTCGACAACGAATGGTCGACCGGACTTATCTCGTCCGATCGACAACTCGTAAGTAATCGGACGATCCCCCGGGCTTTCCCGATAATAGATATCAAAGTGAATCGGGCCAGTCCCGCCCGATGAGACCAGCCGATCGAAACCGCCTCGCTGCTTGAGATCGCAGGCTTCTTCTACCCCTACTGCCAGGCAATCCGACAAAAAGCTGAAGGCGTCAAACAGGGTACTCTTGCCGACGCCATTCTTACCAATCACGGCGACGAGCGGCGTGAGGGCGGGTGCGTTCTGCTGGTTCCACAGCTTACCTACCGTAATGTCTTTCAATGCACGGTAATTCTGAACACGAAGGCCCTCAATCAAAGCCATAGCTTATCCTTTTACGCAACCATAACATGGCGCTCACTTAAAGATACCGCCGTCGCCCTGGCGTGCTCGAGTGAGGGCAACAAGAGCCCGCCGTGCCCTACCGCTCCTCTTCCGCCGTTGCGCCGCCGCCTCCGCCGTGGGCCGCGCCGCGAAAGACGGCGTTGATGAACAGCAGATTCAGCCCATCCATATAGCCGCGATAGTTGGGGTCGGCGGTGAAGCCGATCTCGTTGCCGCGGCCGTCGCGTTGCACGATCAGGAACGGCTTGATAGGCAAGCTGTTTGCGGAACTCGTCCCACGAATAGCCGCTGGCCATCACCTGGTCCGCGCCGGCGTAGACCACCGCGTTGACGCCGCGGTCCACTTTGATCGGCGTATAGATGGCCGACCCGCTGACCAGCGCATATACCGTTTCCGGCACGCCCACGGTGATCCAGTGCTCCCGGTCCACCTTCGCCTTGGCCAGGAATCCATGAGCCGGCCAGGGCGCCTGCGTATCGGGCTGGGTGGCCTTCTCCAGATCTGCCTCGCGGGCGTAGATCTTGCCCGGCACGCGCGCCGCCCGCGCGGCCCTCCGCCGCCGTCGGCGTCGGCGCCGTCGCCCGCCGCCCTCCGCGTCCGCGCTCCCGCCGGCGCTGCCGCCGTCCGAGTTTGGCGCGTTCTCCTGCGACATCGCCATCATACCGTTGCTCAGCCATGTAGTTCAGCGCGCTGCCGATGCCGATCAGCGTTCCGCCCGCCTGCACCCATTCCTTCAGCCGGCGCGTGCCGTTCGTCGCCCAGCATTCCGGCTGGCATACGCCGCCGCCTTCCGGCAGAATGATCACCTGAAACTTGCTCAGGTCCGCGCCGCCCATCTGCTGCGGTGCGGATCACCGTCACCGGATAGCCGAACTGCCGCTCCAGAACGAAGCGCGTCTGCCCGGCCGAACCCGCGTTGGTGGGCCGGTCCCACGCCATCAGAATCGCCGGATGCTTCATGTACACCACTCGCGAGCTGCCGAAATTCGGCCCTTCGTCCACCCAACTGGAATTGGTGCGCCACCACCTCGGCGCCCGAGCTCGCGGCCAGTTGCTGCACCTTCGCGTGCCAGATTCGCGGGGTTCTCCTTCACCATCAGGATCAGGGTGCCGTCCGGAAACGTGCGCCCGTTCTGAGTGAACTTCTTGTCGGCGCTGCAGCACGCGCAGACCTTCGTGCAGGCTGGTGGTGAGCATCTTCGCCGCGGCGGTGGTGCCCCACGGCACCAGGTACGCCACCGTGGCTTTTCCGGTCACCTTGCCGGGCGGCGTGTCGCCCGCTTCACCGGCTGGAAATTGCCCGGCCGACTTTTCGGCATGGCGGCCACCGATTCCACGTTGAACTGCAGCGGCAGCGACCAGGCGGTGACGTCGTAAATCTCGCTGCGCTGCCGCAGCTTGCGCCGCTGCTCCTCGCCCTTCAGAAACTTGTCGTCCATGGAGACCTGCGGATCCAGCAGGTCGCGCACCAGCCGCCGCTCGGGCTGTTCGAGCGGAACCACGTACGAACCCGCCGGATACTCCTTGCCCGCCGCTGAGAACGCGGCCGCGGCGCGATTCACTTCCACGCCCTGCAAGCACCAGCAACTGCGCCAGCCTGTCCACCGCCGAGGTGTTCCCGCGGCGCGGCAGGATGTACTCCTTCACCGCGTCCTTGGCGCCGTCCTCCAGCGCCGTCACCTGGTAGCGGTAGAACATTTCCAGCAGCTTGCCGCGGTTCTGCGCCACCACCTCGCAGCTCGCGATCGAGGTGACGAAATGGCGCCGCACGGTTTCGCGATACGTCACCGTGGTGTCGTCGCTTTTCCGCACCACCAGGCCGCGCGTCGATCCGTTCTCATAGGTCATGGCCAGGCCGCCGTAGTAGAAAGGCCAACTTGCGCCATAGCCCGGATAGAAGGCGTCGTAATTCTCGCGGGTGAAATAGCGGAATCCGAACTGGTCGAAATACTTGGCGTTGTTTTTGCCGAACCAGTACAGATCGTCGTGCTGGTCCTTCGTCAGGTACGGATTGTAGGGGTCGGATTCCGGAGTGAAGTAATAGGTGGCATCGGTGCCCATCTCGTGCAGATCGATGAACACCTGCGGATACCACTCCTGCAGCGCTTTCACGTGGCCGATGGTCTCCGGCTGCGTGATGCCCAGCCAGTCGCGATTCAGGTCGAAGTAATAATGATTGGTGCGCCCTCCGGCCCAGCCTTCGGTATGCTCGGCGGCCGCGGATTGGCGTCCGGCTCCAGCCCTTCGTTGGTCTCGTAGTCGAAGATGAAGCGATTGCTGGCCGTCGGGATTCTGCAGCGGGCAGATGATGGTCAGCGACGTTGGCCATCACGTCGCTGATCAGCTTGTCGTTGCGCGCGGCCAGCAGGTGGTACGCCGTCACCAGCGCGGCGTCCGGCGACGAAATCTCGTTGCCGTGCACGCCGTAGGCCAGCCACAGCACCGCCGGCATATTGGCCATCAGCCGCTGGGCTTCCGCCGGCGGAGTCTTGCGCGGATCGTGGAGCCGTTTCATGGCCGCGCGAATCTCCGGCAGGCGCTTGATGTTGGCCTCCGATCCGATGACCGCGTAGATCAGCTCGCGGCCCTCCCAGGTCTTGCCGTACTCGAACACCTTCATCCGATTCGGTTCCGCCGCCGCCAGCGCATTGAGATAGCGCACGATGTTGGCATGGCTGCTGATGCGGTCGCCGAAATCGTACCCCAGCACCTTTCGGGGCGTCGGCACGGCGGGGTCGTAGGCCGCGCCCGGCCAGAATTCGAACTTCGCCTGGGCAAACGCCGCCAGTGCGAAAACCGGGAGGAGAATCGCTTTCGTCATGAAGCTTACAGAATATACGGAATTGGGCGGGTCGCGCTCGCCCTACGGACGCACTTCGAAATCGACCCACTGCTGCGCCTGCCGGGGTTTTTGCGATCCCTTGCCGGACACCGTGACCTGCAGCCAGTAGCGCCCTGCCGGCAGTTTGGGTCCCAGGGTCAATTCTCCCGAAATCAGCCGGACTTTGGCGTTTTCCAGGTTCTTGGCCGGTAAAGGCTGCGGCTCGCCTGTAAACACCGCGGCGGTCCCGCGATACAGGTGCACCAGGGTTTCCAGGTCCGCCGGCTTCCCCTGGGCAGTCACCGGGTTTAGAATCTGATATTCGAAGTTCACTACCGAGCCCGGAGCGAACACGCGGTGCGCCGCGGGATTCTTTCCGTGAATCGCGATGCCGGACAGCGTCATCTGGCCGCCGGCCACGGCGGGCACGTCCACCAGGCGGCTGGCCGATCCCATGCGGCTGGACGCTCCGTCCAGCACCGCCGCCCGTACCAGGTAGGCTCCGGCAGCGGGAATGCGCAGTTCCGCCTGACCCACCCAGCCTTGCCGCAGGCCCTTCTGGTAATCCTCTCCGGTCAATTGCAGGTTCAGATCGTATGTAGTATCGACCACCGGAGTGCCCGTATTGCCAAGCACTGAAATCGCCACCTGCGCGGACGCCCGATGAATGCCGTCAAGTTGATGGGTGAAGGTGAGGCCCGACAGGTCAACCCACACCTGCACGATAAGGTTCAGGCCCTGCAGGGAGCTATAGGTGAAAGTCGGGTACACCCCGGCGCGGATGGCATCGCCCCTGAAGGGCGAATAGATGGCAGCAGCCAGAGCCTGTGGAGACGTCAGGGACCGGAAGCCTGGGTCGTGGGCCGCTTCGCCCAAGGGCATCCGGCGGTAACGAGTATACAATCGGGTGTCTCTGGCCTGGACTTTCGTTCGGCCGGGACCCTGGTCGCTCTCACAGCCGAGCAGGTAGTAACCCTCCTGGTCCCGCGCGATGCGTGCCAGCGCCACCGCTGGATCCGGACCCAGGTTCAAGCCGCCGGTGCCGCCCGTCAGCATCAGATTGTCGAGTTCGATTCCCGCGGACGCATGCTTCAGATCCACACTGTAGAAAACGGCGGAAGCAGCGGCGGTCAGCGCCTCCAGCGATTCGAATCGGTCCGGATGGCGGCGTGCCAGCGCCAGGTTTTCGGAGATCAGCACAACTGCCTTCCGGCCCGGGATGATGGTGAGGCCGCTCAACGCCGCACGGAGTGTGGTGACGATCGCGGCCAGCACAAATTCGTCCTTCGCCTCTCCTGGAGTGAATTCGATCTGCTGGATGGCTTCGGCGAGCAGTTTCTTGTCGGAAGTGAGAGGCTCCAGCACGCCCGACCCGGACCGGGTGCGGATCACGGCGGCTTCATCGCCGGCCTGCATCTGACTCTCCACCAGGCCGCTCAACGCCGCCTTAACCCGTCCCACGCCGCCCAGCGACAGCGCGGTATCGTCCACCAGGAAGATCAACCGGCGAGGTTGCGCGCCTACAAAGCTGAAACTGGTGATGGGCTTAGACTTGCCATCCACCGAGAGGTCGAAATCCGCCGCCGTGAGACGGGGCGCGGGCCGGCCGTCGGCATCCGTAACCACGGCGTCTACCTGTAGCACCTTCGGCACAGTGGGTGCGGTTGGCATCGGGCGCCGGGCGCCGCGAGGCTGGGCAGTCAGGCAGGCTGCCAGAAGCAGAAACACCGCAAAACGGCTCACCCCTCCATTGATACCATTCCGCGCGGCCCCCTGTAACCCGGCATTGGCCCGCCGCGTGCCTATCCAGCCTGGAAGTTTAGCTACAATCGTACTTTCAAGAGGATTTGCAGCGAATGAAGATAACGGTAGGGCTGTGTCTGCTCGTGCTCGGATGTTCGACGGGCGTCTATGCGCAATCGGTGTCCGGCTCCGGCGCGGTCACCGGGATGGTCCGCGACCAGTACGAGGACGGTCTGCCCGAGGCCAAAGTGGTGCTGTCCAACGAGGCTCTGGGTATTCACAAGACCGTGACTACCACCGATGACGGCGTGTTCGACATGCCCGCGTTACCGCCTTCCGGGACCTATAAGCTGCGCGTCACTCGCACGGGATTCGCTAATTGGGATTCCAACGAATTCGACGTGGCCATGGGGCAGACGGTCTATATGAAGATCGATATGAAGGTGGAGGAACCGGCCACCCCCACCGAAGCTGCGCGAGCCATTTCGGCCGTGGATGACAACCGCGCCGGCATCTCCGCGCTAGTCACCGGTAATCAACTCGACAGCCTGCCGTTCTTTATGCGCCGCGTGGATGCCGCGGTGATGCTGGCGCCGGCCGTAACCACCAATCCCACCACCGGGGAGTTGAGCTTTCGGGGCAGCCCCTATGCCAATGCCTTTTTTACCGATGGACTGCTGACCACCAGTATCTTCGACCCGCACCAGCCGGGCATCGCGAATTACGTGGCGCCGGACGCCCTGACGGAAATGCAGGTGATCGTAGCCGCCCCTTCCGCCGAGTTCGCCCACGCCGCCGGCGGCATGGTCAATGCCGGCATCCGCACGGGAGGCAATGGCTTCCACGGAGATGGCTACGGCTACTACAGCAGCAACGCCTGGAGCACTGCCGAACGCTTCGCCATGGGTAACAAGCTATTCCAGAAACAGACCGATGCCGGCGGCAGTCTGGGCGGTCCGGTGATGCGTAACCGGCTCTTCTTCTTCCTCAATGGCGACGTGCTGAACGGCCGCTTCAGCGACATGAACCGCATCACCACGCCTTTGCTTGCCGATCCGTCGGGCACTTTCATTCCCTCCGGAAACTGCAAAAGCACCGTCTTGGCCTGCAACGCGGCTATCAATTTGATCCAGCCGCAAATGAACGTAATCACTCCGCTGTCCCAGCGATGGACCACCGCAGTTGTCCGGCTGGACTACCGTTTCACCAACGGCGATAGTATCGGGCTGCTTGCCAATGCCATGGATTCGCGCCTGCCCATCGGGCCGAACGTTCAGGCCGTGGCGCCCAATGGCGGTCTTCTGGGCATCAACAATTCCACTATCGATACGCGCTACGCCAAGGCTTCCTGGCTGCACACGTTTTTTCCCAAGGGCATCAACGAGCTGCGCGCGGGCTATATGCAGGACCACATGGTGAACCCGGCCTCCACCGCGAACCTGCCCACCGGCAGCACCGCGGTTTCGCTGCTCGGGGCCAATATCGGAGCCGCTCACCCCGATGCCAGCCAACTCATCGAGCGGCACATGCACGTGGTGGATAACTTCAACTGGACCGCCTTTTCGCATTCTCTCCGGGCGGGCGTGGAGTACTACATAAATCGCGATTCCGTAGACGATGTGGCCAATCCGTTCGGGTCCTACGTTTATCCGTCGCTCACCGGCCTGGCTACGGACCTAGTGGGCAACAACCAGCGCAATTACACCAGCTTCAGGCAGTCGCTCGGCATCAGCTCGCGGCGGGTACAGCAAAAACAGATGCGCGCGTTCGCGCAGGATACCTGGAAGGTGCGCAAGGGCCTCACCGTAACCGGCGGCGTGAATTGGGAGAAAACCAAATTCCAGCAGCCCTCGTACGCCAACCCCACCTATTACCAGACCGGTTCCATTCCTTCCCGAACGGTAGACTTCGCTCCCCGCTTGAGCGTCGCCTGGCAGCCGGACCAGCGCACCGTGGTGCGTCTGGGCTTCGGCTGGTATTTCGATCCGTATCCCGGCAACCTGATGGACGCCTTGCGGCTGGGCAACGGCCTGGATCAATATAATCTCTCCTCCGTGCCGTACCAATCCGGCGCGCCGGTTTTTCCAAAATCCGTGGCTACCCCGGCGGCGATTCCCACGGGACTGCTGAACATCTGGTTCGCCAATTCCAAGTTCCGCAATCCCTATACCCAGCAGATCAGCGTTGCCGTGGAACGCCGCGTGTCGCGCGATACCGACGTGACTCTCAACCTGATCACGGCCCGCGGATATAAGTTGTGGACTGCCGACGATACCAACCTGATCCCGCCTATCATCGGCGAGACCTACACCATCAACAATGCGGCCGGACAGGCGGCGGACACCTATTCGACGCTGATATGGACCACCAGCCTGGTAAACTCCACCGGCACTTCCACGGTGAATTCGCTGCACACCTCCGATCCCAACCACGAGCACGTCTACCAGATCGGAAACGATGGCAGCTCCTGGTACAACGCCGCCCTGTTGCAGGTCCGCCACCAGATGGGCCGCTCCCTCAGTGCGCAGCTTTCTTACGCTTTCTCCCATGCCATCGACGATGTGAGTGGCACGCAGTTTCTGCCGGGCGTTCCGATTGTCTCCATACCGGGGAACGTCACCGCCGACAAAGGCAGTTCGGCGGCCGACCAGCGCCACCGCGGGACTCTCAATTTTGTGTGGACTCCCAGGATCCTCAAAAACGATTCGCCCGCAGTGCGAATGCTGGTGAACGGATGGCAGCTTTCAGGTATCGCCACCGTGGCCACGCCGCAATCGGTCACGCCGCTGGTGGTGGTAAGCGGCCAGCAGTTTCCCAATATCACCATGGAGTATCTCAATTCGCTCAACGGATCGGGCGGTTGGGGCCGTGTGCCGTTCTACGGTGTGAATGCCTACCGGCTGGGGACGGAATACAACGTGAATGCCCGCGCTGCCAAGATTTTTGCCGCCACCGAAAGGATCCGCGCTACCGTGGCAATTGAGGCGTACAACCTGTTCAACAATCAGTTCACCACTGGCGTGAACACTATCGCGTTCATC
Source organism: uncultured Solibacteraceae bacterium (assembly GCA_963853855.1). Lineage (GTDB taxonomy): Bacteria > Acidobacteriota > Terriglobia > Bryobacterales > Bryobacteraceae > Sulfopaludibacter. The sequence continues at coordinate 193,400 of CAWKYG010000014.1, read as the reverse complement.
GCCACTGGCGGCATTCTGCGCCCCGCCGCGGGCGCCGGGCAGCCCAATGCCTCTTCGGCTTTCCCATACGGCAGCACGGCCCGTCGCGCGCAGGTCTCGGTACGCTTCGAGTTTTGACCTTCACCACGGAGGCACGGAGAACACGAAGGAAACACGGAGAAAAGCGGAGAACACATCGCGGAGGCGCGGAGGCGCTGAGGAAGACGCGGAGAAAATAGGGAAAGAAATTCTCCCCCGCGATCTCCGCGCGGCCTCCGCATTTCTCCGCGTTAAGTGTTCGCGCTGGTGTTCTCCGTGTTTCCTTCGTGTTCTCCGTGCCTCCGTGGTGAAGCTCACGGGAAATAGTACAGGAGAATCGATTTCCCTACCTGTTCCTGTTCGGGCACACGATCGGGCCACGGCGTCACTTCGAGGTGAGTATCGAAGAGGCCCAGGCGATATTCCTTCCAGTACGTCTTTCCAATCGCGTTCCAGCCGTGCGACGGGACGTTGGGGTAGCCGGCGATGTGAGGAGGGAAGGCGTGCTCGCCTTCCAGGTCCGCCGTAACCAGAGAGGTGAATGCCACCTGCCCGGCGTGAACCTGGCCGAGGCGCGCGGAGAGGCGCTTGAGATCCTGCCCCCAGTCGAGGTCGGAATCCACCAGGATATTTTCCGGGTGGCTGCCGGCCAGTTCGTTGAAGTACGGGAGATAGTCGGGATGGCTGATCAGGGAGGACACCGCGACCCACGCGGTCATCAGTCCGGCGCCCAGCGCGACCCAGCGCCTGCCTCCGGAGTTTTCGATACCGCGCGCCAGCGCCACCGCGGCCACCAGCGAAAATCCGATGTAGACCGGCAGCACGTGGCGGATGCCGATATTGATATGGCTGAAGAGGCCCACCAGTAGAATGCCCGCCGTGAAGAGCAGGGGCGGCCAAAGTTGCCGGTATTCGCGGCGGTAGCGCACCGCCAGGAAGACGCCCGCGCAGAGCAGCACCAGGAATCCCAGCGGCGTTTTCACCGCCAGCGCGACTTCGTAGAAATACCAGAAGCCGGTGGACCGGCGCTGCCCCAGCAGATAACCGGGATGGCCCGCGGCGTTGTGATACCGCACCTCCTCGATGCCCTGGTACAGTTCGGGCGCGGGCAGCCGCAGGGCGGTGAAATCCACCTTGCCGAAACTGAAGCGGTAGCCCGCCCAAATCGCCAGGCAGGCCACCAACACGGCCAGGGCCAGCGTGGGCAGGCGATGGCGCGCGGCGCGCCACAGCGGCGCAGCCCCCGGGCGGACGGTAGCCACGTACCACAACAGAGCCAGCCCCACGCTGACCGGCAAAAACGCCATTCCGGAGAACTTGGAAAGCATCATCAGCGCGGTACACACGCCGAACCAGACGGCGTGCCTGCGCGTGGGCTCTTCCAGCCAGACGTAGCCGGAGAGAAATGCCGCTCCCAGAAACGAGGTGAGTGCCATGTCCGTGGTGGAGAGCCCCGCATGGGCCAGCACCGGCGGCAGGAAACTGAAAAAGAACACGGCCAGCACGGCAATCGCGCCGTTGAAATAACGCCGGCCCCACAGATATACCACCAGGCAGCCCACCCAGAAAAACGGCAGTATTCCGAGACGCGAAAGAGCCAGCGTCAGGTCGTACCGGTGGCCGTGGTAGAGGATGGCTGCGCCATCGCGCTGGAGCCAGTCCCGTTCGGTCTGCGGAGTGTACACCGTGCGCGCGCCCAGAAGATAAGGACCAATCGCCGCGGCAACGCGCGCCAGCGGCGGATGCTGCGCCTCCAGTGTGTAGGTCCCCTTATCGAGCCATTCCATGCCGCACGCGATGTGCGCCGGCTCATCGGTAGTGTGATTGAAAACGGTATAGGTGGAGACGATCCGCGCGGAGGCGAACAGCACCAGAACCAGGCTCGCCGAACGGCAATGCCGCCCCAGGAACTCGAGAATCGCGGAGGCCTTCGCCGGCGTCTGCTGTATCTCCCTGGCTCGCCGGATTGCCGCCTTTTTTCCCACCCTTTCGACTGTAGCAAAGCCGGAAAACTTGCCATGCTTCGCGCAAATTACTTACAGTGGTGATTCAACGAATGAAATCCAGGCCACGCAAGGGGAGACCTGAAGCACCTCCGCCGCCGCCGGTTCCCACGCCTTCCGCCACGCTCGATATCGGCCCGATGCTGCACCGGCATGGGCTGATTCTGGCCGCGCTGTGGGCGCTGGTGCTGCTGGCGAATCTCAACTCCTTCCGCGACGGATTCCCTTTCGACAACCGCGCCGCCATCGTCATGGATGAACGCGTGCACGCGGCCACCGCGCAGAATCTCCACCTGATTTTCAATCAGGACTATTGGCCCAAACAGCCTGCGGGGTTGTACCGTCCGCTGACCACGCTTTCGTATCTGTTCAACTACGTCACGCTGGGCAACGGCACCAATCCTGCCGGGTATCACTGGGTCAACCTGCTGCTGCATTGCGTGAATGTGGCACTGGTGTACGCCCTGGGTCTGCTGCTGTTTCAGCGCCGGCTGTGGGCGGCCGCGATGGCGGCGTTATGGGCGGTGCATCCGCTGCTCACCGAAAGCGTGACCAACATCGTGGGGCGCGCCGATATCCTGGCCGGACTCGGTGTGCTGGGCGGCCTGGTCTGCTACATCCGGAGCACGCGCACCGCGGGAAGACAGCGGCTGGCGTGGCTGGCTGCCGCGGCGCTGGCCGCCGCCATCGGCATGTTTTCCAAGGAGAGCGCCATTGTGGTGCTGGCCGTGGTGCCGCTGTGGGACCTGGCGTTTCCTGAAACCACCACGGGTCCCCGCGGCAGGTGGGCCGCCAGGCTGCCGGGATACCTGGCCATCGGGCTCTCCTGCGCCGTCTATCTGGCGGTGCGTTTTTCGGTGCTGGGCAGCCTGCCGCCGGCCTTCGTGCCTTATGCCGACAATCCGCTGAATGGCGCGGATTTCTGGACGGCGCGTCTGACCGCGGTGAAAGTCCTGGGCAAATATCTGTGGATGCTGGTCTGGCCCGCGCGACTTTCGTGCGACTACTCCTACAACCAGATTCCGCTTTTCGATGGGAACCTGGCCGGCGCGGAAGGCCTGAAGACGGTCATCGCGCTGCTATCCTGTCTGGCATTAGGGGCGGTTGGGATCGCATGCTTTCGCCGCAACAGGATCGTCTTTTTCTGTATCGGCCTGTTCTTCGCCGCGCTGGCGCCTACTTCCAACCTGATCATTATGGCGGGCACGATCATGGCCGAGCGGTTCCTCTACATACCGGCCATTGCTTTTGCGGCCCTGCTGGTGCTGCTGGCGCGCGCCGCGTGCGAAAGGTTTGCGCCCGGCAATTCACGGGTTCCGCTGGCGGCGGCCGCCGTGCTCGGCGTGATCGCCGCGGGGTTTGCCGCGCGCACGTTTGTGCGCAACTTCGACTGGTTCGATGACGCCCGGCTCTATGGCGCGAATGTGGTCTCGTGCCCCAACAGCTTCCGTTCGCACAATGGCCTGGGACTGGCGCTGGCCACCGCGGCACATCCCCAACTGGATCGCGCGGCGGCGGAAGTGCAGCGATCCATCGAGATTCTCGGTACCTTGCCGGATGACAAAAGCGAATCGCCGCCCTATACCAACGCGGGTTTCACTTACCGCATGAAAGGCGACGCGGTCGCTCCCGCCCCGGAGAGCCGGGTGTGGTACCAGAAAGCGGTGGACGTGCTGGTACGCGGCGCGCAGGTGGATGCCGCCTCGGGCCGCGTCGCCACGGAAAGAGCGGCCGAACAGGGAGTGCGCATCGTAAGGTCCGGATGGCCGCCGCTCTACCTGGAGCTGGGACGCAGTTACCTCCGGCTGAACGAGCCGGCGAAGGCGCTGGATGCGCTGAAATTCGGCCGCAGCATTCAGCCCGAGGTCTACTTCTTCGAGGAAATGGCCAACGCGTATCGCCAAACGGGGGACAACGACCAGGTAGCCGTGACCCTGATGGAGGGCCTCGGGATGCACATGGAGTACACCCGCTTCGCCCGCGAACTGGTGGAGTTGTACCGCAAGACGGCGCCGGGAAGTTGCGCGCTGCACGACGTGCCCGGCGGTTCCAGCCTGAATGTGACGTGCCCCATGGTGCACACGCAACTGTGCACCGCGACGCGCAACGTGGTCGGGCTGTACAACCAGCTAGGGCAGTCCGGTAACGCGATCAATACGGCACGCAGCGCGGTCGAAACGCTGGGGTGCCCGGTGGAGATGTTCCGGTAACCGCGCGCGCGGTAGAATGGGGTCAGCAACGGAGCAAGTATGCCAACGCTGGCCGAACAACTCGGCCGCCAGGTCCGCGAGTCGGAGTTGCACCGGCCGCTGGAAGGCAACCGGGTGCAGTGCTTCGCCTGTGGCCATCGCTGTCCCATTCCCGCCGGGTTTGCCGGAGTTTGCAAGGTGCGGTTCAATCGCGGCGGAACCCTGTACGCGCCGTACGGCTACGTCAACTCGGCATATTGCGACCCGATCGAAAAGAAGCCTTTCTTCCACGCCCTGCCGGGTAGCCGTGCCCTGAGCTTCGGGATGCTGGGGTGCGACCTGCACTGCGGATATTGCCAGAACTGGGTCTCTTCGCAGGCGCTGCGCGACTTCCGTTCCACGCTGGAATTCGAAACCGTGCGCCCGCAAGACCTTGTGACGCTGGCGCTCCGGCAAGGCGCCGCCAGCCTGGTCAGCACGTACAACGAGCCGCTGATCACGGCGGAATGGGCGGTGGCGGTGTTTCGCGAGGCCAAGGCCGCGGGCCTGACTACGGGCTTCGTCTCCAACGGCAACGCGACCCCGGAGGTGCTCGCCTACATCCGTCCGTGGGTGGACCTTTACAAGGTGGACCTGAAGAGCTTCGACGACCGGCGGTACCACGAACTGGGCGGGCGGATCGCGCCGATTCTCGATTCCATCGGCCGGATTCACCAGATGGGTTTCTGGCTGGAAGTGGTGACGCTGGTAGTGCCCGGCTTCAACGATTCCGATGACGAACTGGGCCGGATGGCCGGTTTTCTGGCCGGCATCTCGCGGGATATTCCGTGGCACGTCACCGCGTTCCACAAAGACTACAAGATGACCGGGCCAGAGAATACGCCGGCGGCGACTCTGATTCGTGCCGCGGAAATTGGCCGCGCCGCCGGACTGCGGTACGTCTACGCGGGCAATCTGCCCGCGGCAACGGGCCGGCTGGAAGACACGCGCTGCCCGGAGTGCGGCGGCACGCTCATCGAACGGGAAGGCTTTCGCGTGGGCGCGAATCGCCTGACGGCCGAAGGGCGGTGTCCGCACTGCGCCACGCCGATACCAGGGCGGTGGGGCGGGCCATCGCCGGCCGGGCCACAGTCGCGGCCCGATCTGGTGCACATCCGCTGCGGGTAGTCCATGGCTACGGTTCACATCTCGCCCTATGCCGGGGAGTGGTATCCCGATGCCGCCGCGGACCTGGAGGCGCTGCTGGAGCAGAAGTACGCCTGCTCCCGCGCCCGCGCCGGCCATTCCCTGGCAGCCGGCTTGGGATTCGTGACGCCGCATGCGGGGCCGGCTTATTCCGGCACTGTCGCTGCGGGCGTCTACCGCACGCTCCACCAGCAGCGCGCCGAACGGGTGGTGCTGCTGGCGTTCCCGCATCGCGGCATGTTGCGCGGCGTGGCCACTCCGGATGTCCGCGCCATCGCAACGCCCTTCGGGGAACGGGAAGTCGATCGGCGGTTCTCCGGCGAGTTCCGCGTGGTGCCCGAAGACCGGCTATGCGACCACTCCTTCGAAATTCAACTTCCTTTTCTGCAGCGAAGCCTGCCGGGTGCGCTCGTTACTCCTCTGTACGTGGGGCCGTTGACCGCGGAGGAGCGCACTCAGGCCGCGGGCGTGCTGGCGGCGGCGTGGCAGCCCGGCACGGTGTTTGTGGCCTCTTCGGACTTCACCCACTACGGCCGCAATTTCGGCCACATGCCGTTCCCGTCCGATGGCCACACGGCGCAGCGCCTGCGGGATCTCGACTTCGAGTACATCGAAGCGGCCGGAAGTCTGGACGCCGGGCGCTTTTTGGACGCGCTGGACCGCCACCACGGCACGGTCTGCGGCTCCGCTCCCATCGCCCTGATGCTGGACGTGCTGCGCCGGTTGGATGGCGAGAGCATCTATCCTTCCGTGATCGATTACCAGACCTCGGGCGAGATCACCGGCGACTGGCATCACAGCGTCAGTTATGCCGCCCTGGGCTTCCACCCGCAAGCGGCCTTCCGGCTGGAGGCGGAGGATTGCGAGGCGCTGCTGGATAGCGCCGCGGCAACCTTGCGCGGGCTGCGGGAAGGACGTGCCCGGCCCCTGGCGCCGGCCACCGGCGGCTCGCCGGCCCTGGAGGCGAAGCGTGCCGCTTTCGTCAGCCTGCACCGCGGCGAAGAGCTGCTCGGTTGCATCGGGAATCTGGCCGGGCGCCAGCCGCTGGCGGAAGAGATCGCCGAGCTTACGCGGAGCGCGGCCCTTGACGACCCCCGGTTCAGTCCGGCTATCTCAGGGGAAGGACCCATCGATATCGAAGTCTCGCTGTTGACGCCATTCCGCAGGATCTACCGGCCCGAGGAGTTCCGAGTGGGCAAGCACGGCGGGTTTCTGACGCTGGAGCACCGGTCCGGGCTCCTGCTGCCGCAGGTGGCGGAAGGGCGCGACTGGCACGCCGCGGATTTCATTCGGGCGCTGGAACGGAAAAGCAATTTATGGAAGGGCGCGGCCTGGGATCCGAAGGCCAAACTGTTTGTCTTCGAAGCGCAGATTTTCGGCCGGAAGAACGCGGTGAAATGACTCACCGCGCTTCAGCAGACCAGGTCTTCGCGCCCGATCTTGAATTTCTCCAGGTTGCCCAGCACGGTCAGCGCGATCTGTTTGGGATCGAAGAACGTCTGCGCGATGCGCTGCACGTCCTCGGCGGTGACCGCTTCGATGCTCTCCACCAGTTCGTCCAGGGTGAAGAACTGGCCGAAGTACATCTCCTGGCGCGCCAGGTTGGACATGCGGCTGGAGGTGGATTCCAGGCTCAGCATCAGCGAGCCCTTCAGGTGGTCCTTGGCGCGCCGCAATTCCTCGTCGCCCACGGTCTCGCTCTTGAGCTGGCGGAACTCCTTGCATGATCGACTCCACTACCTTGCCGCGCCGATTCGAGCGAGGTGCCGGCGTAGATCGACAGGCAGCCGGTATCGCGGTAGGGGTTCAGCTCGGAGAAGACGGCGTAGGCCAGGCCCTGCCGCTCGCGGATGTTCTGGAACAGGCGCGAGCTCATGCCGCCGCCCAGCAGCGTGTTCAGCACGTAGCAGGCGAAGCGCTCCTCGTGCGGCAGCGGATACGACGGCACGCCCAGGCACAGGTGCACCTGCTCCAGCGCCTTCTTGTTGCGCAGGGCGATGCGCGCGTGGGTGCCGGGGACCGGGTCCGGACGGCGGCGGCGTCCACCGGCGGCATGCGATTCGAAATGCTCGCGCACCAGCGCCACCAGCCGCTCGTGCGTCAGGTTGCCGGCGGCGGTGATCAGCAGGTTGGCGGGCGCGTAGACCGCGCTGTAATAGCTCGTGGATCATGCGCGCGGTCGAAGCGCTTCACCGTCTCGCGGGTGCCCAGGATGGGCTTGCCCAGCGGATGGTCCTTCCAGAAGTTGGAGGAGAAGATCTCGTGGACCAGGTAGTCCGGGGCTGTCCGCCTCCATCTTGATTTCTTCGAGGATGACGCCCTTTTCCTTCTCGATGTCCTCGTCGCGGAACAGCGGATGGAGCACCAGGTCGGCCAGCACGTCGAAGGCCAGCGAGAGTGCTGGTCGAGCACCTTGGTGTTGAAGCAGACCAGCTCCTTGGCGGTGAAGGCGTCCAGGTTGCCGCCGATGGAATCCACCGAGCGCGCGATATCTTCGGCCGAGCGGTTGGTGGTGCCCTTGAACAGCATGTGCTCGATGAAGTGGGAGATGCCGTTCTGCTCGGCGGTTTCGCGGCGCGAGCCGGTGTCGATCCAGATTCCCACCGAGACGGAACGCACGTGCGGCATGGTCTCGGTGATCACCCGGACGCCGTTGGCGAGCGTGGTCATCTCGATATCCCGGACGGGACTGATTGGCGATGTCATGTTGAATTCTGCGGGCAGGAGCCTGTACTTCCATTTGTAGCACCTTTCTGGGAGGCGCCCGCCATTCCGGTAGACTGGGAGCGAGAATGTCCCAAGCCGCTCGTGGGCATGGAACTTGCCGATCTGCGCGAGGCTCTCGGCTCCGCACAGCCAGCATATCGGGCAAAACAGGTTTACGAGGCGCTCTACCGCGGGCAGGCATCCGAACTCGTGCAGATCTCCACTCTGCCGGCCAGCCTGCGCGCGGAACTTGCGGCGCATCACCGGCGTGGGCTTGCCGGAAGTCGCGCAGCTCTATCAATCGGCCGACGGCACGCGGCGCTACCTGCTGCGCCTGGACGACGGCCGCACCGTGGAGACCGTGCTGATGCCGGAAGGCGAGCGCGACACCATCTGCATTTCCAGCCAGGTGGGCTGCCCGGTGGATTGCAAGTTCTGCATGACGGCGCTGATGGGTCTGGAGCGCAACCTGACGGCGGGCGAGATCGTGGGCCAGGTGCTGCTGGTGGCGCGCGAAAACCGTCTGCGGCAGGACGGCGGCCGGCTGAACATCGTGATGATGGGGCAGGGCGAGCCGCTGCTCAATCTGGAGAACGTGGTCAAGGCCACGCGCATTCTGCTGGACCCGGGCGGCTTCGCGCTCTCGCCGCGGCGCATCACGGTTTCCACGGCGGGCATCATTCCGCAGATCGAGGAACTCGGACGCGAGCCGGTGCGGCCGAAGCTGGCCATCTCGCTGAACGCTTCCACCGAAGAGATCGCGGCAGGAACTGATGCCCATCACGCGCAAGTATCATCTGAAGGATCTGATGGCGGCGTGCAAGGCTTATCCGCTGCGGCCGTGGGAGAAGCTGACGTTCGAATATGTGCTGCTGCGAGGGCGTCAACGATACCGACGCCGATGCGCGGCGCGTGGTGAAGCTGCTGGCCAACCTGAACTGCAAGGTGAACCTGATCGCGCTGAATCCGGGTCCCGGAATTCCGTTTGAAACGCCCGATCCGGAGCGCGTGGCGGCGTTCCAGGCGATCGTGCGGCGCGCGTGCCGTGCTTCGTGCGCAAGCCGCGCGGGCTGGATATCTTCGCCGCCTGCGGGCAATTGAAGCGCAACCTGGTGATGCCGTCGTAGGGCTGTCAGTTTTCGGTCGGGACCTTTTCCACGTGGTCCACCACGATCATTTCCACGGGTCCCTTCTTCTGTTCGAGCTTCAGCCCGAGCTGGCTTTGAATCGCCTGGACAAGGGTCGGGCCGGCTTCGGAGTCATCCATGCCGGCGAGGGGCGAGCCGCCGGCCGGCGGGCCTCCCACGGCGGCTCCGCGGATCGCCGCCGCGAGACTCGGTGACCCACGAGAGGGTGAAATCGTACTTGCCTTTCAGCCCGGTGGCGTCGTTGACGGGTTGGCCTAATTGCGACGCAAACATGGAAGCGATCTGGGCGCTGGTTACCTTGATAGCCCGCCAGCGTGCCTTGTTGCCCATGATGGCCATGAAGGCTCGCGATGCCCATTTCTGGAAATCCGTCCTTGTCCAGGGTGGGTTTTCCGGAACTGGCGGTGGGGCGCGGAGGTGGCGGAGCGTCCGCGGCGGGCGGAGGTTCTTCCACCGATTCCTGCATTTTGGGGCCGCCCTTGGCGACCAACAGTTCATAGACAGTCACCTCTTTGGTTTCGCGATGCACCGCCAGTTTGAAGCGCTCGGCGAGCAGGTTCTGCCACATCAGTTTGATCTGGTCCTTGGTAGCTCCTTCGCGCACTTTGACGGCGATTTCATAACGTTCCATATCGGATGGGTCGATGCCGGCAAGCTGGTAATGCGCAATTCCGTATGCCATGGTTACCAGGTTGGCCATGTTCATGTTGGTGCAGGTGATGCGTCCCGGATCGGAGGGACAGCCCACGCGCATGGCTCTACCGTCGGGCGGCGGGGACGGCTTGATGGAGGCCACTTCGAAGGTGAGAGGCGCATCGGCGGGCTGGCTCCACGCCGCGACACCGGGGAAAACCAGGAGGAGGAACGCTGCCGTGTATCGCATTTGTAGTGGTTAGACGCTGCAAATCAGTTTTGTGTGGGGTGATTTTCGGCGTGATCCACAATCAGGATCTCGATGGGTCCTTTTTTGTGTTCCAGCTTGAGCCCGAGCTGGGTTTTGAGGGCTGCGGCGAGCGTGTTTTGCGCATCGGCCTGGGCCCACTCCAGGCGGAACGCGTACCTTCCGGTCAGTCCGGTGGCATCGATGACCGGCTCGCGCAGCGGCCCTTCCAGTTGTTGGGCCAGTTGGGCCATGGTTTCGGCCGCGGTCACGATGCGGCCGCCGCCGTTCCCGATCGCGATGGACGTGCGGGCGCCAGGCCGCGCCTGTAAGGCATCCGGTTCACGGGCTTCGGTTTCTCCGGGAACTGCGGCCGGGGGCGCCGTGTTGGCCAGCAGAGGCTTACCGGGCAGCACGCTCAGTTGGTACTGAGACACCTCCTTGGCGCCGCGGTGGACCGTCATTTTGAACCGCGTGGCCAGCAGGTTCTGCAGCATGACGCGAATCTGCGGGGTGGTGGCGCCCGGAGGTTCCTTGGCGGTGATATCGAACCGGTCCGATTCCATCCAGCCGGGGCCGGAGAACTGGTAAGGCCGAAGTCCGTAAGCCATGATCGCCAGGCTGGCCAGGCTTGCATTGCTGGCAGTGAAAGTCATGGAACCCCGGCCGCCCATATACATCCGCCCGCCGTTCATGCCGGGCCGGGTATGGGAAGGGTGGATGGAGGCGGACTGAAAAGTCTGTGCCGGCGCAATTCCGCCTGAGAGTATCAAGAGGATGGCGACCTGCGCACGCCGCATGGGCTACACCTTCTGGACGCGCCGGAGCGTGTAGAGATCGGCGCGCATGTTGTCCTGTTCCAGCCGTTTCCAATCGTCGTTCACGTGCAGCAGTTTGCCGCTGATGTGATTGGAGCGCTCCGAAGCGAGGAACAGCGCGAGGTGGGTCTGGCGCTCGGGCGATTCGCCTCCGGTAAGGCGGATCTCCTGGGCGTCTTCGATTTCCTTGCGGCCGGCTCTTTCCTCGCCGGCGTGCAGAATCTCGTCGGTCATATAGGTGTAACTGCCGCCGGGAATCATGGCGTTCACCTGTACGTTATGGTCGCGCACCTCATCGGCGAGACACTCGGCGAAACGGACAACGGCGGCTTTGGACGACGCGTAGGCGGTAAAATTCGGCCGGGAATAGGAGGCCCCGGCGCCGGCGATCAGGATGATTTTTCCGGATCGTTTCTCCACCATAGGGGGCAGCGCCGCGCGGCAGGTATTGGCCGCTCCGATGAGGTTCACTTCCACGGCTTCCTTCCAGGCGCCCGGTTTGGTGGAAAGCAAAGGGCCGATGGGTCCGGGCACGCCGGCGGCGGCAATGAGGACGTCGAGGCCGCCGAAGACCACGCGCATGCGGTCCACGGCGGCGTGCATCTGTTCCAGGTCGCGCACGTCGGCGCGAATGCGGAGGGCATTTCCGCCCGCCTGCTCGATTTCCAACTTAGCGAGATCCAGTTCGGGCTGGCTGCGCGCCAGCAGTCCGACTCGCGCACCCGCCTGGGCGAAGCCCATCGCCAGGCGTTTTCCGATACCGCGCCCCGCGCCGGTAATCAGAACACTCTTGTCTTTGATGTTTGCGGGCAAGTTCAATTCTCAACCTTCACGTCGAAAACGCCGGGGCTCTTAAGGCGCACTGCCGCGTTCCCAGAGCATCCGTCCCCCAGCCGAAAGTGCTGACACACTGCGATTGTAATCCGCTTTGGAAAGCAGTGGCGCATCGGCCGGGGCGGACGGTGGAATCCCCAGACACGAACGGCGCAATCCCGGAGGCGGGGTTGCGCCGCAGCGTAGTGAAAAAAATGAGATACCCGTGCGAGATGGCCGGCAGCACGCCGCCGGCATAACTGTTTGCGCTTGCCGGCGCGCGCGGCCCGGAGCGGAGCTGTGACCGTAACGTAAGGCTGTTTAGAAAACGAACTTGAAGTCGGCGCCGCCGACATCGATGGCAGTGATCTGGGATACGCCGCCATCGTCTTTGGTTTCGATCGCAGTCATCGAAGCTTTCTTGCCAGTTTGTTCGATCTTGACCGGAGCGGAGAATTCTTTCTTACGGCTGTTGACGAACGTGGCTGTGGAGCCGTCGACTTTGAGCTTGTAATCGCCGGCGGCGAGTTTGACGCTTCCAACCTGAGCAGGCTTCGCGAGGGTGATGGAGTATTGTTTGCCACTCGGCACCGTACCGGCAGAGAGAGCAAAGCACAGTAGGGCAACAGTGGTCAGGAGTCTTTTAATCATTTAATTATTTAGACTCCGATTGTCCGCAAAAGGTTACAGGCGGGCGGGCGCGCTTCGCGCGCGGGGGTTAGGGATGGGGGTTGGGGATGGGGGTTTAGTCGCGACCTTCCGCAATGCGCTTCAGCAGATAGACGAGAACCGGATTGGCGGCGGTACGCCGTTCTTTTCGGGATCGCGGGTCCAAAGCGAGAATTCGTCTTGAACGGCTGTGACCGGCTGAACCACATATGCCCGTCGTATGCGAAGAACGTGACCCCGCGCTGGACGGCGGCACGGATTGTCCCAATGCCCGCCTGCCTGCTGCCAGGGTAGAGAAAAGGACGATGGCTGCTATTCCAGGCGTAACGTTGCACCAGAGGTTGGCTCCCACCGCCGCATGTCACGTCACTTACGAGCCGAGCGCGACTGTGGTGGCGCAAGGGCGCAAAGAGGTACAGATCGGCAGGAACACCCTGACGTACGACTCATCCCGCTACCTGCTGACCTCGGTGGCTCTGCCGACCGTGACCAGAGTGTCGGAAGCGAGCTAGGCCGCGCCCTGCCTGGCGGTATCGCTGAAACTGGATGTTGCCATCGTTCGTGAGTTCCTCAGCCGCGACGAATTCCGCATGTCTGGCGTGCCTGCGGACCGTTCGGCCATATCGCTTTGTCCGGTCACCGTGAAGTCCAGAGTCACCGCTTCGCGTTGACAAACTTGCAGAGATTGCGGGGATGGCGGTTTCTACGCTTCATCATAATTCCCGGTCGCTCACGGCGATGAGCCCGCTGCAATATCAGAAACAGATTCGACTACAGCCGGTTGTTTGGCCAACCACCCGTCCGGGATGTCCGGAACCTGCGTTCTCCAGGCGCTCTGAGAATGGAGCCGGTGGCCGCGGTCCGGCCAGTCATCTGAATTGGCGGAGATGTCGAAACGGCGTCACCGTGCGGTCATGACTCCGACGATGTCGCGAGCTACCTGGGTGAGGTCGCGCTGTTCGGCGAGTTGGGAGAAGATTTCAACCAGCGACGGCAGATTCATCAGGTCGCGCAGGCGTTCGACGGAATCGGCGGCGCGGATTTTTCCTTTATAGATGATCACGACTTGCGCGCAGACCTTTTCGACTACCTCCAGCACGTGGGAGATGTAGAGAATGATCTTGCCCTGGGAGGCCAGTTCGCCGAGCAGGTGCTGGAAGAGTTGCGCCGAGGTGACGTCGATGCCGGAAAGGGGCTCGTCGAGAATGAGCACGTCGGGATTGTGCAGGAGCGCGGCGGAGATCAGCACGCGCTGCTTCATGCCCTTGGAGTATGTGGAGATGGGCGCATGACGGTAGGAGTGGAGGGAAAAGAGTTCCAGCAACTCGTTGGCTTTACGTTCCACCAGGGATTCCGGGAGACGGCGGAGGCGGCCCATCAACTGGAGATATTCGAGGCCGGTCATATAGGAATAGAGAACGGGCTCTTCGGGCACATAGCCGAGGCGCTGCTTGAAAGCCGGGAGATGGTCGCGAATATCGCGCCCTTCCAGGAGCACGTGGCCGCGGCTGGGCTGGAGCAGCGTGACGATCATTTTCACAGTGGTGGATTTTCCGGAGCCGTTGGGGCCCAGGTAGCCGGTGACCTCGCCGGGGCGGACGTTGAAGCTAACGTCGTCGACGACGGCGACGTTGCGGTAATACTTGGTCAGTCCCTTGATTTCGAGCATTTGTGAAAGATCCTCCTACGGGCGACAGGCCGGGAGGCCTGTCGTACCGGGCTCAGGCCGAAAGTTCCAGAGTGCGCACGGCCGGGTCGCCATCATCTTCGTAATCCAGGACGGCTACGGCGTCGATCAGCCGGGTCCGCCAGTGGGTGAGTGCCACATAGGCCAGGGCCGCGGCGGCGAAGAAGGCGGCGATTGCCAGGGGTTGGGTTGCCATCCAACCTTCCAGGCTGGCCATGGTGCGGCTGTACATGGTGAAGCCGAAAACGTAAATCACGCTGAGTCCCACCAGGTTGATCTTGCCGGGCAGATAGGCGCAGGTGAACGGCGCCTTGTGAAAGCCAAGGAACATCAGCTCCATGAGCAGCACGGAAAGAGCGAAGCCGAAAGCCAGGTGAAAGAGTGCCATGGTGACAGGGAAGCTCGCGAGTTCCACAATTGCCTGCAACAGAAGGAGCGGTGCGATGGCGCAAAGCAGGATCCACTTTCGCGTGGCGGCAAGGCAGTCCCGGACGTGATGGCTCTCACTCACCTGGAAGGCCCAATTGGCGCCGAGTTCCGACGGAAAATTGAAAGCGGCCCGTAGCGCGGAAATCAGAATAAACGAGAGGGTCAAAGGGAGCCGCAAGCTTCCAAAGGTGGCCACGGCGAGGGCGCCGCCGCACCCGGCGTAAGTGGCCAGAAAGAGGCGGTGCTTCATACTGCGTGTGATGGTTTGGCTGATGAAATGGAAGACGGCGATCTGTACGGGCGTCCGCAGGATCCGGCGATCGATGGCGCGGGTGAAGGCGAGTTGCAGGCGCGTGGGGCCGGAAGGATTCGGCTGCGGGGCCTCCAGAATCTTGCGGGCATGACGGCGGTATCCCGGCAGGTAGGTCAGCACGAAGAGTCCGGCGGCGGCGGCCAGGGCCCATAGTGCCACATCGCCCAGGTGCAGCAGGGAAGAGCTTTTTAGCGCCGGACGGAGATGTTCGTACAGGCCGGCGAACCAATATCCGGGGAACGCGTACATCCATGGGCTGCGACCCTTCACCAGGCCGGCGAGCGAAAATGCCAGCCGCGGAGAAAGGAACAACAGCATCACCAGGACGCCCATGAGCAGGGTCTGCATCCAGACGGAGACGCGCCGGAATGCAGCGGCGGGGAGCACGGTGATGAGCACTCCCTGGATGGCGGCCATGGACAGGGCGGCGAACAGACCGCTCAACATGACGATGGCCAGATGCGCGCCCATGGCGCCGAAGACGTCCTTACCGTTATCGATGCCCGGCCACATGAGGGCCGAGAAGAAATTGACATCCAGGAGGAACACGCCCAGGAAGAGGGCGAAAGCCAGCGCCTTGGCGAGGAACAGAGTCCAGAGGCCGACCGGCAGGGGTGTGAGGATCTGATAATCGCGGCGATCGGGGAACAGGGCGTCCCACTCAAAGACCACCAGGAAGCCCATCACGATCATGGAAAAGGAAATGAAGAAGCAGCGGATCATGGCCAGGTCCCAGCCGTGAAAGGTGAGGGGCTGGAAGAGGATGACGATGAAGGCACCCGGGACCGCAAGAAAACCAAGGGTCTGGGTGAGATTGGCTTCGGGCTCTCCTTGCGGCGAAAGAGATTCTTTATCCAGAAACCGTTCGAAGAAATGCCGGATCAGGAGGCGCATACTCTAGACGGCTAGGTATACTATGCGCCGCGGCGCGCCCGGCGTCAAGGGGTGGGCGGAGGCAAGTTACTCATGACGTACGGCAGTCATCGGGTCGATGCGAGAGGCTTTCCATGCAGGCAGGAAGCCTGCGGAGAGCGCGGCGGCGAAGAGGATGGCCACAGCGGCCGCCACCGCGCGCGGATCGCCGGGCTTCACTCCGAAGAGAAAGGACTCGAGCAGTTTCGAAGCGCCCACTGCCGCCGGCAAACTGATGGCGAGCCCCAGGAGCGAGAGGATCAGCACGTCGCGCAGCACCATCCAGACTACCGTTGCCGGCCGCGCCCCGAGTGCCATGCGGATCCCGATTTCGCTGGTACGCCGTTCGACTGTGTACGACGTTGTGCCGTACAACCCAACGCACGCTATCGCGAGCGCCAGCAAGGCAAACAGCGTGCACAGCCGCGCGAGCAGTGTCTCCTGGCTCATTTCGCGCCCGATCTGCGCGGTCTGCGTGGTTAGACCCGCGACCGGAATTCGCGGGTCGGCCTGGTGCACGATCTCGCGAACGGCGCCGGCGTACCCCAGGGGATTGGCCGCGGTACGCAGGAAGAAGGTCATCTCGTCAACGGGGACGTCGAGGTTTTGTTCGAAGGGCAAGTAAACTACCGCCGGAAAGTCACCCGTCAGGTCGTCATACTTCGCGTTTTTTGCCAGGCCGACGATTTCCATCTCCTGTGGCTTCATGCGCAGACCAAAGCTGGTGACGTGCCGGCCCACTGGATTTGCTCCGTCGAGATTCACCTTGGCCCAGGCCTGGTTCACGATGGCGACGGGCGGAGTGCCCTGGCGGTCGCGCTCGTTGAATTCGCGCCCCGCCAGCAGAGGAATGCGCATGGTCGAGAGGAATCCCGGACCGATCCCCAGGACGCGGGTAGCCGTTCGAGCGGAGCCCGAGCCGTGGCCGCTGGGCGCTTTCTCCGGCGGCTGCCGGCCCAACGGAACTACCGGCCAGCCCCAGGCGCCGTCACCGATCAGAGGCGAGTTGGCCAGAGTCGCGCTGCGTACACCCGGAATTGCCGACAGACGTTTTTCCAGGTCGCTATAAAAGGAGAGTATCTCCGGGTTGCGGTGACCCGCCTGGCGCGCATTCACTTTGAATAGCAGAATGTTCTCGCGCTGAAATCCGACCTCCAGCGACTGCAAATTGGTAAGCGTGCGCACGAACAATCCCGCGCCTACCAGCAGCAACAGGCAAATCGCCATTTGCGAGACCACCAGCATGCGGCTCAGGCTGAATCTCAGCCGTGTACGAGAACGGGGTCCGCCTGTGCGGTTCTCTTTGAGCGCGGGCATGGGATCCACACGCGTTGCCTGGAGAGCCGGCGCCAGCCCGAACAAAAGGCCGGTCATCACGGTCAGCAAAGACGCGACTGCCAGCACGCCGAGGTTCAATTCCGCGTGCAAGGTGAAGGTACCGCTTCCGCCGGCGAGCACATTTGTCAGAAACCGGATTCCCCAAACCGCGAACAGAATGCCGGCGGAGCCTCCCAGCGCGGCGAGCAACAGGCTTTCGGTGAGCAATTGCCGGACCACGCGCCAGCGTCCGGCGCCCATGCTGAGCCGGACTGCCATCTCGCGCCGTCTGGCGGTGACACGCGCCAGCAACAGGTTGGCGATGTTGGCGCACGCGATGGCCAGGATCAGTCCGACCGTTGCCAGCAGTATGAACAGGGGCTGAGAATAGGTCTGCCGCAAGTTATCCAGGCCCGCCGCACCGTCTGTCAGCAGGAATTCAGGAAGATTCTTTCGCTCCAGATCACTGGTCGCGGTGGCGGCAACCCAACCTGCAAATACCGGTGACAGGGCTGCCTGCGCCTGTGCCAAGGAGACGCCGGGCTGCAGGCGGCCCATCATTTCCGTCCAATAATAGTGCTGGTCCAGATAGCGGCTGGCCGGCTGTTCCGGATCGAGCAGGAGATCGGCATGGAACGGAAGGAATAAATCGGGCGCTTTCGAGGGATCGACCCCAAAGAATCCCGGCGGCGCCACTCCGATCACGGTGAACGGAGTATTGTTGATTCGCACCAGGCGCCCGAGGGCGCCGGCCGCATCCCCGAATCGCCTTTGCGCGAATCCGTAACTGAGCACCACGACCTCCTGCGCGCCGGGCCGATCGTCGCCGCCGGCGATGAGCCTGCCTGCCGCGGGAGCGAGCCGAAGCCCCGGGAAGTAGTCGCCGGAAACGTACTCGCCGGCGGTAACCTCGGCCTGCCCCGAGGCCATCACATTGAGCTTTCGCGCCGGGCGGTAGGCGAACAGGACGGAGAGCACGCGGCTGGATTTTCGGAGTTCCTCGAAGGCGGGGAACGGAAAAATAGCCGCTGTCGAACCGGTCTTTGGATCATCACCGACCTGGCCGCTGACGCTGTGAACGACCGAGTCGTCCACGCTCTTCTTCCCCGTGAGGTGCCATTTCAGCACCACCAGCGATGACGGATCCGGAACGGGCAGCGACCGCATGAGCAGGGCATCCATGAAGCTGTAGATGGCGGTGTTAGCCCCAATCCCGAGGGCCAGCGACAGCGCAGCCAATATAGTGAACGCCGGATTGCGCAGGATCGTCCGGGCGGCGTAACGCAGGTCTTGCAGGGCCTGTTCCAGAAGGGTCCAACTCCACATCGCACGGGTGTCTTCCTGTACCGCGCCAAGGTTTCCCAGCTCCCGCCGCGCCGCCCAGTGCGCTTCCCGCGGGCCCATTCCCGCCGCCTGGCGCTCTTCCGCTTCTTCTTCCAGGTGGAACCGCAGTTCGGCGGCGAGCTGATCCTCCCTGCTGTGCCGCCGTGCCAGCCAACCCAGTTTTCGAAAGAACGGGATCATTTCCCCTCCTGATCCGCCGGACTCGAGATCAATCCCATCGCCCGGGCGCGTTTGCCTTTGTCCGACAGGTCCCACGAATTGTCTACGCGCGAAGTCCGAGTATTCATTGTGTAGATATACTACTAAATATTGTGTAGATTGTCTACGGCGCACGCTTACTTAACGCGCGCGGTTCGGCGTGCCGAAGTGGAAGCTTACCATACCGGGTCTTGACAGGGCGCGGCCGGATGCCGCATAGTAATGCCTAGCTGTCTAGGTGCTATGGGATGCGCAAACCGAAAAGCGATGTGCTGCAGGGCACGCTGGATCTTCTGATTCTCAAAACGCTGGAAAACGGGCCCAAGCACGGCTATGGGATCGCTTCTCACATTGAGCGCATCAGCGAAGAGCTGCTGCGGGTGGAGGAGGGCTCGCTGTATCCGGCGCTGCACCGCATGGAACAGGCGGGCTGGATCCGTGCCGAATGGAAGCTTTCGGATTTGGGCCGGCAGGCGAAGTTTTACCGGCTCACGGGGGCTGGACGGAAGCGGTTGCCGGCGGAAGAAGCGCGCTGGCAAAAGCTGACGCGCGGGGTAGCCAAGGTATTGCGTCCGGTTTAGGAGGTGCCTGTGTCGTGGATCAAACGATTGGTTTCTTCTCTCCGGGTGGGGCGGCTGGAGCGGCAACTCGACCAGGAACTGGAGTTTCACCTGGCCATGCGGACTCGCGAGAAGACCGCGGGCGGCGCTACGGCGGAAGAGGCGCGGCGCGAGGCGCTGCAGCGATTCGGCAGTGTGACGCGGGCAAAGGAGGCGTGCCGCGACGAGTCCACGGTGGCGTGGGTTGCAGGGCTGCGGCAGGACCTTCGATACGCGGCGCGCAATCTGCGCAAGAATCCCGGATTCGCCGCCGCCGCAGTGGCCTGCCTGGCTATGGGGATTGGCGCCAACGCCGCCATTTTCAGTTTTGTGAACGCCTTTCTGTTCCCGGTGCTGCCGCCGCGGGTGGTGCTGGTGCAGCGGGCGCAGGGCGGCGGGGTATCGTATCCGGAGTTACGGGACTGGCAAAACTGGAACCGGGTGTTCGACCAGGTGATGGCGTATTCGCCCGGGGAGCGGTTGACCATCGGCCGGGGCGCGGAGAGCGAGCACGTGCTGGGAGAAAGCGTCACGGGGAACTACTTTCAGACGCTCGGCGTAGTGCCGGCGGCGGGGCGCTTGTTCGCGGCGGACGACGAGGCGCGCCCGCTTGCGGTGCTGGGGTACCGGTTCTGGCGCGAACGGTTCCTGGGCGATCCGGCGATTGCAGGCAAAATTATCTGGATCAACCACGAACTGTACACCATCGCCGGGGTGGCGCCGGCTTCGTTCCAGGGGATGCTGGCACCGTGGAGCACCGACGTATGGGTGACGGTCTACCTGCATCGCGACGTACTGGCGGACCGGCAGGCGGGAGGGATGGCGGTGGCGGCGCGGCTCAGGAGCGCCGTGAGTGAACGGCAAGCTGCGGCGGCGATGAACAGCCTGGACGCGGAACTGGCCCGGCAGCATCCCGATGCGCAGCGGCGCAGGCGGGATCCCCTGGCGGTAGTGCGGCGCTCGGGACTCTCGGGTTCGCCGGTGTGGGGTGTGTTTCTGGCGATGGCGGCGCTGTTGATGTGCGTGGCGGGAATCCTTTTTGTGATCGCGTGCGCTAACGTGGCGGGCCTGCTGATGGCGCGCGCGGCGGTGCGGCGGCGGGAGATCCTGATCCGCCTTTCGCTTGGCGCGAGCCGGGTGCGCCTGGTGCGGCAACTGTTGACCGAGAGTCTGCTGCTGGGGCTGGGAGGCGCGGTGGGCGGAATCGCGATTGCGTATGCTGCCGGGGATGCCCTGGCGGGCCTGCTGCCGCAATCGATCAGCGGCGGATTTCGCTTTCAGCATGGCATCGACGCGCACGTTCTGGGATTCAGCGTGGCGCTGGCGGTGATGGGTGTGGCGATCTTTGGATTGCTGCCGGCGCTGCGGGCGTCGGACCAGAGCCTGGCGGATGCCGGCCGCACGCAGAGCGCGTCGGGATGGCGCTCGCCGCGACTGCGGCCGCTGTTGATTGTGGCGCAAGTGGCCGCCTCGGTACTGGTGCTGGCGACGGCAGGGGTATTCGTGCGCAGCTTTCAGAAGGCGCTGGCGGCGGATTCCGGGTTCGACGCCGGGCACCTGCTGACCATCAAACTGGATCTGCGGGAGATGCAGTATCCGAGGGGGCGGGTGGCCGATTTCTATCGCCGGCTGCGGAGCCGGGTGGCGGGTTTGCCGGGTGTCGATTCGGTCTCGCTGGCGGACACCTTGCCTTTGGGCGACGAACACACGGTGCGGCTGGCGGAGGAAGGCACGTCTGTCGCGACCGCGATGGTGGACTCCTTATACTTCCGTACGATGGGGATCCGGCTGGTGCGCGGGCGTGAGCCCGGGCCGGAAGAGCGCCATGTGATCGTGGTGAACGAAACACTGGCCCGGCGGGTATGGCCGGGGCAGGACCCGGTCGGCCGGATGGTGCGCCTGGGCGCCGACGGGGCGCCGTGGCAGGTGATCGGCGTGACGGCGACGGGCAAATATTGGTCGCTGAACGAACCGGCGCGTCCATTTATGTATCGCATTTCCGGCGAGCAGGCGACGCCGGTGGCGTGCCTGGCGATCCGCACAGAAGGGCCGCCACAGGCGCTGGCCCGGGCGATCGGGCGGGAGATCGAGCGGGTGAACCCGGACCTGCCGGCGATGAAGGTGGAGACGGAAGAAGTACGATTGCGCGAGTGGCTGGGGCCGCAACGGGCTGCGGCCGTGCTGCTGAGCATTCTGGGGCTGGCGGCGCTGGGGCTTGCCATCACGGGGCTGTACGCGCTGCTGGCGCAGTTGGTGGCGCAACGGGCGCCGGAGATCGCGGTCCGGGTGGCGCTTGGTGCGTCCCGGGCCAGAGTAGCGCGGATGCTGCTGGGGCGCAGCGGGCTGCTGATTCTGGCGGGAGCGGTGGCGGGCATCGCGGCCTCCGCCGCCACGGACCGGTTGCTTGGGGGCCTGGCGGGAGAGGTCCATCCGCTGGATGCGGCGATGCTGGCGGGAATCGTGATTCTGCTGGCAGTGGTGGGGGCCGCGGCGACGCTGCTACCGGCATGGCGGGCGGTGCGGATCGACCCGGCAACGGCGCTCCGGGCGGAGTGAGTCGGAAAAACGGGTTTGGGCTTGGGCTTAGTCTTGGCTCCTGTAATCAAGCCGCCTTTGGCCCGCGCTAAGATGCGTGCGCGAAGCGGCGATGATCCTTCAGAATGCAGCGATCCATGATGACGGTCAGGCCCGCCGATTCGGCGCGGCGGGCCGCCCCTTCATGGACACGCCTTCCTGCATCCAGATCACGCGCGCGCCTTTGCGAATAGCCGCTTCCACGATCTCCGGCACGAATTCGGACCGGCGGAAGATGTCCACGATATCGACCGGGCCCGGGCACGGAGTCGAGGTCGGGATAGCCTTCTCGCCCAGAACTTCCGCCTCCAGCGGATTCACCGGAATAATCCGGTATCCCGCCTTTTTCATGTACTCGGACACGCCGTAGCTGGGACGATACCGTTTGCTGGACAGTCCTACAACGGCGATCAGTGTGGGCGGTATGCAGGATTTCGGAGATGTGGTTCATGGGGTTTGGCCGCGTGCCGGATTTTTGAATGGCGCGCTTGAGCTTCTCGACTTCCCCGTCATCCAGATGACGGAATTGACCCGGCTTCAGCGGCCCGATCTCGATCGGCCCGATGCGCACCCGCCGCAACTTCTCCACCAGGCGTCCGAAGTGTTTGAACATGATGCGGATCTGGTTATTCCGCCCTTCGAACAGCTTCACCTCGTACCAGGGATTATCGGCCGCATGCAGGAGTTTCAGTCCCGCCGGCATGGTGCGGCGGCCGCTGAGCGGTACGCCGTCGCGAAACTGCTGCTCCTGATCGCTGGTCAGCGAGCCGTTCACTTTGACCACGTACGTCTTGGGCAGGTGCGTGGCGGCCGACATGATGGCGTTGGCGAGGTCGCCATCATTGGTGAACAGCAGCAGGCCCTCGCTGTGATAATCCAGACGGCCCACGGGGTAGACGCGCTCCTTCACGCCGCGCAGCAGATCCATGACCGTGGCGCGCCCTTCCGGATCCTTGACCGTGGTGACCGTGTTATTGGGCTTGTACATGGCCAGGTAGACCTGCGTTTTCGGCGGGCGAAGCAGTTTGCCGTCTACTTTGATGTGGTCGCGCTCCAGATCGGCTTTGGACCCGAGTTCGGTGATGGTGACGCCGTTGACGGTGACGCGCCCTTCCACCATGATTTTTTCGGCCTGGCGGCGGGATGCCACGCCGGCCTGAGAGAGAATCTTCTGCAGCCGCTCTTCCATTACTGTTCCTGTGCAGGCACGGGGGATTCGGGCTCAGCTGCGGGCTCGGCTCCGGCCACAGGTTCAGAAGCTGGGGCCGGCTGCGGCTTGCGGTTCCGCTTCGGCTGCCGGCGCGGCCGCGCGGAGCTGCGGCCGGTTCGCTATCGGCAAAAGCCATGCGGCGGATCTCTTCGAATTCCTTCAGCGAAGGAAGCTCAGTCATATCTTTCAGTCCGAACTGAATCAGGAACTCCCGCGTGGTCTTATACAGCATCGGCTTGCCGATCACGTTCTTGCGGCCGGCCATCGGCAATCAGTTTGCGGTCCAGCAGCGTTTTCAGCACACCGGCGCCCTGCACGCCGCGGATCTCCATGATCTCCGGCCCCGTCACCGGTTGCTTGTAGGCAATCACGGCAAGTGTTTCCAGAGCGGGCAGCGAGAGCTTGAGCGGCGGCTTGAGGCTCTTGACAAAATTGCGCACCGCCTCGTGATGTTCCGCCTTGGTGGCCATCTTGTACCCGCCGGCCACTTCCCGGATGGTAATCGCCGTGGCCCGGCTTTTCGAATTCGGCGACGAGTTCCTTCAGCAGGGCGTCGATGCGCGCGGCCGGCTGCTGCAGCGCGGCGGCCAGTTGCGCCAGCGTCAACGGCTCATCGGCTACGTACACGATGGCTTCCAGACACGGCCTTGAGAGGGGCATCCTCCAGGACGGCCGGTTCCAGGGCTTCGGTGAAGAGCTCTTCTACGGCGATCTGCGACGGTTCGACGGGTTCGTCCGGCGATGAAGGTGCATCCTCCGGCGCGGCTCATCGGCTCGGACGAACTGTTCCACGGCCTGGGCTTCGGGTTTCTAGCGGCGAAGGCGTTCCGCTGGCAGCCGGTTGGCGGACTGCACGGCATCGGGTTCGACAGGCGACGAATACCGGCAGATCGTCGCGACCCGGCCTGGCGATTCCTGAGGAGAAGCGCGGTCGTGCTGCCCCGCCGGATCTCTGGATCCTTTTCCAGTTCTTCCATTTCGGTCAAATGTAGTCTTTTTCGATTGCGGCTATGGGCTGGCCGGAAGCGAATACCGCTTCGAAATTACTGTGGCGCTTCAAGGCGATCTCGCCAAAGAGGTCCTTCTGGGTGATCACTACCGCCTGCAGCCGGACCATTTCGAGCGTTGCCAGGAACAGGGCGATCATGGCGCGGCGGGTTCTCTGCTGCTCGAAAATGCGCAGAATAAATACCGGCTCATCGACGCCCACGGACTCGAACTGCTGCTTGAGGTACAGGATCATGTCGGAGACCGTCACGTCGGCCGACTCCACCTCGTAGACCGGACGGTTCTTGACGCGCTCCAGCACTTCGCCGAAGGCTTTTACCAGGTCGTAGAGCGTGATGGCCAGGCCGGGATCGTCATCTTCGGAGACGAAGGTCTTGATCTGCGGATTGCTCCAGACGTTCTCTTCGATGAGGCGCTTCTGCTGGAGCATCTCCGCCGCATTCTTGAACCGCTCATGCTCGAGCAGGCGGTCCACCAGTTCCTGCCGTGGATCCTCGTTACCGTCTCCTTCCTTTTCCAACGCCGGGTCCCTGGGGAGGAGCATCTTGGACTTGATATGGATCAGGGTTGCCGCCATGTAGACGAATTCGGCGCCGAGATCGATATCCATTTCGCGCGCCTTATCCATGAACTCCAGGTACTGGGAAGTGATGGTGGCGATGGGGATATCTTTGATATCGATCTGTTGCTTACGGATCAGGTCCAGCAGCAGGTCCAACGGCCCTTCATACTGTTCCAGGTGAAAACTGAGCGGCGATGACACTATCTATCACGATAACATGCGGCATCCTTCTCCTTGCATGGCTCTGCCGCTGCGGCCGCCTGCCGCCGGCGTTCCACAGCAGTGCCGGAACAGACACAGCCCGGAATGGTTCGCGGATCGCCGGAAATTCCGCTACAATGGAGCTTGGCGGAGGTGGGTCTTCTCAAGTATCAGCCGAGCCACAGTCCCGATTGTCGGTCCTTCCGTAGTCCGGTCAGCCTCGCACGCTCTTTTTTCCGTTTTTTTCCCCACCAATTGCCGTATCTGCGCCACCCCCCTGAAGGAAGTGAGCCGCATTCCGGTCTGCCGGGAGTGTTTGACGGCTCCCGAGCCACTCAGCGCCGAGTTTTTCTGTAGCAGTTGTCGAACGCCGTTCCAGAACGCGTTCCCGCTGGATGCCGAAGGCCGTTGCGCTCTGTGCCGCAACGGCCTTCGTGGTTTTGACGCCGCCTACTGCTATGGAGCTTACGAAGGCACGCTGCGCGAGCTGATTCATCTCTATAAATACGGCAAGGTCAGAACGCTGGCCGGGCCTTTGGGCGACCTGCTGGCGTCCGCTCTGCCGCGCGACCAGGAGCATCAGTTGGTTACAGCGGTTCCGCTGCACTGGCGGCGGCAGTGGCAGAGGGGTTTCAATCAATCGGAACTGCTGGCGGGCAGCATTGCGCGGCGCTGCGGCATTCCTTCTGTCCGGGTGTTGCGGCGGGTGCGATGGACGGCCAGCCAGGCGGGATTGAGCAACACCGGGCGTCGCAAGAACGTGACTGCTGCGTTTGAGTGCCGCCGCGATTTGCAAGATAAGCGTGTCCTGCTGATTGACGATGTCATGACAACCGGATCGACGGCTGCCGCCTGCGCTCTCGCGCTCAAACGGTCCGGCGCACGGCGGGTCACACTGCTGACGGTGGCCCGAGTGGACCGGCGCTTCGATGGAGCGCGCGCAACGGCGGCACATTCCACCTTGGGGGGAGCTTCCTGAATGGCGAGCGATCGACTGCAGAATCCCGTACTGGTGCTGAATGCCAGTTACGAGCCGATCAACATTTGCGCGGCACGGCGCGCTCTGGTGCTGGTACTGAAGGGCGTGGCGTCCGCTGAGGAGGAATCGTTGAATGCGATTCATTCGGCGCGTGCCAACGTCCGTCTGCCTTCGGTGATTCGCCTGCTGGAGTACCGGCGGATTCCGCACCAGACGCGGGCTCTTTCGCGGAAGAACATTCTGATGCGCGATCGGTATACCTGCCAGTATTGCCACCGCACCATGCCGTCCGGGGAACTGACACTGGACCATGTGATCCCGCGCTCCCGAGCCGGAGAATCGGCGTGGGAGAACCTGGTGGCTTGCTGCCATCCGTGCAACAATCGCAAGGGCAACCGGACGCCGGAAGAGGCGGGGATGAAGCTATCTCGTCTGCCGAGGCCATTCAGCCTGCACACCAGCCGTCACCTGATGCGGATGCTCGGTAAGAGCGAAGCGCAGTGGCGGAAGTATCTGTTCTTTTAAGACCGTCAGTTTACAAGTCTTAATTATCAATGACATCCGAAGTTGCGATGGCTACGTACAGTGGAGTATAGTCGTTATGACTGGGAATTTGACAATCAGAGGAGGTAGGGAATTGAAAAAGTTGTTGGCAGTATTTGCGTTGGTTGCCAGTTGTGGTTTGGCCGCGGAATGGACCGGCTACGTCATAGACAAAAACTGCGCTTCGAAAAAGGCGATGTGGGGCAATGAAGCGTGCGCCCAGAGTTGCATTAAGCGCGGAGCTCCCGCGGTTTTCGTGACCGCCGATGGCAAGATCTATGACATCACCGATCAGGACAAGGTAAAGTCGGTGGCAGGCAAGAAAGTGACGATCACCGGGAAGATGACGGGCGATAGCATCGCCGTTGATACCGTGAAGGCTGCCGAGTAGTTTCCGTCATCGAGGTTTACAGGAGGGCCGGTGAATCTCCGGCCCTATTTTTGTCCCACCATTTCCCGCATTTCCTCCACTAACGTACTCAAGCTGCCAGCATAATTGTTTAACTGGGTGCCGGCAGAGGCACTTTCCTGCGCGGAAGCGGCAGTTTTTTGCGTGACCTGCTCCATGTTCAGAATCGCCCGGGAAATCTGATCCATGCCGCGCGATTGCTCCTGACTACCCTGATTTACTTCGTCCACCAGCGATTTCACCCTCAGGGAACTTTCCGTCATGGCGCGCACGGCGCCGGCCATGTGATCCAGGCGGCCCGTCCCGTCGCGCGACGTGGCAATGGATTCTTCGATCAGGCCGGCGGTGTCCCGGGCAGCCTGGGCACTGCGCTGAGCCAGATTGCGCACTTCATCGGCGACCACTGCAAACCCCAAACCCGCCTCCCCCGCCCGGGCGGCTTCCACCGCGGCGTTGAGCGCCAGAATGTTGGTCTGGAAGGCGATCTCGTCAATCACTTTGATAATGCGCGCGATCTTATGGCTGGAACCGTCGATTTCTTTCATTTTCTCGACCATACGGTCCAGCATCTGATTTACTTCGGCGGCTCCGGTGGCCGACTGCTGCATGAGACCGGCTACCTGCAAAGCGTGGTCCGCATTCTGCCGGGTAATGGACGCAATCTCTTCGGTAGAAGCCGAGGTCTCTTCCAAAGACGCGGCCTGCTCGGAGGCACCCTGTGCCAGCGAGTGGCTGGCTCCGGAGACCTGGCTGGCGGCTTCAGCCACTTGCTGGGCGCTTTCGGCCAGCGCCGTGGAAAGATGGAGCAGGCTGCGGTTGGCGGTCAGTACCAGCCAGAAAACCGCGCCGCCCATTGCCAAGGCAAGCAGAGCCAGTCCGATCGTCACAGCCATGCTGCGCGAGGATTTCGCCGCTGTGGCGGCCGATGTGGCTTGCAGATCGCGATTCTGATGCTCCACCAGCGAGGAGGCCTGCTTCCCGACACGCTCCAGGCTGGGCGCGACCTTCTGCGCAAAGATGCTCAGCGCAGCGTCCAACTGGCCGTTGGAAACGGCTCGCTGCAGTTCTTCGTGGGCTTTCAACACCGCGGACGACTGCTGATCCAGGCTTCCCAGCAGCGAGACAGCCTCCTGATTCGAGGCCGTTTTGTGCAACTCGGCCAGAGCATTTTGCAGCGCGGATGCCATTGTCGCGAATTTCTGCTGGTATTCCACAGCTTGATCCTTTTGGCCCAACATCGCAGCAAGCATGGCGGCCCGCTCCGACCCGATCATATCCGAAGCGGAAGTATCGACTTCCCCGGCCAGGTACTGGCCGCGCGCGGTGACGTCGGCGGCACGCTCCAGATCTACGCTGAGTTCCCTGGTAATGATCAATGCGGCGGCGCTGATGATCAGGACCACCGCTACCATCATTGCGAACGCGACTAAAAGTTTCCGTGTAAGACTCATGGCTCCCTCACTACTGCTTCTTGAACACGATGGTGATCGGCGCGCTGGCCCGGACGGGTTTGCCGTCCTGCTGGAAGGGAGCGAATTTCCACTTCTTCACAGCGTCGGCCGCGGGCTTGGTCAGGATGGGGTTTCCGCTGACGATGTTCACTTCCTCCACGGAGCCCGTTTCGGTGACAATCGCGTCCAACTCCACGGTCCCATCGATCTTCAGTTGCCGCGCCATGGCAGGGTACTCCGGCTGGCTCTTGGATGTAACGGCATTCAACGCCTCCGCGCGTGTCACTTTCTTTAAGGGCCCTTGGGCAAACAAGACCGACGCCCCCAGCACAAGCAGGATTTTCACTGACTTCATTGACGTTCGTCCCATGTGGTTAATATCGGCTTAGATCACGGAAACTTTACCGTTTCGGTTCGCTGTGTGCTCCCGGCAGCGCCAGTTCGTATAATCGAATGTAAAGGTTCCCGCCATGACAAAACGACTCGTCTACGGCATCGCGCTATTTCTGCTGGGCCTCTCGGTAGCGATTGTCGTATGGCTGGGATCGTTCAATCCGGGAGCAGTCAAACCCGACAATCCTACCCAGACACTGGTCTTCTGGGCCGGCTTCTGCATGATTTTCCTGCTGATGCTGGCACTGATGTGGTATCTGTTCCGCGAGGGCGCGAAGCTTTTCCTGGAGCGCCAGAGCCACCGCGAAGGTTCCCGCATCAAAACCAAGCTGGTGCTGGGCGCCATTACCTTGAGTTGCCTCCCGGTGTTCTTCCTGGTGCTGTTCAATTTCGAACTGTTTAACCACAACGTGGCGAATTGGATCCGCACTCCAGAGAGCAATCAGATCGATGTGGTCAGAAGCGTTACCGGGATGCTCAGCAAGGAAATGCAGGACGAAACCACCGCTCAGGCGGCGCTGCTGGCGGCGCAACCTGAGATCCACCAACTGCTGGCGGCCGGGGTGCGCACTCCCGGATTGCTGGAGCGGTTTTGCCGCCAGTGGGAGTTGGAATCAGCCACCGTTACGCCCACCGGCGGCGCTGTGCCGCTGGACCGGTGGGGACCCCGCCCCGCCGCCCAGAACGACGGCCAGACCGTGCTGGCCGAAGCTGATGTGATGGAAGGCGGCAAACTCGCGGGTACGGTTCACATTGCGGCGCGTATCCCGGAAGATGTGGCCCGCAACGAGCAGTTCGTCCGGACCCAGTCCAAGGCCTGGGAAGACATGAAGTCCATGTGGAAATACTTTCGCAGCATGTATCTCCTGATGATGGCCCTGATCACGGTGATCGTGCTCTGCATTTCCACCTGGATCGCGTTCGTTCTGGCCAAGCAGATCAGCGTTCCCATCACCGCGCTGCTGGATGCTGCCGGCGAGGTCCGCAAGGGCAATCTGAAGCACCGCGTGGAAGTGCGCGCGGCGGACGAACTGGGCTCGCTGGTGCGCGGCTTCAACCAGATGACCGAGGAGCTGGAATCCAGCGCGCGCGAGCTGGACCGGCGGCGCCGCTTCACCGAGGCCATCCTGGAGAGCATTCCCACGGGCGTCATCTCCATCGGCGCCGACGGCTCCATCAAGCGCGTGAACCAGGCGCTCTCGAAGATTTTCCCGCCGCAGCAGGTGGCGCAGGCCACCCGGCTGGAGGATCTGTTTTCGCGCGAAGACACGGCCGAGATCAAGTACCTCATGAAGCGCGCGCGCCGCACCGGCGTGGCCGCGCGCCAGCTCGAGACTGCGCACCGCGGACCGGAAGCTTGAACCTTTCGGTCACGGTGTCGGCGCTCGAAGAGAAGCTGACCTCGGGATTCGTGATCGTGCTGGAAGACACCAGCGAACTGCTGCGCGCGCAGAAAGTCGGCGGCCTGGCACGAAGTGGCGCGGCGGGTGGCGCACGAAATCAAGAATCCGCTCACGCCCATCGCGCTCTCGGCCGAGCGCATCGGCCGCCAGCTGGACCGGCTGGACCTGCCGCCCAACCGCGGCGCGCATCCTGCGCGAGTGCGCCGACACCATCGCGAAGTCGGTGGAATCGGTGAAGACGCTGGTGGACGAGTTCTCGCAGTTCGCCCGCTTTCCCGGCGGCGCAGCCGGTGCGCTGCGATCTGAACGAAGTGGTGCGGGAGGCGCTGGCCGTTTTCAAGGGCCGGCTGGACGGCATCGAGCATTCGGACCAGCTTCGCGCCGGACCTGCCGCCGGTGAACCTGGACCGCGAGCAGTTCCAGCGAGTGGTGGTGAACCTGGTGGACAACGCGGCCGAAGCCATGCAGGATTCGCTGGTGAAGAACCTGTATGTGGCTACGCAGCCGGGCGCGGCCGATACCGTGGAGCTGGTGGTGGCGGATTCGGGCGCCGGCGTCAGTCCGGACGACAAGGAGAAACTGTTTCTGCCGTACTTTTCGACCAAGAATCGCGGCACCGGCCTGGGGCTCGCGATCGTGAGCCACATCGTGGCGGAGCACAACGCGCACATCCGCGTGGAGGACAACCAGCCGGCGGGAGCGCGCTTCACGGTGGAGATCCCGGCCATCCTGGAGGCCGGAGGCCAACCGGATAGCGCCGCGGCCGGCCGCGGCTGCGGAGTATGAAGCAGCGGCGCATCCTGGTGGTGGATGACGAGCCGGGCATCCGGCAGTCGCTGAGCGGCGTCCTGGAGGACGAAGGCTACGCCGTGGACGCGGTGGAGAGCGGCGAAGCCTGCCTGGCGGCGCTGCCGGGCGCGGTGCTTCGATCTGGTGCTGCTGGACATCTGGCTGCCGGGCATGGACGGCATGGAGGTGCTGGCGCGCATTCAGGAGATTCCCTTCGCCGAACGGCCGGTGGTGGTGATGATTTCCGGCCACGGCACCATCGAGACGGCGGTGAAGGCCACCAAGCTGGGCGCTTTCGATTTTCTGGAGAAGCCGCTCTCCATCGAGAAAGTCACGGTGGTGGTGAAGAACGCGCTGGAGCACCGCAGCCTGGCGCTCGAGAACAGCCGCCTGAAGGCGGACACCGGGCGCGCGCTAGCGCATCATCGGCGAAGCGTGCCCATGAAGGCGCTGCGGCAGCAGCTCGCGCTGATGGCCGGCACCAACGGGCGCGTGCTGATTTACGGCGAGAGCGGCACGGGCAAGGAACTGGTGGCGCACGCGCTGCACGCGCTGAGCCCGCGGGCCGCGAAGCCGTTCGTGGAAGTGAACTGCGCGGCGATTCCCGAGGAGCTGATCGAGAGCGAGCTGTTCGGGCACATCAAGGGCAGCTTCACGGGCGCGCACGAGGACAAGATCGGCAAATTCCAGAAGGCCGATGGCGGCACGCTGTTCCTGGACGAAGTGGGCGATATGAGCCTGCGCACGCAGGCCAAGGTGCTGCGCGTGCTGGAGGAGCAGCGCTTCGAGCCGGTGGGCGCGGCGGAATCGATGCAGGTGGACGTGCGCGTGGTGGCGGCCACCAACAAGAACCTGGAAGAAGAGATCGAGCGCGGCAATTTCCGCGAGGACCTGTTCTACCGGCTGAACGTGATTCCGTTTTTCGTGCCGCCGCTGCGCGACCGGCGCGAGGATATTCCGCTGCTGGCGGATCATTTCCTGCGCGAATTCACCACGGCCTACGGCCGCAAGCCCAAGGAACTGACGCCGGAGGCGTACCAGCGTGCTGGCCGAGTATCACTGGCCGGGCAACGTGCGCGAGCTGAAGAATCTGATCGAGCGCATCGTGATTCTGAATCCGCAGGTGCGCGTGGACGCGCGGCACATTCCGCTGCATGCGCGCGCGGCGGCAGCGGACCGTCCGCTGGACCGCTTCGGCAGCCTGCAGGAAGTGCGCGAGGCGGCCGAGCGCGAGTACATCCTGAAGAAACTCGAAGAGACCAACGGCAACGTCACGCGCACGGCGGAACTGCTGGGCCTGGAGCGGAGCAACCTGTACCGGAAGATGAAGACGCTGGGGATCGGGCCGAAGGAGTAGGCGCGGACCGCGGTATTTGGCTCGTAAGCGACCTTGACCGCCAGGGAAACTCCCGCCGGCGCGACTCTGTGATAGTGTGTAACCCAGCGGGAGGGGTGAATGCGACTATTACAGATCTGTTTCGCCTTATTGGCGGTACGGGGCCTGCCGGCACAGCCAGCCAAGGGCGGCGCCGAACTTACCAGGGCCAGCTTTTCCACCACTGGCCTCAGCAATGCGAAGGTTCTCACGAACCTCTATCTCGGCGACTTTCTGCATGTGGACCTGGAACGAAACGCCATCATGTTCAAGATGCTGTACGGGGGCTACCTGGAAGCTTTCGCGCGCCGGTGCGATGCGTTTTTGCCGGCGAATAAGGTGGAAATGACCCGCAGCGTCTGCGCGCAGGAGCAGTATCCCGTGAATCGCTATGGCGCCCGGGTAGGGCCTTCGACCTGCGTCTCGTACCGCACGGAGGGCACGGGCCTTTATGCCGATCCGGCGTTGTATGCCGCGGAACAGCAACTCGACAGGGAGACGGCGCTGGATACGGTGGGGCAGGTGATGCGCACCATGGGCCAGAGCAATCCTTTAGGCTCGGCCATGAACACCTTGAATTCCGCCCAGGTCATGACCAACGACATGAACGCTTTGGTTCGCCTCAATGCCTGCGCCAGCCCCGGCCTGAAGCGGTTTCAAGAGAACCTGATGCTCTTCGCACTGGGCAAATCGCCCATCCGGCTGGACGGGGTCGCCGGCCCTTCCAGCGCAGGTAAACCCGCGCCTGGAACGCCTTTCAAGGACTCCAACTATACGAAGTTGGTGGAAGACCTGGTTTTCGAACAATCCAAGACGTGGATGATGAACCGGTTCGTCGCCGGCAGCGTATCGGGGGTCGCGGTCTCGTCCCGCGATGGCGCCGGCCGTCCCGCGAGGCTGACGGGCCGGTATCTCTTCAATGGACGAAGCCAGGGATCCGTTGTGGTGACCTTCTCGGATGGATTGCCGGCGTGTCTCTATTTCTTCGATCTCCCCTCTGTCTGTAGAGCCGCCAGCAGCCGGATTATCGCCGGGTACGAGAACGGCAATTATCGATAACAGTTTCGCACCTACTCTTCGCGCAGCGCCACCGTCGGATCCAGTTTCGCTGCGCGGCGGGCCGGCAGGTAACTGGCGGCCAGCGCGACCGCCGCCAGCATACCGGCGGCAGTGAGCAAGGTGCGCAGGTCCGTGGCCTTCAATCCGAACAGCAGCGTGGCTACCGCGCGGGCGGAGAGCAGGGAAAGGGCGGCGCCCGCAAACAGCCCGGTTCCCAGCAGCAGACCGCTCTCCCGGAGCACCATAATGACGATCTCGCGGCGCCCGGCCCCCAGCGCCATGCGGATACCGATCTCGCTGCGCCGGCGCGTCACCAGGTACGACATCACGCCATACAGCCCGATCGCCGCCAACAGGCCTGCCAGAATTCCAAACGCACCGGAAAGGGATGCCATCAGGCGCTCCTGCACCAGGGTGTCGGCAATGGCCGTCTGGAGTACCTGAAAGTTGTACCGCAGGCTTGGGGAAGTTCCAGTCAGCACGGCACGCACCGCCGGAACCAAAGAGTCCATGGGAAGCTGCGAGCGGATCAGGTAGGAATCGCCCGCCACGGCCGTGGGGTCCTGGGACTGCGCCTGAAAAATAACGGGTTGAAAATCCTCGCGCAGTTCGCGGTACTTGGTATTGCGCACCAGGCCGACAACTTCGTATTCCGCGGCGGGTTCGAACGGAGTGGCTTCCACCCAGAACCGCTGGCCCACGGGATTCTGCCCACCAAGCAGGGCCCGCGCGAACGCTTCGTTGACCACCGCCACCTTGGGAGACGTGGCGGTATCGCGATCGTCAATCGCCCGTCCCGCCAAGAGCGGCATGCCCAAGGCGTTGAAGTAGCCGGGCCCAACATGGGAGCGCAGGCACTCGTGGCCCATGCCCGGTTGCGTGCCCTCCATCCAGACCGCATTCGAAGTGGAGGTTCCCGAGAGAGGCACCACGTTGGTATCGCCCGCCGCCGTGACGCCGGGAATCGCACGAAGGCGCTCCAGCAACTCCTGGCGGAACGTGACCACGCGCGCCAGTGGAAGGCGCATCGCCGCGAAACCCACGCGCGCAATCAGCACGCCATCCTGCCGGAAACCGGTGTCGGTAACCATGAGGTTCTTCAGCGTGCTGGAGAACAGCAGCGCGCCCACCACCAGCACCAGGGAAAGCGCTACCTGAATCACCACCAGCAAACGGCGCAGGCCAAACCGTTCCCGGCCGTCCGTGGAGCCCCGGCCGGCCGACTTCAGCACGTCCCCCAGGCCGGTGCGCGTGCTGCGCAGCGCCGGAGCCAGACCGAAGAGGATTCCGGTGAGCAGGGCCAGCGCGCCGGTGAAGGCCAGCACGCGCCAATCGGAATCCAGGTTGACGAATACGGTGTTGCCTTGCGTGCTCAGCAGCGACACCAGCAGGCGGCTCAAGGCCCGCGCCGCGAGTAGTCCGAGAGCCGCGCCAACAATGGAAATCAAGAGGCTTTCGGCCAGCAACTGGCGCACCAGGCGGCCGCGCGACGCGCCGAT
Source organism: uncultured Solibacteraceae bacterium (assembly GCA_963853855.1). Taxonomy (GTDB): domain Bacteria; phylum Acidobacteriota; class Terriglobia; order Bryobacterales; family Bryobacteraceae; genus Sulfopaludibacter. Next base: position 158,717 of record CAWKYG010000014.1, on the reverse strand, counting down.
GGCCAGGCGTACGGCAATCTCGCGGCTGCGCGCGCTGGCCCTCGCGAGCATCAGGTTGGCGAGGTTCGCGCACGCGATCAGCAGCACCAGGCCGGCGATGGCCAGCAGCAGCCAGAGCGGCTCGCTGTACTCTTCCCGAAGATCGGAAACGCCCGTGCCGGCCGGTTCGGCCATCAGCCGGAGCGCCAGGTAGTCCTTGATGCTGACCTGCGGGTAGGTGGCGGGCAAAGAGGCTTCAAACAGGGCCGGTGAGAGCGATTGAAAATAGGCGCCGGCGCGGTCCACGGTCCAACCCGGCTCCAGGCGGCCCATCACCGTAAGCCACCAGGTAGTGCCCATGGTATTCAGGTCGACGCCCTGAATGGCGGCCTGCGAGCAGACCGGCACAGCCACGTCGAAGGAGCGGCCCACTTCCATGCCGAAAAACGAAGGCGGCGTGATGCCGATGATCTCCACCGGGTGGCGATTCAGGCTCAGCTTACTGCCTATGGCGCCGGGCTGGCCGCCGAATTCGCGCTGCCAGAAGGCGTAGCTGATAACGGCGCCGGGAAGGCCGCAGCCGGGACGGTCGTCGCTCTCCTGAAACAGCCGGCCCCTCAGGGGTTGCACTCCCAGCACGTGAAAGAATGCGCCGCTGACTGGCATGCCGTCCACGAATCGCGGTTCGCCCGCCGTAGCCAGGTCGTAGTTCGTGAGGCTCCAGGCCATGATTTGCGAAAATGCCCTCTGGCGCGTCTGAAGCTGTTCCCAGATAGGGTAGGTGACGCTGTTGCTCCTCATGCGCGATCCGCGAACCCGGTCCATGCTGGTCAGCCGGATCTGCACCAGTTCCTGCGGATTCCGCACCGGCAGCGTGCGCAGGCGGACGGCGTCCACCAGTTGGAAAATTGCCGTGTTGGCGCCAATGCCGAGCGCCAGGGAAAGCACCGCGACCGCGGTAAATGCCAGGTTCTTGCGAAGCACGCGCGCGGCGTAACGCACGTCGCGAAACAGGGTTTCGAATAGGGCCGCGGGGGAGGCTTCGAAGAAGCGTTCGGCCGACGCGGTGGGATTGCCGAACTCCCGCAGGGCGGTGGCGCGCGCCTCGGCAGGACTCATTCCCTGCTCTTGCAGGCGTTCAGTCTCCATTGCGATGTGGCTTTGAATCTCAGAAGAGAAGTCGCCCAACCGGCGCCGGCGCCAAAACATCTTTACCCCTCCACGGTTTCAGGTCCCAGAACACGGCCGATGGCGGCCACCAGCTTGCGCCACTGCCCGGCCTCATGCGTCAACTGCCGGCGGCCGGCAGCCGTAAGTTCGTAGAACCGGGCCCGCCGATTGTTCCCCGAGACTCCCCATTTGGCCCTGATCCAGCCCTGTGCTTCCAGGCGCTGGAGAGCCGGGTACAAAGAGCCGTGGTCCACCAAGAGGACGTCATCCGACTGCTTCTGGATCGCCCGGGCAATACCCAGGCCATGCTCGGGTCCGAAAACCAGGGTGCGCAGGATCAGCAGATCGAGCGTTCCCTGGAGGAGCGCGATGCGCTCTTTTTCCTCTCGTGTCGACATTCTTCACAACAATACTCCCGCTTGTGTCGGATGTCAACCGGAGCGCGCCTTATTTCTTCTTCTGCGTCGTTCATGGCGACGCGCGCTTTCACCATCTTCCGGATCAGCGCGGCGGAGGGAGGCTTGTCCACGGGAAAACGGATCGTGCCTTTCGATGTCTCGAATTTCGCCAGCTCCTTCTGGAACGTGGCGATCACCGCCGAACCCATGGGAAACAGGCTGCAATGGTTGGCGAACGCCGCGTACCCGAACAGCAGCCCTTTGTACTTGAACACGGGCATCTGGTAGCTGATGGCTTCGGTAGCCTCCGGCGGAACAGCGGACCGGATGGTGGCGCGAACCCGCGTCAACGTAGTGCGCGCCGGCTCCGGGACCCGTTCCAGGTATTCATCCACGGTCCGCGGCGGGGAGATGGCTTTTTTCATACCCTCTACTATCCGGCTTCGCATCGCCCGCGTGCAATCCGGAAACCACATCCAGGGGAATCCATAATTCCACGGCTGTGGTGTCCGCGTGGAAGGCGAGTTGCACTCCCGCGCCGGCGCCATAGCAGATTTCAAGCCGCCGCCGGACGTTTTGCAGCCCGACCCCTGTGCCCGCGCTCGCCGCCGGCGCGCCGCTCGCACTGTTCTCCACCCGGATGCGAAGCTCGCCGGCGGCGCGCGTCACCTGGATTCGCACATAACCCGGTTCGGTGCGGAGCGCCACGCCGTGCTTGACCGCGTTCTCTACCAGCGGCTGGATGGAGAGTACCGGGATCAGGAGATCGAGGGCGGCGTCATCCACCTGGATGTCCACATTGAGCCGCTGGCCCAGGCGCAATTGCTCCACATCCAGATAGGCCCGGACAATCTGCATCTCCTCATCCAGGGTTACGAAGGTCTTGTCGGTCTGCAGGAAATAGCGGAAGATCTCGGCCAGGTTCAGCACCATGCGGCGGGCTCCGGCGCTCTCCCGGGGGATCGTCCCGTAGAGCGTGTTGAGCGCATTGAACAGGAAATGCGGATTGATCTGCGACTGCAGGGCGCGCAGTTCGGCCTGGCTGACCAGGCGGTTCATCTCCTGCTGGCGGAGCGATTCCACGTGCTCGCCAATCACCACCGCGGCCTTGCGCAGCGCCTCCAGGTCCTCACCCAGGTAGCGCTGGCCGCCCCGGCGCCGGCCCAGAAGAATGATGCGCGAATCGCCCGGCCCGAGCCGCACCGGAATCGTCGCTTCGGCCCATGAGTACGGCTCGCCCGCGCCCGCCGTCTGGCTCCGCGCGATCGCGTGCCGGGCGGCTTTCACGGCGCCCGCCATGGTGCCCGCGGCCCACTCCAGATACGGGTCCTCCGTCAGGGATGCCGGGTAATCCTTCAGCAGCACCGCCAGATTCTCCAGGTCTCCGTAACGAAATACAGCGTGCGTGAGCCAGGCCTGCACGCGATTGCGCAGCCAGGCAAAGAACACCAGGAACAGGCAAACGCTCACCAGCAGTAAGGCTTCCTGGAGCGGCTCCCGCGCCACCCGCTCTACCAGCACCAGCCGGAATGCCGCCTCGATCACCAGGCCTGTCAGCACCGCGGCCAGCAGTGCGTTCGCCAGGAAGCGCACGAACGCATCCAGCAGCACGAAGCGGTAATCCTGCAGCAGCACGAAGAGCGCCAGAGGAATGCCCGCATGATGGACCACCAGTTCGGAGCTCCAGACCTGTGCCGCGTGTCCGGTTCCGAAGTGGACGAACGACATGGCAAACAGCGCCAGGCACATCGATGCGGTAATCCGCCCGCCGCCATGCCGCTGCGGCACACCGCGGCGCAGCCAGATGGTGGTCACGGCAATCGCGGTCAACACCAGAAAGCCGATGGTGATGAGGAGCAGCGCCGTCTGGTGCAGCCTGGCGCCGTTGCCGCCGATCTCCCAAAAATGCATCAACACGGCAGTGCTGCTCAAAAGATATCCAGCCGCCACCAGGGGCTTCTGGCTGCCTTCGAGAGAGATGTGCAGCAGCACCGCGGGCAGCAGGCTCAACACCGAAAAGCTGACGGCCACCACCAGGTTCATCAGCGGCGCGGACAACCCCGGCCACATCAGCACTACCAGGGAGCCCAGATTCCATGCCAGCGAAAGCGAGGCGGCCAGCGCCGAAAGAGTCCGGCCCCGGCTGCCCGACCATCCGCGCGCGCTGAACAGCAGGATCAGGAAGATGGCGAAAATGAGCGCGCCCCCGGCATGGCCGAGAATATTGATCAGCAGGGGCTGGGTCAATCCGGGCATGGTCAGTCAACCCGCCGGGGGCGCGAAATCGCCCGCTGGCCGCCGCCGGAAGGCCGGCGGTAAGAAACCCCTAATTTCATCCACAACCTCGCGTTCATACTGATCGAGCCGCCATGACGAGTCGAAGCCCATCCAGCGACCGGACTGCCCGCCGCGCGGCTATCTCTTTGGCGGCGTGCGTCCTCCTTATTCTCGGCTTCACCTGCATCATGATGCAATCGACGGTTTGGAACCGCGCCGCGATACCAGCCGCTGAACCTTTCTATACAACCCTTCCCGGCGTGGATCTGAGCGGGGTGCCGGCGGCCAAGCTGCCCGCGCTGCTGAAGCAGCTCAATACGCGGCGCTGCCCCTGCGAATGCATGCGGACCGTGGCCGGATGCCGGAATCATCACGCGACTTGCAACTTCAGCCTGGCCATCGCCAAAGATGCCGTGGCCGCCGCCGCCCGGTAGCACTACCACCGCAGCAGCCGGCGCACATTTCCGGCCTGGCGCTTGCTCACAATGAATTCCTGGCCATTACTGAGCGTGAGCATCCAGCGCTGGCTGCTGAGCGGAGCCATCTTGCGCACGTGATCGACATTCACCAGGGCATTGCGATGGACGCGCTGGAAACAGGAATCCTGCAGACGGCCTTCGATATGGCGCAGCGCCTGGGTAGCCATATATTTGTGACGCGCGGTCAGGATCCAGACGATCTCGTGCTCGGCCTGGAATGCCAGCACATCGTCGAGATCCAGCAGGTAATATTCCTCTCCGCTCCGGCCCACTACCTTACGGCTTCTGGGTTCGCCGGCTTCGTTCAACCGTACCAGCGATTCGGCCACTTCCGGAATCCGCCCGCGGAGCCCGCGAACCCGGTCCAACGCTTTTTCCAGCCGCTCCCGGCTGACCGGCTTCAACAGATAGTCGAGCGCACCCGCTTCGAAGGCGTGGATGGCGTGCTGATCGTAAGCGGTCACGATCACGACGATCGGGAGAACGCCCGCCGGAAGCCGGCGAATCACGTCGAAACCACCCACTCCGGGCATCTCCAGATCCAGGAACACCAGGTCGGGCCTCAGGCGCGCGATTTCGAGCAGCGCGGTCTCGCCATTCTCAGCATCTCCCACGACTTCCACTTCCTCGAAACCGTCCAATTCCTCGCGCAGAACCTGCCTGGCAATAGGCTCGTCATCCACGATTAGTGTGCGGATTGGCGGAAAAGCCATTCCCATGGATTTATCTTGAAACTCGCCGGATGGAGACGAAAAACTCATAAACGGACCAGAATTCGCGATGAACGGCACACAAATGGCCGCCAGCGGGATGGAACGGCGGCGCAGCACAACGGCGTCCGCCAGCGGCGAAAATCAGCCCGCTCATGGCCAAATCCATCCCGCGTGTCAGATTGCCATGGGCCCGCTCTTCCTATCGTACCGATACTGGGAACGTGACATCCCGGTGTGCTTTCCTCTTCTTGTGTCTGTCGTGCGCCGCGTGGGCCCAGTCCATCAGTTCAGGCACCGTGATTGGCGTAGTCACGGATCCTTCCGGCGCGGCCATCGCAGGCGCCACGGCATCGCTGCACAATCCGCTCTCGAACTATCAGCAGATGGAAAATACGGATCAATCGGGCACCTTCCGGTTCACCAACGTTCCGCTCAACGGCTATCATCTCTCGGTCAAGTCCGCCGGCTTTTCAACCTGGCAGCAGGATCTGGCGGTGCGCTCCACGGTACCCATGAATCTGGAAATTAAACTGACCCTGGCCGGCGCGCAGACCACCATCCAGGTGGAAGCTTCCAATTCCGATCTCCTGGAGAACATTCCCACGGCGCACAACGACGTGGACCGGAGTTCCCTGGCCACGCTGCCAGTCTCCTCGCCAGCCTCGGGATTAAGCGACGCGATCACTTTGAGCGCACCGGGCGTGGTGGCGGACTCGAACGGGTTCTTTCATCCGCTGGGCGATCACGCCCAGACCAGCTATTACATCGACGGCCAGCCGATCAGCGATCAGCAGAGCAAAGCCTTTTCCACGCAGATGCCCGAGAACGCATTTCAATCTCTGGAGCTGATCACCGGATCTGCGCCGGCGGAGTACGGCGACAAGACCAGCCTGGTGGTGGACGCGGTGACCAGGTCGGGGCTCGGCAAGCCGCTGTTCGGGAGCTTCGACGCGACCTATGGCTCGTTCGGCACGGTGGGCGAGAAGGCATCGCTGGGGATCGGGTCGGCAAAATTCGGCGACTTCCTGGTTCTGAATACCGACCGCTCCGGCCGCTTTCTGGACACCCCCGAGTTCTACCCGATGCACGACGTGGGGAACAACGAGACTCTCTTCGACCGCGTAGACTTCCAGCCCAACGGCACGGACAGCTTTCATCTGAACCTGTTTGGCGCGCGCAACTGGTTTCAGATTCCCAACACCTACGATCAGCCGAACCAGGACCAGCGGCAGCGCGTGCTGAGCTTCAATATCGCGCCGGGCTACCAGCACACGTACGGCGCCAATACGCTGCTCACCATAAATCCCTGGGTACGGCGTGATTTCGTGAACTACTATCCTAGCCGCGATCCCTTCCAGGATTTGCCGGCGACCTTGTCGCAGGACCGTCACCTGCTCAACTATGGCATCCGGGCGGATATTTCGATGGTCAAGGGCCGGCACAATCTGAAGGTCGGGACCGAGTTGAAGCAGACCCGCCTGTTTGAAGACTTCGCCATGGGTATCACCGACCCCACATTTCTGGCCGATCCCAACACCGCTCCCGGCCTGGTGCCGTACGATCTCACGCGCGGCGGCACGCTGTTCCGCTTCCGCGACTCCGGCAATATCAATCAATACGCGGTGTACGTGCAGGATTCGGTGACCCTCGGAAACTGGTCGGTGAACGGGGGCCTGCGCCTCGACCAGTACAACGGGCTCAGTGCAGCGCACGGAGTGGAACCCCGCACCGGCGCATCGTATCAGATCAAGAAGACCGGGACGGTGCTGCGCGCCTCGTTCGCCCGCACGTTCGAAACGCCGTACAACGAGAATCTGCTGCTTTCCAGCGCGTCGGGAGTGGGCGGCCTCGCTACGAATGTGTTCGGCGCCTACGCCTCGGCGCCGCTCCGGCCCGGTACCCGCAACCAGTTCAACACAGGCCTGCAACAGGCCATCGGAAAGTTCCTGCTGGTGGACGCCAACTATTTCTGGAAATACACCAACGGAGCTTATGATTTCGACGTGCTGTTCAACACCCCGGTCACCTTTCCGATTTCCTGGCGGAAGAGCAAGCTGGACGGCGTGGGCGCACGCGTTTCCAGCATCAACCTGAAGGGATTCCAGGCGTACATGACCCTGGGTCACACGCGGGCGCGCTTCTTCGGACCGGAGACCGGCGGATTGATCTTCAACTCTCCGGTAAATGTTTCGGTGTTTCGCATCGATCACGACCAGGCGCTGGAGCAGACCACCAACCTGCGTTACCAGCGCAAGAAGGACAGCCCCTGGATCGACTTCACCTGGCGCTACGACAGCGGCATGGTGGCGGGGAACGTGCCGGATCTGGCCTCGGCGCTGGCGCTGACCGGCGCTCAGCAGGCGGCCATCGGATTCTATTGCGGAGGCCAGCAGGCCACCATCAATAGCCCGATCACCAGTTGCACCGGCGCGTACGGGGCGTCCCGCATCGTCATACCCAAGGCCGGCACGGAAAACGACGACACCAATCCGCCGCGCATCGCGCCCCACCACGTGTTCGATATTTCAGTGGGCGACGACAATCTGCTGCACACCGAGCCGGCCCACATGACGCTGCGCGTGACGGTGCTGAATGTGGCCAACGAAGTGGCGCTCTACAACTTCCTGTCCACCTTCAGCGGTACGCATTTCGTGACGCCGCGATCGGTCAACGTAACGGTGGGCGTGACGTTTTAGCGTTCGGGTCGAAGGGACAGGCCCGGAGGCCTGTCTTACTCAGTTCCACGGTTCTCGGCTGATTCTGCGGCGAGCCGCGCACTTATTCAGCGATTGCCGTCCGCCAGGCAGAGCGTGCTGAACACCACCAGCCCCACGAATGATATCTTCACCGGCCGCTGCGGAGCCGGTCCAGTGTCTGACGGAGTTCGGGATCGGGATGCAGGCGATAGGCGGCTTCCAATTGCTGGATAGCCTCGGGCAGACGGCCCGGGATCTGGGAGAGCGCCACACCCAGGTTGAAGCGGGCGTCGGCATAATCCGGATTCAGTTTTACGGCGGCCTGGAAGTGGGCCAGCGCTTCCGGCGCCCGTTGCGGAATCTGCGTCAGGGCGACTCCCAGGTTGTTCTGTGCCTCGGCGTAATCCGGGCGTAAACGCAGCGCTGCGTCGAACTCGGCGATAGCTTGGGTGACGCGGCCGGCATGAGAAAGGTCCACCCCCGCGCTGTAGTGGGCCTCCGCCGAATCCGCCGCGGGCGGCTGCTGGGCGATGGCCAGATTTTTGCGGGCGTCGGCATAGCCGGGGTCGAGACTGAGCGCATACTGATACTCCGCGATGGCCTCGGGCCGGCGTCCAGTTTCGAGGAGGGCGTTCGCCAGGTTATTGTGCACGATGGCAGAATTGGGGTTGAGCCGGATAGCCGCCTGGAATTCGGGAACCGCCTCCTGCGCGTGGCCACCCTTAGCCAGGGCGCTGCCCAGATCCGAATGAGCGGAAGCGGAATCGGGATTGATCCGCAGGGCTGCCTGGAGATGGCGCATGGCATCGGGCAGCCGCCCGGGCACATCGAGCAGGTAGCTGCCGAGATTGTGTTCGGCCAGGGCGTTGTTCTGCGTCACCGCGAGAGCGTGCACGTAGAGCGATTCGCTGTTCTTCCAATACCCCGCCTGAATCCAGGTCAGCGGGACGCAACAGGCGCACCCGGCTAACGCCAGGACGGCGATTCCGGTTTTGGCCGCCGGCCATTTCCGCAAAACATCCACCGCCCCCCAGGCCAGCATGATCGCCAGACCGACCATGGGGACGTACATGTACCGGTCGGCGCGCGCCTGCGACCCCACTTGCACCAGCCCGATCGCCGGAACCAGCGTTCCCAGATACCAGAACCAGCCGACCGCCAGGTAGGGATGACGGCGGTACAACATCCACGCCCCGGCGGAGACGGCCAGAATCGCCAGTCCCGCCAGTATCGGCTGCCACGCGGGCAGATTCAGAGGATAGGGATAGAAGACCGCCAGACCGGAGGGCCAGAAGGTCTTGGCCACGTAAACGATGTAGCTCACGGCGGCATTTTCGAAACGGAGCGCAAGCGGCACCGCGGCAAACGCCTCTACCGCTCCGCTGCTCTGCTGCACCAGAATCGTGACCACTGCGGATGCGGCGCAGAGCGCGAAAAACGGGACCTTTTCGCGCACGCGGAGGCCGCGGCGCAGAGGCCACAGATCCAGCAGCAGGAGCAGGAACGGCAAGGTCACGATCATGGGCTTGGACATCAGGCCCAGGCCGAAGGAGGCCAACGCCAGAAGGTAACGCGCGCGCGAAGGTTGGATGGTAAACCGCACCCAGGTCCACAGGGCGAGGAACCAGAACAAGGCGCAGAGAACGTCCTTGCGCTCCGAAACCCAGGCCACCGACTCCACGTGCAGGGGGTGCAGCGCGAACAGGAGCGCCACAAAGGCGCTGGGCCAGCGAGCACCGGTTGCCAGGTGCAGAAAGGCGAACAGCAGCAGCACGGCCAAGGCGTGCAGCAGGACGTTGGTGAGATGGTGACGCCCGCTCTCCAGGCCAAACAACTGGCAATCCAGCATGTGGGAGATCCGGGTAAGCGGAAACCAGTTGGCGGCATCGCCGGAGGTCAGTGCCCATACCAGGCCATCGGGGGTGATTCCGTCACGCACGTGCGGATTGTTCGTGACGTAGTCCGGATCGTCGTAATTGACGAAGTCGAAGGCGCCCGTCTGGATAGTAAACCGCGAACGTGGCGGCAACGAGCGCCAGGCAAATCCAGAGACTGGTCCGGGACTCGGGACGGGGTTTGCGCACAAAAACTAATGATAGCCGCAAACCCCCTGCCGGTTAGAACGTCAGCTTGGCGCCGAGTTGCAGAGACCGGCCGAATTGACCGATCCCGTTCACACCGGAACCGCTGCCGACCGTGCCTTGAATGATGCCAAAGCTGGCATTGTTGCTGGAGCAGCAGGAGCCGTTCGGATTGCTGAACGCGGGCGTGTTGGTGAGATCGAAGCTCTCCGCCCGGACTTCCAGCTTGAACCTCTCGGTCATCTGGTAGGTCTTGAACATCGAAAGATCGATGCGGAACATGCCGGGACCGCTCAGAATATTACGGCCGGATGTGCCGAATACGCCGGCGCCCACAGGTTGGGTAAAACTGGACGTGCTGAACCAGGGATTGCCGGGACCGACGCCGTGCAGAATCTGGACATCGGCCACCTGGTTGGCGGTCTGAGTCTCCCCCGGCGTGTTGAGCGCGCCGCCGTTGGCGCTGATGTAGAACGGCGTACCCGTCAACATGGTCAGAATGCCGGAAACCTGCCAGCCGCCAATGATTTTCGAGGCGAGGCCGTGGTCGAGCAGGGCTTTCCCGGGACCGATCGGCAGTTCGTAGACATAGCTCTGGACGAAGTTGAGAGTGCGGTCGAAATCCGTGCGCGCCCAGTTTCTCTTCGTATTGATGTACCACAGCAGGTTGCCGTCATCGCCGGTTTGCATGCTCAGGCCCTTCTGCCAGGTGAACGATGTGGTGATGCTGAGGCCTTTGTAGTAACGGCGGTCGATCTTGGCCTGCAGCGCATTGTAGCTGGAAGAGAACCCGCGCCAGCGCTGCGTGTAGCTCTGGGTACGCGGGAAGAACAGGTCGCCGGCATTTCCGGAGTTTGGCGTGTAACTGACGTTCAGGTTGTAGTTGGTGGGGGTGCGCACGCCATGGTTGCCCACGTAGGCCAGGTCCACCGTAAAGTGCCCGGGAATGGAGCGCTGGACGGCAACGTTCCAGGATTCCACGTAGGTGTTCTTGAAGTCCGTGGGAATCACGTCGAAATTGGAGCTGGCCAGCGTGCCCGTGGGAGTGATGATGCCGCTTGCTGGGATCACGATCGGCACGGGCGCCGGGAAGCCGGCCTGGAAGCTCGCGGCGGTAACGCCATCTCCCAAAACTGCGGGACCGTAGCCGTTGCCGGTAGGACTGGTGTTATAGGCGTTGTTCGCCCGCACCGGGAAGTTGTAAGCGTAAGTATTGTCCTGGAACGGCGTGTAGCTGATTCCAAAACCGGTCCGCAGAACCGTCTTGTCGGTCATGCGGTAGGCCAGCCCCAGGCGTGGCGCAAAGTACTTGTAGTCCGTCTGCATTCCCAGGTTCATGGGATTGCCGCCGATGCCGGCTATGATGAGCTGGTTGGTGAACGGATTGTAGTTGGAAAAGCCGCCGGGGAAAGCCGGTTTGCCAGGTTCATAGAGTTCCCACCGCAAACCCAGGTCGAGCGTCAGTTTGGGGGAGACCTGCCACTTGTCCCCGCCGAATGCGAAGAACCAGGTATCGCGATAAGCCGGGAAGTAGGTATCCAGGTCGCGGCCGGCGCCACTGGGCTGATCCAGCAGGAAACTGGCCATATCGTTGCCCCAACTGGTCACCGCCCCTACGATGGATGTCTGGCTCGTGCCGAAACTGTAGACACCGCGCGGGCTGTACGTCTGGTCCTGCAGCAGATCGTCGCGGACGCGGCGGATATCCACACCCCACCGGATGGTGTGATTGCCTTGCACCTTGGTCCAGCTATTCACCATGTCGATGTTGGCCTCGGCGCGGACCCACGGCAGGCTGGCGGAGTATCCGATGAACGGGTTGGAGAAAGGCCCGTTAAGATTGATGCCCACGATGCCGCTGGTGAACGGATCGGAAGCCAGGTTCACCCCCGGAATGCCCAGATTGGTGGCGTCGTTGGTGCCGAAGTCGCTGGGCTGCGCATCGTTATGATAATGCGCTACGCCGATTCGGACTTCGGTGAGAAGCGTGGGGCCGATGACCCGGTTGTAATTGATGCCGGTGCTGTACGTTTTCTGAACTCCTGTGCCCATGAACGCACCGCCCGGCCCTGGTCCGCCGGCATTGCCGAACAGGGGCGCCTGGAAGAGCACGGGTTTCTGGAAGCTGAAACGCCCGCTCAGGCGATCCTTGTCCGAGAGGTTGTAATCGATTTTGACATCCACCGAATCCTGTGTCTTGCGGAACGGCAGGGCGGCGAAATAGTTGTTGGACGGAGACGCCGGGTTGTAAGTCTGATTCGGAGCGGGAACCAGGGCGGCGATTTTAGAGGAAATGGCGTTGATCCGGTTTCCGGGAATCTGATTCCCTGGAAACGGCGTACGGCCGGCGTCGGTACCGTTTTGCAGGCCCGTGGCGGGGTCGTAGATGACGGTGGGCGCTGCACTCAGGTCTCCGGCGCGCGCCGCCATGGAAGGAATGGTTACCAGGCTGGTGCTGGCCTCGTGATCCTCGATCCTCAGGTAATCGCTGAAAAAGAAGAGTTTGTTCTTCTTGATCGGGTCCGCCGGCATTCCCGCCGAAATAATTGTACGCGACATGACCCACGGTGGCATTGAAAAAGCTCCGGGAATCGAAATCGCTGTTTTGCAGGAACTCATAGGCCCCGCCATGGAAGTTATTGCTGCCGCTTTTCAGCACCACGTTGGTGACTCCGCCCGCGGCACGGCCCAGTTCGGCTTCGAAATTGTTGGTCGAGACATCCACGGTCTGGATGGCTTCGGCCGGCGGAATCAGGATCTGCAGCAGACCGGTGCGTTCGTTATCGTCGATGCCCTCGATCTGGTAGCTGTTTCCCTGGCGTCCCTGGCCGTTTACTTCGGTTTGCAGGGACCCGCCGGAGTTGAAGAATTGCGAGTGCTGCCAGGTGGCCGGCGCGGTTCCCGGAACCAGGTTCAACAGCGCCTGGAAATTGCGGTTGGTGCCCAGCGGCAGATTGGCCACCGAAACCGTGTCTATGGAGCGTCCCACATCCGAGCGGTCGGTTTGCAGGACCGGAACGCTAGCCACCACTTCGATGGTTTCGGTCACGTTGCCGGTTTGCAGTTGCAGATCCACGCGGTTGGAACTGTCCACCGCCACGTCGATTCCGCGCCGAACCTCTTTCTTAAACCCGGTCATTTCCACCGAAACGGTGTAGCGGCCGGGAGGCAGGTCGGGAAAAGTGAAGTTACCGCTCTCATTGGTCTGAGCGGAGTGGCTGATTCCCGTGGTTTCTTCCACGATGGTCACTTTGCCGTTGGTGACAACTCCGCCACTGGCATCGGTTACCGTGCCGAGCAAAGTCGCGTGAACGGCCTGTGAATATGCCATGCCCGCGCACACAAGTGCGAGCAGCAGGAGAACAAACGCGGTTCTGAAGCGTAACATGAAGCTATACCCCTTTCGACGATTCGAAGCAATACCCCGTGCGAGACAACGCAGGTCTGGCTTTATTATCGGGCAAACGGTTTGAATACCCGGATATATCTTGGCTTAGCCAACGCCTTAGGAGGATTCTAGTGGCAACCCGCGGTCCGAAGAAGTTTCATCAGGTTAATTTAACGGCCCTACTCCTGACTCACTTCGATCGCGTTGATCAGGGCGTAGTTCACCACCGGGGAGAACGTGAGGTCGATCTTTCCCAGAGGCGATGGCCGTATGTGATAGAAAGTCCGAATCACCGCCCGGTTGGCGATTCCACCGGCGGCCTTCATAATGTCGAAAGCCTGTAGCAGCGTGGTGCCATTGCAGTAAACGTCGAAAACGCGGCTTCCCACTCCTCCCAACGCGTTGGGCGGCGTGAACCAGGTCTCCGAAAAGTGAAGAACGACGGTATACAAGCCCTCCCCGGCCACCGGAATGGAGTAACTGAAATGGCCCACCCGCTCCCATTGGTACAGCGCCGGGTCAACGGTTCCGGTAATGGGGACGATCCGAGTGGATTTGCGGCCGCCGGACTCCCACTGGTCGGGAAGCCATAACTGCCCCAGATGATCGCGGAACGGCGTATCCCCGGCGGTGATTCGTATGGGGCGGATTTTTCCACGGAGCCCCGGCAGAATCTCGATGGCATTGAGGAAGTTCCGCGGCTCGGCGCCTTGAAACTGAAGGTGCAGGAAACCGTCTTTGGATGGCGAAATGTCTTTGTAAACCTTCACCGTAGCCGTGTCGGGTGCGCCCGCGTCGGAGGCCACGTCGATACTTGAGGCCGGATCCCCGTTGATGGCGATGGTAACGCTGCGCAGCGTATCGCTGGCTACGCCGGTTTCGGCAAAGTACAGGTGAAGCTCGTAAATACCGGGCCGCAGGGGGATGTTATAGACGAACCGGCCTTCGCGGCCATTCTGGAACAACTCGGCATCGCGGGTATGCCGGATGGCCGCTTCGGGCCGATGGAAAGTAGTGCCGCCGGTATAATACCGGTCCGGCAACCAGGCGCGTCGGGCGCTGTCCACGTAGGGCGAGGTGCGGGCTCCGGCCGCGATCCGGATCTCGTCTCCCTCCGTTCCAGGCGGGAGCAGGGTGGCGGGTTTGGCGCGAGCCGTGGCTACGCGCGACACCAACTGCGGATAATGCGGGGCTGCCAGGGTAACGGCGAGTGCGCTGAAGCCTAAGATAGCTAACCACTTCCAGTAGGTGGGAGGGACCGCGGCCGGCGCCGGCAAGGACTGCGGGACCGGGGTCTCGGGCGGTGCTTCCGCGGACGCCGGAGCTTCCCCTCGCAAAGCGAACTCCGGGGCATACTGCCCGTTCGGAATCAGGATCTGGATGCTGCTGCCGGCGCCGGGACCAGTGTAATAGTCTTTGAGCCTCTTTCGAAGGTGATAAGTGTCTACGCGAACTACGGCATCCTGTTGCGGATCGAATTGGGCGCTTCGCCCGAGTGCTTCGTGAGCGATGCTGTACTCGGTGATCTCATGGGCTTTCCCGCTGAGCTGTTTCTCGCACAAGTAGCCCAGCAGACTGGATAGTTTGGGGGATCGCCGGAATGCTTCCGAGGACAGTACAGCAGCTAATTCAGCCCTGCACTGATCCTCGCTGGGCTGACCGAGGCCCAAGCCCAAAGACGAAGTGGAAGCCACGCTTGAAGGATTTTACCACGCAACATCGCTTTTAACATCCGATTTAACGTAGTTGTCCGAGTGGCTTTCTCTATCCTGGCCGACTTTGTCTTTGGCGAAGACAAAGGCGATGAAGCCTGCGAGGATCAGAAAAGGCGGCGCGCCCAGGATCACAATGCCCTGTATCGAGCACGCGCGCCCGGGCGCTGATTCTGCGCGTGCGCCGTCCGGTAGCACATCACGCACTGTGCGCCGGCAGGCAGCGCGAGTGCCGGCGGCGAGAGCGGCAACGGGTAGCAGTCGTTTCATACGGGCGGCCTCATATTGGGAATGCGCACCGCGTCCCCGAGGAAGATCAGCATCAGCACGATGCAGAAAATCAGCATCGGGAAACAAGCGTCAGGAACAGGCTGAGCCGCTCGAACTTCAGGTGCATGAAGTAGGCGATGATCAGCGCCGCCTTGATGATCGAAAGGCCCACCAGCACCGTCAGCATGATCATGGTGGGCACCTGCTCATAGGCCAGCAGGACCTCGACGCCGGTGAGCACCAGCAGAGCGCATCCAGACCTTGACGAAGGTCATGGTAGTGCGCGCCAACGTGTGCGACTTCTTCGGTATGCGTGCTCATGGTTGTCTCCTATCCGACCCTTGGCCGACATCAGATAGACCAGCGGGAAGATGAACATCCACACCAGGTCGACAAAGTGCCAGTAGAGGCCGGCTCACTTCCACGTCTTCGGCCTTAAACTTGCCGCGCGCCTACGGCGACGCGATGATGCCCAGATAGATCAGCCCGATGATCACGTGGGTCATGTGCAGCCCGGTGAGGGCGAAAAAGGTGCCGCCGAACAGCGGGACGCCCCAGGGGTTCTGGAAGGGCGTCACGTGCTCGCTGTTGATCAGTTTCAGCCACTCGCTCAGGTGCAGGACCACGAACGCCCCGCCGCCGGCCATGGTGCGCCAGAATCCACCTCACCGTGGCACTTGCGGTTGCCGTGATTCATGGCATGCACCGCCATCACCATGGTCAAGCTGCTGGAGAGCAGGCAGAACGTCATCACCGTGGAAAAGATGATGGCTGGGCGAAAAATCGAAACGGCTTGGGCCAGTCCGGATTGGTCGACCCGGCTGTACGTGTAGGCGAACAGCATCGCCGAGAACGTCAGCGAGTCCGAGATGATGAACAGCCACATCCCGAACTTCTTCGAGTTGACCGCGTAGGGCGATCTGCCCTCCACTCCCAGACAGACTCAGCGGCAGCAGTGCTGACTTGGGACGACATCCCTTACCCCCAAACGTAAAATAGAACCATCAAGTAAAGCCAAAGGCCATCCAGGAAATGCCAGAAGATGGCGGTGACGTCGATGGCGGTGCGCTTGGCCGGGCCCAGCCGCAGCCGCAGCGCCTGCACATCGACGTAAACCAGCGCGACCACGCCGCCCAGCAGGTGGAAGGCGTGCGACGCGGTCAAGACGTAAAAGAACGAACTGCTGGGATTGGTGGCGATGAACACGCCGGCATCCTTCAACTGCCGCCAGGCAATCGCCTGGCCGACCAGAAACAGGATGCCCGAGACCGGTCGCCGGCGGTCCACCAGAGGTTGAACCTGCTCGCGGTTGCCGGCTTTCAGCGCGCGGCGGGAAAGTCCAGCACGACGCTGGAAGCCAGCAGCACCACCGTGTTCACCCAGAGAAGATGGGCGGCTTGGGCATGCTGGCCCAATCGTCGGAGAGGCCGCGGCGCACCACGAACGCGCTGGTGAACGCCGCGAAAACCATGGTGCTGGCGGCCAGCAGAACGAAAAGCCCGGTAAAGGAAGCGCGCCGGTCGGCGCCGCGGCCGTCGTTGCCGCCGCCGCCGCCCCAGTCCGCGATCGATGGGAGGAGCCGGCGGCCCTTGGATTACGTCGTGTGTGAGCGACCCAGCCATACTCATATGGATCGCACTAGTGGCCCGTAACGATGGCCGCCGTGGGCGGGTCGGTCTGCATGATGAAAGTCCCGCGGCGCGCCCGGCACGCTGTATTCGTACGGACCGTGGTACACCACCGGGTGCACGCCGGCGAAATTGTCGAAAGGCGGCGGCGACGGAATGGTCCATTCCAGCGTGGTGGAGTTCCACGGATTCGACGGGCGCCTTCGCGCCCTTTGCATGCTCCAGAACAGGTTGATCAGGAAGATGAACTGCACGGCCGCGGTGAAATAAGCGGCGTAGCGTCATGAACTGGTGCACCGGGATCAGCGGCGCCCAGGAATTCCACGTTGGTGAAATCGGCATAGCGGCGCGGGTTGCCGGCAATGCCCAGGAAGTGCATGGGCGTGAAGATGCAGTAGACGCCGATGAACGTGCAGTAGAAGTGGATCTTGCCCAGAGTCTCGTTCATCATCCGCCCGGTACATCTTGGGGAACCAGTAGAAGGTGCCGGCGAACATGCCGAAGATGGCGGCCACGCCCATGATCATGTGGAAGTGGCCCACCACGAAATAGGTGTCGTGGAAGTACAGGTCGAGCGCCGGCTGGCCCAGGAAGATGCCGCTCACGCCGCCGGTAACGAACAGCGAAACGAAGCCCAGCGCGAACATCATGGCGGTGGTGAAGTGGATCTTGCCGCCCCACAGCGTGCCGATCCAGTTGAATGTCTTGATGGCCGAAGGCACGCCGATGCACATGGTCAGGATCGAGAACGCCATGGCCGAATAGGGGTTCATGCCGCTCATGAACATGTGATGGCCCCACACCAGGAAGCCCAGGAAGCCGATGCTGAGGATGGCGTACACCATGGCCCTGTAGCCGAAGATCGGCTTGCGCGAGAAGGTGGAGAGCAGGTGCGAAGTCACGCCCATGCCGGGCAGAATGGCGATGTAGACTTCGGGATGGCCGAAGAACCAGAACAGGTGCTGCCAGAGCAGCGGCGAGCCGCCTTTGTGGTTGGCGATGATCTGGTCGCTGATCATCATGCCGGCCGGCAGGAAGAAGCTGGTGCCGGCGGTGCGGTCGAGCAGCAGCAGAACGCCGGCGGCCAGCAGCACGGCGAAACCCAGCAGGCCGAGGATGGCGGTGACCAGCCAGGTCCAGCAGGTGAGCGGCATGCGCATCAGGGTCATGCCCTTGCAGCGCAGATCGACCGTGGTGGCGATGAAGTTGATGGCGCCCATCAGCGAGGCGCCGCAGAAGATCGCGATGCTGAGGATCCACAGGTTCTGCCCCATGCCTTCGCCCGGCCCGGTGAGCGCGCCCGGCGCCGCTGAGCGGCGGATAGGCGGTCCAGCCGGAGAGCGGCGCGCCGCCCTGCACGAAGAACGCCGACACCATCACCACCAGCGCCACGAAGGTGGTCCAGAACGACATCATGTTCAGCACCGGGAAGGCCATGTCCTCGGCGCCGATCTGGATGGGCAGGAAGTAATTGCCGAAGCCGCTCTGCGGCACGGTGGTCAGCACGAAGAACACCATGATGGTGCCGTGCATGGTCATCAGCGAGAGGTACAGTTCCGGCGTCATGATGCCGCCCGCCGCCGCCGTGGGCCAGAGCGTGCGCGAACCACTTGACCGGCGACGTTGGGGTTGACCATGTGGAAGCGCATCAGCAGCGACAGCGACATGCCCATAAACACCGAGAACAGGCCCAGGAAGTAATACTGGATGCCGATCACCTTGTGGTCCAGGCTGAAGACGTACTTCCGGATGAAGCCTTGCGGCGCGTGATGCGCCGTATGAGCTACGGGAGCGGACATAAGTTTCACCTCAGGGAATATTGGACGACCGGAGAGTCATTACTTATTGGCAGCTTGCTCGCTGCTTCCATTGTTCGAAATCGGCCTCGCTCATCACCTGCATGGTGGTGCGCATCTGGAAATGGCCGAGCCCGCACAGTTCCGAGCAGGGAACTTCGTAGATGCCGATCTTGTCGGCCTGGAAATGCAGCGGGATCTCCATGCCGGGCACGATATCCTGCTTCATGCGCAGTTCGCGGACGAAGAAATTGTGGATCACGTCGCGGGAGTGCATGATCAGCTTGATGGGCTTGCCGACCGGGACTTTCAGCGAGGCGCTGACGATATCGTCCTTGCCGGCGGGATCCTTGTCGATCGAGGCCGAACGGGTTGCCGCGCGGCATCGTTGACCAGTTTCAGATCGGTGTGGCCGAACTTGCCGTCCGGCACCGGGATAGCGGAAGCTCCAGGCGAACTGCTTGGCCATCACTTCGATGGGGATCGCGTCGGGCGGCGCTTCGTCGAAATGCACGCCCGCCCAGATCTTGGTGCCCATCACCACCAGGCCCAGAAACAGCATCGCGGTGGCGCTGGTCCAGAGGGTTTCGAGTTTGTTGTTGCCGTGGGAATAGGTGGCGCGGCCGCCGTCGTTGCGGAACCTTACGATCACATAGCCCAGGGCGAACTGCGCCAGGAAGAAGATAATGCCGACCACGACCAGGGTGCGCATGAACTGGGCGTCGTAGGCCAGGCCGTGCTCGGATTAATCGGCGGCGGAAACCACCAGGTCTTCGCAATGAAAAAATAACAGATGACTACCGTCAGGACCCAGATGACCGGAGCAAGCAGCATCCCGGCACTCCTCCTTAGCAGGCAGATCTTGGCACTGCTATTAACAAGTGGTTGAACACTATCACAAGGGGTGCGGGAGACGCAAGTCCGTTATCGGATTTTTGGCCGTGGCGATGGCTGGCGCGCGTGATGTTAGCGGGACTGAACCGCGCGCGCGAACTGGCGGAAGTGGTCTTCCATCTGAGGCAGCAATCCGGCCGCCCGGCCGAACTCGCAACGGACGCAGGCATCCTCCACCGCCGAGGCCAAGGCGCACAGCGAGAGCGCGGAGACGGCGGCTGCGGTACTGCGCAGCAATTGGGCGTGCGTTCTGGTGCCGCTGCCATCGCGGGAGTCAATGCGGCACTTGAGTTGTTTCAGCCTCTGCGGAGTCTCCTCCACGAATTGATGAATCATCTGGTCCGCCAGTTCCTGCCTGCCGCCGAATCGCTCGAGCAGGCTGTCCCAATCGAAAATCGGGCCGGTTTCGGAAAGGGGCGCCTTCTCTCCCGGCGTCCCGAGCCAGCGGGAAAGCACGCGAGCGAGTTCCTGCGCATCGATTGGCTTGGACAGGTAATCGTTCATACCGGCCCGCAGGCAGCGTTCCCGATCGACCGTACGCGCGTGCGCCGTCACTGCGATGATGGGAATGGCGGCATTGTGCGCCCCGGCCTTCCAGCCGCGCACGCGTGCGGTGGTCTCCAGGCCGTCCATTTCCGGCATCTCGCAGTCCATCAGAACGCCATCGTAGACCACGTGCTGGAGCGCCGTCAGCGCTTCCGCGCCGCTGTTTACCGGATCCGCATCGAAGCCCAGTTTCTCCGCCATGGCCAAGGCAACCTGGCGGCTGGCCGCATCGTCATCCACTACCAGAACCCGCTTATGGCCCGGGCGGAGGAGAACCGGCTCGCAGGCTCGGGTTTCCGGCGTCCCACCAAGTTCGCTCAGGCTCAGTGCCGCGGTGACCGCAGCAGCCAGGCGAGGCGCCAGGACCGGCTTCCATACGTGCGATGCAAATCCGATGCGGCGAAGGCCGTCCGGATCGAACCGCTGTCCGGGATATGTCATGAGAATCGGCTGGGTACCGCGAAGGTCCGGGTCTACGGCGATCCGCCGGCCCACCTCCTCCCCATCCATCTCCGGAAGACTCATATCCAGCAGAACCATACGGAAAGGATCTCCGGCCGCGGCAGCCCGGCGCAGGGCCGTCAATGCCGAGGGTCCATCGCAAGCCTGATGACAGCGCGCACCCCAGGATTTCAGCAACGCTCCCACCAGTGTCCGGTTGGCGCTGCTGTCATCCACCACCAGCGCTTTGACCGATGACAACAGCGGAACCTGCGGCCCTTCGCTGCCCGGCTGAACGTCCGCTTTGCCGAAGACGGCGGTGAACCAGAAGGTCGAGCCCATTCCGAGTTCGCTCTCGACGCCGATCTGCCCGCCCATCATTTCCACCAGTTGCCGGGATATGGCGAGACCCAGGCCGGCGCCCCCGAACTTTCGTGTGCTGGATCCGTCGCCTTGTACGAAGGGGGCGAACATCGCGGCGGCGCGGTCGGCCGCCATGCCGATCCCCGTATCCGTCACCTGGAAGCGGAGAGTGGCGGAGTGTTCCGCTTCCGAGGCGAGACCGACCACTATCCCGACTTCTCCCTCAGGCGTGAATTTGACGGCATTGGCCACCAGATTCGTCAAAATCTGGCGCAGACGAAGAGCATCGCCGTGCAGACGGGCCGGAATACTCGGCGCCACCTGACAAGTCAGCTCCAGGCCTTTCTCATGGGCCTGCAACGCCTGTGCGTCGGCCGTGTCACCCAGCAGCAGGCGGACGTCAAAATCCTCGTTGGCCAGCGCCAGAGTCCGCGCTTCAATGCGCGAAAAATCGAGGATATCGTTCAGCAGCCCCATGAGCGATTCGGCGCCGCTCCGCGCGACCCGCAGATAGTGCTCCTGTTCCCCGCTGAGAGGCGTGTCCAGCACCAGTTGCAACATGCCGAGCACCGCATTCATAGGGGTGCGAATCTCATGGCTCATGTTAGTCAGAAACTCGCTTTTCGCGCGATTGGAGGCCTCGGCCCGAAACTTGGCATCCTCCAGAGCCTCCTGGGCGCGCTTGCGCTCGGTGAGATCCATGGCCACGAACATGGCGCCGGTGACTTCGCCGGAAGAGTTGTGCAGGGCCGCTCCGGAAAGGCTGACCGGCACAATGGATCCGTCCCGGCGCACCGTCCGATGCTCCTCGTCGGTGATGCTGCCCTCGCTGAAAATTTTTCCGCAGGGTGCGCAGATCGCTGTCCGCAAGGCCCGACGGAAGGATCGGCAGGCGCTGCCCCAGCACTTCCTGACGCTTCCAGCCATACTTTCGCTCCGCTGCCGGGTTCCAGAGCCGGACGTTGCCCTCCACGTCCAGTACCGCGAGGCCGAGGGGTGACGAGTTGATCACAGCCTCCAGCATCTCCTTGGTCTGGCGGAACGCCTCGGCAGTCCTCAGACGCTCGGTAATGTCCGCCGCCGTGCCGACCATTCCCGCGATCTCTCCCTGGGCGTCACAATAGGGACCGCACCAGAATTCCAGCACCAGATCCCCTAGCCCTACGGTGGTATTGCAGGCCTGACCTTGCAGTGCCCGGCCGAGGCAGTAGACCAAGGCCGGCTGACTCTTGAAAATTTCGAAGATGGATTGCCCCACCATGCCGCCGGCACAACCCATTCCGGCTGCCGCAAAACGGCTTCCGTGGAGCAGCGTGAGCACGCCCTGCCGGTCCGTGGCGAAGACCATGCCCGGGAAGCACGCCAGTACGGAAAGAAATTGCTCTACATCCGCTATCAGCGGCTGTGAGCTTTCAGAACCGGGAGCAGCCAAGGATCTGTAGATACCTCCACTATAGGTATCGACCCGATCCCGAAAAGCTTTAGGCTATGACGCAGCTTATGCGCTGGCCGGCAGCGTCAACCCTGCTTTGGCCAGTGCCCGCTGCAACATGCCCACCGCGTGAATCTCCGGCACGTTGCGGGCGATCGAGATCTCCGAAACCAGCATGTGCCGCGCGCGGTCGAGCATCTTCTTCTCACGAAAAGAGAGCGGTTTGTCGATATGCAGTTGCAGGAGCCCTTTGAACACTTCGGCGGCGTGCAACAGATCGCCGCTCTGCATTCTCTCGGTGTTCTCCTTGAACCGCACCTTCCAGTCGCCATTAATCGCACACCAGCCGTTGGAAAGAAAGGAAAGGATTCGTGAGATTTCACGGTCCTTGGTGACTCTGCGAAGACCGATATTGGCCGCATTGGAAAACGGCACCAACACGGTCATGCTATTACAACCCAGCCGCAGCAGATAGAATTTCTCGAAAGCCGAACCGAAAGAGCGAACGCTGATATTCTCGATGGTGCCAACCCCCTGGTTGGGATACACCACCTTGTCGCCGATCTGAAAAGTCATACGGGGTCCCCCACAAACCACCGCTGTCAAGTGTTGTCTGTTGGCTAATGCGACAACTCTTGAATAGTACGCTTGCGATTTGCATCTGTCAAGGGGCAGTTGACGCGAAAAGCCCCATCTAGTGAGGCTTTTCGCCACTGCTCTGGAGGTGGGAACTTTGGGGATCGCAGAGAAAATAAACACCCGCTAGAAGAGAACAGTACACCCCCGAGAGGTGCTATCTCTCCACACTACGCCATTCCGATCTACAAACCGGCCTTTAGAATTCCTGACCGGCGGCGATCTCTCCAGACTCCTCCGCAGGCAAACCACGCTCCGCCAGCAACAAGCGCCTCAAAGAACGCAAGTCGTTCATAATACGACGGCTGGTTGTGATGTGCAGATGGAGTTTGGCGAGATTATACGAAACTAACAGGAGGGCTTCTTTGCGTCGATCCGCATGATCCCTTTCGGCGGCGGCAATTTCCGCCTCTACATCCCGCCGGGCTTCGTCGAGAGATTCCGCGAGTAACGCTACATACTCGTGAGACCCTTCTATGTTGTCAAACGGCGTTTCGGCTCGATAGCTCACAGACACGCCTTTCTGACCGCCTGCCTCCGCCGGTGGCCCTACTACCTATAACTAAAGTGTTCCTCATTCTCGCACAAATGTCATCAAACTGGAATGAGAAGTTATTTAGGGGATTTACCTGAGTGGGCGTCGGTGTACATTAGCTGTATCGGTGAGCGAATCGTCCTTCAAAGCCGTAATTGTAGATGATGAGGAACTTGCACGCAGTTTCCTGAAGGAATTGCTGCGCCCGCACCCCGAAATCGAACTGGTGGCGGAGTGCGCCAACGGATTCGAAGCAGTCAAAGCAATCGCCGAAACTCGGCCCGATTTGTTGTTTCTGGACGTCCAGATGCCGAAATTGGACGGTTTCGAAGTGTTGGAACTGATCGACAACAATCCGGCTGTGATCTTTATCACCGCTTACGACCAATATGCCATGCGGGCCTTTGACGCCCAGGCGGTGGATTATCTGCTGAAGCCCTTCGCCACGGAACGTTTCGAGCGGGCGCTGGAGCGGGCGAAATCCCGCGTGGCCGGGCGCGGCGCCGGCGTGGAGTTAGCCAAAGCCGCGCGTCCCCGCGAGCAGCGGCCGGAACGGATTGTGGTCAAAGACGGAACCCGCGTGCACATCATTCCGATTGAAAAGCTGGACTACGTGGAAGCGCAGGACGACTACGTGGCCCTGCACAGCGGCGGCCGCAGTTACCTGAAGCAACAGCCGATCGCCGGCCTGGAGGCCATGCTGGACCCGGCGCGCTTCGTGCGCATTCATCGCTCCTCCATCGTCAACCTGGAGCGCGTAACGCGCATCGAACCGTACGCCAAAGACAGCCGGATTGTGATTCTCACGGACGGGACCCGGCTGCCGGTGAGCCGTTCCGGCTACACGCGCCTGATGGAGGCCATGGGGGGAAGCGCGGGATAGGTTCCGCGCGAACCTGGGGAAAACGTCAAATCGTATTCATCGGTCGGAGCCGCGCACGTTAGTAAGCGATCTTTTTGAGCCTTCAGCTCTGCCGGGCGCGGCACGGGGATGCACGGACCCGGCAGACTAGGCTGAGCGGAGACAACCCGCCTTTCACCGGCAAAGTAGGAGAAGTGGGTGAGCTTCTACGACCTGCCGTCCTGCTGCACCTCAAAGCCACAAGCTTTGAGACCGGGAATGTGGATGCCCCGCGAATCGGTGACAACCGCCTCCTCCTGCACCAGGCTGACGTCGAAGTGTGAAACGAAATCCGGGGGCGCAGGCGTTTACGCCAGGAACCGGATACCGTCGCCAGGCTTGCGACGCAGCGAACTATGCCCGCCATGGTTCGAGTCTAGCTTTTCGTATTGAATTCCGAATGACCACTCAGAGCTACTCGGCGGATCGAGTTGTCCGTTCCGCCGGATCGTCGTCGAGCACGCAGATGTCATCCAGGTTGCGATACTTCTCCGCGTAGTCCAATCCGTAGCCCACCACGAACCGGTCGGGAATCTGAAAGCCCACGTAGCTGGCGTGGACCGGCCGCAAGCGCCGCTCGGGCTTGTCCAGCAGCGCGGCAATCCGAATGGATTTCGGACGCCGCTGCTCCAGCAGGTGCATCAGGTAATTGAGCGTCACGCCGCTGTCTACAATGTCTTCCACGATCAGTACGTTGGCGTCTTCCAGCGAAATGTCCAGATCCTTGGTGACCTTGACCTCACCGGAACTGGTCTTTCCCTTGCCGTAGGTGGAGATGCCCATGAAGTCCACGAAAACGTCGCGCTTCATGGCGCGGGCCAGGTCCGTCAGAAAAAAACAGGCGCCTTTCAGAATGCAGATCATGTGCAGATTGCCGGCCGGGTAGTCCGCCGAAATCTGTTGGCCCAGTTCGCGGATCCGTGCCTGAATTTTCTCAGCGGAGATCAGGACCTTCAAGGTTGGATCGGTCATGAGTTTTCATTATGCCATTTGGCCACCTGCTATCATGAAAATCTCCGCGGATGATCGTTGAGGCCAATACTGTCGGGTTCGATTCCATCTCTCTCGATAGCGGCGCCACGCTGGCGCCAGTCGAAATCGCCTACGAAACTTATGGCGAATTGAACGCCGCCAAAACCAACGCCATCCTGGTGCTGCACGCTTTCTCGGGCGACGCGCACGCCGCCGGCATCAGCCACGAAACCGGCAAGCCCGGCTGGTGGGACAACATGATCGGCCCCGGCAAGGCGTTCGACACCAACCGCTACTTCGTCATCTGCACCAACGTGCTGGGCGGATGCCGCGGCACCACCGGCCCGTCTTCCATCAATCCCGCCACCGGCTGCCCCTACGCCATGTCGTTCCCCGTGATCACCATCGGCGACATGGTGCGCGCTGCAGAAGATGCTGATCGACTCGCTCGGCATCCAGCGGCTGCTCTCCGTGACGCGGCGGCTCCATGGGCGGCATGCAGGCGCTCGAATGGGCGGTGGCATATCCCGAATCGCGTGGTCTCCGCCATCCCCATCGCCACCACCACGCGCCACAGCGCGCAGCAGATCGCCTTCAACGAAGTGGGCCGGCAGGCCATCATGGCCGACCCCGATTGGAACGAGGGCAACTATTACGGCAAGCAACCCGCCGGCGCGCGGTCTGGCCGTGGCCCGCATGGTGGGCCACATCACCTACATGAGCGACGAATCCATGCGCGAGAAGTTCGGCCGGCGCCTGCGCGGCAAGGAGAACTTCAGCTTCGGCTTCGACGTGGATTTCGAAGTGGAAAGCTACCTGCGCTATCGCGGCAGCCAGTTCGTCAACCGCTTCGACGCCAACTCGTACCTCTACATCACCAAGGCCATGGACTATTTCGACCTGGCCACCGGCCGCGGCAGCGCTGGCCGCGGCGCTGGAGCGCGCCCGCGCGCGCTTCCTGGTGATCAGCTTCAGTTCCGACTGGCTGTACCCCAGCTACCAGTCGCAGGAGATCGTGCGCGCGCTGCGCGTCGCGCAATCGCGACGTGGCCTACGTCGAGCTGCAATCCAACTACGGGCACGATTCGTTCCTGGTGGACGTGGCCGAGCAGACCGACCTGGTGCGCGGCTTCCTGGCCAGCACCTTCGAGAAGGCGCAATGAGCGCGCAACTGACGCAAGCGCCAGGCCTTCGTGTCGCGAACTGCTGGGCCGCAGCGACTACGCCATCATCGGCGAAATCGTCGAGCCCGGCGCCAAGGTGCTCGACCTGGGCTGCGGCGAAGGCGAGCTGCTCGCAATGGCTGGCCGAGAACAAGGGCGTGGATGCGCGCGGCGTCGAAATTTCCGGCGCCAAAGTGCAGCGCGCCATCGCCCGCGGCGTCTCCGTCTTCCAGGGCGATATCGACGAAGGCCTGGCCGACTATCCCGACGCAGCCTTCGATTACGTGATCCTCAGCCAGACCCTGCAGGAGACGCGCCAGCCCGCGCCAGGTGCTGCGCGAGATGCTGCGCGTGGGCCGGCGCGCCATCGTGGCCTTTCCGAATTTCGGCCACTGGCGCGTGCGCGCTCTCCATGCTGGTCAGCGGCCGCGCCCCGCGCACCAAGCTGTTCCCCTACGAGTGGTACGATTCGCCCAACATCCACTTCCTGACCGTGCACGATTTCGAAGACCTGGCCGCCAGCGAAGGCCTGCTGGTGGAGCGCCGCTACTTCCTCTCCGGCCGCCGCAAGGTCACCTTGCTGCCGAATCTGCTGGCCGAAGTCGCGGTGTATCTGGTGAGCCGCGCCGCGTAGGCCGTCTTACTTCACCGCTCCGTGGCGTTTCAAAATCTCCACCGTCCGCTCGATAGGCAGCGCCTGCACCGTGTGCCCGTTGCCGGTGACCGTGACCGCCCGCAGCAGGGAGTTGTAAATGGCCTCTTCGGTGGCATCGATTACGGCCACAAAGAGCGGCGACATGTCGTCATTGGCAACCAGCTTCACAGCGTTGCGCGCCGTGGAAAACGCGATGCCGTAATCCCCGCTGCCGTTGGACCCATCGGCGCCGGTGCGCGCCAGGCCGAACATGGTGCGCGCCGCCATGCGCCGCAGGTTGCGCGCATCCACCGGAGCGTCGGTCGCCACCACCATGATGATCGAGCCCCTGCCCGAATTCGGCCCGCTCTCCCGCAGTTCCCGGCCCACCGGCGCGCCATTCATGCGCAGCGTGCCGCCGAAGTTGGACTGCACCAGCACACCCACCGTATAGCCGCCCGCCTGGCGCGACGCGGTGCCAATCCCGCCCTTGAAGCCGAATGCCACCGTTCCCGCGCCCGCGCCCACCGCGCCTTCTTCCACCGCGCCGCCGTGCGCGCCCTCAATGGCTTGCCGTACCTCGGCCGAGCCCACGTGCCGCCCGCGGATATCGTTCAGGTAACCATCGTTGGTCTCATAAACCAACGGCCTTTTCTGGCTGGTTTATGTTCTTCCAGCAGGAGCACCTTCAGGAGATTCTATAAAGTGATTGATGTGAGCGGCCGATAGTGCAAGCAGGTGCCCCATGGATGTTCGGCAAACCATCGATGATCTGCGGCTCTCGGTCGAACATATCGCGGCGGAAGATGAACTGCTTGGGATCATAGTCGGCCGGCTAACTTCTCTGCGGAAAGCATTCCCGATCCAGCGGCCTGTCTTTACGCCGGGCGATATCGAATTCTTGAGGAGCCTCACTGGGGTCGCGGACCACCTGCGCGCATTCGCGGAACTGAGGGAAGAGGCAGCCGATGTAGCGTCGGTCAAGGAATACGAGGACATAGTGAGCCGGCTCACTCTCACCAAGGGCGCTCTCGCAGACTTCCCAGTAGGGAAAAGGGTGGCGAAGGCGATTAGGGAACTCGACGAAAAACTGCCTGCGATTCGGGGTCGTGACGAGGCGAACCGGCAGTTCCGGTTAGGCGGGCGGATCCACGCCATAGAGCAGAATCCGCGCTTGTGCCCTCAGGGTCACAGGATGGTGATCAGAAGAGGAAAGCGGGGTGAGTTTTGGGGATGCAGCCAGTTTCCGTTGTGTTGGAAGACGGCACAACTCACTCCCGAGCAGGGTGATCTTCTGAATTTGTAAAGAGAATAGACCTGGAGACCGCCCCCTTCCCCCAACAATCGGAGGTTTCCGGATTAATTAGGTTCCGCCTGCTCCGAATTCAACTTGTCCATACGGCGCAGCGCGATTTCGGCAGGAGTGAATCACTATGAAATGAAAGCGGCCCAGGCTCTCGTCCATTCGAGGCTCCAGTACAGCAGAGTTCTCCGGCATCACGCGCTCAAGTACGAGATCCGAGTTGGGGTTCATTCGCGGATTCTGCCGTGCCGCCGAATAACGGTAGAGTGAGTTGCGCCGCGACATACCGCACCGGCCGGTGCAGCTTTCGGACATGCCCCTCCTCGCAGGCACGCTTCAGCCACTCTCTTGCCTGCGCTTGGGCTACGCCGAGCGTCTGCACGAGATCTTTTTCGGCTTTTGGCTCCGAAAGAGCGAGCATCAACGCTGGCAGGGCACGCACAAATGGGTCTGTAGCCGGGGCTGGCGCAGATCCATCGGATTGGGCTTCCATGAAGGCCGCCCCCGCATCGAACTGAGTCAGCTCGGGCACGACAGGTGCAAACAGAGACCGTAAATCGGTCCACGGTCCTTCGGGAAACGCACGCCCACCGCGCGCCAACAGCTTGCGGTTGCCTTCCTTGACGGTGCCGTTCGCTTTCACGTAGACGGCGACTCGCGCCGCGTCTAACGCCTCGATGGCTCCAGCCCACGTTCCGCCATTGTCCACCGCGGAACTAACCACCAGAGCGGCGTCGCTCAAAGCATAGATCAGTTTGTTACGATCCATGGCGGTAAACGCAAACCAGCGCGCTTCTGGATCGTATGGCGATACCAGGACGAGCCGGCCAGACATGAGGCCCTCCCGATACCGTGCGGAGACGGCGTTCCGCCCCAGGCTGTCGGGCAGGACTCCGATCGCTTTGCCTCCTTCTTCGAATCCTGCCGCCATGGATTCCAGGTCCACACCGCGCGCGCCGCCCGAAATCACGGGTATGTTCTGCGAGGCGCAAGCGGTTGCGACGCTCCGGGCTAACATGATCTCCTCGTCCGAAGCGTCGCGTGAACCCACAATGGCCAGGCCGCCTGCCTGGAGCAGATAGGGATCGCCTGCCCCGTAGAGGAGTGGAGGCGCCGCTTGGCCCAAATAGTCCTTCATGCGCCCGGGGTAGGCCTCGTCGCTGCGGCTGAGTACCCAGAGACCGCGACTCGTCCAACGTTCAGCCATGATGCCCAGCGCCGCCCCGCGGTCGAGCAACTGCCCTAGGGTTTCGGGGGCAAGCTCTGTAGATTGGAGTTCCTCAAGGCGGGCGCGGCCGGCGTGGTCCAGAAGATCTGCCGGACGCATGGACCGCTCACGCAGCCAACGGGTCAGAACGCCATACTTCTTCGGGGTAAGGGGCTTGACGCCGTTGTTGTCCCTCAGGCCGAGATTGCTGCATAGCAGAAGTACCGCTTGGGTATCGGGATTTAACGTTTCACTCATTACCGTGCTACTTCCCATCATCCGCCGAGGAGTCGGCTAAGGCAAACGGAAAAACCGGGCCAGCGCCGGCTTTCAAGAGTTTCCAGGCCACAACCGTAAGAGTCCAGCGGGAGTCAACCATATCGTCGACCAGCAAAACAGGGCCCGGGCGGACATATCTCTCTTCGACGGCAAATGCGTTCTCCAGATTGCGGGCTTGCTGAAAAGTGTTTTGGCGGGTTTTCTGAAGGTCTGTGACGCGGGTCATTTGAATACACTCCACAAACGGCAAACCAAGACGAGTAGCCAATCGTCTGGCGAAGTCGGGGACCAGTTTCGCGTGCCGGTTCGACGGAACGCAGCCGACCCATTGCGGCGGGGGTTGCGGGTTCCAGCGGCGCTGGATCAAGTCAGCCGCGCCGTCCACCAGGCGGTCAGGAAAATGTCCACCGCGCTTGCCGTCGCGCACCAAGACTCCGAAGCCCGCGTCGCCCCACTTGCAAAGGGCCCGCCCCTCCATGCCCCGGAATTCCGTCGCGATCCTGCCGCGCTTACCCTCAAACGTAGAGCCCTGCGGCCATTGCTTCTTCAAATCGAAGGACAACGACAGAGATTCCAGAAATCGGGCCGCCTCCTCCGCTAGATCGGCGGCATACGCAGCCCCGACGTGTTCGCCGGTACAGTTCGCGCACTTTCCGCAAGGCGCCGCCTCAGGATCATTCAGCTCCTCGGCCAGAAACTGCATGAGACAGCCCCGCGCATCCATGTAGGCATTCATCCTCGACTGTTCTCGGCGACGTAGTTGAGTGATGCGCTCAATGCGCTCCACCGGCATGGTCCAGCGCACCGGGGTTCGGACATAGGCCGTGCCCTCGTGCGCGACAGGCGACGGCGATTCGAGTTCCAGGAACCTTAAGACCGCCTTTAGCTTGCTGTGTCGGATGTTCACCGCGCTCTTCAGCCGGTTCATGTTCAGCGGAATGTGGGCAGCCTCGAGTGCGCCCAATACTCCGGTGACTTCTGCCAGCGAAGGGAAAGCCGTCCGAATGAAGTAGGCTGCAATCTCGTCATCCTCCGCACCGGACATCAGCACGCCGTAGGCTTCGTCGATTGCGCGACCAGCGCGACCGACCTGCTGGTAGTAGTGAACTACCGATCCGGGTCGTTGAAAGTGGATGACGAACCCGAGATCGGGTTTATCAAAGCCCATGCCCAACGCCACTGTGGCAACCAGTGCCTTCACTTGGTTGGCCAGTAGCATGTCCTCCAGTTGCATCCTCTCCATGTAGCCGAGGCCAGAGTGATAGGCGCGTGCGTCAACACCACGTTGTTGCAGCCAAGCAGCAAGGTTATCGGCGTCGCGGACGGTGAGAGTGTAGATAATTCCACTCCCTTTGAACTTCGGAACACGATCCGCGAGCCAGGCCATTCTCGCCGCCTGAGAGGGAATCTTCAGATTCTCCAGTCGCAGACTCTCGCGAAGCAGAGAGCCGCGGATTACCCGCAGGCTCGAACCCAACTGTCCTGACACATCGTTTACCACGCGGTCGTTAGCAGTCGCAGTAGTAGCCAACACGGGCAGATTTCGGGGCAGCGCCTGAAGGATACGCACGATACGCCTGTAGTCCGGGCGGAAATCGTGACCCCAGTCGGAAATGCAGTGCGCTTCATCCACCACGAACAACCCCACGCGGGCGGCTATAGGCAGCAAGCAGCGGATCATGAATTCCTCATTCGCTAGACGCTCGGGCGAAATCAGCAGGATGTCGATGTTGCCGGCCAACAGGGCGGTCTCGACGGCCGGCCAATAGTCCGGATTTGTGGAATTTATGGTTTCTGCGCGCACCCCTATTTGTTCGGCGGCCGCGATCTGGTTGCGCATGAGCGCCAGCAGCGGCGAGATCAGGAGCGCGCAGCCGGCGCCGCGGTCCCTCAGAAGCCGTGTGGCGATGAAGTACACGATGCTCTTGCCCCAGCCTGTGCGTTCGACCACGAGGAGCCGCTCTCGGCTCTCCACCAATGCCTGAATCGCTTCCCACTGACCGGGACGAAACTGCGCGAGCGGGTTCCCGACGGACCGTCGCAGCAACTCGAGTGCTCGTTCTTTCATTGAATTGGAAGCCGCTCGCCCACTTGCCTTCCCGGTCAGGATTTGCCATGAGATGGCCCTCCAAAGATACCGTGCCAGAGCCTCACCGGAGGCTGGTCCGAACCACGCATCGATGAGGTTGACCATGTGGAACAGGTTCTGTGCCCACGTCCGGCTCGGTGTTCAGGCTCGGTGTTCAGTGTTCAACTGTCTCGACAGCGTAGAGACAATCGGGCCTCCATTTTCCGCCGGCGCCGCGCCTAGAACCCGCGACGCTGGACGAGGCTGGGAGCGGGTTCCGTTCCATTAGCTTGTCTCCGCACTTCCCAGAAAAAGCAGCCCGAAACAGGATGACCCAAAGACCATCAGGACGAGCTATGTCATTGAACCAGAAGGAACAACATGAAACCATACGAAACATAAATCAAACTCGCCCACCAGCGGGTTGATCGAAAGCACGCGCTCATTGCCCGGCAGCGCCAGCATGTAATCCAGCAGCGCATCGGCCACGCGCGGCACGTTCAAAGTAGAGGTGAGGGCGATGGGAGTTTCGATTTCGCCCAGTTCCTCTACCTGGGTCGATCCCGCCAGTTTGCCGAAGGCGTTGCCCACGTAAACGGCGCCGGGAACCTTCTCGCGAAACAGGTTGCCGCTGTGAGGCAGCACGATGGTAACGCCGGTGCGGACATTGTCACCGCGAATGACGGTGGTGTGGCCCACCCTCACGCCGCCCACATCCGTAATGGCATCCAGGGGACCGGGCCGCAGCGAGCCCACCACCAGCCCGATATCCAACGCCCGCGGTCTCTGGGCGGACGCCACACAAAGCGCGATCGAGAGCAGCGCAAACAGCTTCATCCCAGATATCTTGCCAGATCGTCGGTCCGGAAGCCGTGCGCGTATGCGGCATCGCGCGAAATCTTGTTGGTGCGCACCAGTTCGGCCAGCGATTGCTCCATGGTCATCATGCCGTCGCTCCGGCCCACCGAAATCTGCGAACGGAGCTGGTGATCGTCGCCTTTGCGGACCAGCGCCCGCACCGAATCGGTGGCGATCATGATCTCCGTCGCCGGCCAGCGCGAAACGCCGTCCAGTCCGGGCACCAGTTGTTGCGCGATCACCGCCAGCAGGGCCAGCGACAATTGCTGCCGCATCTGCCCCTGGTTGCCCGCGGGGAATGCATCCAGAATGCGCGCCGTGGCCTGAATGGCGTCGTTGGTGTGCAGAGTCGAAAGCACCAGGTGGCCCGTTTCCGCCGCGGTCAGCGCCGTCGCCATGGTTTCCGGATCGCGCATCTCGCCCACCAGGATGACGTCCGGCGATTGCCGCATCAGGCTCCGCAGCGTGCCCGCGAAATCCGGCGTATCGCGCCCCACTTCGATCTGCTCGATGATCGCCTTGCGGTTGGCGTGCTGATACTCCACCGGATCCTCGATGGTCACCACGTGCTTCTGGTGTTTCGCCGTTGATGATGTCGATCAGCGCCGCCAGCGTGGAACTCTTGCCGCACCCGGTGGGCCCGGTCACCAGCACCAGCCCCTGGCGCGAGTCCGTCAGTTTGGCCAGGGTGGGCGGCAGGTGCAGCGATTCCAGCGAGGGAATGCGCGAAGGCAGCAGCCGGATGCTCGCCGCCAGCGTGCCGCGCTGGTAATGGATATTGACGCGGAAGCGGCCCAGCCCTTCGCGCATGAAGCTGAGGTCCACGCTCTTCCGCTTTTGCAGTTCGTCCAACTGCGGCTCGTCCAGCAGGGGAAGCACCAGGTTGCGTACCTCTTCGGCTTCCAGCGGCGCGCGAGCCGTAGAGGTCAGCGAGCCTTGCACGCGCAGCACCGGCGATGCGCCCACCACCAGCAGCACGTCCGAAGCTCCGCGGCTCACCGCCAGGCCCAGCAATTGATCCAGCGACGCCGTGGATGCCGGCGAGCGCATCACCGCTACCCGCTGCTGGCTCGGCGCCGCCCGGTTCAATTCGGCCACAATCTTGGAAAGCTCGCTATCGTACTCGCCCATAGTCTTATGGTAGCGTCCTCGTCATTTCACGCAGGTCCGGGCAGACGCCCTGAATGGAAGACGAGGAAAGGGCTGCCGGGCGTGGAGGTTAATTCTCTCCCTGCGCGACCTCGCCGCAGCGAAGGGTATGATGCAGTGTATTCGACGCGGCCTTTTGAATCTTTCATACCGGTGTTCGGCCTGAGCCTCCGCCACCCGAATCGCAGCGCTAGTAAGCGATCCAGACGGATTTCACGTTGGTGTACTGTTCCAGGGCGTAGGAGCCCAGGTCACGCCCGAAGCCGCTTTGTTTGTAGCCTCCGAAGGGTGACCCGGAATCGAACGCGTTGTAAGTGTTGACCCAGACCGAGCCGGCTTCGCAGACCGGCGGCCATGTGGTGGGCCAGGCGGAGATCGCGAGTCCAGACTCCTGCGGCGAGCCCGTAGGTGGAGTTATTGGCGATGCGGAGCGCCTCTTCGGCGTCCTTGAATTTGATGGCGCAGACCACCGGGCCGAAGATCTCATCGCGCGCGATGCGCATTTCGGGCGCGACGTCCGCGAAGACCGTGGGCTTGACGAAGAAGCCTTTGGCCTTTTCGCCTTCCTTGTCGCGCTCCCCGCCGCAGACCAGGCGGGCGCCTTCTTCCTTGCCGGACTCGATATAGTCCAGGATGCGATCCATCTGGCGTCCGGAAATCTGGGAGCCGATTTGCACCTTGCGCGCGCGCACGGCCAGTTCCTCGACGAAGCGATCGTATATATCTTCGTGCAGCAGGAGGCGCGAACCGGCGCTGCACATCTCGCCTTTCCCGCCGAAGATGCCCCAAAACGCGCCCTTCATGGCGGCGTCGAAATCGGCGTCGGGAAAAACGATGTTGGCCGATTTGCCGCCCAGTTCCAGGCTGAGCCGCTTCAAATTCGATACGGACGAAGCGTGCAGCAGCTTGCGCGCGGTGGCGATACTGCCGGTGAAGCTGATCTTGTCCACGTCCTCATTCAACGCCAGTGCTTCGCCCGTGGTTTCCCCATAACCTGTGACTACGTTCAGCGCGCCGTCCGGCAGTTCCGCTTCCGCGCAGATATCGGCCAGTTTCAGGGCGCTGAGCGGAGTCAGTTCCGACGGTTTGAGCACGACGGAACAGCCGCAGGCGAGGGCCGGCGCGACCTTCCAGGCGGCGATCTGCAATGGGAAATTCCACGGCACGATGGCGCCGACTACGCCCACCGGCTCGCGCAGCGTGTAGTTCAGGTAAGGGCCATCCACCGGGATGGTCTCGCCGTAGATCTTGCGGACCCAACCGGCGTAATAGCGGAAGCAATCGGCGGCGGGTTTGACGTCGCCCCCCATGGCTTCACGCGCGCTCTTGCCGTTTTCCTCGGAGATCAGAGCCGCCAGTTCGTCGCGATCCTGCTCGATTCCCTCGGCGATGCTCCACAGGATGCGCTCGCGGCTGGACGGATCGAGGCCGCGCCAGCTCTTCTGCTGAAAGCAGGCTCGCGCGGCAGCGACGGCGCGCGCCACCTCAGCTTCGTCGGCGTCCGGAACGCAGGTCAGCAACTCGCCGGTAGCGGGATTGATCACGTCTAAGGTGCGTTCGGTGGTCACCTGACCAGTTTAACCTGCTCGTCCAGTACGTCCCGCCGCGTCCAGAGCTTACCCTTCTCCGGTGGCGTGATTTCACATTTCGTCGTGTGATAAACTCGCGGCGGGTCAATCGATGAGTCAAAATCTCTTCAACGCAGTCGCCATTGCCGCGGCATTCGCTGCGGCCCTGGCCGCGCAGTCAAAACCGATCTTCTCTGAGAGCTTCGAATCGGGCAAACTCGACCCCTCGGTTTGGGACGTCCGCACAATGGGCGCGGCCACAGTCGCGGTTGAGCCGGTCGAAGGAGCTCACGGCAAATATGCACTGCACGCTCATTATCCTGAAATGACGCGCGGCGCTTACGCGATGGCGATAGCGACCCATCTGCCTGATTCGCTGAAGACGCATCTTTTCGGCCGGGCGTATATGAAGATTACTGGAACCATACCCCCGAGCCACAATCCGTTGATCACTACCGGTGAACCGGGTTGGCCACTCTCGAAATTCTACGAAATCGGCCTCTCGCGCGGCTTCTGGATGCCGTCTTTCCAGGAAAACAAATCGGCCGCGGGTCAGGGAAGAGGCGAGATCACCTACCGCTCTGAAGTGCCTCCTCCTACCGGCAAGTGGTTTCTCCTCGAGTGGGAAATTAATGACGATCCGGCGAGTATGACCCTTTGGGTGGATGGCGAACCCGTTCCCAACAAAATCGGCACAGAAACCGTGGATACGGTGACATACAAATGGCCGAAAGACTCAACCACCAATTCGAACCTTGTCGGCGGCTTCAGGGAATTCGGATTCGGCGTGCGTGCCTGGCAGAATCCGATGACCGGCTTCGATGTTTATTACGACGACATCGCCCTGGGTACCTCCCGGATCGGAAATAAATAGCTTAGGTACGCCTGCCATCTGACTCGATGGGAACGCGACAAGTACAAAGAGGTCCCCGATCGGGAGTGATATCAGGAGCTATCCTGCCGTTGCATCCGTCAAGCAAACTTCCGAGTGGCGCGTGACATGAGCGGAGCTGATCATTCCCAGAAGGGACTTGGGGACTGTGACCTGGCTTATCAGCGGTACGGGCGTTCCCCGTCAATTTGCCTCGGAAGCCGCTAATCGGGCGCAACGGAAAGACCAGTCAACGGTGGGCGACTGATCGCGAGTGATCGACATCGGTGCCCACAGCGTTTTGAGCACGCGGGTCCGCCGCGCTCGTGGAATCACGCGCCGGTCGGATTAAGATGATATTAAAAAACATACAGGACCACTTATGGTTTACAGTGGGCAGTGGACAGGCTGTAGTGCCATACGCTACAGTGTATAGTCGCAAGGCGAAGAAAAAGCGAATTTTTACAAATTGCCCATGCTCAGCCCCCCACACCCTGGATCGTTTATTAGAACGGAGGTGCTCGACCCGCTCGGCCTTTCCGTGTCGGCTGCGGCGAAAGCGCACAAGGTTTCGCGTCCAACGCTTTCAAGCCTGTTGAACGGAAGAGCGGCCTTGTCGGGGTCCATGGCGCTTCGACTGGAGAAGGCTTTTGGCGTCGACATGGAGACCTTGATGCGAATGCAAAGCTCATACGACATCGCTCAAACGCGTCGTCATGAGAACCGGATTCTGGTTTCTCGGTTCATCCCTAAAATTCCGCCGGCGGACCGGGCAGGGGACCGACCATGATCGACGTAGTTGAGAAAAAAGTTGCGGAGTTCGGAGGACAGGTTTCGCCGGGTTCGATATTCCTCTCGGCTGAACGTCATATTGACGAGCAGCCCGCTTTGTTGCCCTATGCGCATTACCTCCATCAGGCGTGGCGCGAACTCGATCTGAAGGGCGTTCTGTGCGTGGACGGAAAGCCCGTCTCGTATTTGTGCGGAGCTCGGAGTTTCACGCGCAGGAGGAAAAAAGAACAACATCGCTTCGTCTGGAATCAAGGCCTCGTTCCTCTTCTCATGTTTGTGACGCCCGAGAGCGTCGAGGTTCACAGCGCAGTAAAAAGACCGGAACGTGAAGAAAGCGGGCAGCTATCGCTAGTGTCGGACAATCTGCCTAGCCTCATCCCCACGCTTGATACGGTCGCCGAAACGCTCGCGGTGGCGCGTCTGGTTCGATCTATCGAGACGGGGCAGTTCTTTCAGGACTACGCCGCGTTTTTTCCCGCGAACGAAACCGTTGATCGCTGCCTGTTGAGCAACCTCGCTCAAGCGGCGCGCAAACTTGAGAAGAAAAACTGGACCCTCTCGCAAGCCCACGCGTTGCTAGGCCGCGCCATCTTCGTTTCATTTCTCCATGCGCGCGAGTTCATCAAGCCGAGCTATTACCCTGACGGAACGACCAGCCTGCTCGATATTCTCAGCCGGACGGATCACCAGGAGGTGAAGAGGCTTCTCTACAAGGAATTCTTCCCCCGCCTCAAAAGCGAGTTCAACGGGACCATGTTCGACACGGCCCTTGATGACGAAGAGGGACGCATCGAGAAGGCCCACTTTGACATTCTGGCGTTCTTTCTCGGGCGGCATGATGTCGCCTCCGGGCAGATGTCGCTAGGCTTTGACGCCTACGATTTCCGTTTCATCCCCGTCGAAATCATTAGCGCGATTTACGAAGAGTTCATGAAGGGAACCGACCCGGATAAGCAGAGAGACGAGGGCGCATACTACACGCCCCGGCATCTTGCCGAGACCGTTCTTCATGTGGCTCTCGACGGGCGTTACGCCGGGGTAATGGCCTGGAAGGTTCTTGATCCCGCATGCGGCTCGGGGATTTTTCTTGTCGCGATGTTTAATCTCATCGCGGAGCAATGGAAACGGGCGAATGGCGCGCGGCGGCGACAAACGAAAGCACAAGCCTTGCTGGAGATTCTTCAGACACAGATAAGGGGCGTTGACAGCAACCCCGAGGCGTGCCGGATAACAGCGTTTAGCCTGTATCTCGCGCTCTTTGAGAAGTTGCAGCCCATGGATGTCGATGAGTTCAAGGAAAAGGTCAGACAGGGACCGTTCCTTCCCTCTCTTGTGTGGACGAATCACGATGCCATTGAAACGCCGGTGGTCATGCAAGGCGATTTCCTTGGAGACGGCTTGCCGCTCGGTCATGACTTCGACTTGATCATTGGCAATCCGCCCTGGGAGAGCCGAGGCAGAAAACAGATCGCTCTCCGTTTCGTGGATCGCTCATTGAACTTCATGCGACCAAACGGTCTGGGATGCTTGCTTTTGCCATCCCCTGTTCTTGTCAACCGTCATGGGTCTCTTGATCTCGATTGGTTCAAGAGCGTGACGACTGAGAAGATCGTTCAGCTCGCGGATTTTCGCTTCGTTCTTTTCGAGGCGACGCATCCGTGTTTCATATTGCGCTACCGCAACGATAAGCCAACGCTTGAACACGTCGTCGCGTATGAGACGCCGAAGTTAAACAGATTTGACCGCCGGCAAGGCGTTATCGTTGTTGAGCCGGAAGATCAAAAGAGCGTACCCCAACGAGAGATTGTTCAGGCCGGTTTACAAGACAAGCTGCAGGCCGTATGGAGCAGAAAGTTCTGGGGGACGCCGCGCGATGAAGCGTTCCTGCAACGGCTCGACTGCTTCCCCAGGCTTTCCCAGCTAGTTGGACTGAGAGGCAAGAAAAAGCGATGGCTCGGCGGGACTGGATTTCAAGCGCACATTGAAGGCCGCCAGTACAAAGGCTACACGCCTGTTCCCAATCCATGGCCGCTTACTGATGCGTTCCTCGACGCCAGTGAAGATCATATTGAGCTCGTCTTATTCAAGGATCAATTCACAACGGTCGGAAAGAAGCTCAGATCGATTGACGCTTCAACGTCAGAAGTGCTCTTCGCCCGCACGGAAGCCAACTTCACGCCGCCAATGCTCATCTATAGCAAGGGCTTTACCAAGTTCGCCTTTAGCTCCTATCCCGTGAAGTTCTTTGACGGCCTCCGTTCGATCACTGGCGATGATGAAGACGCGGACCTGCTTCGTTTCTTGGCCGCCGTCTTCGCGTCACGACTG
The DNA here is from genome assembly GCA_963853855.1 of uncultured Solibacteraceae bacterium. Lineage (GTDB taxonomy): Bacteria > Acidobacteriota > Terriglobia > Bryobacterales > Bryobacteraceae > Sulfopaludibacter. Next base: position 119,190 of record CAWKYG010000014.1, on the reverse strand, counting down.
AGCAAGTACATTACGTTCCATGCGGGATCTAATTTTGGCGTCGGGCGTGATCAATTGCACGTCTACGAAAGTCTAAATCTGCCATTTCACCTGCCAGGTCACGACCTTGCGCCAGAAGGAGCCGCGAAGATTGTTCGCGACGCCGCGAAGATCATCAAGGGCATCGAGCGGCGTGGCGAGACCGCCACCCCAGAAAAGCGCAAAGGCTTGCTCTCAGAAGCCAAACAAGAATTGGAGCCGCTCGTTGAGGCCTACTTCTCCGTTTCCGATGATGAGCGGATTTTGATCAAAGACACGCTAGATATCTCTCAGCCCAGCATTCACCGCCACGGACTTGATGGGGACGTACCGTCTCTCCAATTTCCAGACGCGAAGCAGCGCAAACGCTACGCCGATACTCTATGCGCAACGTTGAATCGCTACGTCCGCAAGCAGCGCATCAAGATTTGCGCGGAGGGCATGGCGTCGCCAGAATTCAACCTGATGTTCATGACGATCATATTCGGCCGGGAGAAAATGGCTTATGCCGAAGTGACTGGAGAGAAGGAGTTATGGGCCGCATTGACGCGGCTGGACGCCGCCGCCAAGCACGAAAACGGTCCCTTCTGCTATTTACGCGGGTTTAGTTTTTTTGAACAAGACCGGCTGCGCATGTTAAAGCCAGCAGTCTTGAGGAACTGGAGCCAAACCGCCGCTCTCAACGACGCAGATGCTATCTTTGAACACCTCGCGGAGCAGGATGCATGAGGGGTAGAAGGTTCTCCGGTCGGCTCAACACGAAGTTCAATCCGTTCGATGATGATCGCCTCGCGGAGATCGTGAGCGCGACCGCCAGCGCCTGGGGCCGCATGAAAACGCCGTCGCGTGGGGAGCTTGAAGATGCAATCACGTTTCGCCTGGTCGGAAGGATCAAAAATGACCCTGAATTTCGTAAATTGCCTTACGATGTGGACGCGCAGTATTGGCTGCTTGGTCTAAATGGTGAGCGCCTGGGGCGTCTGGACATTCATTTCAAACACCGCCATTCGCGGCGAGACTATTTCGCATTTGAGGCGAAGCGTTTGCGCGTTCAGTATCCAGGCGGAAAACGATCGACCGAGTATCCTACCTATGTCGGCAACGCCGGAATGATGGCTTTCCTCGTTGAGCAATATTCAAAGGGCCTACCGGCTGCCGGCATGCTGGCATATGTCATGGACGGTCACACAGATAAAGCCTGGGAAGGGTTGGCAAAGCGTATCGAAGCCCGCCGCAAAACTTTGCAACTTGTGAAGTCAACGAGTTTTGCCCACTCATCGCTATCCAACGCCATCAGCGGCGCGCACCGAGCGCATCTTGGAGAAACTGAACATAGCCTCACGAACGGGAGAATTCGCATTTTTCATTTGATCCTGCCGGTGTAATCACTATGCAGCCGGAACAGCCGGATAAATCGTCTAGCCACTACCTTTCCGAGAAGGAAGCCGAACGATCTTTTCGCCGCAACGAAACACTGATCGAATTCGCGCGGCTTTTTGACTACGCCGAAGCCAGCGACCGTGCCATAGCGATCATCGGCCCAGCCTTTTTGGATTCGCTGTTACGCGACATTCTCATCGAGTTCATGATTGAAGACGAACCCGAAGTAAACAAACTGCTCCAGCCGGAAGGACCACTTGGGACCTATGGAAGCCGCGTGACGGCGTGCTATTGTCTGGGGCTGATCGGCGGCATCGTGAAGGCCGATCTGAAGCTTGTTGGCAAAATCCGCAACTTCTTCGCCCATGACATCCGTGCGCAGTTTTCGAACCCGCGCGTAAGCCAGTGGTGTAAAGCGTTGCGCTGGCATTACGAGCTTATGGGCGCGCCTCCGACCATCGCGTCGGATCGGGATCTTTTCCAGGTGGGCGTCAATCAGCTCGTCTGTTATCTCGGCGGCGTTCCCAGCATTGCGCGATCGAGAAAGCGATCCAAAGTTCAGGAGACCTGAAACAAGCCCAGACTCCGGCCCGCGTCTTTGGAGAAGGCGAGCGAGCCGGAAGGCGCAAACCGGTCTGGCCGCTAGATTCCGAGACGCCGGCGCGCCAGACTGTTGGGCCAATTTCCGCGATAGAACCCGCAAAACGGCGCTGCGTTTTGCCAATCCAAGTTGACGCGTAGTCCCCATATCGGACCCTGGCCCTGCTGGTTGCCGCCCCGAACACCGCACTCGACCTTCACCCCGCAACCCCAACTGCCGCCCGTCCGTCTATCGAGCCTTCATGCCTGTTCCGCTTCGCCTGCTGCTGCGCGCCCCCGGCACCGCGGCCATCGCCATCCTCTCCATCGCGCTCAGCGTGGGCGCCACCGCCGTAGTCTTCGCCGCCATCCGCGCCGTACTGCTGGAGCCCCTGCCGTACGCCCGCCCCAGCCAACTGGTACAGCTCCGCACCGATTTCGCCTACACCAATGCCTCCCACGCCGACTGGGTATCCTGGCTCGACATGCAGGACCTGGCCCGGGACACACGCACCCTTTCCTCCGTAGCCACATTTCACTACTCGCTCTTCAACCTCTCTGGCGATTCCAGCAGCCTGCCGGAGGCGCTCTACGGACTCTCCGTCGCCTCCAACCTGTTTCCGGCCCTGGGCGTCACCCCCATGCTTGGCCGCAACATCCGCCCCGAGGAAGACCGGCCCGGTACCTGCGTCATGATCCTCAGTTACGGATTGTGGGTGCGCCGTTTCCAGGCCGACCGTGCCATGGTGGGCCGCCAGCTCCAGATCAACGGGCACGCCTGCGCCATGATCGGGGTGATGCCGCCGGATTTCGATTTCCCCCTGCGCATGGCCACCAGTGTCCACACGCCCTCCCCGCACATGGATTTCTGGGCGTCCCTTCCGGTGGACCCCGCGCAACAGGATCGCCACAACCTCGGCTTCGGCGCCGTGGCCCGGCTTCGTCCCGGCGTCTCGCTGGCCCAGGCGCGGGAGGATCTGGCGGCCGTCAGCAACAGCCTCGAACGCGCCTGGCCCGCCAGCAACACCGGGCGGCGGCTGGCCATCAACCCGCTGCGCGACCGCGCGCTCGGTAGCACCCCGGCCGGTCTCTTCCTTTTGATGGCGGCGGCTTCGGTCTTCCTGCTCATCGGTTGCGCCAACGTGGCCAATCTCCTGCTTGCGCGCGCCATGGGAAGACATCGCGAAATCGCCGTGCGGCTGGCCCTGGGGGCCGGCCGCCGCCACATCGTCCGCCACTCCCTGTCGGAAAGCGCCGTGCTCGGTGTACTCGGCGGACTGGCCGGATTCGCCCTGGCGCGCTTCGCCTGGAGCGTGCTGCCCGCGCTGGCGCCCCAGAGCATCCCGCGCCTCGCCGCCGCACGGGCCGATAGCACGGTCTTCGCGTTCGCATTGCTGGTTGCCGTTCTCAATAGTCTCGCCTTCGGGATCGCTCCCGCGCTCCACGCCTCGCGGCAACTGCCCGCCGGCGCGCTGCGCGAAGCGGGCACGGGAGGCTCAATCGGCGGCGCTTCGTCTCGCCTGCGCTCCGCGTTAGTGGTCGCCGAAGTGGCACTGGCGGTCGTCCTGGTGGTGATTGGCGAGATGCTCGCCGGCAGCTTCGTCCGCCTGCTGCGCACCGGCCCCGGCTTCCAGGCCGGCCACCTTCTGGCCTCCATCATCGTACCGGTCGGCGACCGCTACCGGAAGCCCGAGGACCGCCGCGCCCTGTTCCGCGGCATCCTGGATTCGGTGGCCGCCATGCCCGGCGTGGAAGCCTCTGGCGCAGTGGATGCCCTGCCGTTCACCGGTCAGAACAACGGCGCCTCGGTCTTCGGCGACACCAGGAGACTGCCGCGCACCAGCGAGCAGCCCGTGGCGGAGGTGGACACGGTCACCGCCGGCTACCTGCCGGCGATGGGAGTGCCGCTGATCGAGGGGCGCGCCTTCCGCGAAGAGGACGTAGCCGGCGCCCGCGAGGTCGCCCTCGTTAGCCAGGGTGCGGCCGCTCTGCTGTGGCCGGGCGTCTCGCCGCTGGGCCGGCGCATCTGCGTCAACTGCTCGCCCGAAAAGCCGCCGCAGTGGAAGCAGGTCGTGGGTGTGGTCGGCGGCATACGCCATTCGGGCCTGGATGAGCGCGGCGTCGTCCAGGTTTACCTGGCGGCAGGCGCCCTGGAAAGCGCCCAATTCCTGGTGGTGCGCGCGAACCGTCCCGCGGCCGAACTGGCCCGGGTCATTCGCGCCGCCGTGGCCGCCGTGGATCCGAACCAGCCCGTCTTCCTGAGCGCCGCCATGTCCTCCCTGATCGCCGATTCGGTTGCCGGCCGGCGGTTCATCCTGACCCTTCTGGCCATCACCGCATTTCTCGCGCTGGCGCTGGCCGCCGCCGGTGTGTATGGCGTGATTTCCTATGTGACGTCGCGGCGTACCCGCGAGATCGGGCTGCGTATGGCATTGGGCGCCACGCCGGGCCAGGTTGGCCGGCTGGTCTTCCGTCAGGGTATGCAACTGGCCGGGGTGGGCACGGGCATCGGGCTCGCCGCCGCACTGGTTCTGGCGCGCCTTCTGCGCAGCGTCCTGACGGGCCTCGGATCGGGCGATCCGGCCCTCACGGCGCTGGCGGCCGCCGTCGTGATCGCCGCCGCCGCGCTGGCCTGCTGGGTGCCGGCGCAAAGGGCCACGCGGATCGATCCGGCCGGCGCGCTACGGTGATTCGTGCCACTGGCGCTTCAGCTCCGCCACAAAACTGTCCGGGTCGGTAGTCTGCAGTAGAACCGGAGTACCGCTTCCTTTCGGCGGCAGTAGCACCAGCCGCCTGCCATCCGCCCGGTACAGTCGGACCGTCTGCCCGTTGGCCGCCCGGAAATTGCCCGAGCGGTAATGCGCGTTGGCGAAACCGTTGGTGCGGGCGGTGGTGCGCCATTCCGTATCGCTGTCGAGATTCACAACGCGGACGTGCTCGACGTCGATATCGGCAGCCCGCACAGTCACCGGATAGAATCGGTCGTGGATGGTCAGCGCCTGCGGCGTCAGGGTATACCCCGGCGGCCCCGGGGAATACAAGGTGGCAAACGCCGCGATGGCCAGCACGACCAGCGCAATGGCTACGGCCGTCAGAACCCCGGTGAACTTCCGCCGGACTGGCATCGTAGGCACAGCGGTCCCGGTCACAGCCACCGGAACGCGGACTACCGACCGGACCGCCGCCAGGAAGCCCTCCACATCGTCCGGGCTGACCACGAAAGTCTTGGCGCCGGTGACGATGATTACCGTGCGGTCCCGATTGGTGACATACCAGGTGGATTTTCCCAGCCTGGTAGTTTGAAACAGGCCGTAGTAACCGAACAGTCCCCCATTGCCGAACAGCCGGATGGCGCCCTGGAAGTCATCCGGTGCGCCCTGCCAGAGTTCGCGGATCTCCTGGAGCGGGATGCGGACGCTGCCGATCAACCTCTGAATAAGGAGCGTCTGGCCGTCAACCGTGTATCCACGCGGCGACCAGGCGAAGGTCAGGAGCACGAGTGCCGTCCCCAGGCCCGCCACGAACGGGTTTCGGGTGAGGATGGCAACCAGGGCCAAAGTGACCGCAACCACTACGGAAATCGTCTTGGCCATCGAATCGTAAGAGCACGAAAATCGCATTTGTTTTTATTTACTGCCATTTTTGATTCTAGTAGGATCGCTTGTTGGCTGTGTTGTGTGCCTGTTGGCTGTGTTGTGGGGCGGGTTTTAACCCGCGCGGGACTTCAGTCCCGCCGTTTGATCCGATATTTAATCACCCTCCGCCCCTAAAGAAATCCTCGCGCCCGCCGATAGGTTTACCAGGACATAATCACGGAGGTAACAAATGCGTCGAACGGTTTTCCTGGTATTGGTATTGAGTTTTGGTTGTTGGTTATCCGCAGCTACGAATCCGATTGGGATGGCCCTTGCCAACGGGAGTTTTCGTGTGGATCATTCCCGCGTATGGGGAACTACCACGCTCTTTGACGGAAGCATCATCGAAACTGAATCGACCCTTTCACAACTTCATCTTACAGGCGGAGTGCAGGTGCGGCTCGCTTCCGATTCCCGAGCTACGATTTACCAGCACCGCGTCATCCTGAACTATGGCCAACTGGAATCCGCGCCGGATTACGAGGTACAGGCCAATTCGCTGCACATTGTGGCCACCGGGCCGAATGCGGAAGCGCGTGTTCAGGTTCGTAGCCCTCGCAATGTGACCGTGGCAGCCGTCCGGGGCGCCGTTCGCGTGACCAATGCGGGCGGAGTGCTGGTGGCCAATGTGGAAGCCGGCAAAACCCTGAACCTTGAACCGCAGGATACCGGAAATGCCGCGCCCACGCACGTCACCGGATGCCTGCTCACCAAAGGCGGAAAGTTGATTGTGGCGGAACAGACCGCCAATCTCGTGCTGGAACTGCGCGGCACCGGTCTGGACCGCGAACTGGGCAACCGCGTCGAGATCCAGGGCCTTGCGGAAACCGCAGAGCCTACGGTATCGGGCGCCACGCAAGTGATTCGGGTTGTCGATCTGCGCCGCGTCACCGTTGGCGGATGCGCCGAAATCGCGAAAAAAGTCGGCGCCGGCGTGATTGCTGCCTCCGCAGCCAAGGGCGCAGCGGTGCCCGCCGCCGCCGCAGGCTCCTCGGGTGGCATCGGTGCCGGAACAATCGCCGTTATCGGCGGAGTCGCCGCCGCGGCTACCGTCGGCAGTCTGGGTCTTGCCGGGTCCCTCCCCGGCCAGGGAAGTTCTTCGTCCGTGAGCCGCTAGCGCTAGCCGCCTCACACTGTGTTTTTGTCCTCCTCACTCGGGCTCCGGGGAATATCCCGGAGCCTCTTTTTGCTGCGGGGAGGCAACTAAAAACCTGCCAGACCACGCCGTGGTAGAATACCGCTTCGAATAGCGTGTGTACGACAAGCCAGAGTTCCCGCCGCTTTTGGCCGAGGGCATGCATCAAATGTCCCTGGAGAAGTTGGAGGAACTCTGCGTGAAGTCGTTTCCCCTCTCGCAGACTCGTCGCGCGATTATGGATGGCTTTCGGGAGGTAGTGCGGAGAATCGTAGAGGCCAGACTTGAGGGTGAGCTTTGGATCAACGGGAGTTTTCTAACAGAGAAAATCGATCCTCTTGATATTGACTTCTTTGTTGTTGTTCCAGCACGGTTTTATGATCTTGGCACAGACGATCAGAGGTACGCCCTCGAATGGCTCATGAGCAAAGAAGACGAGCCGAAGCATAAATACAGGTGCCACACCGACGTTGCTTTCCTATATCCCGAGGGGTCCAACGAAGCTTACCTTTCAGATCAGGTTTTAGGCCGCTGGCGAGCCCTGTTCGGTTTCACAGTGAAGGCACACGAACCGAAAGGAATCGCTGTGCTGAGGCTAGAGGGCCTCGCGTTATGAGTGCGATTGTTGAATTGCTTGATCGCATTCAAGGTACCAATGCGCTAATCGCGGAATACGAAAAAGCAGCCTCCCGTCCCGGCGCACCAAAATCCGTGTCCGCTCAGATCCGTGGGCTCGAAAAGTTGAAAGAGTCACTTGAGCAGGAATTCAGTAAGTACGCTCGCGATGACGAATTGGAGGTCTGCCGATACCGGCTCATTCCCGAATCGACCCAGCGGCCTGTCATAGATGCGATCTCGAACGCATGGCGGGAGTACCAATCGATGTTTTCAGCGGTGTACGCGGCGGTCACAAAGAGCACACCAGGGAAACCCCGGCAGATCGCACAGGAAACGCAGTTCATATTTGCTTTTGCATTTAGTGGGTCAATCGGCGTGACGCTTGCACTCCCAACCAAGCAAATCACGAACTTCGTTGCGCGAGACTTAGAACGAGCCAACCAGACCATCTTCGAGATGTCGAAGGCTAGAACGTCCGAGCAGTTGGGATTGTTCACCGAACGAATAGGGCGAAAGCCTGTCTTGAGTTTTGGAAGATGGGTGGAAGCCCATGTTAAGTTCACCGCTGGTGCCGGAATAGATTGGACTGGGCCAACAGAGCGATCCATCCCGCCCCTCCTTGTGCAGATTCAGGAATTCAAGATCCTTCAGCACGCCTTCCATGAAATGACAGAACCAAAAGAAGAAGAACGGCTTGTTTCGGGGCGGCTGACTGGTGCGTGGATGCGCAACAGCAAATTCCTAATGGAATCGGATGACGGCGAACAAATAGAGGGAAAGTTTGTGGATGCAATTACTCCCGAGCGAGCGGCCACGCTACCTCGGCGATATGTGGCAAAAATTCGAACAACTACGGTAATTAAGCTTGCAACGGAGACAGAAGAGGTCTCGCATTTTCTCGTTGAACTCGTGCGAGACCTGTCAACGTAATGCCAGGATAAAAACCGCGAAGACGTGCAATGAAATGATTGAAGGACAAGAAGCAGCCGAGCGGTTTACGCGTGCTCTTCGAGCGGCCTTACCAACCGCTTTCCAGTAATCTGCGAAAGCGCCAAAAAGAAACGATCCCCCCGTCGCCCATGTCTTCGCGGTTGTTGTGGCGGAAGCTCTGTTCAACCAAGTATCGACACGGATGGAACGGTTGGACGCTCACATAGGTTCCGCTGAGGCCGCGCTTCAAAAGACTCCAGAAATTCTCCATCCCGTTGGTATGCACGCGATCATCCACGTATTGGTCGGCATGATCGATCACCTGATCCGCGTAGTTGCCCTCAAGCCATTCGTACAAGAGAAGGGCATTGGTATAGAGCGCGGAGCCAGCTTGGACGTGTTTGTGAACTTCGGACTGAAGGGCTTTCTTCTCGCTGTTGGGAACCACAGCGGTGCGGACCTTGCCGCCGCCTTCCGAGATCCCCATAACGGCGGTCTTATCTTTGCCGCCAATGAAAGTTTCGTCGGCCTCGACTTCGCCGGACAGCAGCGAACCAAATCCGCCCTTGGTGAGAGCAAAACGAATCCGATGATTCATGAACCAAGCGGTCTTTTGAGTGACGCCGAGATCGCGGGCGGCCTCGCAGGAGCTAACCCGTTCTTGCAGTTGACCACGAGCCAGAGCGCGGGAAGCGACTTGTCCAGACCGAGCGGAGAGTCTTCGAAAATGGTTCCAGTCTTCAGCGAGAACTTAGACTGCAAGTGCTTCTCGTAGCACTTCCAAACGCGGGCCTTCGCCAAATAGCTGACGTGATCGGAGCCGCACTGCGGACACTTCACGACGCAATCAGGCCAGCGAAGCTGAACCATGACGCTCTTGCAGTTCTCGTAATTTGAGAAGTATTGAACCGCTTGTTGAAGGATGCGAACGGCGTCCATGAACCGATTATGGGGCATTCACTTGGTCAGTCAAGCATACAAATGGCCCGCTGCCGGGACGGTATTCCAGCACCACCACCGTGATATCGTCGGATTGCGAAGCATCTTCAGTGAAACTGCTGACCCCCACCTGAATGGCATCGTGAAGTTCGGCGCACGACCCCGCATTGTGCTGCGTCAGGATCTCGCACAAGCGCTTTTTGCCGAAAAACTCCCCCGCCACGTTCGCCGCCTCCGTCACTCCGTCGCTGTAAATCACTACGCGATCGCCATCCACCAGCGCGAACTCCCCCAATTCGAATGTGGCCGGATCCATCAGCCCTACCGGCATTCCCGTGGTCTCCAGTTCCACCAGAGGCGCGCCCGTGCGAACTACCAGGGGAGGGCAGTGCGCCGCATTCACGTAGTGCAGACGCCCGTCCAGGTGCAACAGACAGTAGAATACCGTAGCGTATTTCTCTCCCCCGGTTCTAACCAGAAGAAAGCGATTCAACTGCTCTATGCGGTGCTGCAGCGCCTCCGGATGGTCCGTCGCAGTGATCAGCGCTCCCTGCAGCAGCGATGCCAGCAACGCGGAACTCACACCCTTCCCCGATACGTCCGCCACCACCACACTCCAGCAGTGCGAATTGACCCGCGTCACATCGAAATAATCGCCGCCTACTTCGTGCGAAGCCACACTGCTGCCGCAAGCCTGAAGCCAACCGTCCGCCGGCAGCTTGCCCGGCAGCAGGCTCTGCTGAATGGTGCGCGCCAGCCGCAGTTCCTCTTCCATCGTCTGTTTGGCCCGCTCTTCTTCCAGCAGCCGCGCGTTTTCCAGTACCGTGGAAGCTTCAATCGCCAGCGTCTGTAGCAGTTCCCGATTGCCGCCCGCCAGGTCCGCCGCCGCCACGCGCGAATCCATGTACAGCACCCCCACCGTTTCGTTGCCCGTGGAAAGCACGCTGGTGGCCTCGCCCTGTCCCGTTCGAATGCGCACCAGGGGCACGCAGATGGCGCTGCGCAGTTCCAGGTCGGCGATGCTGTTCTGTGGCCGCGTTTCGCCTTCCCCCAGCGGGTCGAAATTCATCGACAGCAGTTCCCGCCGGTGCTGCAGGGCGCGGTGCAGTACTTCGCGCGGCACGCGCAGATCGCTCATCGCGCAGTTTGTGCCCCTGCTTGTGCCGGGCCACCCGGGTCTGCAATCCCGGGCCCGCGCGCAGCATCAGGAAGCCGCGTTCGGCGCCCGTAATCGCCAGGGCCGTATCGACGACGGAAATCAGCACGTCGTCCACCGAAAAAGAGCTCTGCAGAGTCCGGGCCAGGTCCAGAATGGCCCGCAATTTGGCCAGATTGCCGCCCAGGCCCGGCGTCTGCGACTTTTCGGCCGTGCTGGCCTGCTCCATTAGCCGTTTGAGTTCTAGACCGTCGAGAGCGAACACAAGCTGGTAGGAATCGTGTGCGCCGAATTCCACCCGGTCGGAGTTGCGCAGCGCGTGACGTTCAATCCGCGTCCCGTTGACGAACGTCCCGTGCCGGCTGCCGCAATCCTCCAGCACGTAATCGCCGTTTTCCACCAGGATGCGTGCGTGCGTCGCGCGATGCCCGGCTGTCGCGGATGATCAGGTTGCTTTCCGGAGCCCGGCCGATCAGAAAGGGCACCGGATCCAGCGCTACCCGGTGCGATGGCCGTTGGGGTCGATTACGATCAGCGATGCCGGTTCGGCGCCGTGGGAGGCATCGGGAAGCATGAGGTTCAGACGCGCCGTGCCCGGGAGCGCTTTGCGGCTCCCGCGCTTCTGCCTGCGCCTTGGAGCCGTCCGCCTCCGTGGGCAGGATGCGCAGATCCTCCACTTCGCGCGCCCGCAATGTCTGGCAGTGCGCGCAGTAGCCGCCCACCTCCGTCCGGGCCAGCAGAACCTGAAACCCGAAGTGGCTCTCGATCTGCCGGCGCAGACGCTGCAGCGGCTCGCCGAAGAATTCTTCCACTTTGCCGCAGCGCAGGCAGATGACGTGCGCATGTTCCTGCTTGAGGCGGGTCTCGTAGTAGTGCTGGTCGCCGCCGTAATGCATCAGGTCCAGCTCGTCCACCAGGCCGCCCTCTTTCAGCATCTTCAGCGTGCGATACACCGTCACCCGGTTCAGCTTCGGGTCTTTTTCCTTGGCCATCTGGTAGAGCCGCTCGGCATCCAGATGCTCGCCGGTCTTGTCGATTAATTCCAGAAGGATCTGGCGCTGCCGGGTGAGGCGGACCCCTCGCTCTTTCAGCGAACCTTCAATTGAGTCGAGGGCCATATTTGCGGGAACTCTTTATGGTAGCTATTCTAGCAAGGCCGTTAAAACACTCCTACGAAAATCTGCCGTCGCATCCCGCCCCTTACACCGCCCCGGACGGTCGCGAAACCGAGCAAACCTTTTTCATTCACAATTCTTTGAAGAAAAGATTTCCTTTGTATTCAGACTCTTAATTGTTTTCGAGCTCTGGAGCGCCGTTTTCGAAAGCTAACCTGAAATCGGAAAGGAGCTCCCACACGCCTGGTGATCCGATCATCATCGTTTCCGCAATGTGGATCTTAGCAGCTCTCCTGAAGTAACAATCGCGCACCACAGGCGCGTTACCTACAAAAAACCCTCTTTTGGGGGTAGCACAATTCAATTGTGAAAGTTGATACTATTCTTTGGGGATACTCCTTTAAGGGATATCCCCAAGAATTATAAGGTATACAAACTCTTTACCCAACTGAAAGAGCGGAACTTCTTTGAGAACGGCCAGAGCTTTGGCTTGTTGCCTGCTCCTATTGCCGCTCGTTGGTTCGGTGTCCCCGACCGAATCGCATTACAGGGCGAAGTCCCTGCTCCCTGGACAGCCGGGATCGGCGCAATGGAAGCAACTGCGTACCCAGCTCGACCGCGGCAATCAACTCTTCCACTCCGGACACTATATCCAAGCAAATCAGGTATTTATATCTGTTAGAAAATCTGCCCGCCAGGCTGCTGTCTGGGACTTGGCCGCTCGCGCCGGCGGCAACACCGGCAGTTGCCAGTTCGCCCTGCACCAGTACCAGCTCGCCTTGCCCAGCTATCTCGATGCCCGCCGCCTCGCGGCCCTCGCCTCCGATTGGAGCGAGGTCGCCATCCTCGATTCGAATATCGCCTCCCTTTACTCTGAAATGGGAGACCTGGAAGCTGCCGCTGGTTGGATGCAGGGGACCCTGGACCATCTTTCCGGCGAAGACCGCGTCAAACACCTCCCCGAGATTCTCATCCAATTGGCCCTGGTCCGTGCCCGGCAGGGCAATATGCCGGAAGCATTGGCTTTGTTCCGCCGCGGCATCGATCGCGCCGATCGTGCCGGTAACCTCGATCTCTACACCACGGGCTGGAACCGGCTCGGAATCGAGTACCTGAATCGCGGCAACCTTCCTGCCGCCGATTCCGCCTTTCTGGAAGCCTACCGCGTTCGCAAGTTCAATCATCTGCCCCTCGAAAGCTGCTATCGCAATCTGGGCCGCCTGCGCATGGAACAGGGCGACCTGAATGCCGCTTCCCACCTGTTGGACCGCTGCCTGGAACTGGCCCAAGGCCCCCACGGCGCCATTCCGGCGTGGGATGTCTATCAGTTGCGCGGGCGCGTCCGCCTGGCCCAGGACCGCTTGCCGGAGGCCCTGCAAGACCTGCGGATTGCCGTACACCTGGCCCGCGCCTGGCGCTGGTCCACTCCGTCTAACGATGCCGGCCGCCTCGGCGCCGAAGAGATGCTGGACCAGGTCTACTCCGCCTTCATCGAAGCCGGCAACCGCCTCTACCTCAGAACCCGCGACCAGGCCCTCATCCGCGAAACCTTCGAAGCCGCCGAGGAAAACCGCGCCGCCAGCCTGCGCGCCCTGGTCGCCGGCCCGCGCTCCGGATCGGGACTCTCACCAGCCTGCTGGGAAGCGCTGCTCCACCTGCAGCGTGCCGAAATTCAAGCCCTTCAGTCGCCCTCGCCCGCGGCTTCCGGGGAATTGACTGCCGCACGCGCGGAATTGACCCGGTTGGATGCCGGCGAGTCCATTTCCTTCTCCGGGCCGCAGAGTCCGGCAGGGCTCATCCGCCGGGTGCAGAATTCCCTGGACTCCCACTCCGCCCTGCTGAGCTTTCATTTGGGCGATTCCGCATCCTGGATGTGGGCCCTGGACCGCTCCGGTATGGCTCTCTATTCCCTGCCTCCCCGGCGCCGGATCGAAGACCAGGTGGCCGCCGCAACCGTCGCTCTACGTGGAAATCTGCCGGATTCCACCCAGGCGGGCGGCGCGTTATATCAAACCCTGTTCGGTCCTCTGGCGCAGCGTTTCCAGCAGAAATCCCGCTGGCTCCTGGCGCTCGACCAGGGTCAACATGCCGCGCCGGGCCGCCCGGCTTCCGCCGCCCCAGGCCTGTTTGAAGCGCCCCTGTCGGCCCTCGCCGTCGAAACCAGTGGACCGCGCCCGGTCTATCTCGCCGAACGTCACAACACCGTACTCATCCCCGGAGCCGCGTTTTGGGCCGACGCCGCTGCGCGCCACCGCTCCAGCCCCGCCTCCCCGGTCTTCGTCGGCATTGGCGATGCCATCTACAACACGGCCGACCCGCGGTTGCCCGCAACCTGGACGGCCCGGCAGACCAGGCCGAGTGCCTTCGCCGCTTCCGCTTCCACCAGCCTGCCCTCCCTGGCGCTCCCCCGCCTGGTCGCCAGCGGGCCCGAACTCGACGCCTGCGCGCGTGCCTGGGATGGCGAAGAAGTGCTGCTCAAAGGCGCCCAGGCGTCCCGCGACAAATTGGAAGAGCAAATCCGTCGTAATCCTGCGGTGTTGCATTTCGCCACGCATTTTCTTCCGTCCGACAGCGCGCGGAACTCCGGACTGATCGCGCTGAGCCTGAACTCCCGGGGCGAAACCCAGTTGCTGGCGCCCGAGGAGATTGCGCACTGGAAGCTGAACGGTGCCCTGGTGGTCCTGAGCGGCTGCGGGTCCGCGCAGGGTGCGGTCTTGCCCGGAACGGGTTTGCTCGGTTTGACCCGGGCCTGGCTCGCGGCCGGAGCCCGAAGCGTCATAGGCAGCCGCTGGACCACCCCTGACGATAGCGGCGTCCTCTTCACCGCCTTTTATCGCAGTTTGCGCGGACCGGCGCATGCGGACCCTTCGGAAGCTCTGCGCGCCGCCCAGGTTGAAATGATTCACGCCGGCGGCTGGCGGGCGCACCCCCAATATTGGGCAACTTATCTCACGGTGGGAAGCCAGTGAGCGAGACCATGCCCCCTCTCTCAAACCCTGAATCATCCGCACCCCCGGCGGATAGCGCCGCCTGGGCCAGCCTGGTGGAGCGCATCCGGGCGGACGATCCTTCCGGCATGGAGGAACTGTACCGCGTCTTCTCCCAAGGCATCCGGTTTTACCTCTGCCGGCAGCTCGGCACTCAGGACCTCGACGACAGGGTCCACGATATTTTCCTGATCGTCACCCAGTCTATCCGGCGCGGCGACCTGAGGGAGCCCGACCGGCTCATGGGCTACGTGCGCACCGTGCTGCGCCGCCAGGTTGCCTCCCACATCGAGCAAATCGTGCATTCCCGCAACAATCACGCCGACCTGGAGACGGGGCTCCGCCTCAGCGATCGCCGGCCCGACCCCGAGCGCTCCGCCATTCAAAATGAGAACCAGACCCTGGCCCTCCGCGTTCTTCACAGCCTCAAAACCCGCGACCGCGAAGTGCTCGTCCGCTTTTACCTGAAAGAACAGGCTCCCGAAGAGATCTGCCGCGAACTGGATCTTAGCGCCACCCAGTTCCGCCTGATCAAGTCCCGCGCCAAGACCCGTTTTGTTGAACTTGCGAAGCGGCGCTTTTCTCTGCGCCATCTGCTTCCGTAACCCTAAAAATAACGCGAACACCCTACCTAATCCTACCTTTTCCTAAGGTATTTCTGACCCCATAAATTGTGAGAGTACTGATCTCCCGCCGGCACCTTTATATCAGAAAGCAAACGGTTCACAATGGAGATGACAATGGACATCGAGGGTCACCTCGCAGAGGAGGAGATTGAGCGGTACTCGCTTGCGGCCAGCGCCGAACCCGAGTTGTCGCGAATCGAAGAGCATCTCCTGCTCTGCTCTTCCTGCCGGAAGAAGGTCGAAGCCAGCGACAGCTACGTCAATTCCATGCGCCATGCGGCAACCCGAATCCGGTCCGAAGAGAAACGCGCTCCGCGATGGGCCGGCATGGCGTTCCTGCTGGCCGCTGCAGTTATCCTGGCCGGAGTCCTCCTGATTCGCGGCAACGCACCGGTTCCCTTCGCCGTCAGCCTGGCCGCTACCCGTGGCCGTGGGAACCAACGCACACGCGCCGGCAGGCATTCCTTTAGCCCTGCAACTGGACGTCTCCGGGCTCCCGCCGTCAGCCTCGTACCGCGTGGAAATGGTGGATCGCAACGGAAAACACGTGTGGGGCGGAATGTTCCCCGGCGGCCCCGCTAAAGCGTCACCCGCCGGCATCTACTTCGTCCGCCTCTACTCCCCGGCCGGCGACCTGCTGCGCGAATACGGCCTCGAAATCGGTGCCCGGCCGTAGTCCGGGCCTGAGCCGTCCGCCCTGCTAAAATGAACCTATGCAGCGTCACGACGCGAGCGTTGCCGTCTCCGTCGAGCGTTTCTTTCAGTTTTCCCTCCTCGGCCTGGTGGCCAGCGGATATCTCGCCGTGGCCGGCTCCGGCTACCTCGATACCCCCACCATCGCCCTCACCGCCTTCGGACTGGTACTGCGCGCTATCCTGATCTGCGGCTGGATTCGCATCACTCCCTCGGATCGCGCCATTACCGGCATCACCCTCAGCTATGTAGCCTTCTTTGCCGTGGACTATTTCCTGCTGTCGCGCGACTTTCTGGCCGCCACCGTCCACCTGGTCTTCTTCCTTGCCGTGATGAAGATCCTCACCTCGCGAACCAACCGCGACTATTTGTACACCGCTGTCATCGCCTTCCTGGAGTTACTGGCCGCCGCCATCCTTTCCGTCAGCTTCAGCTTCTTCCTGTTCCTGGCTTTGTTTCTTCTTCTGGCCATGGCGGCGTTGACCAGCTCGGAAATCCGCCGCTCCATGGCCCGCGCCCGCACTACTGCGCGCGGCGGCCTCAGGCGGTTTCACCCGCGCCTGGCGGTGCTTTCCGCACTCGTCTCCGTGGGCATCCTGGCACTCACCGCGGGCATGTTCTTCCTGCTGCCGCGAACCGCCGATGCGGCATTTTCCCGCCTCATCTCGCACCGCATCTACATTCCCGGGTTCTCCAACCACGTCAAGTTCGGCGAAATCGGCGAGTTCAAAACCAGCTCCCGCACCGTCATGCATATCGCCGTCTACAGCACCGAATCCGCGGCCGGATTGAAATGGCGCGGCGGCGCCCTGGTGAACTTCGACGGAAAAGACTGGACCAACCCGCACCCGGAGCGCACCCCCGTCCCGGTCGAGCGCGGCCACATCAACCTCGTGCCTTCGCAATTGCGCCGCAACGGCCGGAGAATCAGCTATACCGTCGAGATGGACGGCATGGATAATGACTCGCTCTTCTTCGCCGGCATCCCCGAACAGGTCGAACTCCGCAATTCCCTCCTGTTTCGCAGCGAAACCGATAGCTTCCACCTGGGGCATCCGCCGCAGGCGGGCTTCCACTATGAAGCCTACAGTCTGATCGAAGGCCCCCCGGAGTCGGAACCTGTCGCCTGGCCGCCCCCCCTGATGGGTCCGGAAGAACGCGATACGTACCTGCAACTGCCCCAGCTCGACCCCCGCGTCGCCCGCCTCGCGCAGACCATGACCGCCGGAGCTACTACCAGCCTGGAGCGCGCCCGCGCCATCGAACGCCACCTCCACAAGGATTATTCCTATACGCTGGAACTCCCCAAGCGCGAAATGGAACATCCCCTCGAGAATTTCCTCTTCGAGCGCCGGAAGGGTCACTGTGAGTACTTCGCTACCGCCATGGTGGCGCTGCTTCGCACGCTCGGCATCCCCTCCCGCATGGCCACCGGCTTCCAGAGCGGCATCTACAATCCCATCACCGATCTCTGGCTGATCCGCGCCTCGGACGCGCACGCCTGGGTGGAAGCCTGGCTCCCCAACCGTGGATGGACCACCTTCGACCCCACGCCTCCCGATCCCAACCCCCCGGACATGGGACTCTCCACACGCCTGAATCTGTACCTGGATGCCGCCGACACCTTCTGGCAGGAGTGGGTGGTCAGTTACGATCCGGGGCACCAGGGCACGCTCGCCGATAAGCTGCAGCAAGGCGCCGGACGCCTGGGCATTCGCTGGTTCGATTCCCTTTCCGGCGCGGAATCGGCCTGGACGCAGCATCTCAGAGGATGGCTCAAACGCTACGGGCTGCCCGTTCTGGCCATGGCCGCCTGCGCATTGCTGCTCCTGCGTTTCAGCCCCCCGCTCATTCGTATGCTGCGCATCCGGCGCCGCGTGGATCAGGTCCGCCGCGGCCACGCCAGCGCCGCCGATGCCACCCTGCTCTACGAACGTATGCTGCAGATCTTGAGGCGCCGCGGATTTCAAAAGCCGCTCTGGTTCACTCCTACCGAATTTGCCGCCTCCCTGCCGGCCTCTGCCCTCGGCGCCCGCGTTCTCCAGTTCACCGGCACCTACAATGAACTGCGCTTCGGCGGCCGCACCGAGGTAGCCCCCCAGCTATCGGCGCTGTTGGATGAGTTGGAGCGGGAAGAGTAGTATTGAGACTATGCGGGGGTTTGCAGTTGCGCTCGGTTTGATTTTTCAGATCCAGCTTTTCGCCGGAGCGGCTGACATTGCCCGCGCCATCCGCGAGAACACCTTCGACCACGACGAATGCTATCGCATCCGCGATCTGGAGATTGTCAAAGAGGACATCCGGATCTACCTGGCCGACGGCCACCTGATCTTCAGCAAGCCCATCGCCGGCCGCCGTATCGCCGCCGTGTTCGTCTCCGACGTCGAAGGCGGCGACGGCGAGGTGCTCTTGCGCCCGCCGGATGTCGCCGAGCGGCGCAGCCTGGCCGGCTACACCGATTCACCCACCCTCGACGAACATTTTAAGACCGCCGTGTTTCTGTTCACCGGGGACGATTACGACCAGTTGAAAAGCCAGTTCCCGCACAGCGTCGCCAACCGCAAGAGCCCCGAAATCGCGCCCCTCCTGGACGAGGAATGGACCAGCGTGCTGCGCAACCTCGGCGAGAGCTATATGACCCGGCTGACGCTCGATCTGCTGGGCGGACCGGGCCATCCTCCCGGCCTCTTTGCCGGTCTTTTCGCCGGCCGCAAACTGGGCAATTTCGACGTGGTCTACGATCCCGCCAGCCCCGAGCAGATCATGGCCGGAAACGTGGCCACACGGAATGGCCGCCTCTATTTCGACACCTGGACCAGTTTTCGCGCGCGCGCCACCCGCAAGGACCCGTCGCCGCCCCGGCTCGACCTCATCACCAGCAACTACCGCATCGACGCCACCATTAATCCGGACCTCTCGCTTTCGGCAGTCACCCGCGTCACCGTCCGGTCTCCCACCGACGGCCTGGTATCGACGGCTTTCGAAATCACGCCCCTGATGACCGTCACCGCCGTTACCGTGGACGGCAAGCCCGCCGAGTTCCTCGAGCGCGATTCGCTCCGCGCCAACCTGTCCCTGGGAGGCAACAACCTGTTTGTCGTGGTCCCGCCCGAGCCTTTGCGGGCCGGCCGCAATTACGAATTCGAATTCCACCACAACGGCAAGGTCATCCTCGACGCCGGCGACCACGTGCTCTACGTGACCGCCCGCGGCAACTGGTATCCCATTCACCGCCTCCAGTTCGCGACCTACGATATGCTCTTCCGCTATCCTCAGGACCTGGACCTGGTGACCGCTGGCGAGGTGGTGGAAGACCGAGTCGAGGCGCCTTGGCGCATCACCCGCCGCAGAACCTCCGCGCCCATCCGGCTGGCGGGCTTCAACCTCGGCAACTATCAGCATGCCCGCGTCGAGCGCAGTGGGTTTGTGGTGGATGTCTGCGCCAACCGCACCCTGGAAAGCGGCCTGAAGCCGCAGCCCGAGCTGGCCCCCATGCCGCTTATCCCGGATATCATCCGCAAGAGGCTGCCGGTCCCCATGATGAACGTGCAGACCGAACAGGCCCCCAGCCCTGTCGAGCGCCTCAAGCAACTGGCCGATGGCGTGGCCGCGGCCATGGAGTTCATGAGCGCTCGGTTCGGCCCGCCGGCACTCCCCCATCTCACCGTGTCGCCCATCCCGGGAGCTTTCGGGCAGGGCTTTCCCGGGCTGATCTATCTTTCCACGCTCTCCTACCTCAAAGTGCTGCCGCACGCGCTCGCGAACGGGGAGGAATCGCAAGAGTTGTTCTTCCTCGAACTGTTGCAGGCCCACGAAACGGCCCATCAATGGTGGGGCAATCGCGCCGCCGCGGGAAGCTATCGCGACAACTGGCTGATGGAATCGCTGGCCAATGTCTCCGCCCTGCTGTACCTCGAAAAAACCCGCGGGACGCACGCCACCGGCCTGTTCCTGGACGCCTACCGCAATGCCCTGCTGGAGAAGAACGATGCCGGCCAGCTAGTGGATTCCGCCGGGCCCATCGTGCTCGGCACCCGCCTCGAAAACTCCCAGCAGCCCACCGCATGGCGCAGCATCACCTACGGCAAAGGCACCTGGATCATGCAGATGCTCCGCCGCCGGATGGGAGACGAACGGTTTCTGGCGATGCTGAGGGAACTCCTCAAGCGCTACGATCACGTCGATATGACCACCGAGCAGTTCCGCCAGCTTGCCGCCGAATTCCTGCCGCCCAATTCCCAGGACCCCACGCTCGAGTCATTCTTCGATCAGTGGGTTTACGGCACGGGTATTCCCGCCCTGAAGCTCACGTATACGGTGAAGGGGAAAGCCCCGGCGCTGAAGCTGACCGGCACCCTGACCCAGTCCGGCGTCGATGCCGATTTCAGCGCCCTGGTCCCCATCGAGATCCACACCGCCCCCGGAAAAACCGTCACGCACTGGGTCCGCTCCCTTAACGAGCCGGTTACCTTCACCCTGCCGCTGAAGCAACCGCCCCTGAAAGTAGCGCTCGATCCCAACCACGCTCTGCTCCGGAGGTAAGCGTTTGTCAGGAAAAACCACGGCCGGTGAGGGGGTTAGAGCCAATTGATCTAATAGTTTTCTGACGACCTCTAAGCGCCTACTTCTCGGCAATCTCGGAAATCTTCCCGTCTACTTCTTCGATCTTGACGATGAACCGCTTCCGGGCCTGCAGCTTGGCCTCCGGCATCTCAAAACGCGACGCGATCATCCGGTCCCACGTGCCTTTGGGCGGGATCATATCGTTCATGATCAGCGAGGCGTTGTATTTCGGTCCCAGCCCGGGGATTCCATCCAACGCCTGCTGCGCGGCCGAATCCGAGGCAGTCTGCCCTTCGGTCTGGTTGCCCGCCGCATCTTCCATCACCACCGTCACGGTCCGTACTTTGAACCCGTAATCGGAGGGATTCTCAATGCGAAAATCGATCACCACGAACGAATCGTTGTCGTCCAGCGGCGCCGTCCTCACTTTCAGAAACTTGCCGTGCACATCGACGTGTGCGCCCCGCTGCATGTAAAAGATCGCTCCCACGGCGATCGCGATGCACACGAGTCCTATCCCGAACGCTATCGCAAAACTCTTGGACACTCCTAGACCTCGCTCACAATGCGCATAATCTCCTCCATGGAGGTATGCGCCGCGGCAATCAGCGTGCCGTCGAAAAGATGCGTTTCAAGGCCGATTTTGTACTTGTAGTTGTCGTGCTCCAGCGCCTCCATGATGGCCTTCCAGTCTTCTTTCTCGGGACTCGAAGGCATCACGCCCTTACCCTTGATCTGGATGTTGAGCATGCGCTCTTTGGGAAGCGCCGCATAGCCTTCCGGAAAGGAATGCTCGCGCCCATAAGCGTTGTGCGGATCCCAGTTGTAGCCGATGTACTTATTGGGAATCAGCTTGAACACTTCGCCGAGTTCGGCGCTGGTGGCCACATTCTGCGAGCCTTCGTTTTCGATCAGCAGGTGGACCTTTTCCTTCTGCGCCACTTCGCCCATGGCGCCGATCGTCTCGGCGATGCGCGGATACAGCGAGGCAGGCTCCGCCGTCCGCGAGCCCGTAAAGATGCGCACCTTGTCGCAGCCCATAATCTGCGCGCAGCGAATGGCCTTGTGCAGGTCTTCCATGCGATTGTCCCAGCGCACTTTTTCGGTGGCCAGCCGCTTCTCGCGGGCCGCCGGTTCCTCGGGCCTGCGGCGCACCGGTTCGGTATCCGGCCAGCCGAACTTGAGCAGCCCGGTATTGACGAACGAGACCTTGAGACCTTCATTGGTGAAGCGCGTGGAGTCCATTTTGATTTCGGCGTCGGAAAGCTGGAAGTATTCCTTCCGGCCGTTGGGCTCGTTCTTGGGCGGGTTGCGGATCTCGACGAACTTCATCCCATACTGATGGGCGAAAGCGATGGAATCATCGGTGGTGAGGCCGATCTCGTCGGTGATCGCGCTAATCGTGGTTTTGTCGATTCGCGACTTGGCCCACAGAGATGTCGCGCACACGGCTCCCGCCGCCAGGATTTCACGCCTTGTCATCATAGTTAAGATTGTAGTCGATGGCCATGGAATTCACGATATCCGCGGGACGCACGGTCCTGGTTCAGGAAGGCGATATCACCCGCCTGCCGGTGGACGCGATCGTCAACGCGGCCAACGCGGCGCTGGCGGGCGGCGGCGGAGTGGACGGCGCCATCCACCGCGCCGGCGGCCCGGCGATCATGCGCGAACTCGATGAGATCCGGCGCCAAATCGGCAGGTGCCCCACCGGAGACGCCGTGGCGACCGGTGCCGGCCGCCTCCCCGCGCAATCTGTCTTTCACGCCGTCGGGCCGGTCTATCGCGACGGCCGGCACGGCGAGCCCGACCTGCTGGCCTCCTGCTACCGCAAATGTCTGGCGCTCGCCGAAGAGCGCAAGGTCCGGACCATTTCCTTCCCCGCCATCAGCACCGGAGTATACGGCTACCCACTCCGCGAAGCCACGGAGATCGCCGTGCGTGAAGTGCTGGCGCACCTGGCAGACCCAGCCTCCGGAATTCAAAAGGCGATCTTCGTCCCCTTCGGCCAGCAGGCCTATGAAGTGTACGTCGAGATCTGCCGGGCCACCCTGCCCGCCTCGCGCGCGTTCCAGCATCCTCCTGAGTAGCACCTATTTCCGAGTCGGCCACTCTCCTGGAGCTGGCATTCGGCACTTCGGCGGTTCGCGATCGATTGGGGGATAATGTTACTGAAGGATACTAGCATGGACGTTCACATCGATGTCCCCGAGGAGGTTGCGCGGCAGTTTGCTGCGGAGCCTGGTGGCATCGCTCGGGTAGCGATCGAAGCACTCGCCACCGAAGGATTGCGGTCCGGTAGGCTGACCGTATATCAGGCCCGCCAGTTGCTGGGTATTCGATCCCGCTACGAGATGGATGGGTTTCTCAAGGCTCGTGGCTTGTTTCTTCCCGAGACAATGGAAGAGGTTGTCGCCGATAGTCAAACGGCGATCTCTTTCTCGAAATGACGGTAGTCGTCGCCGATACGTCGCCCTTAAACTATCTTCTGCTCATTGGTGAGATTGCGATCCTGCAAGCCCTCTACGGCGAGCTTCTCATTCCGCCAGAAGTTCTGGCCGAGTTGTCCGATGTCGACGCTCCGCCCGAAGTGCTGAAGTGGATACGGGTTCGCCCCGCGTGGCTGCAGGTGCGCCACCGGCGAACCGTGGAAGACGACCCAGCTTTGCGGCGCCTCGATCCGGGCGAACGGGCCGCCATTCTCCTGGCACAGGAGGAAAGTGACGTGCTCTTGCTGATCGACGATGCCGCGGGCCGTAGCGAGGCGAGGCGATACGGTATTCCGACCACGGGAACTCTCGGTATACTGCGGGCCGCAGCCATCCGTGAACTGCTGGACCTCCCTGCGGCGTTAAAAAGCCTAACGGCAACTAACTTCCGTGTTTCCCAAATCCTTGTAGATGAACTCCTGGAGGAGGATTCCAAACGCAATCGGCGTGTGGAAGGATAACCCGGCGGCGTAGAAACCTGCTGCGAGTACGGGTCTTTCCTATTGGAGTCGAAAACACTCGCCGTCCCTGACCGCGAGCAGATTCCTGAGCGCGCCACCCTGGCGAAGAATGTACTCAAACAACTGAGCAAAGCAGTTAACCAACTTGCAGGAGCCCGCGCGAATATTCGTCGCGGTTTGCGTATTACCGATCGAACGGGACAGGAAGACCTCTCGGACTAACCCGGGACCAGCCGATTCACTGCATGATTCTGGTTCTGGATCTGAACGTCATCGCAGCATGCGATGCCCTACGAATTCCTAGGCTCAGTCTTTCGCTGCTGCAAAGGGCAAAAGGCTTCCTGCATCTACTTGATCCCAGCGAATTGCGCCGTCTGGTCCACAATGCTGGCTTCATGGCAGCGAATAGCCGGATGCTGACGCCCATAATGGCTTTCGATGGAATTCTCATGAAACGGTCCGAGTTGGCTTGGAAACAGGGGAGTCCCGATTTCCGATTTAGCATGATCCTGCGCCACCCGGAGGAATAGATTTGCTGATGCCCGGCATGGTGAAGCGCGGCCTAAGCTAAGCTAAGCAAGTGCTCAACATCGCTTAGATGGCAGCTTGTCAGCATCACGCGCTACTCTTCCATTGGTGGCGCGTCGATGTGTGGGCGTCGCATTCGCTCACGACTGCCTTAGATAGCCACGACAGCCACGTTGCGGCCAGAGGCCCTCACGAGCCGTTCTATGTCGTCCGGATCGCTTGTGAGAATCGTAGCTTTCCGCCGAAGGGCTGTCGTCACCACAACGGCGTCAACGATATCTGCCGTCCTGGTCACGCCTAACAGTCGCCCGGCTTTGTGCGCTTCGGTCTCCCCAAGCGGAACCACCACGCACCCAGTCAAGAAGCGCCGAAGTTGGGCTTGCTGTGGGGACCGGCTGACTTGTGCCACCACCGGCGCCGGAACCAAGGGAAGAACGCCCGTCGTTTCTATCGGCGGCCACGAGAACGCGGCGTCGCGGACCACTGCGCTCATGCCGGCCGCCGGACCCTTCGCGATGTTCGGAGCTGTTCCCGCACGCTGCGGCGAGCTTCCTTCATCTCTTCTGCAGTGAGGCGTCCGTACTACTTTTCCCACAGCGCGACCGCCGCCAAACCGGCCCGCCCTTGCAGTGCGTCGCGCGCCGCAGCGGTCATCCAGGCAGAGACGCTGACCCCGTCGCGGGCGGCCGCCGCAAGAATCTTTTCGCGAATCTCAGGGTCTATGGTGATGGCAAGCTTCAATGATGGGTTGCCGCGCGAGCCTCTAGACATAATCACTATCCCTTTAGCCGCATCGCGAACCAGAACAGGCCGCACAGCAGCAGAGCAGCTTCTCCGACCCGGTGAATTAGCAACCCCGCGCGCAACAGAAGCAGCGCCAGTATCCCCAGCGCCGCGAGTTCCGCCAGAGCCGCGCCGGCCAGCACCAGCTCGGGCCGGTACCCGGTGTTCTGCACGAACAGGTAGAAATAAAGCCCGTGGAACGCCCCCAGCACTCCCGCCACCAGCCAGCGCGCGCCCGCCTGCGGCAACAGCAGCGCCTCCACCGCCAGGTACGCCACGGTGAGAGCCGCCGCCGCTTCCACAAATCGCGGCACGGGCTGCCACGCGGTGTGCGGCACGATCAGCACAGCCGCCACCTGGCCGGCCAGAAACATCGCCGCCAACGCGAGCAGTTCCTTTCGCCCCCGCGCCGCCAGCACCAGCGCCACCAGAAACAGCACCTGCGCCACGCCGCCCAAGGCGCGCACGAACCCGGCCCCCGACTGAGTCACCGCGATTTCGGCCGGCGTGGGCGGACGGAAACGGAGCGTCGTGCGCGTGAAGGTCACATCGAAAATGCCCTGGTCCTCTTTGGCGCCCAAATGTGCCCGCAACAGGTGGACATGAGTGGGAACCGTAATGCTGGCTAGCGTGCACTCCACATCCAGTTGTTCCACCGGCGCGGCGAATTCGTAGTCGGCGGTGCAGACGTAGGAATCGCGTGCCGCCTCCGGGGCGCACTGGCTGCGCACCAATCGCGCTTCGCGCCCGGCGCTGAAGAAGCGTATGTGCTGTAACAGCGCGCGCTCCGGAAACTGCACATGAGATATTTCGTACAGCGGCATGCGGAGTTCGTAATGCGCCTGCGCGCCGGCGATGGCGATGTCGCCGGTGCTCATGCTGAGTACGTGCGCGGCCGCCGGCAGAGCCGCCAGCAGCAACCACCAGCCGCACGTCATATCGCCGGTACACTCAGACGGGCCTTGCGGATTCGCAAATAGAGAATCCGCACCAGTGCCAGGATGGGAACGGAGATAAAGGTGCCGGCGACGCCCGCCACCTCCGCGCCCGCGAACACGCCGAACAGGATCAGCAGGGGATGCAACTCCACCCCCTGGCCCATCAGGTGCGGGGAAAGAATGTAGTCCTGAAACACGCGGTACAGCGCCAGAAAGATCAGGACGGCAAGCATGTGGGCCTTGGCCACCAATGCCACCACGGAAATGATCGCCGCCGCGGTCAACGGTCCCACGATCGGAATGAACTCCAACATGCCCCCGATGGCCGCCAGCAGCACCATGTAAGGCAGTCCCAGGATCGTGAAGAAAATGGAGTACGCCGTGAATGCCGCCAGGGCCAATCCAAAGAGCGCTCGCATGTAGTGGGCCAGCAGCAGGTGGATATCCGCCATCACATCGTCGAGCAGTACGCGGCGGGGCGCATCCGGCACCATATCGATAATGTGCTGCCGGATGGTTCCGGCATCTTTCAGGAAAAAGAAAGCCAGGATCGGGATGATCACCACGTAAATCAGCCCGCTCGCCACGGTCACGAACTTCACCCCGGCCGAGGCAACCTCCGACACGATGTCGCTGGAGTGCTCCGCGAACTGGCCGCCGATCTTTTCCACTAGCTCCGCCTTCAAACTATTGATCGTCGGCGACGCATCGGGACTCGGTGTCTTTAAGCCTTCGATCATGGCCGGAAGGCGCGTGGTCAGGTCTTTGGCTTGCTCCACCGCTATCGAGCCCACCTGGATTCCGCCATATACCGCCACCGCGACGAAAATAATGTACGCAATGGCCAGCGCCGGCGCTCTGGTCCTGCTGGACGGCAGCATCCGGTCCAGCAGGTTGACCAGCGGCGAAAGCAGGTACGCGAACATCAGGGCCAGAATGAAAATGAAGAGCTGTCGAGCGGACCTGATATACGAATGCCAGCAGCAGCACCACCAGCACGGCGGTCCAGGTGCAGCTTGCGGCGCGGCGATCGATTCCCAGCATGACAGGCTTTCAGGTTACAGCTAACAGCTTACAGCAGCACGGTCGTTTTCACGCTGCCGGCGCCGGCCGGGCCGGAAGCTTTTCGATCCGCACGCGCGCGATGCGGTTCCGCTCCATCTCCAGCACGGTGTAACGCCGTCCGCCGTATTCCACCGATTCTCCCACTTGCGGAATTTCGCCCAGGCGAAACAGCAGGAAGCCGGCCAGCGTCTCGAATCCGCCATCGGCGGGGATCTCGATGCCGAACTCGCTTTCCAGTTCGCGGATGCGCGTGGCGCCGTCCAGTTCCACCAGGCCGGTTTCGGCCGCGGGACGCGCCAGCTTCTCGTCGTGCTCGTCTTCGATCCGCCCCACCAGTTGCTCCAGCACGTCCTCCACCGTCAGCATGCCGGCGATGGTGCCGAACTCGTCCACCACCATCGCCATGTGCGAGCGGCCCTGGCGAAACTCTTCCAGCATCTGGGAGAGCGGCTTGGTTTCCGGCACCACCAGGTGCGGCCGCAGCAGGCGGCTCAATGCGGAAAGCGCGGCTGGGACGTCCGGTGCGAATGGCGCTGCCGCGCTCCTCCCAAACCGGCAGCAGGTCCTTGTAATGCAGAATCCCGATGATCTTCTCGTGGATCGCCCTCGTACACCGGCAGGCGCGAGTGCTGTTCCCGATCATGGTGCGCAGCACCTCGTCCAGCGTGGCGTCCGCGTCTATGGACACGATGTCGTTGCGCGGCACCATGATTTCGCGCACCGAGATGTTGTCCAGGTCGAGCACGCGGTGGATCATGTCCTCCTGGGCTTCCGGCAAGTAGCCGAGGCCGCGGCTGGAACTGACGATCAGCTTCAGTTCCTCGGCGGAATGGCCGCCGCGTGGCCGCGGACGAAGATGCAGCGCGCGCGTGATGACGCCCGCCGACCGTTCGATGATCACCACGAAAGGTGCCGACAGCCGGTAAAACACCAGCAGCGCCGGCGCCACCAGCGCCGCCAGGCGGTCGGCCTTGGCGATCGCCAGATTCTTGGGAACCACCTCGCCCATCACCACGTGGAAATAGCTGATCGCCAGAAACGACAACGCACGAAACAAGCGCCGTGCAGCACGTTCGCCGCCAGTGGCGTAGCGCAGCGGATGGAACAGACGTCAACAGAATCCGGTAGAGCGTGTCTTCGCCGGCCCAGCCGAGTCCCAGGCTGGCCAGCGTGACTCCCACCTGCGTGACCGAGAGCAGGCGTCCCGGATTCGACAGCAGATTCAGCGCCGCCTGCGCGCCGGCCTGGCCTTCTTCCGCCATCTGCCGCAGGCGGGAATGGCGCACCGAAAGCAGCGCCACCTCGGCGCCGGCGAAGAACCCGTTCACCGCGATCAGCAGCACTACCAGAACAAATGCGAAATGGCGAATAGGTCACAGTTCCCGAAATAATTCTATCGGAGATTGATAACCAAAACGAGGCTGCGATCGTCAATTTAGGTAACCAACTAACTCCGTTACGTAGGTGGGCGTCACCCACGTATCCCAGGTGCCGCCCCATTTCATTTCTGTAGATTGTATTGCAAAAATTCCACGCTGTACAGCGTTTTTGTCCCGAAATCGACCGCTGTCCCAAAACGCACATCGAAATCCCGGTATCATTGGATTTGACTCCTCCAGATGAATCCATCCACAATCGGCGCGAATCGTTAAGTACGTAAATGTTGCCATCGCGCTGGCACTGGCGGATCGCGCTGGCGGCAGTTTACTGGTTCGCGTGGCGGCCCCTGCCGCAGCGATGCGGGCAGATCGCGAGCGACGTAGCCGCTCCGGTAACGGTAACTTTCGATAGCTCGGAGAGCCGCACATCCGCGCCGCCAGCCTGGAAGACGCGCTGTTCGCCCAAGGCTACGTGACCGCCCAGGACCGCCTGTGGCAGATGGATGCCTTGCGGCGCTACTCCGCCGGCGACCTGGCGGAAATTCTGGGACCCGGCCTGCTCGAATCCGACCGCGAATCCCGCCGCCTGCGCCTGCGGCGGATCGCCGAGCAGGCCTACCTCCAGCTTCCGCCGGGCGATCGCGCGGCGTTCGCGGCATACACCCGCGGCGTCAATGCGTTCATCGCCACCCATCTGAATAATCTGCCGCTGGAATTCACCTTGCTCCGCTACCAGCCGCGGCCGTGGAGCGTGGTCGATTCGTCTGCTGATCTGCCTCCACATGTTCCGCAACCTCACCACCACGTTGCGCAACGAGCTAATCAAGCGCAACATGCTGGCGGAAGGCGATGCGGCGAAGGTGAATTTCCTGTTCCCCGTCGCGCCGGCTGGGAGGCGCAGCCGGGCTCCAACGCGTGGGCCATCGCGGGAAGCCGCACCGCCTCAGGCAAGCCGCTGCTCTCCAACGATATGCACCTGGAGTATTCGCTGCCGGGCATCTGGTACATGGCCCATCTGCAAGCCCCCGGCCTGGATGTCGCAGGTGTGTCGCTGCCCGGCGCCCCTGGTATCATCGTGGGCCACAACCAGCGCATCGCCTGGGGCATTACCAATCTGCAGTTCGATGTGCAGGACCTCTATATAGAGAAGTTCGATGAGCGCACCGGCCGCTATCTTTACCGCGGCCAGGTGGAACAGGCGCGGACGGAGCGCGAGTTGATCCGCGTCAAAGGCCAGAAGCCGGTCGAGCTGGTTACGTTCGTTACACGCCACGGCCCCATCCTGGTATCGGAGGGCGGCCGGTTCCTGGCGCTGCGCTGGACCGTCGCCGAGCCCGGCGTGGTGCAATATCCGATTCTGGATATCGACCGCGCGCAGAACTGGAACCAGTTCACCGCGGCTCTATCGCGCTGGGGCGGTCCGGGCTCCAATTTCGTCTATGCCGACGTGGACGGCAACATTGGCTACCATGCCGCCGGCAAACTCCCTAAACGCACGGGATACGCGGGCGACGTGCCGGTGGATGGCTCCACGGGCGATTTCGAATGGGACGGCTTCATTCCGTTTGAACAGTTGCCCTCCGCATTCAACCCGCCCGGCGGCATCATCGCCACCTCCAACCAGAATCCGTTTCCAGCGAATTTTCCTTACCCGGTAAACGGCAACTTCGCGCCGCCCGACCGCTCCACCGAAGCGCGCTCCTGCTTTCCGCTCGCAAGGGATGGCGCGCCGAAGACATGCTGGCCGTGCAGAAGGACGTCTATTCCGACTTCGGCAAGTTTCTGGCCGGACAGTTGATCGCCGCTTATGAGAAACGCCACTCGCCGAATCCCACATTAGACGAAGCCGTGGCCCTTCTGAAAAGCTGGAACGGCCAAATGGAGAAGGACCAGGCGGCGCCCTTCCTCATTACCCTCGCGTTCCAGCACGTGCGGAGTGCCCTCGCGGAAAATGCGGCTCCCGGAAAGGGTGCCGAGTACGAGTCCGCCATGGCCCCGGCGGTGATCGAAAAACTGCTCACCGGACGCCCTCCCGGCTGGTTTCGCGACTATGACGATATGCTGTTGCGCGCCTTCCTCGATGCGCTGGAAGAAGGCACTCGCATCCAGGGCCGCGACATGAAACGATGGCGGTACGGCGCCTTTCTGAATCTCACCATCAAAAATCCAATCATCCATAACGTGCCCTGGATCGGCCGCTATTTCGATATCGGACCGGTTCCCATGAGCGGATCGCCCACCACCGTGAAACAGACTTCCCTGGCCCTCGCGCCCTCCATGCGAATGAACGCCGACCTGGGCAATTGGGAGCACTCCCTGCTGAACATTCAAATCGGCCAGTCCGGGCAGATCCTGTCGAGCCACTATCGCGACCAGTGGGATGCCTACTACGTGGGCCGCAGCTATCCCATGCAGTACCGCAACGTGGAAGCCGCCGGCACCCTGCAATTCCTCCCCCGGCAATGATCCGTCAGATCCATTCGGCAGGTTACGACATTCCCGAATCCGGCGGGCATGAAAGCAATTTGATGATGGTAGGACCCATGCTGCAGACCTTTCTCGAGGACCGGTCCAAGGACCGTGAGACCAGGCAGGGCGAGCTCATCTCAGACGGCGATTTTGGATGAGTCTGGAATGAAAAACGCACGCCTTGCATTGGTGTACGATTTGTCCTCAAGGCGTTCCTACCGTGGGAAGTTGCAATTGTGGAACGTCCCGGAATTGGAGCTCCGATTCCTTTCTCGTGGCGAACTGGGTTGAACATGACATCATGCGGGTTTCGCAAGGCCGTTCACTCGCCGAGGAATATGCACAGATTATTGATTTTAAAGGCGGTTTTTCATCTCTAATCTTTCACGGTGAAAGATCCCATGCTAGATTGGAATCCGGGGGAAGACGTGGTTTTTAGCATTATAAACCGCATGATTTGAAACTCGCTCTCCGCCACTACAATTCCGGCATAGCGGTTGGATTATCACCTTTGTTGCGAAACACTGATCACATTGATACCATTGGGGTTGACATGTTCGGTACCAAATGGTACCGTGAAAGCGTGGAAATTGTCGAACAGAGGCAAGGCTGCGGGACGTTCGCGGAAGTTGATGCATTCCCCGGCCGAGGCATTGGACATCGCCCGAGCGCTCATGCGCAAAGGCCTATTCCACGTTGCGCGCCCGGAATTCCCAAGTGAATTGGCTGACCTAGGCTATCCTGGGGACGAACTCATGTGGAACGCTCTCAACGCGGTTCTTGCGGAGGCGGACGCAAAACACTACCAGATCGACCAAAACCCGCAGGATCCCCCGGCCCACATTTTCGTATGGGACTGTGAGTATCTGGGAGTCCGGATCTACTTCAAGTTTAAGCTTAAGGGGACAAGAGCAAAGCCGGTTTTGTGGTTTTATTCATGTCACCCGGCGTATTTCGACAAATAACGAATGGTTTGGAAAATGAAAAAACTGCCGATGTGTCCCGAGTGCGATCACAGGCGACTCCAGCCAACGGTGACAACGCTTTCTGGCGCCACGCACGGTGAGTCGTTCGACCTCGTGAGCGATGCCTTGGTGTGCCCTGGTTGTGGGTTCAAGACCATCTCCGTTGAGAAGATGGGGGAATTTGGACTGAGAGTAGCGGACGCCTATCGAATCAAGCACGGGCTTTTGACGAGCACTCAGATCAAGGACCGAAGGCTTGATCTGGGTATGAATCAGCAGCAATTTGCTAACTACGTAGGCGTTGGCAGCTCCAGCGTCAAGCGATGGGAGTTAGGGTCTATTCAGGATGTTGCAATGAATGATCTGATCCTGTTAAAGACTGACCTGCAGAAAGCAAGCGCCAACCTTCTTGAGGTCCAAACTAGGCTGGGTCGGATTGCGCCGGCGAGCTTCTGGTCAACTCCCGACAATCTGGTGGCAGGACTTGCGAATCCGGGGTCCGGCTCCGAGTTTGCGATGGCTGGAACTGCTCTGAATGCATTATGGGAGCCGAAGGACGCACCCAAGCAGGTGTATAGAAGTGAGCCATGGCGTTGCCAGAATATTGCTCCTGCAGTCTTGGAGAGGGCGGCTGAAACAGAGGATGGCCTCGTAGCATGATCATTGAGCAAACAAAGTCTCAGATGCTCGACGCGATCGCGCTCCACACGGGCGCGGCTATCCAATGGATTCGCTTATCCAAGTCTGCAGTTTGGAGCATAGCCCATGGGCAGATTTGCGAACTTGGAAGCGTCTCATTTGATATCAAGTTCAGGCCGGGGCCGTTCTACCGCTGTGAAAACTGCCTGACAATCGAAACTGATTTTCATTTCTCGATCAATGACCAAGGGGATGTAGTCAGGCCTATAGTCACGGTGGACTGCGAATTTGAAGCGCGCTACGCGCTAGTGGAAGGCTTCGAGCCGTCGGAGAGCCAAATAGAAGCGTTTCAGTCGGCAAACGCAGTGTTCAATTGCTGGCCATTTTTCAGGGAATATGTTCAGAACATCGTTGTGCGGATGAATTTCCCCCCGCCGCCCGTCCCTTTCTTGCGAATCGTACGGAAATCCGAGGACCCGGCAAAAAGCGTGGAACAACCCTCGCCAACACTAGGAGCGCCCGGTCACAAAAGGAAACGGTCCCCTCGGGAACTGTCGGCCTAAGAAAATCCGTTAACTGAAGCCGGCGCTACTGGGAGGTGCCCCGTGTCGCCCGAACCCTCACACTAGCCCCGCTCAACTTTCGATTGACCAACAGGTTTGTACGAGTGTGCAAAAGCAGCAAAGCCAGTGCTCCTCAGGCTGCAGCTGTTCTGTTCAGTTCAGAGATCCTGAGCAACGTCAATTGGTCTCGCGCAAAAGGTCCTTCGCACCTAAAAGGCTATGGAAGGTGCCCTTTATCATAACCAAGGGACGACTCCCCAGAGCCAGAATCACCCCCAGACTCTGCTGAGAGGCAGTTTTTTTACGGCAGACAGCGGAAGGACGCGAACTGCTTGATCGCCTCCGCCGAGTGCCCTTCGAGGAATGCCGCTGCCGTGGGCGCCGCGTTCAACCGTCCGCCGTGCCGCGCGCGAATCTGATCCACGAACCTGTCGAGGAATCGCCCATACTTCGCCAGCGTCTCCACGTCGCCCGCCGCCAGCGCCGTTTCGATGGTCTCCCGCATGGCCGGCGACAGCAGCTCGACGCGTCCCACGAATACGCGCGCCGTCTGCCGCGGCGCTGGCTTCACCTCCAGCGGAAGTTCCGTGTCCACCATGGACCGCGGCGCCAGGTAGATCACGCGCATGCCTTCTTCGAACCACGAATCGCCCCAGGTGGCCAGCATCGCCTGCGCCTCCTTGGCGTACAGGCCCATCTCCTGCAAAGCGCCTGCCAGTTCCGCCCGCACCGCCGCGGCACTGCCGGAGAGCGCGGGCGTCTCCACTGTCACCACCCCATGCGCCAGACCGCGAATCACGCGGTACCCCATCTTTCCGCCGCGATTCTCGAACAGGATCGCCACCGCAACCGGTGCGGAACCCGTGTTGCGGATCTCCAGTTTGCCTCCGTCGATGAATTTCGGCTGTACCGGGACTTCGAAGTTGCCCGCGCCCCGATAAAAGATCAGCTTCTCCTGCTCCTCGCCGATGCGTACCGGCGCGGCGTCGGTGGCCCGCGCCGCATAGTAGCGGCTGGATTCCTTGCCCACGGGAAACTCCCCGCTGCCGGCCGTCCCCACTTGCACGTTCTCCCAATCGATCCGGCCGTTCTGAAATACCAGGTTCAGTGTGCCGGGCGATACCTTGGTGGCTTGCGGATACCATTCGGTGAACAGCCCCTGCGGAAATGCTACGTGCACCGCCAGAGTCATCGGCCGCTGCGCGTAAAAGTACAGGACCGGAGTCTCCATCCGGACCAGGCTGTACATGCTGTATTTCGGATTCGGCGCATTCAGATGGTGGACGAAGCACGGCAGATCGGGCGTCCCCGCCAGTGGCAGCCACTCGATGGCATTCCCCTTTGGCCCCGCGACGGAAGTGAATGTGCCCCATTCGTGCACGGTCAGGTTGCCGTCCGGCGGCAGCGTGTTGGCGGCAAAAATCGGTAGCGCCAGCGCCAGGGCGGCGGCGCATCTGGAAAGCGGCATTGAGGTCCCCTCCTTGTTCGCTGGAAAGACGAATCTGGTCACCCTACCGTTAACCGCTAGAAGCTAGAACCCGGTAATCGCGACAATATCACTCACGTTCTGGCCGCGCACTAACGCCAATCGCGAACCGTCACGCGACCAGGCGAAGCACGACACGCGGCCTGACGGGAAGTTCGTTATCTGTATGGGCGCACCGCCATCCAACCGCTGCCGCCAAATGTCATCCACGCCGCTAATGGTTCGCACGTAGTCGATCGCTCTTGCATCGCCCGGCCAATGAATCTCCTGTCCGGCGTCATCTGGTGTTTCCAGCCGCTTCAGCGGTGTTCCGCCGCCCGCCGGCAGAATGAGCACTTGCCACCGCGAAAAGCGCGGATCGTCGCCCAGGAAGTGAACATAAGCCAGCAGCTTGCCATCGGGCGAGACTTCTGGAAACGATGCCGGTGAGGGCGCCGCCACACGTACGGGATCACCACCGTCAAGGGACATCTTCCACAACGTCGGCTTTCCGCCGATAACGGGCGACCAACCTTCGAACGACACGTAGATAATCGAAGACCCAAACGGAAAAGGGGCCGGATGCACATCTAACGAACCGTGAGTGAGCTGCGTCCGATGGCTGCCGTCAAAATCAATGCGCCATAAGTTGCGCTCGAATTGATACAGAATATACCCGCCGGCGGTAACAGCGATTTCGTTGCCGAAACCCGGTCCGGAAGTTAGCTGTTTGGTGTTCTTTCCATCCGCGTCTACCGTCCAGAGACTCTCGTAGTCGCCACCGGTAGCCGAGAACACGATCTTTCCGGCCGGCGTCCAGGCAACGCTGGTGAGCAAGGGGAAACTGCCGGAAGTGGCTTGCAGGGAATGCCCGGCATCGCCGGACGGAACCACCCAGATGTCCGCAGCCGCTTTCGTTTGGACGGCAGCGAGAAACTTGCCGTCGGCCGTGACGCTGATCCGCGAATAGGAGTCGAGGTCGTTGGTAATTCTCCGAACGTGGCCATCTGCCGGCGAGACGGCCCAGATCTGATCCACGCCTTGCGGAGATTCCTTGCCGGCCAGGAGAATCTCGCCGTCCGCAAGCCAGACGGGCGAATTCGCGTCGGCCCATACGTGAGCCGTAATCCGTCTTTCGGCGCCGTCCGCGACGCTCACGCTTACCAGGTTGAAGTTATTTGCGTCCGGAACACCAGCGTTTCCGAAACAAGCAATCATCTTTCCATCAGGCGACCAGGCCAAACCAAATTGGGAGTAACTGGCGGGTGGGCGTCTTGCGGCGACCTGCCGCTCGCCGCTTCCGTCCATTGCCGCCGTCATCAAGTCCACTTCGCTATGGGTGACATCCACACGAACAAAGGCGAAACCTCTGTGGTTCGGGGCGAAGGCAATCGGACTATTCACACCAGTCAAGACCTGCCGTTCTTCTCCGCCAGGAACCGGTACACGGTAGAGGTTCTCGGGCCCGCCGTCGGTACGGATGTAGTACAGATAGTTCCCGTCCGGCGAAAAGACCAAGCCCCGAAGTTCGCCTTTCTCCGGCGCCAACACTCGAACATCGTTAGGTACCGCCAGTCGTCGCACCCACAGGCTCTGCCCGCCGGCATCGTTCAGAGCATAGGCGATCCGCTTGCCGTCGGGGGAAATAGCGGCATCCACCAGCCCGGTTCGCGCAGCGAGACGGCTCACATGCATCGAGCCTGGGAGCCAGGCAGACTGGCCACGCTGGCGGCGATAAACTGCTGTACCGAGCGCGGCCAGGAGAATGAGAGAAATCGCCCCTGCGAGAACAAGGCGTTTACGTCTGGCCGCTGCCGGGAGATGAGGTTCGAAGCCGGCAGCAACCTCGATCGAGCGGGCCAGGCGTTTCAAGTCGGATTGCAGCTCGGCGGCGGATGCATAACGCGCGGCGGCATCCTTCTGAAGACACCGGAACACGATCCTTTGCGCCTCGGCCAATAGGCCGGCGGGCTTGCGGGCGAATTGCGCCGGCTCATCGAGCAGGATCGCGCTGATGATATCCGCTGCCGTCGCCCCTGAGAACGGTGGTGCGCCGGTAATCATCTCGTACATCACTACTCCAAGGCTAAAGAGGTCTGTGGCTCTGCTTACTTCCACCCCCCGGACCTGCTCCGGCGACATGTAGCGGATGGTGCCGATCACCAGGCCAGGGAGCGTGGCGAACATGTCCTTGCGAGGCTCCGCTCCGCACCCCGCGTTGACAAACCGGGCCAGGCCGAAGTCCAGCACCTTAACCAGGCCGTCTGGACGTAACATTACGTTTTCCGGCTTGATGTCGCGATGGGCGATCCCAACGGCGTGCGCGGCCGCCAGGGCTGCAACAATTTGGCTGCTCAGGTCCACCACGGTGGCCAACTCCATAGGCCGCAGCGTGAGCCTCTGGCGCAAGGTTTCCCCCGCGACGAACTCTTGTGCGATGAACCTGACCCCATCCCCGTCGCCGATCTCGTAAATTGTGACGATATTCGGGTGATTGAGTGCCGATGCGGCTTCGGCCTCTCGCTGAAAGCGCAAAGCGTGCGAGGGATCGAGCGAAGAGTCCGCGGGAAGGAGCTTGAGCGCGACCTGACGAGCCAGCCTGGCATCAGTTGCCAGCCAGACTTCGCCCATGCCACCCGTGGCAATGGCGCGCAACACCCGGTATCTGCCGATCTGGCGGCCGGAGAAGTCCCGCGGTTCCAGCACGCCGGCGAGGTCAGCGGCCATCAACTCCAGTGCGGGCGAATTCAGAAAATCGCTGCTGCGCTCACGCGCGTCCATGAATTCGGCGGTTTCCCGGCACAATTCTTCGTCGCCGGAGCATGCTTGCCGCAAGAATTCCTCGCGGCGATCGGCAGGAAGATCGAGTGCGGACTCGACCAAGTCGGTGATTCGCCGGTAACGCTCTGGTGACATTGCGCCTCAGGCGTTGCCGGCAGGCGGTTGGTTCCGGTCTGAGCGGCTCAATTCCCGATACAACCAGGCCTTCGCCCGGCTCCAGTCGCGCATGACCGTCTCGGGCGATACACCAAGCGCTTGGCCTGTCTCTTCCACGCTCAGGCCGCCGAAGAATCGCATTTCCACGACTTGGCTTTGGCGGCGATCGAGAGCTTCCAAGGCGCGCAAGGCATCATCCAGCGCCACCAGTACGGATGAACGCTCGGGCGAATATACCGCCGCTTCGTCGAGGGAAACCGGCTGGTCCACACCCCCGCGACGGAGCGCAAAACGGCTGCGTGCGATACTCACCAGGATGCGCCGCATTGCCTGCGACGCAATGGCCAGGAACTGGGCGCGGTTTTTCCAGTTCGCCCGGCGCTGGTCCACGAGCCGTAAGTACACTTCGTTCACCAGAGCGGTGGTTTGCAGGGGGTGGCCGGGGCGTTCCCGGCGCATATAACTCCGCGCCAGACGCCGCAATTGCTGATACACCAGCGGCATTAGTTGGGCAAGGGCATCCTCATTCCCATTGCCCCAAGCTACGAGCAAGTTGGTTACATCGCTTGAAGTCGCTTCAGTCAAGCACCGTCTCACAGGTTTTCGTAAACCGGAAACGCACCGCTGCCCTCCGGAGCAAGATACGGCCCCAGGTATCGAGGGAATTATACGTCACCCCGCATTATTCGGGCAAATGGTCAGCTCAGCTCTGCGGGGCCGGGCGGCACGGGCATGACAGTTATTTGTGAGCCTTTGCGCGTAAACAAATGAACGCCCCAAAAAGGCGGCATTTCCAATCGAAAGGAACGACAATGGCAGCACCCAGTGCATGGGGGAAGTTGGCACCCAGCGATTTCACAAATTTGAAGATCAATCCCCTCACCAAAACAGGAACAGCGTCACAGCAGGCATCCAGGGCGGATATGAACAGTCTTCATGAGGTGGTCCGGATCAACGGCTACGCATGGCGCAAGGGAAAGGTATCCCGGTCCGGTACGGTCAGTTATTGGAATCGACAGTACGGGCATGACCACTTTACGGTTTCACCGGTCAAGAACGCATCCGGGTTAGCGCTCAGGCGTATCGAGAATTTCCACTGGACTTACTACAACTTGAGAGTACCGAATTCCCCAATCAGTCAGCCTTCGATTCTGCCATCTGCATGGTCAGCCGGGAGTGCTCGATACTCAGGTCGATCCACTGGTCAACCAGGCGTTTGAACCGCTTGTGGGCTGCGATCCGGCGGCGAAGCTCCTTCACGCATTCCTGGCGAACGTACTCCGTGCGGCTCTTCATCTGACGGGTATAGCTGACCTGCCAGTAGGCTCCGGTTTGGTTTTTGGGGTCCTTGTACTGGCGGGTGAGCGAGCCCGGACGCATCGGGCCGATCTCCAGTAGCGCCCTCTTGA
Source organism: uncultured Solibacteraceae bacterium (assembly GCA_963853855.1). Classification (GTDB taxonomy): domain Bacteria; phylum Acidobacteriota; class Terriglobia; order Bryobacterales; family Bryobacteraceae; genus Sulfopaludibacter. The sequence goes on along the minus strand of CAWKYG010000014.1, from coordinate 80,726 downwards.
TCCGATCAATCCTCTGCTCGATCTGTTGAATCCGTTTCTGGCTCATGAGTCCTTCTTTTGTGTGGTTAGTATAGCATATATATGCTATACTATGCCCGATCAATTATCAATACCCACAACCCGAAGTTCGAGCCGACCGGCAAGGAGGCCGCTTCATGCTTTGGAACCATTGGTGGAATCTGGTGTGCGATTTGCAGCCCGCTTGCGCCCGCACCCGAACCTTCCTCTGGATGTCCCTCTGTCTGGCGGGAATGACCATTCGCAAGGATCTGCTGGGCGTCACCAGCATCGTCCGCGCCCTGGGCCTGGAGCCGGCCTGTTACGACCGCCTCCTGGACTTCTTCCACAGCCCGGCCCTGGTGTAACGGGTCGCAATTCTCCCCCGCGTAGCGAGCAGTTTTTCTCAGATTAGTTCCCGCCACGCCGGAGCGGATCGAGAAGTAGCGCCGGGATTGAGCGTGCCAGACTCCGCCAGGATCGTTTGCCAACGGCGCTATCCCTTCCCTTTTCGTATTTTCTCAGATGTGTAGGATATCGAAATGAGCGGAAGAACTCCCCGGACACCCATCCAAAAGAGCTCTCCCGTCCGCAGAACGAACCTGGGGAGTTCGAGGCTCCCAGAGGCAGATCCTATGCAAATCCTACACCCGTTCGCCGGCTCGGTACAGCAATATGCCGAGCAGTTGGCTGACCCCGATTGCTACCGCCCCGGCTACTGCCCGCAGTGCCAAACCAAACATCCACTCACCGCTCACGGGTTCTATACGCGCACGCTCATCGACACCGTCTATGACGGCGTCATCCGCGTGCGCCGCTACCTATGTCAAGCCTGCCAACGCACCGTCTCCCTGCTGCCTGAGTTCGTCTTGCCCTACCTGCGCAGCAGTCTGGCGGTGATCGCGCTGTTCCTCATCGCCCGCTTGTTCCGTGGGCAAACCTTGCAGAGCGCCGCCGCAACCGCGCCGCCGCCAATGCCCTACCAACGCGGCCAGTTCTGGGTGCGCCGCTTCCGCGGGCAAGCCGAAGCGCTGTGCGCCACGCTGGCCGCGTTGACCCAACCCACCCCTGCACCCGACTTCATCCACCGCGCTATGGCCATGCTGGAATCCACCGGCTGGATCGCCGCTCACCGCTTCCTGTTTGGCGGCGTGCGCTGCCACCTTCTGGGCTGGCCCCGCGGTCTGGCTCCCGACGGCCGCCGCGCCGCAGTCTCCTCCGCCGCGACGCCCGCCTGAGTTTCCCCACACACCATTTGCATGGAACCTCGCCCTCTTCCGCCGTAAGCTGCCGTCCAGGAGAAAAAACAACTCCATGGACGACAAAGCCGAAAAAGTCGCGCTCTTCCGCTACGGCCTGATTGCCCCCTTGGTGCTGGAGACTCTGCCCCGCGGCGAACTCACGCGTCGCGCCCAGCAGATCGCCGCCCGTCTCTACGACATTCCACATTCCACCCGCCGCCAGGTCTCGGTGGACACGCTGCTGGATTGGACTCTCCGCTATCGCCGTAACGGCCTGGCCGCGCTGTCTCCCCAACCGCGGCAGGATCGCGGGCAAGCCCGCGCCGTCGCGCCGGAAGTCGCTACCCTCATCGAACGGCTCAAGCGCGAGAACCCGCATCGTACGGGGGCCGCTCTGCTGCGCGAGTTGGCCGTGGCCAACGAGCGGAACCAGGCCGGCCTGTCGGCTTCCACGCTCTATCGTTTTCTGCGCGCTCGCGGCCTCACCGAACGTCAGCTGTTACTGGAGAAAGCCACCGCGCATAAAAAGTACGAAGCCCAGTTTGCCAATCAGATCTGGCAGTCCGACATGCTCTTCGGCCCGTGGGTTGCCCGGACGGGCGGAGGCAAACAGCAGGTCTTCCTCCAGGCCGCGCTCGACGATGCCAGCCGTCTCATCCCGCACGCCCAGTTCTATCCCAACCAGGGACTCGACGCCTTCCTGGACTGCCTGCGCCAGGCCATCGCCGCCCGCGGCATCCCCACCCGTCTCTATATGGACAACGCCAAAATCTACCGCTCGCCGCAGTTGGCCCGCATTGCCGCTTCCATCGGCATCCTCATCGTGCACACGCCTCCCTACCAGCCCGAAGGCCGCGGCAAGATCGAACGTTTCTTCCGCTCCGTGCGCGAGCAGTTTCTGGCCTCGCTCGATCCCAAAGTTCTGCTTTCCCTCGAACCACTCAACGAGCGCTTATGGCACTGGCTCGACACCGATTATCACCGCCGCGAACACAGTTCGCTCCAGACCACGCCGCTGCTGCGCTGGCAGCGCGATATCGAACAGGTTCGCCAACTTCCGCCGGCCACCGATTTACGCCGTCTGTTCTTTCATCGCGTGGATCGGCTGGTGCGCCGCGATTCCACCTTCCTGTTGAAGAATCGTTTCTTCGAAGCGCCCTCGCATCTGGCCGGCAAGCGCATCGAAGTCCGTTTCGATCCGCTCGATCTCACCCAACTGGAGATTTACTCCGAAGGCAAGCCGGAAGGCCGGGCGCGGCTGGTCGATGCGGTGGTCAACGGACTGTTGCCGCCCTGGAAAACGGAGGAGAAGTAACGATGTGGGAATCCTTCTTCGGCTTCAAGAAAATACCATTTTGCGACAGCCCCGACGCCAAACAACTCTTCGCCTCCCAAGCCTGGAATCAGGTCAGGACACGGCTGGAGTTTCTGACCCAGCATCACGGCGTGGGCCTGATCACCGGCGAAGTGGGCGCCGGCAAGTCCACTGCCGCGCGCGTGTTCACTGCCACGCTCAACACCAGCCTCTACAAGATTCTCTACGTACACTTCTCCTCCGGCTCGGCGCTAGACCTGCTGCGCCAGATCGCGCTCGAACTGGACCTGGAGCCGGCTCACTTCCGCGGTGATCTGGTGCGCCAGATCTCCGGCGCCATCGTGCGCCTGAACCAGGGCAAGAAACAGCATCCCATTCTGATCTGCGATGAGGCCCATCTGCTGCCGCATCCCGCCCTGGAACAACTGCCGCTGCTGTTGAACTTCGATATGGATTCTTCGCGCTACCTCACTCTGTTGCTGGTGGGCCAGCCGCTGCTCCGGCGAACGCTGTCGCTGCAGATGCACGAAGCGCTCCGGCAGCGAGTCAGCACGCAGTATCACCTGGAAGGACTCACGCGCGAGGAACTCGACGCCTATCTGGCACTGCAACTCAAAGCCGCCGGCGTGTCGCAGCCACTGTTTGACGATACCGCGCGCCAAGGCATCTATCAGGCCACTAAAGGCATTCCGCGCAAAGTCAATAAGCTGGCCATGACGGCGTTGCGGCTGGCCGCGGCGAGTAAGTCGCAAACCGTCAATGAAGCCATCTTACTCGATGCCGCGGCGGAGGCGATGCTGTGAAAGAGAGTGCCAAAGCTGCTCCGAAACCCGCAGTGTTATCGCTGGCGCAATTACTCGCCGAGCAACCGGCCGCGCCGCCGCCCGGCTGGATCGAACCGGGACTGTTGCCGCCCGCAGGCATTCTGTTCGTAGGCGGCGAGCCCAAGGTGGGCAAGAGTCTGCTGGTGGCCAACCTGGCGCTCGCGCTGGCCGCGGGCAAGGACCGCGCCGGCTTCACCATCCCCGCGCCGCGCCGTGTTCTGGTCTGCCAGTTCGAACTGCCCACGCCACAGTTTGTGGGGCGATTGGCGGCGATGCGCCGATCTCTGGGAGCGGCCGCCGATCAAAACCTGCTGGTGGATACGCGCGCCGGCGGCAATCTGCTGAGCGCACCGCAGGGACTCAATCACTTCCTCAACGCCGCACGTCAAGCTGCCGCCGAGGTGATCGTGCTCGACCCTTTGTACTCCACTCACGATCAGGATGAAAACGATACCCGCTCTATGGCGGCACTGTGCCAGAGCCTGTTGCGGCTGCGCGATGCCTCCAAAGCGGCACTCATCGTGGTGCATCACGTGCGCAAATCGATCGGCCGTGAAGAGATCGGCAGCGCCTTCCGCGGTTCCTCGGCGCTGCATGCGGTGGGCGACTCCTACCTGCTGCTTACGCGCCCCTCGGCCCATCTCGCCGCCACCGTGGAGTTGCGCTTCCAGTTTCGCTACGCCGCTGCCTCTGAGCCTCGCTTGCTGCAACTTGATCCGCAGACGCTGTGCTTTTCCGCCGCTGGGGCGGCGCCCGCCCGGACAGCGGTCGCGCGCAAGAAAGTCGACCAGGAGCATGTGACTCAGGCGCTGACTGGTCTGGGACGGCAGGCTCGCTACAACCAGCTCCGCCAGCAAGTCATGGAGCAGGCCGAGTGTTCCAAACGTACCGCCCAACTGGCGATCGGAGAAGCCTGCCGCCAAGGTTTGATTGTTCAAGTTGACGGCCAATACCGGCTACCGCTGTAGCTGCGCCTGGCCGCATCGAGGTCCGCTCGGGGTCGCGCCCGGCGGATGCCCAGGGCCGATGCGACGGAGTTGGCTCCGAAGAAATCGGCTCACCGGAGCCCTCCCGCTACCCCGAATCTGGGCGCGGGAGGGCTCTCTGCTTTCCTACCGGACCAAAACAAAAACCTGCATTTCTTTGTTGAAACTCCCGAGCGGAGGCCCTGGGCCAAAAACGCGCGCCCGGCCGCTTTTGCCGGGCGTACTAACTTGCGTTTCCCACGCTCCGGGATACTGCCAGTGCCTACACGAGCGAGTATCCTATCCCGCCACTTCAACACGATGCACCTCGGAAGCGGAGCAATTCGACAAATTTCGCCGGGAACTACTGTGAGAAAGTCGAAGGAAAACAGTGTGACCCGTTACACCCTGGATCTAGACAAGCTCACCCGCGCCTGGTGCGCTCTGCTCTTCCGGCTAGACCCCGGCATCCTGCGCATCGATGGCGGGCCGGTTCTGGTTGGCGACGGAATCAAGGTTGCCAAGGCCGGTCGCAAGATGCCTGGAGTCAAGAAACTCCATCAAGAATCCGAGTCCAATAACAAGGCCGAGTACATCTTCGGCCACTCCTGCCAGGCGGTCGCTGTGCTCACACAAGCCTTGTCCAGTGTATTTGCCTTGCCTTTGGCCTGTCGCATCCACGAAGGCACGGTGTTTTCCAACCGCGACCATCGAACTCTGCTCGACAAGATGATTCTGCTGCTCGGCTCACTGGGGCTGAATCAGCCGTTCTACTTCGTCGCCGACGCCTACTATGCCAGCGGCAAGGTAGTGCGCGGGTTGCTGGCCCATGGAAACCACTTGGTCACGCGCGTCAGATGCAATAGCGTAGCTTTCTTCCCGGCCACACCCCCGCCGCCACATCGGCTGCGGCGTAAGGGTAGACCCGCCAAGTACGGCAAGAAGGTCAACATCGCGACTCTGCTGAAAGATGTCGGCCAACTCCAGGAGGCGCCCAGCCCCGTCTACGGCGAAAACGGTGTGACCCTTCGCTTCCGCTCCGCCGACCTGTTGTGGCGCCCTGTCGGTATTCTCGTCCGCTTCGTCGCGGTGCTTCATCCACAGCGCGGCGTCATCCTGCTGATGTGCACGGACCTGACCCTCCCCGCTTTGGACATCATCCGCATCTATGGCCTGCGTTTCAAGATCGAAGTGTCCTTCAAGCAGGCCATCCACGTCATCGGCGCCTATGCCTATCACTTCTGGATGGCGGCCATGACGCCACTACGGCGCGTGAGCGGCAACCAATACCTGCACCGCAAATCGGAGGCCTACCGCAACGCCGTGCGTCGCAAGATCGCGGCCTACCATCGCCACATCCAACTGGGGCTCATCGCCCAAGGCTTACTGCAGATTCTCTCCGCGACCAACCCCACGCTGGTCTGGCAGTCCTTCGGCTCGTGGATCCGAACTGTTCGCCCGGGACTGGCCCCCTCCGAACAGGTTGTGGCCATTGCCCTCCGCCATACCCTCCCGGAATTTCTCGCAAGTACCGCCAAACCCTCAATCCTCGTGAAATTCATCCGCGACCGCTTGGATCTATCCAGAACCGAAGGAAACAGTTTGGCGGCATGAGAAACCAACCGCAAATATCGGTACTCTCAAGACTACAACAATGGCTACACGTATCACTACCGCTTCAAACTCGGCAGCGGAAGCCTCGGCGGTGAGTGGGACGCTACGCGGAGCGATGCCAACAATAATTTTGGCACCGTCTACTTTTACAGTACCGCGATCATGCAGCGCGTGAAAGCATTCGCGAATGCACTCGGCTATACATGCGAGGTGCAGCAAGCCGTACCTGCATACGCAACCGCTGCCGTACAGGCGGCATTAACTCAGGCCGCGGCAGCAACTCCCCCCGCGGCGGCAGCCAGCACCAGCGCGAGTTCGTCCGCGTCGGCTACCAGCACCTAGATTTCCCGGCTGCCTTTTCGACGGCCTGCCGATCCAGGCCAAACATTTTTTCAAATTTTGTCTCAAATTTGCAATAAAAGGAGTATACAGATGGTTAACGCTTATCTTTACGTGGATGGGATCGAAGGTCCCAGTACCAGCAAAACAAACCACATTGACATCCTCTCATTCAGTTGGGGGGTTAGTTTGACTTCGACCTACGGAGCCGGAGCGTCCGGCAAGGAGGCCAAAGCCGGCCGCGCCTCATTCGAGGGTCTCTCGATTATGAAGGTTCTCGACAAGACCACGCCTCTGCTGGTCGATCACTGCGCTACCGGGAACATCCTGAAAAAAGTCTATATCGTATACGACAAACCGACAGGTGACAAGCAGGAGGATTATTTCCGCATCTTTCTGAAAGACGCTCTGATTACGCACGTGCAGGTGTCGGGCAGCAGTGATAATCCCACCGAGTCATTAACCTTCGCCTTCCAGGCGGTCGAAATCGCGTACAAGGCCGAAAAGGATGATGGGAGTTTGGACGCGGCGGTTCCCAAGGGATACGATTTGAGCGCGCTGAGCAGCGACTTTGCTGCGGATATAAGGTTCTGACGCCGCCTTCCGGCCGCCGCGAACAGCCGATGGTGAGGACGCACTAAGCAACTGCCAAAGGCGTCCTCGCCCCAGTAGAGCCGCCCAACTAAATCGCAAAAACCGGTGAGGGAATGCCGGGATGATTGTCGCTTTTCAATTCGGGAGCGGATTTTTGAAATCGCTCCTGGATACCAACTTCGAGGAGACTTTAAATTATGCCGAAACAATCCCCAGCCACGTTCTACCACCAGGATGTGTACAGCAGCCTTTGCGGATTCTACGCCTGCACCCATTTTCTGAAGGCGGGAACGACAGAGAAAGTCTTTGTAAGCAAGACAACGTCATTCTATGCGGAACAACTCAAGGATGCTGGAGTCGCGCGGGACTTTTGCCGCGATCTGGCCCTCAACGGCAACGATCCGGAGGCTGTTGCCAGCATTCTGAAGGGAGAAGCCGAGAGGAAGCCCTTTGTCACACCGGGTGACTTCGACTACTACAGCCGGATGCTTCTGGTACTGCGCGCCGCGCATTTTATGACGATCCTCAAAGACAAAGACGGCGGTTGGTGGAACTACGACAGCTTGCAGGACCAACCTACGGAAATCGGGGACCTGAAGAAGTTCCTGGAAATCCACGACACGCGGGAGTTCTTCGTCGGGAAATAGCCAGGCATGCTACTCCGCCGTCTGCATCGGGCAGAAAGCCCCTACCGTTAACCGCCTTTCCCGCCGATAGATATTGCAGGTGAACGGAACCATGCTCCCTGACGATCATTTCCAGGACCTGGAGGAACTCCCGCAGTTTCCCGGGATTGCCACCAAGGTATTGCGCGTGTTGTCGCGCGACGATTCCCGCATGGCCGAGATCGCGGGACTCATCCGCGCCGACGCCGCCCTGTCATCCGAATTGCTCCGCATCGTCAATTCTCCGCTTTACGCCGTGCCGTCGCGCATCAGCGGCATTCAGCAGGCGCTGGTATTTCTGGGCTTCGACGAAACCCGCCGCTTCGTGCTCGCGGCGTCCATGAAGTCCTTCTTCCGCACTGCCATGCGGATGGACCTGCTGCGCGACATCTGGCGTCACAGCCTGGCCTGCGCCATCGTGTGTGAAGAGCTTTCCATCGCCTGTTCCGCCTCGGAAGGCCGTGACGACCGCGCCTATACCACTGGCCTGCTTGCCGATATCGGCCGCCTGGGCCTGTTCGTGGTTCACCCCCGCAGGTACTCGGAACTCCTCAGCAAGCCCGTTGCAGGCAGCGATCCCCTCGAGCAGGAGCGGCAGGTGTTTGGTATCGATCACTGCCAGGCCGGCGCGTGGCTGGCCGCCAAATGGGGACTCCCCGAGGAAGTGAAGCGCGTGGCCGCCAGCCATCACAATCCACCCGCCCCCGCCGCTGTCAATCTCGAAAAGCTGGTGCAGACCGGCGTGCTGCTGACCGGCGTTCTGGGCTTCGATGTCTCCGCCCCGCCTCACACCATGCAGGAGATCCGCGCCCTGCTCCCCCACGAGGCGCAATATCGCTTCGATCCCGACCCGGTCACCATGAGAGCAAGGATCGCCGACCGGCTGGACGCCTTCGATTAGTCATCTCAACTATCCGCGTTCATCCGCGGCCAATATTCTTGCTATCTCGCGGCCGTCGATTCCCGCGCCACCAGGGTGGGTTCGATCCACAGCGTCGCCGGCGCCCTCTTCCGCTTCGCCCCGATCGCCTTCACCAGCATCTCCGCCGCCTGCTGCCCGATCCTGGTGCTCGCCTGATCCACCGTGGAGAGCGGCACGCGCAGCAGGTCCGAATAATGCACGTTGCCGGCGCCAATCACCTTGATCTCCTCCGGAATACGGATGCCCGCTTCCAGAATAGCCTTCATGGCGCCCGCCGCCGTCGGGTCGTTGTATCCGAAAATCGCGTCCGGCCGCGGCTCCAGCGATAGCAGTTGCCGCGTGGCTTCATAGCCGCTGGCGTCGTCGGTGGCCGGCAGAATGTACGCTTCGTTCACCGGAATTCCGGCCGCTGCCAGCGCCGCCCGGTATCCCTTCAGCCGGCCGCTCCCGGGATTCGGCTGCGGGCCCGCAATGTGGGCAATTCTCCGGCAGCCGCGCGCGATCAGGTGGTCTGTCGCCAGTTTTCCGATCGCCTCATCGTCCGCTCCCACGTACGAAGCCTGGCGCTCGGGAAACCGCCGGTCGATCAACACATAAGGCACGCCCCGCGCCTCGATACGGTCGAAAACCTCCGCGGCCGAAGGCGATTGCGCCGACGCCAGAATCAGCCCGTCCACCTGCCGCCCCAGAAGCCGGTCGATCTCGCTCGCCTCCAGCCCCGAGTCCTCTTCCGAATTGCAGATCACCACGTCGTACCCCAAGGGCCGGATCGCGCTGCCGATGCCTTTGGCAATTTCGGCGAAAAACGAATGCATCAGGTCGGGCACGATCACCCCGATCATAAAGGTGCGCCGCGCCGCCAGGCTGCGCGCTACCCAGTTCGGCTGATAGTTCAGTTCCTTGATGCGCGCCAGCACCCGGCTGCGAGTTTCCGCGCCCACATCGGCGCAGTTGCGCACCACCTTGGACACGGTCATGACAGACACGTTGAGATCTTTAGCGATATCTTTCAGACGTACCGGCGCGGTGGGAGAATTTGGCATGGGGATGAGCCCAATGGCGGCCTGTTGTCTATGGTACTGAAATTGGTACGCGGTGTCGATGATGTAAGCGGTTGCGCTACAGCGCGCCCTTCCACAAGCTGGTACAATCTGCTCAATCCTATGGCACCCGAAGCTACTCGTTACTGCTCGGAATGCGGACGCGCCACACCCGCCGACGAACTGGCGCATTTCGGCGATCGCCTGGTCTGCCCCTATTGCAAAGATGCCTACGCCCAGAAGTTGCGCGAAGGAGTGGCCCCCGCGGCGGCAGTCTCCTATGCCGGCTTCTGGATCCGCTTCGTGGCCTATATCATCGACGCCATCATCCTCGCCGTGGCGATGGGCATCGTGCAGTTCGCCATCCTCGGCAGCTTTATCAGCTTTCCCCATTTCGACCCGGGAACCCGTCCGGAATTGATGATCGCCCCCATGCTGGGCATGCTGGGTGTGCTCTCGGTGGTGAGCATCGCAATCGCCTGCGCCTATGAATCGTTCTTCGTGTACAAGTACGGCGCCACACCCGGAAAAATGGCCCTCAGTCTCAAAGTCGTGCGGCCCAACGGCGGCCCCATCGACCTGGGACGCGCGGTCGGCCGTTACTTTGGCAAGATGCTCAGCGGTATCATTCTCTATATCGGCTTCATCATGGCCGGCTTCGATTCCGAAAAGAAGGCTCTGCACGACATGATCTGCGATACCAGGGTAATTCGGACCCGGAGCTGACCGCGCTAGCCTGACCCGGACCGATGCCCCTTCCCTGTGCCCGCTGCCAAACCCCGCTACCCCAGTGGGAGCTTTTCTCCGGCGATCGCGCCGTATGCACCAGTTGCGGCTCCCCGAACCTCGTACGCGCCTTTCCCGCCTTGCTGGCCGCGGAACAGCCCGCGCGCCCCGATGCCGCCGCCGAAGGCGAAGCCGCCTGCTTCGATCATCCCGGCAAACGCGCCGTGGCATCCTGCCGCCAGTGCGGACGCTTCGTGTGCCAGCTCTGCGCCATCCAGTTCGGCGCGGATACCTGGTGCCCTTCCTGCGTGGCCGCGGGCACCGGACCGGCCCGGGCCGTCAACACCGGCACTTCGCGCATCCTGTACGATTCGGTGGCGCTCATCCTGCCTCTGGCATCCCTGGTCTTATGGCCCCTGACCGCGCTCACCGGCCCGGCCACCGTAGTCTTCTCCCTCCTGAAATGGCGCCGGCCCCTGAGCCTCGTGCGCCGCTTTCGCTGGCGATTCGTCGTGGCCATTGCGGTCGGACTCGGCGAAATGGGCGCCTGGATCTGGGCCATCCTGTACATCGTGGCCCGCTCCAAAATGGGGCATCCATGACCAGCGGCGACCGTTACCGCAAATTGCCCGGACGCCGCCGCGGCCTGTTCGCAGGTGCTTCCCTATGGCTGGGGCCAGACCACCTGCTCTCGGTCAAGTCCCTTCGCGTCCGCGAAGAATATAAGCGTTTTCACTTTCGCGATGTGCAGGCCATCGTAGTAGCGCGCGCCCCGCGCTTTCTGGTATCGACACCCCAGATACTGGTCGCCCTGCTCTGGCTTGCCGCGTACCTGTTGGCGGTCAACCTGCGTCCGCACCTCACATGGGTTTTGTGGAGCCTGGCCGCCGCCCTGCTGCTGGCGTGGGTCCTGGTTTCCCTCCGCTGGAGCTGCCGCTGCCGCATCTATACCGCCGTCAGCCGCGAAGAGCTGCCCTCCCTCCATCGCGTCTGGTCCGCCCGGAAGTTCCTCGACCAGGTCACCCCGCGCATCGCCGAAGTGCAAGGCGCGCTCCCGGCCGGTTGGGCCGAGTCCGCCGCGGCACTCTCTCCCGGCCCATCCGCGCAGTCCGCGATGCTGCCTCCGGACGGGGAGATGCTCCACCCGGACGCGCGCCTCCACACGCTGGCGGCCGATATCTTCGTCGCCACTCTCTTTGCCAATGCGGCGGCCAACCTGCTCGTGCTGCATTCCGATTCCGCCGCCGCCAGTTGGACCCAGATCTTCTTCGGACTCGCCCTGCTTGCCGAGACCGTGATTCTGTTCATGCAGTACCATCGCGGTCTGCTCCGGCGGCCCATGCAACGGCTTGCCATCGCCAACCTCGCTGCCGTGGGCGCCATGTATTATGTCAGGCAGATGGTGTTCAGCTTAAGCGCCGCCGCCAAACAACCCAATGCGGATCTGCGCATCCCCACTTTCTATGCCGGCGATGCACTCACGCGCGGCGCCGGAGCCGCAGTCTGCCTCATACTGGGGCTGGTAGGAGCGGGCATCATCTTCCTGCCCAGAAAACCCCAATGACTGCCGGCGCCCTCCATCAACGCTGTTGGAATCACGAGGGCCGCGAAGCCGTGTGCCGCTGCCCCGAATGCGCCCGCTCGTTTTGCCGCGAGTGTGTCACCGAGCACCACCGGCGCCTGCTCTGCGCCGCCTGCCTGGCGCGCCTGGCCCATCGCACGGAACCGCAAACACAAGGCCGCGCGAATCTGCTGGCGGCGTCCCTGCTGTTCGGCGGAGTGCTGCTAGCCTGGCTCCTCTTCTTCGGCGCGGGGGAGGGCCTTCTGGCTCTTGCGGGGCGGGGGTAATGCCACCCGACGCCCTCTCCCTGCTGGAAGAAGCCGTCCACCTGCTCCGCGAAGCAGGATTCGGTTCTCTGGTCTGCCACTGGACCGGCAGCGTCCCCTTCGCCATAGCGTTTCTGGTCTGCTGGAATAGCGTGACCGGCGGAACTGCCGGCGATCTCGAATGCGCCGCCGGATCCCTGGTGCTGGCGCTGCTGCTGGTCTGGATGCACTGCCGCCGCGCCGTCTTCGCCGGCCGTCTGATGCGGCAACTCAGCGGCGCGCCCGCGGCGCCCTGGACTTTCTCCCGCGCCTGGCATTTCACCGCCCTCCAGGCAGCTCTCGCCGCCACCAAACCCCTGGCGCTCCTGATCGGCCTCCTGGTGCTGTTCCCCTTCGCCCGCGTCGTCGCTTTCTACCGCTCCGCCGCGGCACTCGGCGATCGTCCCGGCCTGGACCCGCGCCAGGTCATGCAACACGCGCGCCGCGTCGCCAACCTGGATTTCGGTCAGACCTGGAAGCTGCTCCCTCTGCTCCTGCTGCTGTTCCTGGCCGTGTTCGCCAACATCACTTTGACCGTGGCGGCGCTGCCGCAACTGGTCCGCATCCTGACCGGCTACGAATCCGCCTTCAGCCGCAGCGGCCAGTATTTCTTCCAGAATCCCCTGTTCTTCGTAGTGGTGCTGGTGCTTGCCTGGCTGGCTTTCGATCCCTTCGTCCAGGCAGTCTACTGCGTCCGCTGTTTCCACGCCGAATCCCGCGAGACCGGCGAGGATATTCGCGCCGGCCTGCGCCTGCTGCGTTCGGCCATCCCCACCGCCGCGCTCCTGCTCGCCGCCGGCGTATGTTGCGCGCGCGCCGCCGACGCCGTATCCGCCGTCGATCTGCAACAGAGCGTCCACCGCACCATGCAGGCCCCCGATTACGCCTGGCGCATTCCGCCGCCCGCCGCCAAAGCTACCGCCGCGACCCCCTGGATCGTCACCATCACCGACCGCATGATCAACGGCCTCAAGAACGGGCTCAAAGAACTCGGCAGGCTCATCATGAAGATCCTGGAGTGGATCTTCGACCGCCTCGGCGTGCAGCCCAATCCGCATGGCGGCGCGCTTCCCTCTGCCGGCCTCCACTGGAGCCTCTATGTGCTGATGGCCCTCATCGTCGCGCTGCTGGCGTGGGCCATTTACCGGCGCCGCCTGTTCCATCGCCGCCGCGCGCAACCCGTCGCGGTGGAACCGGTCCCGGTCACGCGCCTGGAAGAAGAGGGACTCTCCGCCGCTCGCCTGCCCGAAGAAGCCTGGCTGGAGCTTGCCGCGCAATGCCTGCGCGAAGAGAAACTGCGCCTGGCCCTGCGTGCTTTCTTTCTCGCCAACCTGGCGTGGCTCGGCCGCCTCGAGTTCCTCTCGCTCGACCCCGGCAAAACCAATCGCGAATTCGAGCTCGAACTGCGCCGCCGCGCCCGCCCTTACCCCGAGGCGCGCGAGCTCTTCGCCGCCAATGTGGCCGGCTTCGAACGCGCCTGGTACGGGCAGCACGAAGTCTCGCGCCCGCAGGTCGAAGAACTGCGCGACCGCAGCGACGCCATGAAGCGCCTGCTGGCGCCGACCGTCCGGGAGACCGCGGCATGAAGTCCTGGCTCCTGGCGCTGCTGCTTGCCGGCGGGCTCGTCTACGCCGCCGTGCGCCTCTTCGATCTCCAGTTCGCCGCCGGCGAAGTCTACCCCGAATACTCCACCCTGCGCACCGACCCCAAGGGCGCCCGCCTGCTCTACGACAGTCTTGCGGCACTGCCCGGCGTCACCGTGGAGCGCAACTATCGCGCCCTGGAGTTCCTCCCCGATGGCGTCACCGTGTTCCTGCTGGCCATTCCCGCGGAGGGTTTCGGCAACAGCTCCGAGCCCTACCTCCGCGTCCTCGAGCAGTCCGCCCGCCGCGGCAATCGCATGGTGGCGGCACTCACTCTGCCGCCGGATGGCAAGCTCCCCAAGTTCGAAGAACTCGCCAAGCGCTGGAACGTGCAGCTTGCCCTTGACGATAAGACCCGCCGCCATTCTCTGTATTTCACCAATGCCAAGGGCTGGACCTCCCTGTATCGCCTGGGCGCCAAACAGATGATGATCGAGCGCGACTTCGGCAAAGGCAGCATCGTGCTGTTCGCCTCCAGCGACGATTTCACCAACATGGCCACCGTTGCCTCGAACCAGTTGAACCTGGTCACGCTCGCCATCGGCCCCAACTCCCACATCGTTTTCGATGAACAGCACCTCGGCATCGCCGAATCCGGCAGCGTGGTGGCCCTGGCGCGCCACTTTCACCTCCTGGGCGTGGCGCTCGGGCTGGCCCTCTGCGCCGCGCTGCTCCTCTGGCGTCACGGCGTCGATTTTCCGCCGCCCGAGCGCGCCCCCGCCGCCGCTCGTCTCGCCGGCCGCACCTCTCACGCGGGCCTGGTCACGCTGCTGCGCCGCCACATTCCTCCGCACGCCCTGGCCTCCGCCTGCTGGCAGGAATGGCTCAACGCCAATCGCGGCGCTGTGACTCCCGCCCGCCTGCAAAAGGCCGAATCCATCCTCGCAGGCGCCGCCGGCCGCCCCGTCGAGGCCATGCGCGAAATTGCAAGCCGTGCTGCACGCGAAAGGAAACCTTTGAACCTCGACCAGTTTCAATCCACCATGGAATCCGCCCTTGCCGGTATCCGCAAGGTCATCATCGGGCAGGATGAAGCCATCCGCTATTCGCTCGTGGTGGTGTTGTGCAATCAGCACGCGCTCATCGAAGGCGTCCCCGGCCTGGGCAAAACCCTGCTGGCGCGCACCCTCGCCGCCGTCCTCGGCTCCGAATTCAAACGCATTCAGTTCACCCCCGACCTGATGCCCGCGGACATCACCGGCACCAATATCTTCAACCTGCAGCGCAACGAATTTTCGCTGGTGAAAGGCCCGCTCTTCACCACCTTCCTGCTGGCCGACGAAATCAACCGCGCCCCCGCCAAAACCCAATCCGCGCTGCTCGAAGCCATGCAGGAGCGCACCGTCACCATCGATCGCGAAACCCATCGCCTCTCGCCCCACTTCACCGTGTTCGCCACCCAGAACCCCATCGAATCCGAAGGCACCTACCCGCTGCCGGAAGCCCAGAAGGACCGCTTCATGCTCAAGATTTCCATGACGTGGCCCACCGCCGAAGACGAGCTCTCCCTGGCCTCGCGCAGCCTGGGCGATACCGCCCCCGAGTCCGTGCTCCTCCGCGGCGAAGTGAGCCCCTGCCTCTCCGAAGCCGACCTGTCCGCCCTTCGCGCCGCGCTGGACGCCCTGCTGGTGAGCCCGCAGTTGATCGAGTACGCCGTGCAGGTAGTCCGCCGCACGCGCACCGACGATAGCATCCTGGTGGGCGCCGGACCGCGCGCCACGCAATCCCTGCTGCGCGCCGCGCGTGCCTGGGCGGGACTCTCCGGCCGCGATTTCGTCAGCCCCGACGACATCCGCGCCGTGGCCGTCCCCGTCCTGGAACACCGCCTGCTCCTCCGCCCCGAAGCGGAACTCGAAGGCGTCCGCGCCGGCGAACTCCTCGACCGCATCCTCCACGAAGTGCCCGTGCCTCGTTAAAAAGGGCAGTAAATTACTTGACTAACCAAATTGAAAGCGCTACTATTGACACATGGAAGCCGCTTTCGAACCCCAGACCCTTCAGGAGGCCATCGCGTACTTTTCGAGCGAGGACAATTGCATTGCATACCTCGCCCGCAAGCGCTGGCCGAACGGTGTTAGCTGCCCTACTTGCGGCTCCAACAAGGTAGTTTTCCTCGCCACGCAGCGCCGCTGGAAATGCTACGGCAAGCACGACCATCCGCAGTTCAGTGTGAAGGTCGGGACCGTAATGGAAGACTCCCCTATTGCCCTGGGGAAGTGGTTGATGGCAATGTGGCAGATTGTGAACTCCAAGAATGGTATCAGTTCTTACGCAGTCCACCGTGTCATCGGGATTACGCAGAAATCAGCGTGGTTTTTGGATCATCGCATCCGGTTTGCGCTTGGCATGGCTCCGGGAAACAAGTTGTCCGGCCAAGTGGAAGCTGATGAAACGTTCATCGGCGGCAAGGCGCGCAACATGCACAAGGGCAAACGTGGGGAGCGGATCACCAGCACTGGAGGCGAAGCCAGGACCGCTGTCATGGGCATCTTGGAGCGCGGTGTTAAAGCTGGTGGCAGCAAAGTGCGCGGAAAGTTGTGGACAACACCAAGAAAAAGACATTGCAATCCGAAATGTAGGAACATGTTCTTGCAGGCTCAGCGATCTTCGACTCGTTGAAATCCTACGAGGGCCTGAATGAATTCCAGCATCAAGTGGTTGATCACGCCGTAGAATACGTTCGCGGTGAAATTCACACCAACGGCTTGGAGAACTTCTGGAGTTTAGTAAAGCGCGGCCTGAATGGGACATACGTATCCGTTGAGCAGTTTCATCTGTTCCCCTACCTCGATGAGCAGGCTTTCCGCTACAATAACCGCAAGATGAACGTTGGCGACCGTTTCCATATCGTGGTTCGCCAGATCGTCTGCAAGCGGCTGACGTGGGAACAGTTAACCGGCAAGGCCGGAGCACAGGCATGAGCCGCCCCGGTATGGCAGCCCCAAGCGCGGCAATCGGCGCCTTGGTAGCGGTCGCATAGCTGTGACAACCGATTTACGCACTGGATATTCGTTGAGCGAAAATGGCACTTCCAATACCAAAGAAGTACATCCCGGAGATCGATAAGGTTCGAGCGCTTTCAGATTCCACGACAGCCGAACTGGTACAGGCCCTTGAGAACTCACCTGTGATGTCCCGCTCGGAGGAAATGGCCACACGCATCGCGGAATACGTCCCTGGCGTGCCGCACGACGACCTGATCGGAATTGTTGATCTGATATACGCGTTATATCATGTACGCGAATATTCCGAATTCGGCCGATCCCAGTTTCTGAAGGAGCTTGTAGAGGGGATTCGCGAGCAAGCATCGCCTGCTATTGCTAAGGAAGAACTCGCGGGCATTCGAGACCGCTTCAGGCGACTGCTGAGCATTGATACGCTGAATAGTATTTCCAAGGCGATCTCTCTCCAGCGAGACGGCGAACATCTGTACTGCAGCGCTAAAATTGTCTCCGACATTCGGCCAGTCTTCGGTCCTGATGTGGGTTCGTCGCCAGTGGCTGCCACTATCGTGCACACGCTCAAGCTTGGCTACCATGAAAGAGGGGAACACAAGGAATTCTTTATTTTGCTTGACGGGGCAGATCTGGTAAAACTTCAAGAGGTTATCGAGAGAGCGCAAGATAAATCAGAAGCGCTAGACGAATTTCTGAAGCAATCGAAGTTGCCGCGATTGGGGGCTTAAGGATATGCCATCGACGCTTTTCGACAGATGCGACAGTGATGAAGCCCGCTGGACCGATCTAATACGGCGTGGCGACAAGAGCCATGATTCCATATGGGATCACTCTGGCAAGGCACCTCCTCCGGCGCCAACAGTGAGCGCGTGCGCCGACTGGCCACGCTTGGTTGGATACGCTTATGATTCTCGTCGTCGTGTCACAAGGGCCTTCTTATGGCACGACCAGAAACGAATTGCGAGAAGGACCGCGTTAGCCCAAAACAATCACCTTCAAGAGCAATTCGAGAAGCTCGCCTCGCAGTGGAGGCGTGAGACTCGATTCTCGTCTTCGATAGATGAAAAAATTCTGCATCCGGCATATCAGTCCATAATAGCTATGGGAACTCCGGTCGTGCCCCTGGTTTTATCAGAGTTACAGCGTCAGCGCGGCCATTGGTTTTGGGCGCTTCACTTTGTGACGGGGGCCGATCCGGTACCACAAGGAGCCAACGTAGAAGAGGCTCGGCAAGCGTGGCTCCAATGGGGGCGGCAAAAAGGGCTTCTTAAGTAGCCGTGGCATCGATTCAGGATATCGAAGCGGTACTTCCGGGCCTAGTCGGAACTGGCTATTCCGAAGAGAGCTTGGCAACCGACGTGTACAACTGTATAGCATTTGCTTTCGGAGATACAAAGAACTGGTGGTGGCCAAAGATCGGATTTGGGATTTATTGGCCTCCTGGATTTCCGCTAAACGATTCAGTGGATACACTCATCAGCATCTTTGAAGTGCATGGATATACGGGCTGTGACATAGCGGATTCCGATCCAGGATACGAGCGCGTCGCGATATACAGCCTGGATGGCCGATTCAAGCATGCAGCTAGACAGTTGGCTTCCGGTAGATGGGCAAGCAAGCTGGGCGAAGAACAGGACATTGAGCACGAACGCGCCGAACATGCTCAATGTCGTGACTATGGAGCATTGACTCATGTCTTAAGAAGAAAGCGAGATGATTGGGTATGAAGCCGCACCCCCCACCGCCCGTCCCCGGAAGAACCGAATGGGAACGTTTCGACAACGCCGTAGGGATGCTCTTGAACGCTCCCAAGCGGGCATTCGCGCAGCAGGAAAAGAAGCTCCAGCGGACGCGGGAAAAGAAGCGCGCAGCGAAGAAGCCGCTTTGAGGAAAGAAGCCCTACCGAGTAGGTGAGCCTCTTCGGTTACTGTGGTTAGGACTTGAGTAGTATTACGAGCGTCTTGCAGTGCTGCTGATAAACAAAGTGATCCATGCCCATTACCTTCGCAATTGCTAAACAGTACGTGGTTAGCCAAATCGATTATTGCCCTAAAAAGCCTCATCGCTTCCCCACCTCCAGAGCCACCGGACGCGCCACCGACCCCACCGCCGGGTCGTAATACTCGTACACCCGCGATTGGAACGTGCGCGCCCGAATCGGATACTTCGCCCGCAGACGGTAATGCAGCACCACGCTATCCCCCGCCGCCAGCGAATCGAAATACAGAATCGCCTGCGTGGCCGTCTGCGTGAACTTCTCCAACCGCCCGCTCTTCCGCCCCGCGCTCTTCTCCTGGTACGCCTGCAGATCTTCGCTCAGCAAATCGAACCCCGGCGGAATCCCCAGGTCCACCATCACCATGTTCGCCGCCTTCCCCAGATTGTTCCGCACCGTCGCGGTCGCCGTCGCCACATCGTCCTGCGCCAGCCGCGTCCGGTCGTACGTCACCGTAATCGAAAGCGGCTCGTTCGCCGGCTTCTCCGTCCACGGAATAAAATACCGGCCCGCCACCTGGTACGCCAGCCCGCCCTTGCCGTTGAACCGGATCTCCACGTTCTGCGCCGCCTTGCCATCCACGCCCTTAAACACAAACTGATGCAGCAGATCGTTGTTCGCCGGCGTCAGCGCCAGCGTCTGCACAGTCCTCCCATTCAGCGAGATCTCCACCGTCCCCCGCACGTCCGCCGCGCCTTTTTCCGTCGAGAGCAGCAGCGCCCGCAGCGCCATAATCGTCGCCTGCGTCGTCCCCCACGCGCCCGTGGCATCCTTCTTCGACGCCAGATACGCCAGCGCCTTGCGCGCCGTCTCCGAAGCCTCGCCCCATTTCAGCAGCGCCTGCACCGCCAGTCCCGTCGTCTCCACCGCCGCGCTCGCCCCCGTGGAATACATGCCCGTCTCCTGCGACGCCCACCACGCCTGCTCGTCCTTCTCCGTGCGCGCGTCCACCAGCAGCCGCATCGCCTGGCTCGTGAAATCGCGATCCTTCGCGTAATCCACGGCGAAGTTGGCCACCACCGCCAGCGTGTACGCGTCCATCTTCCCGTCCAGGTGCCGCCCCACATACTCGCCGCGCCCGGTCCACCGCCGCGCCATGATACCCGGTATTCTCCAGCGCCCACCCCAGGTACGCCGTAATCCGCGTCACATCGCTGTTGTACCGGTTGGTGGCGCCCTCGTTGATGAACTGCGTGTCCGGCTTCCAACTGCCGTCCGCCTGCTGCTGCCCCGCCAGCCACTGCTGCGTCCGCTCGATCAGTTTCGGATCCACGTCGTACACCTTGCTCATGTCCGAAAATTCCATCAGCCCGTACGACGTCAGAATCTTGTTCGCCGGCGGATTCCCAAACCATGAAAATCCCCCGCCCGGCACTTCGAACGTCAACAGCCGCTGATACCCGTTGGCGATGAAGCCCTCCGCCTTGGCATGCACCTCCGGCGTCAGCTTCTTCATGCGCTTCATGTAATCCAGCGCCAGCACGTTGGGATACGTGCTCGAAGAGGTCTGCTCGAAACACCCGCCCGGCATCCGCAGAATGCTGTCCATGCCTTCGATCACCTGGCTCAACGGCCCCGGATACAGCCGCACCAGCACCGCGCTCGCCTCCGGAATCGCCGTGGCCGGAAAATTCACCGCGTGCTGCACCGTGCTCTCCAGCCGCCCGTTGAACACCACGCTCTGCTCGCGTCCGTTGGGCACCACTTCGATTTCCCGCACCACGATGTCCGCCCGTCCGCCCATCTTCGCCGCCAGCGTCAGCTTGAATTTGCCGATCCGCTTTGCCTCCACCGTAAACTGCGCGCCGCCCACCCGCCCGGAATCCACGTCGAGCGTTTTATCGGCCGTATCCTGCACCAGCGCGTACCAGTCCGCCGGCCGCAATTGCAGATCCACCGCGCCCTTGGCCCCCGAGTAGTTGTAGACCGCCACCGGAATCGAAACCCGGTCGCCCTGCGTCAGCGTCACCGGCAGATCCACGTCCGTGAAGAAATCCTGAAACACTTTGATGCTGCCCGTCCCGCTGCCCAACGCCCCCTGCGGCGTCGAAGCCATCATCGCCATGCGCCACGTCGTAATGGAATCGGCCAGCGGAATGGTGATACTGGCTTCCCCGTTCCCATCGGTGATGATCTCCGGATTGATGTACAGCGCTTCGGGAAAATACGAGCGCGTTCGCGGCGCCGCGGCGCCGTCCAACTTCTTGGCCGCAACGGCGCCGTTGAGAGTGTTCACGGAGTCCCGAGCCTCGGCGGCCCCCTCCTTGCGCATCATCATCATCGCCTTCGGCGAAGCCATCGGCATCGCCGGCATTGCCTCCGGCATACCGCCAACAAACCCTCCCAGAACGCCGCCCCCGCCTCCGAATCCGCCCCGCGCGAATCCGGCCTGAGCCATCTGTCTCACCTCGACCCATCTGCCGCTATCCTGATGCCGCAGCGCCGCCGACACCACCGCCCGATCCCGCGCGCTCAGTGCGATCTTCCGCGAAACTTTCTCCGTTCCACCGGACACCGCCAGTTCGTATTCGCCCGGCGGAACGCCCGCCAGCGTGAACCTTCCGCCGGCATTGGCATGCGCCAGCCGCTGATTCCCATCCGTCGCGGTCAGCGTCACCGTCGCCCCTTCCACCGCTCCGCCCTGCTGGTCCACCACCACTCCGGTCACTTCCGCGCGCCCGTTGAACGCCCCGCGATCGTGCTCCACGCTCACATCCACAGAGCTCGCCCCCGCGCTGGGCTGCCCCACGATATTCCTCCGCGCCACTAACCCGGCCACCACATCGTCCGCCGTATTAAGCTGTTTGTCCGGCCCCGCACTGCGCATCACGAAGTACGTCTGCTGCGCCCACGGCTGGTGCGTCAATTGCACCTTGGTGCCCCACGGGTCCATCACCTCAGCGTGCGAATCCGCTACCTTCCGGACCAGCGCCTCCCGATACCGCGCCGCATACTCCGCCGCTTTCGCCATCGGCACCGCCCGCCCTACCTCGGTCTCGAACCGGTTGCCCGCGTTCATCTCCGTGGCCGCGAAGAGCGCCTGCGCCGCCAGGTCGCGCCGCACTCCCTGCACCACGGCGCCCCCACCACCTCCGGCATCCCGATCGAGTGGATCTCGTACCGCGGCTTCATGGCCTCCTGCTCCAGGTAGAAGAACACCTTCGCAAAGCCCGGCTGCTTCTCCGCCAGTGCGAATACCGCCTCGTCCACCACCTGCACGCCCAGCGCCGCCTGCACTCCCTGCCCTCGCGAGTTCGTCACCCGGAAGCGGATCCGTGCGTCCTCTCCCGGCTTATAACTGGCGGACTCCACCGCCGTCTCCACCTTGAGTTCGTCCGCCGGCTGCACGAACAGCAGCCTGTGGTCGCCCACCGTCCCGGCATCCCGGCCGAACACGTAGGCGTTGCAATCCAGCGTCCCCGCCAGATCCGGCGTCGCCGTCACCGTCAGTTCCGCCTGCCCGTTCACCAGGTCCAGATCGCGCGTCAGCACCGTCTGCCCCTCCTTTACGATGTCCAGATACACCGACCCGCCCTGCTTCGTCGAAAAGATGTGCAGCCGCATGGCATCGCCCGCGCGATACACCGCCCGCTCCGCGCGCAGCAGCACCTGGTCCTCGCCCTGCCGCAATTCCAGCGGCACCGTCGTCGCCAGTCGATTCCCCTCCGCATCGCTCGCCTCCACCCGAAGGCTGCCCGCGTCTTTCACCCGGACCACCGCCACTCCGCCCGCATCCGTCTTCACCTTCTGGTCCGCATTCCCCTGCGCGTGCACCGTCACATCCGCAACCGCCGGCGCACCGTCCGCGTAAGAGGTCAGCAGGAACACCTGGTTTTCCAGGTGCGGCGCCATCGTTCCCCCCTCCGGCACCGCCGTAATCAGCAGCGGCGAGTCGCTCACCGTCACCGGCTCGCCGCGCGTCTCCGCATGGCCCGCCGAGTCCTTCACGGTCGCTTCAATCAACACCCGCGCCACGCCCTGCGTCAGCGCGCGCCCTGCGAAATAGGACGGCAGCCGCAAATCGAATCGATACGCCCCGTCCGCATCCGTCTTCCCGCTCACCTGCCCCGCCTCGAACCGCTCCACGTCCATCCCCGAAGCCTTCACCGTAACTTCCGCCAGGTCCACCGGCTTGCCGAAGAAATAATTGGCGTGCACCGTCCCCGTCACGTGGCCGCCCGGACGGTAGCCGTGCGCCGTTTTCGCAAACTCCACCGCCACCTTGAACTTCGGCAGAACGTACCGCTCCACCTGCAGCGCCAGCTCCGCGCGATTCTCGCCCATCAGCGCGCGCACGTGGTACGTGCCCAGGTTCACCTCGTCCGCCAATCCGAATTCCGCCGACGCGATCCCGAACCGGTCCGTCTGCGCCGCCTTCTTGAACACCTTGTTGCCGCGCGAATCCTCCACTTCGAATGTCAGCGCGCGATTCGCCGTGGCCTCGTGCCGCCCCCGGTCCAGCGCCAGCGCCCGCACATGCATCGTCTGCCCCGGCTGGTAGATGGGCTTCTCGGTGGTCAGCAGAATCGAAGCTTTGTCCTCCAGCCGCACCTGCTCGCTATACTCGGCCGCGCCTATCGGCGTCTCCACCGCGTACCGCAGCGTATACGCGCCGGTCACGCCCGCCGGCAGCCGGAACTGCGCCTGCGCCGTTCCGCGCGCATTCAAACGCCCCGAAAATAAAAGCTGCCCCTTCCCTCCCTCGATCCGCAGCGTGGCGCCCCCCGCGATCGGCTGGTTCTTCGTATCCGTCACGATCACCCGCACCGCCGCGTTGCCGCCCGCCAGGTACGATCGCTGCCCCAGAATGTGGACCACCGGCCGCCGCAGGATGCGCGAAATCGAATCCGTGCCCTCCACCGCCGGCCCCTTCGCCCCGCTATAAGTAAAGCGATACCGCACCCGCTGCCATACCAGGTCCTCCAGAGGCAACGCCTTGTCGAGCGGCACTTCCTCGTTCCACAAGC
Organism: uncultured Solibacteraceae bacterium; assembly: GCA_963853855.1. Classification (GTDB taxonomy): domain Bacteria; phylum Acidobacteriota; class Terriglobia; order Bryobacterales; family Bryobacteraceae; genus Sulfopaludibacter. The sequence continues at coordinate 57,055 of CAWKYG010000014.1, read as the reverse complement.
CCGCGGCCGCGCCCGCTTCCACCCGCCGCTCCACGCGCCCCATTACTTCGTCCTCGGGACTTAGCACTTCCACCGTAAGTTGCCCCGCCCCTGCATGCATCCCGCGATAAGGAATACTTACTCGCAGAGTCCCGTCTGTGTAAGTGGCGCCGGCTTCGGATTCCTCCGGCAGTCCCTGCACCCTAACCGCGATCGCGGCAATCCATGCCGCCAGAAAAATGAGAGTCCACGCGAACCGGTATTTCATTTCGAGCTCCTGGACGCACGAAGACTTGGACCGCGCCGATGCGCCGAATGTTCCCGTCCGTCACTGTGGAATGTCCCCTCGCGCCGCTTCCTTTCACCGCACCCCGCGATACACTTGTCTCCGTGACAAACAGGCGCACCTTCTTCCAATCCGCCGCCGCTGGGATTCGCCGCCGCCGCGCAAGCCGCTCCCCAGCCGCCCTCCCCCCGCCAATACTGGCTCGACACTCCTCGACCGCCTCGCCGCTCCCGTCCTGCGCCATCTCGCCGCCGGAACCCTCAAGCGCGATATGCCCGTCGAAACCGTCACCGGCAACGTCGCCGACCGCCGCAAATACACCCACCTCGAAGCCTTCGGCCGCCTCCTCGCCGGCATCGCCCCCTGGCTCCACGCCGATCTCGACCCCGGTCCCGAGCGCGACCTCCAGCAGCGCTACCGCACACTCGCCCGCGACGCCATGCGCAGCGCCACCGACCCCGCCTCCCCCGACTTCCTCAATTTCCACGAAGGCGGCCAGCCCCTGGTCGATTGCGGTTTCCTCGCGCAAGCCATCCTCCGCGCGCCCTCCGAACTCTGGACCGCGCTCGACCCCGCCACCCGAAAGAATCTCGCCGCCGCGCTCCTCTCCTGCCGCGTCATCCAGCCGCCCTTCAACAACTGGCTCCTGTTCGCCGCCACCGTCGAAGCCGCCCTCGCCGTCATGGGCGAGCGTTGGGACACCATGCGCATCGACTACGCGATTCGCGAGCACCAGCAGTGGTATGTCGGCGACGGCATCTATGGCGATGGCCCCCACTTCCACTTCGATTACTACAACAGCTACGTCATCCAACCCATGCTGGTGGACGTGATCCGCGCCATCCGCCCCTACGCCCGCACCTGGGAACCCTTCGCCGCCGAAACGCTGGCCCGCGCCCGCCGCTACGCCGCCATCCAGGAGCGCCTCATCGCGCCCGATGGCACCTTCCCCGCCATAGGCCGTTCCATCGCCTACCGCTGCGGCGCGTTCCACCTGCTGGCGCAAATGGCCCTCCTCGGCGAACTCGCCACCCCGCAGGTACGCACCGCCCTCACCGCCGTCATCCGCAAAACCCTGGAAGCCCCCGGCACCTTCGATGGCGGCTGGCTCACCATCGGACTCTGCGGCCATCAACCCCACCTCGGCGAGCCCTACATCTCCACCGGCAGCCTCTACCTGTGCGCCACCGCCCTCCTGCCCCTGGGCCTCCCGCCCTCTCACCCCTTCTGGACCGCCCCCGCCGAACCCTGCACCTCCCAGCGCATCTGGACCGGCCAGGACCTCCCCGCGGACCACGCCATCGCCTGACTGATATGAAGATTAAGGTCTGTATGCCTTAAATAGGTGATCCGGCCTTCCCGCGCCGCCAGCCGGATATGTGTGTGCCCCATCCTCCCCCACCCGCCCGGGATGGGCAGTAAGATCTCCGGCGCCTCTTCCACGAACGCCGCCTGCTGCTCCAGCGTCAGTGTCAGGTTTCCATAGCCCGCCGCTTGCGAAGCCAGCGAAGCAAATCGCGCGCCGCCTGCCCGGAACGCAGGCAATCCCGCATGGACCACCTCTTCCGCCTCGGACGGCCCAATATACTTCAGGGCTCGTGGAATACGCCGAGTTGCCTCAACACCGGCCAGATGATCGTCTGCGTCAAACGTGTACACGCCGCACAGCGGGAACTCGAATCGCCGCGCCGGCCGCCGAGGTGCGTGCCGCGAACCACCACTTCCGCGACCTCGAGGTCAGGCAACGCCTCCATCAGTTGCTCGTAAAACAAACGGACTCCGTCCCGTCCCGGCCCGTGTAGTGTTCGCCCCACGGCTCATCATCGTAGCGCGCAGTTTCCCCGAACGTGCGCAGAACGCCTTCCAGATCGTGGTCGTTCTCGGATGCATTGGGCGAAGCGCCAGCCACCAATTAGTATCACTGGCGGGTTCACCATAGCGGAACGCCGCAATTCTGCCAGAAGGAAGTGCCATGGCCGGCGGGTTGGAGATCGGAGGCACGGGAGACCAAGGGACGCCCTCCAACGTTTCACGCGCCCATGAGACGAACGTGCCACGGTAAGATCAGCACGATTTCTGGAATGTGTGACGGTCCATGTGGAGCGCCAAATCATCTGTGCCGGTACGTGATCCGGCCCTTCGTCAGGTCATAGGGCGACAGCTCCAATGAGACTTTATCGCCGTTCATGATCTTGATGCGGTTCCGCCGGAGTCTTCCGGCCATGGTTGCGAGGACGGTCTTTCCTGGGCTTAAATCGAGCTCGATGGAGAACATTCCGGCCCTGAACTTCTCGACCACCTTGCCCATGACTTCAATTGCATCTTCTTTTGGCAAAATTTTCCTTAATGTGTATGCGGTAAAGAAACGGGGCTCTGGTACGTTCGGTACCGCACCCCGTTACTAATCCAAGCCTTACCAGCGGCTTTGCCGCGAGCCACCGCCGTTCCCGCGATTTCCGCCGCCACCCGGTGCGCGTTCGCCCTTCGGCTTAGCTTCGTTGACGTTCAGCGCTCTGCCATCGACGTCTCTGCCGTTTAGGCCGCTGATTGCCGCGTTCCCTTCGGCGTCCGCGTTCATTTCGACAAACGCGAAGCCGCGGGGTTTTCCCGTCTCGCGGTCAGTGACGATGTTGACGCGGTCGACCGATCCGTATGATGCAAACATGGACCGCACCGTATCCTCGGTGGTTCCGAAACTGAGGTTACCTACAAAAATGTTCTTCACTTTTTGACTTCTTTCTGAATTTGCAGAGCGGCGAACGGCAAGATCAAACAGGAGCGGTGTTTTAAACCGAGCGAGGTGGAAGTGTGCGCAATAAGCGGGACTGGCAAAGACATCCCTATGTTAGCAGAAATGTGGATGCGGCCGAGAGGATTCTCTGCTATGGGGATTCGGATCCTTTGGTTGACGGGTAGCTAACCGGCTTCAGTTCGGGAGGGCAGGCAATTGGAAAGTTGCTAGGTCACAATGGGTCACAAGCCGACTTCTCCTTCCCCTATCCTGTTGTGGCGCCCCTTGGTCCGAGTGGCCGACAATCCGTCCGCGGTGGAAAGCTGCCCTCCTTAACGCCAGTCGTCGATCACGTAGGCATCGGCTCGATTGAATCCTGCCGAATGCGGACGCTGCATGGCGACACCTTGCATGGCCACTCGGTACCCGTGGGAGCGCAAGCGCCGGTAGGCATCTTCGCGAGCCAGGTTCACGCCAGCCTCTACAGTCGCTCCTCGCGACGATGCAAACGCTTCGCAAGCATCCAGCAACTTGTCGAAACGTTCACCGGCTCCGGGACCACCACGGGCCGCACCAAACTTGACGTAACAAGTTGTCTCGCCACCCTCCGATCCAGGTCCGTTCAGGCAAACTGCAAAAGCATCAAGAACGCCGCGCGTGTATGTCAATACGACGTCGCCGGTGCGCTGCACAAGTACGGACCGGATCTCACCAGCCAGATCGAGTCCCCTATCGATCTTGTGGGTGAGTTTCCCGCAGGCCTGGATGGCCTGTTCGCGCTGCCTTTTGGTAAAGGCCGATAGCAACGCTGGCGCATGCGCAGGCTTTGCCGGTGACGCTGGGTTCGCATCCGGTGTGCGCGTCATGATCGCGGTAAGATAGCGCGGCCAGTAGCCGAACTTCTGGTACAAAGCCACGTGCTTGGCACTTTGCGCGAACGTGAACAGCCCGGTATGCCGCACACCCCATCGGTCGAAAGTTGTCATCGTGGCTTCGAGCAGCCGCTGCGCCACGCCGCGATCCCAATATTCCGGCAGCACAGTCAGGGGTCCGAAGAACCCGAACGATCCCCAGCGCGTGACTACGTTCGATCCGATCAGGCGGCCACCTTCGCGCGCAGCGATTACCTTAATGTGAGTCGAACGCCAGCGCGGCGCCATCAAGTTGCGGTCGCCCATGAAGTCGAGGGGATTGGGCAATCCCAGAAACGTTCCGAACGCCAGCCGGACGATACGGCCCGCCTCCTCGAGCTCACTCTGTTTGAGCAGGCCAACTTTGATGGGCCGATTCGTCGACATTGCTTTTGCGTCTCCTGCGTTAACCCGCGATCGCATTAAGTTTCAGGATCCGGAAATTAGACCAGTTTAACCGATCAAGGGCGGCCGGAGGCTGGATAACGCGCTACTCGTCGAGAGCGGCCATGGTGGCATTCACGCTCTGTTCAGTACACCAACAAACACGGGCATCATGATCTGACCCAAGCCGCGTTCGGAGAGATTACCGCTCGAGATCGGCCAGACAGGGCGGATAACAGTCCGTCATTAGCATTAGCGAATGCGTGATCGGGCTCGCCGCGAGCCGGCACGCTTGGCAATCGCCGCCAGGGACCGCAGCGCAGCGTTGACGGCGGCTTCGTTCGGAAATAGGTCGGCCACCTCAGGCGCAATGACGACGACGTTGGAACACGTTCGGAGTTGCTCGGTGTACTTCCCGCGCACCAATGCGCCGAAATCAGAGCGTTTATATTCGGGACGAAGATCGTCTGCCGCAACTTTCTTAGCCTTCCTCATAAAGTTTCCTCTCCGCCCGCGTTGCAAGGCGAGCCGTGATAATCCGAATTACGTCCCTCCGGTGTACGTGCGCTACGACGAGCAGGCGCCCCGAAGACGAGTTGCCAAACGTCACGAAGCGCCTTTCGTCGAGCGAATGATCTGGGTCATCGCCGGTTTCCGAAAGCGGATCAAGGAACGCACTTGCAGCTTCATCGAATGAAACCCCATGTTTCCGCAGGTTGGCGGCAGCCTTTCGAGCATTCCATTCGATCCGCACCCGGACGTTTCACCTCCCATCAGTATAGCCGTCGAAGCGGTAGGGCTAGCAGTGGTCCGCCAAACACGCTGTCCAGAAGTCGCGTTCTGGGGCGGCCTTGGTCGCATCACGCTAATCGGAGACAAAGCGCGCGACGCTGGCCGCCGGACGGCCCAAGCCGGCAGGCCAAGATGAGGCGGCGCCCCTTAGGTCCCGGACTAGGATCGCCAACCTCCTTCGCCGTGTCGATCCAGAGACGAATGGGGTCTGGCGCGCTGCGGAGGGCGCGTTCCTGTGTGGCGCCGTGCGCGGAGCATCCCGGAAGTTCTGGCACTTCGGCTATGAAGGCCCATCTTCTTCGCTCCCGCAGATGATGACTTCGTGTTCGATCATGGTTCGAAACCCGGTTTCGACTTCAGAATCACAGTCCGGACCTGTTTGGCTTAGTACGGCTTCGTCATTGGCGCCCCCGCGTTGCAGGTTGACTCTCTCCTCTACACCATCCTTCCGGAACAGGTGGTGGCTATCGCGCACGCGCTTTTCGAAACCCAGACTCTCGAGCAACTGGCACAGATCCTCAAAACGGATGGCCGCAGCCGCGTTGCCGCACGGTTGCTCTCGATCGTCGACAGCGGCCTGTTACCCGTATTACTTCGTCCGTATCACGCGCCACTCGGATAGAGGTCTCCTTAGGCGGCCGCCTAATGGATTACTCCCCAAAAACGCGCTTCGAACTGGCCGACCCTTGGAATCGGTGCGGCTTCCAACGCCTACCCAAGCCGTCTACAATAAAAGGCGAGAACACGATGCCACGCCAGTTCGACGTTGTCATTGAGCGCGACGCGGAAGGCTTCTACGTCGCCTCGGTTCCGCAAATCCGTGGGTGCCATACGCAGGCGCGCTCCCTCGACGAGATCAACGAGCGCATCCGCGAAGCCATAGAGTTGTGCCTTGAAGTCGAAGGCGCCCCGGATCAGGATTTGGAGTTGGTTGGCATTCAGCGCGTGACCATCGCCGCATGAACCGGATACCGCGCGTAACCGGGACGGAAGTGATTGCCGCGCCTGGAAGGGCTGGTTTCTCTGTTATCCGCGTCAAAGGTAGCCATCACTTCCTGCGTCACGAGGACGGCCGAAGCACAGTTGTGCCGGTGCACGCCGGCGAGACCATCGACCCGGGTCTACTGCACAAGATTCTTCGGGATTGCCATTTGGCAGCCGACCAACTAACGGCACTGCTGTAGGGCGATTCCTCCCCGTAAACGCCCTTCCGGCTGTCCGGCATCTCTGCTCGGTCTTCACAATTCGGCTGCTCCGTTCTCGCGTCAAAAGGAAGCCACCGCTTCCCTCTGGCATGAAGGCGGCCGAAGTACAGTTGTGCCCGCTCACTCTGGTGAGATCATGAGCCCCGGACTGAGATCGCTCCAAATAAGGTCGTTTCGGCGCCGTCCCGGGCTCTGGAGTTTGCCCGATTTGGTGCGCGCGAAGAACAGCCTGGGAATCGTCTGCGTGCCCCGACACCAGGCCGCGGCGCTATTGCTTGGGAATTTCCTGGAACGTGTTCGGCTTGTTGACGGCGGCGAGTCCGTGTTCCTTGGTGGCGGCGATTACCGCTGCCTTGTTTCCGAGAACGTCCACGTTAGCGGGCCACCAGGTGTCTTTCAGCCAGGCCCAATGCATCTGAAATTTGCTGCCGTCGCTCGCGAAGTACTTGGCGTTATTGTCACTCATTTGCTGCAAGTACTTCATCGTCACAACGCCGTTCTGATTATCGAAACGCCAGCGCGTCCCGGCGGTGACGATCTTGATGCGATTGACTGCCCCTTTGATATCGGCACTGGTTACCGTGCGTCCGCCGGGACCATGATCGGATTTAGGTGTTCCGCCCCAGTAGATCCAGGTGTAGGAGGTCCGTTAAATGCCGAAGGGCACCACAAACGAAGATCGGGCCAAAGTTAAGTTTCGCGTCACCGAATTCGAGCTCGAAGGCGGCAACGCCAACGTCGAGAACAGCATTCGCCAACCCGCCCACGCCTTCACTAACCATGGCAACGGCGGACCCGCACGAGTCGCAACACCCAGGCCGCCGAAGGAGCTCTCGGCCGGGGCACCCCCAGAAGACATCGATGAAATAGCAGCAGAGGCTGAATACTTCGAGCCGACTGACGTCGAAATCGGCGTACAGCCCGCAAAGCCGGCGAAGCCAAAAACCGCGTACAAGCCGCGGACGCCGCAATACATCCTCGACCTCGACCTCACCGGAAAGGCCGGCACGACGTTCAAAGCGTTCGCGGCACAAAAGGGCCCGAAGAGGGGCACCGAGCGCTACCTCGTCGCCGCGTTCTGGCTCAAGGAACACGGGAACAGCCCGACCATTAATATTGACAAGGCGTACACGTGCTACCGCACCGTCGATTGGCCTACCAACCAGTCCGATTGGGACATGAACCTCCGGACCCAGGTCAAGACTGACCGTTTCCGGCGTGTCAATCCCGGCGAGTACGCGATCACCCCTAAGGGCGAGGATGTCGTGAGAGAATTGGATGGAGCTCAGTGAATTTACTAGCGCCGTCCCGAACTTCGGCGCGCTGAGCCAGCCCGAGCAGATCCTGCACTTCATGTGGTACCTACACACCTACCGCAAGAAGGACGTGATCGGTCAGGTCATGATCCGCGACTGCTTCAAGGAACGGCACATGGACGCGCCGAACACGAGCAAGCTCTTCCAGCGACTCCTCGACCGCAGACCCAAAGTCGTCTTGCAGACAGGAAAGGGAATCAAGCTCGAAGCAAGAATTCGCGACGACCAGAACAAGAAGTACGGGCAGCACGAGACGACCATCGCCGTCTCACAACTCCTCAGAGACCTGTCCGGCAAGATATCGAACGAGGCAGAGCGCCTATTCCTCAGCGAGGCGATCAAGTGCTGCCACGCCAAAGCATTCCGTGCAGCAATCATCATGGCCTGGAATCTCGCCCACGACCACCTCTTGCACTGGATAATCGCCGACGCGCAACGCCTCACCGGCTTCAACGGCAAGATCGTCGCAAAAGTTGGCACCAAGAAAGGAGCCAGCATAGTCATTGCCAAGCGTGAGGATTTCGAGGACCTCAAGGAATCCGAAGTATTGGATATCTGCAACAACGCCGGACTCTTCGCCTCCAGCAACACGAAGAAGCTCCCTGGACATGCAGCTCACGCGACGGAACATGGCCGCACATCCGTCGCTACTCTCCATCGGCGGGCCGCAAGCAGACGACACATCTCCGCTCTCGTGACGAACGTTGTCCTCGTTCTCAAATGAACCGTTCAAACGCCCCTGGGACAGCCGGTGTCATTCCATTACCTATTCGTGCTAGAGCTTACCCGACGAACCCGTGGGACACTCAGCACCAAAACCGCCAGTCATCGTGTGGAAGCACGGCGGCCTGGCATGGCCGTCATTAACGCACGCAGGACAGCGTTCACGGACTCGGGACTCTTGAAAACCCGGGCGACATCTGGATCCAACAGGACGGCGACGGACCCCTTCTGTATTCGTCCCGCGAACCGGTTAGGCTTAGCCTCGCCATAGTTAAAACGAAACTCAGGTTCCAGTGGATCCGATTGTTTGGCTCTAGATTTGGTTCGCGATGTACTCTTCATAATCGTTCTTTTCTCTCTTCGTCACCCGCCGCGCGCTGATAATCCGAATCTCGTTTTCAAGCGGCTCTGTAAAACATACCAAGAGAAGCCTGCCTGGTATCGAATGACCGATGATGATTTCGCGGGACTCCTCGGAAGAATGGGCGGAATCGTCGAAAATCCGGGCCAATGGGTCTTCGAAGACCGAGACCGCCTCGATGAAACTCACCCGGTGTTTGCGCAAATTCAGCCGAGCTTTGTCGTCGTCCCATTCGAATAACGGGGGCATCGTATCCCTTTCCAGGATATCCGAACCACGAAGGGGAAGTGGAACACCATGTCGTTAACCCAAAGCGGCCCGCCGACTCATCGCGATCACTCCCGCTAAACGCGCCTCCGGCTGTCCGGCATCCCTGCTCGGTCTTCACAATTCCGCTGCTCCGTTCTCCGCGTCAAAAGGAAGCCACCGCTTCCCTGGCATGAAGGCGGCCGAAGTACAGTTGTGCCCGCTCACTCTGGTGAGATCATGAGCCCCGGACTGAGATCGCTCCAAATAAGGTCGTTTCGGCGCCGTCCCGGGCTCTGGAGTTTGCCCGATTTGGTGCGCGCGAAGAACAGCCTGGGAATCGTCTGCGTGCCCCGACACCAGGCCGCGGCGCTATTGCTTGGGAATTTCCTGGAACGTGTTCGGCTTGTTGACGGCGGCGAGTCCGTGTTCCTTGGTGGCTGCGATTACCGCTGCCTTGTTTCCGAGAACGTCCACGTTAGCCGGCCACCAGGTGTCTTTCAGCCAGGCCCAATGCATCTGAAATTTGTTGCCGTCGCTCGCGAAGTACTTGGCGTTATTGTCACTCAATTGCTGCAAGTACTTCATCGTCACAACGCCGTTCTGATTGTCGAAACGCCAGCGCGTCCCGGCGGTGACGATTTTGATGCGATTGACCGCCCCTTTGATATCGGCACTGGTTACCGTGCGTCCGCCGGGACCATGATCGGAGACGTAGTCCTCGCCGAGCGCTTCTTCGATGAGTACTTTCCAATCCACACTTCCATAACTTTCAAAGGCCTGCGTGTCCTGGCAGATCATATAGATCACGTTGATCGAATTGTTTACCGGCATCTCTCCGGTCTGGCCTGTCAACTGCGCTCCGGCCTTGTTGATGTGGTCCTTGATGTACTTGGAATTGGCAGCTTTGGAGACTTTGAACTGATAGGTTTTGATGCGGCCGTCCGAGAGGACTTGCGATACGTCGCCGCCCGACTTGACTTGGCCGGGCTGGCCTTCGGCTCCGACTTTCACAGTGCGGCCGTCGTCCTTCTGGGCGTGCTTGTAGGCAAACATCAGTTCCTGAAAGTGCCCGGCCACTGCTCCCGGAAACGGTAGCGGCGTCCCGCTCGAATGCCAGAAACATTTGTGAATTTCAACGAGCAGGTCCTGCACCGAAGCGGTGTTGTGGTAGTCGGCATCATCGCCGAAAAGGTCTTCGATGAGCGGTTTAACCAGGCCCCGGTAGATGTTGAGAGACACCGAGAAGCGGCAGAGCCTCTTTCTGACGCCTGTCGCAGATGGGGGAATCGGAACAGTATTCGGCATAGGTAAGCTCCTCAGGGACATTCGGACATCTATGAAAGTATATCTCGCCAAGCGGATTTCCTTCACACCACTCTCCCCCAATCCCCTCAATCACTTACACAAATCCCCGGAGGTCGTCATGCTACAAGGGGAACTGGAGAGATAATTCCCATGACCGAAGCTACAACCGAAGCTACAATCGCAGAACCCAAGCCGCGCGACAAACGCGCTTTCAATGCCTATCGCCACGGCCTCACCGGCCAGGTGCTCGTCATCACCCCGGACGATGAACTGGCCTACAAACATCACTGCCAGGGCATTCACCAGTCCCTCGCGCCCTCCGGAGCCTTCGAAACCGACCTCGCCCAGCAGATCGCCGACGACCGCTGGCGCCTCAAGCGCGCCGCCGCCATCGAAACCAACCTCCTCGCCATCCAACTCAACCACCCCGACAACGATCTGTCCGGCCATCCCCAGGTCGATGCCGCCCTCGCCACCTCCCGCGCCTGGGGCGAGCGGCAAAAAGATCTCAATCTCCTCACCCTCTACGAAAGCCGCATCCAGCGCAACATCGATAAGAACTACAGCCTCCTCGAAAAACTCCAGCAGCAGCGCCACGAAGCCCTCCAGCGCATCGTCGAAGAAGCCGCTATCCTCGGAGAAACATACGACTTCCCGCCCGAAGCCCTGCCCCCCGATTTTGTTTTTTCCCGCCCCCAAATCACCCGCCTGGTGAATCACTACCGCCGCCTCCAATCCGTCCCCAAACCCACCCGGAGGGCCGCCTGAAGCCAAAAGAGCGAGCAAAGCGAGCCACTAATCCCTGGCCCCCGGCCCCAGGCCCCCGCGCGAAGCGCGCCGATTTGACAACGCATCCCTTTTCCCGCTACGCTAAAACTTTGTAAACGAAGAGCTGGAGACGTGTGTCAATGAGTACCGAGTTCCCCTCCAAGAACGGCGTTGAGCGCCAGTGGCATGTCATCGATGCCCAGGACGTGGTGCTGGGCAAGCTTGCCAGCAAGGCGGCTATGCTGCTGATGGGCAAGACGAAACCCATCTATACGCCATTCCTCGATACGGGCGATCATGTGATCGTCATCAACGCCGATAAAGTCCGGGTCACGGGCCGGAAAGAGACTGACAAAATGTACCGCCATTTCACCGGATACCCGGGCGGACTGGTGGAAAAGAGCTTGAAAAAGGTGCGCGAAGAGCGTCCCGTGCGCCTGGTGGAAGACGCCATTTTCGGGCATGCTTCCCAAAACCAAGCTCGGCAAGCAGATGTATCGGAAATTGAAGGTATATGCGGGTGACAAGCATCCGCACGCGGCTCAGAAACCGGCTGCGCTGGATATCGCACGGAAGGTAGTGTAGTGGCTGCGACGATTGTTCAATATTTAGGTACGGGCCGCCGCAAACGTTCGGTAGCTCGCGTGTTTTTGCGGCCCGGCAAGGGCGAGATCAAGGTCAACAACCGTGCCTTCGAGAATTATTTCCCCACCGAAAGTTCGCGCGCCATGGTGCGGCAGCCGCTCGCGGCCACCGAAACCATGGACAAGTTCGATCTCCTGATTCTCGCCGACGGCGGCGGCGTCGCCGGCCAGGCGGGCGCAGCCCGTCTGGGCATTTCCCGCGCATTGGTGGAGTTCAACGCGGAATTGCGGTCCCGGCTCAAGAAGCTCGGCTTCCTCACCCGCGATCCCGCGCGCCCACGAGCGAAAGAAGTACGGCCAGAAGGGCGCTCGCAAGCGGTTCCAGTTCTCCAAACGTTAGAATCCCCGCGAAGCCGGAAGGGTGCGGTGCTGCTGTTCCGCCCTTCGGGCTTTGCCGTCTTTTATTCTTTGGACCGGGTGGTCCGGTCCATTTTTGGAAGCCTTTCGTTCCCTGCCACGGCGCAAATCTCGCTTTGGGCCGCGCAGCGGCGTGGGAACCCCGAAGAAGGGCTGTTCGGTAGCGGGAGCTTCGGCTCCCATAATTTGACTAGGAGGTAGTTTGCCCGCAATATCCATGAAGGAATTGCTCGAAGCCGGCGTTCACTTCGGGCACCAGACCAAGCGCTGGAATCCAAAGATGAAAGAATACATCTTTGGCGAACGTAACGGAATCTACATTATCGATCTGCAGAAGACCTTGAAGATGTTCAAGGATGCGGCCCGGTTTGTCGGCGAGATGGCCGCGCAGGGCAAGAATGTGCTCTTCGTCGGCACCAAGCGCCAGGCGCAGGAAGCCATCGCCGAAGAAGCCAACCGCTGCCAGATGTACTACGTCAACCAGCGCTGGCTGGGCGGGCTGCTCACCAACATGCCCACCGTCCAGAAGTCCATCAAGCGGCTCAAGGAACTGGAAGGCATGGCCAACGTCGAAGGCGGCTACGCCGGCCGTCCCAAGAAAGAAGTCATCCGGCTGGAACGCGAACGCAAGCACCTCGATCAGAACCTCGCCGGCATCAAGGACATGCCCGGCCTGCCCGACGTGCTGTTCGTCATCGATTCGAACAAGGAAGCCATCGCCGTCAAGGAAGCCCGCCGTCTGGGCATCCCGGTGGTGGCCATCGTCGACACCAACTGCGATCCCGACGAAGTCGATTACGTGATCCCCGGGCAACGACGACGCGCTGCGCGCCATCCGCCTGTTCGCCAGCAAGATCGCCGACGCCGTGGTCGAAGGCCGCGCCCTCGCCACCGAACAGGATTTCACCGCCGACAAGATCGTCACCGACGAGACCCCGGGCGAAGAAGGCATGCTCGAATATACCGAGTACGTGGATCCCAAGTATGCCGAGAAGATCATGGCGGAAAGTCTGAGCATGGAAGATGAACCGGCTCACGAGCCCGCGTAAGGGCCCGCTTCGGAAACTGCCGAGCCGGCTGCCGAGCCGGCCGCGACCGAAAGCGGCCATTAGTCCCCACCGGTGAGGCAGGCGGTTTCGCCTGCCTTTCACCAATAACTGAAGGAATCAACCCAATTCTATGGCGGAAATTACCGCGGCATTAGTGAAAGAACTCCGCGAACGCACCGGCGCAGGCATGATGGAGTGCAAGAAGGCCCTGGTCGAAGCCAATGGCGACTTGGCGAAGCCGAAGTGGTTCTGCGCAAGCACGGCATCGCGTCGGCCGGCAAGAAAGTCATCCCGCGCCACCAGACAGGGCCTGATCGGCAGCTACATTCACCCCGGCGGCCAGCTCGGCGTGCATGGTGGAAGTCAACTGCGAGTCCGATTTCGTGGCCCGCACCGACGATTTCCAGGAGCTGGTCCACGATCTCGCCATGCACATCGCGGCGGCCGACCCGCGTTTCATCCGCAAGGAAGATGTCACCGCCGAAGTGCTCGAAAAGGAGAAGGATATCCAGCGCGCCCGCGCCCTGCTCGAAGGCAAGCCCGAAAAGATGGTCGACAAGATCGTCGAAGGCCGCATGAGCAAGTTCTACGAAGAGATCTGCCTGCTGGAACAGCCCTTCGTCAAGGAAGCCACCCTTACCGTCGGCCAGCTCGTCAAGACCAAGATCGCCAAGCTCGGCGAGAATATCAGCGTGTCCCGCTTCGTCCGCTTCAAAGTGGGCGACGTGGCCGCCATGGAAGCCGGCAACGAGAACCCGCGGTCGCCGGATAATGGCGCGCCTTTAAGCGCATCCTGCTGAAACTGAGCGGCGAAGTCCTGGCGGGCGGCGCCGCTTTCGGCATCGATGCCGGAACGTGTGACCGAACTCGCCCGCGAAGTCGCCGACGTCGCTGCCAGCCGGCGTCCAGGTGGGCGTCGTGGTCGGCGGCGGCAACATCTTCCGCGGCGTCGCCGCCGCCGCCCGGAAAATGGACCGCGTCACCGCCGACCACATGGGCATGCTCGCCACCGTCATCAATTCCCTGGCGCTGTACGACGCGCTGGAACAGATGGGCATTCACACCCGCGTGATGAGCGCCATCGAAATGCACCAGGTGGCCGAGCCCTACATCCGCCGCCGCGCCATCCGCCACCTGGAAAAGGGCCGCATCGTCATCTTCGCCGCCGGCACCTCCAACCCCTACTTCTCCACCGATACCGCCGCCACGCTGCGCGCCCTCGAAATCAAGGCCGAGGTCATCGCCAAGGCCACCCGCGTCGATGGCGTCTACGACAAGGACCCGCTGAAGTTCCCGGATGCCGTCAAGTACCCGCGAAATCACCTACCTGGAAGTGCTCTCCAAGGCCCTGGGCGTGATGGACGCCACCTCCATCGCCATGTGCCGGGACAACAAGCTGCCGATTATCGTTTTCAATCTGAACACCACTGGCAATATAATGCGTATGTCGATGGGCGAGCCCGTCGGCACCGTCATTCATTAGCCGCGATTCGGAGATACTGCGCTATGAAAACTGAACCTCAAGCAGCACCCAGCGGTCCTACTTTCAATTCCATCAAAGAAGTCGAAGCGAACGTCAAGACCCGCATGGAGAAGGCCATCTCGGATCTGCAGCACGAAATGGCCACCATCCGCACCGGGCGCGCCTCGCTCGGCATTCTGGACCACATCCGCGTGGACTACTACGGCACGCCCACGCCGCTCAACCAGGTTGCCAACCTGCACGTTCCCGAGCCCGCCCTGATCACCATTCAGCCGTGGGACGTCTCGCAGATCGGCCCCATCGAGAAGGCCATCCGCACCTCCGACCTGGGCCTGAACCCCGCCAACGACGGCAAGATGATCCGCCTGCCGATCCCGCCTCTCACCGAGGAGCGCCGCAAGGAACTGGTCAAGAAGCTGCACGGCGTCGCCGAGCACCATCGCGTCTCGGTCCGCAACATCCGCCGCGACGGCAACGAAGCAGTCAAGAAGCTGCTCAAGGACAAGAAGATCACCGAAGACGACGACAAGCGGGCCCACGACGAGATCCAGAAGCTGACCGACGCCTACATGCAGAAGATCGACCAGGCGGCCAAAACCAAAGAAAAAGAGATCCTGGAAATCAAGTAGGACAGGCCTCCCGGCCTGTCCACTTTTCTTCTGGACATTTATTCGTTATACTTGAATAAATGCCCGGCCGCGCCTATCTCGGCGAATTCGAACTCATGGTCCTCCTCGCCCTGATCCGTCTGGGCGAAGATGCCTATGGCGTCCCCATCGGCCGGGAAATCGAACAGCAGACCGGCCGCGAAGCGGCCCTGGGCAGCGTCTATGCGTCCCTGGAACGTCTGGAAGAAAAAGGCCTCGTGACCTCCCGCCTGGGCGATCCCACGGCGGCGCGAGGCGGCCGCGCCAAGCGCTATTTCCATGTCACCGCCCAGGGCCTCCACCAGGTCCGCGAAACCCAAAGAGCCCTGGTGAATCTCTGGAACGGCCTGCCCGGCCTGGAGCCGGGGCGCGCATGACGCCTCCCAAACCAGCCGCCTGGCTAACCCCTTTTCGGCTGCGAGGTTTCCCACCTCATTCCACCACGAACGACGTTCGTGGCTTAGAGCTTCGTGTACCTCACCTGCCTGGTGCTCTACCCGTTCTCGTCAGACGCAATCCCGCCTGACCCTTGTGTTAACTTCGAATATGTCCTGGTTCTCGCTTCGTGTGCCCGCTT
This sequence comes from uncultured Solibacteraceae bacterium, assembly GCA_963853855.1. GTDB lineage: Bacteria > Acidobacteriota > Terriglobia > Bryobacterales > Bryobacteraceae > Sulfopaludibacter. The sequence goes on along the minus strand of CAWKYG010000014.1, from coordinate 41,288 downwards.
CGAGTGCCAACCTCGGTCCCGGCTTTGACGCACTCGGCCTGGCACTGAGCGTCTACCTGACCTGCCGCTTCCGGCGGAGCGAGTCGCTGCGCATCAGCGTCCAGGGCCGCGATGCCCATACCATCTCCACCGGCCCGGACAACCTCATCTGGCAGACCGCCGAATCCGTGGCCCAGGCGCAGGGCATGACCATGCCTCCCATCGAACTGGAAATCCGCAACGATATTCCCATCGGCAAAGGCATGGGCTCCAGCGCCGCCGCCCTCACCGCCGGCGTCGTAATCGCCGACGAGTTGCTGGACCTCGGCTGGAAGCCCCTGCGCATTCTCGATGAGGCCGCCCGCCTGGAAGGCCACCCCGATAACGTCGCGCCCTGCACCCTGGGCTCTATCGTCGCCAGCGCCATCGATTCGGGCGGCGTGGTACGCTCCGTGCGCCTCCATCTGCCTAGCGGTTTCGGCGTCGGCATCGTGGTTCCCGATTTCGACCTGCCCACCGTCAAAGCCCGCGCCGTCCTGCCCACCTGCTACACCAAGGAGGACGCCATCTTCAACCTGCAACGCGCTTCCCTGTTGATCGCCGCGTTGGCCACCGGTTCTACCTGGGCGTTCCCGGTGGCGCTGGAAGACCGCTTCCATCAGCCCTACCGCGTTCCTCTGGTTCCCGGTCTGGATGCCATTCTCAAACTGCGCGCCCCCGGCCTGTTGGGCTGCGCACTGAGCGGCGCCGGTCCGTCCATCCTGGTCTTCTTCGAGCAGGGCTACGATACCGTATGCGACCTGGTCCGCCAGATCTTCGCCGTGCACGGCCACGGCGCCGATGTCCTGCTGTCCGAAATTGCCGACAACGGCTTCGAGCTTCAACGCTTATGAAACGCAGATCCTTTTTGACAGTGCCCGCGGGAGCCGCCTTGCTGGCTCAACCGGTGGCCGACCCCCGCGCCTTCTTCGAGCTTCGCTACTACCGCATGCGCTCCGGGCCGCAGGTGGAACGTACCACCCGCTACCTCCAGCGTGGATGGCTTCCCGCCGCCCGGCGCGCCGGCGTGGGCCCGCTCGGCTTCTTCAATTGCGTGATCGGCCCGCAGAGTCCGTTCATCCTCAGCCTCGCCAGTTTCCCCTCGCTGGCAGCCTTGGAAACCGCGCGCGAGAAACTTGCCGCCGACAAGGAATTCCAGGCCTCCTTCGACGAGTACAATTCCGCCACCGAGCTGAGCTACATCCGCATGGAGAGTTCCCTGCTCTATGCCTTTCCCTCCATGCCGGCCATCCAGCCGCCGCCCGCCCGCGAGAACCGCGCTGCCCACATCTTCGAGCTCCGCACTTACGAATCGCCCAACGAAAAGGCATCCAACCGCAAGGTGAAAATGTTCGACGACGCCGAAATCGCCATCTTCCGCCGCAGCGGCATGACTCCCGTCTTCTTCGGCCAGTCTGTCTTCGGCCCCAACCAGCCCAGCCTCACCTACATGCTGGCGTTCGACGACCTCGCCGCCCGCGACAAAGCCTGGAGCGCCTTCGGCAAAGATCCCGAGTGGCAGAAACTCCGTGTCACCCCGGGCCTCACCGATCCCGAGATCGTCTCCAATATCACCAATGCGATTCTGCGGCCGCTGGCCTTTTCGCCGGTCCGCTGACCTGGACCTAATAGCTGCGAACGCGCGAACGGGAACGGAAGAAGAGCCCCACCCCCAGCAATCCCGCGCCGAGCAGGAGGCTGGTGCCTGGCTCCGGAGTGGTTGCAGTTGCGGCTGAATCTACTTCAAACGCTCCCGGCGTCAAGCCTGACGGCGAGAACCAGCTCGCGCCCCCATCGACGGAGATCGCCTGGTCGGCTGTGTCGCCGGTCGAGTTCCAGTTCCACGTTGACGAATAAGCGATAGAAGAGGCGACCGTGATCCAATACTGGGTTCCGGACATGAGCAGCGGTTTTAGTACCGAAGTAGCTATAATCGGGGCGTTGTTGAGTCCCGTTGCGCCCAGTGTGAACGACGTGAAAATGAAGCTCTCGATCGTCGCTCCCGGTGAGTCGCCGCTGTCGGCAGTCAGCGAGATCGTGAAGTTTGCCGCCACCGGACAGCCGACATTGCAACCCATGGCCACAGAGACCGACCCGAAGTTGGCGTTCGCGGCCGGTGTGAATGATTCTCCCTCGGCATAGTTATTGCCGTCGAACGCGTTCCCGATCGGATTTCCCCCTGTAATATCGTAAGAATGGCCTGCGCCGAAATCGGTAAAAATCACGGAGGCGGGCGCAACCGCCGGCGCAACCAACGCCAGAATCCAAATCAAAAGCCCGCCGCTGCCGGGCCAAATCCCAGGTTTATTCATCATTGTTTGTTAATCTCCGCTTGTGTAATGTTTACGAACACTGGGAATGACGAAATTCCAGCCCCGCTGACAATCACCGAGTAGTTTCCCGGAGTAACCAGAGTTGGGTTGAGAGTGAAGTTGACCGTTTGCGGCGCTGTTCCCGTGCCTACGCCGTAGTTGGTCCAGTTTGTGGTTCGCGCGTAGAATACGCTCCCCGTTCCGCTCACCAGCCGGACTATCGGAAAATTCGTGTCCATCTGATCGTCGTCTCCGTACGCGGCTCCCGCAGACTGCCCATTCAGTTGCTTGCCGGTGAGAGTAAATAACCCGCCCCCGTGGTAAGTGACTCCGTTGATCACGGGACGCAAGATGGGACTGGGCGAGCCGTCCGGCGTAAAGGCATATACCTGATTGGTCGAATCCGAAAAGAGCGTCTGTCCAGTCGGCAGCACCAGCATGCGCATTACATATGCGGATGACGTATTGAGATTCGCGTCGGGAATTGCTGGAGACAGTGGAGTGATCGCGTTGGTCGCCGGGTTGAAATCGAAAAGCTGCGTCGGCGCGCTGAACGTGCCTCCAAATTTGATGGCTACACCGGCCGTCGTCGCTGTCGCGGCCACAGAGATGTGTATCTGGGTTGTCGAGTCCACGCTCGAAATAATCGCGCCGGATGGGATTCCGGTTCCTGAGACACCCCAGCCCACCTGCAGAATGGCCGTGGAAGGAATATTCACGATGATCGGCGAGCCCGTGGTGATGTCTCCCGATGACGTGAATTGGGAAGCGCCCGCATCTGCCGCGAGGATTACATGTCCGTTCGGCAGGATCGCGGCCGGCGCGTCGTCCGCACCGAATGGAGACTGGTTGCCGTTCAAAGTTCCCATGATGTCCGGCCCCGCGCTCCAGAGGTTGGCGCCAGGTGTGTAAAGCGCCGTATGTTGCGTGGCGCCGATCGCCAGAACCCGGCCGTCCTGCAGCCGCAGCAGCGGCCCTAACTCAGATCCAAGAGCATTGCTGCTCAGTTGCGGAATCGTCCCCAGCGCCGTGCCATCGGAGGGACTTACGCTGGACCAAGTTCCCGTCGCCGGATTGTATTTTTCCGCGTAACTTCCCCCCGTGCTCTTGCTGTGGAAAAGGTCGTAAGTGAGGACGGTCCCATCGGACAGTTTTACCCACCCCTCCTCATCGCTTTGGTCGTCGTATACCTTGCTCCCCGTCTGCGTCCAGGTGCCGTTCGCGATGTCGTAAAGGAACGTCTCGCCGCTGATCAGGTCGCCCGCAAGAATCTGTCCGCTGGCGCCGCCCGGCACCAGCATGGAGGGATCGTCGCCGAAGCATGCCGTTAATCGGTAACTATGATTGAAGGTGACCTTGCCGGCTGTCCGGTTCGCCGTTGCGTTTTCGGATATCGTGATCTGAGTCGGCGAGTCGATGCTCACAATGGTGGCGCCGGCCGGAATCCCCGTGCCGGTGGCGGTCCATCCCACAACCAGCCCGCTTGTGTATGGATAGATATTGGTGATAACTGGAGATCCGGTCGCCAGGTTCCCGGTCACGTAGGCGATCTGCGGACAACCGGTCTGACTGGGATAGGGCGTGATGGATGTCCAACTGTTGGCCACCGGATCGTAAATCTCGCCGGTATTTCCCCAGTTTGCCTGTAAGCCAGGGCCGGTATATTCTCCGCCTACCAGCCAAAATCTGCCGTCGGGCAGGGTCTGAGAAGCAAAATATAACCTGGGAACAGGTCCGGGCGCGAGCGTAGTCCAGGTTCCATTAATGTAACTGCCGGCCGCGTCCGGTGTAAGCTTCATCCATGTGCGGCCGTTGAAGCTCTGCGCGAGGACCGTGCCGTCAGTCAACTGGACCATCAAACTTATGGTCGATGGAGCTGTATTAGTGATCTTCGTCCAACTTGCGGCGTTGCTGCGGACTGGCGCGAGAAGCACGAGCGCAGCCAAAGCAAAATGCCATGAAAGCCTCTTGAGGCGAATCCAACGCTTCTGAACGCAGGAGGGCGGCGACAAGAACATGTGGTCTTTATACGCGGACGCTTAATAATTGTCAATTGATTATTTTTGACTCTGAAAAGCTATTTTCGATTACTCAAATAGCCAGGAACGGGAATCCCCTGAATAACTGCTGCATTTCGCCGGAGAGATTCCCCAAATCTACTTAACGTACTTCTTCAAATCCTTCTGCTGCACTTCGGCACCGTAGATGGTGCCCTTGCCGTCCGCCGCCAGGCCTTCGGAGCCGCTGGTGGCCGCGTTCTCCGGAGTGGCGTAGGTGTCCGGAATGAAGGCCGTCACCGTGCCGTCTTTGGCGCTGCCCACGCGGATGCCACGCTTCCAGCCGGGATGATGGCCGTAGCCTTCCTTCTCGCGCGATTCCGAATCGGAGACGTAGATCACATCGTTGCGGTCGATGTAGATCCCGCTGGGGCGGCTGAACTGTTTCCACTCCTCGAGGAACGCGCCGTCCTGGGTGAAAATCTGGATGCGATTGTTGGCCCGGTCGCCCACGAACAGGCGGCCCTGGGAATCGAACGCCAGGGTGTGAGGCGTATCGAATTCGCCCGGCGCCGTTCCCTTTTTGCCCCAGGTCTTCAGGAATTTGCCGTCCTTGGAGAACTTCACGATGCGGGCGTTGCTGTTGCCGCCGTGACCGTCGGCCACGAAGATGTCGCCGTTGGGCGCGATGGCCACCGCGGAAGGCTGATTGAACGTGTCGTTGCCGTCACCGGCCACGCCCGCCTTGCCGAGGGTCATCAGCACCTTGCCTTCGGTATTGAACTTGAACACCTGGTGGCTGTGGCCGTCCACGATCCAGATGTCGCCGGCACGGTCCACCACCAGGCAGTGCGGGAACTGGAACATTCCCGCGCCGAAGCTCTTCAGCAGTTTGCCGCCGGGGCTGAACTCCATCACCGGAGCTTCGATCTTGCCGGCGCAACTGTTGGCGCCGCAGCGGTCCGCCACCCAGATGTTGCCGGCGCGGTCCAGATCCACCGAACTAGTCGAGCCCCAGGTGCGGCCTTCGGGCAGTTGGAACCAGTTCTCTACCGTATGATAGGGGTTGGGTTGCGCACTGGCAGCCAGAGCGATGGCGAATCCCAGACAGGCTCGAATCATAGCTCTCAATCTTATCGCTTTGGGTGCGGCAATGGCTTACGCCCAGACGGCGGAAACGGTGCAGCGACGCCTGGAAATGGTGAGCGGGAACCTGGACCAGCGCCGGACCACGCTCGAATCGCTATTCCGCCAGGTGGGGTGCGATACCACCGAAGAAGCCGTGCCGCATTTGCGGGAGCCGAACATCATCTGCACGCTTGACCCGGAGAACGCCGGCACGATCGTGGTGGGCGGCCATTTCGATTTCGTCAATCGCGGTACGGGAGCCATCGACGATTGGAGCGGTGTGGCCCTGCTGCCCAGCCTGTACCAGAGCCTGAAGGACCAGCCGCGGCGCCACAGCTTCCGTTTCGTTGCCTTCGCCGGTGAAGAAGCGGGCTTGTACGGCTCGAAGCAATATGTCAAGGCGCTCTCCAAGGAAGAAAAGGCGGAGACCGGCGCCATGATTAACCTGGAATGCCTGGGGCTCACCACGCCGAAAGTGTGGCGGAGCAGGGCGAACCCGAAGCTGTTTGCCGCTTACGTGCAGGCGGCTGCCGCGGCGCACGTTCCCGCCGAAGTGATGGACGTAGATAATCTGGGAGACGATGATTCCCACCCGTTCCTGAACGCGGGCATCCCGGTCCTGACCATCCACTCGGTAACCAACGCCAATTTCGGGTTGCTGCATTCTGCGGGCGACAACTTGAAAGCCATCAACCCACGGGATTACTACAACACGTACCGCGTGGCCGCCACGTTCCTGGCCTATCTGGATTCGAAACTGGAGTGACTCAGAGGATGACCTTGTCGCCGCTGCGGCAGGAGCGATAGATGGCTTCGACCACTTCCAGCGCCGCGTAGCCTTCTTCGCCGGCGCATCGCGGCTTGCGGCCCTTGGCAATGGCTTCGCCGAAATCCAGGAACTGGCGCTCGAAGGGCTCGAGCGAGATGGCCATGGGGTCGGAGGAACCGGAGGCCACTTCCTTCTCTACCGGCGCCGGATCGCCGGAATCGCCAGAGACATCCCAGGTGGTGAGCTTGTCGCCGGAGATGATGGCGGTGCCCTTGGTGCCGTGGAATTCGGTGCGCTCCGTATAACCCGGCCAGAATGCAGTGGAGGCCTGCACTACGCCCGTCGCGCCGCTGGCGTACCGCATCACGGCGTTGACCACGTCTTCGGATTCGATCTTGTGCAGCGCGCCGATTTGCCACACGCCGAATACTTCGCTCACCGGCCCGGCGAGCCAGCGGAGGATATCGATCTGGTGAATCGCCTGATTGATGAGCGCGCCGCCGCCTTCGGTCTGCCAGCTTCCCTTGATGGGCCGGGAATAATATTCCGCCGAGCGGTACCACTTCACGTAGCAGTCGCACTGCAGCAGCTTGCCGAGCCGTCCCCCGGCCAGCGCCTTAGAGAGGAACAGGCTGGCATCATCGAAGCGATGCTGGCTCACCACGCCGAGTAGAATTCCGCCCTGGCGCGCGGTCTCGATCATGCGCCGCGCGGTCTCCAGGCTGGTCGAGATGGGCTTCTGCACCTGCACGTGCTTTTTGGTCTGGGCGCAGATTTCGATGGGCTGCAGGCGGAAATCCGGGAAGGTGCAGACATCCACGTAATCCACTTTCGGATGGCGGCAGACTTCTTCGTAGGTGCTCACGAATTCCACGCCGTGCTGGTCGGCGAATTTGCGCCCGTAGGCTTCGCTGATATCGGTGCAGACGGTCAGTTCGAATCCAATTTTTTTGTAGACGCGCGCGTGCATCTGCGAAATCGCGCCGGTGCCGATGATTCCAACTCGCATAGGAACAATCATTCTAACGCGGGCAAAGCGTTACAATGAGGGTTCACTCATGATTCGTCATTTTGCGTTTGTTGCCGCGGTGCTGGCCGCGTTGACCGTGACTGCGTGCAAACATTCGGCCCCCTCCGGTGTAGCCGCGGAAGTGAACGGTTATGCCATCACCATGGCGGAGCTGGAAAAGATTTACGCGACCCAGAACCAACGGCCGCCGGAAGGCGCCAATCCCGACGTCATCACCAGCCAGAAGCTGGACCTGCTGACCAGCATGATCACCAGCGAGATCATGAAGCAGCGCGCCGAGAAGGCCGGACTGACCGCGGTAGACGCGGACGTCGAGACCGAATTCAACAATCTGAAGGCGCCGTTCACCAAAGAGGAGTGGGAGAAGAAGCTGGCCGAACGCCACATGACGGCCGCCGACCTGAAAGCGCAACTGCGGCGCGACCTGACGGTGAACAAGCTGATCAACAAAGAGATCACTTCCCACATCAGCATCAGCGATGCCGACGTTGCCAATTACTATAACGCCAACAAGGCGATGTTCAACCTGCCGGAGCCGCGCATCCACCTGGCGCAGATTCTGGTGAGCCCCGACCCCAACGGCGAGGTCCGGAACCTGAAGAACAGCAAGGCCAAGAACGACAACGAGGCCAAGGCCAAGATCGCCAACATCGAAATGCAGTTGAAGCAGGGGCAGGATTTCGGCGCGCTGGCGGCGAACTATTCGGAAGACGTCAACTCCGCGCCGAACGGCGGCGACATGGGCTTCCTGCCGGAATCCACGCTGGAAAAGGTCAGCCCCGATTTGCGAAAGATGGTGAGCGCGCTACAGCCGGGAGCCATCTCTCCGGTGATGCGCATGCCCGACGGCTACCGCATTCTGAAAGTGATTTCCAAAGAGCCCCAGGGCCAGCGCGACCTCAATGATCCGCGCGTGCAGCAGCAGATTCGCGAAGAGCTGAAGAACGAGAAAGACTCCCTGCTGAAGGCCGCCTATATCGAGGTTGCCCGCAATGGAGCGAAAGTTCAGAACTACTTCGCGCAATCGATTATTGAGAATGCTGCGAAGAATAAGTAGCTGAATCCGCCGCTACCGCCGCGGGTGGCTGGTAGCGCAGCACATACTGCTGCATGGCTTTTTCAAACCAGGCCATTCCGTCCTGCTTCGCCTCGGCGAGCGCGGCCTGATTCTTCCAATGATCGTTGGACACCCGGTAGCAGGCTACCACGGTGCCCGTGCGGTCCGCTCCGCGCCGGCAATGCACAAAAACCGGTCCGGCCGCCGGATCGTTAAAGATCGCCAGAACCTTGCCCACCTGGGCTTCGGAAGGCGCACCAAGGCCGGCGAACGGAATGTTGATATAGATCATGCCATCCCTCTCCACGATGCGTTTTTCGGTTACAGCTCGTGAGCCGGCTTCGCGAAGGTCGACGACGGTTTTGACGCCGAGCGCGGCGAGGTGCCGAAAGCCCTCCGGGGTGGGCTGAGCACCGCGGTAGAGATGGTCGTTGATTTGATGGAAGTTACCGACGCCGGAGAGATCCGCAGCCGTTGCGGCGGCGCCGAGGGCAAGGACAAGAAGCAGGGTTTTCATCACTGGTGTCCACAAACTTGGATGTGTGGCACCAACGTCAGGTTGCGACGGATCCGATGCAGCCGACTGGCTGACCGGCCGTGATGGGCGGTGTGGCCACGATATATAGCACCTCACCGGCGAGGGGCGATTGAATATCGGCGATTCGCGCCCCAAAAAAATCAGTCACATAGGCCAGCAGATCGCCTCGCGCGACCATCTGGCCGCGCTCCACCACAGGGTATAGAATTCCCAAGGCCGGGCTGAGAATGACTTCCGAAGGGTCCAGAAAAACGGGGTTGGCGACGGGCGGGGGTCCGTTTTGTAACATTTGCAACTCCCGCAGGACGCCTTGTACGCCGGCGACGATCTGGCGCACGCTGGCCTCATCGGTGGTTCCCAGAAAGCCGGCTTCGATGGTGATGGCCGGCTTCCAGCGGGTGATGGCGGTAGTGGAGCAGTACAGGGAGCGTTCGGGGTCGGTGGGGCGGTTGCGATCGATCAGGATGCGGTCGATGCCGAAGGCCAGGGCAAGGCGCGCGATGGCGGCATTCATCTGCTCGTCGGGGGTGATGGTCTGATACACGTACGGGCGGAGCGATTCGTTGCCGTCGCCGCAATGCAGGTCGAGGAGGTAGTCCGCCTTTTCAATGACTTCCCGCGTGATGGCGTAGGCGATGCGTTCGGAGACGGTGCCATCGGCGCGGCCGGGGTAGACGCGATTCAGATTCTTTCCATCGATGGGACTGAAATAGACGGTCCGGCCGAGAAAGGAGGGCATATTGGCCACGTGCACCATGAAGAGGGTGCCGCTGAGAGCGGCGGGGTCGATGGCGGCACGGAGGCGCTGCAGTGCCAGGATGGGAGGGTACTCGTAGCCGTGATTGCCAGCGATGAGCGCGAGCGCCGGACCGGGATGGGCGCCGTGGATGGTGGTGAGCGGGATCTCCGTGCCCGCGTCCAGGGCGGGTGGGATCTGGAGCATGCGCGATTCGATGGAAGGAGTCATCCTTCTGAATATATATTGGGGCTGTCAGCCGCGCTCACGACTTCGCGGATGTCCACCAGGCGCTGGGCGCCGGGATAGGGCAGAGGGCGCAGCAGAACGCCGCTGAAGACGCTGAAAATGGCGGTATTGGCGCCGATGCCGAGGGCCAGGGTGAGAAGCGCAACGGCGGTGAAGCCGGGGTTGCGCCGCAGGGACCGGAGCGCGTAACGTACGTCGAAACCCATATTCCCTGATACGTACGGCGCAGGCAAAGGTTGGCAGAATGGCGCGCTTTCCGGCTGCGATACACTGGGGTTTGATCAACGGAAAACGCATTGTAGTGGTGCTTCCCGCGTATAACGCCGAGAGAACGCTCGAGGTGACAGTGCGTCAATTGCCGGAGATTGTGGACGAGCGCATCCTGGTGGACGACCATTCGACCGACGCCACGGCGGCGATGGCGCGGCACCTGGGACTGACCGTGGAGGTGCACCCGCGGAATCGGGGTTACGGCGGCAATCAGAAGACCTGTTATGCCAAGGCGCTGGCGGCCGGGGCTGACGTGGTGGTGATGCTGCACCCGGATTATCAATACGAGCCGCTGCTGGTGACGCCCATGGCGACGATGGTGGCTTACGGCGTTTACGACCTGGCGTTGGGCTCGCGCATTCTGGGCGGCGGCGCGGTGCGCGGCGGGATGCCGGTCTACAAGTACATTTTCAACCGGCTGCTGACGCTGTTCGAGAATATTATGATGGGCGCGAAGCTGTCGGAATATCACACCGGTTTTCGCGCGTACAGTAAAGAACTGCTGCGGGCGCTGCCGCTGGAAGCCAACTCCGACGATTTCGTGTTCGACAACCAGGTGCTGGCGCAGGCGGTGCTGTTGGGCGCGAGGATCGGAGAGATTTCCTGTCCGACGAAATATTTTCCCGAGGCATCGTCGATCAACTTCCGCCGGAGCGCGGTCTACGGACTGGGGGTGCTGCGGACCAGCATACAGTTCCGGCTGGCGAAGTGGGGTCTGTACCGGGCCGGGATATTCCGCATTCCCGAGGATTGGAAGGGAACGGCGGAAGTTCCAGCCGCGTCTGAAATGCGGAGATGAACGGCGGGCCGGCGGCGCGGGCGAATGGCATACTGCAATCGAACCTGTTCCTCGCCGGTCTGCTGGCGGTCTGCATTACGCGTCTGTGGTTGATGACTCTGCCTTCGAGTTTCTGGGTAGACGAGATGGCCACGGTGTTCGTGGTGCAGCACGGCGCCAGTCACCCCTCGCTGGCGGTTGCGCCGCAGGTGCCCGACTCGTTGTATTACTGGCTGCCGCGGGCGTCGAGCCGGATTTTCGGGCAATCGGAAGTAGCTTACCGGCTGCCTTCGATCCTGGCGGCGGCCCTGACTCTGCTATTGATCGCGCGGCTGGCGCAGCGCCTGATCCATCCGCAGGCGGGATGGTTCGCGGTGTTCGCCTGCCTGAGCATCCACGACTTTAACGAACATGCCGGGGATGCGCGCCCGTACGCGCTGGGAATGTGCGTGGGTGCGGCGTGCGTGTGGTTTCTGGTGCGCTGGCTGGACACGGGGCGGCGGCTGGATGGCCTGGTGTTTGTCGGCCTGGGCGCGCTGCTGTGGCCCATCCATCTGATCTACTGGCCGTTCTACCTGGTGCCGGCGTTGTACGCGGCGGTGCGGTTGTGGCGCAAGGAGACGCGGGTTCCGGCGCTGGAGGTGGCAGGCGCGTTCGCGCTGATGGCGCTGGCGCTGCTGCCGGTAGCCCTGCGGGCGCTGCGGCTGATGCATCAGGCCGGGGCGCACGTGATTCTGGCGCTGCCTTCGCTGCACCATTTCGAGTGGACGCTGCGCTGGAAGCTGCCGCTGATGGCGGGCGGGCTGGCCTGGCTGCTGGGCCGTTTTCTGCACTGGGCGCGGGAGAGGCAAGCGCCGGCGCGATCGGCGGTAGTGCTGGTGGCGGCGTGGTGGCTGATGCAGCCGGTGTGCCTGTTCGCCTATTCCTATATCACCGGCAACAGCGCGTTTGTGCCGCGGTATCTTTCCATTTCCCTGCCGGGACTGGCGCTGGCGGCAACCTTCGCGGTGATGCCGTTCTTCGGCAAAGCGCAATGGAGGCCGATGGCGGCGCTGGTGGGCGTGGGCGCGCTGGCGTTGCTGGGGCAGTGGAGTTTCTGGTGGCCGCCGCATCAGCATTCCGACTGGCGCGCCGCCGCGGCGCTGGCCAACAGGGAGGCGCCGGGACCGCAGATCGCGGTGATCTGCACAAGCCCGTTTGTGGAAGGGCACGCGCCGGAGTGGCGGCCCAACTATCCCTTGCCGGGTTTTCTTTATGCCCACCTGCCGGTTTATCCGCTGCGCGGGCACATCTTCCTGTTTCCCTTCGAGCGGGCCGGCGATTCCGAGGAATATGCCGCGATGCTGCTGCAACACACGATTACGCCGCCGGGCCGCTTTGTGATTTACGGGGGGGCGGGCAATGTACGCGACTGGCGAAACTGGTTTGCGCGGCGGCCGGAACTGGCGGGGTGGAGCAACCGCTTATCCAAATTCGGCGACGTGTACGTAGTGGTGTTCCAACGTATGTAGTTTTGCGAACCTTTGCCAAGACGTCCATTCCCTTACCGAGGTGGGGCAATTGCACTTGCTCCCCTGGATGGAAAATCCAACTCGAAAGAAGGGAAAAGTATGGCAGGGAAAAACACAGCGGTATTTGGAATATTCCGTGACAGGCGGCACGTGGAAACGGGCGTGGATGCATTGTTCCAAGCGGGATTCCGGGGCGAGGACATCTCGGTTCTGTTGCCGGACAACATCGGGACAAAAGATTTCGCCCACGAGAAACACACCAAGGCTCCCGAGGGAGCGGCTGCGGGCGCGACCACCGGCGGGGTTGTAGGCGGGACGCTGGGATTGCTGGCCGGAATCGGCGCGATTGCGATTCCCGGAGTAGGGCCGTTCATCGCAGCGGGTCCGATTATGGGCGCGCTGGCGGGCATCGGCACGGGGGGCGTAGTAGGCGGCGTGATTGGCGCGCTGGTGGGGCTGGGGATCCCCGAATTTGAAGCCAAGCGGTACGAAGGAATGATCAAGGAGGGGCGAGTACTTTTGTCGGTACACTGCGACAACTCGGACTGGGTGACGCGAGCCAAAGACGTGCTGCGGCAGACGGGCGCGGAGAATATCTCTTCGACCGGCGAATCGAAAGCGGATTACGCGAGCAGCGACAAGCCTCGAGCGAAGAGCGGGGGCGGCGCGGGTCTATAGTCCTTCAAGAAACTTCCCTGCGGGCCGATATGACAACTGGAGGCGCGCCCCCGGTTCATGATAGTGCTCGCAGGGATTGGTCTGGTTTTCTTCGCGGTTCTGGGTGGCTTTCTCCTGGAACGGGGAAATCCTTGGGTATTGTTTCAACCGGCTGAATTGCTGATCGTAGGGGGGGCCGCCGCCGGCATTACGCTGGTGGCCAACCCTCCGGCGGTGATCCGGAAGATGTGGCAGGGCGCGGCTGCCACGCTGCGAAGGCCGGCTCATACGCGGCAGTATCTGGTTCGCCATTTGCAAATGCTGTACGAAGTGTTCAGCTATGCGCAGCGGGCCGGGATGCTGGAATTGGAGAAGGAAGTCGAGAGGCCCGCCGAGAGTCGAATTTTTTCGAAATATCCGGAGTTTCTGGGAGACGCGGAGATTTGTCCGTTCATCTGCGATTCCCTGCGCATGATCGTGATCGGCGTGACGACGGCGCACGAGTTGGACCAGTTGATGGAACTGGACATCGACGTGCAGCGGCGCGGCCGGCATGAACCCGTGAACGCCTTGAATGCCGTGGCGGACGCACTGCCTGGGCTGGGGATCGTGGCTGCCGTGCTCGGCGTCGTGATCACGATGGAGGCGATTGGCGGAGCGCCGGAAGCGGTCGGGCAAAAGGTAGCGGCGGCGCTGGTAGGTACTTTTCTGGGCATCCTGCTGTGTTATGGCGTAGTGGGGCCGGTGGCGGCGCGGCTGGAGAACCTGGGCGAAGCGAATAGTCAATTCCTACAAGTGATGCGGGTGGCGATTGTGGCATTCGCGCGCGGGTCGTCGCCGCTGTTGGCGGTGGAGTATGCGCGGCGGTCGATCCCGGTGGAGTTGCGCCCGTCTTTCCTGGATCTGGAGACCAGCATCCGGCGCGAGGCACAGATTCCCGCGGTTCCGGATGCATCGGGCGGCGCGGCGAAAGGAGCGCCGGGTGCCGCTGCTCAAACTGCCTGAAGGCGAGCCGGTGGTTTCGGTGCGTATGCCGGCGGGGCAACCGCGCGGACATCGCGGTGGAGCGTGGAAGGTGGCGTATGCGGACTTCGTGACGGCGCTGATGGCTTTGTTCATCGTGCTGTGGATGATGGGCGCGAGCCGGGCGGTGAAGGAATCGGTGAGCGGTTATTTCCGGGATCCGCGCGGGTTCACGCTGAAGCGGGGCGCCGGACCGGCGGGGGCGGGAGAAGGGATGGTGGTGCGCGCAAAGGACGTGGCCGGAATCCAGCAGCAGCTCGAACACGCCCTGGAGCAGGTGCCGGAGTTCGGCAGGATGCGGGAGAACATTAAATTCAGCGCGACGGGGGAAGGGCTGCGCATTGACCTGGAGGAGAACGAGCAGGGGTTGTTTTTTGTGACGGGAGGCGCGGAGCCTACTGAAGCGGGGGCGCACCTGCTGGCGGCTATGGCGGCGGAGTTAGGGAAGATGCCGAATAGCGTGGTGATTGAAGGGCACACCGACTCGCGCCCTTTTCGGAACGCGGGTCCGGGCAGCGGGTATAGCAACTGGGAGCTATCGGCAGACCGCGCCAACGCCGCGCGCCGGCTGCTCTACCAGTACGGCATGCGGCGGCAACAGGTAGTGGAAGTGCGCGGCTTCGCCGACGAGCGGCTGATGATTGCAGACAGTCCGGAGGATGCGCGGAACAGGCGGGTATCGCTGGTGGTGAAGTTTGGCGGGGAGGGCACGCCGGAGGCTAGGCGGCAGAGCGCGGCAGAGTGACGGTAAAGGTAGTGCCGGCGCCGGGCTGGCTGGCGAGGCCGACAGCGCCGCGATGCGATTCGGCGATCCATTTCACGATGGCGAGGCCGAGGCCGAAGCCGCCGTCCTGCGCGCGAGCGGGCTCTATCGGCGCGATAGAAGCGCTCGAAGAGATGCGGGGACGGCGTCCGGGGCAATGCCCATGCCGGTATCGGAGACCTGAATGCTGAGGCCGGCTCCATCGGCGCGCAGGGTGGCGGAAACGTGTCCGCGCTGGGGCGTATAGCGAATGGCGTTATCCAGCAGGTTCATGATGAGGCGGCGCAACAACTCCTCGTCGCCGCGGAAGGGGACATCCTCGGCGGTGTGGCATTCCAGGCGGATGTCGCGAGCGCGCGCCAGAGCCTGCATGGATCGGCAGCATTCGGCGAGCAGGTCATTGAAGTAAAATTCCTGGACCTGCAATTTGACGTGGCCGGCATCGGCGCGCGCCAGGTTCAGGAGGTCGTCTACCAGGCGGGAGAGGCGGCGCGATTCGTCGAGGATGATGGCCAGGGTCTGGCGGTACTCGGCGGGAGTGCGCTCGTGGGAGAGGGCGACATCGGCCTCGCCGCGGATGACCGAGATGGGAGTACGCAATTCATGGGAGGCGTCGGCGACAAAGCGGCGCATGCTTTCGAAGGCTTGGTCGAGGCGGGACAGCAATTGGTTGAAGGATTCGGAGAGGGCGGTGAGTTCTCCGGCGGCATTGCCGATCTGGAGGCGGGCATCCAGATTGCTGCCGCTGATTTTTTTGGCCTGCTCGGCCATCCACCCCAGGGGCGCCAGGCTGCGGGTAGTGAGCCAGTAGCCGCCGAAGCCGGCGAGGAGGATCAGTAACGGGGCGGCGAAGAAGAGCGCGCGCTGCACCAGCGCCAGGTTGGCGGCGACAGAATCCAACGGGGCCACGGCGAGAATGAGGAACGCGCGGCCATCCTGGACGAACCGATGGGCGGCGGCGCGCGAGCCATGCGGACCGAGTTTGGGCAAGTCGAGTAAGGTGTCCGTGCCGGGCTGTAAGGCCGCGCGGGCGGCCGCGATTTCGAATCCGCCGGGAAAGAAGGCAGCGCTGGAGGCGAGCACGCGGCCATCCAGGAGGATGGCAACGGTATCGCCGTGCAGTTCGGCGGTGACTTCGGCGGCGGACCGGACGGCGTCTCCCTTCTCTTCGGTGAGTTCATCGGCGAGGAGGGCCGCGGCGGTGCTGGCCTGGGCGGAGAGGGTCTCTTCCAGGCGAGCCTGGAGCGCGTGGGAGAGCACGCCGTTCAGAAAGAGGCCGAAGAGCGCGAAGAGCAGCGAGAAAAAGGCCACATACCAGACGGTGAGTTGGAGCCGGAAGCTTTTAATCATCGCTTACCGCCGACCGCGCGGTGAGGATGTAGCCTTCTCCGCGGCGGGTATGGATGAGGCGCCGCGCAATGCCGGAATCGAGCTTGGCGCGGAGGCGCTTGATGTAGACGTCAATCACGTTGGACAAGGGATCGAAACTTTCGTCCCACACGTGCTGCGCGATTTGTTCGCGGCCCATCACGCGGCCCTCATTGAGGACGAGGTATTCGAGCAGGGCATACTCTTTGGCGGTGAGACTGACGGGGCGGCCGGATCGCGAGGCGCAATGGCGGCCGGTATCGAGCCTGAGGTCGTCGATCTGAAGCACCTGGGGACGGATGCCCACCTGGCGGCGCGAGAGGGCGCGGAGGCGGGCCAGTAGTTCTTTGAAGTCGAACGGCTTGGTGAGATAGTCGTCGGCGCCGCTATCGAGGCCGGCGACACGATCGTCGACCGCATCGCGGGCAGTGAGCATGAGGATGGGGGCATGAAATCCGCGGGTGCGCAATTCGCGGCAAACGTGATGTCCGTCTTTGCGCGGCAGCATGACGTCGAGGATCACCAGGTCGTAGGCGTTGACGGAGGCCTGGTAGAGGGCCTGATCGCCATCGGCGGCGAGGTCTACGGCGTAGGCTTGCTCGCGCAGACCTTTGGCGATGAAGCCGGCGACTCGCGATTCGTCTTCGACCAGGAGAACGCGCACCTCTATATTTTGCGGGAAGGCGCGAGGTTTTCACAAATCCTTTACATCCCGGCTGTATCGGTTTTCGGGGCGTCTCCCTATGATCGAACCAGGTGACGCTTGGCTTCGATTCCCGTACCTGGACAATTGCAATCTTCTGACGAATTCGCCTGGCAGGCGATCGGCGTGTGCGAGCGGCTTGGCTCGGCAGTCCTGCTGGCCGGTTGCAGTCCGATTCTGGGCGCCAGCGCGGTGGCGGTCTCGCTGCTTTCCGGGCGTACGCCGTTCATCGCCCACAAGCGGGTGGGATGGCGCGGCGCAACGCTGTGGATGTTGAAGCTCCGCACGATGTGGGGCGGGGACAGCGGCGTGGCGGGGAGGCGGACGCGCTGGGTGGAGTACATCGACGACGAGGCGGGTCCGGCGCGGAAGCAGGCTGAGGATGCGCGGGTGCCGAACAGGTTTGCGCGCTTCTGCCGGCGCCATTCGATCGACGAACTGCCGCAATTGTGGCACGTGATCAAAGGGGAGATGGCGCTGGTGGGGCCGCGTCCGGTGACTGCGTCGGAACTGCGGCAGCACTATGGAAGGGATGCGCGTGCGGTGTTCGAAGCGAAGCCGGGGCTGGCGGGTCTGTGGCAGGTTTCGGGGCGGAACCGGTTGAGTTACGACGAGAGGCGCGAGCTGGATCTGGAGTTTGTGCGGCGACGCTCGCTGCGGATGTATTTTGGAATTCTGCTGCGGGCGGTGCCGGAGATACTCAGCGGGGCTAATAGCTGGTAGCGTGTCTTTATCGCGGAGACGCGGAGTAGTAAGAGATTGGGCCGCGGATGAACGCGGATTCACGCCGATAAGACTAGTTACTTACTGCGATTGTGATGTTACCCGGGGTAGTAATGCCGCCCATGGTTATTTGCAGGGGTATGGCGTCTCCTGTGGGGGTTCCGGGTGCGATGATGATATTGATCTGGTAGACTCCTACGAATTGGGGAGTCATTCCCGAGAAAACGACTTGGGCGGGGACGTTACCGACTGTTACGGTGGGGGTCGTGGTGGTGCTGTGGACCTGGTTATCGGTGACGATGTTTCCGGTCTGCAGGGGCGGATTCACAGGGCCGAGGCCGGTCGCCAGAATCACCAGCGTGGTGGGGTCGTTGATTTTGGCCGGATGAGTGTTTAAACCTTGTATGGAGCCGTTGGCGGCAGCGATGATGCCATCGCTGTTTCCATAGGCAATGGCCTGCGTGCTGAAGACGAAGATACCGGGCGAGGGCCCGATGTTGACGCTTACGGGCGCTGACGTGCCGTTGGAATTTCGCACGACGACGTTGGCCGTGCCGTTGCCAACTTCCCAGGGCAACTGCGCATTGATCTGGTCGCCATTGACAGGATCGTGGAACACGCCGGAGAGCGGCGCGGCGACGCCGTTGAAGGTCACGGTGACACTGTTCGACAGGGTGGTGGAAAGGGGAATGGAATTAGCGAGGGCATTGGCCGATGCGAGGTTCGTACCGAAGATGGAGACCAGCGAGCCGGGTGCGACTGCCTGTCCTTTGACGAAACTGGCGCCGTTCAGAACACCGCCATCGGCAACTGCGGGAGTTTGCCCGAACATAGTGCCTACGCTCAAGAGAATGAATACCGCACCGAAGTAAGTGGATCGCAAAGTCAACCCCTTCCTATCCGATTGTAAGTTGGGAGAGGCGAGAGACCAATAGCCAGTGAGAGAATTTACTAGTTACTATTGCCCGCGCGGATTTCGGCGAGAGTACGGGAGACTTCCTGATCTTTTCCGCCATCGCACCACACCGCGGTTCCGGCCTCCCGCCGGGCTTCGGGCAGACGGCCCTGTAGGCGGAGCAGGCGGGCCAGGGTCCAGTGCGGTTTAAACCAATTCGGATTTGCGTGGGCTGCGGCACGCAAACATTTTTCGGTGTTGGCCGGATCATTCTGGGCGGCGTAAACCACGGCGAGGCTGTACCAGGCGTTGCCGGGATCTTCGGCGGTTTGGGTGGCGCGGACGCCAGCGCCGGCGGCTTGCATGAGCGCCTGGAAGCGCACCACGGGATTGGCGGTCTTCTGCGCCAGGTTCAGACTGGCGCGGGAATACCAAAGATCGGCACTGGCTCCGGGGAGGCGCCAGCGCTGGTAGTGCGCGTGGTGGGTGGCGGCGGATGCTTCGTCGTCGGCGGCGAGCGATTTTTGGGTGAGGGCGAGAGAGTGGTCGGACACCATCAGACGGATGGCAGCGTAGAGGAGCAGGGTGGCGGGAAGGAAGGCGAGTTTGGGCACGCGGAGGCTGCCATGGCTTTCCGATATCGCGAGGGCGACGGTGGTGAAGGTGATCAACGCGGTGGGGAGGGTGAAGACCGTGAATTGCTGCGCGACGATACCGGCCGCGAGGGCCGCGGCGAGACCGGGGTTGGCGGTGCGGAAGCCGAGTGCCAGCAGGCAGCAGAGGAGGACCAGGCCGGGCAGGCCCTGGGCGACGGCGGCGTCGAGAAGAATATTGTGGGGCGATTCGTGAACGAAATCCGGATACGCGCGCGCGAGTTCAAGCGATTCGAAACGAGGGAATTCGGCGGTAAAGGTTTCCGGCCCGTAGCCCGCCGCGGGACGATGCAGAAACATGGCGAGGCTGTCGCGCCAGAGGTGAGGCCGCGCGCCGCCCCAGGGATCTTCGACGAACCAGCGCATGCGACTGCGCAAGGGCTGTCCGGCGGGCGAGACGTAAAACCCGGCGAGCGCCACGCAGATGCCGGCGGCGGCCAGAAGCCAGGAGCGCGGAATCCGAAAGCCGGTCCAGAAGAGCCAGACACAGGCGCCCACGGCGAGGCCCAGGATGGCCGCCCGGGTGCCGGTGAGCAGCATGGCGATAAGGGCGAGGGCTGCGGATGCGTACGCGACACGGCGCCACGCCACGCTGGTTTCCATGCGCGCCAGCGTGAGACTGAGGAAGACGGTAAAGAGGAGCCACGTGGCGAAATAGCTGACGTAGCCCAGTGTGCCGGGCGGGCGCACGATGGTCCAGACGCCTTCGCCGACGTGATAGGCGGCGGCCGGTAGGAAAGGATCCCAACCGAAATATTGCGCGATTCCGTACAGCGAGGCTGCGGCACCGGTGGCGGCGAGGGCGCGGAGGATCGCGCGAATGCGGGCGGGTTGTCCAGCGGTATGCCATGCCACCAGCCAGGCGAAGATCAGCGCCGTTGCCTGCAGGAGGGCGCCGTAGCGCCGCCAGTTGGTGCCGATGAGGGAGAGCGCGGGGCGCGCGGAGAGTGCTGTCGAGAGGGCCAGGGAAAGCGTCTCCAAAGCAACGAGGATGGCGAACAGGCGCAATTTGGCGCCGCCGCCACCCTGAGTAAACGCCGGCCAAATCAGCGCTGCCGCGGTGCCCAGGAGCACCACCGCAACTTTGGGAGTCACGTCGAAGTAAAAAAAATAGCCCGGAGTGATAATTAACGCGACGAGGCCGATTAGCGCGGCCTGCAAGATTCCCATATCGGTTACACTAACTCAGGAATTGGCATGAGTGAGTCGTTCGACGCTTTTCGTTACGTTCGTTACATGCGGTCGCGAGGGCTCTGGATTGCCGGGAGTTGCGGCGTGGCGGTGGTGCTGGCTCTGGCGACAAGCATAATGCTGCCGCGCGAATATACAGCGGTGGCGCGGATGGTGATTGAGCCGCCGGCGGGCGCGGACCCGCGGAACGCCATGGCGGTGAGTCCGATCTACCTGGAATCTCTGAGAACGTACGAGCATTTTGCTACCGGGGACAGCCTGTTTCAGAAAGCCGTGGAGCGGTTCGGATTGCAAAGCGAGGGCGGGCGGCCGATCGAATCGCTGAAGAAGCGCATTCTGAGGGTGGAGATCATCCGCAATACGCGGATCATGGAGATTTCCGCGACGCTGCCGGACGCGCGTAAGGCGCAGGCGCTGGCTCAATATCTGGCGGAGGCGACGGCGGAGGTGAATCGAACGCTGATTGCGGAGGGCAATCAGGAGTTGCTGCAAAGCATTGAGCGGCAGTCGGCGGAGACGCGCGCGCATCTGGACGAGCTGGATGCGGCGTGGTCGCACATGCTTACGGCCGAGCCAGTCCAGGAACTGGCGAGCGCCCAGGAAAATGCCGCGATGCTGCGCTCCGACCTGGAGGAGCAGATTGTGAATGCGGATGTGCAGGCTTCCGAGGCGGCGGAGAGCACGCGGCATTCCCGTGCGGCGGAACTGCGGCGGCAGGTAGAAATCCTGGACCGGCAGACGACCGAACGCGAGAAGTTGCTGGCCGAACGGACGGCCCATCGCGACACGC
Source organism: uncultured Solibacteraceae bacterium (assembly GCA_963853855.1). Classification (GTDB taxonomy): domain Bacteria; phylum Acidobacteriota; class Terriglobia; order Bryobacterales; family Bryobacteraceae; genus Sulfopaludibacter. Next base: position 20,129 of record CAWKYG010000014.1, on the reverse strand, counting down.
TGGATACGGAGCGGAGGGCCACCCAAACGGCCCTGACGGCGTTGGAAGGACGGCTCCGGGAGGCGCGCAGCGATGCGGGTTATCGCGGGGAACGGCTGAAGATTATCGACCCGGGCATTGTTCCGGAACGGCCGTCTTCGCCGAATGTGCCGCTTAACCTGGTAGGCGCGCTGCTGTTGGGGGCGGTGCTGCCGGTTCTTTACTTCACGCTGGAAATGGCGTGGCAGGAACAGCGTAGCGGCAGCCGGCGCACGGTATTTCATGAGTAGCGCGGTTGACGCGCGACGGCCGCAATACGCGATCGCGGCGTTGATTTGCGGATTGTGGGCCGCGGCGATTGCAGTGGCGCCGAGTGTGGCGGTGAAGGCCCTGCTGGCGGCTCCGGCGATTCTGCTGCCGTTGGCGTGGTGGAGCCTGCACAAGCCGGCGCGCTGGATTTCCCTGTTCTTCCTGGCGGCATTGCTGCTGCCGCCGCTGCCGATTCCCATCGGCGATTCGGGACCGCACCCGTGCCTGCTTTTCGCGGCGCTGGGGGTGTTCGCCGGAATGGTCCGGCTGGCGGACTGGCGGATTGAGCTGACGGCGGTAAGCTGCGGCCTGATCGCGCTATTCGGGGTACTGCTGGCGAGCGTGGGTCTGGCTGCGATGGACTCGGGCCTGAGCGCCGCCGCCGGCAGCCTGGCGCGCGTGGCGCTGTTTGGCATTTCTGTTTACGTGTTCTTCTATGCGGCTTACGGGCCGGGCAGGGAAAGCAAATCCGGGCTGGCAACACTGTATGGGGCAGCGGTGGCTTCGGCGCTGTTCGCGTGCGTCGATTTTTATTACCAGTTTCCCGCGCCCGCGGGCTACGGCCCGCAATTCGTGTGGCTGGATTCCGGAGTGTACCGGCGGGCGCAGGGGCTCTTTTACGAGGCCAGCACGCTGGGCAACTTCTGCGCGTTTTTCCTGGTGATGATCGCGGTGGCGCTGACGCGGCCGCGCGGGGAAGCGCCGATTTCGCGGAAGGCTTTGTGGACTGGCGGCGCGGTGTTCTTTGCGGCGCTGGTGCTGTCTTACTCGCGCGCATCGCTGATCAACGTGGCGGTGGCGCTGGCGGTGCTGGGCTGGCTGAATCGCAAGCGGGTGCGGCTGGGTAAGCTGGCGGCGATTCTGGCGGCGGGCGGCGGCGCGGCCGGCTATGTGACGTGGAAGGTGTTCCCGCAATTCGTGGAGATGTACTGGCTGCGGCTTTCGCTTTCGGCGGAGTACTTGTTTTCGGCGACGTCCGGCGTGCTTTCCGGCCGCGTGGAGAGCTGGCACACGCTGATCGCCTGGATTTCCGCGCATCCCTGGCAGACGCTGTTCGGCATTGGGTACAAGACTCTGCCGTACACCGATTTTCTGGGCGCGCCGGTGGTGGCCGACAACATGTACCTGAGCCTTCTGGTGGAGACCGGGGTGGCCGGGCTGGCGGCGCTGCTGTTTCTGAACGTCGCGATATTGCGCGCGGCGAAGCGGAGCGATGCGCGGGGTTCGTTCTTCGGCACATGGATGTTGTGCTTCTGGGCGGGCCAGACGGTGCAGATGTTCTCCGGCGATTTGCTGACGTACTGGCGGGTGCTGCCGGTATACCTGTGGGTGCTGGCGCTGGCAGTGCGGGCATGAACCTGTTGCTGCTGGATCAGTTCAGCGATCCGGGAGGCGCGCAACGATGCCTGCTGGATCTGCTGCCGGCGATTCGAGCGAAGGGTTGGAAGGCACTGGTGGGACTGCCGGGAGACGGCGAGCTGTTCGCCAGGGTTCGCGAGCTGGGTTTTGAGACTGCGCGCATCACCTGCGGATCGCGGGCGAACGCGGCGCGGTTTGCCGCGGGGGCGCCGGCGCTGGGGCGGCAGATCAGGACACTGGCGCAGGAGATTCGCGCGGACGTGGTCTATGTGAACGGTCCGCGCCTGCTGCCGGGCGCGGCACTCGGGCATCCGCGCGTCCCGGTGGTTTTTCACTCGCACAGCCTGGTGCCGGAGGGCGTGATGCGGCATGTGGCGGGCGCCTGCCTGCGGCGGCTCGAGGCGCGGGTGACCGGGTCGTGCCGGTTTGTGGCGGAGCAGTGGCACAGGTTTGTGCCGCCGGAGAAGGTCCGGGTGATCTACAACGGCGTGAGCGGGCCTGAGCGCGCCGGGCCGCGGCCGCGAGTTCCGCGCATTGGCTGCGTGGGGCGCATTGCGCCTGAGAAGGGGCAGCTCGCATTCATTGCCGCCGCGCGCCTGATCCACGGCGCGATGGGGGAGTGCCGCTTCGCGATCCACGGGGCATCGCTGTTCGGCGAAGCGGCGGGCCGGGCCTACGAGGCGGAGGTGCGCGCGGCGGCGGAGGGCCTGCCGGTGGAGTTCGCCGGCTGGAGCCACGATGTATACAGAGCGCTGGCGGAGCTGGATGTGCTGCTGGTGCCTTCGGCGGCGCATGAGGCGACGACGCGGGTGATCCTGGAGGCATTCGCGGCGGGCGTCCCGGCGATCGCATTCGCTTCCGGCGGCATTGTGGAGGTGATCACGCCGGGACACGACGGATTCCTGGTCAACTCCGTGGAAGAGATGGCGGCGCACGCCATGGAAGTGGTGCGGCGGCCGGACTGCGGGCTCGCGGAGAGGGCACGGGAAACGTGGCGGACGCGATTCGCGTTAGAGCGGTATCAGAGCGAGATGATTTCGGCCCTGGAGGAGATCAGCTCTTGAATTCGACGATGATGGCCTCGAAGGGACCATCCATCAGGTTTTCTTCCTTGTGCTTGATCGCGCCACCCCAGGTGAATTCGCCGGCCTTGTGGACGGTGGTCTCGACTTTGCCGTCCGGCGAAGTGAGCCGGGTGTTCTGGTCCGTCAGATAAACTACTACGCGATTGAGTTGATGTTCGTGCAGCGGGACACCCTGGTGCGCGGCAAACTTCACACGGATGACGCGCACCTTGTTGTTTTCGAATTCCAGCTTATAGTTTTTGGGAGCCACTTTCAGCGGGTCGAGCGGCGTGGTTACTTTTACGGCGGGATCGCCGGGCTTTTTGACTTCGACTTCCACGATGGTGACCGGGACCTCGCTGACAATCTCGGAGGTATGCATTCCGGCGGCGGGGCTCCATTTCACATCGCCGGCTTTCCAGGCGAGGGTGTACTTCTTGCCGCCCTGCGTCACGAAATCCTGGCGGCCGGGCTGGAGATAGATCATCACACGATCGAATTTGTGCTCGTGGAATTTGCCTTTCACGTGCGGCCGATCATGAGCCACCGCGACGTGTGCCTGATCATTATCGATTCCGGGCGTGCCCTGGCCGAGGAGGCAGGCGGCGGAGAGTACGAGGATGGAAAGGGGATGCCAACGTTGCATCCGTCCATGATACAGCGGGAACGGGGGCTACACCTTGACGATGACTTCGCGCAGGCGCTCGCGGGTAAGGAAAAACTTGACGGATTCGAAGCGGCTGAAGAGTTTTTCGAGGCTGCGATTGTTGAAGAGCTGGACGGGGCGGTGCAAACCGCGTTGCGCGATGTGGAGCGTGTTGGTTTCCTGAATGCGGAACGTGTAGAACGGCACCGCTTCCAACTTGTCATCGGAGTGAAAGAAGGAAAGCATGTAGCTTTTCGGGCGGACGATCTTGTGCAGACGCTCTACTACAGCGTTGAGCAGGGCGGGTTCGAGGTATTCCAGAACGTCCCAGATGAGCACGCCATCGAACTGGCTTTCGGGATAGTCCAACGTCTGGCGGAGAAAATATTCGATGCGGCCGGGATTGGCCTGATCGACGGTATCATCGGGGCCGAAGGTCTCATTGAGGATCTGGAGAAAATCTTCGGAGTAGAGGCGATGGCCCAGATTCGTAATGAACGATACGTTTTGTTGCGTGGCTCCGCCCAAATCGAGGATGGTAAGGCCGCTCTGGTCCCGAATATTGGTGAAGAATTCCGCGAGGCCGCGACTGGCGCGAGTGCTGGTCACCTCGTCTCCGGAATGTCGCGCGGGGTAGGCTGACCGTCCGGAGATAACCGGCGGAGCACCCTTAGGCGCTGGCGCACCTTTGGACCCGCGCAAAATATTTCTTAGCGGTCCTGGAAGCTGCATTTCAAAACTTACGACTTGCCGTGCGGAGCGCCGGCGGCGGCAGGCTGGGCATTAGCCGGGGAGGCCTGCGGCGGCTTGGGTGCGGTCTTGGCCGGCTCGGGTTTTACGATATCGATACTGCCCTTGAAATAGGCGCCGTCCTCGATGATAATGCGAGCCGTGCGGATGTCGCCGACCAGCTTGGCATCCTTGCGGATTTCAATCTTTTCAGTGGCTTCCACGTTGCCCTGCACGTTGCCCTGGGCCACCACTTCGCGCGCCTTGACAGTAGCGTGCACGGTTCCATGGGGACCGATAATGAGCCTGTGCTCCAGGGCTTCGACGGTGCCTTCGACATCGCCATCCACGAAGAGATCTTCCTTGCTGAAAATCTGTCCGACGATCTTGACGGCTTTGCCGATCACTGCCGAACCGCGAGTTTCCGATTCCACTCTTCCGGGCATGCTGGACATTGGTGTAGTCTCCTTTTTCGGCTCTGTAAAACTGGGCGGCATGGCAGCCTGACTGGGCGCCGGACTCGGCGGGTTGAAGGATCGTTGGGAATCTTCCTTTTTATTCCACATTGAGTCGCCCTCCCTCGGTTTTAGTTATAAGGACTGTCATAATACTGCTCCTAGTCTAAAGGGGAGCGTCGGAGAAACGCAACGTTCTTAATTCCGGTTATTTTCTGCGTCCCTTGGCGCGAGTCTTCAGAAGAATGGGGGTCCCGTTGAAGCCGAACTGGCGGCGGATCTGGTTGGCGAGGTACCTTTCGTGCGAGAAATGGAGCGCGGGGCCCTTATCGGTGAAGACGATAAACTCCGGCGGCCGGATGGCGGATTGGGTGATGTAGAAGATTTTGCGCTCTTCGAAATGGAGATTCTCGACGAAGCGATTCAGTTCCCCGGTGGTGATGCGCTGCGAAGCGGATTCGTAAACTTCTTTGATTAGCGGGAACAGGCGGTCGACACCGGCACCGGTTTTGGCGGACAGGAATACTACGGGCGCATACTCCAGGAATTTGAAGTTGTCGCGGACGCTCTGTTCGAATTCGCGTTTTTTCTGGCCGCCCTGGCCTTTGATTTCATCCCATTTGTTGACGCAGAGGATCAGCGCGCGGCCGCCCTCGTGGGCATACCCGGCGATGGTGGCATCGAGGCCCAGAACGCCCTCGGTGGCGTCGAGGACCAGCAGCACCACGTGCGCCATGCGAATGTGGCGGCGGGCCATGACGACGCTGAGCTTCTCGGCCATCTCTTTGGTCTTGCCCTTACGCCGGATGCCGGCGGTATCGACGAAGACGAACTCGGTGCCTCCGCGCGTGACCGATTCATCGACGGCATCGCGGGTGGTGCCGGCAATCGGCGAAACGATGGCGCGATCCTGACCGGTGAGGGTGTTGAGCAGGGTGGATTTGCCGACGTTGGGCCGGCCGATGATGGAGACTTTGATGGCGGCCTGCTCGGGCGGGGCTTCGCCGCGTTCGGGGAACGACGCGGTCACATGCGCGAGCAGGGCATCGACTCCAATTGCGTGCTCGGCGGAAACGGGAAAAACGTCGGGGATGCCCAAGGCGTAGTACTCGTGAGCGAGTTGCTGGTGGGCGCCGGTATCGGCCTTGTTGACGGCGAGCGAGATGGGCTTTCCGAGGCGCTGGAGCATCTGGGCGAGGTCGCGGTCGGCGCCGGTGATCTCGGCGCGGCCATCCACCAGAAGAATGATATGGGTGGCAGAGCGGAGGGCCACTTCGGCCTGGCGCAGGATCTGCGCGGGGATATATTCGTGATCGTTGACCACGATGCCGCCGGTATCGATGATCTCAAAGCGGCGGCCGTCATACTGAGCCGACCCAACGATGCGGTCGCGGGTAATGCCGGGCTCATCGCCTACGATGGCGCGCCGCTGTCCCGTGATCCGGTTGAAGAGGGTGGACTTTCCTACGTTGGGCCGGCCCACAATGACGACTGTGGGAATGGCGTCAGACATGAATGTTTATGATAGCAAGCCGCTCCACATGCTACATTCTGAGATTGAGATACTACCCGATATTTCTCGATCTGAAGGACCGGCCGGTGCTCGTGGTGGGAGCGGGGAAGGTGGCGCTGCGGAAGACTCGCGCCCTATTGGAAGCGGGGGCGCGCGTCACGGTGGTGGCGCCGGAGTGGGAGGCGGAGTTTGAGACGCTGCCGGTGCGCATGGTGCCGCGGCGCTTCCGTGCGTCGGACCTGGCGGCGATTGTGCTGGTGTTCGCGGCTACGGACGACCGGCTGACCAATCACAGGGTCGGCATTGCGGCGAAGGGCAAGGGCATTTTCGCCAATATTGCGGATTCGGCGGAGGAGTGCCATTTCATTGTGCCGGCGCGGTTGCAGCGCGGCAGTGTGCAGGTGGCGATTTCGACGGGCGGGGAGAATCCCAGGATGTCGGCGGACTTGCGGAAGAAGCTGGAAGAGTTGCTGTAGAAGTATCAACGCAAGGCGCTGTTGATGTTCTAAACCGATCTCATGGCCACGGTAGATCTGTTTGACCGGATTACGGTTGAGCCGGCGAAGTGCGGCGGGAAGCCATGCATCCGTGGTATGCGAATCACAGTGCGCCGGGTTCTGGAACTGCTCGCGACGTATCCAGACAAAGCTGCGATGCTGGCCGAGTATCCATTTCTCGAACCGGAAGATTTCCAGCAGGCTCTACGTTATGCGGCGGCTACCGTTGATGACGAGCGACTGAGTACAGATCGAGTGGCTTGGATGCCATTCATGTCGCGGAGATTGCGATGGATCGGGCTGATGATACTGAGATTCTAAAGCTCGCGAGGACCGACTCCAGAGTTTGCGATACACTGGACCACGATTTTCACGCCCATCTGGCGGCAACCGCCAGGGACGTCCCTCGGTGGTGCTGCTCCGCGTCCAGGGGCTTGACGCAATTGCGATCAACGGAAGAAACCGCGCGGGCGGCAGCACGCTAACGGGCGCAAGAGTTCACGTTCGCCTCGCCTCACGTTGCAGCCCTTCGTGGACGAGCATCTTGAGGAGCGTTTGGTAGCCGATGCCCTTGCGCATTGCGAGTTCTCGAGCCTTCTCCACGTCAGGACCGGGCAATCGCAACGCGATCTGAACGCTGGCGGCGCGGTTCAATTGCCCCACCAGACGCGATCCCTTCGCCAATTTCTTTTGAGGCTCCGCCGATCTCTGCTTCAGAAACTCGCGTCCCTGGCGACTGGCCCACCAAGTGGCCTCTTCGTCGTCGTTTGCAAATTTCGGTGATTGGATCGTCTTTTTCATGTGTTACTCCCCTCGGAGGCGCCGCGCAAAGTAGTCCCTCTTCTGCCCGCCATCCAATTTGTATGCGGTGACGACACGGATTCAGTCATCGCGCTCTGTCAAGATGACTGCAAGCAGTCAGGATGGGGCTGTTTGATAGTGCTTCTTCCACGTCACCGCGCTTGAGGCGATGAGCGCGGATCTTCCGAAGATTGTTATCGTCCCAGTCGAACACCGCATCTCCATTGTATATGCAAAGCATGACACCCTGGACGTAGGTACGAGCGGCTCAGGATGGAGGGAGCCCTGAGTATTAACGGAATCTGACTCTCGCGATATCTTGCGGGTACCCACTCAGTTTTCAATAGCGGTTTTTTCGGCGCGGTCCACCACGATGGTATCCAGCGGACGCTTCTGCGCTTCCAGTTTCAGCCCGATCCGCTGGATCGAATTGAAAATGGAAGAGCCGGGTTGGGGAGCCACGGGAGCGGCGTCCCCCGGGTTGGCGGGCGGGATCATGGCGTGCACGTCTTCCGGTGAAAACTCCAGATCGAAATCGTAGCGCCCCTCGATCCCGGTGAGGTTCACTACGGGACGCCCTACCAGGCGGGGCAGCGTATTGGCCAGCGCGGTCATGTCCCCGCGTTTGACTACCATGAGCCCGACGCCGGTACCGGACATGCTGATTCCGAAGTGCGCGCCGTCCATTCCTTCGGATTCCTCGGGTGACGGCTTGAGCTTCGGACCGTTCCTGCCAATCAGCAGGGCGAAGACATCGAAATCTTTTTTGCCGCGGTGAATTTCGACTTTGAAACGCTCGGCCAGCAGCGCCTGCATCATTGCGGGAAGTTGTTCGCGGCGCGACCCATCCGGTCCCTTGGCGACCAGATCGTATCGCAATTCGCCGAGCCAGGCGGGTCCGGAGACCTGGTATTCCTTTACCTGATAGGCAAAGGCCAGGCAGTATTTCAAGGTGACGTAGCGAAAATCGATGCGATCTTCCCCCACCTTACTTTCGCGCCACTGGCCGGGAGCGCAGCACGGCGCGGCGGGTTTGACGGAGGCAACTTCGAAAGACGAGGGCGCCGCGCTCTGACCAAACGCGGGGCCCGCCATCAGCACGGCGGCGAGTGAAAAGATATTGCGCATTTAAGACCCTGGAGTATTTTAGCAGCCGTCCAAACCCACATTGCCAGCACACCCCGCTACCGTATACACTGGCGTTGCCTATGGCACCCAGCGACGTACAACTCGACCGAAGTTTTTTCGGCCATCCGCGCGGCCTCGCCACCCTGTTTTTCACCGAAATGTGGGAGCGCTTCAGCTACTACGGGATGCGCGCCATCCTGATCTACTTCCTGACGGACACCATCGCCAAGGGAGGGTTGGGGTTCGCCGATTCGAAAGCCGGCGCCGTGTACGGGCTGTACACGTCGATGGTGTACCTGCTGTGCCTGGGCGGCGGTTGGGTGGCGGACCGGATCACGGGGCGCCGGCGGGCGGTACTGATCGGAGGGATTCTCATCTCGGCGGGCGAATTCTGCCTGGCGACACCCGGCGTTCTCTTTTTTTACGTGGGGCTGGCGCTGCTGATGATGGGCACCGGAATGCTGAAGGGCAACGTGAGCGTGATTGTGGGTCAGTTGTACGGGAAGGATGACCCACGGCGCGATTCCGGCTTTTCCCTTTTTTACATGGGCATCAATATCGGCGCACTCATCTCGCCGCTGATCTGCGGGTGGGTGGGCCACACGTATGGCTGGCGGTGGGGGTTCGGAATCGCGGGAGCCGGCATGCTGGTGGGCCTGATCCAATACGTGCTCGGCGGGAAACATCTGGGCTCGGCGGGAGTGCATCTGCCCAGCACCGGCGACCCGGAGGCCGACCGGCGGCAGAAACGCAATGCGATTGTGGCGGTGGCCGGCGCTTTGGGCGTGTTAGGCCTGCTGGCTCTGCTGGGCCTTTTGGGAGTGATTCAGATGACTGCGGAAGCCATCGCCGATGCCGAAGGATGGGCGCTCCTCGGCGTGGTGGTGGTGGTGTTTTCCTGGCTGCTGTTTCTGCCGGGCTGGACGCCGGTGGAGCGGAAACGGTCGGCGGCGGTGCTGGTGCTGTTCGTGGCGTCGGCGTTATTTTGGGCGTCGTTCGAGCAGGCGGGCTCTTCTTTAAGTCTGTTCGCCGAGCGCAACACGCATCGCAGCATGTTCGGCTATGACTATCCCGCGAGTTGGTTCCAGACGGTGCAGCCGATTTTCGTGATTGTGTTCGCTCCGGTATACGCCTGGCTATGGCTGGCGCTGAAACGGCGCGAGCCTTCAAGTCCCACCAAGTTCGCACTCGGGCTGCTGTTCGCCGGCCTGGCATTCGCGATTCTGGTGCCGCCGGCGCTGATGGCGTCGAAGGGCGCAGTGGTGGCCCAATGGTGGCTGGTGGGCACCTATTTCCTGCAGACGATGGGCGAGCTGTGCCTGAGCCCGGTGGGCTTGAGCGCGATGACCAAACTGGCGCCGGACCGCGCGGCGGGTTTCATGATGGGGATCTGGTTCCTCTCGACCAGCATCGGCAACTGGATGGCCGGTAAGGCCGCATCGCTTTACAGCTCGATGCCGATCCAAACGCTGTTCGGTTCGGTGGCGGCATTCACCGTCGGCGCCGCCATCGTGATGGCGCTGATGATCCGGCCGACGGTGCGGCTGATGTCGGGAGTAAAGTAGGATGACATGCGACTGGCATTCCGTTCCCTGCGCCGGAAGCCGGCGTTCGCTCTGGCCGCGGTAGCGAGGACCGCGCTCGGTTTGGGAGCGAATATGCACTTTTCTACGTGATCCACACGGCCGTCAACTGCGCTTCGAAGGTGCCACACTCACAACTACGCTTGTTTCGGTTCGTGAGGTGCTTGGTTGAGCGGAAGATGCGCCGCTCCGGGCGTTCGTCTCCCTCTCCCCTTTGACCCATTGAGGCCACCTTTCGCTAGTCGACGCCGACGCCTCCAGGAAGCGTATATATGCATCTCCGTGCAGTGGCCGCATTTGTCTATCTTTTGACATGATCTCGTTCCCACTTCAGCCTGAAGACTGAGTATACCTTTCTTGACGCCAGAACTTCCCGTTGTAGGTACGACGACGGTGCTAACGGAATGCGCGGCTTCGAATCGCGGCGAGGTTTCCAGTCGTGGACGTTCCCCGATTTCGTCTTTCTCTCGATGGGATAACCCGCACTCAGCATGATCGAAAAAAGATCAAAGAATCGCCGGGGCCCCACTCCGATGAATGGTTCAAAGGGCACTCGGGGATCTCTTCTTCGGCTTCCAGGCCCGGCGGATACGGCATCTTCAACACGAATCGAGTCTTGGTGCAGCGGCGCGGCCTGGCTCTTGGCGTAAGGCTCGATGTACACCACCCGTCGTATTCCGGCAGCGACGATGTGCCTCGTGCAATTGTGGCAAGGAAAAGTTGTCGTGTACAGGATGCCGCCCTTTGGGCTAACACCGCTTCGTCCGCAAGAGAGCAGTGCATCCATTTCGGCATGAACGGCACGCCCGAATTCGGTGATGTCCCACAGGAGACTGCTTCGAAGTACAGAGTCTGCAGAGGGCTGTCCGGCTTTTGGACTCGCGAGCAGTTTGCTGTTGCGGAGGCGGTCGATTATGTCCTTGATGATCTCGGTCTTCCGCATGTCGTTCGAGTCCACTTTACGAATGTGGTCGCGATGATCGGGCTCTTGTCCCTCCCAATACGAACCGCCACCCGCAGCCGGGACCTCGTTGCAGCCCACTGCAATCAGATCACCGTTGGGGTTTAGAATCGCGGATCCTACCTGCCGACCTAGCTGCGCTGAGCGGAGGGAAGCGGAGTATGCGTGGTACATACCAAACTCGTCGCGGGTTGGTGTGCTATACGGATAGCCGAAAATGAGTTGGAGGAAACGTCTCAATTCCTTCTTGAAGCGATCGCCCTGGAGTTCGACAAATACATCCGCCCGGTGAAACGTATCCCTTGTGCGCTGACCGAAATCCTTGTCCTCGCCGTCCAGGTCGCGACGGATCAATCTGACCGCTTCATCCTTGGATACGTCGCGTTCGTCCATTAAGAAATCAAGCCTCTCCTGCTCGGTCGCAAACACACCGACGAGGAAGAAGCCCGTCCCATAGATTCGCCTTAACGTCTCGACCTCTTCGGGTCGCTTCAGCGAGAGGATGATATGCGCGACTCTACTGAACGGCTCCGGTTTGTCCGATGCCGCGCCGTTGCGGGACGAGGCAAGACGGGAGGCCGCAATCAGAGCAAAGAAATCGCAGCGATCGGTTCCCTTCCTGATCTTATTTCCAGCATCCATGTAGTCCTTGAGTCGGCGGGCCTCCGGACGCGCGCTGAGACGAAGCCGGAGATTAAGAGACTTAGCGGTCTCCGAGATGAACCTGCTGACCTTCAGTACGTTTGCCCGGTATCCGAAAGAGGGGAGCGTTCGGACGAGGAACTCGCTGATTTTGGTGTAGTCTGTACCAACGGCGCACACGATTCCGATCACGACCTCCGCGTCTGGGTACTCAAGCGTGAAAACTGATGCCTCCTGAGGGTCTTGGGGCATAGAACACGTACGCCTTAAATTGTTTCGCTAAGGGCATAGTTTATCACCAGATCGGGGCCGGATTACTGTCGAGCGCCAGAATGGCAGTGGGCTCTAGGCTAGGGTTTCGCATATTTACGCCAGCGCTTTCGCCCATTCTACAAAGGGTTGAAGGATTTTTCGAGTGTGCGCGTCCAGTGCGGGGTCGCTGAAAATCCTCTCCTGCCATGTCGCATGACGTAACGTCCGCAGAACATCTTCAAAGGAGACCGAGTCCTTTTGCGGATACCACAAGCGGCCGAGGGCAGACTTAGTTGCCAGTTGGTGCCCCGCCTGCGCGTACCAGAGCAGGGCCAGATCATAGATAAAGAAGATCAGGGGGGCGGTGCGGGTAGTGGCCTTGGCCACCCGATTCTGGGGATCTTCAAAACCCAGAAACTGCTTGACGTCGCGGAAGCAAACTTCCAAAGGCCAACGTCGCGAGAAGATCTCCAGGATTTGCGTGGCGCTGAGAGTGAGATCGAGGGAGAAGAAGCAATCGTCGCGGCGGCGGCCGCTGGGGTCATGCACCACGACGATGCGCAGGAGTTGCTGGCCGGCGCTTGGATACCACAAGGCATCGATGGTTTGGTACCAGAGTTTGACTTGCTTTCCGTAAAGGGCGGCGGTGGTCTTGATCCATTTGGGTTTTGGGCTTTGCGCCATCTGAATCGGACTGGGCAAGCGATTGCCTTTCTTGCGGCGGCGACCTCGTTTGGCGATCTTCGGGGCGGGTTCATAGAGAGCCGCCTTCATATTCATGCGGCTGATCAACTTAGCGTTGGCCGGCAGGTGACGGCTGATGGATCGGCCGGCATACTCGCTATCTCCGAGGACGCGCAACAAGCGATCGGGAATCCAACTGGCCACGATCCGAATCATTTCCAAGGCCAGTTCGGGACGGGTGCGATATTGCTTGGCGGTGGCCTGGCCGGTTTGCTTGCGCTCCAGTTTTCCGCCTTTGCCGGGCGCGCGCTGATTGGTCTGCCGTTTCCGGTACATGCGGACCAGGATGGGGCAGGCCCAGAATTTGTTGGGAGCGAAGGGCAAGGTGACTTGCAAGGAGAGGACCACGAAGTTGTGGCCAAAGGAGAAGACGGGGCGTTTCTGGGTGGAGCGCAAGGGATCGTGGTGCATGCCAGCGCCCCAGATGTGGCGTCCGGATTTACGGGCCAAAGTATCGTCAACGGCGGCGACCAAGACGTCTGCACAAAAAGGTAACAGAAGTTGGAAGACACAGTGGCCCAGATCGTCGAGGTCCCAGCGGGCCTGGCTGAAGAAGCGATGGAAGCAGCAGAAGTGTTTGAAGTCGGTGAGTTGGGCGGCTTGAATGATGCGGGTGAGGGAACGGCGGCCGGAACAGAGGATCCAGGCGCAGGTCAAGGCCCAGAAGGAGGAGAAACTGGGCCGCGTGAAGCAGGGTTGAAAGGCAAGCAGGAAAGGGGCGAAGGAACGGACCAAGAGATCGGGCATGCGGCAGCATCCTTATCTTTCATATTCAATAAATGAAAGATAAAGAACACAAAAAAAAGACCTTACGGCCGCTGGTGCTTCCGCTCCTTGAATAACTCCAGGTTCACCTGGGCGATCGGCGACAATTAGAACTCCCGGCCAACGACAATTAAAATTCCCGGACGGCGACAACTACTTAACGACCATGGAGGAGCGCTGTGGAGCGCTTTTGATGGTCACTGACGCACAGGTCAGGAGGTTAAAGAGGTTGTCGAAAACAGAGAAGAACCAGGAATTGGCAGCAGCGAAGGCGGGCATGGACCCGAAGACGGCGCGGGACTACTTGCGCGATCCGCGCTTGCCCAATGAACGAATAAAGGATCGGACATGGCGAACGCGTTCCGACCCTTTCACCGAGGTGTGGGAGGAGGTTCGCGAGCTTGTCGCGACCAATCCCGGCCTGGAGGCGAAGACGCTGATGGAGGCGTTGCAACGGAAATACCCCGGCCAGTTCGCTGATGGACAGGTGCGGACGCTACAACGGCGGTTGAAGCAGTGGCGCGCGACGGACGGGCCGGACCGGGAGGTTTTCTTTGCACAGCAACACGTGGCGGGAAGACTCGGGCAGTCTGACTTCACACGCATGAACGAGCTGGGTATCACCATCGGCGCACAGAGCTTTCCGCACATGCTCTACCACTTCGTGTTGACGTATTCCAACTGGGAGGCGATCACGTTGTGTTACTCGGAAAGTTTTGAGAGCCTGAGCGACGGATTGCAGAACGCACTCTGGGAACTGGGTGCCGCGCCGCTGGAACATCGAACCGACCGGATGTCATTGGCGGTCAACAATGCCACCGACGAGCGGGAGTTCACGACGCGCTACGCGGCCCTGATGCGCCATTACCGGATGGCCGGCCAGAAAATTCAGACCGGTAGGCCGAATGAAAACGGCGATGTGGAACAGCGGCACCATCGGCTGAAACGTGCGGTGGGCCAGGCGATGATGCTCCGAAATAGCCGGGACTTCAGCTCGCTGAGCGAGTACAAAGAGTTCCTCGGGTTGCTGTTGGTACAGTTGAATGCCGGACGTCGCGACCGGCTGCGAGTCGAGATGCAGTACCTGCAGAAACTGCCGCAAGCGCGGTTGGAAAGCGTCAAACGCGAACGGGTGAAAGTAGACTCGGGCAGCCTGATCTATGTCGATCGGAATGTCTATTCGGTACATAGCCGCCTGATCGGGGAGAAGATCGAAGCGCGGCTGGGCGCGGAAATAGTCGAGGTCTGGTACGCCGGCCGGAAAGTGGAACAGCTTCCGCGGTTGCGAGGCCGCGGCAAGCATCGAGTTGACTACCGGCACATTATTGATTGGCTGGTGCGGAAGCCGGGCGCGTTTGAAAACTACCGCTATCGCGACGAACTGTTTCCCACCAGCCGCTTCCGCATGACGTGGGACGCGTTGCGCGAAACCGTGCCCCTGCGAGCGAACAAGCGATATCTGGAGATCCTGGACCTGGCGGCAAAGGAAGGGGAAGCGCGGGTGGATGAGGCATTGCGCTGTTTGCTGGAGCAGGGCGAGATGGGCGAGGGAAAGCTGAACGCGGAAGTGGTCCTGGCCCTTCTGAATGAGAACCGATCGATTCCACCGGCGACCAGTATCGATGTCGCCGAGGTCTCCCTGGCGAGCTTCGATGAATTGCTGGGCGACGGATCGGGGGTGTTGCAATGAGCGCTCCCGACTTCAAAGCTCAGTTAACCGACCACCTCCGCGATCTGCGCCTGCCGGCGGTTCGGCGTTGCTTCGAGGAAAAGGCACGGCATGCGGAAGGTGAGACCCTCAGCTACGAGCGATATCTATTCGAGTTGATCGACTTGGAATGCCAGGAGCGGCGCCAGCACCGTACCGAGCGCCTGTTGCAGGAATCCAAGTTGCCATTGGAAAAGACGCTGGAGAGCTTCGACCTAAAGCGCCTTCCACCGAAAGCGGCCCGCCAAGTGAAGACGCTGCAAGATGGCACGTTTCTTGACCGGAAAGAGAATGTGCTGGCGTTCGGGAATCCAGGGAGCGGCAAGACGCATCTGCTGGCTGCTCTGGCGCAAGAACTGATTCGCGCCGGCCGCCGGGCGGCTTTCACCACATGCACTCGTTTGGTGCAGGATCTACTGCTGGCAAAGAACGAACTGCGATTGAGCCGAGCGATTCGCAAGCTGGCCTACTACGAGGCACTCGTTATCGACGATCTGGGATATGTGCAGCAAAGTCGGGACGAGATGGAGGTGCTCTTCACTCTGTTGGCGGAACGTTACGAGCGCGGCAGCGTGCTGATCTCTTCGAACCTTCCGTTCTCTAAATGGGAGGCCATCTTTAAGGACCCGATGACGACGGCGGCGGCGATTGACCGCCTCGTCCATCACAGCGTGATTCTGGAGCTGAACATTCCCAGCTATCGCATGGAGCAGGCAAAGAAGAAAAAGGCGGCGGAAGAATGACCGGGGAAACAATAAGGAAGAAGGCATTTTTGAACTGGAGGCTCCGCCTCCAGACCTCCGGGATTTACCGCGATCCTGCCATCCCAGGCTGTCAAAGCAAAATCAAAACCAGCGGGACGGCGGCTAACGCCGCCTCCCGCCCTGGTCTGGCCCCGGAGTCGGCGCTCAGGTTGCATCCCTGCAGAGCCTTACCCTCCGCTCCGGTCAGGCCAAGTGTAGAAGGGCGAGGTCAGTTTGTGAAGCTTGTAATTGTCGCTGATAGGGAAAAGTAATTGTCGTCGACCGGGAAAAGTAATTGACGCCCGACACCTGGGCGATCTGCTTCAGTACATTCTGCACCTGAGCAAAGGCACGCAGGCTTTCCTCTACCTCTTTCTTCAACTCGATGGGGACAGGGATCTGGCGCACCTGGCGATTGCCGAGACTGACGGAGAGAATCCAAATCGGCCCGTGGCCTTTCCCCTTGCCCTTCTCGCAAAAGCGGCAACCGGGCTTATTGCAGCGGACCATGCGGCTCAATAAGGAACCCGGCAAGACGGTGGAGAGGTCCGGCATTTGCTGGAGGAGTTGTTTGCGGGAAGCGGTAAGTTGGGCGACCTTATCTTTCATTTCTATAAAATGAAAGATATCATATTTCAAAATACGCTGTAAGAGAAAAACGACAAAACACCACAAAAATGTTTTACTCTGCGAGGCGCTGCCAGACGGGCAAGTCTATCCGGGTCGGCACCACTCCATCTGTCCGTCCACCCTTTCCGTCAGAGCGGTATTCTGAGATGGATGTCGGTTCCCGTCCGCGCACTGGAGCAAGTTCATGCCCAGGTACGGGCAGCGATCATTCACCGGCGACCGATCGCTGCACTCTACCGGGGACGCAGACGGCTGCTCTGTCCACACCTGCTGGGCTGGAATAGGCAGCGACGCCTGCAGGTGTTGTGCTATCAGTACGGAGGCGACAGCGAAAGCGGTCTCGAACTGGTCGGTGCACCGGACAACTGGCGCTGTCTGGCGGTAGAGAATCTCAGTCAACTGGAATTACTCGACGGCCCTTGGCAAACAGCAGAAAACCACTCCCGGCCTCAAACATGCATCGAAGAAGTCGAACTCGCTGTCGATGACTACCCCGAAACGCCCACGTCACCCAACCCAAAAAGTGCAAAACTCTAGTCTAGCTCGCCGCGTCGAGGCTGAGATGGAAGAGGAGCTTAACGCGCATCTGGAATTGCAGGTCCGAAAATATACGCGGGCGGGTATCGGTGCCGATCAGGCCAGAGTGCTGGCCCGGTGCGACTCCGGTGCGCTCGAAAACGCGATGGACCAGTGCCGGGACGAACGGCGCGTGACCTGGGCTGCGAACCTGGGCCGCGACTTTAAGTATGCGGCGCGCGCCTTCCGGCGCGATCCCGGATTCAGTGCGCTTGCCACATTCGTACTGGCGCTGGGGATAGGCGCGAACGTCGCCGTCTTTTCAGTTATGGATGCCATGCTTTTGCGGATGCTGCCGGTCGAGGAGCCCGGCCGTTTGTTTCGGACCGTGCGGGCCAACGGCTCCACCGACGATCCATCGGGAGGGGCCACTTCCTACCCGGTCTATCTCCAGATGCGCGAGCGGACCCGCCCGTTTGCCGATCTCATGGTATACGAACCGGCGGAGCCGCAAATTGTCAGCCTGAATCGGGGAAGTGATCAGCGACTCTATCAGCAGGCGATTTCCGGAAATTATTTTCAGGTTCTTGGTGTCCGACCGGCCCTCGGGCGGCTCATCGCCGCCGACGATGACAAGGAGCCAGGTCAGCATCTCGTAGCGGTGATCAGCGATCGCCTCTGGAGGGAACGATTCGACAGAAGCGCCGCGGCAGTCGGATCCAAACTCCGGATCGACGACCAGACGTTCGAGATCGTCGGAGTCGCGCCCCGGCCTTTTTTTGGCGTTGAGATCGGGAAATTCGTTGATGTCTGGACTTGCATTGCCGCGCAGCCTCTGGAGCGCCTCCGGAACGATCATCTCTTCTGGCTGCAGACCATGGGCCGCTTGCGTCCGAGCGTGAGCATCGATCGGGCGGCCGCGCCCATGCAGGCTGTAATCGACGAGGTGATGCTGGAAGATGTTCGTCTGCACGCTCCGCCGGGAACACCAAAATCCGTGATTGACCGGTTTCTGGCTGGCATGAAGATCAAGGGCGCGCCGGCCGGCGGCGGTATTGCCGCCCTCCGCCAGCAATACAGGCGACCGCTTCAACTCGTGATGATTTTGGCGGCTGTGGTTCTGCTCCTCGCGGGTACGAATGCCGCCAACCTGCTTCTCGCGAAGGCCGCCGCCCGAGAGCGGGAGATCACAATCCGCATCTCTCTCGGAGCCGGGCGCTCGAGGGTACTCCAGCAACTGATGACAGAGAGCATCCTTCTTGCCTTCGTGGCGACGGCATTCGGGATTTTGATCGCGTACTGGACGGCGCCACTTTTCATTCGGATGCTGACATCCTCCCGCGAGCCGGCGGAACTTGCCGTCGGTCTGAATGCCCGGCTTCTCGCGTATGCCGGCTTCCTTGCTCTCGTCACTGTCGCCCTCAGCGGCATTCTTCCCGCTTTTCACTCGGCAAGGGCAGACTGCTTTGCTGCACTGAAGAGCGGCGGCCGGATAACCGGCAAAAGGAGCGGGCGGCAGAGGAAGCTTCTCGTCGCCGCGCAAATTGCTTTGTCGCTAGTCCTGGTAATCGGTGCGGTTCTGTTTGGCCGCACCCTGACGAATCTGCTGTCGGCGGAGCCTGGCTTTGAACCGCGAGACGTTCTGGTCGCGCGTCTCACTTTGCCCCGTCTCGGTGACGAAGAGTCGATGTATCCCGGCGCCTGGACAGAGCTGCTGCAACGAGTGCGGGCACTCCCCGGCGTGGAGAAGGCGAGCGTGAGTTCGGCGACGCTTTTTGATGGTTCTGCCGAGTCTATTGGATTACGTACGGATGGCGGCCAGCGCGTCTCCGTCGATCCAACGGCGGTCATTTTCTTTGTTTCAACGGATTACTTTACGACACTACGAATCTCAATGACCGAGGGCCGAGGTTTGGAGGATAGAGCGGTTCCGCGAAATTTACCGGGCGCGGTGGTGGTAAACCAGGCCTTTGCCCGAAAGTTCTTCGGCAGTGAAGACCCCATCGGTCACAAAGTGAGTAGAATCGCGGACTCGCCCAACTGGAGCGAGATTGTAGGAGTTGTCAGCGACGTAAAGGTCGCTAACTTGCGGAGCGCCGGACCGCCCATCATTTATGTGCCTTATGCCGCGATGAGCGCCTGGATCTCACCGCAAGGACATCCCGGATTCGCCATGACCTTGCAAGTGCGGGGGCGGCAGGACACCGCTTCCCTTATTCGTGAATTACGGCGAAAAGCGGACGGGCAGTTCAAAATTTCGAAAGTCGCGCAGCAACAGCAGTACATCGACGATACGCTGGTCCGCGAGCGGCTGTTATCAAAGGTCGCCGGCCTCTTCGGCGCGCTGTCGCTTATCCTGGCTGCCCTGGGACTCTATGGAGTGATGAACTACGCAGTGGTACAACGGCGGCAGGAGATCGGTGTTCGCATGGCTTTGGGGGCAGCCCCTATCAGGATTGTGGTTTCCTTGATGCAAGAGTCCGCCGCTGTCATTCTTTTTGGAATGTTCGTTGGGCTGCTGCTCTCCGGTTTCGGAAGTCGTGTGGCGAGAAGCGCCCTGTATGGGCTCGCGCCAAATGATCCCGGCGCTTTGATGTCGGGGGTTATCGTTCTATTCCTTGCTACGTTTGTAGCGGGGCTCTTCCCTGCCTGCAGGGCGGCCGCTACCGTGAACTGCAGTCCGTAGAGGATCTCCTCGACGCGATGATCGATCGAGTAGGCGTCCTGGTGGACCAGCAGCTCGTTGGGAGCTCGTCGTACCGGCGGCTGGCACGGTCGCGGTCCACCTGGTCGTCGGCCTCGGCCATCTCCTGGGCCGCCTCCTCGAAGCTCGCGCCGCAGGTCCAGCAGCGAGGCCAGACCCGACCGGGCCACGTCCATCAGCGTCTCGTCCGGCCCGAACTCGGGCTGTTGGACCAGCAGGCTCACTCGGATGCCGGGTCGGACATGGACATGACCGTACTCCGGCGTCTCAATCCCGTCGAGCAGCTTCATGAGCGTGGTCTTGCCCGCGCCGTTGGGCCCGACCAGACCGATCCGCTCACCGGCGCGAATCTCGAAGGCCAGATCGAGGAAGACGGGATCGCCGGCGTACTGACGGCCAAG
>CAWKYG010000013.1:0-102583 GCA_963853855.1 uncultured Solibacteraceae bacterium | reverse complement strand
ACCCAGGCGAACGTGAACGTGGGTTACGGACCGCGCGGTCTGGAACTGCTGCGACAAGGGCTCTCGGCACGGCAGGTGGTCGACAAACTGCTGGCGGAGGACACTTTCCCGGGGAAGGACGGCCGGCAGGTGGCGGTCATCGACGGCAAGGGGAACATTGCGGCCTATACCGGTCCGAACGCTCCCACCTGGGCCGGCGACCGCCAGGGCAAGACCTGGACAGCGCAGGGAAACACGCTGGTGGGTCCGCAGGTTCCGGAGGCCATGGGCCGGGCATTTGAAACGACACAGGGCGAATTGGCAGAAAAATTGTTCGCCGCACTCAAGGCCGGCGACGATGCCGGAGGCGACAAACGTGGGAAACAGTCCGCTTCCATGCTCGTGGTCCGCAAGGGCGGCGGCCGGAACATAAATAACGATCGATACCTTTATCTGAATGTCGACGACAACCCCCAGCCGATTCCGGAGCTGCGCCGCCTGCTGACCATGCAATTGGGCATGCTGTACCAGGACAGGATAGGTAAACTATTGAGCGCCAACAAGCCGCGGGAGGCGCGCGCCGCCGCCGCAACATATGTGAAGTACATGCCTTCGGCGAATGCCTATATTTCCCTGGGGTTGATGGACTACAACCTGGGAGATAAGACTGCGGCCCTGGGCGATTTTCGCAAAGCGATAGAACTCGATCCGGCTGCGAAACTCCGGTTTACCCCCGATGGAGGGCAAGGCGCTGGACGGATGCGGGTAGTGCTCGAAGATAAAGAATTTCTGAAGCTGTTATTCCCAAATAACTAATGCCGGACGAGGTTTTGGCATCGGGTGTGGCGTCTGCGGCCCGCTGTGAAAATCCGTATTGTGACTTTCCCAAAAATGGAAGGTTATTCTTTGAAAATAAAGGACTTTCACATGGTGAATTCCCTTGTTTTCAACAGTGCCATGGAATATGATTTAAACGAATCAACACTGGAGAATCGCGTCTGAAGACCTAGTTACCACCCTGCAAGGTGAAGCTGCGTTGCAAGGTAAATGCGGCACCCACTGGACGAGTGTGGACGCAGATCGAACCCGGGGCTAGCCGGGATTTGGGTGGAAGGAAGCGATGGCTTCGGGAGATATAGAGGTTGGCTCGTTTGAGGAGTAGGGAATTTGAAAAGGGAGAGATATGAAGACTAGAAGTATCCTTGTTGTGCTTCTTTTTTGCGCGTTCGGTCTTTTCGCGCAAGATCGGGCCACGTTAACCGGGACAGTCACGGATCCGAGTGGAGCTTCAGTTCCGGATGCGACCGTGAAGGCCACCAATACATCCAACAACGCAACTTCAGAAGCCAAGACCACTTCGGATGGGCTGTACACGATTCCGTATCTGGTTCCTGGGGTTTACAACGTGGAAGTGACGGCTGGCGGATTCCAGAAGTTAAATCGGAACGGAATCACCCTCTCCGTATCGCAAAGGCTCAATCTGCCCATTCAGCTCACGGTGGGCCAGTCGAGCACGGAAGTTACCGTGACGGGACAACTGGAGACCGTTGACGCGGCCGATGCGAATCGCGGTTTGGTCTTCGACCCGATCAAGACTCAGGAATACCCTTTGAACGGGCGCCAAAGCTATATGCTGCTCAGCCTGACTCCGGGCGTGATCTTCACGCAGGAGCAGTTCGGAGCATCCGGTTTCTCGGGCACCCGTGGATGGGACGTGAACTCCAGTTACAAGTTCAACGGCGCGCGCGCCGGCAACGGCAACAACTCTTTCTCGCTGAACGGCGGAATCATCAGCGACAATGGCAGCCAGTGGGACTTTGCCCCCAGCGTCGACGCGATTCAGGAATTTACCGCCATCACCACGGCCTATGATGCGTCCTACGGCCACGAGGCGGGTGGCGTAGTCAACACCACCATTCGGGGTGGGACAAACAACTGGCACGGTGACGTTTACGATTATTTCCGCAATCGTGTTCTGGATGCCAACAACTTTGCCAACAATTACGCCGGATTGGCAAAAGGCCGGCACGACCAGAACCAGTTTGGCGGCGTCTTCGGAGGCCCCATCCGCAAGGACAAAGATTTCCTGTTCATGAGTTTCGAGGGATGGCAGGAAATCGTGCCGTTCCCCGGTTCGGGCGTGACGGCGGTCCCGCTGGATATCCGCGATGGCCAACATTTTTCCCGAATACGGCATGGTTGAATACGATCCGCTTACCACGCATCCGTGCGGCGCCGCCACCGAGCCTTGCAGTGGATCCACGGGCTCAACCTACTGGCGCAATCCGTTCCCCGGCGACGTGATTCCGCAAAGCCGCCTCAGCCCAATCGGGCTGAAGATTCTCTCGTATTTGCCGGCGCCGAATCAACCCGGGCAGGGGGGAACCAACGGCGCCGTCGGAATTTCGAACAACTACCTCAACCCGACCAACGAAGGCCGATACTGGTACAACCAGCCGATCATACGCTGGGATCATAACTTCAGCGACACAGACAAATTCAACCTGCTATTCAGCGAGTTCCACGGTTTTGAATACCGCTCCTCGTCCACCTTCCCGCCGCCAGTGGCCACTGGAAATAGTGACAACAACCGCACCTTTACCGGTATCAACATGGATGAGACGCACGTCATTTCGCCCACGGCGGTATTCGATATTAAGCTCAACTGGTTCCGCTTCGTCCAGTTGACGCCGTCCTACACCACGCAGGCGCAGGCCATCACTGCAGCGTCCCTGGGGATGACGGGACTGCAGCCGGCCCCCACGGTAACCAGCTCGGTGATGCCGGAAATCAACATCGGTGGTTTCACTGGCACACTCTTCGGTTCCGGCGGCAGCTATAGCTGGTCGCCCTACAACTCCTGGCAAGTCCTTCCCAGCGTGACGTTGACCAGAGGGAGACACACATTCCGCATCGGCGGCGAAATTCACTATGAAGCCAAGGGCAATGTCGCTCCGGGTGACGCTTACGGCCAGTTCACATTTGGCAATTTCACCAGCCAGGCGAGCGGCCACACATTCCTTTCGACCGAGGCGTTCAACGGCATCGCCTCCCTGCTGATGGGCATGCCCACCAGCGGCGATCAGGCGATCAACGCATCCTATTACCTGACGCGTCCGTACTACGGCTTGTATTTCCAGGACGACTGGAAGGTGAACTCGAGACTGACGCTGAACATCGGCCTGCGTTGGGACGTCCAGCTTCCGTACCGGGAGCGGTACGACCGCATGGGTTCGGAGTTCAACATCAATGCTGTGAATCCGCTCAGCCCGCAGATTCTCTCGGCCTGGAATGCGAATGCCGCGGCGTACAATGCCACGAATCCGAAATACCCGTATCCGGCTGCTCCATCCGCCATCTACGGAGTGTGGGGATTTGCCGGTTTGAACGGCCTCCCGCGCCGCGCTACCTATACGGATTGGACCAACGGTGCGCCCCGCGTCGGTTTTGCGTACCGGATTAACGACAAGACCGCGATTCGCGGCGGTTTCGGCGTCTTCTATCAGTCCATCACCAGCAACAACAACTCGCAAACCGGGTTCAGCCAGTCCACGAGCTACCAGGCCACGTTCGATACCATAAACGATATTCCGTCGGCCTGCGTGAACCCACTCGGTCCCAACAACTGCGCAGAACGGGCCTCCCACCGGACCGTACTCGCTGGTCAATCCATTCCCGGTGGGGCTTACCCAGCCGCAGGGCACTTCCCAGGGTCCTCTGGCCAATGTCGGCCAAGGCTCATACGGCTTCGAACTGCACTACAAGATCCCTCGCACCTACCAGTATTCACTGGGAATCCAGAGGCAGTTGCCGGGGAACGTGCTGTTCGATCTTTCTTTCGCGGGCAACTACAACCTGTATACCGATTCCAGCTTAGACATGGGCCACATTCAAGGCGCCCAGGGAGTGGCGAACCAACAGCTCGCGATCAACGATGGCACGTTCTTCAGCCGCCAGGTTGCGAATCCGTTCCAGGGTATTCTGCCCAACACGGTTTCCAACGGCGTCAATGCGACCATCGCCGCCTCGTCGCTGCTGAACAACTTCCCGATGTGGAACGGTTACTCCGATACCGATATCGCCAATGAAGTGTTCCGCTCCGACGCCATGCAGATGCGCGTCGAAAAGCGGGCCTTCGGCGACGCCAACAGCAAAGCCGGCGTCATGACGTTCGTGTTCTCCTGGACCTTCAGCAAGGAGTACTCGACGACCTGCTGCTGGGGTAATAGCTGGCAGGGCACCACGGGAGAGGTCCTCAAGTTGAGCCCCAACGGCAATACCGGCACGCTGCAGACTTTCAACATGCCGAACTACAACGCCAACATGGTTTACGCCATGGACTCCAACAATAAGACCCAGGAAGAAGCGTTCAGCGGCGTTTGGGACTTGCCCATCGGCAAAGGCAAGAAATTCGGCAATTCCGTAACTGGAATCGGTGACAAGATTCTGAGCGGTTGGCGCGCCGATTATATCTTCACGTACATCTCAGGCTTCCCGGTTGGCTTGCCTAGCGCCGTTAATTTCTGCGGCACCTGGAATGCCCAGTCCTCCACAGGCCAGACTCAAGGGCAGAACGAGTTTCACTGGTTCAACAACAACCCGTCCTGCTACGCCTCCTTCCCTGCAAACTCGACCGCTACGTACCTTCCGCCGCGCTTCTCCGGAAATATCAACAATCCGGCGGCGCCCCAGTTGAACTTCGCGATCGAGAAGAACACGAATTTTGGGGAACGCTATAAGCTGCAGTTCCGCGCCGAATCCTTCAACATCACCAACACAGCGATCCGTCCGGGGCCGGGTAGCACAACCTATACCAGCCCGGTGTTCGGTATCCTTCCCGAAAACCAGCAGAACTTCCCGCGCCTGGTGCAGTTGGCGCTGAAGTTGTACTTCTAATCGGGAAGCCAGGCAGACGTCTTGATTCTCCGCAGAGCCGGCTCTCCAGAACGGGAGCCGGCATCTTCCCCAGGCAGGCGAAGATGGACGGGAAGGACGTCTACAACGTGGAACATGAGAAATACCATTTGCGCGCAGGCGCATAGGAGATTTGAATGACGAATCGCAATCGAATGATCGTTGCTGGAACTTGTTTGCTGTTCGCGGCGGCATATCGGCTTCCGGCCCAAACCGGCAACACCGCGGAAATCTATGGGGGCTATACTTACACCAACGCCAATCCAGAAACTCCACTGCCGAAAAGCAGTATGAGCGGCTGGAATGTAGGAGCGGCCGGCTACGCGAATAAATGGTTTGGCGCCGGCTTTGAGATCTCTGGCGTGTTCGGTTCCGTTCCGGCGCCGTCCAGTTCGGGTGCCTCCGGGACGGCCCTTGACACAAAGGAATACAGCTATATGGTGGGGCCGGCGTTACGTTTTCTGGATATGTCCAAGGTTCAGTCTTCGTTCCGGTGGATGATCGGTGGCGTCTTCGGGCAGGCCTCCATTCCGTCGACTTCATCGGCGTACACCCAGCAGTTGGCCGTTGCCGGCTATACGGGATTCAACGAAACCAAGCTTGCCATGATGTTTTCGGTACCGGTGGATGTCACGGTGAGCCGCCTCTTGGGCTTCCGGATCGAGCCCGCCATTTATATGACGGACTTCGCTCCCTTGGCCAGCGGAGGATCGGTGTTCGCCAATCAGCATCAGTGGAACTTCCGATTGAGCGTCGGACCGGTCTTCCGTCTCGGTCACGGCAAATAACAATTCAACACAGCAATTTCCCTCAAGAGCGCCGTCGCACCTCGCGATCGGCGCCCTTTTTATTTGGAGTCGCGCGGCATTTGTTAGTCTGAAGGTTTCATGAATCGCCGCGTGTTGGTCCGTAATCGAGAAGCCAGAAAGCCGGCGCGGCCGGGAGACTGGCACAATATCTGGGTGGTAGCGGGTCTGCTCGCAGCGTCACTCCTGGTCTATTCGAACTCTTTTACTGGCGGATTCGTTTTCGACAACAAGGGGATCATCCTGCAGGATCCCCGCATTCAGGCCGCCACGTCCAAAAACATTTCCGATATCTTCGGTCACACCTACTGGTGGCCCAAAGGGGAGAGCGGATTGTACCGCCCCTTCACCACGCTCACTTACCTGTTCAACTATTCGATTCTGGGCGACGGCGACCAGCCTGCGGACTATCACTGGATCAACCTGCTGCTGCACGCCGCCAACGCGGCCCTGCTGTATTTTCTGCTGCTCCGCCTCACGGGCAACTTCCGCGTCGCGTTTTTCAGCGCCATGCTCTGGAGCGTGCATCCCATCCTGACCGAATCGGTGACGAACATCGTGGGGCGCGCGGACCTGCTCGCGGCCCTGGCATTGCTGGGCGGCCTGCTGCTCTACCTGAAGGTTTCCGAAACCACCGGGTGGGTGCGAATCGCGGGCCTGGCGGGGCTGGCCGCGATCACGGGGGCGGGCGTTTTCAGCAAGGAAAGCGCCATCATGATTGTGGGCCTGATCGCTCTCTTCGAGCTGACGTGGTGGACGGAGCGCAAGAAATACCGCGCGCAAATCCTTGCTGTCGCGGCCGTGCTCTTCGTTCCGATCGAGCTGTTTCTCTACCGCCGGTCGTTTGTGCTGGCGTCTTCCCCGCCCGCCGATTTTCCGTATTTCGACAATCCCATCACACAAGCCGGCTTCTGGACGGGGCGGCTCTCGGCGGTGAAGGTGCTGGCCCAATATCTGGGTCTGATGGCGTGGCCGGCGAATCTCTCCGCCGACCATTCCTACAACCAGATTCCGCTGGCGCACGGCAGTTTGGGAGACTGGCTGGCGTGGAGCGTCATGGCGTTGGCGGCGGCCGGAGTAGCATGGTCGTTTCGCCGCAACCGGAACATCTTTTTCCTGGCTGGTTTCGCGTTCCTCACCATTCTGCCGGCGTCGAATCTGCTATTCGCCACCGGCACGATGATGGCCGAGCGGCTGGCGTATCTTCCGGCGGCGGGTGTGCTGGCCTGCTTCGTGATGGGTGTCTACGCGGCCGCCAGGCGATTGCAATGGGAGCGCGCGGCGCCCGTCGTCTTCTGCGTGATTGCCTGCGGATTCGCGGCGCGTACGTGGGCTCGCAATCGGGACTGGCAGGATGATATGAGCTTGGCGCGCGCCACCGTCTCGGCCAGTCCCAACAGTTTCAAAGCTCACGTTATGATGGCGGAGGCCATCTATCTGGGCGACCCGGAACATCGAGACCTGGACAGCGTACTGGCGGAGGCGGAGCGCGGGCTTGCCATTCTCGATCCCTTACCTGACTCGCGGAACAGCGCGGAGCCGTACCGACTGGCCGGCGCGTGCTATCTGCTGAAGGGCGACCGTTTGCGGCCGCAGGATACTGCCGGCCCGCTGCCCGCCGCTTCCATCGAGCAGTACCGGAAGGCGCTGCCGGTTCTGCAGCGCGGCGCGGCCATCGTCAAGGCGATCCGCGCGCAGCGCCGCGACAAACTCAAAGCCCTGGGTAAACCCGACCTCGCATTTGCTCCCAATTCGAACGACGATGTATTCCGCCTGCTCTCGGTGGCGTATCTCCGGCTGGGCCACGGCGGCGAGGCATTGGAAGCGGCCAGCGAGGGGCGGAAACAGGACCCGCTGAATCCCGACGACTATGCGCAAATGGCCGAGGTGCTGGAGGCGGTGGGCGACAGCGGGCAGGCGGCCTCCGTGCTGATGCAGGGAATGCTGGTGACTTCCAACATGGGACTGCGCAAACTGCTTATCGAACTCTATGGGAGAGGGCTCGACCAGAAACATTGCGCGGTGGTGAACGGTCCCAACGGGCCGAGCATCAACCCGGGTTGTGAATTGGTTCACAAGCAGTTGTGCGACGTATCGGCGGATGCGGTGAGCATCAGTCTCTACGCGGGCAGGACCAATACCGCGCATTCGCTCAAGAACAGCTTCCTGCACGACTATGGTTGTCCCGCGGGGCCGATAGAGCGAGTGCTGCCAAACTGAGTGGCAATGGAATCGATTTTCACTCCTTTCAGGGCCAAATTCAGAGTATAATTAGAGTGAATGGAGAAAGACAGGCATGCCCGTGAAGACCAGAAAGGAAGCGGATGCGCAGGCGGTGGATCGGCCGCGCAAGGCCAAATTCCAAGCGGACATTGCACCGGCCGATGATCGCACTGTGCGTTTGCTGAAAGCGGAATTGCAGCTCACGAGCAACACGGATTTCTTCTCCGATGCCATCGCGTTATATTGCTGGGCCGTGTCGGAGCGAAAGCTAGGACACCGGATTGTGAGCGAAGGCGCGAGCGGCGAGCGCAGGGTGCTGGTCTTCCCGCGGTTAGAACGAGTGGCTCCCAGTCTCACCTTGCCTCGCGTCGAAATCAAATGGACGAAGCGCGAACTGGAGAGCCTTGCCGCCCTGTCATCAGCGCCCGACGAGAATCCCCCGACCGAAGCCCTGATCCGCGCTCTGCGGGATTGAATGGCTATCGTTATCCGGCGCCTCGAAGAACGAGACGAGGTGGAGCATTTCGATTGCGGCGACGAACCTCTCAACAATTACCTGAAACGCCACGCATGGAACAGTCAGGAGAAGAGTTCGATCGGCATCAGCTATGTTGCCGTCGACGAGGGCGCTTCGCGAGTTCTCGGTTACTTCACGCTGGCGATGGCAAGCGTACCGCGCGCGGCATTCCCGAAGAAATATATCCGCGGATTGCCTCCGTATGATCTGCCGCTGATTCTACTGGCGCGGCTAGCTGTAGATGAGCGGCTTGCCGGCCGGGGACTCGGACACGCGCTGATCTCAGAAGCGTTCCGCGTTAGTCTGAGGGCGGCCGATCAGGTGGGCTGCCGCTGTATCGTCACGGATGCATACAGGGATCGGATCGGTTGGTACGCACAATTCGGTTTTGTACCGATTGAGGGGGCCGCGGAGAACGGGCCACAGCGCATGTTTCTTGACCTCCGGACCGTCCGGTCGGCGCTGCGTCGCTAAGGAAGGACGGGATGCTGTACTCGAACAGCCAGCACCCCTACGCCTGAGGAAGGAGTGTGCTACTTCTTCTTGCTTTTAGGAGCGGCCTTTTTTGTCGCGGGTTTGGCGGCGGCCTTTTTAGCGGGCGCCTTCTTTGCTACTGCCTTCTTGGTTGCTGCTTTTTTAGTTGCCATTTCTCTATTGGATAACACTTGGCGGAATAAATCAATTTGCCTGCCAAATGTTTCGGCGTAAAATTCGTCGCGCGCGCTATTTTGCCGCCTCGATGGCCGCTACCTGAATGCGGTTTCCGCTCGCCTGGCCGTCTTAAGCGCATTCGCTCCCTGACGGTCGCGGCTCTGCAACAAACTGAGCTGCGCATGTGAGTAAGCGGTCTTTCTTTGGGTGATAGCGCGCAATCCTGGGTTATCCTGGGGAAGGATGCCGCGCGGCAAATTCCAAATCGTTTTGCTCGCAATGGCGTTGTTGTTTGCCAACGCCTGGTGCGTGGCGCAATGCGCCGTGACGCCGGCGCCGTGCCATCTCCCGCCGTGCCACCGCCATCACCAGAGCGCTAAGCCATGCGCGTCGTCAGTGGTTGTGGAGGCGGCCAACGCGGTACCGCACTCTCCGCTCGCCGAGATCGCGGCCCTGCCGTCGTGGGAGATCCGCCCAGGCGTGCCATCGCGGATCGCCGCGCCGCCTGCCGAAGCTGTTTCTCCACCGCCGCCCCTAACATCGCCACTCCCATCCGCGCCTGATCCATACGCTCGCCTGTCGTCGAAGGAGACCGTATGAAGCAGACCCTTACCCTATTTATTTTTTCCGCCTGCGCGCTGGCGCAGATGAATGAAGCGGGCATGTATTTGATGGACACGGCATCGGGCACGAGCCGCAATCCGGCGTCGTGGCAGATGCCCATGCTGATGACGCGCGCCGGGTCGTGGAGCCTGATGTTCATGGGGCAGGGATTCCTCGTGGATACGCAGCAGTCCGGTCCGCGCGGCGGCGATAAGCTGTATTCGCCGAACTACGGCATGGCCGCCGCCGGGCACTCCCTGTGGGGCGGCAGCCTGATGGTCGAAACCATGATCAGCCTGGAACCGGCCACCATCACCAACCGCAGCTATCCGCTGCTTTTCCAGACCGGGGAGACGGCCTATGGCCGGCCTCTGGTGGATGCCCAGCATCCTCACAACTTCATCATGTCCGTGGGCGCGCATTACGTCCACAGCGTGGCGGGCGGCACCATGGTGGAGCTTTACTACGCGCCGGTGGGCGACCCGGCGCTGGGCCCGGTGGCCTTTCCGCACCGCGCGTCGGCCTCCGAGTTGCCGGAGGCGCCGCTGGGCCATCACTGGCAGGATTCCACGCACATCGCCGATAACGTGGCGACAGTGGCCGTGCAGCACTCGTGGCTACGCCTGGAGGCCAGCGGTTTCTACGGCACCGAGCCCGATGAAAATCGCTGGCACATCGATTGGGGTCCGATGAATTCCTACTCGGGCCGGGTGAGCGTGACGCCGTCGAAGAACTGGTTGTTCCAGGTATCCGCCGGCCGTCTGACGCAGCCCGAGCGGCAGGAATTGGGCGACGTGATCCGCGCCACCTCTTCGGTCTCCTACAACCGGCCCATGGATTCGGGCAGTTCGTGGTCCACGAGCGTCATCTGGGGACGCAACCACGATACCTTCACGCAGCACAACCTGAATTCCTATCTCGCCGAGACGGTGTATCCGGTGAGCCGCCGCAACTTTCTGACGGGCCGTTGGGAGTTGGTGGATAAGGACGAACTCTCCGTGGAGGGCATATACCGCATTGGCGCCTACACGGCCGGATACACACGCGACATCGGCAATATGAAACATGTGGAGACGGGCATTGGGGCCAATCTGACGGCCTACACGCTGCCCGCCGCTTTAAAGCCGTACTATGGCGACCGCCCCTGGGGTGTGAACGTCTACGTGCGGCTGCGATTGAGAAAGGAGTAACTATGAAGAAGACGATCTTACTAGCGCTGGCGTGCGCCGCAATGCTGGGCGCGGCCGGGCAGACTTTCACCGGTGTCATCACCGATACCATGTGCGGCAAATCGCATGACATGATGGCGGGCCAGCCCGACGCAAAGTGTGTGGCCGCGTGCGTCAAGGGCTCCAGCCAATACGCGCTGTACGACGGCAAGACGGTGCTTAAGTTGAGCGATCAGAAAACACCGGCCCGATTTGCCGCCAGGCGGGTGAAGGTAACCGGCACGTTGAACGGGAAAACCCAGACCATTAAGGTGGTTTCGATCGAAGCGGAGAACTGAGGGCTGCTAACTTTAGGGCCTATCCGGCTTCTGCTAAAATCGAATTAGTGGACGCCCAAAACCCCGACTCGAATACAACCAACGTGTCTCCCGATCTGCCGGTGGAATCGCCGGAGGGGCAACTCGCGGCAATCGTCGCCGAGCGCGATCAGCTCCTTGCGGAGAAGACGGACCTGTACGATCGCCTGCTCCGCGCCCGCGCCGAATTCGATAACGCGCGGCGTCGCACGGAGCGGGAGCGCGGAGAGTATCTGCAGTTTGCGGCCATGGACCTGGTCCGGGAAATCCTGCCTGTACTGGACGATTTTGAGCGCGGCCTCAAGGTGGAAACCGCGGACAAGGATTACGCCAAAGGCGTGGAGCTGATCTACCAGCGCCTGGCCGAGACCTTGAAGAAGATGGGATTGGAACCCATCGAGACCGCTGGCCAGAAGTTCGATCCGAACCTGCACCAGGCGGTGGAGCGCGTGGAAACCGAAGAGGCCGAGGACCAGACGATTCTGGGCGAATTTCAGCGGGGATATAATTTCAGGGGAAGGCTCCTGCGACCGGCGATGGTCAGGGTCGCGGTGAAACCGTAACAACGTTGTGAATCCAGTGGCAAAACGAGACTATTACGAAATTCTAGGCGTTGGCAAAGAATCCGGCGACCAGGAAATCAAGAGCGCGTACCGGAAGCTCGCCCTGGCGCACCATCCGGACCGCAATCCGGACGATCCCGGGGCCGAAGAGAAATTCAAGGAGGCGTCGGAAGCGTATAGCGTTCTTAGCGATCCGCAAAAGCGCGCCGCCTATGATCGTTTCGGGCACGCGGGATTGCAGGGCGGGGCGGGCGCGGGCGGTTTCAATCCCGGCGCTTTCACCGATTTCAGCGACATTCTGGGGAATTTCTTCGACTTGGGCGACCTGTTCGGCGGCGGCGGGAGCAAGCGGCGCTCGCGGGCGGAGCGCGGCGAAGATGTCCGCTACGACCTGGAAATCGCCTTCGAAGAGGCTGTTTTTGGCATCAACGCGGAGATTCAGGTGCCGCGCATGGAGCCTTGCGAACGGTGCAAGGGGTCGGGGTCGGAACCGGGCAGCGGGCCTACTCCGTGTCCCACCTGCCATGGGCGCGGTGAGGTGATCTACCAGCAGAGCTTTCTTTCGATCCGCCGCACCTGCAGCACCTGCGGCGGGCAAGGACAGGTGATCCGCCACCCCTGCACGGATTGCCGGGGACACGGATACAGGCAGGTCCAAAAGAAGCTGAAGATCAACATACCGGCGGGCGTGGACGATGGCACGCGCCTGCGTCTGGCGAGCGAGGGCCAGCCCGGCGCCCATGGGGGCCCGCACGGCGACCTTTACGTGTTTCTGAAGGTCAAAGAGCATGCCTTCTTTGAGCGCCAGGGCACAGACCTGCACTGCACCATCCCCGTTAACATGGCGCAAGCGGCACTCGGGGCCGAGATCGAAGTGCCCACCATGGAGCAGCCGCATAAGCTGAAGATTCCCGAGGGCACGCAGAACGGGTCGCAGTTCCGCTTGCGGAATAAAGGCGTCCCCATCGTCAACGGCGGCGGGCGCGGCGATCTCTATGTGCACATCGACGTCAAGATTCCCGCGCGCCTCACGCGCGAACAGCGCAAGCTGATGGAACAACTGCGCGAGACCTTGCCGGTGGACAACGCCCCGTCCGAAAAAGGCCTGTTCGAAAAAGTCAAAGACTACTTCATGTGAGGCGCCTGTACGCCATCCTGCTGCTGTTAGCGGTATGGCTGGCTGTCGCCGCGGACTCGGGGCCGGTTCGTTTCGCGATTCTGGGCGACCGGACCGGAGAAGCGGTTCCCGGGGTCTATGAGCAGGTGTGGCGCGAAGCGGCGGCCGAAAATCCGGCGTTTGTCGTGACCGTGGGCGATACCATCCAGGGCTTGGACGATGCGCGCGCGCCGGAGGAATGGCAGCAGGTGGAGCAAATCCTCAAGCCCTACCGGCGCTTTCCCATCTACCTGGCCGCGGGCAATCATGACATCTGGTCGGCGGCTTCGGAACGGCTGTTCCCGGAAAATGCCGGGCATCCGCCGCATTATAGCTTCGATTCCGGACCGGTCCATTTTACAGTGCTCGACAATAGCCGGTCGGATGAAATGCCCGCGGGCGAGATGGCGTTTCTGGAAGCCGACCTGAAGGCCCACGCGGCGCAGCCGGTGAAGTTCATCGTCTCGCATCGCCCCTCGTGGCTCATCAATGTGGCATTGCAGAATCCGGATTTCCCGCTGCAGAAGCTGGCGCGGCAATACGGCGTGCAATACGTGGTTGCCGGGCACATCCACCAGATGCTGCACTTCAGTCTTCAGGGAGTGACGTACGTCTCGATGCCCAGTGCCGGAGGGCATCTGCGCAACTCCGGGAAATACCAGGACGGATGGTTTTTCGGACACGCCCTGGTGGAAGTGCAGGGGACGCACGTCAAGTTTAAGATTGAGGAACTCAAGCCGCCGCACGGGCAGGGGCGGGAGACTACGGTGGACGACTGGGGCATGGCCGGCCTGGTGGCGAAGCATAATAAGTAGTCATGGACTGGGAACACAACGGCGTCAAGATCGTCCCCGCGGGCACGCTCGATTCCAATACTCCGCAGACGGCCGGCATGACTCGCGCCGCCGCCATCACGCACGCCCGCACCGGCGCGAGCAAACTGTGGGCCGGCACCGTGGTGGTGCAACCCGACGCCAAGACGGGACCGCACCATCATGGCGAGCTGGAGACGGTACTCTACATCGTGCGCGGCAAGGCCCGCATGCGCTGGGGAGACCGCCTCGAATTCAGCGGCGAGGCAGGGCCGGGCGACTTCATCTATGTACCGCCCTACGTGCCGCACCAGGAGATCAATGCCCTGCCCGACGAGCCCTGCGAGGCCGTGGTGGTGCGCAGCGGGCAGGAACCCATCGTCGTGAATCTGGATCTCCCCAGCCCCGAGCCAGCCGCGGGCAGCGGCGCGCCGGCGCCGTTCCATCCGAAGCCGTAGAGCCTACTCCACCAGCCCAAACGCGAGAATGTTCCCGCCGCTCGCGACGGCAATATATTGCTTGTGGTCGAACATGTAAGTCATCGGCGAGGCTTTCCAGCCCTGATTCGCCGGAAAGCTCCAGAGCGGCTTGCCGGTATCGGCGGCGGCGGCCATCAGCGAGCCGTCTTCGGCTCCGAAGATCACCAGTCCGGTTGCGGTAGCCAGCGTGCCTCCCCAGGTAACCGCGGGACCGGGCTGCGGCAGTTCCCACTTCACGCTGCCGGTGCGAACGTCGATAGCTTTCAGGATCCGCTCCGGCTTATCGCCGGGCGCGGTGCGTTGTGAGCCTCCCAGGTATTCCTTTCCCGCCACCCATTCGCCCGGCTCGCGCTTGGTGTAGACGCTGCACTTTTCGAACGTCTGCAAATAGAAAAGGCCGGTAGCGGGATTGTAAGAAGGAGAAAACCAGTTGGTGGCGCCGTCCTGCGACGGGCAGACCCTGGTGCCGTCGGCGGTGGGCTCCTGGTTGGGATTCAGTATGGGCCGGCCATCCGTGCCGATTCCCTTGGCCCAGGTCAAGTTCCTGACGAACGGCTTGGCCAGCAGCAGTTTGCCGTCGGTCCGGTCCCACACGTAGAAGAATCCGTTGCGATTGCCCTGGAAGAGCAGCTTGCGCGGCTGCCCCTGCCACGTGGTGTCGATTACCACGGGAGTTTCGGCGGCGTCCCAATCCCACAGGTCGTGCGGCGTCGTCTGGTAATACCATTTGAGCTTGCCGCTTTTCGCGTCCAGGGCCAGAATGCAGTCGGAGTAGAGGTCGTCGCCCAGGCGATCGTCGCCATTGTACTCGGCGCTCGGATTGCCGCTCGGCCAGTAGACCGTATCCAGTTCGGAATCGTAGGTTCCGGTGAACCAGGTGGGTCCGCCGCCGTGTTCGATGCCCTTGCCTTTCCATGTCTCCGCGGCCGGTTCGCCGGGCTTGGGGATGGTCCAGAAGCGCCATGCCTCTTTGCCGGTCGCCTGGTCGAAGGCGGCGACGAATCCGCGCGTGCCATGCTCGCCCCCGCCCACTCCGCCCACTACCAGGCTGCCGGCGGTGAGCGGCGCGGAAGTGGCGAAGTAGCTCATGCGCCAGTCCGCCATCTCGGTATCCCAAAGCAGCGCGCCGGTGTTTTTGTTCAGAGCGATAATGTGGGCGCTGTCTGTCTCCATAAAAACGCGATTGCCGGCGACGGCCACCCCGCGGTTGATGCCCGATGCCCCTTCGCCCGGCGTGCCGGCCGTCTTGGGGCGGCGGAAGTGCCAGACCTGCCGCCCGGTCCCGGCATCCAGGGCATAGCATTCATTGGAGGTGCTCACGTACATGATGCCGTCCACCACCACCGGCGTCACTTCCAGACGGCCGGTATTGGGCAGCGTAAAGACCCACCGCGGCGCCAGATGCGCAACGTTCGCCGGAGTGATCTGGGAAAGCGTAGTGTACCGGTTGCCGCCGGGATCGCCATTGTAGCCGGGCCACGCCGTTTCGGAGGTGACTTCGCGATACCGCTCGCCCACGCGCCGCAGCAAGTGCACATGCTCGTCCGGCGTGCGGAGTTGGAGATCGTCGAATCCCTCGTTGAGCACTTCGCCGTCGAGTTGCTTGTTATCGGTGGTTTCGACTTTCCTGTGCACCACCGGACGGACGAAGCCGCGCGGTTCGAGCGAGCGCAGGAAGCGCAGGAGCGGTCCCATTTCGGCATCGCTTACCGGAACCGGGGGCATGCCGCGGGTTGGCAGTCCCTGGTGAATCAGGGTAGTGAGTTCGGGGTCGGTATGCGCGCGCAGCCGGTTGACGATGGCGGGCCCCAGTTCGCCGCCGTTGCCATCGGAGCCATGGCAGCGGGCGCAGCGCGTTTCGAACACCAGGCGGCCCGGGTCGGCATCCTGCGCGAAAAGACTCGGCGCACATAACAACGTGAGGGCCAAAAACGAGGAAGCGTGCATGGTTGAACCAATTGTACTTCGCCGGGTTCCGGTTTTTCCGGCCTTACACCGTGTATAACGGTGATCCACGCTGTTTATCTTCTCTACGGTATGGTAACTTTATTCCGCAGCTTCCCCGATCCGATGGAATACAGCGGCCGGTTGAAGTTCACGCCAGGCGGCGGCACGGTACGCAGCCTGGCGGCGGATGCGTCGAAGAAGGACGAGATCCTCCAAGCGTTCGCCGCCATTGTCACCGCCAAACCCGTCCAGGCCCAACGTTTCGGAAGACCGCCCGCGAACCAGAAGAAAGCGGACACGCCGCCCAAAGAATAAGGCGGCCCCCGGAAGGAGCCGCCTTTAGTCAGACACCCGGCCGGTTGCGTGCTAGAACCGGATGCGGAACGAAAGTTGCATTTCCGATGGTCCGCCTTCGGTCGAATCCCCATTGTCGTTGAGACCGGGAGTCATGAAGATCGCCGGGTTGGTTTGCGTCATGGTGGTTTGCGACTGGCTCCAGTTGAACCACTTGAACGGCGTAAAGTAGTCCAGCCGGATTTGCGCCTTGTACTTCTCCTTGATCCGGAAGTCTTTGTACATCGAAGCGTTGGACCCGATGATGCGTTGTTCGATCCACTCGTTCCCGGGCAGGTTGCCGTTGGTGAACGAAGGCGCGACCACTTCGCACAGGTTGCCCCATGTGGCTCCGTTCGGCTGCAGGATCGGCTTTGTGCCGCAGTTGGTGACGATCGGGTTCTGCGCCGACTGTACGAAGCGGTTGGTCCCGATGTCCTGCCAGCCGGACCGGAGCTTCGGGTCCTGAATGAGATAGATGCCGCTTCCCGGCTCCGGCTCGTAGTTCGGATAATCCTGGCGGCCGCCCAAAGCGCCCGTTACCGGGTTGAGGTAGGTTCCGCCCGAGTAACCGATGCCGGCGGGAGTGGGGGCCCAGATGGAGTAGTTCCACGCGAAGCTGTAGCCGCCGAACAGCGCGTCCCTCCAGCCGCCGTGGTTCATCCAGCGCTTGCCCTTGCCGAACGGCAACTCGTAGGTCATGGAACTGACGAAGCGATACTTCTGGGTCATCCCCGTGACCGCCCGTTGTTCCTGCTGGTCCAGGTAGAGATTGCCCGGAGAGTTCTGGATTCCCTTCTGTAGGGTGAAGAACGTCAGGAATGTCAGGCCGTTCGAGTACCTTTTTTGCAGCTTAATGGTTCCCGAATGATAGATCATGCGGACGCAGTTGCATTGATAGTTGACGCCGCCCAGGTTGGGATAGGGCTTGTAGGCTTGCGTCCCGTTGACGCCGGACGAATTGGAGATCCAGGTGTTCCGGTAGGCCCAGTTGGCCGGCTGCGTCAGGTCAATTACGTTTCCGTTGGGGTCGATTCCTGTCCCGTACGGCCGCGAGTCCCAGTTATAGTTGCCGTTGAAGCCGATGTTATGCAGGCCGACATAGCTCAATTCGATCATGTAGTTCGACTTAAGCTGGTGCTGGATGCTGACGTTCCAGTTCAGCGTGTAGGGATGGTGGTAGTTGGCGGGAATCACGGTGATGGTGGGACGGGCCGCGGGCGTGGACGCGGAGGTCGGAATTTCGCCGTTGGCCAGTTGCGGCACCGAGACGAACGCCGGCACGCCCTGATTGATGCTGAAAAGGGGTGTGTAGGTGTTCGCGGGTTGAGAAACCGATTGGTTATAGAAACTGGCGCCGCCGATCTCACTCTGGTTGGTGTACCCGAGGTTCCAATCCAGTGTCATCCACGCAAACCCTGCGCGGACCACGGTATTGGGCTCTACATTCCAGGCCAGGCCAAAGCGGGGCTGGAAGTTCAGGTTGTCGCGGTTCCAGAGGAACCCTTTGGGCTGGATCCACCCGCCCATACACCCACCCGCTGGACAGGTGAGGAGGCCGGGCACCGATCCGGACGTGTAGTAGTTGTCCGGCACGGTGAGACTCCCCACGCTGAGTTGTCCCGGGAACTTGCTGTGCGCCGGCGTCTCGTTCTCGTAGCGCAGACCTATGTTGAAGGTGAGATTGGGCAGGAATCGCCAGTCGTCCTGGATGTAGAAGCTCTGGTTGGAGTCTACCGGCAGCAGGCTGGCCCCTTGCTGGGCGTAGCTATAGCTGCTCACGTATCCAAGCATAATATTCGCTAACTGAATACCTCCCGTGTTGGGCATCTGGACGCCGGTCGGACCGATGCCGGTCGTGGTGTCGGTTTGAGCATTCCCGCCCTGGCCGAATCCCAGGGTCAACCGCGGGTTGCCAATATTATGCTGGACCTCGTTTTCCCACAGCCATTCATAGCCGAACTTGAAGGCATGCTTACCCTTGACCATGGTGAAATCCTGGTTGAACTGGTGGTTGTTGTTCACGTTGACGGTTAGGGTGCCGACGCCAAGCTGGGTACTGCCGTTAGTACCTTCGGTCAGCCCGAAACCGATGGGGTTGACATACACGTTGGCCGGAAGGTTCGGAACGGTCTTAGCGATCGCATAGGTATAATCCTCGCCGCTGAGCGAGCGCGGATTCCCGGTCCGGCGATACTCCCCGATTCTGGTTTCGCTAATTACGTGAGGTGAGATGGTGTAGGTAAAGTTCAGGGCGGCAACATTCTGGACCGTGTACGTCAAAACCTGGTACTGGTCATAGGGCTTGTAGACGATGTTGGCGTTGTTCTGGGGCTGATGCTGGTTGCCCCAGGTGATACTGCCGAAGATCTTCATCTTATCGTTGAAACTGTGGTCGAGGCGTGCCTGATTGGTGAGGTTAAAGTAACTCCCCGAGCCGGATGCCACGATGTTTCCGCTCGGCCCGGTAGGCGTAATGCTGCCGGCGCCGGCTTGCGGCGCCAGGAATGGATTGTTGGTCATGATCGCATTCCACATGCCGCTCATCCGGTTCGTCGGAATGATATTGCCGGGAAAGGGCGTGCGCGAGAGATTGCCCGCGGCGAAACTCCCGCTGGTCGAGGCCGGATCGTAGATGGTGTTGGAGAACGCGCTGAAGTTGCCGGCCAACTCCGCCGGAGTGGGGGTCGAATAGCTGCTCGCGTTGGACGAGGTATCCACGTGGTACGATCCGCCGATCTCGAAGAACGTCCTGTTCTTGCCGTTGTATAGCTTGGGGATGATGACCGGTCCACTGAGCACGAAATCGGGCATTTGGAAGAGGTCTGAAATATTCTGCTGGGGATTGGTCTGCAACTGGAAGAATCGGCGGTGAACCAGGGGGTTGTTCTTGAAAAGCTCGCCGCCCTCGCCGTGGAACTCGTTGGTGCCGCCCTTCTTCACCACGATCAAGGCGCCTGAGGTGGCGTGGCCGTATTCGGCCGGCATGGCGCTGGTCAGTACCTTGACCTCCTCATCGGCCACCGAGACGGAATTAATGGTGGTGCCTCCATCCATGCTGGTGGCCAGCATCCCGTCCTCATACTGAGCCGTCTGGTAGCTGTTGGCGCCGTTGATATTCCAATTGCCCAGCGACCCCGGCCATGGCGCGTTGCTGGTCTCGACGTTCGGTGTATAGTACAGCACACCCTTCTCCCAGTGTTGATAATTGGGTAACTCATAAAAGTAGGAGCCCTCCATTACCTGGCCAGTGGAGGAAGTCTGCGTTTCCAGCAGGGGGATGGAGTTGACCACGGTAACGGACTCGGTGAGCGCGCCCACTTCAAGGTTGATGGCGACATCCAGAATCTGGCCGATCTGGAGGGCAAAGCCCTCGCGCACCGCCTTCTTGAATCCGGATGCGGTTACGGTCACCTTATAAGGACCATCCCGGAGTCCCGGGACCCGGAACAGGCCCTCGGAGTTGCTCTGGCTGACGCTGTCCACACCTGTGTCGGTCTGGGTGACTGTGATCTCCGCGTTTGGCACTACGGCCCCGGTCTGATCCACAACCCGGCCGGTAATAATGCCAGTGTTGTTCTGAGCGAATGCGGCCAATGTCAGCAGGAGGACAAGAGCCAATAACACTGCGATTCGATTGCTCATTTTTCTCCTCGTGGGGGGGGAATGGGCGCCGCGAGAGTGCGGCTGGTCCTGTGGACAACCTTATGACTGTCGTGGTCAAGGGTATCTCCCTTTCGCTACTTGAGCGCGCCGTCACCCGGCGGATCGTGCTCTGACGGTTATAGAAATCCTGTGTTTTCACCCTGCCGGTTCTTCCGAACCATGACCACCCGGCTAATCAGAAGGAAAGTGGTTTCGATGGTCTAACTCGATCGGCAATTAGTCTACACTTTACTTTCGGATTGTCACGGATCATACTCTGGCAGGAAGTCAAAAACAACGTGATACACCGTGAAACGACCGTGCAAGCTACCTGTTTGGTGCTTTGGCAGAGGGGCCGGGACCCACCTCCTATGGATTTGAGTAGATTTGCGGAGGGGAATCTATGAATCTCAGTGGCGGCCGTTTTGGAACGCCAGCAAGGATGCCATCAATTCCCGCGCCGGTCCGTTGCCGGGACTGATTCGCAAGAGATCCTGGCATTCGCTGATGGCTTCGGGCACGCGGCCCGGTATTTGGGCCAAGGCGTAGGCCAGTTCGTAGCGTGCGTCCACGGCATCGGGCTTGATGCGCAGCGCCAATCGATATTCTGCGATGGCCTCCGGCAGCCGGCCCATGGTTTGGAGCGTGTTTCCCAGGTGGTAGTGCGCCAGTTCGGCATCGGGCTTGATCTGGAGGGCCGTCCGGAATTCCTGTATTGCCTCGGCCTGCCGTCCCGGCATTTGCGCGTAGGCAATCCCCAGGTTGAGGTGGGGCTCCCAATAGCCGGCTACGTTCCGGAGCGTTTCCTGGTATTCCGCAATGGCCTTCTGATACTCCGCGATGGCGTCCGGCCGGTGGCCGGGCACCGACATCCAGGCAAGACCGAGGTTGAGGTGCGCCGCCTGGAAGTGGGGCTGAATCCGCAGGGCCGTTTGATACTCGCGCGATCGCGTCCGGCAGACGGCCGGGCATCGACGCCAGAGCAAGCCCCAGGTTGTCGTGATAGTCGGCGCTATCGGGTTCGAGCCGCACGGCCGCCTCGAATTCGGTCATGGCTTCCGGAACCCGGCCCGGCAACATCATGAGGGCCACCCCCAGGTTGTTGTGGAGGACCGGGCTGTCGGGATTCGCGCGCCAGAGTTTCGCGGAAAAGAGTTTCGTAGTCGCGATAGATTCCGCTCTGCTGCCAGCTTGCGGCGCCCGACGCCGTCAGCAACAGAACCGGCATGGCGTGCCGCCCCGGCCCTGCCCGGCGAAATCCGGCGCGCCAGAAGGGTCAACCCGGAAGCCGCCGGAACGATGATGCCGAGCATGGCCAGGTACTGGAAGTGATCGGCTACGTAGGAATAACGAAAGGGATAGACGTTCAGGAAGCCGAGCACGGGAAACAGCGTGCCGGCGAAAATCAGAAAGCCGGCCAGGGGCCCGCGATTTCTCCGCGCCAGCACAACCAGAGCCGCCGCTGCCGCCGCCAATCCCAGCGGGAAAAGATACTGCCACCATTGCGAGGGATCGACGGTCCACCGGGGATAAATAAACATCAGGTTCGACGGCCAGACCACTTTGGAGGCATAGAACCACGGCACGCGGCCGGCAAGGAGCACACGCTGCAGCAGCGTGAGCGTGTAGTGGCTTCCCTGCGCGCCGATGAATCGCGGGTTCTGCTCCACCCACGCGGTGAAGAGCCCCGCCGAAGCGCCCACGGCGAACCAGGGAACCAGCGGCAGCGCATCCCGCTTCCAGTCGATCCGCCCCCGCTGCCACCAGAAGATCACCAGTAGCGCCGGCGGCAACATGGCCGTCACGCTCTTGCTCATCAGGGCCAGAACAAACAGGCCCAGCGCGGCAAAGTAGGTGGATGCGCGGCGCGTCCGGTCAAAGTGCAAGTACGTGAGCGCCGCCGCCAGGCAGAAGACGCCGGAAAGCGTGCTCTTCTGCTCCGATATCCACGCTACCGCCTCCACGCATACCGGATGCAGAGCGAAGATCCAACCCCCCAACCAGGCGCCCGGCAGCGACAGGCGCCGCATGATCAGGACCACCAGGCAGGCGCACGCGGCGTGCAACATGACGTTCGTCAAGTGATACCCCAACACCGCGTCGCCCCATAAGCGGTGTTCCAGCCAGAAGGCGGAGTGCAACAGGGGATAATACTGCTGCGTGGCGCCCAATTCGAACCAGATGCGCCAGAGGCCGTGCAGGTTTTGCAAGCCGGGAGCAGTCACATGGCTGGAGTCGTCCCAGACCAACCCTCCGCGGAGCGCCGGACTATAGGCGATCAGCGTTGCCAGAAAAAGAGCCGCCCACACGCCTGCGCTCTTACAGGTTTGGAGAAAGGCCGGAGCACCCGAGGGAGGGGACGGACGCTCCCTGCGCCGGTGCGTCATCCGAACATGATAGCCCACAAGTCCCCTGCTATGGCTTCACGCTCTTGAGGTCCAGGGTAAGTTTCTCGCCGGCGCCGGCCTCGATGGGTTCCGTGTCCAGATATTCATCCAGGTCCCCAAGCTGAGAGACTTCGTTGTAATCGCTCCGGTCCAGCGCGGCGATTTTGTATTTTCCCGGCGGAATGCCTGAGAAGTGGTATGTGCCGTCGGGCTTGGCTTCCACAAAGCGGGAAGCCCACCCGGTGCCCGGTACCTCCGGCATAACCACAACTACGGCATGCGCGGCGGGACCATTGTCGTCCCGTACTGTGCCATCGATGGCCGCCATCGCGGAACTCAATACCAGTTCGAGCGATGAACCGGCCGCGCCATTGCGGAGGTCCAGGACGGCGCCATCGATTTGGGTGGGACCGAGTTGCATGGACTTCACGAAAATGGGGCCCCCCTGCGGGACAACCCGGTACCGGGCGGGCGCAAGGCCAGTCACACGGAACGAGTCGCCGGCATCCATATCGATAGTTTTTGACAGCATCCCACCCGCCTCGAATGCCAGACGGAGGGGCCCCGGCTGCGGCCGCGCGCGCTCGTCTTCGAATGTCACATGGCCGGAAAAGGCCATGGGCGGAATCATGTTCAGGACGATATGGTCGATGTTGCTGTCGGCGACTTCGATCTCCGCGGGCGAACTCTGCATATGCGTCCCGTCCGGACGATCCCAGACGGCGTCGATTGTATATGCGCCGGGATCGAGCTTCCACATTTCGAACGTACCGTTCGCTTTGACCGGGCCGCCATTCATAGTGCCATGGCGGCGCACCACCTCGATATATGCGTTCTGCGCGCCCGCAGGCAGGCCCGCTACCGTTCCGCTTACGCGCACGATGGGCGTCCGCAGCAGCCGGATATCCACTCCGGCAGTCTCGCTGCCGGCTCGCGCATCGACGCGGCTGGCCGACTTCGAAAGGAGCGCGGCTGGATAGTAAGTGGGCGAATAGTGCACTTCCGTGGTTCCGTCGGTGCGAATTTCCGGCGGTATCGCCATAGTCTGCGGCAGGGCCCGGACCCGGTAGCGGCCGGGGCTTAATCCACCGATGCGAAACTTTCCGTTGTCGTCAGTGGTGCCTTCGGAGAGCGAACCCCTGTCCACCGCCACGCGGATGTTTTCCATGGGTTCGCCGCCGGCATTCAGGACGCGTCCTGTAATAGATCCAGCCGGCATCAGAGCGAATTTCAGGTCGCTTTTCGTATCGCCCGGCTGCAGGTTCAGGTCAGGCGCGTCCCTCGGAGACGGTGGCAGGAAGCCGGGCTTTTCCACCATCAGCGAGTAACGGCCGGGGTCTATGGCGGTGATGGAGAATTTGCCCTCCGCCGTAGTCAGCGCGCCGAAACGTTTCTGTACGCCGCGCAATGAGACGTGCGCCCGCAGCACCGGTTCGCCGGTCACCGAATTGGTGATCACTCCTTCGAGACTGGCCGGCTGGCCAAACGCGCAACCGCAGGCCGCCGCCAGGCAGAGCAGCAACTCACTGCTTGCGGGCATCCGCGCCTTCCTTTTCGAGCACCTCGAGGTCCTTCACGAGCCGCTCGCCCTCTTTAATTTCGATCTCTTCGCCGCGAGCGAAAAGCGCGGTCAGGTCGCCGGACTGAAGCGCCTCGCTCCCGTAGCGCATCAGATCCAGCGCGAACAGGC
This sequence comes from uncultured Solibacteraceae bacterium, assembly GCA_963853855.1. Classification (GTDB taxonomy): domain Bacteria; phylum Acidobacteriota; class Terriglobia; order Bryobacterales; family Bryobacteraceae; genus Sulfopaludibacter. The sequence continues at coordinate 78,353 of CAWKYG010000013.1, read as the reverse complement.
GGTACTTGCCCGGGCGGATCCCGTTTCTGGAATAGGAGCCGTCAGGCGAAGACACGCGCGTCATCTCGTCCTCGCTAATCAGTTTCGGGTCCGTCATCAGAAACACCATGGTGGAGGAGTTGACGATGGGCCGGCCGTCTTTGTCACGGACCCGGCCGGAAAGCTGGCCGGCGCCGGCCGCAGCCAGAACTTTCACGCGTGACCCGCGTGCGCCACGGGAAACATCCACGATGTCACCGGGCGCCGCCACGCCGTCTACTTGTACGGTCTTTACGTATCCGTTGCCGGGTAGAGGTTCTACCACGACGCGGTACTCTCCGGCCATCACATTGGCAATCTGGAACGCGCCGTCGCTATCCACTGCACCGGAGAGCGGACCCGAAAAATATCCGTAACGCTCCACCGGCTCGAGCCGCACCGTGCGCTTCTCCGCCGGCAAACCGGTGACCTGCAACGTGCCGGAGAGATCCTCGCCCGGATGAAGCGCCAGTTCCACGCCGGCCTGGTCCGCGCTGTCGAGTTCGACCTTCACGGTGGTGCTTTGAAATGGCCGCGAGCCGGAACTGTAGATCGCATAGAAACCGTACACGCCCGCCGGTAGCCGGGCGAATGAGAACCTGCCCGCGGCATCGCACAAGGCGCCGCGCAGACCGCTGAGTTGTTCCGCCGTGGCGGCATAGCGCATGTAGACCGTCGCCAACCCGGCATGATCCGGAATGCCGGTCACCGTTCCGGAAATGCTCATGGTGTGCTGGCGAAGCAGACGGATTTCGAGACCCGTGATGTCGTTGCCGGCCTTCGCCTCAATCGTCGCACCTCGTTCTTTGCTGGCGGCGCTGGGGTAAAAGGTCGGACCGTAGACTGCGTCGCTGGTGCCGTCCGTACGGGTCTCGGGCGGCTCATCGCGCATCGTCTGGGGGGCTGCCTTTAGGTAGAACTTTCCCGGCGCCGTGACTACGCGAAATTCGCCGCGGTCATCGGTGTAGGTCACCATTGAATTGAAAAACAGGACGGGCGCGTTTCCAGTCACGGGAATCGCTTCGACGGTGAGTTTTGGAACCGGATCTCCGAATTCGTCCACCACACGTCCGGCAAGCACCGCACGGAGCGCCATCTCCAGCCCGAAATCCTGAATCTTCTCCCCGGGTTTGATCTGCACGGAGGGGATCCTTGCGGAATCCGATTTTGGGGCAACCAGGAGGAAGCCCGTGCGCTCCGCCGTCAACATGTACTCTCCGGGCTGGAGCGATGCGATGGAGAAATGGCCGGCTTTGTCGCTGCTGGCGCCGTAGACTGCCTTGATGCCCTCGAAGCCGCCGGCCATCAACCGCACATGCACGCCTTCGATCGGCTGCCCGCCGGATTGATTCACCACCGTGCCCTCGAAGCTGCCCTGCTGGGTGTACCCCATTGCCGCGCACACCAGAAGCAGAGTCGCGAGTCTCACTTCAGAAACTATACCGCGCCCGCCGGTTGAAAAACACCACAGCGGTGGTGACCGGCCAGTGCCAATCCGGCGTCATTTTGATTTTTCAGTTACTTAGATCTGGCAACGGTTTTGCAATACAGGCGGCCAGGAGGATGTTAGACATGAAAACGAAATTACTCGCCCTACTATTCCTGGCCGGAACCAGCGTCTTTGCAGGCCCGCGCCTTTTCTTCGGTGTTGGTGTGGGATATGCTCCGGCTCCCGTGGCAGTGTATGCGCCTCCGCCCGTACCGGTGGCGAGGTATTACGTGCCGCCCGCCCCGGGTCCCGGTTACGCTTACGTATCCGGTTACTATGCGCCGGTGGGTCCACGGTGGGCGTGGCACGGAGGCTATTGGGCCCGGCCGCCTTATGCACGCGCCTACTGGGTGGCTCCGCGCTACTACCATGGCCGTTATTTCGGCGGATACTGGCACCGATAGTACTCTTGGTCCTATCTCCATTCCCTTGCCTCCGTGCCGATCCATAGCGGACAATGGCCTTACACGAGAGGGGCTCGGAGCGGAATGGATAACCCGGCGCAGCCAGACAGCACTAGTAACACAGACATGCTAGGCAGTTTTCAAAAGAGCGAGCAGATGGTACTCGCACTTTTGGATTCGGCCACACAGGCGATCATCAGCATCGATCGGAATGGCCGGATCGTCCTGACCAATCGCCGGGCCCAAGAGATGTTCGGCTATTCCCAGGAAGAGCTTCTCGGGGAACAGATCGAAATCCTGCTGCCCGATTCCAAACGCTCCACGCACCGCGGCGACCGCGAAGATTACTTCCAACGCCCGCGTATCCGCCCCATGGGCATCGGCATGGATCTGGCGGGCCGCCGCAAAGACGGCAAGGAATTTCCGGTGGAAGTCAGCCTCAGCTATCTGGAAATGCCGGAGGGCGTTTTCGCCATCGCCTTCGTGAGCGATATCAGCCAGCGCAAACAACTGGAGGACCAGTTGATGCACGCGCAGAAAATGGAAGCCGTGGGCCGGCTGGCGGGCGGCGTGGCGCACGACTTCAACAACATGCTGACGGTGATTTCCGGCTACAACCGCATGATCCTGGATGAGCTTTCGCCGCTCGATCCGCTGCGCGGATACGCCGAGGAGATTCTGAAAGCGGCGGATCGCGCGGGCGCTCTCACCAATCAGTTGCTGGCCTTCAGCCGCCGTCAGATCATGAAGCCGCGCGTGATCAACGTGAACGCGGTGATCGAGCAGACCGAAAAGATGCTTCGCCGCCTGATCGGGGAAGACGTCGAACTGGAGTTCGGACTGAAGCCCAACACCGGCAACATCCGCGCCGACCCGGGGCACGTGGAGCAGGCCATCATGAACCTGGCGGTGAATGCGCGCGACGCCATGCCGCTGGGAGGCCGCCTGACGCATCGAAACCGCCAACGCCCAACTGGACGAAAACTACGCCAAGACCCACATGGGCGTGATCCCGGGCGATTTCGTGATGATTGCGGTGAGCGATACCGGCATCGGCATGGACGCGGAGACCAAGCGCCGGATCTTCGAGCCGTTCTTCACCACCAAGGAGAAGGGCAAGGGCACGGGGCTGGGACTGGCAACCGTCTACGGCATTGTGAAGCAGGCGGGCGGCGACATCTGGGTCTACAGCGAACCCGGCCGGGGCACCACCTTCAAGCTGTATTTCCCCAGAGTAGCGGAGGCAGTCAGCGATACCGCTGACAGCCGATCGGGAATCTCCGCAGGGCCAGAACGAGACCATCCTGGTGGTGGAAGACGAAAAGGCCGTGCGCGATCTTACCGTGCGCATGCTACAGCGGCTGGGCTATTCGGTGCTGATTGCTTCCGGCGGCGCCGAGGCGATCGAAATCAGCGCTTCGCATCCGCAGCGGATCGCCCTGCTGCTGACCGATGTGGTGATGCCGAACATGAGCGGGCGGCAATTGGCGGACGTTCTCGTCGCAGACCCGGCCGGACATGAAGGTGATCTATCTTTCCGGCTATACCGAAAACACCGTGATTCACCACGGCGTGCTCGATGCGGGCATCGAGTTTCTGCCGAAGCCGTTCAGCCGCGAAGTGCTGGCGAAAAAGATACGCGACGTGCTGGCGAAGTAAGTCATCCGCGTTCATCGGCGTTCATCAGCGGCCAATAATAATCTTAAGAGTCCTTGCTGTGGAACCCCACTTCATTATGATGGGCCGCTGATGAACGCTGATGAACGCGGATACTTCGATGCCTTGACCGCGCGGGTGCTCGGAGCTGTTTTCGAGGTGTCTAACACACTAAGCGCGGGATTTCTGGAGAAGGTCTACCAGCGTGTGCTCTGCTCCACGAACTCCGCCTTCGGGGTATCCGGGCTGCTGCCGAAGTGTCGTTTCCAGTAACTTACAAGGGCCATGGCGTGGGAGAGTACTTCGCCGATATCCTCGTAGACCATGTGCTGGTCATCGAGTGAAATGTGCCGAGCGTCTCTCTGGCGAACAGACTGCCCAGTGTCTCAACTATTTGCGAGCTTCGGGCCGGTCCGGAACCAGCTACTTCGGGGACGGATTCAGCAGGCCACGGATGCGCAGCCAATCGGCCAGGCGCGCGGGCCAGGACGAGAGCGCCTCGTCGGTTTGCGCCAGGCCCACGCCGTGCGGTCCGTGCTCGTAGATGTGCATTTCCGCGGGCACTCCGGCTTTGCGCAGCGCCATGTAAAAGAGCACGCTGTTCTCCACCGGCACGGTGCGGTCTTCGGTGGTGTGGAACAGGAAGGTGGGCGGAGTCTGCGCGGTGACCTGCAATTCATTGGACATCAATTCCACCAGCTTGGGGTCCGGATTGTCGCCCAGCAGCATCTGCATGGACCCGCGATGGGCGTAGGTCCCGAAAGAGATCACCGGATAGCACAGCACCATAAAATCGGGCCGGCTGCCGGCGCGATCGATGGGGTCGGCTGCGCTTGGGTTGCCTGCGTCGAAATGGGTGCCCGCCGAGGAGGCCAGGTGCCCGCCGGCGCTGAATCCCATGATGCCGACGCGGTCCGGCAGTATGCGATATTCGGCGGCTTTGGTACGGACCGTGCGGATCGCACGCTGCGCATCGCCGAGCTCGATCGGGTGGTGGTACTTAGGGCCCAGACGGTACTTGAGCACAAACGCGGAGACCCCGATGGAGTTCAGCCAGCGGGCGATGTCTGAGCCTTCCTTCTCCATGGAAAGGTGCGCATAGCCGCCGCCCGGACAGACAATCACCGCCGTGCCGGTGCCGCGCCCCGCCGGCACCAGGTAGGGCGTGAGCGTGGGCTTGTCGATATCTTCGGTGCCCTGCGCTCCCGGGCGCGCCGTCGGGCCACAGCAGGTCTGGTTTGGGGGCGGCCGGCTGCGACAAGGCTGCGCCCGAAAACAGCAGCAGGGAAAAGAGTGCGCGTGTCATAGCCATTACGTTATCACTCTCAAGTCGCCCTTTCCCCACACGGTTTGGCGGCCAACACCCACCCAGCGGGCGGCGCGCAGCCAGGGGAGGAATTCGGCCAGTTCGCCTTCATACTCGGCCTCGCCCGTAAACCCGCCCAGAGGATGGACCTGCCCGGTGCGGCCGCTCTTGCGGCTGGCGCGCTCGCGCACCAGTTTGTAAGAGTTGAGGCGCACGGCGCCCGCGCGGAGTCCCAGCCCGAAAAAGTCGACGTCCAGGGGGCCCGCGCCGTACAAAGCGCGCAGGGTGCTGATGCGGTCCCGTAAGCGGGCGAAAAGGATGGGAAACACGGGACGTTCCACACGCGCGCCGTCGCTCTTCAGCTCCGTCGGGGTCAGGAAGTGGACGCGTACGCGGGGTTCGGCATAAGGGTCCGGGTCCAGAGGCATGGCCAGCGGCGGCCCTGGCACTTCGTCCACCTCGACGCCCCGTTCCTGGAGGTCCAATTGCTCGACCCGTTCCAGTTCGGTACGGCCGCGTCCCGGCCCAATGCCGCGCAGGGCCAATTGCGCGAAGGCGGCACGGAATTGCGGCAGGACCGGCGCCCGCAGGTCGAAGATGTGCACGTCCAGAAAGAAGCTGCCCATGGGTGGAATCGTCAGACCGTCCAGATGGGCTACCCGAAACACGAAAGGCCGGGGCCAATCCTTCAGACCGCTGGGGCCGTTGCCTGAGAAAGCCCCGGGTTCGAACAGCCTGGCGTAGTCTGCGGGAGTGACACTCTCGCGGAGCACGGTACCGAAAGCGCCGCGCACCAGATTGGCGCTCTTTCCGCGCGGGAAATGGACGCGCTCGGCGGCCCTGAAGTGAAACCGGAATCGGTAGAACTCGAATGTATTCACTCGGCTAAGGCGCTTCCCTGCCCCGGAAAAGCGGTTTTTGCGGTCTCGGACACAACACGCTCCTGTTGTATAATGGTATGGCATTTGACTCTAGTTTTCCGCTTCGAAAAAAGGGGGCTGCGTGAGTCCATCCGCAACTCCCTTTTTTGTTAAGGGACCAGAGCCGGGGTCGAAATGCAGTTTTAGAAAGCGTTCAAGAAGGAATATAGGCAGATGAAAGAAAAAGGTACAGTGAAGTGGTTTAACGCAGCCAAGGGCTACGGCTTTATCCAGCGGGAAAACGGAGAGGACGTCTTCGTGCATTTCTCGGCGATTCAAACGCAGGGATATCGCAGCCTGGATGAAGGCGCGAGAGTAGAGTTTGAAGTGACAAAGGGCCCCAAGGGTCTGCAGGCGACCAACGTCACGACGGCCTAACGGGACCCGCGGACCGGTCTCAACAGTTGCAGGCCGGTCCGCTCCCAATTCCAAAAGTTGGAGGTTTATGAGCAAAGAGGACAGCATTGAGGTTACCGGTACGGTTCTGGAGAAGTTCCCTAGCGGGCTGTTCAGCGTCCAATTAGAACACGAGCGCGTAGTTCTGGCACACCTGGCCGGCAGGTTGCGGCGTAATCGCATCCGCGTCCTGGCAGGCGATAAAGTTACTCTGGAATTGTCTCCCTACGATCTGACCAAGGGGAGAATCACTTTCCGTCATCGATAATCCCCGTTGTCCTCCGCGAGACTAGACAGTTGGTACTTTTAGTTTATCTTCGGTGCAAAAGTTCACGTACCTTATGGCCCCAGGCATGATAAAAGACAAAGAGGCAGTGGACGATCACAAGATCCGCAATGTTTTTTTTCGCGGATCCCTTTGATTTGGTTAACTCATAGTAACTAAAGGCAGCAAGGGCATTCCATGAAAGAGCCTAACGAACCTGAGCAAAGACGTCGTACTCGGGTGAAGCATCCGGTCACGGCTATAATCAAGTCGGAGGGCGGGGTGGATAAGCCCAAAAATTCCCAAAACCGATCGCGCAAGCAGTCTTCTGAAGCGGCGGAAGACCTTACTAAAGTCCTATCGCAGAAAGTGGTGGGACAGCCTGCCGCCACGCGGGTAATCGTTCCGTATATACAAATGTTCCAGGCGGGCCTTGCCCCGGAAGGTCGTCCCGTGGGAGTGTTTCTCCTGCTGGGTCCGACCGGCACTGGAAAAACCAAGACCGTGGAAGCCCTCGCCGAAGTGCTGCATGGGAGCGAAAAGAACGTGCTCAAAGTGGATTGCGGCGAATTCCAGATGGAGCACGAGGTGGCCAAACTGATTGGCGCGCCTCCCGGCTACCTGGGACATCGCGAAACGCAACCCATGCTCACGCAGCAGAAGTTGAATTCGGTCACCAGCGAGAAATGCAGCCTGTCGCTGGTGCTGTTCGATGAAATCGAAAAGGCCGCGCCTTCCATGACGCGCCTGTTGCTGGGCGTGCTGGACAAAGCAACTCTTCGCCTGGGCGATAACTCCACTGTTAATTTCGAAAAGAGCCTGGTGTTTCTCACCAGTAACCTGGGTGCGCGCGAGATGTTGCGCGAGATTAATCCGGATTTCGGATTCCAGTCGGTGAAGACGGCCGGAAGAACCGACTTGACCAGTAAGCTGCAGGCCATCGCCCTGGTATCGGTCCGCAAACGATTCTCGCCGGAGTTCGTCAACCGGATCGATTGCATCATTACTTACCAGCCGCTTACCGCCGAATCGCTTTCGGCCATTCTGGATAAGCAGATCGTGGACCTCCAGGCGCACGTGAACACGCGCCTTGGCAATCGCAGCTTCACTCTGGAAGTGCCCTTCGAAGCCCGCCAGTTTCTGCTCCAAAAGGGAACCAGTTCGGAATATGGCGCCCGCGAATTGAATCGCACCATCCACCGCCACCTGACTCAGCCTCTGGCTACATTGGTCGCCACCAATCAGGTCAACCCCGGCGCCTGCGTGCGGGTGGATGTGGCCGAGGATGGCGAATCGCTGAATATCCGCTCGCTGGATCAGGTGGGCGGGCTCGCTCCCACCAATCCGACGGTACTGCTGGTGGACGACAATCGCGATCTGCTCCACTTTCTGGAGCGGCTGATGGCGGATGCCGGCTGGACCCTGCTCACCGCCGAATCCGCTACCGAAGCCAAGCGCCTGATGCAGGAACATAAGCCCAACGCGGCGCTGCTGGATTACATGCTGCCGGATGGCAATGGCGTGGAGTTGGGGGTGGAGTTTCTGCAATCTGTGCCGCAGATGCTCGTGATTGTGATGACCGGGACCATCCTGCCGCCGGAAGAGGAAGCATTGTGCGAAGAACACAACTTCCCGGTGCTGCGCAAACCCTTCCTGGCATCCGACGTGATGAACCAGATTCGCAGCCGGCTTACCCCGGTGGCGGGCGAAGTGCGGGCATAACCACAACGCTGTTCAGTTAGCGCAGGGCTGACCTTTTGTGGGGCGGCCTTCAGGCTGCAGCGGACTTCAGTCCGCTTTTCTCATCATTTATGAGTCCACCCCACAGGACAAAAGTGGGCGTAAATAAGAGCCGCTTTACAGCAGTTGCGTCCCCGCCGTCAGCGGCTGCTGCCGGATCTCCAGGCAACCGCGCCCGGTCGGCAGGAGTTTCCCGGGATTCAGGTGACCTTCCGGGTCGAACAGCAGCTTCAGGCGGCTCATCATCTCCAGCGTCTCCGCCGGGAACTGGCGCGCCATCAGCTCGTTCTTTTCCATGCCTACGCCGTGCTCCCCGGTGATGGAGCCGCCCGCCTCGATGCAATATTCCAGGATGGACTCGCCGCACGCGCGCGCCTTTTCCAGGTCCCCCGCCTTGCGCGGATTGAACAGGATGATGGGATGCATGTTGCCATCCCCGGCGTGAAAGATATTGCTGATGGTCAGGCCTGAAGTCCGGGCCACCTCGGCGATGAACCGCAGCGTGGGTGCAATTTTCGTTCGGGGCACCACACCGTCCTGCACATAATATGTCGGACTCACGCGGCCCACCGCGCCGAAAGCGTTCTTCCGCCCCTTCCACAACAGGTCGCGTTCCCCGGCGGAGCGTGCCACCCGGAATTCCCGAGCGCCGCACAGCAGGCAGGCCTGCCGGATCTGCTCCACCTGTTCTTCCACCTGCTCGCGCAACCCTTCCAGTTCGATCAGCAGAACCGCCGAAGCATCCATCGGGTAGCCCGCGTGGGTGGCCTCTTCCACCATCCGCAGCATCACGCCATCCAGCATTTCCACCGCTACCGGGGTGATGGCGCGGGCGGTAATTTCGGCCACCGTGCGTCCGGCATCCTCGCCCGATTCGTAAATCGCCAGCGCGGTCTTCACCATCTCCACCTTGCGCATCAGCCGGACCGTCACGCGCGTTACCAGCGCCATGGTGCCTTCCGACCCGGTCAGCAGGCCGGTCAGGTCGTAGCCCGGCAAGTCGCACTCCTTGCCTCCGGTTTCGACAATCGTGCCGTCCGGCAGCACCAGTTCCAGCCCCAGAACATGGTTCGTCGTCACTCCATAGGCCAGGGTGTGCGGACCGCCGGCATTCTCCGACACGTTCCCGCCGATGGTGCACGCCCGCTGGCTGGAAGGATCCGGCGCGTAGAAATACCCGCTGCCTTCCACCGCCCCAGTGATGTCCAGGTTGACCACTCCCGGCTGCACCACGGCGCGCTCGTTTTCCAGGTCGATTTCCAGAATCCGGTTCATGCGCGCGAAAGCCACCACAACGCCGCCCTCGCGCGGGATCGCTCCGCCCGAAAGTCCCGTGCCCGCCCCGCGGCCCACCAGCGGCAGAGCATATTCGCGAGCCAGCTTCACAATGTGCGAAACATCCAGCGTGGTGCGCGGAAAGACTACCAGGTCAGGCGCGTGTTTATCGACTCCGCCATCGTACTCGTAGAGTTTCAGGTCTTCCGGCTGGTCCAGGTAGTTGCCCGGTCCCAGGAGTGCGGCAAAGCGTTCCCTGGCTCCCGTGGGTAGCATGGCTCAGCTCCGGTCTCTCACAGCGTCAGGCCCTTCAGGTATTCGCGAAACGGGCCGCCCAGGTCGTGCCGGCGCAGGGCGCACTTCCACCGTGGCTTTCAGGAACCCCAGCTTATCGCCGGCATCGTAGCGTGTGCCTTCGAAGCGGTAGGCGTAAATCGGCCGGCTGCGCAGCAGGTGGCGCAGCGCGTCGGTAAGCTGGATTTCGCCGCCCGAACCCGGGTCGATGGCATTCAGCGAATCGAAGATCTCCGGAGTCAGCACGTAGCGGCCGATAATCGCCAGGTTCGAGGGGGCCTCGCCGGGCTTCGGCTTCTCCACCAGGTCGCGAATCCGGTAAACCCGGTCGGCGCTGCCGTTGTGGGCGATCGGCTCGGCATCGATGGCGCCGTAGGAGGATATGCTCTCCGGCGGCACCTCCATCACCGCCAGCACCGGGCGCCATGAAAAAACCGTAGACGTCCAGCAGCTGGCGCAGGCACGGCGTTTCGGCGTCGATCACGTCGTCGGCCAGCACCACCGCGAACGGCTCCTCGCCCACCAGTTCACTCGCCCGCAGCACGGCGTGTCCCAGCCCCAGCGCCTCTTTCTGGCGCACGTAGGAGACGTTGATCATGTCGGAAATGCCGTGCACGATCGCCAGCAGGTCCTTTTTGCCGCGCGATTCCAGCAGGTACTCCAGCTCGAAGCTCACGTCGAAGTGATCTTCGATCGCGGATTTGCCGCGGCCGGTGACCATAATGATGTTCTGAATGCCCGAATGCAGCGCCTCCTCCACCCCGTACTGGATGATGGGCTTGTCCACGATCGGCAACATTTCTTTCGGCTGAGCTTTGGTGGCGGGCAGGAACCGCGTCCCCAGCCCCGCCGCGGGGAAAACGGCTTTTCGCACTTTGACCGGCATCCTCTCCAGTTTGGGGCCAACCGATCCCGCTTGCAACAGTTTGCATGCCGGTTCGTTGTGTTTCCCCTTGCCTGTTATGCTATTTATATGTACCTGGGAAAATAACCGCAATGGCATACGTTATAGCAGAACCTTGCATCGGCACTAAAGACACCGCCTGCGTCGACGCCTGCCCGGTCGATTGCATTCATCCAAAGAAAGACGAGCCCAATCACGCGGAAGCAGAACTGCTCTACATCGACCCTGTGGAATGCATCGATTGCGGCGCCTGCGTTCCGGTCTGCCCGGTCTCGGCGATCTTCGCGCTGGACGACCTTCCGGAAAAGTGGGCGGAATTCACGGCCAAGAACGCGGCGTACTACGGCCAATAGGGCAGGCTTCCGGCCTGTCCCATCTCCGAAACCGCCGTCTACGCTTCCGGCCGGTAGGTCGCGCTCGCCGTGTCCGTCTCCCACAGACGCACGGACGCCACGCGCACGCCGTCTTTCGTTTGCAAACCGCTAGTGACCTCGTCGTAGATGTACTTCGCCATGTTCTCGGCCGAGGGGTTGATGCACGTCGAACGGCGGAAACTCGTTGAGCCACTGGTGGTCCATGCGGTCCAGCACGCCATGCACCACCCGCTTCAGCTCCACGAAATCCACCAGCAGCCCGATCTCGTCCAGTTCCTCGCCCTGAATGCTCACCTGGCAGCGATAGTTGTGGCCGTGCACGTTCTCGCATTTCCCGCGGTAATTGCGCAGGGCATGGCCGGCGGCGAATGTCTCTTCAATTGTCACTTCAAACATCGAAAAACTTCTCCACGTCTTCGCAGTTTGGTGGTGAATCCGTAATCCGGCAGGCTGTCGAAAAACACCTGGCCGTAGCGCTGCTTGGTGATCCGGTTGTCCAGCAGGACCAGCACGCCGCGGTCGGTCTTGCTGCGGATCAGCCGGCCGAATCCCTGCTTCAGAGCGATGGCCGCCTGCGGAATCTGGTAATCGTAGAACGGATTCCCTCCCGCCTTGCGGATGTTTTCGATGCGCGCATTCACCACCGGATCGTTGGGCACCGCAAAAGGCAGCTTATCTATGATAACGCAGCTCAACTGCTCGCCCGGAACATCCACTCCCTGCCAGAACGAACTGGTGGCGAACAGCACGCAGTTGGGCGTCGAGCGGAACTCCTCCAGCAGGGCATTGCGCGGGCCGGTGCCCTGCAGCAGCGTGGGGTAGTCGATCTCCAGCGATACCTTGTCGTACACCACGCGCATCTGCTGATAGCTGGTGAACAGCACGAAGGCCCGGCCGCGGCTGTGCTCCAGAATTCGCACCACTTCGTCCGCCGCCAGCTTGGCGAAGGCCGGGTTCCGCGGCTCCGGCAGCTGCTGCGGCACGTACAGCAGCGCCTGTTTCTGATAGTCGAAGTGGCCCGGCACTACCAGGGTGCGCGGATTCTCCAGTCCCAGGCGCCGCTGCACATAATCGAAGCCGCCCGCCACCGCCAGGGTCGCCGACGTGAGCACGGCGGTATCCACCTTCGAGAACAGCCGCTCGGCCACAATTTTGGAAACGTCGATCGGGGTCGCCTGCAGAAAGCAGCCGCGGCCGCGCTTTTCCACCCAGAAGACGTACTGCTCCTCGTCGTCCTCCTCCATGATGAAGCGCAGCCCCAGCGAAAGTTCGCTGGCGCGCCGGAACAGCGGAATGATCTCGTCCGGCGGACTCTGGATCAGCTTTGAGCTGCGAGCCGATCAGGTCCAGCGCCGCCAGCAGGTCCGAATAAGTCTCCTCGTTGTCTTCCCGGAACGCGTCGCGCCCCTGGAAGGCCACGCGCCGTTCGGCCTCGCCGAACAGGCCGAAAAAGCGCATGCTGATCTCGTCCAGCCGGGTCCAGCACGCGATCCAGTTCCGGCGTGCCGAACTTCTTGCTCCGCCCCATCGCGGCGATGTCGCGCCGCAGTTCCTGAAAGCGGTAGTTGCTCACCGAGACGCCGAAATACTGGCCGGCCACGTCTTCGATTTCGTGCGCTTCGTCGAACACCACGGCGTGATACTCGGGCAGGATGCCGCCTTCGTAGTTTTCGTCGCGCAGCGAAAGGTCGGCGAAGAACAGGTGGTGGTTGACGATGATTATGTCGCTTTCAATGGCCCGCTGGTGCATCAGGGTAATGAAGCAGCGCTCGTAATTCGCGCACTTCTGGCCGCTGCACAGGTCCGTCCGGGCGTCCACCTTGGCCCAGGCCGTGCTGCCTTCGGGCAGTGTCTTGATCTCCGCCCGGTCGCCGAACTCGGTGGTCTTTTCCCATTCGCGAATGATCTGGAAATCGGCCACCTCTTCCAGGCCGGTCAGCACCGGGTCCTTTTCCGCATCGTAGATCTTCTGGCGGCAGGCGTAGTTGTTCCGCCCCTTCATGTAGCAGACTTTCAACGGGCGCGGAAAATGCTTCTGCAGGAACGGAACGTCTTTGAAGAAAAGCTGCTCCTGCAGATTCTTGGTCCCCGTGGAAACCACGATGCGCTTGCCCGAAAGCAGCGCCGGCACCAGGTAGGCCAGCGTCTTGCCGGTGCCCGTGCCGGCCTCCACAATCAGGTGCCGCTTGTCGGTCAGGGCGGATTCCACCGCCTCCGCCATCTCCACCTGGCCCGGCCGGTACTCGTAATTCGGATGCCACTTCGACAGCGTGCCGTGGCGGGAAAAGAACTGGCGCGCGCCGGCGCTTCTGGTCTCGGTGGACATCGGGATGATTCGATTTTATCAGGGCGCCGCCTGAAACTTGCGGCATAATCAAAGCTCCATGAACGCAGATGACTTGCGAGCCGCGCAGACTCCACTCAAAGAACGCTATCGCTCCCAGCCTGAGTCCGCCCTCATCACCCTGAAGGCGGAGGGCCGCATCGGAGAGCACGTAACCTGTAGTATCCAGACCGGCAAAGCGCTTGTGGAGGCGGGCCTGCATCCGGCCACCGGTGGCCCCGGCACCTTCGCCTGCTCCGGCGATATGCTGCTGGAAGCCCTGGCGGCCTGTGCCGGCGTCACCATGGCGGCGGTCGCCACCTCTATCGGCGTGGAGCTACGGGGCGGCACCGTGCGTGCCGAAGGCGACCTGGATTTTCGCGGAACCCTTGGGGTGGCCAAAGACGTCCCTGTGGGTTTCCAACAGATCCGCCTTCAATTCGAACTCGATACCGATGCCACCGCGGACCAGCTCGCCACCCTGCACCGGCTCACCGAGCGATATTGCGTCGTCTATCAGACCCTGCGCCAGCCAGCCGTTATCGCGGTCTCGGTAAAGCCTGCGCGATAATACAGGGCAGACGAAAGGCGAAACATGAACCGGCGGCAGCTCCTGCAGTCCTTGATGACCGGAGGCGCGCCGCGCTCCAGTCCGGCGCGGCACAGCAGATGCAGGTGCCCCAACCCGGCGCCCACAGTTGGCCGGTTGCCGCCCGCGAAACCGGTGGCGAGCGCATGCCCAACGTCCTCTGGATCGTGGCCGACCAGCAGCGCTACGACACCATCGAAGGCCTGAACAACAAGTACATCCGCACGCCCCATCTGCGGAAACTGGCGGACGATTCGGTCACCTTCACCCATGCCTTCGTGCAGAATCCGGTGTGCTCGCCTTCGCGCGGAAGTTTTCTCACCGGCCGCTATCCGCATACCACCGGCCTTCGCGCCAACGGCCAGCGCATCCGTCCCGAAGAGCGCCTGGTCACCCGCATTCTGGCCGATCACGGTTATACCTGCGGGCTGGCCGGCAAGCTCCACCTTTCCCCGTGCGAGGGCGGGCGCAACGAGAACCGCATCGACGATGGCTACCAGGTCTTCTGGTGGAGTCACGACCTTACCGACACGTGGCCCGGCAGGAACATGTGGCGCGTCTGGCTCAAGGATGAAGGCGTCACCTGGCCGGACCCGCCGCCCCGCACCCCCGCCTGGGGAGTGCCGGTGGATCCCAAGTATACCCAGACCGCCTGGTGTTCCGACATGGCTATCCAGTTCCTCCGCGCAGCAGCGGAAATTCAATCCCTGGCTGATGTCCGTGAACATTTTCCAGCCGCATCACCCGTTCTGGCCCACCAAGGAATACCTCGACCGCTACGACCCCGAAAAGCTGCCGTCCCCGGTCTACCACGACGGCGAACTGGCATCCAAGCCCCTCTTCCAGACCGTGGACCACAACGGCGCCTATGGCGGCACCGCCGTCTCCTTCGCCAAGACCGACGACCTGACCCATCGCCGCATCACCGCGGCCTACTACGCCATGATCGAGCAGGTGGACGCCGAAGTGGGCCGCATGTTGCAAGCCCTCGAAGATTCCGGGCAGGCGGAAAACACCATCGTCATCTACATGAGCGATCACGGCGAAATGCTGGGAGACCACGGCATCTATCTCAAGGGGCCTTATTTCTACGACTGCATGACCCGCGTCCCGCTGATGATCCGCTGGCCCGGCAAGTACAAAGCCGGGACGCGCACCGATGCCCTGGTCGAAATGACCGACCTCGCGCCCACGCTACTCGAAGCCGCGGGCATCCCCGTGCCCTCCGGCATGCAGGGACGTTCGCTCGGCCCGGTGCTGCGCGGAGAACGGCAGACCCATCGCGACTCGGTCTACTGCGAGCATTTCGATTCCTCGTCGCTGTACGATCCGCCGCCCATGGCCGCATCCGTGCGCACCGAACGCTATAAACTCGCCTACTATCAGAACCTCGATACCGGCGAATTGTACGACCTGGAGAAAGATCCCGGAGAAGTCGAGAACCTCTGGACCTCCACCCGGGTGAAGGATGTCCGAGCGGAGATGATGCAGAAGCTGCTGGCGCGCATGATCGGAACGGTAGACCCGCTACCGGAACGGAAAGACGACGTGGTGACGGCGCGCCTGAATGTACGCAACCGGTGTCTAAGACTTTATGCGACGAATCCGCTGGTACGATCCGGACTTGGACGTCCGCTCGACACTGATCGACTGGCGTGTCGCCGCGCTGATGACCGCCACCCTTTTCCTCAACATCCATTTCTGGGAAGTCCATGGCGATGATCTATGGATGGGCTACCCGATCCTTGTCTTTGCGGGGATCGCCACGCTCACGGCGTGGGTCATCACAGCCTTATTCTTTTTTGCGCCGGCCTGCGCAGCTCAGGAATTGAAACGGCCGCTACTTAGCGCATTGGAGAACTCGGTGGGTTCGATTCCCGCATTGGTTTTACGCCTCTGTTGTGTGGTGTTTCTCGTGCTCTGGATTGCCTCAGTACTCGCTGTGCCGGCGCTGTCGTGGGTCGAGGTCGTCTTTTGGCCAGGGGTGTCTTCGACAGTCGTTCAACTGGTCGCCGTAGGCGCCACGGCGTTGGTGTTCGTGACGGGCCTTCAAAGTGCCCGGACTGTGGGACGACTGGCTCTCTTCACTAACAAACTTGGAATCGCGTTACTTCTTGCTGCGCTGATTCGTGTACACGGGGGCTTTCCCATGGCACTGAATGGATTTGGGCATGGTGATCGGTCGGCGCTCGAGTTGTGGCAAGGATTGTCCAGACTCGTCTTTTACGCGGGGCCGCTCGCTCTTTTGGCGTCCAACTTCGGGTACCGCAGTCAAAGCCGGAAGCAGGTCACAATGATCGGCCTGGGAGGACTTGTGTTGCCAATATTCGGGACGCTCTTGTTGACCGGATTAATTAACATCGCGACACTGAATTCTCCCGTCTACCAGGCGAGCTTGAATCCGACGGTAGGTATGGCTCTGTGGGCCCACGCTGCCAGCAGCGCATTGCCGCCCCGGATGATGTTTGCTGCGATCACGGTGTTCGGCGCGATGCGATTCGGGGCGAGAGCGCTGGCAGACTTTGTGCCGATGCACCTCGCTTCAAGCCCCCGCTCGTGGATTTGGCCGGGTGGCCTTGTTCTCGCCGTTGCCTGGTTCGGTCTTCATCAGGATGCCCCTGATCGGGTGACCGTGCTGGACATCTCGGCGACCATACTCATTGCCGCGGCAGCCGTCGTGACAGCCGGCGTAATCACAGGAGCGCACCGGGACAAACGAGTGCGGCGCATCGACTGGGTTGGCACAGCAGCCCTCCTCGCTGGTTTGGCCTGTCTGCCAATTTGGATGCGGGTCACGGGTGCGGAGCCATGGACCCACACGTGGCTGTTGCCGTCCTATGGGATGGCGATGCTGGTTTGTCTCGTAGGCAGATCCGTAGGGGGAAGTCGGAAGGCTCCGGAGCAGATCAATGCTAAACGTGCCGTCGTCCTTGGTACGCAAGGTGAGGTCCGCTTTTGGTCCGTAGGATTCCCGCATGATCGGAACCGTAGACCCGCTACCGGAACGGAAAACGATGTGGTGACGGCGCCGTAGCCCTTTGTTTCGCTGGGTCGTGGTCCTGTATAATCGGCAGGTGGAGCTTGGTATGAGCCGGATCGGGAATCTCGAAGATCAGGTGAAAGGCCTCAACCGCGAGGAACTGAGGGAATTTCGCGATTGGTTCGCAAGTTTCGACGCCGAGGTTTGGGACGAGCAGATCGAGACCGACGCCCGGAACGGGAAGCTTCGTTCCCTGGCGGACCGGGCACTTCGCGATCACAAATCGGGCCGCTCCTCGCGTCTGTGATTCACCATGCCGCTCCGGACTTCTGGGGTTGTTACCGATCTCTTCCGGAAAATATCCGAGAGCATGCAGATAACGCTTTCAAGCTCTTGAAAGCTGACCCGTACCACCCGTCTTTGCATTTCAAGAAAGTCGGAGAGTTCTGGTCGGCGCGGGTTGGAATCAGTCACCGGGCATTAGGTGTCGGGATTCAAGACGGCATTCTCTGGTTTTGGATCGGCAGTCACGCGGAATATGACCGGATTCTGGGGTGACCTCAGCCCGATCCAGCCGACGAAATGGTGCTGGAGACGATGCCCTGGAGGGAGATTCAGAGACATGAGAAGAAGTAACGTTGCTTTGCGCTTGCAGGCGTCAATACTGGAAGAGGCGCGCCGTGTTTCGGAAATGGAAGGCGTGGCTCTCAACCAGTTTATCAACGTCGCGGTTGCCGAGAAGTTATCGGCCTTGCGGACCGAGGAATATTTGGGGAGCGCGGCCAGCGCGGCGATATTTCGAAGGCGAAGGGGATCCTGAAACGCGCGGGCCGCGGCAACCCTCCAATGCCCGGTGACGAAGTGGACTGAATCGGAAGGGGCGGCCGTTATGACGCGACTCCCCGAGTTTGCCCGCGCTTGTGCAGTAACGTCACCATGCCGAGCAATACCAGACCGATTCCGGTGAGAAGATTTGGCTCCGGTACCGCAGCCGGGGTGCCGGTCACCGAGAATTCCACCGGATAGTTGATTCCCGAAAAATTCGACCCCGCCGTGTAGGCGCTATCGATGTTCCCAAATTGCGCTTGCAGGCTTCCCCGATAGGAAACGCCGGGCGCCGTGGTGTAGCTCGACTGGAACGGATAGTTATACTGCCACCCGGAGTTGGCCGTGGGGCTATCCAGCACCAGGTAATAGGTGCCGGCGGCCAGCTTGGGTAAAGTGAACAGTTCCACATCGGTCGGGTTGGCCGGTGTGGTCACCGATCCGCGGACAATGCCATCCGCCGTAAACGAACTGGCAGGTCCGATTGCCGTCGCCAGTGTGTAATCCACCGTGCCCCCGCCCCCCACATTGAACAGGTTCGCGAATACCGCGACGTTGGTGTAGGCGGAATTCTGACTCCACGAAACACCGTAGACCGTCGCCGTCCCGTACGGAGCATAATACCCGAGCGGCACCGTTGCCTCCGAATTGCCGCTGGATTGTATGATTGTGGCCGCACCGGCTATTGGCGCAAGCACGGCGCACAGGAAACTCATGATTCCGATCGCTCTCAGACGCATTGCAATTTCTTGCCTCCGCTCCTGAAAGCGACAAAAACCCAAAGATACCCTCACGCTGCGCTACACGGCCCGCCGCCGGTAGACCAGCCATGCGGTGGCGATGGCGGCGAAGGTCCCGACCGCGAGTTTGGATTCGAACAGCCACACGTTGGTGATGTCCGCCGTAGGCACCACGGAGCACAAGATGGCCAGAACGGTAATCGCCCAGCCGCATATCGGGCTGATGCGTTTGCCCGCCTTCCACGCGCTGCCGAAGATGTACAGGTACGGCAGAAAGCCGGTGATCACCATCAGGGACACCAGCGCCTGGTACGCGGCGCGCATGGTATCGCCGAGCTGCATGGCGATCAGCAGGAACGACGCCACCACGCCCAGCGCCAGAATGGAAACGTGCGGCGTGCCCCAGCGCGGATGGATGCGCGCGAAGGCCTTGGGCAGCAGTCGATCCACTCCGGCGGCGAAGGGCAGCCGCGAGATGGCCGTGCCGATTCCGCCGATCTGCCCGATTCCGCTGGCCAGCACCAGCACGGCAATCAGCGGCGAGAGCCACGCGCGCCCAGGATCGAGCCCGCGGCCTGCGCCACTTCCGCATAGCCGTTCAGCTCGCTGATTTTCTCCGGCCGCAGCAGCACCAGCATGGCGATGGTGGCGCCGGAGTAGAACACCGTGGCGAAGGCCGAGGCGATCCAGCCCGCGCGCGGCAGGGTGCGCTCGGGGTCGTGGATTTCGGCGCCCATCAGGCCCGCCAGTTCCAGGCCGGACATGGCGTAGGCGATGGTGGACCAGAAGTTCAGCGTGCCCCAATTCCATTGCGGCATGAAGTGCATGGGGGTCGCCGAACCGCGCCGCGACCACACCAGCGCGGCCAGTACCGCCAGCAGTCCGCCGAGCACCCAGGAAGAGGCCGCCGCCGAAATTCTCGGTCCACTTGCCGATCTTGACGCCCAGCAGGTTGGTGCCCAGCGCCACCCAGATGGCCACAAGCGAGACCGCCAGCAGCGTAATGCGGTCGCCGGGCGACATATAGGCCCACCGTGCCGCAGCCCCACGCTCATGTAGAACATGGCGGCGCTGGGAAACCACAACGCCATGCCCATCCAGTACACCCAGAAGCACAGGAAGCCGTGCCACGGCCCGAAATCGCCGCGCGTCCAGAGGTACAGTCCGCCGGCTCCGGGATACTTGACGATGAGCGCGGCCACGGCGATCGCCAGCGGGACCACGAACAGCAGCGCCGCCAGCAGCCACAGCGTGACCGAACCGGGGCCGGCATGCGCCGCCGCCGGAATCCAGCGCGTCCCGATGATGCAGGCGATGGCGAACAGGGTGACGTCGCGCAGGCCCATCTCGCGGCGGAGTTTGGACATGGTTACAGGGAGGACAACTCCGCTCGCCGACCCGCCGCAGACCTTCGCGCAGGAACTCGGGCTTGCCGCCCAGCCAGAGGCGCAGGTAGCCTTCGAGTCCCAGATGAACGCCCGGCACGATCAGCACGCTCTGGTTCACGCGGATGCGCTCGCACAGCGCGATAGCTGGGCATGGGCGAACCGTAGCGCACCAGGCAGAGCGCGCCCGCCCGCGGCTCGCGGAAGGCCAGGAAGCCGCCGAAGCCCTCCACCCACTCGCGCATGATCGGCAGGTTGTGCTGCAGGATGGCGCGGGTGCGGGCGTAGAGCTTCTCGCGATTTTCGGGCATCACGGCCACGCGCGCCACGGCGTCGGAGATCTTGTTCGGGCCGATGGTGAGGTAATCGTGCTGGGTCCAGCATTCGGCCACCACGTCGGGCGGACCGACGATCCAGCCGATGCGCACGCCGGGAATTCCATAGGCTTTCGAAAGCCCGCTGGTGACGATCACGCGGTCGCTCATGCCCCAGAAGCTGGGCGTGCGCGGGCAGTGGATCTCGGCGCCCAGATAGACTTCGTCGGCCAGCAGGTACGCGCCCACCTCTTCGCAGCGCTCGACGATGCGGCGCATGGCGTCCAGCGAGAGCACCGAGCCGGTGGGGTTGTTGGGATTGGAAATGTAGACCAGGCGCGTTTTGCGGATTCACGGCGCGCTCGAACTCCTCCCAGTCCGGCTCCCAATCGCGGTCGATGCGCAGGCGGAAGCGGCTCACCGTGGCGCCGCAGGCTCTGCGGGATGCCGCCGTACTGCATGTAATTGGGCACCTCGAAGGCCACCTCGTCGCCGGCGCGCAGCAGCGCGAGCGCCAGCAGGTAGTTGGCCTCGCGAGGTGCCGTTGGTGACCTCGATGTGGTCGGGGGTGGCGCCGGGATACTGCGCCGCCAGGGCTCTCGCGCAGCGGGATGGTGCCGTTCGACTGGCTGTAGCCCAGCGGCATGTTCGAGGATGGCATCCGAGTCGAGCCCCATCTCGGCCATTTCGCGCAGGGTGACGGGGCGGACGCCGCTTTCGCTCATGTCCATTTCGACCAGGTTTTCCCACGTCGACTGCATGCGCTCCATTTCAAACTTTTCGATCTTCAACGAAGGCTCCTCAGTAGCAATACTCGGCGATATACAGATCTTCCACGCCCAGGCCGGTGAAGTCGCAGACGGTAGATGCCGCCGCGGTCCCAGGCCGGTGCGTGCTCGCAGAACGCGCCGATCTCCAGCACGCGCGCTCCCATTCGGCGGGGGCATGTTGCAATTCACCCAGCTTCTCACATTGGCGGCGCGAATCGGCCAGCAGCAGGGCGGCGCGGCGGAGGATCTCGGGATCGAGTTCCTGCTTGCCGGGGAATCCGCGCCCACGGCGGAGATGTGCGTGCCGGGTTGGATGTCGCGCGGCGAACAGCAGCGGCTCGCGCGAGGCGGTCGCCGGTGACGATCAGGCGGGATTCGCCGGCGACCGCGGCCGGCGATGCGCGCCACCGCTGACTTCGACGCCCGGCAGCAGAGTCCGCCAGATCGCGGCGGCATTCGGCCGCGCGCTCCGGAGTTGCGGCCCCAGATCCAGATGCGCTCGCAGGGGCAGCACTTCGGCATGCATCCTGGCCTGCAGGCGCGCCTGCACGCCGGTGCCGAGAATGCCCAGCGTGCGATCGGTGCGCCCCAGTTCGCGCGCCACCATGGCGGCGACGGCGGCCGTGCGCACGTCGGTGAGATGGCCGGCATCCGCCAGCAACGCCACGGGCTCGCCGGTTTCGGCCGAGGAGAGCAGCATCATGCCGTTGCTGGTGGACAGGCCGCGCGCGACGTTGCCGGGGAACGTGCCGGCGATCTTGAACGCGAAGTACCGGCCGCCCCGGCGGTAGCTGGACTTCATGTGGACCTCGGCGCGTTCCGGCGCGATGTCCAGGTGCATGGGCATGGGAGTTTCGCACTCGCCGCGCGAGTTGCGCGACCAGCGCCTCGCGCATACAGGCGATGATTTCGGAATCAACCAGCGAATGTTGGATCTCCGCCAGTGTAGCCAGCCGCATGGGTATAAGGGTAGCTCAGTCGAAGAAGTTCCGGTCCTCCGGCGAGAGGCGCGCTTTCGCCGCCTGCACACGGAACGAGACGCCCAGGCCCGGCCGGTCCCAAACGTCGATGAAGCCGCGCTTCATGATCGGATCCGGCAGCCCGTCAATGATGTCATACCACCACTCGGGTTGCCCCACCGGATACTCGAAAGCGATGTAGTTCTGCGGCAGGGCCGCCGCCATCTGAACGTGCGCGGCCAACCCGATCAGCCCGTCGAAAATCCCGTGCGGCGCCACCAGGATGCCGTGCAGATCGGCGTATTCGGCGATCCATTTCAGTTCCGCGATGCCGCCCACATCTTCCGGGTCGGGGCCGATCACATTCACGGCCTGTTGTTCGATGAGATCCTTGAAGTTCTGCCGCAGGTAAATCTGTTCGCCGGTGTGAATCGGAACCGAAGTGGCCTGCGTGACATCCCGAAACAACTGGGCATTGGGGTAAGGCGTGTAGTCGCCGGTGATGATGTCTTCGATCCAGGTGATGTGAAGCGGCTCCAGGGCGCGCGCAAACGTGATCGCATCCTTAACCGTCCAGCCCGGACCGCAGTCCAGCGCGAGCCCGATTTCGTCTCCCAGAACTTTCTTCATGGCTTCGACGCAGGCGATGATCTGCTGCCAGGCCGCGCTCGGTCAACAGGCCGCGGTCGGAATGCGGCGCCCCCGTGCGCGGTTCGTCGTACCAGCCGTTGGGCTCGGCCCGCATCATCGCCGGATTGTGAAAGCCCACGGCCTGTTTGATCAGCGTGAAACCCTCTTTGGACTCCTTCATCTTCGCCATGTTCTCGGCGTAATCCTGCGGCGTTTGGCCGGTCATGGGGAATCGCACGCCTCCGTTGTAGGCGCGGACGCGGTCCCGGATCTTCCCGCCGAGCAGTTTGTACACCGGCACGCCGGCCGCCTGTCCCGCGATGTCCCAGAGGGCGATCTCGATCGCGCTCACCGCCGATCCCCATGGTTTGAACGCGCCCAGACGGCGGATCTTCAGCATCACGCGCTCCACGTCCGTCGGGTCTTCGCCCAGAATATAGTCTCTATAGAAAAGCACCATGGGCTTCAGATAGGCCTTGGCCGATTCGGCCTGACCGTAGCCGGAGATGCCCTGGTCGGTTACGATGCGAACGGTCGGGTTCCGCCCGATGATGGCGCACTTGAAGTCGGTGATTTTGATGGCTCCGTGCCCCGGCCGCTTTTCCGCCGGTGTTACGCCGCCCCTCTGCTGTGCCGCAAGCGACGATGCGGCTGCTCCCGCCGAGAGCGATCCGAGAAATCCTCTGCGCGTCATAGCAACGAGTTCCTCCTCAGGCGGAACCAATTTTACACCCGGCGGCCTCCCTCCACCGGCTCCCGGCCGCTCCGCTCATTTCGATTTCGGCTGAAACGCAGGGAGCGCGTCTTCCCATTGATTGTCCGTCAACTGCCGGACCGCGCTTCCATCGGCATGCATCGCGAAAAGCTCGCCGTACGGCTGCGGTCCGTAGTCACTGGCCAACGCCTCGTCCTTCCAGCCCAGACGCGAACTGCTGAAGACGATCCACTCCCCGTCCAGCGACCATATTCCGTGCGCGTCATTTCCTCCCGTGTGGGTCAGCCGCCGGACGCCGGTACCGTCCGGCCTCACTGTGTAAATCTCGAAATCGCCGTCCCGGAAACTGGTGAACTCGATCAGATCGCCTTTCGGCGACCAGGCGGGAAAGTTGTCGTACTCGGTGGTAAGGGTGACGGTTTTGCGGTCCTCCAGGTTCAGAATTCGCAAGCCCTGCTCCTGTTCCGCGACTCGATATACAATCCGTTTCCCGTCCGGCGACCAGCTCGGAAACCCGGCATTTCCCGGCCCTTCGGTCAGCTTCCGGAATCCACCGCCATCCGCATTCACCATCCCGATCGCCGCCGGCTTGGCATGGCCGGTGAAGTAGGAGCCGAACCCGAACGCGATCGCCTTCCCGTCCGGCGACCAGGCCGGAAAGGTAACCTGGCCGTCTTTGCAGTCGTAAATCGTCCGGCCATGCTCGCCTCGCGCATCGAACATCTGGAGCTGCGAGCCTAGTGTCACAACGAACCGGTCTCCCGCGGGCGACCATGCGGGGAAATTGCCGGTCCGATACAGCAGAAAGCCGGGATCGCGACTGAATACCGGAAGCATCTCGGGCGCCTTTGCGTCAATCGCCTTCTGGTAGACCACCGTCTTGCCGTCCTGCCGTCCATGACGGATTTCGCATGAGGCCGGGCACCCCGGTTTTGCCAGAGACGAAGGCCAGACCTTTGGCGTCGCCGAACTTTTGCAGAAATCCAATCTCACCGTGCGGCAGCCACTGTGGCGCGACTTTCAATCCGGGCCCCGAAGTATATTCGTGGACCTCACCCGACTCCACGTCCAGCGACACGATTTGCGATACCGCGGGCCGGTTGCGGCCAAACCGCCCGGGGTAAACGTCGCGCGGCGTCGACCGGTAAAACAGGATTCGCCGCCCGTCCGGACTCCATCGCGGCGACCCTGCGTAGCCGCCCGGTTCGGTCAGGCGCCGCAGCGAGCTTCCGTCGGCTCGCACGATGTACAACGCCGTCGACTGGACTAACTCCCACCCGCCGTCCCATCGTGCGCGCTTAGTGTCGCGGTCGGAAGTAAATGCGATCCACTTCCCGTCCGGCGACCAGCTCGGCCGGAAGCTCCCCGCGTTCGTCCTTGGCGATCGGCCTGGCCCGCCGGTTCGGACTCGACAGATCCAACAACCAGAGGTTGGCATAGCCGCCTTCCCGCGAGGACACAAACGCCAGCGTCGGACCCATCCGGTGACAGTGCCCCCTGGTCGTCAAAGGCGGGATCGTCCGTCAGCCGTTCCAGTCCGCTGCCGTCCGGGTGGACCCGGTAAATGTCCGCCGATCCCGTGCGCTCGGTGGTGAACACAATCCATTTCCCGTCCGCGGAAAACGAAGGGCTGTAATCCAGTCCGCCGGCCGGCAGCAGCGCGTGCCCGTTACTGCCGTCGGCCTTGGCGAGGAATAAGCCAATCCGCGTGGGCCCAACCCGCGTAAACTGCAAGCGCGCGGGTTCACCCGCCGTTACGGAGTCCAGGCTCAGAAAGCACAGCAGCAACAGGATTCTCATGGCAGCGGCATTCTATCATGGACACGGCCTCCCTTCCTTCCGTGATAAACTTTGGATCGTTACTCTCAAAAACCATGAATCGCAGGAACTTTCTCTCGGGCTCTCTCACCGCGTCGGCCCTCTCGCTGGCCGGCTCGGCGCACGCGGCTCCCCAATCGTCAAAGCGGCGCCCGAATACTACGATCTCCGGCGCTATCAGCTCGCCAGCGGACCGGGCACGCGGCTGACCGACCGCTATTTCGCCGGCGCGCTCATCCCCGCATTGAACCGGCTCGGCATCGGACCTGTCGGGGCCTTCTCCCTCTATTTCGGTCCCGATACGCCCGCTTACTACCTCCTGCTGCCGTCCGCCAAACTGGAAACGCTGGTCACTGCCGAGCTGGAACTGGCGAAGGACGCCGCGTTTATGAAAGCCGCGGCGCCTTTCTGGGACGCTCCCGGCGGCGAGCCGCCTTACCTGACGATCGAAAGCACTCTGCTGCGTGCCTTCGAGGGTTATCCCAAACTTACTGTCCCGGCCACCGCGGCTAAGAAGGAAAAGCGCATCTATCAGCTCCGCACTTATGTCTCGCCGACCAACATGGACCACGTGCGGAAGGTGGAAATGTTCCAGCACGGCGAGTTCGACATCTTCGCAAAAGCGGGGGCTGCAGGCGTCTTTTATGCCGATGCGCTGATTGGCCCGAGACTGCCCAGCCTGACCTATATGCTCAGCTTCCCGAATATGGAGGCGCTCGAAACCGCCTGGGATAAGTTCGGCGCCGATCCCGATTGGAAGAAACTCTCCGCCGATCCGCGGTTCAAACTGGACCCGCCGACGGTTTCGAACATCACCAGCATCGTGCTGCGGCCGCTCTCCAGTTCGCAGGTGTAGCGCTCGCTTCGCGCGCGGGGCGACAGGCCAGGAGGCCTGTCGTACATCGCTGCCCAGTGAGTCTCGGGATCGATCGCATCGGAGCCGCAACTGATCTTAGCAAGACTATCGGCTGTGCGACGCGGCGGTCAGGACTCGGAGCGAAGTGTTCCGGAGAGGCTTTTGTCGGCGTCTTCGAGGCATTCCTGAATCTCTTCGAAGTCCCGCAGTTTTTTGGGATCTACCTTCTTCAATGAATCCGCCACGGATCGGATTTTGAACCGGCTGTCGGCGATGCGTTCTTTGTCTTCGTGTGTGAGTGCCATGGGTCCCTTACTCCTCGCAATGATGAGTTTCCACGTGGGAGATCCATGCGTATTTCGCCCGATCCTTTTTTTCCTGGGCGATGTGAAGGAGCACGTCAAAGCGGCTGAAGTCTTCATCGCCGTCGATGACTGCCTGGATCTGCTGGCTCTGCAAAGCGTTCAGTTCGTGGATGGCTTCCAGGAAAGCATCCACGAGCCGCCGTTTTTCTTCACAAAAGCTCACTGCGGGAATCCGATGCGGCCGTTGCTCTTCACCCACTCTAAGGCAGGGTATCATACGGGAATCTCCCCTATCAACGAGTGCATCCTTCCGCCCAGTGTAAGACACTTCACATTCGACTAACGGCGCTTCGCTGCCAGTTGGACCCGGCTGTGATGGCGGCCGTAGCCGAAGTAAATAAACAGGCCGATAGCCAGCCAGATAATCATACGGAGCCAGGTGTCCAGCGGAAGAGCAGCCATGAGAGCGAACGAGATAATCATGCCGAGGATGGGCACCAGGGGCACTAACGGAGTCTTGAAGGGACGCGGTAACCCCGGCTGCTTTCTGCGTAGCACCCAGACTCCGGCACAGACGATTACGAATGCCAGCAACGTACCGATGCTAACCAGTTCACCGAGGATGCCAATGGGAATGAGGGCGGCAAAAATTGCCACGAAAATTCCGACCGTAATGGAAGAGATATACGGCGTGCGGAATCTGTGGTGTACGCGGCCGGCCCATTCAGGAAGCAGACCGTCGCGCGACATGGAAAAGAAGACGCGTGACTGCCCCAGCAACATGACCAGCATCACCGTGCTCAGGCCGGCGATGGTGCCGATCAGCACCAACCACTGGCCCCAGGCCACGCCTGTGGCTTCAATGCCATCGGCCACGGGAGCCGCCACATTGAGCTGGGTATATTTCAGGACGCCGGTGAGTAAGAGGGCCGTCACGATGTAGAGCACGGTGCAGATGGCGAGCGAGCCCAGAATGCCCAGGGGCATGTCTTTCTGCGGGTTCTTAGCTTCCTGCGCCGCGGTGGAAACGGCATCGAAGCCGATATACGCAAAGAAAATTACCGCCGCGCCCCGGGCGATGCCGGACCAGCCGAACTGTCCGAACGTGCCGGTGTTCGGCGGGATGAAGGGATGCCAGTTGGCGCTGGCAACGTCCGGGTGCCCGTATAGATAAAGTGCCGCTACCCCGATGAACACCAGAACGGTGCCGACTTTCACGAAGACGATAAAGGTATTGAGAGTAGCCGATTCCTGAATGCCGATTACCAGAATGGTGGTGATGACGCAGATGGCCAGGAAGGCCACGATGTTGAACGATGCCGTGGCATGCGAGAGAGCGGCGAGGTTCGTGCCGGCGGGAAGGGAAGCGGCGGTCCGCCACATGCCTTGCCAGTAGACCATATCGGTGCCGGGCGTGGCCATTAACTGCGGCGGAATGTGAATCTGCAGAAGTTGGAGAGCCTTTAGTACGTTGGCGCTCCAACCGGAGGCCACGGTGGCGGCGCCGAAGGCGTACTCCAGAATGAGATCCCATCCGATGATCCAGGCGAACAGTTCGCCCAGCGTCGCGTAACCATACGTATAGGCCGAACCGGCGATAGGAATCAGCGAAGCAAATTCGGCGTAGCAGAGCCCGGCAAAGAGACAGCCGGTGCCGGCCAGGACGAATGAGAGAATGATAGCGGGTCCGGCATATTGGGCCGCGGCGGAACCGGTGAGGACGAAGATGCCCGCGCCGATAATAGCGCCGATGCCGAGCGCGATCAGGTTGAGCGCGCCCAGGGAACGTTTGAGAGTGTTCTCACCCTCCTCTCCGGCTTCGTCCTTAATCATGGAGAGGGGCTTGCGTATCAGGATATTGGGCATAACGGTACAGTGGTGAAGTATAGCATCTGTGCGACCCCTTAGAATGAAGAGGTCAGGAGAGGCAAGCCTTGTTGAAAGTCAGCGTTCTGATTCCGATTTGTGTTGCAGCCATGTGGGCGCAAGGGCCGGCCACGAAATCGCCGGAGAAAAGCCCGCTGCAGTTCGATCTGGGCAATATCGATACCAGCGCGCAGCCGTGCGTGGACTTCTATCAGTATGCCTGCGGCAACTGGATGAAGAGGAATCCGATTCCGCCGGACCAGTCGCGGTGGGGCCGGTTTTCGCAACTGGAGGAGCGGAATCGCGAGGTGCTGCGCGAGATTCTGGAAGAGGCGGCCAAGCCCGCGCCGAATCGCGATGCGGTGACGCAGAAGATCGGCGATTATTACGCGGCTTGCATGGATGACAAAGCGATCGATGCGCGGGGGCTGGCGCCGCTGGAGCCGGAGCTGAACCGCATTCGCAACATAAAAGACAAGGGGCAGATGGGCGAGTTGGTGGCGCACCTGCAGCGGATCGGTGTGGACACGCTTTTCGAATTCGGATCGGGTCCGGATTTCAAAGACGCCAACACCAACATCGCCCAGGCTGACCAGGGAGGGCTGGGGCTGCCGGATCGCGATTACTACCTGAAGGACGACGCCAAGAGCAAAGAGATTCGGGCAAAGTACGTGGCGCACGTGCAGCGCATGCTGGAACTGGCCGGGGAGAAGCCCGGACAGGCGAAGGCGGATGCGGCCACGGTGATGCGGATCGAGACGGACCTGGCCAAAGGATCGCTGGACCTGGTCTCGCGGCGCAATCCCGAAAAGCAGTATCACAAGATGAGCCTCAAAGACATGGAGGCGCTGGCGCCGGCGTTCCACTGGGCCGATTACTTGAAGGACAACGGCGCGCCCGCGTTCTCTACGGTCAACGTGGCGTGGCCCGATTTTTTCAAAGCGCTGAACACCGAGATTCAGAGCGCCAGCCTGGACGATTGGAAAACCTATCTCCGCTGGCAGACCCTGCACAATGAAGCCGGGTTCTTGCCGGCGGCCTTCGTGGACGAGAACTTTCAGTTCTTCGGCAAAACACTGCGCGGCACGGCGGAGATTCGCCCCCGCTGGAAGCGGTGCGTGGACTACGCAGACGCGGAACTGGGCGAAGCGGTGGGGCAGAAATTCGTAGAGCGCACGTTCGGCAAACAGGGCAAGGAGAAGACGCTGAAGATGGTGGATGCGCTGGAGAAATCGCTGGGTCAGGACATCCAGGGGCTTTCGTGGATGAGCCCGGCCACCAAGGCGCAGGCGGAGATCAAGCTGAAAGCGATTGCCAACAAAATCGGCTATCCCGATAAGTGGCGGGATTATTCCAGCGTGGTCATCAAGCGCGACGATCCGCTGGGGAATGGAATGCGGGCGGACGAGTTCGAGTTCCAGCGGCAGGTGAACAAGATCGGCAAGCCGGTGGATCGCAGCGAATGGAGTATGACACCTCCCACGGTGAACGCCTACTACGATCCCACCATGAACAACATCAACTTCCCGGCGGGCATTCTGCAGCCGCCGTTCTTCGAAAGCGATATGGACGATGCGGTGAACTTCGGCGGTATCGGCATGGTGATCGGGCACGAGATGACGCATGGGTTCGACGACCAGGGGCGGCAGTTCGATGCCCAGGGCAATCTGCACGACTGGTGGACACCGGGGGATGCCAAGGAATTTGAGAAACGTGCGGCGTGCGTGGCGCAGGAGTACTCCAGGTTCGAGGTGGCGCCCGGGGTACACGTCAACGGAGAACTGACGCTGGGCGAAAACACGGCGGACAACGGCGGCACGCGCATCGCGCTGATGGCGCTGGAAAACACGCTGGCCGGAAAAACCAAGCCGGTGATTGGCGGATACACTCCGGAGCAGCGCTTCTTCCTGGCGTTCGGCCAGATCTGGTGCGAGAACATTCACCCGGAGGCGCTGCGTATGCAGGTGCAGACAGATCCGCACGCTCCGGCGCGCGACCGTGTGGACGGCGTGGTGCAGAACATGCCGGAGTTCCAGAAGGCATTCTCCTGCAAAGCCGGGCAGCCCATGGTTTCCGCGAATGCCTGCCGCGTGTGGTAGCCGGCAATCAGAAGTAGAGCGCTCACGAAACAAAAACGCCGGCTGCTAGCGTTTGTAGTGAGGGATGGGTCTGCGGCCGGTAGCCGCGGCGGAAGCATTCCACGGTGGGTTGGGGCGTCAGGACGTTAATCGTCTGGTCGTTGGGGGGCGCTGTTTCCTGGTATAACCTTCGGGCGTCCACAGGAAGAGCGCGTCATCCCAGGCGAGGTAAGGAGAGCCATCGATGTCGATGAAGCAGCCGTCGGGCAGCGAGTGCAGGGGCGCCTGAAAGGTGACTTTCCGGCCTTGAGGGTCGATTCGCGCACGATGCAGTTCGGCATCGACTTCAGGCGCACGGAGAGGGCGGTTCCAGGCGTTAAGGAACGCGTTGAACCGCTCCCGGCGGCACTCGGCGCACGGCCGGTGTCCGGCGGCGAAAGCGACGGCTTCATCCAGAAAGAAGAGCTCCGTGTACCGGTGCGGCGACATCACTTTACGATGGATGCCCTTGAATTGCAGCAGGCAGGCGATTCACCGGCGGCTTTTGTACGGACGCACAATCTCCTGACTCTCGTCGTGCAGGATGCCACCGCGATTGCCCATCAGAGTTCCGTGAGCCGGTGTGCGAAAGAGCGCGCCGTAGGGGTCGACGCGATTTTGGAAAGGCATTCAGCTTCCAGGATCGCATGGTGCCGGCGTTTGGAGTTTCGGCCACAGAAAAGTTCCCATCCCGCAAATAAAATGCGTCTGTCCCCTTTTTGATGTCGAATTTGGGGCGGCGGCTCCGACTTACCGGTGCAAGACGGAGAGAAAGGACAAAACAATGACGAAAATTACTCCCTTTTTATGGTTCGATACGCAAGCCGAAGAGGCGGCGCGCTTTTACACGTCCATCTTCAAGAATTCCAGGATCGTGACGGCCAGCCGGTATAGCGAAGTCGGACCGGGGCCGGCCGGCAGCGCTATGGTGGTGGCCTTCGAACTCGACGGACAACCGTTTCTGGCGCTGAACGGGGGCCCGCTGTTCAAGCCCAACGAGTCGGTTTCGTTCCTGGTGAACTGCGAGACACAGAGCGAGATCGACCACTTCTGGAGCAGGCTTTCGGAGGGCGGTGAACCGAGTCAATGCGGCTGGCTGAAGGATAAATACGGCTTCTCCTGGCAGGTGGTGCCGCCCTCTTTGGGAGCGATGTTGACCGATCCGGATGCCGGGAAATCGAAGCGGGTGATGGCCGCGATGTTGCAGATGAAGAAGATCGACATCGCCGCGTTAGAGCGCGCGTACGCCGGATAACGGAACACCGGTGGCTTATACTCAGGTTCAGGGTTGCAATGAAGCTCACCGGTTTGGCCCTGCCCCTGTTCTGCGCCGCCGCCGTACTGGCGCAATCTTCCATCGCTCTGACGGTGGATCCGAGGACCGCCGGGCCGCCGATACCCCAGGATTTCGCGGGGTTGAGTTTCGAGGCTTCGAACCTGCTGCCGGAGCCGGGCGGAGGGCATCTGTTCAGCGCGGAAAATACGCCGCTGATCGATCTCTTCCGCACGCTGGGCATCGGGAGCCTGCGCATCGGCGGATCCACCGCGGACATGCCGCGCTACGCCGTACCTGGCGAACAGGACGTGGACCATCTGTTTGCGTTCGCGGCGGCGGCCGGCGTCAAGGTGCTGTATACGCTGCGGCTGCCGCGCAGCAAAGAAGCGGATGACGCCGCCATCGCGGGCTATATCCAACAGAAATATGGCGGGCGGCTTACGTGCTTCGAAATCGGCAACGAACCGGATTTCTACCGGCGGGTTTATAAAGAGATACCGGATTACGTTACCTACCGGCGCTTTTGGAACGAGGTGGCGGCGGCTGTAAAGAGGGTCGCGCCGGATGCGAAGTTCTGCGGCCCGGCGGCAGGCGGCACAACGGCGTGGGCGCGCAGTTTCGCCGAAGACTTCGCCCGGTCGGGAGAGATTGCCGCGGTGGTGCAGCACGAATATCCGGGCGGCGACGGCAACCTGATCAGCGGCGCGGCGGCGCGCGACGCCATGCTCTCGCGAGGCTGGATGGAACTCTACGATCGTCTGTACACGTCTTTCGCGGTGGCGGCGCGGACCAACGGCCTGCCCTATCGGCTGGAAGAGACGAACAACTTCACCGGCGGCGCCAAAGACGCAACCGATACGTTTGCCGCTTCGCTTTGGGCTCTGGACTACCTGCACTGGTGGGCGGCCCATGGAGCCGGCGGGCTAAACTTTCACAATCGCAGATGGATTCTGAATACCACGATCTTCGCGGTAAATCCCGCGGACGATGGACTGAAGAGCGGATACCTGGTGCACCCTATCGCGTATGGCATCAAAGCCTTCGACCTGGGCGGCCACGGCACCGTAGCGCCGCTCACGATCGCCAATCCCGAGGCCGTGAACGTGACCGCGTACGCGGTGCGGGACGGCGGCAACATCTTCGTGACGGTGATCAACAAGAAGGATCCGGGAGCGGAACCTCAGGATGCCAGCGTCACCGTTCTGACTCCCGGAAATTCCGCAAAGGCCGAGGCGATCTTCCTCACGGCTCCGGATAACGACGCGGCATCGAAGGAAGGAATCACCCTCGGAGGGGGCGCCATTCGCGATGGAGCGTGGGACGGGAAATGGACCGCGGTTATGGCCGATGCGGGCGGCAAAATCGCCATCAAAGTACCCGGCGTTTCCGCCGCGGTCATCAAGCTTTCGTTGGAGAATCCAAAATGAGACGGTACCTGTTTTCCGCCGCGGCTCTGTTGGCTGCGGCGATGGTCTGCCTTCCGGCGCGCGGCCCGGAGATTGCGTTCGAACGGCACACGATCGACCTGGGCGTGAGCGAGACCTGCGCCATCGCCGACTTCAACAACGACGGCCGTCCGGACATCTTCTCGGGTGAAGCGTGGTACGAGAATCCCACCTGGAAGCGGCATGAAGCGCGGCATTTGAAAGAGTACGGCACGTACCTGGAATCGCTCACGGACCTTCCCCTGGATGTGGATGGGGACGGCTTCACGGATATCGTCAGTTCCGGGTGGCACTCGGGAAGAATCTGGTGGTCGCGCAATCCAGGGAAATCGGGCGGTGACGTGGCAGGACCACACGGTAGACCAGGGATATCCAGTGGAGTTCTCCTTCCTGGTGGACCTGGACAATGACGGCAAAGCGCGTGAACTGCTGCCGCAGTTCGGCGATACGAAGGCTCCCACGGCGTGGTACGAAGCGGCCGGAGGCGGGTTCCAGAAGCACATCGTCAGCGCCCGGAGTTACGGGCATGGGATCGGCGCGGGCGACGTGAACGGCGATGGCCGCAACGACATCATCACGCCGCAGGGATGGCTGGAAGCTCCGGCGGACCCGCGCAACGGCGACTGGAAGATGCACCCCGAATTCACACTGGGCCAGACCAGCTTCATTTTCGTAATCGATCTGAACGAAGACGGACTGCCCGATCTGCTCACCAGCAATGCGCACGATTACGGGATCTTCTGGATGGAGCAGCGGCGCGATCACACCTGGATCAAACACACGATCGACGAATCCTGGTCGCAGCCGCACGCGCTGACGCTGGTGGACCTGAACGGCGACGGGCGCAAGGAACTGCTCACCGGCAAGCGCTTCATGGCACACGACGGGCACGATCCCGGGGGCGCGAGCCGCTGGGCATTTACTGGTACGAGTACCACAAATCCGAAGACGGAAAGAGCGTGGTGTGGTCGCGCCACATCGTCGAATACGGATCGCGCGCCGGCGGCGGTATGCAGATTCCGGTGGCCGACATCGACGGCGATGGCGACCTGGACTTCGCCGTGGGCGGCAAGAGCGGCCTGTTTCTATTCGAGAACCTGACCAAAGCACGTACCAGGAAGGCTCCATGAACGGGGTGGCGGAGGACCAGCGATGCTAGGACGGGTTGAAACCGGCTGACCCTTAACGGCGGCGATTGAGCCGCAGCAGAATATTCAGAATCGCCACGAACACGTTGAACAGGCCGGCGAACAGCATCAAAGCGCCGGGAATGGGGCTATCGGCATCCGCGCTGTGGAGCACCGCGCTGGTGGCGTAGACCAGGATGCAGACTCCGAAAACTCCGATCCCCACGGCGATCAACATGCCGAGCGCGCCGATATTGAGGAACCCGTTGAGGACGATGGCTGCAACGATGCTGATACCGATCCCGAGCATCAGGCCGCGCGGCGCGGAGAAAGTGCGGCCCGACGCCATCACAAACAGGGTGACCGAGCCAAAGACGACGAGCGTCATCAGCATGGCGATTTGGATGGTGCCAGGCGCGTAGTAGCTGGCAAGGCGCAGGATGGGCGCCAGCACCAGTCCGGAAACGAAGCCGTCGGCCAGCAGCGCGGTAACTCCCAGCACCGGGTTATGACGGGCCGCGATAGCTACGCGCGGAATAGCATTAAGCAGTACCATGGCAAGAATCCAACCAAGCCAGCCGGTGAACAGGTTCGCCAGGGCATCGGACTGCGCGCCCAGGTATCCACCGCACAGGGCGCCGCCCACGCTGAGGGCCAGCAGCATGTAAGTCTTCTTAATGGCGTCGGCGCGGACCGAGGTTAATTCAGTGGTGCCGAACAGATTCTCCATAGCCGTCATGTTAGTTCTACTGTGTCATAAATTATACGCGTAGACGACAACACAAAGGGCAGCAGGGAAGCTGCTGCACCAGGAATCGGGCGATCCGGATACGCAGTGTCGCTATCGAATGGGGGTTATGCCGTTGGGCGCGAACTCTTCGTCCCCCGCGGCCGGAAGTCGGGAGGTATCGGGGCGGTGCGTAGTCCAAGATGGCCGACGTGGGCTGAGGGGGAAAAACGGCTTCTTTCCGATATCAAGAAGCCGTAAGCCGCAATACATAACGTTCCGTGATGGTGAAACCCCCGCCAGTTGCGGCCTTCGTAATGACCCAATCCAAGCTCCTGTTTGAGTTCCTCGTAGTCGCGCTCGATCACCCAGCGGTGCTTGCTGATCCAGACCAACCGTTTCAACGAGAGTTTCACTGGCAAATGCGCCAACCAGTAGCCGCTTGGCTCCCCTGCTCCGGCGGGCCACTCGATCAGCAACCACTGCTCTGGCTGTGCGCCTTTGCGGTCGGACGAGGGTCTGACTGTAACGGGTCGCAATTCTCCCCCGCGTAGCGAGCAGTTTTTCTCAGATTAGTTCCCGCCACGCCGGAGCGGATCGAGAAGTAGCGCCGGGATTGAGCGTGCCAGACTCCGCCAGGATCGTTTGCCAACGGCGCTATCCCTTCCCTTTTCGTATTTTCTCAGATGTGTAGGATATCGAAATGAGCGGAAGAACTCCCCGGACACCCATCCAAAAGAGCTCTCCCGTCCGCAGAACGAACCTGGGGAGTTCGAGGCTCCCAGAGGCAGATCCTATGCAAATCCTACACCCGTTCGCCGGCTCGGTACAGCAATATGCCGAGCAGTTGGCTGACCCCGATTGCTACCGCCCCGGCTACTGCCCGCAGTGCCAAACCAAACATCCACTCACCGCTCACGGGTTCTATACGCGCACGCTCATCGACACCGTCTATGACGGCGTCATCCGCGTGCGCCGCTACCTATGTCAAGCCTGCCAACGCACCGTCTCCCTGCTGCCTGAGTTCGTCTTGCCCTACCTGCGCAGCAGTCTGGCGGTGATCGCGCTGTTCCTCATCGCCCGCTTGTTCCGTGGGCAAACCTTGCAGAGCGCCGCCGCAACCGCGCCGCCGCCAATGCCCTACCAACGCGGCCAGTTCTGGGTGCGCCGCTTCCGCGGGCAAGCCGAAGCGCTGTGCGCCACGCTGGCCGCGTTGACCCAACCCACCCCTGCACCCGACTTCATCCACCGCGCTATGGCCATGCTGGAATCCACCGGCTGGATCGCCGCTCACCGCTTCCTGTTTGGCGGCGTGCGCTGCCACCTTCTGGGCTGGCCCCGCGGTCTGGCTCCCGACGGCCGCCGCGCCGCAGTCTCCTCCGCCGCGACGCCCGCCTGAGTTTCCCCACACACCATTTGCATGGAACCTCGCCCTCTTCCGCCGTAAGCTGCCGTCCAGGAGAAAAAACAACTCCATGGACGACAAAGCCGAAAAAGTCGCGCTCTTCCGCTACGGCCTGATTGCCCCCTTGGTGCTGGAGACTCTGCCCCGCGGCGAACTCACGCGTCGCGCCCAGCAGATCGCCGCCCGTCTCTACGACATTCCACATTCCACCCGCCGCCAGGTCTCGGTGGACACGCTGCTGGATTGGACTCTCCGCTATCGCCGTAACGGCCTGGCCGCGCTGTCTCCCCAACCGCGGCAGGATCGCGGGCAAGCCCGCGCCGTCGCGCCGGAAGTCGCTACCCTCATCGAACGGCTCAAGCGCGAGAACCCGCATCGTACGGGGGCCGCTCTGCTGCGCGAGTTGGCCGTGGCCAACGAGCGGAACCAGGCCGGCCTGTCGGCTTCCACGCTCTATCGTTTTCTGCGCGCTCGCGGCCTCACCGAACGTCAGCTGTTACTGGAGAAAGCCACCGCGCATAAAAAGTACGAAGCCCAGTTTGCCAATCAGATCTGGCAGTCCGACATGCTCTTCGGCCCGTGGGTTGCCCGGACGGGCGGAGGCAAACAGCAGGTCTTCCTCCAGGCCGCGCTCGACGATGCCAGCCGTCTCATCCCGCACGCCCAGTTCTATCCCAACCAGGGACTCGACGCCTTCCTGGACTGCCTGCGCCAGGCCATCGCCGCCCGCGGCATCCCCACCCGTCTCTATATGGACAACGCCAAAATCTACCGCTCGCCGCAGTTGGCCCGCATTGCCGCTTCCATCGGCATCCTCATCGTGCACACGCCTCCCTACCAGCCCGAAGGCCGCGGCAAGATCGAACGTTTCTTCCGCTCCGTGCGCGAGCAGTTTCTGGCCTCGCTCGATCCCAAAGTTCTGCTTTCCCTCGAACCACTCAACGAGCGCTTATGGCACTGGCTCGACACCGATTATCACCGCCGCGAACACAGTTCGCTCCAGACCACGCCGCTGCTGCGCTGGCAGCGCGATATCGAACAGGTTCGCCAACTTCCGCCGGCCACCGATTTACGCCGTCTGTTCTTTCATCGCGTGGATCGGCTGGTGCGCCGCGATTCCACCTTCCTGTTGAAGAATCGTTTCTTCGAAGCGCCCTCGCATCTGGCCGGCAAGCGCATCGAAGTCCGTTTCGATCCGCTCGATCTCACCCAACTGGAGATTTACTCCGAAGGCAAGCCGGAAGGCCGGGCGCGGCTGGTCGATGCGGTGGTCAACGGACTGTTGCCGCCCTGGAAAACGGAGGAGAAGTAACGATGTGGGAATCCTTCTTCGGCTTCAAGAAAATACCATTTTGCGACAGCCCCGACGCCAAACAACTCTTCGCCTCCCAAGCCTGGAATCAGGTCAGGACACGGCTGGAGTTTCTGACCCAGCATCACGGCGTGGGCCTGATCACCGGCGAAGTGGGCGCCGGCAAGTCCACTGCCGCGCGCGTGTTCACTGCCACGCTCAACACCAGCCTCTACAAGATTCTCTACGTACACTTCTCCTCCGGCTCGGCGCTAGACCTGCTGCGCCAGATCGCGCTCGAACTGGACCTGGAGCCGGCTCACTTCCGCGGTGATCTGGTGCGCCAGATCTCCGGCGCCATCGTGCGCCTGAACCAGGGCAAGAAACAGCATCCCATTCTGATCTGCGATGAGGCCCATCTGCTGCCGCATCCCGCCCTGGAACAACTGCCGCTGCTGTTGAACTTCGATATGGATTCTTCGCGCTACCTCACTCTGTTGCTGGTGGGCCAGCCGCTGCTCCGGCGAACGCTGTCGCTGCAGATGCACGAAGCGCTCCGGCAGCGAGTCAGCACGCAGTATCACCTGGAAGGACTCACGCGCGAGGAACTCGACGCCTATCTGGCACTGCAACTCAAAGCCGCCGGCGTGTCGCAGCCACTGTTTGACGATACCGCGCGCCAAGGCATCTATCAGGCCACTAAAGGCATTCCGCGCAAAGTCAATAAGCTGGCCATGACGGCGTTGCGGCTGGCCGCGGCGAGTAAGTCGCAAACCGTCAATGAAGCCATCTTACTCGATGCCGCGGCGGAGGCGATGCTGTGAAAGAGAGTGCCAAAGCTGCTCCGAAACCCGCAGTGTTATCGCTGGCGCAATTACTCGCCGAGCAACCGGCCGCGCCGCCGCCCGGCTGGATCGAACCGGGACTGTTGCCGCCCGCAGGCATTCTGTTCGTAGGCGGCGAGCCCAAGGTGGGCAAGAGTCTGCTGGTGGCCAACCTGGCGCTCGCGCTGGCCGCGGGCAAGGACCGCGCCGGCTTCACCATCCCCGCGCCGCGCCGTGTTCTGGTCTGCCAGTTCGAACTGCCCACGCCACAGTTTGTGGGGCGATTGGCGGCGATGCGCCGATCTCTGGGAGCGGCCGCCGATCAAAACCTGCTGGTGGATACGCGCGCCGGCGGCAATCTGCTGAGCGCACCGCAGGGACTCAATCACTTCCTCAACGCCGCACGTCAAGCTGCCGCCGAGGTGATCGTGCTCGACCCTTTGTACTCCACTCACGATCAGGATGAAAACGATACCCGCTCTATGGCGGCACTGTGCCAGAGCCTGTTGCGGCTGCGCGATGCCTCCAAAGCGGCACTCATCGTGGTGCATCACGTGCGCAAATCGATCGGCCGTGAAGAGATCGGCAGCGCCTTCCGCGGTTCCTCGGCGCTGCATGCGGTGGGCGACTCCTACCTGCTGCTTACGCGCCCCTCGGCCCATCTCGCCGCCACCGTGGAGTTGCGCTTCCAGTTTCGCTACGCCGCTGCCTCTGAGCCTCGCTTGCTGCAACTTGATCCGCAGACGCTGTGCTTTTCCGCCGCTGGGGCGGCGCCCGCCCGGACAGCGGTCGCGCGCAAGAAAGTCGACCAGGAGCATGTGACTCAGGCGCTGACTGGTCTGGGACGGCAGGCTCGCTACAACCAGCTCCGCCAGCAAGTCATGGAGCAGGCCGAGTGTTCCAAACGTACCGCCCAACTGGCGATCGGAGAAGCCTGCCGCCAAGGTTTGATTGTTCAAGTTGACGGCCAATACCGGCTACCGCTGTAGCTGCGCCTGGCCGCATCGAGGTCCGCTCGGGGTCGCGCCCGGCGGATGCCCAGGGCCGATGCGACGGAGTTGGCTCCGAAGAAATCGGCTCACCGGAGCCCTCCCGCTACCCCGAATCTGGGCGCGGGAGGGCTCTCTGCTTTCCTACCGGACCAAAACAAAAACCTGCATTTCTTTGGTGAAACTCCCGAGCGGAGGCCCTGGGCCAAAAACGCGCGCCCGGCCGCTTTTGCCGGGCGTACTAACTTGCGTTTCCCACGCTCCGGGATACTGCCAGTGCCTACACGAGCGAGTATCCTATCCCGCCACTTCAACACGATGCACCTCGGAAGCGGAGCAATTCGACAAATTTCGCCGGGAACTACTGTGACTTGAGAGTACCGATATTTGCGGTTGGTTTCTCATGCCGCCAAACTGTTTCCTTCGGTTCTGGATAGATCCAAGCGGTCGCGGATGAATTTCACGAGGATTGAGGGTTTGGTGGTACTTGCGAGAAATTCCGGGAGGGTATGGCGGAGGGCAATGGCCACAACCTGTTCGGAGGGGGCCAGTCCCGGGCGAACAGTTCGGATCCACGAGCCGAAGGACTGCCAGACCAGCGTGGGGTTGGTCGCGGAGAGAATCTGCAGTAAGCCTTGGGCGATGAGCCCCAGTTGGATGTGGCGATGGTAGGCCGCGATCTTGCGACGCACGGCGTTGCGGTAGGCCTCCGATTTGCGGTGCAGGTATTGGTTGCCGCTCACGCGCCGTAGTGGCGTCATGGCCGCCATCCAGAAGTGATAGGCATAGGCGCCGATGACGTGGATGGCCTGCTTGAAGGACACTTCGATCTTGAAACGCAGGCCATAGATGCGGATGATGTCCAAAGCGGGGAGGGTCAGGTCCGTGCACATCAGCAGGATGACGCCGCGCTGTGGATGAAGCACCGCGACGAAGCGGACGAGAATACCGACAGGGCGCCACAACAGGTCGGCGGAGCGGAAGCGAAGGGTCACACCGTTTTCGCCGTAGACGGGGCTGGGCGCCTCCTGGAGTTGGCCGACATCTTTCAGCAGAGTCGCGATGTTGACCTTCTTGCCGTACTTGGCGGGTCTACCCTTACGCCGCAGCCGATGTGGCGGCGGGGGTGTGGCCGGGAAGAAAGCTACGCTATTGCATCTGACGCGCGTGACCAAGTGGTTTCCATGGGCCAGCAACCCGCGCACTACCTTGCCGCTGGCATAGTAGGCGTCGGCGACGAAGTAGAACGGCTGATTCAGCCCCAGTGAGCCGAGCAGCAGAATCATCTTGTCGAGCAGAGTTCGATGGTCGCGGTTGGAAAACACCGTGCCTTCGTGGATGCGACAGGCCAAAGGCAAGGCAAATACACTGGACAAGGCTTGTGTGAGCACAGCGACCGCCTGGCAGGAGTGGCCGAAGATGTACTCGGCCTTGTTATTGGACTCGGATTCTTGATGGAGTTTCTTGACTCCAGGCATCTTGCGACCGGC
This sequence comes from uncultured Solibacteraceae bacterium, assembly GCA_963853855.1. Lineage (GTDB taxonomy): Bacteria > Acidobacteriota > Terriglobia > Bryobacterales > Bryobacteraceae > Sulfopaludibacter. The sequence continues at coordinate 37,546 of CAWKYG010000013.1, read as the reverse complement.
CTTGGCAACCTTGATTCCGTCGCCAACCAGAACCGGCCTGCCATCGATGCGCAGGATGCCGGGGTCTAGCCGGAAGAGCAGAGCGCACCAGGCGCGGGTGAGCTTGTCTAGATCCAGGGCCGGGCTGTGGAAGAAGTCCAGGAGGCGGTCGTAACAGGCCGGCTCCAGGCCCAGGGCGCGGACGATGCTGGTGACGCCCAGCAGATCCTTGCGAATGGTCATTCCCGCCAGACAGAGGGACATCCAGAGGAAGGTTCGGGTGCGGGCGCAAGCGGGCTGCAAATCGCACACCAGATTCCACCAATGGTTCCAAAGCATGAAGCGGCCTCCTTGCCGGTCGGCTCGAACTTCGGGTTGTGGGTATTGATAATTGATCGGGCATAGTATAGCATATATATGCTATACTAACCACACAAAAAGAGGACTCATGAGCCAGAAACGGATTCAACAGATCGAGCAGAGGATTGATCGGATCAAGAGGGCGCTACTGGAGATCGGCCCGATGCGTCCGGGCTCGCTCACCCGCCAGTACAAGGACCCCAAAAACCAAACCGGAGCCTACTGGCAGGTCAGCTATACCCGTCAGATGAAGAGCCGCACGGAGTACGTTCGCCAGGAATGCGTGAAGGAGCTTCGCCGCCGGATCGCAGCCCACAAGCGGTTCAAACGCCTGGTTGACCAGTGGATCGACCTGAGTATCGAGCACTCCCGGCTGACCATGCAGATGGCAGAATCGAAGGCTGACTGATTGGGGAATTCGGTACTCTCAAGTACTGTGAGAAAGTCGAAGGAAAACAGTGTGACCCGTTACATCTGACCCGCAATGCGGCAAAACGCGAACGCAACGGTTCTTTACTGCCTTCGCGCCAGGCTACCTCACGCCAAGCTTTCTCCGGCAACTCCCGCGCTAACTGCGCCACCGAGATCGGTTGGTGCGTCCGGTCCCGTTGCACCCGTTTGGGCCGCGGCCCCCTCCCGCTCCAAGGCTTGGGCGGCAACGGCTGTCGTTCCAGCGCCCATACCGTCGTCGTGGATCTTACCGCCACCGAATAGTCCAGCTTCAGTTCCGCCACACCATCCCGGAAATCGACACTGGATCCATACACTTCATCGGCCAGCACCACCCCGGGCGGCACCTTGTCCTTCACCGCTTGCCGAATCTGCGCCAGCGCAATCTGCGGCTTGGTCTGGAACTGCACATGCTTGGGTATGTCGACCTCCGTTCGCCGCACGGGGTCATTGGCCCATTCCTCCGGCAGATACACCCGCCAGGCTATGGGCAGACTCCCGATCGCGGTAGCCACCGAGAGACTCACCGCCACCTGGCAGTTCTCCGTCTTTCCCACCCGGCCACAATACTGCCGTGCTACTCCCACCGAATGAGTGCCCTTCTTGACGAAGCTGGTCTCATCTACAATCCAAGCCGTTACCGGCCCTGTTTTCTGCATTGCCGGCAGGACGTAATCGCGGACCTGCCGCATCATGTCGGCATCGCTCCAGGGCGACTCTGCGACGAAGTGATGCAACGACTCGTGCATGCTCTGCACATGATCGGGAGCCAAGCGCGCGGCCATGGGCTCGACGCTTTTCCGTTCTCCGTCGAGCAACAAGCCGGTACAGTAATTCCGCAGAGGAAGTTCGCGGTCCGCATGCCCCACCGCTTGCGCCAGCCAGTCCATGTATGCGGCGAGGCGTTTCTCCTGTGGGGCTGGCGCCAGGATTTTCTCAGCCACGAAAACATTATAAGACAGATTTGTTTTTTATGACACAGTAGAATTAGGAAGCGCACACGAGTTTCAGGCAACCGTCGGGAAGCTTCTCACTGCGGCGCGCAGGTAGGTCAGTAGCTTCGCTGCATCGCCAGCGCGGCGCGGCCAGGCGTTCCGGGAAGCTTCAGCCGAACGCCCAAACGTTGGGGGCTGACATAGCTCCTGTCTAGTCGTTAAATTAAAAACCGGCCTTCTCGCCGCCCCGCAGAAATCCCACCTTCACAGAGTCACCGCCGAAGTGCCGCGCCACAGCGCGCCCGTCGCGCCCGCTCCGACATCCACCGTGGCTTTCACTTCGACCCGGTTCTCCGCGTCCGCACCCACCGAGAGCCCGATCGTGCCGTGACGACGCAACTGGTCCGCTCCCTTCATCAGAACTTGACGTCCCTGGAGGCGATCCAGGCCGGATAAAACGCCGAAGCGAGCGACACGCCGAAGAGAAACGCCAGCACCGCGCCGAGAATCGCCGGGTCGCGCGGCGAAACGCCGTACAGCAAGCCGGACGCTTCCGTGCCCAGTGCGATGGCACAGGCGACCCCTACCGCTTCACCGGCCAGCACGAACGCCATGGCCGCCCATACGATGTCGCGCACCAGCCGCCCCCGTCCCGCCCCAAGCGCGTTCCGGATAGCGATTTCACGCCGCCGCGCCGCTACGCTTTCCGCTATCACGCTATAGATTCCCGTGCCCGCCAGCACCGCCGCGCACGCCGCGAACCAGAGCAGCAGGATCATGTTGAAACGATGCCGCGCCGTGTTGCGGTCGATCATCTCGCCGATGCTGGCCACGCCCGCAATCGCCTGATTCGGATCCAGGGCAGCCAGCGTGCGGCGCACCAGCGCAGCCAGTTCGCCGGCCGGCCGGGTACCGCGGATCACAAGATAATTTGTGGAAGCCGAAGCCTGCAGGTACGGCACGAACAGATCGGCGCCCGCCTGCGTCACGTCGCGATAGCGCGCGTCGCCGGCCACGCCGACCACCTTGAGCCAGCCGCTTGCCAGCCCGATCCGTACGCGGTAGCCGATGGGTTCATACCCGGCACGCCGGATCTGTTGCGCCAGCACCCGGCTGATAACGATCACGCCTTCACCGCCTTCCGCATCGCCGTCGTTGAAGCCGCGGCCTTCCAGCAGGGGTGTGCCGACAGTTTCGAAATAACCCGGGGTGACCACCTCGTAGTTCGCCTTGGGCAAGTCCCGGCCCGGGTCTTTGCCGGCCTCGAATGCGAACTCGTAGGGAACGTCCCATCCGATCGGCCCTTCCAGCGGACGCACCAGCACGCCGGCGGCTGAAATCACTCCGGGCTGTTCCCGCAAGCGCTCCAGCAGGCGCGTGTACAGCGCGCGGTGCGAGGGGCCGCGCACCGCCAGGTTCATCGAGAGCGTATCGCGATGGCCAAACCCGGTATCCGCCCGCATCATGGCGCCGTAGCTCCCCACCAGAAACGCCGCCATCGAGAGCAGCGTCACCGTGACCGCGGCCTGCGCGAACAGGAAGGCGTGTTGCGGCGACCTCTTGCCTTTCGGCGGTAGCGGCCGCGTGGAAAACCAGGCCGGCGCCACCGAGCACGCCATCGCCGCCAGTACCGCCGCCCCTGCCGCGAAACCGAAACTGCCCCAGTGGAGTGCCGCGTCGGAGAGCCTGGGAATATCGGGAGGCGCAAATTTCACCAGAAACCGGATCGTCCCCTGCGCCATCGCCAGTCCTCCCGCGGCGGCCAACAGCCCGGCCATCGCGCCCTCTGCGGCGAACAGTCCGGCAATCTGCGCGCGGCCGGCCCCGATGGCGATCCGCGTGGCGATCTCCTCCCGGCGGGCGATGGACTCGCGAAAGAAACAGGTTGCCGGCGGAGATCAGGGCCGCCAGCAGCAACAGGCATGCCGCCGCCAGCATGATCCACAGATGCAGACGCGCGGAGCCGGTCCAATACTCGAACAGCGGCGTGACCACGCCCTGCTGCGATGGCGAGTAAGCCTCGGGATGGTCCTTCGCCAGCCGCATAAAGAGCGCGTTCACGCGCGCGGCGATGCCTGCCGTGGGGATTCCGGGCCGGATCCGCGCGATCGCTTGCAGAAACGTGGCGCGCCGGCTTTCCACCACCCGGCGATCCACGCCCAGCGGAATCCACAGGCCCGCGCCGCGCGGGAATTCGACCCCGGGAGCCATCACGCCGATTACGGTATGGCCCTGCCCGTTCAGTGCGATCATGCGGCCCACGATGTGCGGGTCGGCGCCGAGTTGCTGGCGCCAGACGCGGCTGGACAGCACCACCACGGGAGGCGCGCCCACCTGCTCGTCGGAGGCTGTGAAATCGCGGCCCAGCGCGGGAGTGACGCCCAGCACGCGGAAAAAATCGTGCGACACCGGCGCGCCTTCGATCTGCACCGGCTCGCCTTTGGCGGTCCGCAGCACCCGGCCGTATCCGTAGAGACTGGTGGGCATCAGGGCCACGTATTGAAAATCGCGGATGTTCTCCTGCAGGTCGCGTAGTTCGGGGTAAGCCAACTCCTCGACGTGCATTCCGGCCGGCGGATCCTTCTTCCAGATCACCTGGATCGAGTCCTGGCGCGGGAACGGCAGCGGCCGGAGGAGCACGGCATCCACCAGCGAAAACATGGCGGCGCTCATCCCGATGCCCAAGGCCAGAATGGCGATCGGGAAAAGGTAAACGCCCCTGCGCCGTAAAAGCGTGCGGCAGGCCGCCCGCAGGTGTTCGATCATAATAGAGGCTGTTGCCATGAATACGTTTCTGGCCGTTCTTGTTCTGATTATAGGTGGATCGGCACAGGCACAACCCGCCGCGGACCCGCTTTCCACCGGCATGGCTCTCAACAGTACGCAAGGTTGTCCCGTGATCGTTGCGGGCGTAGTTGCCGGGTCGCCCGCCGGCCGCGCGGGCATCCGCTCCGGAGACCGCCTGGTAGCTGTGGACGGAACGCGGATTACCGGCGGCGACCAGGCCGCGCGGCTGATGCGTTCGAATCCCGATGCGGCTGTGAGCCTTACACTGATGCGGCTGGACCGCGAGATTCGTCTGACGGTCGAACGGGAGAAGCGGTCCGCCATCTATCAGCGGGTCGGACAAAAGGTCATGTCCGGCGCCATCGTTCCGGCCGATACGGTGCAGGCGGAAGTCGATCGGATGCTGGCCTTCGACGGCCGGCGCTACGTGGCTCGGGTGTTTCCGACGCATTACCCGGCCGACCCCGAACGGTACTACGGCGGCTTCGAGATTTTCGTGCTGCGCGATCCCGCCCAAGTCGCGGTAGGCGGAGTGGAGCAAGGGCCGGCCACTGCGGCGGGAGTTCACTGGGGCGACATCCTGGTGGCCGCGAACGATGTGGCGGTAGAGGGGAAGACGCCGGCCGGGTTGGAGCAAATGTTTTCAGCTTCCCGGGCGCTGCCGATGCGCTTGCGAATCGACCGCCTGGGCGCGGCGAAGACCTTCGAATTTCAATTGCAACGGGCGGACGAAGTCGCGCGACGCAACGGCAAGCGGTTCGTTAGCGGACAATTGGTACCCATCGGAATTGCCGACCAGGACCTGCCCTGCTTTCTGAAACCGTAGTCTCACTGCGAAACGGCGATCGTGGCATCGTTGCGGGAGGTGATGCCGTTCATCCGGATTTGGATGGGGACGGCGTCGCCGGTGGGGGTCCCCGTTACCACGATGATGTTGATCTGGTAGACGCCGACGTACGAGCTGAGGCCGGAAAACAGGACCGGTTCGTCGACGCCGCCGACCAGCACGGTTGGCGTGGTGGTCGTGCGGGCCAAAACGCCGGAGGGCGGGATGTCTCCGCTGGCGACGGTCTGATCCACCGGGCCCAATCCGGTGGCAAGAATGACCAGGGCATCGCCGATTTTGATGGGATGCGACGTGAGCGGAAGCGCTGCGGTTACCGGCGCGGCGATGGCATAATCCGAGTTCCCGTAAGCAACCGCCTGGCCGAGGCCAAAACCAAAGGTGAAGATGCCCGGCGATGCCGGCGTGACGGCAACGTTGAAGGGGTCGGATGCGACGCCGTTGCGGGTTACCACCATGCGGACGGTGCCGTTCGTGGCGGGCGGCGTGAATGCCACCGCGTCCCACGGGATCTGCACATTCAACTGGTCGTAGGAAGAGCCATGGTTGGCGTTGAGCATGTAGGCGGTCACGCCGTTGAAGGTGACGGTCGCTCCGGAAAGGTTCTGGGGCAGGGGAATGGTGGTGGCCGCCGCACTGGCCGAAACCAGGTTGGTGCCGTATATGGAAACCAGGGAACCGGGCGCCACGGGCAGGCCGGTTTTGTCCGAACTTGCGGCATTCAAAACGCCGCCGGCCGCCACCACGGGCGTTTGCGCGAATGCCGGCAGCGCGGCGATGCAAAATAAGAGTATTGTCGGAAGAAGGCGCACAAGGGAAATTGTAACTCAGGAGCACGGGAGAACCCCTGTTTGTTAGACTGGAGGAGGACTCCCCCGAATCAAATCTCATGAAATTTGGCGTCATTGTTTTTCCCGGAAGCAATTGCGACCACGACGCGTTTTACGCCACCTCCGCCGTCCTGGGTCAAAAGGCGGAGTACATCTGGCATGACTCTCATTCGCTCGGCAGCGTGGATGCCGTCATTCTGCCCGGAGGCTTCGCCTACGGCGACTACCTGCGGTGCGGCGCAATCGCGAAATTTTCGCCCGTGATGCAGGCGGTCAAACGGTTTGCCGCCGAGGGCGGCTTGGTGCTGGGCGTCTGCAACGGCTTCCAGATTCTGGTCGAGGCCGGCCTGCTTCCCGGCGCCCTCATCCGCAACGCGGGTCTCAAGTTCGTGTGCCGCGACGTGCATCTGCGCGTCGAGACGGTGAATTCTCCGTTTACCAATGCGGCCGAAAAAGGCGAAATCCTGCGCGTGCCGATCGCCCACGGCGAAGGCTGCTACTACGCCGACGATCGCACCCTGGACGAACTCCAGGCGGAGGACCGCATCGCTTTCCGCTATCTGGACAACCCCAACGGGTCGCTCCGCGACATCGCCGGTATCCTGAGCCGGCGGCGCAACGTGATGGGGATGATGCCCCATCCCGAGCGCGCCGCCGAGCCCCTGATGGGTTCCACCGACGGGCTGACGGTCTTCGAATCCATGCTGCGCGTAGCGCAGGCGGCGCGCGTGCCGGCGCCGGCGGTGCGCGCATGACCGCCACCATAACGCCTGAACTGATCGCCCAGCATCAACTCACCCCGGCCGAATACCAGAAGATCGTGGACATTCTGGGACGCGAGCCCAGCTACACCGAACTGGGCATTTTCAGCGTCATGTGGAGCGAACATTGCTCCTATAAGAGCTCGCGCCTGCACTTGAAGAAGCTGCCCACGCGCGGCAAGCTGGTGGTGCAGGGTCCCGGCGAAAATGCCGGAATCATCGATATCGGCGGCGGTTACGTCATCGCCTTCAAGATCGAATCGCACAATCATCCCAGCTTCATCGAGCCGTTCCAGGGCGCGGCTACCGGGGTGGGCGGGATTCTGCGCGACATCTTTACCATGGGCGCACGGCCCATCGCGGTGCTGGATTCGCTGCGCTTCGGCCGCCTGGACGACCCGGCCACGGGCCCGCGCAATCGCCGCATTCTGAGCGGCGTGGTGAGCGGCATCGCGCATTACGGCAACTGCTTCGGCGTGCCCACCGTGGGCGGCGAATGCATCTTCGAGCCGGGTTACGACGGCAACCCGCTGGTGAACGTGTTCGCCCTGGGCGTCTGCAAAAAAGAGGACGTGTTCTACGCCAAGGCGGCGGGCGTCGGCAATCCCGTGATTTACGTGGGCGCGCGCACCGGGCGCGACGGCATCCACGGCGCCTCCATGGCCAGCGCGGAATTCACCGAGGAATCCAAACAGAAGCGGCCCAACGTGCAGGTGGGCGATCCCTTCATGGAAAAACTGCTGCTGGAAGCCTGCATCGAAGCCATGAAGACCGGCGCCATCGTGGGGATTCAGGATATGGGCGCGGCCGGCCTCACCTGTTCCACCTGCGAGATGGGAAGCCGCGGCGAAGTCGGCATCGAAATCGAACTGGACCGCGTGCCGCAGCGGGAAACCGGCATGACGCCGTACGAAATCATGCTCTCCGAATCGCAGGAGCGCATGCTGCTGGTAGCCGAAAAAGGCCGCGAGGACGAAGTGTTCGCGGTGTTCCGCAAATGGGGCTTGGAAGCCGCGGAAGTGGGCATCGTCACCGGCGACGGCAAACTCCGCGTGCGCCACCACGGCCAGATCGTTGCCGAGATTCCCAATCGCGAACTGGCCGACGAGGCTCCGCTGTACGACCGCCCGCACACCCGGCCCCCGGCGGTGCAGACCCCCGCCCCGCCCACCACCGGCGAGGTGCAGTCGGTGCTGCCGCTCCTGCTCGCCGCGCCGGATTTGTGCTCCAAGCGGTGGATCTGGCAGCAGTACGATTTTCAGGTCCGCACCAACACCATCGCCGGACCGGAGGCCACCGACGCGGCCATCATCCGCATCAAGGAAACCGGCACGTCCATTGCCATGTCGCTGGACGGCAATGGCCGGTACGCGTATCTTTCGCCGCGGGAAGGGGCCATGCTGGCTGTGGCGGAATGCTGCCGCAACCTCTCCACCGTGGGCGCGCTGCCGGTGGCGGCCACCAACTGTCTGAACTTCGGCAATCCCGAGCGGCCCGAAATCATGGCCCAACTGGTGGAGGCTATCGAGGGCCTGTCCGACGCGTGCCGCCTGTTCCATACGCCCATAACCGGAGGCAACGTGAGCCTCTACAACGAGACCCTGGGCGAAGGCATCTATCCCACCCCGGTGATCGGCATTGTGGGCCTGATGAAGACCGAAACGCCGGTCACCATTCCCTTCAAGAATGCCGGCCGGAGCGTGATCCTGCTGGGCGGTCTGGGCGCCTGCGACGATGTGCGCTTCGGCAGCAGCCAGTACGCCAAGGAGATCGTGAAACAGCTATGGGGTCTGCCGCCGGCGCTGGACCCGGACCGCGAAGTGCGCCTGCAGGCTGCCTTGCGCGAGATTGTTTCCGAAGGCCTGTTGGAATCGGCGCACGACCTGAGCGATGGCGGGCTGGCGGTGACGCTGGCCGAATGCTCCTTCGGTCCGGCCGAGATCGGCGCGCAGATCGATATCGATTCGGATCTGCGGCCGGAAGTTCTGGCGTTTCACGAGGCTCCTTCGCGAGTCCTGCTTTCCACCGCGCTCCCCAAGCGGGTAATCGCCATTGCCGAACGGCACGGCATCGAAGCCCCTGTTGTAGGGGTTACAATTGAGAAGGGCATCGAAATCAGGCAGCGCACCATGACTTTGGGTTCCTGGGAAATCTCCTCTCTGAAGTCCATCTATACCCACGCCCTCGAATCGCAACTGAAGGGTCCCACAACGGAAACCAATGCTCGATAAATTCCACGAAGAGTGCGGCGTAATGGCCATCTATGGCCATCCGGAAGCGGCTAAGCTGACTTACCTGGGCCTGTATTCGCTGCAGCATCGCGGGCAGGAGAGTGCGGGCATCTGCACCAGCGACGGCCAGGAGATTTACACCCACAAGTCCATGGGACACGTGGCGGACATCTTCACCAAGCCCGTGCTGGCCACCCTGCCTGGAGAACTGGCCATCGGCCACACGCGCTATTCCACCACGGGCGATACCGTGCTGCTGAACGCCCAGCCTTTTTCTGTGGCCTGCAACAAGGGCAAAGTCGCGGTGGCGCACAACGGCAACATCACCAACGCGGGCGAACTGCGCGCCTTGCTGGGACGGCGGGGCGCTATTTTCCAGGCATCCAGCGACACCGAAGTGATCCTGCACCTGGTGGCGCACTCTTCCGAGCGGACTCTCGCCGGGGCGCTGCGCGATGCCCTGCTCCAACTGGAAGGCGCGTTTTCCCTCGTGTTCCTGGCGCAGGACCGCATCATCGTGGCGCGCGACCCGCATGGGTTCCGGCCGCTGGCGGTGGGCGAAATGGAAGTCTCGGGCGGCCGCAAGTGCTACGTCTTTGCGTCGGAGAGTTGCGCGTTTGACCTGATCGGCGCCGCCTACCTGCACGAAGTGGAGCCCGGCGAGATGGTGATCGTCGGCCCCGAAGGCATGACGCGCGAGCGCTGGACCACCGAACAGCCGCGCTCGCAATGCGTCTTCGAGCACGTCTATTTCGCGCGTCCGGATTCCATAGTATTCGGGCGTCCGGTGGCGGAGTCGCGTGAAAAGCTGGGCCGGCTGCTGGCGCGCGAATGTCCCGCCGATGCCGACCTGGTGGTGCCGGTGCCCGATTCGGGCGTGGCTCCGGCCATCGGCTACGCGTCGGAATCGGGGCTGCCGTACCGGCAGGCGCTCATCCGCAACCACTATGTGGGCCGCACCTTCATCGAACCCAACCAGGCCATTCGCGATTTCGGAGTGAAGCTCAAGCTCAATCCGGTGCGCCACCTGCTGCAGGGGCAGCGCGTGGTGCTGGTGGACGATTCCATCGTGCGCGGCACTACCAGCCGCAAGATTGTGCGCATGGTGCGGCAGGCGGGGGCGCGCGAAGTGCACCTGCGGATTTCGTGCCCGCCCACCATTTCGCCCTGCTTTTACGGTGTGGACACGCCCACCAAGAGCGAACTGATCGCCTCCAACCACACCATTGAAGAGATTCGCCGGTTCGTGGAAGCCGATAGCGTGGGGTACCTCTCGCTGGGGTCTCTGCGCAAAGCCGTGGATGACGATCAGCGCCACGAATATTGCTACGCCTGCTACACCGGCGACTACCCCACGGAACTGGTCAACATTGAAGAGTTGATTTCGGCGCGTCAGAAACGGCATTCTTAGTCATGCACCTCGACGGAGACAGCCTTACCATTAAGGCTGTTGGGGCGATTGCCCGGGCGCGGACCTCGGATGTTTCTTTGACCGAAGCGGCGGTGGCGCGCATGACCGCCTCGCGCGCCCTGATCGACCGTCTGGCCGCGGGCGACGATCCTATCTATGCGGTCAACACCGGGGTGGGGCTGTTGGCCAATGTGCGCATTCCGCGCCAGGACCTGGACCAGTTGCAGCGCAACGTGATCCGCTCGCACTCCGTGGGTGTGGGCGATGCCATGCCGCGGGAAGCGGTCCGCGCCATGATGCTGATCCGCGCCAACGTGGTGGCCAAGGGCTTCTCCGGCATCCGCCCGCTGGTGGCGCAGCGCCTCTGCGACCTGTTAAATCGCGGAGTCACTCCCGTGGTTCCGTCGCAAGGCAGCGTGGGCGCTTCCGGCGACCTGGCTCCGCTGGCCCACATGGCGCTGGTGCTGATCGGCGAAGGCGAAGCCGAATTCGAGGGCGCGGTGATGCCCGGCGCGGATGCCCTGGCGCGCGCCGGCGTCGAGGCCATCGAACTGCATCCCAAGGAAGGCATCAGCCTCATCAACGGCACGCAGGCGATGCTGGCGATCGGCTGCCTGGAATTGGAGGCCGCGGAACTGCTTGCCGCCACGGCGGAGGTGGTGGCAGCCATGACGCTGGACGCGCAGCGCGGTACGCCGCGGGCCTTCGACGAGCGCATTCAGGCGGCGCGCCCGCATCCGGGGCAAACCGAAAGCGCGGCGCGTCTGCGCGGTCTGCTCGAAGGTAGCGAGATTCGCGAATCGCACCGCGGCTGCGGCCGCGTGCAGGACGCCTATTCCCTACGCTGCATTCCGCAGGTCCACGGGCCGGTGCGCGAGGCCCTGGCCGAGGCGCGGCGCGTGTTCGCGATCGAATTGAACTCGGCCACCGACAATCCGCTGGTGTTCGGCGAAGAGATCCTTTCCGGCGGAAATTTTCACGGCGAATCCCTGGCCTTTCAACTCGACTTTCTGGCCATCGCCCTGGCCGCCCTCGCGGGCATTTCCGAGCGGCGCATCGACCGGCTGGTGAATCCCGCGCTCAATGAGCAGTTGCCCGCATTTCTGGCCGGTCACGCGGGCCTGGAGTCGGGCCTCATGATGGTGCAGGTAACGGCCGCGAGCCTGGTGGCCGAGAACCGCGTGCTGGCGCATCCGGCGTCCACCGGATCCATCACCACCAGCGGAAATAAAGAGGATTTCGTAAGCATGGGGATGACCTCGGCGGTGAAGTTGCAGCGCGTAGTGCGCAACACACGCCTGGTGCTGGCCATCGAGGCGCTGACGGCCGCGCGGGCGCTGGATCTGCTCGCGCCTCTCAAAACCAGTCCGGCGCTGGAGGAAGCGCGGGCCAGGATCCGGCGTGTGAGTCCGCCGATCGAAGGCGACCGGCCTTTTTACAAAGACATAGCCGCCATCGAAGCCCTGATCGCGGCAGGCGGACTTGAGTAGGAAGAAATTCGGCCCGAAGGGCCGCACCATTCCCCACCCCCAACCCCCATCCCTAACCCCCTTCTTCTCCGCATCTCCGCGTTGAACATCCCCTGCTACCCTAATGACTGTGAACTTCGAGAACGTCGCCGATAACCTTCGCGAATCGTTCCGCGTCATTGCGGCGAACCGCGCGTCCGGCGAAGTTCGCGAACTGAATGGCGTCAGTATCGCCTCCGCCGGCGTCACATTCCAGATGTTCAACGCCGCCTTCCTCGCCGGCCCTGTCCTCACTGAAGCCGAGCTCGCTCAGCGCGTTCTCCTCCCCGGCATGCATTTCAATGCGCGCGGGCTCGAGTGGGCCTATTGGGTCTGTGAAGACTGGATCGCCCCTCGGCCCCGGCGCCGTCTGCGGAGCGTCATGGAGAGGATGGGCCTCCGCCATTCCGTGGACCTGCCCGGCATGATCGCCGGGCGCATCGCGCCGCCTCTCCACAAACTCCCTTGCCTGGAAATCCGGCGCGTAACCGACCCCATCACGCGCGATGCCTTCTGCGCCATCGGGTCCATCTGCTTCCATGTCCCCCTGGCCTGGTTTCACGAGGTGTTCGACAACCTCACCGTCTTCCGCCAGTTCGCCGCGTACGTCGGCTACGTGGATTCCGAACCCGTTTCCACCACCGCCCTGGTACTCGGCGGCGGCGCCGTCGGCGTTTATAACGTCGCCACCGTGCCGCAGTTCCAGCGCAGGGGCTTCGGCGAAGCCATCATGCGTTGCGCCCTCGATGATTTTCGCCGCTACCACAACCTCGAATCCACCATCCTCCAGTCCACCCCGGCTGGCTACCGCCTTTATGAGCGCATGGGCTTCCGTACCGTCACCCGGGTCAGCGTCTATTCCACCTGATTTCGAGTCACCCCACACTTACTCATCAACTTACCTAAACTCCCCTAACTAATCCCCGGCCCCTGACCCCAGGCCCCCGGCCCCACCAATCCCCGGCCCCCATCCCCTATCCTGAATACATGCACGTTTCCGAAATCGATACCCCCCGCCTGGTAGTAGACCTCGACGTCATGGAGCGCAATCTGCGCCGCGTCGGCGATTACGCCGCGCAACACGGGCTCCGCCTGCGGCCCCACACCAAGACGCACAAAAGCGTGCGCATCGGTAAACTGCAACTCGCTTCCGGCGCCGCCGGCCTCACCGTGGCGAAAGTCTCGGAAGCCGAAGTGATGCTCGGCGCCGAGCCCGCCGACATGCTGCTGGCCTATCCCATCATCGGCCATCCCAAACTCGACCGGCTGATGCAAGTGGCCCGGCGGACCCGCGTGACCGTGGCCCTCGACAGCATCGTCGCCGCGCGGCAACTGAGCGACGCCGCCGGCGCGGCAAGCGTCGAACTCGGAGTCCTGGCCGAAGTGGACGTGGGCCTCGGCCGCGTGGGCGTGGCGCCCGGCGCGCCGTTGCTCGAACTGGCGCGGTGCATCGAAAAATTGCCGCACCTCACCCTGGAAGGCATCACCTTCTATCCCGGCCATATCAAGGACCTCGACGCCACCGGGCTGGCCGCGCTGGCCCAGCTCTCGGAATTGCTGGCCGGCATCCTGGCGGATTTCCGCAAGGCGGGCATCGGGACGCGCATTGTCAGCGGCGGGTCCACCCCCACTCTGTTCCACTCTCATGAAATCGAGGGACTCACCGAGATCCGCCCCGGCACCTATGTGTTCAACGATATCAACACCATCCGCAGCGGCGGCTGCACCCTCGAGGATTGCGCCGCGTCCATTCTGACGACCGTGGTCTCCACCGCGCGCCCCGGCCATATGATCATCGATGGCGGGTCCAAGACGTTCTCCTCGGACCGCCTCGCCAATTCCAGCGAGGTGACCTTCGGCCACATCCTGGAAGCCCCCGGAGCCAGGTTCCACAAGATGAATGAAGAGCACGGCTACGTGGACCTCGCTCACGCAGAACGCGAATTTCAGGTCGGCGACCGCGTCCACGTGATTCCCAACCACATCTGCGTGGCGGTCAACCTTCACGAGCAGGTCTACGGCCTGCGCGGCGATTCCGTCGAGACCGTGTGGCAGGTGGACGGCCGCGGGAAACTCCAGTAGAACGGAATCCTCTCCGCCCGGGACCGCGCCACGGCTTTAGCCCGACCTCTCGCAAACGATGAGAAAGGCCGACTGAAGCCCGCCGCTTATAACTGCCCCACAGAAGCTAACCAGCCCCCCGCTAAGTGAACAGGATTGGGTCTTATCCAGGTCAGTCTGAAAAGATTGAAAAGAGTTCGGCATCCTAATCACATGGCGCAACTGCGCTCTCTGAAGCTCGTTGCGCCGTTGCCCACCTTTGGCGGCGCCGTCGCGCGTTCGAAAGATCCAGCGGATGTGTGGACATGAGCGACGTTGACAAGCCGCACGTCTTTCTCAGCTACGCACACGACGACCTTCTCACGGTGCGCAAGCTGTATGCTTCCCTCAAGCAGCGCAAGGTCAGGGTCTGGTTTGACAAGGTCGACATAGGCCCAGGGAAATGGCTGCCGCAAATCTCGAAGGCTATCGCGAAGAGTCGGTATTTCATCTTTTGCATGAGCGCGGCGGCGCTGCGCAAAATCGGCGACAGCCCCGGTTTTGTGGAAACGGAATTGCAAAACGCCTTCGACATCGCGATGGCGCAGCCTGAAGCTAACTTCACCATCATCCCTCTCCGTCTCGAAAAAGAACTGTCACACGGTGACCACCGGTTGTCGATCTTCCAGCAGTACGATCTATTCGCCGATTGGGACGAAGAGATCGACAGGCTGGCTGTCCATTTGGGCGGTCAGCCTTTGGCGTCCCGTATCACCGTAAAGGCGCAATCGGAAGAAGAGCAACTCTTGCAGAGCGTACTCGCCAGCAACTCGGCAATGAACAGGCCGAGTATCGGCCCGACGGCGCGCTAAACCTGGACCTTTGGAATTTTTGCAAGGTGACCGATGCGGGTCATCAGCCGTTCTATAAAGACTTCTCTTGGTTCGGACATGACGTTTTCTCCTTAAGCGTACAACATGTCACTTCAGAATCACGCGCCGCTCGTACGAAGCATCGAAGACGCCCAGACGAAACCCAAGTCCCTATTTGGTAGACGACATCCCCCCGTGGGATTGCCGATGCCGGCCGTTGGATCGCAGAGGTGCCGGAGTTGAATGTTCTCCTGTACGCCGATTCTAATTCTACTGTGTCATAAATTATACGCGTAGACGACAACACAAAGGGCAGCAGGGAAGCTGCTGCACCAGGAATCGGGCGATCCGGATACGCAGTGTCGCTATCGAATGGGGGTTATGCCGTTGGGCGCGAACTCTTCGTCCCCCGCGGCCGGAAGTCGGGAGGTATCGGGGCGGTGCGTAGTCCAAGATGGCCGACGTGGGCTGAGGGGGAAAAACGGCTTCTTTCCGATATCAAGAAGCCGTAAGCCGCAATACATAACGTTCCGTGATGGTGAAACCCCCGCCAGTTGCGGCCTTCGTAATGACCCAATCCAAGCTCCTGTTTGAGTTCCTCGTAGTCGCGCTCGATCACCCAGCGGTGCTTGCTGATCCAGACCAACCGTTTCAACGAGAGTTTCACTGGCAAATGCGCCAACCAGTAGCCGCTTGGCTCCCCTGCTCCGGCGGGCCACTCGATCAGCAACCACTGCTCTGGCTGTGCGCCTTTGCGGTCGGACGAGGGTCTGACCCGCAATGCGGCAAAACGCGAACGCAACGGTTCTTTACTGCCTTCGCGCCAGGCTACCTCACGCCAAGCTTTCTCCGGCAACTCCCGCGCTAACTGCGCCACCGAGATCGGTTGGTGCGTCCGGTCCCGTTGCACCCGTTTGGGCCGCGGCCCCCTCCCGCTCCAAGGCTTGGGCGGCAACGGCTGTCGTTCCAGCGCCCATACCGTCGTCGTGGATCTTACCGCCACCGAATAGTCCAGCTTCAGTTCCGCCACACCATCCCGGAAATCGACACTGGATCCATACACTTCATCGGCCAGCACCACCCCGGGCGGCACCTTGTCCTTCACCGCTTGCCGAATCTGCGCCAGCGCAATCTGCGGCTTGGTCTGGAACTGCACATGCTTGGGTATGTCGACCTCCGTTCGCCGCACGGGGTCATTGGCCCATTCCTCCGGCAGATACACCCGCCAGGCTATGGGCAGACTCCCGATCGCGGTAGCCACCGAGAGACTCACCGCCACCTGGCAGTTCTCCGTCTTTCCCACCCGGCCACAATACTGCCGTGCTACTCCCACCGAATGAGTGCCCTTCTTGACGAAGCTGGTCTCATCTACAATCCAAGCCGTTACCGGCCCTGTTTTCTGCATTGCCGGCAGGACGTAATCGCGGACCTGCCGCATCATGTCGGCATCGCTCCAGGGCGACTCTGCGACGAAGTGATGCAACGACTCGTGCATGCTCTGCACATGATCGGGAGCCAAGCGCGCGGCCATGGGCTCGACGCTTTTCCGTTCTCCGTCGAGCAACAAGCCGGTACAGTAATTCCGCAGAGGAAGTTCGCGGTCCGCATGCCCCACCGCTTGCGCCAGCCAGTCCATGTATGCGGCGAGGCGTTTCTCCTGTGGGGCTGGCGCCAGGATTTTCTCAGCCACGAAAACATTATAAGACAGATTTGTTTTTTATGACACAGTAGAACTAAGCAGGACGCAATTCAACGAGCGCAGTCTGCCGCGCGGGAGATCGTCCCGGACCGGATCGCCCACGACGAATTGCCTCCCGATTTGGTTGATACTGTTCGACGTTGCCGCATGATTTCCTGGGCGCTGATGAAGGCGCACCGCGATAGGCCTGTCGTGGAGTTGTCGGCGTCGTGTCTGGGACGTTAACGCGCTGACTATTTCATCGTTTATCCGGTGCCGCGCCCGCGCTCATGGCCGCGGGACGCTGCGCGAAAAAGTCCCCGAGTATACATTCGTCGATGGTATTCATTTTGGCCTGCAGCGTGTCGCAGAATTCGTGCAGGCCGCCCGAGATGATCTCGGTCACGTTGCAGTAGTCCAGCTCGGAACGCAATAGGCCCAGGCGCTGTTCGGAGACGCAGGAAAACGATCCCATAGGCGTTCCCGTGATGATGTGCAGCGACTGGTCCGCGACCCGGATGCAGCGATGCACCGCCCGTGGAAATTCGTTGTTGAGCAATAGAAACCCGACAATCCGCTCCGGCGAGATGCGCCCGTACAGCTTGCGATACATCTCGAAAGCGCTGACGCTTTTCAGCACGCTGGACCATTGCACGTCGTCGAACGGCGTGCCCACGTCGGCCACCGCGGGCAGCAGAATGAAATACTTCACATCCAGCATGCGGCTGGTCTTATCGGCGCGCTCCAGGCCCGTGCCCAGGCGGATAAAATGCCACGCCTCGTTGTGGCTCATGGTCACTTCCAGGATGCCCTGAAACAAGTGGCACGCCATCCGGATCATGTGGCAGAAATCCGGCAGCGATTCGTCCGCGCGCCGGTTGCGCTCGCCGGAGATCAGCAGGTACAGACTATTGATCTGCTGCCACATTTCCGACGAAATCGTCTCCCGCACCGAACGCGCGTTCTCGCGCGCGCTTTGCACGCAGGAGAGGATCGAGTTCGGGTTCTCCGCGTCCAGCGCCAGAAACCGGAAAACGTTCTCGCGCGTCGCCGCGCCGTGGCGCTGTTGGAATACTGCCCGGTCACCGGTGGTGTCTACGATCGGCTGCCACTGGTCCTGATACCCCTGCGGCAGGTCCAGCATCATGTTGTGGTTCACGTCGATAAAGCGCGCCACATTCTCGGCGCGCTCGATATAGCGGCCCATCCAGTAGACCGAATTGGCCACCCGGCTGAGTAGGGAACTGGTCTCGGACATCCTATTGCTCCTGGCTCTGTTGCGCGCCCGGCGCCGGCGGCGCCAGCACCCAGGTATCTTTACTGCCGCCGCCCTGCGATGAGTTCACCACCAGCGATCCTTTCTTCATGGCCACCCGCGTCAACCCGCCCGGCAGCACGTAAATCTCTTGCCCGCACAGAATGTACGGCCGCAAATCCACATGCCGGCCTTCGAAATGATCGTCCACGATAGTCGGCACGCGCGAAAGCGCCAGAGTCGGCTGCGCGATGAAATTGCGTGGATTGCTTTGGATCTTCCCGGCGAACTCGGCGCACTGCTGTTTGGTCGCGTGCGGGCCTACCAGCATCCCGTAGCCGCCGGATTCGTTGGCGCTCTTGACCACCAGTCGATCCAGATTCTCCAGCACGTACTTCCGATCCTCCTCGCGCCAGCATAGATAGGTCGGTACGTTCGGCAGAATCGGTTCGGCTCCTTCGTAATAGCGGATCATATCCGGCACGTAAGCGTAGATCACTTTATCGTCGGCAATCCCGTTGCCCGGAGCATTGGCCAGTGCCACCCGCCCGGCGCGGTACGCCCCCATCAGGCCCGGCACGCCCAGCAGCGAATCCGCGCGGAATACTTCGGGATCCAGAAAATCGTCGTCCACCCGGCGATAGATCACATCCACCGGCTGCAGCCCGCGCGTGGTTCGCATGAAAACCCCATCGCGCGTCACCACCAGGTCGCGGCCTTCCACCACCTGCACGCCCATCTGCTGCGCCAGGAAGCTGTGCTCGAAATAGGCCGAGTTGTAGATGCCCGGCGTCAGCAGCACCACCCGCGGATTGCTCCTTCCCGCCGGCGCGATCGACTCCAGCATCGCCAGCAGCCGACTGGGGTACTCGGTCACCGGCCGCACCGAAAGGCCTTCGAATACCGCCGGGAAAATCCGCTTCAGCACCTCGCGGTTCTCCAGCACATAGGAAACCCCCGACGGCACGCGCAGGTTGTCTTCCAGCACATAGTATTGCCCGTCGCGGTCGCGCACCAGGTCGGTGCCCGTGATGTGGCACCACACCCCCCAAGGCGGGTTCAGCCCGTGGCACTCCTTGCGGTAGGAGACGGCGGAAGTGATCACATCGGCGGGAATCGTGCCGTCTTTGAGGATCTTCTGATCGTGATACACATCGTCCAGGAACGCGTTCAGGGCGTGAATCCGCTGCTTCAGGCCGCGTTCGATGTAGTCCCATTCGGCCGCTGGAATGATGCGCGGCACCAGGTCGAACGGAAAGATGCGCTCGGTGCCGGCCGAATCGCCGTACACATTGAAGGTGATGCCCATCTGCAGCAACAGCCGCTCGGCGGCGTGCTTGTAGCGCAGCAACTGGCCATCCGAGAGTGACTGGATCGTCTCCAGCAGCAGTTGGACGTGCGGCCTCGGCCGGCCATCGTCCTCGAACATCTCATCGTAGAAGCCTTGCGTTTCGTAAGACGAGAACTGCATAGCGCCTCTTCCCGTTAGCGGATAATCTCATCATCTTGGCGCAACTTGGCGGCGGGTGGTGAACCAAAGATTTTATCAGCGGAATAAAAAACTCTTGACATGTATCAATCAACTAGTACACTATATTTCTAGATGAAGAGCTTGGCACAGAACGGAAAAAAGCCCTTCGAGTTCCGCTTGGACGATCGGAGCGGCGTACCGGTGTATCGCCAGATCATCGACCAGGTTATGGGTGGCATCGCCGCGGGAAATCTCGCCGCGGGCCATCAGCTTCCCACCGTGCGTCAGGTCGCGGTAGATCTCTCCATCAATCCCAATACGGTGATGCGGGCCTATCGCGAACTCGAGATTCGTGGCGTCCTCGAGACCCAGCAGGGAACCGGGACCTTTATCAGCCAGCAGAAAGTGAAGAGGGACGAAGTGGAACGGCAGCGGCAGCTCAACCAGTTGGTAACGGATTTCATTTCCCGGGCCGGCGCGGCCGGATTCACTCTGGAAGAACTATTGGAGCAGATCCATGAGCGTCAGAACGATTCTGAAAAAAACAGGCGGTGATGCGATGAGTACGAATCAGAGCGACATGCGTTTGAGCAGTGTGGGCGTAACGCTATGCATAGTGTGTGCCGCGGTGGGCGCCGTAATGTCGGGCCTGCTGGGTAACCCCGCCCCCGGTATCGTGGGCGTTCTGGCCGGCGTGTACCTGCTGTTCTCGCTGCGCATTGCGGACCAGTGGGAGAAGGTGGCCGTTCTGCGCTTCGGCAAGTACGCCGGTCTGCGCGGGCCCGGCCTGTTCCACATGATTCCGGTGGTAGACAAGCTGAGCAAGTACGTGGATCAGCGCGTGCAGGTCTCCAGCGTTTCGGCCGAATCCACCCTGACGCGCGACACCGTCCCGGTGAACGTAGACGCCATTGTGTTCTGGATGGTGTGGAACGCCGAGAAGTCCATCCTCGAAGTGCAGGATTTCACGCAGGCCATCATGATGAGCGCGCAGACCGCTTTGCGTGAATCCATCGGCCGTCACGAGTTGCACCAGATGGTGGCAGACCGCGAGACGCTCGGCAAGGAACTCCAGCGCATTCTCGACGAAAAGACCAATCCCTGGGGCATCACCGTGCAAAGCGTGGAGATTCGCGATGTGCAGATTCCCGGCGGACTCCAGGATGCCATGTCGCGCGAAGCCCAGGCCGAGCGGGAACGCCGGGCGCGCGTCATTTTGGGCCAGGCCGAAACCGAAATCGCCGAGAAGTTCGCCAAGGCCGCGATCACCTACCAGAACAATCCGGTGGCCATGCACCTGCGCGCCATGAACATGCTGTACGAAGCCATCAAGGAGCGCGGTTCGATGGTCATCGTGCCTTCCAGCGCCGTCGAGACCATGGGGCTGGGCGGCATGTTGGGCACAGCCTCCATGGGCGGCGCCAAAGTGCCGTAGAGCAGCGCCGTGTGCCAACATGGATTATGCGTCTGTTCCCGGTAATACTCGCCGTGGCTCTGGGATGTTCCGTCCTGCCCGCGGCCGAAAAAAATAAAACGTCCGACCGGCTGGGTGATGCCGCGGACCTGTTCTCGGAAATCATGTCGGCTCCCGATAAAGCCATTCCCCAGGACCTGCTGGATCGCAGCGAATGCATCGTCCTGGTTCCGGGAATGATGAAAGGAGCCTTCGTGTTCGGCGGAAAATACGGCCGGGGCTTCGCTTTGTGCCGCCAGGCGGGACAGGGATGGGGACCCCCGGCCGCCATGCGCATCGAAGGCGGCAGCTTTGGCCTCCAGGTTGGCTTCTCCTCGAGCGATGTGGTCCTGCTGGTAATGAATGAGCGCGGCATGAAGCGCCTGACCACATCCAAGTTCACCATCGGAGTCGATGCCACTGCCGCGTTGGGGCCTGTCGGCCGCAACGCCACCGCGCAGACCGATGCCCTGATGAGCGCCGAAATCCTCTCCTGGTCCCGTTCCCGCGGGGTGTTCGCCGGCGCCTCGCTGGACGGCGCCACCATGCGCAATGACCTCGATGAGAACAAAGTCATGTATGGGCATAAGTGGACCGGCAAGCAGATTCTGAACAGCGGCGCCAAAATGCCCGAAGCGGCCGGAAGGCTCATCGCGGAACTGAACAAGTACTCCCCGCGAAAAACGCACTGAGGAACTTACAACGTCAGCGTGACTTTGCTCAACGTCCGCGGCTTGTCTGGGTTCAACCCCTTTTGCACCGCCAGGCACGCCGCGAAGATCTGCGCCGGCACGATGTACGGAATCGGCGTGAGCACTTCTTTCACCCGCCGCGGCAGGCGGATCACTCGCGTGGCGTACCGGTCCACTTCGCGGTTGCCGCCATCGCTGATCGCGACGATCTCCGCCTCCAGGCGCTTCAGCCGGTCCATCGTCTCACTGATCGAACTCCACGTGACTCCCGGCGGAGCGAAAGCCAAAACGGGAAAATTCGGTTCCACCAGGGCGATAGGCCCGTGTAGAAAATCGGCCGACGAAAATCGTTCCGCCACAATGTAGCAGGTCTCCATCAGTTTCAGCGCGAATTCGAAGGCGTTGGCGTAATTCAGCCCGCGCCCCACCACCACGGCATACCGCATAAACCGGTATCGCTCGCTCAGCGCGTCGATTTCCGGCTCCAGGCGCAAGGCAGCCGCCACCGCTTCCGGAATCCGCTCCAGGTCGGCTATGCGCACGCCGCCGCCCAGCGCGTACGCCAGCAGGTACATGGTGAGCATCTGGCCGGTGTAGGTTTTGGTGGCGGCCACGCTCTTCTCCTTGCCCGCCCGCACCAGAAACACATGCTCGGCCGTCCGCGCCAGCGTGCTGCGGCTCTCGTTGGTGATGCCCAGCGTGCGCGCGCCCTGCTGCCGCGCCCGCTCCAGCA
The DNA here is from genome assembly GCA_963853855.1 of uncultured Solibacteraceae bacterium. Taxonomy (GTDB): domain Bacteria; phylum Acidobacteriota; class Terriglobia; order Bryobacterales; family Bryobacteraceae; genus Sulfopaludibacter. The sequence goes on along the minus strand of CAWKYG010000013.1, from coordinate 15,256 downwards.
CCAGGTTTGTGTCGGTGGATTCGCCCGATTGGGAAATCGCCACCACCAGCGTGTCGCGATAGTCCATGGGCGCCTGATACAGCGTGGCAATCGAAGGCGCGGCCAGCGATACCGGGATTCCGGTGGTGATCTCGATCAGATACCGCCCGAACAGCGCCGCGTTGTCCGATGTGCCCCGCGCCACCAGCACCACCAGTCGCGGACGATTCTTCTCCAGCAGGCGCTTGAATCGCTCTACGCGCCGCATCTCCGCCGATAACGTGCGCGCCAGGGCTTCCGGCTGCTGCCTGATTTCTTCCAGCATTCGAGACATTTCAGTCTCACCATAACATCCGGCGGTGCTCCAATCATCGCAACGGAGTTTCTGGCCGAGTCTCGCTGCCCAGGAAGTAGGTGCCCGTGAGAGCCTGGTTGGGAGGCGCCGTAATCAGCCGCGGCCGCATCAACAACAGCAGTTGCGAATCGCTCTTATCGTGCTCCCGCGTGCTGGTCAGCGCATCCAGGAATGGCACGTGCGAAAAGCCGGCCAACCCGGCGATGGTATGGGCATCGCTGTTATTCAGCAATCCCGACACCACGGCCCATTCCCCTATCTTCAGCCGCACAGTCGACTTTATCGCACGATTTGCAATGATCGGGAGGCCGTTGAGCGATTGGCCCGTCAGTACTTTGTACTCGGCATCTACATCGAGCGTGGTTTCGTCCATGTTATGCACCAGCGGAGTCACTTTCATAGTCAGCCCCAGATCTTCGTAACTGAACGAGGGAGGTGGGGTGTAGTTGGTGACTCCGTTGCTTCCGCTGTTGATCGCGCCCACGCTGAACGAAACCTCCACGTTTTGCGTAACGCCATTCGCCGTTACCGCGAGCGAGCCGACATAAGTGCTCGCCCCGAGCCCCGTAGGATCGGCAGTCAACGTGAAGGTTGCCGGCACGCCTGCCGTTACCGTATCGCTCACTCCGGAAATGGATAAGCCGGAGCCGGTGATAGTTGCGGTCAGGGCTCCGCTGGTAGCGCTGGTGACTGTGATCGCCTGCTGCACCGCGACTCCTGTCAGGCCCGAACTTAGCGTGATCGGATTGGGCGAGACCGTCACCCCCGTGGCAGTTCCTCCATTCACTATCAGAGTCACGGTCAGGTATGCCATGGATCCGTCCGACGACTTGAATTGTATGGACCCCGTGTAGTTGCCCGTGCCGAGATTTGCCAGGTTGGACGATGCGCTGATAATCAGCGTGGACGGCTGAGTGCCTGTCGCCGTCGTGGCTCCGTTTACCAGCAGCCAGCCTCCCGCGCTCGAAGCCACCGCGCTGAAACTGCCGGTTCCGCTGGTGCTGGAGATCGCCACGCTGGTGGCCGCCGGTAAGGTGCCGCCCGAGGTGTAGGTCCACGGAATCATATTTTGGCTCAGATAAATGCTGCCGGCTGAAATCACCGTGAATGTCACGGGCTCTTCCTGGGTTACGTCTTCCACCGTCACGCTCAGAATGCCCTCGTAGGTTTGCGCCGCCAGGCCGACCGGATTTCCCAAAACTGCCAGCGTGACCGCCGTGCCCGCTGTCACCGTGGTGGTCGGAATCGAAATCGAAAGGCCGGTACCGAATACCGCCGCGCTCAAGGTTCCGCTTACCGGGCTGGTCACGCTCACGTTTTGTTGCACCGTGTAACCGCCGGTCCCCGAGGAGAGAGCGATCGAAGCCGGGGATAGCGTAAGGTTCTGCGTGGCGCCGGCCACCGTCAGCGTGACGGTGACGAACGCCACCGAGCCATCCGATCCGCTTACCTGCACGATCCCCGTGTATGTGCCCGGCGTCAGCGCCGTCACCGTATCGCCGGGCGCTACTGTCAATGTAGCCGGCAGGCTGCCGGACAGCACCTGCTGGCTGTTCACCGCCAGCCACGGGCTGGAACTGGTCACCGTAGCCACATAAGCCGGCGCCGAGGTGTTGCTGGTAACAGTCACGCTGACCGCCTGCGGAAGGTCGCTCCCGGGCGTGTAAGTCCACGAAATAGAGCTTTGCCCCAAGCTCAAAACGCCCGTATTGGTTACGCCGGTGCTGCCTGTGGAAGGGGTCGTTCCGGGAGTCGTGCCCGGATTGCTGCTCCCGGGAGTCGTCGTCCCCGCCGGACCTTGCGGGCCGTAGTAGCCTGCCGTCAGGATCGGATAGCGGTCGCCCGCGTGAAACGTCGCAGCCTGGCCATTCACCGAGCGCAGCGAAGAGCGCAGCAGCACCGTGGCTTCGCTGCGCGAAAACTGCGCTTCGAAATCGGGCATCATGACTCCGATTCCGAATGCTGTCTTCCCGCCGCCGAATTTCAATAGCCCAATAATGTTCTGCGGCACATTGACCGGATTATTAAACCAGTTGGTCAGCGGCGTGAGCGAGAACATCGTGGGGAACTGAACGCCATACGTCATCGTGTTGCTGTTGGATAGCTCGATAATCTGCATATCGATCATCACCTGCGCGCGGGGATACAGCAGGTCGCGGAACAGCGCCTCCGCCGGAAGCACTTTGGAAAGGTGGTCGCGGATAATTACGGTGTTGTTTTGCGTGTCGAACGAAACCTTCTGCAGCGCCAGCGCCTGCTGGACCGCGGTGACCATGCCGTTGAAATCCTGCTGCGAGGCCACCTCCGGCAGGCGGATCGCCACGGCCACGGTGGGCTCGACTTCGGTGCGCTTTTGCGGCGAATCCGTTGCCACCAGAAACATCTTGGGAGTCAGCGGCACAATGAACGAATTGGTGGCCGCTTCCAGCGCATGGAAGGCGTCGCGGTAATTGGCATCGTGGAGCCGGAAATGGATCGTCTTGCCTGGCTGGTAATCCCCATCGAATACCGCGTCGAAGCCGTATATTTTGGCGAAATCCTCGAATAGCTTCCTGGAATCTCCCGTCAGGTCGAAATCCCGTACCACGTCGGCAGGGTCGGGTTTCAGTTCCATCGGCGGCAGCGCCCGCCGGGACGACGCGATATCCTGCGGCGTGGCTTCCGGAACCGGAGGCGGTTCCGGGTCCAGCGCCATCGCATCGGCAAAAGCCTTTTCGGCATCGGATGGAAGCGTGATCTGCGGCGTGGGCTTGGCTTCCAGGCCCGCCCGCGATTGCACCGCCTGGGCGCGCAGCCAGTACAGATGATTCTTGGGCGCCATGGCCGCCGCTTCGGAATACAGCAGATACGCCTGCGCCATGTGCCCGGCCTTTTCAGCCTGCCGCCCTTTCTGGTACAACTGGCGCGCCGAGGGTTCGTCTGCCGCGTACAAGCCGGCCGCCAGCAGCAGACAGAGAAGTGGGGCACGAGTGCGCACGTCTGGTTGACGAGTGGCCTGCCCCGGACGTGCAACCGATTTAGTGTGAGAACCTTAGAGAATGGGTGCATGGAAGGTCCTGGCGCAACGTCCGAGCCTGCTTTTGGTGCCGTGTCTGGTTTTCGCGGTCACGCTGGGCGTGGCCTGGCTGCTGCGCCGGATATTGCTCGCCAGTCTCCGGGCCTGGAACCGGCGGACCAACACCCGCCCGGGGACCATTGTTGCCGAAGCCCTGGACGGCCCGACCATCATCTGGATGTTCATTCTGGCTGGACACCTGGCCATTCAGTCCTCCGAGTTGCCTTCCGGGATTATCCACGTGTGGGGGCCGAACCTGCTCATGGCCCTCTGGGCCGTGTCGCTCACCATGATGTTCATGCGCGTGGCCGGCGACCTTGTACGGCACTACGGGGCGCAGATTCCCGGGGCCCTGCCGGTCACCACCCTGACCCAAAACCTGGCTCAACTGGCGGTGCTAATCCTCGGAATCGTGCTGACTCTGGGAGCGTTCGGCCTCAAGATTACGCCCATCCTGACGGCTCTCGGGGTCGGCGGTCTGGCCGTCGCGCTGGCTCTTCAGGACACCCTGTCGAACCTGTTCGCCGGATTCTATATCGCTGTAGCGGGCCAGATCCGCCTGGGCGACTACATCAAACTGAACTCCGGCGAGGAGGGATACGTCAACGACATCAGTTGGCGCAGCACCGCCATTCGGGCCCTGGCGAATAATATGATCATCATTCCAAACGCCAAGCTCAGCCAGGCCGTCGTGACGAATTACTACCTGCCTGAAAAGCGGCTCGGGGTCTCGCTGCAGGTGGGCGTGAGCTATGGTTCCGATCTCGACCGGGTGGAGCGGATCCTGCTCGAAATTGCGGCGAAGGGGGCCGGAGACATCCCCGGGTTGCTGGCCAATCCGGCCCCGGTGGTCACCTTCGATCCCGGCTTCGGCGACTCCTCTCTGGTGCTGACGCTCGGCTACCAGGTGGCGGAGTTTGCCAATCAATACGGTGTACGGAACGAACTGAGGAAGCGTATCTATAAGCGTTTTCAGGAAGAAAACATCGACATGCCGTTCCCCACGCGGACCGTGTACCTGCATCAGCCTCCCGCCTCCGAGCAGTGAAACCGGGGGCACCCCGGAAACGTCTATCAGGAAGGTACAGAGGGATGCCGGGCGGCGTTGCGGGCCGTTCGGGCCCCTGGTCCACTGATCTTTTTTTTGTCGTGCTTGCCAAGCTTGGTTCGGTTTGTTACTCTAGGTGAAGTCAGCCGAGTGCAAGACCGAATTTCCGGTCGCAATCACTGAAAATTTTTTCTGCGGCGAGCACTGCTCCACTGATGTAAATCGGTCGTGAGCAAAAACGCCGAAACAAGTTTCGAGGCCTGCAGTAGTTCTGGGTATTACGATGCCTGGGATTGCTTGCGCAGATCTTTGACAATCTGGTTGGATGCAGTAAAGAAGAACTCGTCAGAACTCTGAGTAAAACCGGAGCGATTGTCAATACTCATTAACATTCAAATGAGAGTTTGATCCCGGCTCAGAATCAACGCTGGCGGCGCGCCTAACACATGCAAGTCGAACGAGAAAGTGGAGCAATCCATGAGTACAGTGGCGTACGGGTGAGTAACACGTGGATAATCTACCTTTTAGTGGGGAATAACGCTGGGAAACCGGCGCTAATACCGCATAAGCTCGAGAGAGGAAAGCAGCAATGCGCTGAAGGAGGAGTCCGCGGCCGATTAGCTAGTTGGTAGGGTAAAAGCCTACCAAGGCAGAGATCGGTAGCCGGCCTGAGAGGGCACACGGCCACACTGGCACTGAAACACGGGCCAGACTCCTACGGGAGGCAGCAGTGGGGAATCTTGCACAATGGGGGAAACCCTGATGCAGCGACGCCGCGTGAGCGATGAAGCCCTTCGGGGTGTAAAGCTCTTTCGGCAGGGAAGATTATGACGGTACCTGCAGAAGCAGCTGCGGCTAACTACGTGCCAGCAGCCGCGGTAATACGTAGGCAGCAAGCGTTGTTCGGAGTTACTGGGCGTAAAGGGTGTGTAGGCGGTTGTTTAAGTTTGGTGTGAAATCTCCCGGCTCAACTGGGAGGGTGCGCCGAATACTGAGTGACTAGAGTGCGGGAGAGGAAAGTGGAATTCCTGGTGTAGCGGTGAAATGCGTAGATATCAGGAGGAACACCGGTGGTGTAGACGGCTTTCTGGACCGTAACTGACGCTGAGACACGAAAGCGTGGGTAGCAAACAGGATTAGATACCCTGGTAGTCCACGCCCTAAACGATGCATATTTGGTGTGGGCAGTTCATTCTGTCCGTGCCGGAGCTAACGCGTTAAATATGCCGCCTGGGGAGTACAGTCGCAAGGCTGAAACTCAAAGGAATTGACGGGGGCCCGCACAAGCGGTGGAGCATGTGGTTCAATTCGACGCAACGCGAAGAACCTTACCTGGGCTCGAACGGCTTGGTCAACGGCTGGTGGAAACACGGCTACCCCGCAAGGGGGTGCAGTCGAGGTGCTGCATGGCTGTCGTCAGCTCGTGTCGTGAGATGTTGGGTTAAGTCCCGCAACGAGCGCAACCCTTGTCCTGTGTTGCCATCACCGAAAGGTGGAACTCGCAGGAGACCGCCAGGGATAACCTGGAGGAAGGTGGGGATGACGTCAAGTCCTCATGGCCTTTATGTCCAGGGCTACACACGTGCTACAATGGACGGTACAAAGCGCCGCCAACCCGCGAGGGGGAGCCAATCGCAAAAAACCGTTCTCAGTTCGGATTGCAGGCTGCAACTCGCCTGCATGAAGCTGGAATCGCTAGTAATGGCAGATCAGCACGCTGCCGTGAATACGTTCCCGGGCCTTGTACACACCGCCCGTCACATCACGAAAGTGGATTGTACTAGAAGTCTGCAGGCTGACCCGCAAGGGGGGCAGCGGCCCAAGGTATGACTCATGATTGGGGTGAAGTCGTAACAAGGTAGCCGTAGGAGAACCTGCGGCTGGATCACCTCCTTTCTAAGAGAGAACGTGGGTGGAGTTTCCGAAAGCCAATGCGCTTGAGTGTACAGCGTAGGCGAGTAAGAGACAGCCGTTCCACTCCAAACCGCCATCGCAAGCTTCGGTCGAAGCTGGTGAGTCCGCTCCGGATCTCCACTTGGAGATACTGAGAGTTCTTCTCGAAGCGGCCGTGGACTGGTCTCCGTGGTCCCTGCATCCAACTGGCCTCGATTGATTTAGCGCGGGGATTGAAAGGCCTCGATTAAGTTAAGGGGCTGTAGCTCAGCTGGGAGAGCGCCTGATTTGCATTCAGGAGGTCGCCGGTTCGATCCCGACCAGCTCCACCAGTTGTGGCAGAGTAAGCCTGGGCCTGTAGCTCAGTTGGCTAGAGCGCACCCCTGATAAGGGTGAGGTCGGTGGTTCGATTCTACCCAGGCCCACCAAAGAACAGAGTCAGTAAGTCAGCCGACAGTGTGAGTTCGTCAGCTGACTGCTGATACTGCAGGACAGTCTGATCTTTGACAATTGAATATTTTGACGGGCATTACATACGACAGCAAGTGTGATCTTTGAGCAATTGAATATTCGACGGGCATTACGAAAGTAGAGGTTGCGAAGACAAGTATGTGAGCGAGCGAAAAGAATAGCATCGATACAGTTTGTGTGTGAAGTAGATTTTATGGTCAAGCTACTAAGGGCGTGTGTGTGGATGCCTTGGCGCAAGTAGGCGATGAAGGACGTGGTCAGCTGCGATAAGCTTCGGGAAGCCGCTAACAGGCTGTGATCCGGAGATTTCCGAATGGGGAAACCCAACTGGTGCGAACACCCAGTTACGTTCATCTGAATACATAGGGTGATCGGAGCGAACTCGGGGAAGTGAACCATCTCAGTACCCGGAGGAAGAGAAAACAACCGTGATTCCGAAAGTAGTGGCGAGCGAAATCGGAATAGCCTAAACCAGGCGATTCGAAAGGAGAGCCTGGGGTTGCAGGACCACAATAATCAAGTGGGCGTTCCGTGACGAAAGCGGAGCGAGATCGCTTGGTTAAAACGAGGGATAGGAAAGTGTTAATCGAACGGTCTGGAAAGGCCGGCCATAGAGCGTGACAGCCGCGTAGGTGAAAATGCAATCCTCCTTCCAGTGGCTCCTAAGTACCGCGGGACACGTGGAACCCTGCGGGAATCCACCGGGACCATCCGGTAAGGCTAAATACTCACTTGCGACCGATAGTGAACCAGTACCGTGAGGGAAAGGTGAAAAGAACCCCTGCGAGGGGAGTGAAATAGTACCTGAAACCACACGCTTACAAGCAGTTGGAGGGCTATGCGCCGCAAGGCGAATGCCTGACATCGTGCCTATTGCATAATGAGCTGGCTAGTTATTCTCAGTGGCAAGGTTAAGCGAAAGCGAGCCGAAGCGAAAGCGAGTCTGAACAGGGCGATGGAGTCGCTGGGAATAGACGCGAAGCGGGATGATCTACCCTTGGCCAGGATGAAGTCCGTGTAACAGCGGATGGAGGTCCGAACCAGTGTTGGTTGAAAACAGCTTGGATGAGCTGAGGGTAGGGGTGAAAGGCTAATCAAATTCCGTGATAGCTCGTTCTCTCCGAAATAGCTTTAGGGCTAGCCTCTCGTGGTCCGTCGCGGTGGTAGAGAACTGATTGGACTAGGGGCCTTCCCAGGTTACCGAATCCAACCAAACTGCGAATGCCGTGAATGTGTAGCGAGGGAGTCAGACAGTGGGGGCTAAGCTTCATTGTCGAAAGGGAAACAGCCCAGACCGTCAACTAAGGTCCCTAAATTCATGCTCAGTGGGAAAGGAAGTCGGGACGCTCAGACAGCCAGGAGGTTGGCTTAGAAGCAGCCATCCTTTAAAGAAAGCGTAACAGCTCACTGGTCGAGCGGCTCGGTGCCGACAATATAACGGGGCTCAAGCATGGTACCGAAGTTACGGATTCGTAGCAATACGAATGGTAGGAGAGCGTTCTCAACAGCTGTGAAGGTCGTATCGAAAGGACGGCTGGAGCGTTGGGAAGTGACTCTGCCAGCATAAGTAGCGAGAAACCAGGTGCGAACCCTGGTCGCCGTAAGTCTAAGGATTCCTGAGAAAGGTTAATCCGCTCAGGGTTAGTCGGAGCCTAACGCGAGGCCGAAAGGCGTAGCGGATGGACAGCAGGTTAATATTCCTGCACTACCTTGAATTTCGATCAAGACCGAAGGGGGGACGCAGACCGTAAGCTCTGGTGCGCAATGGTTTCAATCCAGAGTGAAGGGAGATCCGGAGAGGCAAATCCGCCGGGTCGTCTGCCAGGAAAAGCCTCTAAGGAGAAGTAAGGTATCCGTACCACAAACCGACACAGGTGGACGAGAAGAATATTCTAAGGCGCTCGGGTGATGGTATGTTCAGGAACTAGGCACATTAGCTCCGTAACTTCGGGAGAAGGAGTGCCCACGCAAGATGGGCCGCAGTGAATAGTCTCAGGCGACTGTTTAACAAAAACACAGGTCTCTGCAAAGTCGAAAACGACGTATAGGGGCTGACGCCTGCCCGGTGCCGGAAGGTTAAAGGGAGAGGTCAGCCGCAAGGCGAAGCTTTGAACTGAAGCCCCGGTGAACGGCGGCCGTAACTATAACGGTCCTAAGGTAGCGAAATTCCTTGTCGGGTAAGTTCCGACCTGCACGAATGGCGTAACGATCTGAGAACTGTCTTAACCTGCCGCCCGGCGAACTTGTGGTCCCGGTGAAGACGCCGGGTGCCCGCCACTAGACGGAAAGACCCCGTGCACCTTTACTATACCCTTTCATGGAACTATGGGGCGATCTGCGCAGGATAGGTGGGAGGCTTTGATTCCGGGTTCTCGGACTCGGAGGAGCCAACGGTGAGATACCACCCTGATCGTTCTGTGGTTCTAACCTACATCCCGTAATCCGGGTGAGGGACAGTGGAAGGCGGGTAGTTTGACTGGGGCGGTCGCCTCCTAAACGGTAACGGAGGCGCGCGAAGCTTGGTTCAGGCGGTTTGGAAATCCGCCGACGAGTGCAAAAGCATAAACCAGGTTAACTGCGAGACCAACAAGTCGAGCAGATACGAAAGTAGGCTTTAGTGATCCGGTGGTTCTGTATGGAAGGGCCATCGCTCAACGGATAAAAGGTACGCCGGGGATAACAGGCTGATCGGAGTCAAGAGTTCACATCGACGCTCCGGTTTGGCACCTCGATGTCGGCTCATCGCATCCTGGGGGTGTAGAAGCTCCCAAGGGTTAGGCTGTTCGCCTATTAAAGCGGTACGTGAGCTGGGTTCAGAACGTCGCGAGACAGTTCGGTCCCTATCTGTGGTGGGCGTAGGAGATTTGAAGGGGCCTGCCCTTAGTACGAGAGGACCGGGGTGGACGAACCTCTTGTGATCCAGTTGTCGCGCCAGGGGCATCGCTGGGTAGCGAAGTTCGGTCAGGATAAACGCTGAATGCATATAAGCGTGAAACCTTCCCTAAGATGAGATCTCCCAAGCGTAAGCTAAGAAGAGCACTGGAAGACTACCAGTTTGATAGGACGGATGTGTAAGCGTAGTAATACGTTGAGCTTACCGTTACTAATTGCTCGTTCGGCTTGACCATAAAATTTACTGCGCACACAACAGTGACGCTAGCTTTCCGATGCGTGCTTGTGTCAGTGGCCCGTCAAATATTCAGATCAGAGATCGCTCCAGAGCTTCGCCAGTCGGATCCGATTCGCGTCGACCAGTTTCTGGGTGACCTTAGCGAGAGGGACCCACCCGTTCCCATCCCGAACACGGAAGTTAAGCCTCTCAGCCCCGATGGTACTGCACGCGCAAGTGTGTGGGAGAGTAGGAAGTTGCCCGGTTTATAATAAAAGGCCCGATCCTCGGGTCGGGCCTTTTGCTTTTATGGTCGACTCCTTTCAGCGTCTCCGCCATCGCTACGACTTTTTCACGATCCCACCGATGGCCAGGCTCTTAAAAGCCGCGAACTGATCCTCATGCTTCTCGAATGCTCTCCGGCGCCGTTCTCCCGCGCTCACTTCACCCCGGGCCACTCACTTGCACCGGCCTGGTGCTGGCTCCCGACGGCGAGCACGTCCTGCTGGTTCATCATCGACGATTGGACCGCTGGCTCCTGCCCGGCGGCCACGTCGAGCCGGAAGATGCCGACAATCGGCGACGCCGCCCGGCGCGAGGTGATCGAGGAGACCGGCGCTGCGCTGCGTCCGAATCCCGCTGCCGCGTCTGTGCGGCATGGATGTTCACGGCATTCCCGCGAACGGCCGCGAGCCGTATCACCTGCATCACGATCTGCTCTTTCCTTTTCGCGCGGCGACCGACGCAATTCAGTTTCTCGCCGAGTCACGCGCCGTCGCCTGGTGCACTCCCGCCGAGTTCGACCGCTACGTCTTGCCCGGAAACGTTCGCCGGGCCTGTGTCCGCGTGAGAGAATTGTCTTCTGAGCCAATGAAGACATTCACGATCGCGGTAATCGCGGGCGATGGCGTCGGCACCGAAGTCATCCCGCAAGCCAAACGCGTCCTGGAAAGGATCGCCAAGAAACACGAGATCACCTTTGCGTTTCAGGATTTCGACTGGGGCGCCGAGCATTTTTTCCGCTGGGGCCGCATGATGCCCGCCGGCGCCATCGACCTCCTCCAGCCCTGCGACGCCATCCTGCTCGGCGCCGTCGGCCATCCCGATATTCCCGACCACACCACGCTTAACGGCCTGCTGCTGCCCATCCGCCGCGCGTTCGATCAGTACGCCAACGTGCGGCCCGCATATCTCTATCCCGGCGTGGAATCGCCGCTCGCGCAAGCCGCGCGGCGGCGACATCGATCTGGTGGTGGTGCGCGAGAACACCGAGGGCGAATACGCGCCGGTTGGCGGCTTCGTTTACCACCACCAGCCCGAAGAGGTCGCCATCCAGACTTCGGTCTTCACGCGCCGCGGCGTCGAACGCATCGTGCGCTTCGCCTTCGAACTGGCCCGCAAGCGCAATAAGAAGCGCCGCGTCGCGTCCATCACCAAGTCCAACGCGCAGGGCTACAGCATGGTGCTGTGGGACCGCGACCTTTCAGGATGTCGCCACCGAGTATCCCGATATCGAGACCGAGTCGCTGCTGGTGGATGCGGCGGCCATGAACTTCGTCCGCCGGCCGGAGAGCTTCGACGTGGTGGTCGGCTCGAACCTGTTTAGCGACATCCTGAGCGATCTCTCCGCCATCATCGTGGGCAGCATGGGGCTCGCGGCCAGCGCCAATCTCGATCCGCTGCGCCGCTTCCCCTCCATGTTCGAGCCGGTGCACGGCTCCGCGCCGGATATCGCGGGAAAGGCGTCGTGAACCCTCTGGCCACCATTCTCAGCGCCGGCATGATGCTCGACCATCTCGGAATGGCTGACGCCGCGCGCGAGGTGGAAGCCGCCGTGGCCGCGGTGCTGGCCGAGGCCCACGTGCGCACGCCGGACCTCGGCGGCAACAAGCAGCACCGAAGAAGTGGCCACGGCCGTGCTCGAGAAGCTGGCTTAGTCAGCGCAGGCGGCACGCCGCGCCACCTTGCAGACAGGCCGTTTCCTGGAGTGGAGGGCAGGCGGTGCCGCCTGCCAGTCCGGAGCAGGATCTCGGTGCCGTATTTTAGGAATCAGTGTTAGTGACCAAGACAAACCAGCGTGAAGGGACGGGCGGGCACGCCTTCCTGGTTGCTACCGGGATTCTGCTCAGCCGCCTCATCGGCCTGGTGCGCCAGCGCATCTTCTCACGCCTTCGGCCTTTCCGACGCCGCGGACGCCTTCAACGTTGCCTTCCGCATCCCCAATCTTCTGCAGAATCTCTTCGGCGAAGGAGTGCTCTCGGCGTCGTTCATCCCCGTTTACGCCCGTCTGCTCGCGGAGGGCGACGAAGAAGAAGCCGGCCGCGTAGCCGGCGCGGTTGCCGCCATTCTGGCGCTCAGCACATCGTTTTTGGTGCTGCTGGGCGTGCTCGCCACGCCGTTTGTGACCGACGTGATCGCCCGCGGATTTCCACGGCGCCAAGCGCGAACTCACCATCCGCCTGGTCCGCATTCTCTTCCCTGGCGCCGGTCTGCTGGTGCTCTCCGCGTGGTGTCTGGGCATTCTGAACAGCCATCGCAAATTCTTCCTCTCTTACACCGCGCCGGTGCTTTGGAACCTGGCGATGATCGCCACCCTGCTGGCCTTCCGCAGCAGAGCGGGGAGTCATCGCTCGCCGTCACTGCTGGCTTGGGGTTCGGTGGTGGGCAGCGCCCTGCAATTCGGCGTGCAACTGCCGGTGGTGCTTCGCCTGGCGCGACACGTTCGTGTGACGCCTGGAGACGCGCGCGACCGAAGTGCGCGAAGTGGTGCGCAATTTCGTGCCGGTCTTTATCAGCCGCGGCGTGGTACAGATCAGCGCCTACGTGGATCGCATGCTGGCCAGCCTGCTTGCGCACGGCGCGGTCGCCGGGCTCACCAACGCGCAGACGCTCTACACGCTGCCGGTCAGCCTGTTCGGCATGTCGGTCTCCGCCGCGGAGTTGCCGGCGATGTCGAGCGCGCTTGGCGACGCCGAAGTCGCCGGCTATCTGCAGCGGCGGCTGAATTCCGGTCTGCGCCAGATCGCCTTTTTCGTGGTGCCTTCGGCGATGGCGTTCCTGGCGCTCGGCGGCGTGATCTCCGCGCGTGTTTGAGACCGGCCCTTTCAGGCAGCGCCGATTCCCTCTACGTCTGGGGCATCGTGGCGGGCTCGGCCGTGGGCCTGCTGGCGTCCACCCTGGGCCGCCTCTATTCCTCCACCTATTACGCCCTGCGCGATACCCGCACGCCGCTGCGCTTCGCGCTGGTGCGGGTGGTGCTCACCACCGGCCTGGGCTATCTCTGCGCGCTCCCGCTGCCGGATCGGCATCGACCGAATGGGGCGCGGCCGGCCTCACTGCTTCGGCTGGTGTCGCCGGATGGGTGGAATTCACGCTGCTGCGCCGCACGCTGAATCGCCGCATCGGCGCGACCGGTCTGCCCGGATCGCTGGTCGCGCGTCTATGGACGGCGGCCGCGGCGGCCGCGGCAGCGGCATGGGCGACCCGGCTCGCCGTCGGCCATCACCGTCCTATCGTCGTCGCCGTGCCTGTCCTCGGCGTATACGGCATCGTGTATTTCGGCGCGGCGTACCTGTTGCGCGTCGAAGAATGTGTCAGTACCCTCGAACGCGTGGCGCGCTTCGCGTCTATTGGAACGCGCCGGACTTCTTGAAGTCCCCGCCCTTGACGATCGAGATGGCCGCCGGATCCACGTGACGCTTGAACGCCTCGTTCACCTGTGCCGGTGTCAGCGCGGCCACCGCGGCTTCCATCCTGACGTCCCAATCCAGCGTGCGGCCCCAGCGCTCGCGAGTCATCAGAAGGCTTGCGATGGACGACTTCCTCGGCGCGAGCCACGGCCCGCTCCTCCAGCCACGTCTTCTTCGCCTTCTCCACCTCGTCGGCGGTGAAGCCGTCCTTCAGTGCCTTGGCCGAGCTCGTCGTTGAAGTCGGCTTCCACTTTGGGCATGTTCTGCGGCGCCGCAATCGCCGACCCGAACATCCTGCCCCCATCGTCCTTCGTGGGCATCGAGAACCCGGCGTTGGCGCCATAGCTCAGGCCATCCTTCACGCGAATGCGCTGGAACAGCCGCGAATTGGGTGTTCCGCCGAACACCATGCCCGCGATCGTCGAGCGCGGCTTCAGTCCGGATCCTCGTCGCTCATCTTCAACGGCATTCCAAACATGAAGAGCGCATTCTGTTTGTCGGGCGTTTCGATCTTGTGGTTGATCGCTTCCACCTTCGTCGTACGGATTCAGAATGCGCGCGTAAGCGGCTGGCGCTCTTCCAATCGCCGAACAACTCCGTCACCAGCTTCTGCGTCTGCGCCGGGTCGAACTGGCCGCTAATCACGATCTCGCCCTCGCCCGCCCCATAAAACTGCGCGTACAACTTGCGAACGTCGTCGAGCGTGACCTTCTTCAGATCCTCGATCTGCTCGTCGATCGTCGGAACGTAGCGCACATCGCCGCGCTGATACTGGGCACTCATGTGGCGGCTCATTTCCAGCGACGCCAGGCTCGTCGGCTCAGTCTTGGCGCTCTCCGCGCCGGCGATGCGCTGCTGGCGGATCTGTTCGAACTCCGCTTCCGGGAACGAAGGCTCGCGCAGCAGTTCCCGCGCAAATCGCAGCGAATCGGCCAGGTTCGCCTCCAGCGTACGAATGTTGGCGTTTGCCGAGTTGACGCCGCCGGACACGTTGATCTGTGCCTTCAGCCGGTCGGTTTCGTCCTGAATCTGCTGGCGGTTCTTGTTCTTCGTGCCGCGCATCAGCAGCGCCCCGGTCAGGGACCCCGTGGTGGCTTTCCCGAATAGCGATTTTTCATCGCCGAAGCGCACAATCATACTCGCCACCACTGTGCCGCCGCGCGTCTTCTTGGGAAACATCACCAGCTTCAGCCCGTTTGGCAGCTTGGCGCGAATCACGCGCGCTTCAATATTCCTGGGCGTCGGATCGAACGCTTCGCCTTGCTGAATCGTCCCGCCGCCCGTATAGTCCTTGAACCGCGCGGCCGTGTCCGGCGTGGGCGGAATCTCGGCCCGGTCGGGAGCAGTTGTCGGAATGAACTCGCCGAGCGTGCGGTTGGAAGATTTCAGATAAGCCTTGGCCACGCGTGCTACGTCGGCCGGCGTAACTTTGCTGATCTCGTCGCGCGAAAGGTAAAACTCCCGCCAGTCGCCATAGCCCACGTACCCACCCAGCATCATTCCCATGGATTGAGAGCTCGTCAGCGCCAGCTCCACGTTCTTCAGTATGCGGCTCTTCGCCCGCTCCACCTCTTCCTGTGTGGGCGGCTCGGCGGCCAAGCCTTCCACCGTCTTCAGCAGAATCTGCTGGGCCTCGTCGATCGATTGATCGGGCTTA
>CAWKYG010000012.1:0-274639 GCA_963853855.1 uncultured Solibacteraceae bacterium | reverse complement strand
CAGCGCCGTACCCCCGCCTGCGGACACAGGAACAGGCAAGCCGAAGCCGGAGAACCAGCTCAGAATCTGCGGCAAGGTGAGCATCACGGCCGCCCAAAACATCCATAGGCCGAATCTTCCGTTCTGCAGCGCCGACCCGTGGTTTCGAAGCGCGAGCCCCGCCAGCACGAGTGCCACGAGCGCCGCGACTGGCGCCAAGCCCAGCAATAAGCCGATTCCGTCGTTGATCATTTGCATAGCAAGAACCGAAGATGCCGGGCGAATGAAGGACCGCGACCCCATCCGCCCCGCCATCGTGATTGCATCCTAGGAAACGCCGCCGGTGCCCTGCGCGATCCAGAACTCCAGCAGTCGGGTCAGACCGGATACGGCCAGGAGTCCAAGTGCCGTACCGATCCAACGGATGTAGCCGCGCCCGCTTGCATACGAGACAATTCCGCCGACCACGGCAACGCCCGCGCCCACGGGAGCGATGACGTTGCCAACCCAGTTCACGAAGTTCAGGAACGCGCCTTCCGGCTGCGCTCCGGTTTGACCTTGTACCGCGACATTCGTTTGCGGCGCGGCGCCAAGGTTCTGAGCTAGAGCCACGGACTGGCAGACTACCAAAAGGCAGACGGCGAGCACCACGGCTGCGATACGTACGTGCTTCATTTGTGTGTAGACCTCCATCGGATTCCGCCCTTGTTTCTCCGGCCCGTCTCGAATGGTGGGAAGGGGCCGATCGAAACTTGGGGCTTGGGAGAATGCTAGGGCGAAATTCGCAAAGCTCCAAAAACGGAATCTGGATCGCTTGTGTGCTCCGTGAAGCAGGCAAAATAGCGGGATCTATTGCGCAGAGCAACGGCTTTGGGACCGCCAGCTAAGCTAGGCCAAGGTCCAACTTGCCAGACAGGACGAGTTCCGTGGTTCCGGCCAGAGATCAGTTGGCTGTCGGATGCTCTACGTGATCAATGATCAGGAATTCCACAGCGCCTTTGGACGGCTCCAGCTTGAGCCCGAGTTGTTCCTGCACGGCCATGAACATGGTCGGACCTGACAAATCGGCGTCCGGCGCGCCGGGCCGCTCCTCGATGAAATGTAGCCGGATGTCGAATAGCCCAGTTAGATTGGTTCGATCCAGCGCGGGCCTATCCGGCAGTCCAACCGCTAGCACCCGTACCAGCTCAGCAATCGGCACCCGGTCGCCTTCCATCCGCACGCCTGAAGCCGATGGCACGATCCGCATTTGTCCACACAGCGCTGCCGCCGCTGCATCGGGCTGCGCGGAACGCGTAAGCGTATCGGGTGGGGGGCATTCGCTTATCTTCGTTGGGACGAGCTTCGGCCCGCCCTTATCGACGACCAAATCATAGACGGGCACCTCACGATTCTCGCGGTGCACCTTCATCCGGAATCGTTCTTCCAGCAGACTCTGTAGCATCGTCATCACCTGCGCAGGGCTGGCATCCTGCCCGGCCTTCGCCTGGATCTCAAACCAATCGTCGTTAATCCACGCCGGACCGCCGATCACTCGCGCGTACTGCAGACCGTATGCCTTCATTATCAGAAGCTTCAACGGTGCCGTCGCGACAAGCCGAGCGCCGGGCATAACGCGAACCGACATGGTCTTCTCCGTCGAGGGCTTCACCGAAGCGACCTCGAACTTGAGTTGGCTTTGGGCCATAACAATATCGGAGGGGCCTAGCACCAGAAGCAGCGGCAGCAGGCGTAGTCGCGTCGCCGAGTTCAGCATACCTGTAAAGTATATCTACCCCCAGGGTTGGTGCGGCTGCAGTCTAACCTCAACCGTGGGGCTGCCGGTTCCAGCCACTGTGGGCATGCGCCAGCGCAGGACGTGCGCCCGGGGAACTTGCTTCTTTTGCGACATGTCCGTAAAACACGTTGCTGACATTTGCCAAGCAAAGCTGGGCCGCAATACCGCCTCAATTTGCAGTACTGATTCTACCGCTCACGCTCTACTAGACTGGGTTCGTTCGAGGGAGTGCTCGAAATCCTCCCAGATGAGCGGCGGCAAGGCTTCGTCATTCGCCGTCATGCGATTCATCGCCATGCGCTTGGCGGTATTCACCAATCCCTGAAGGTCTGCCGGCGAGACGCCTCGAAATCGAGCCAAAAGGTCATGGCAGGTCAAGCTCGCATCTAACGGTATTGGCCCCAGGTACCTCTCAATCAGTCGCAAATAGCCTTGATCGTCCGGGATGCCGACTTCGATTTTCTCGGTGAACCGTCCGCCCCTCAACACGCGCGGATCGATATGGTCGATGTGGTTTGTCGTCCCGACCAGGAACACCTGGTTGCCGGGATCGAGCTGGCTCATCAACATCAGAGTTTGCTCGACGAGTTGGATCTGGTGCTGGCCCATCAAGTACCCGTTGTCGCCGTGCGGTAAAAGACCGTCGATCTCGTCGATAAACAAGATGGACGGTTGCCTGCCGATATCCTTGTCCCACGCAGCCGCCAAGCTTGAGAAGACCAGCCGTACCACTTTGACTCCGGGAAAGGTACATTTGAAGCTATGAATACTCTCCGCCAGGATATCCGTTACGGCGTACGAATGCTGCGGCGGAGTCCCATTACGACAGCCATCGCGATCGTCTCTCTCGCTTTCGGCATCGGCGCGAATACAGCGATCTTTAGTTTGATGAACGCCGTGATCCTACGTCCATTGCCGGTGACGAATCCTGCCCAGCTCGTCAAGCTCTTCACCACCACACCCTCCAGTCCGGAACGCGAGGAATCTCTTTCGCTCGCCATGATTCAGCAACTCCGAAACGATCAGCGCGTGTTTTCCAGCCTCTTTGCCTGGGAGGGCGGAGGGATCGAGAATGTGGAAGCCAATGCCGTGAAATACGTCGGCAGCATCAGCACGGTCAGCGGGGAATACTTTTCCACGCTGGGCATCCAGCCGCTTCTGGGCCGATGGATCGCACCGGCCGATGTCAGCCTGGATAGCGGCTCGTCGGCGGCGGTCGCGGTAATCGACTACGGTTGCTGGCAACGCCGTTACCATGGCGACCCTTCGGTGATTGGGCAGACAATCCGGGTTGAGGGTCATCCGCTGACCATTATCGGTGTGACGCCTGAAAGCTTTTCCGGGCTCATCATCGACGCCGCCACGGATGCTTTCGTCCCCATCGGCTATGACGGAAGCACCGGCTTCCGCAACCGCAAGAGCCTCGCCCTGAACGCGACGGCGAGGTTAAAGCCGGGCGTCTCCGTCGAACAGGCCCGCGCGCAGGTGGAATCGCTGTGGCCGGCGACGCTGGAAGCGTCTCTTCCCGAAGGATATGGAGGCGCACAACGCAACGTATTCCTGAGCCGTCGCATTGTAGTGGCGTCGGGCGGGACGGGAACTTCTTTCCTGCGTCGGCAATATACCCGTCCTCTTTACGTTCTCATGGGAATGGTGGGTCTTTTGCTGCTCATCGCCTGCGCGAATCTGGCGAATTTGATGGTGGCGCGCGCGGCCGGCCGCCGCCAGGAGTTCGGGATCCGGACCGCGTTGGGCGCCGGAAGATGGCGTATTGTCCGGCAGATGCTTACCGAGAGCCTGATGCTCGCGGTGACGGGGGCCGGCCTGGGACTGCTGATTGCCGACTGGGCCAGCCGTCTGTTGCTTCACACGATGTGGAACGGATTCGTCCCTTCCGCGCTCGATGCGTCGCCGGATTTACGGGTGATCGCATTTACGGCGCTCGCCGCGCTCGTTACCGGACTCCTCTTCGGAGTCGCACCGGCCTGGAAAGTCGTCCGCGCCGACCCTGCTACTGCCCTGCAACGCAACACGCGAGCGATCCACGGCGGTACGCTGACGCTGGGCAAGGTACTCATCAGCGCTCAGGTCGCGCTTTCCCTGGTGCTGGTGATCGGCGCCCTTCTGTTTGTGCGCAGCCTGCAGAACCTCCGTTCCGCCGACGTCGGTTTCCGGCGGGATGGTCTGACGCTGTTCCAACTCTTTCCGACCGCCGGCGAGGAACAGCGCATGCCGGATCGGGTCGCTTACTTCCAGGAACTGGCGGAACGTCTGCGTGGGATACCGGGGGTTGAATCCGTCAGCTACTCTCACATGGGACCGGTGCTGAGCTACGAATTTACGGCGCCCGCGTCGATACCTTCATCCGGGTCGCCTCCCCTGCAGGCCGTCTTCGATGCGGTCGGCCCCGGGTTCTTTCATCTGGCCGGAATGCGCCTGATGGCGGGCCGCGAATTCACATGGCGCGATAATGAAACCGCTCAGGCCGTGGCGATTATCAGCGAGAGCTTGGCCCGCCGTCTCTTTCCTTCCGCCAGTCCGATCGGCCGGAGAATCGATTTCGGCAGTCGCAGAAATCTGGAGATCGTGGGCGTGGTCAACAGCGCAAGCCTGTGGCTGCCGCAGAGCCGGGAGCCGATGGCAGTTTATTGTGCGCTGATGCAGCAGCCGGCATACAATTCGTCTTCGATCGACATACGGACCACGGGAGATCCGGGACCGGTATTGAGCGCCGCCCGCCGTGTAATCGAGTCTGCCGGCCGTCATCTCGTATTGCGAGCGGAAACGGTGAACCAGCGTGCCGCGAGGTCCCTCGACACCGACCGGATGATCGCCATGTTGTCCTCATTCTTTGGCGGACTGGCGTTGCTCCTGGCGTCGGTTGGCCTGTATGGATTAATGTCCTATTCAGTCGCCCGCCGCACATCGGAGATTGGCCTCCGCATGGCGTTGGGCGCGCTACCCACCGGCATCCTGGTCCTCATCCTGAAGGAGGTGATGCTCCTGCTGCTGGCGGGAATCGCAGTGGGAATTCCCGCAGCCCTGGCCGGCTCGCACGTCATTTCCAGCATGATCTATGGGGTCACAGGCAACGATCTGCCGACGATCCTGCTGTCTTGCTCCATTCTGCTGGCAGTGGCGGCGCTAGCGGCCTATATGCCTGCCCGGCGCGCCGCGCTCATCGATCCGATGACCGCGCTTCGGTCAGAATGATGTGGGAATGACTCCTGCCCGTCGCGTACAGAGTGAGGCCGCGCCACTCGGCCCCTTGATGCGGTGCCGACATTTGCCCAGTAAAGCGCAGTACTGATCCAGCCCCCTCACGCTCTACTAGACTGGGTTCGTTCAAGGGCGTGTTCGAAATCCTCCCAGATGAGCGGCGGCAAGGCTTCGTCATTCGCCATCATGCGATTCATCGCCATGCGCTTAGCCGTATTCACAAGACCCTGAAGATCTGCCGGAGAGATGCCGCGTAGTCGAGCCAGAAGGTCATGGCAGGTCAGGCCCGCTGCTAACGGAATCGGCCCCAGGTACTTCTCAATCAACCGCAAATACCCCTGATCGTCCGGGACGCCAACCTCAATTTTCTCGGTGAATCGCCCGCCTCTCAACACGCGCGGATCGATATGGTCGAAGTGATTTGTCGTCCCAACAAGGAACACCTGGTTGCCGGGGTCGAGTTGGCTCATCAACATTAGAGCCTGCTCGACGAATTGGATCTGGTGCTGCCCCATGAAGTACCCGTTATCGCCGCGCGGTAGAAGACCGTCGATCTCGTCAATGAACAAAATGGACGGGCTCTGCTCGCGGGCTCTGGCGAACACCTGCGCAAGCTTCTCCGGGGTCGGAACGTCCGCCGGAGCGATCATTCTACCCCTCACACTCTACTAGACTGGGTTCGTTCAAGGGCGTGCTCGAAATCCTCCCAGATGAGCGGCGGCAAAGCTTCGTCGCTCGCCGTCATGCGATTCATCGCCATGCGCTTAGCCGTATTCACCACGCCCTGAAGATCCGCCGGAGAGATGCCCCGTAATCGAGCCAAAAGGTCATGGCACGTCAAGCCCGCGGCTAACGGTATTGGCCCCAGGTACCTCTCAATCAGTCGCAAATAGCCCTGATCGTCCGGGATGCCGACCTCGATCTTTTCGGTGAATCGTCCGCCTCTCAACACGCGCGGATCGATATGCTCGATGTGGTTTGTCGTCCCGACAAGGAACACCTGGTTGCCGGGATCGAGTTGGCTCATCAACATCAGAGCCTGCTCGACGAGTTGGATCTGGTGCTGCCCCATGAAGTACCCGTTGTCGCCGCGCGGTAGAAGACCGTCGATCTCATCGATAAACAAGATGGACGGGCTCTGCTCGCGGGCCCTGGCGAACACCTGCGCAAGCTTCTCCGGAGTCGGAACGTCCGCCGGAGCGATGGCGTAGAAACTGCGCCGCGTCTGGGTCGCAATCAGGTGCGCAATGGAGGTTTTGCCTGTACCGGCAGGGCCGACCAGAAGTAACCCTGTCGGGACCGGAACCTTGAGCCTTTCGGCCTCCCGAGCATCCATCAGCCGAATCAGATTTCGCAGGTCCCGTTCGATTGCGGCAGGGAGAATGAGGTCTCCCCAATCGACTGCCTTCACCAGCGGCCGGTCCTGGCCACCGCTCTCGTCGAATGCCCGCTGCAAGGTCTCGCATTTCAATTCGACGATTCTCAAGGGCGGCAATCGACGCTGCCTTATTGACCAAACCGCCGAGTTTCGCAGCGCTCCAGCCTGGCGTACGCTTTGCAAAGGAGTCGACCGGGAACGGCGTCCACAACCTCTTGGAGAGCTGGGCGGAAAGGATCTGAGCCCGCGTGGCTTCGTCGGGGAGATCCACGCGAATCTTCTCGTCGAACCGCATATCCCTTACCAGCGCCTCGTCCAGCCCGTCATAGAAGTTCGTCGCGGCCATGAGAATGAACCCGGTGGCTCCGCGATACTGATCGATGCATTGCATCAGTTCTGTGACCACCGAGTTGTAAAGCCTGGCGCCGCCCCCGACATCGTCGTTTCGGCCCAACTGCTGGCGCTGGGTTCCTATCGAATCGATCTCGTCGAGGAAGAACAACACCGGCCGATGTGCGTAGGCCCGAGAAAATGTTTCCCGAATGTTCGCCTCACTATTGCCGATCCGGCGCTCAACGAGACTGGTTGGCTTCGCGTACCAGTAGTTGATCTTGAACTCGCCCGCCGTCGCCTCGGCCAGGAAGGTCTTGCCCGTTCCGCGAGGTCCGTACAGAAGAATGCCGTTTTGAATCACCCCGTGCTGTTTGAATCTCTCGGGGTAAAGCCGGTTTTGCACGATCGCGCTGATGCGGCTCTTTTGATCGTCCATACCGCCGACGTCGGCAAATGTCCGCGCCGGGACGTTGGACCATCGGGCCTGCTTGTTCTGTCGGTTGCCAGTTCCCCCTGTGGCAGCTTGTATGGCGCGGACGTATGGCCTATGGCGGATTACGAAGATCAGACCGCCGATAGCAACTACCGCAAAAATCAGTCCATACACCAGTTCGAGCGGAGAAGCGCTGTCGCGGGAAAGCATCATCCCGGTTACAGCGTCCTCGTGGAACAGGAACTCGTTAATCGAGTTGAACCAATGGAGAACGGGGAGCAAGGCGATGAAGTAGAGCAACCCGCGGTAGGTATTCCGGATTCGAGCGTGCCACGTCAGCAGGAGGAGTCCGCTGCCGATGGTAAACCAGGCTAGCCACGGGCTGATCTGGAATGCGAAGACTCCGAGAACGAGCAGGATGATTCCGACGGTGAGGTGTTCGCGCGAAAGGCGCCGAACCAATTGCTCCAGGCGCGACGCCAACGAATCCGCAATCCGAGAATCGGATCTCGGCTGCACGGGCCCCTCCCTTGCGCCCAATTTACCGCAGATCGGGCGCGAATTGGGAGGATGGCCAGTGTTATGAAGCACAGTTCGAATGAAGGTTTACTGTTGTTGGGGTGGTCCTGTGGTGCCGGCGGTCCGCGTGGCGGCCACCTCTTGATACATCCGATTGAGCTCCGTCTTCAACTCAATCAGTTCGCGCAGTTCCTCCGCGGATGGTAGCTGCGTGCTTCCATTCGCTGCGACCTGCGCGACGCCGCGGGTGCCTGCCGGCGGTGTTCTGGTGGGCGAGGTCTCGCCGCTCCCTGCGAGCAATACGACGAAGAATCTGGTGTTTCCGGGCACTGAAACTACGATGTTTTCGGTGGAAGCAAGGCTCTGTACCTCCTGCTCCCCGGCCAGTCCTGCATTCGATGCGATTCGCTCGCGCAACAGGATGCTGTTGTCGAGTTGGCCGCTGACCCCTCCAAAACCACCTGGCCCGCCTACCAGATAAGCCGCCATCGTTCCGACCCCCGTCATGGAGCGCACCAGGATCCGCTTCAACGCGTTGCCGCCGGAGACGGAACCCTTGAGCGGGCCGTAGGTAAGGCTCATCGACGTCGCGTCAATTTTCTCGGTAGTTCCATCCGGCATCTGCAGCGTATGGAAGTGAATCCCGATGTTGCCGTTCCTGTTTGCCTGCTGGAGATCCCCGAGAACTTTCGCCCCCGCCGGGATGATAATCTCACCGTCCCTCTCATAGTTGTATTCAATAGCCGCAACCACGGGCGCCTTGACCGCCGTGCTGACGGCGGATTGCAGCCGCGCCACAAGGCGGCTGCCATTCGGGAGGAGAGCGGTGGATCTTCGTTCCAGAAGGGCTGGCTCCGTCGTCATGGATGCTGGCCGAATCACGTTAGCGGAAGCGCCGGAATTGTTACTGACAAAGACCAGCGAGGATTTCTTGAGGGCGTCTCCTTCGTTATGAGCTGGCACTGGCGGTTGCGTAGGGGGCGGGACGTTCGCAGACCACGGGCAGAGGCTGCGGAACAGGGTTGCCGGCTTTCGCTTGCCGATACGCCTCCAGCGCCGGATCCATGGGAGGGATACTGGCGAGGGTATCGCCTGATTTCGGCTGCGGACGTACGCGCAACCGCCCGGTGGCCTTTACGTCGTCGGCGCTGAGCTGATCGCTGTTCGCATCCTGGCCGCTCATATCCGCATTCAGCAGCGGCGTCACGGAACCCCGGTTCTCTGCCGTTCCGGTGGTGATATCCGGCCTGCCGAGACTCGGTTTCGTTCTGTTCGCGGCGCGGTCCTTCGTGCCGCTCGAACTTGAGAACATGCCCAGGAACACGAAGATCATGATGATGACAGCGACCGCAAGAACCAATAGACCTTTGCTTCGGTCAATGCTCTTTGCGGTTCTACTCTGCTTTTCAGGCTGGACCCTTTTGCGCCCATCCCGGGCACGCAGGTATGCCTCTCGAAGCGACCCGAAAGTCGTTCTCGTTTCTTGCGGTTCGGTCGCCTCGGGTTGTTCCACTGACCCAGCGTTGATGCGTCGCGTTGCGTCCAGGTTCGGCGCCGTCGGGTAGACCCTCGTTCTTGTTCAATTCGGGTGTCATTCTATTCGGCTCCTTTCTCTCGAAGACTGCTGATTCCGAAACCGATGGGTGCCAGGGCAGGGCGGTCGACCGCTCCGGACTCCGCCATCTGAAGCAACAGGGTTTCGTTAGACTGCTTGAAACTGGGTCGCTGGAAGATCAAGACGCCATCGGCGCGCTCTCCGGGGCCGATCCGCCGCTGGCTCATCCGGAAATCTTCCACCGGCAACTGCTCGGAATTCGACCAGACGACGTGGTGCACAATCGCTCCCTTCTTCACCTTGCCGCCTAATTGCACTTGCGGCGGCATCAACTCGACCGCATGGCTTTGCACATTCACCACGGAAAACAGCACTACGACTTCCTTCCCCTGGTCGATGACCTCGCTGACTCCGGCCTTCAAAAGTTGTTTGCCTGGAGGCGCGATTCCTGGCTTCTCACCATAGAGATCTGGTAACGGAGCCCGCCGTTGTCGTTCCAGCAATGCATCCAGGCCTAAATCCGCGTCGGCATCCTGCTTGGCCGACCGAACGCCGGCCGGCGTGCCGGTGTCGACCGGTGCGTCAAGCTTGCCGGGCTTGAAGGAGGCGGGTTCGACGGTCGATCGCTTCACGTCTGCTGGGCTGCCGTTCTTTGGCGGAACCGTCGTCGAGGCCCCCGGCGTTTCCACGAGACGGTCGGATGTCTGCAAAGCAACGGTTTGCGCGATCGATGCGGAAGGCGCGCTTGGCTCGATGACGAATCTTCCGGCCGGGCGGTAACGCATCATGAAATCAACGTCGGGTTGTGTGCCTGCCGTTTCGCCTCGGCTGATCAGTAACAGATTGGCCTGATATCCGTGGGCAGTCGAAATGAGAAGATTCGTCTGCGATGCTTTGGCAGTAATTGGCTTGACGAAAACGATCTGCGGCTCTCGTTCGGAGTGCTCGGCGGTGAACGAATCGGGATCACCGAGCACAACGGAATTGACGGCGTCGGGCATTCGAATGGCGGTCGCGAACCGCGGCGCCAGGTACACGACGGTGACTTGGCCCTCCTGAACCGCTCGACCCGCTACCTGCGGGCGAACCATGGGAACCTGGGCGCTGGCTGTCAAACACGCACAGATTCCGGCGATCACTACCTTCAAACTATTCATTGATGTTCTGCTCCTTTGGTTGAGTACCGGGCAGTGGTCTTTGCGACCATCTGCCGTCTTGAATAGAATCGTTGGACCAGGCAAACGTAGCGATAGATGTCCGCGTCAGCGCATGTGAGCCCTCGCTTCTTGATTCGCTGCTCGCCGGCATAGTAGGCGGCTGCCACAAGCCGCAGTTCGCCTTCGAACTGCCGGCTCAAATACGCAAGATATGCAACCCCTCCGCGAATGTTTTCTTCGATCCGAAAACGGTTCGTCACGCCGAAGGTGAACGCCGTCGGCGCGGTCAACTGCATGAGCCCTGCCGCACCCTTCGTTGAAATTACGTAGGGATGCCACGCCGATTCGACGTCGATTACGGCTTGCACGAATTCGAGGGGGACGCCGTATGCCCGCGCGTAGTAATCGGCCCAGCACATCTCGACATCGAGCAACGCGGCTCGGGGACTCGCCGGGCATGTCGGCTGAGCGCTGCCGGCCGTACAGCAAAGCAACAGGAATAGAAAAACCGCCCTCACGATCCGACTCCCACAAGGTCCACGGCGTTGAGTCTTGATGCGTGGGATTTCGCATTCAATACCAGGGAGGCAAACCCATCCTGAAGCGTCAGGCGCTTTCGGTCTTCTTTGGTCTTTGCGAGGAAGGGCAGCAGGAAATCCCGCATGCCAGCATCGAGTTCGTTGATGCCCATGATGTGGAGCACTTGCTCAAGCTCCAGAATCTCCGCAATCGACGGGGGCTTTTCCATCCTGTAAGCCCGGAGTGCATAGGACAGGCCGGCGATTTGCCGCTGTAACGCGGCGCTCCCCGTCCTGCTCCGCGTTTTCAAGATTTCCGCCTCTCGTTCGACGGTCGGGAATTCAGCTCTGAAGTAGGCGCACCGGCGCCGCAATGGGTCGCCAATCCGCCGGACCTCATTCGAAGTGAGGATGACGAACGGGATTGTCTTGTGCGGGACGGTCCCAAGCCGCGGGATCGAGAGTTGCCATTCCGAGAGGACTTCGAGGAGCATCGATTCGAATTCCTCGTCCACCTTGTCCACCTCATCGATCAGCAAGACGCACGGTTTCGGCGAATGCTGCAGCCCGCGCATGATTGGGCCTTGAACGAAGAAGTCCATGGTATGGAGGCGGCCCCGGATGGATTCCCAGTCTGTGCCGAGTTGGTCCGCTTGTGTTTCGAGGAAGAGTTTCTGCAGGGCGGTATCGAACTTGCCGATGGCTTTTTCTTCGTCGATCCCTGGGTAGCACTGAAGCCGCTCCACGACGGTGTCAAGGGCGAAGGCCAGGGCCTTCGCAAGCTCTGTCTTGCCGCAGCCGGGCGGGCCTTCGATCAGAACCGGCTTCTTTAGCTCTCCCGCTACGTACACCTGGGAAAGGGTGACCTCGTCAACGATGTACTTGGCTTCCTGGAATTTCTGACGAAGGTCATCAATGGACGGAAACACGTTGGTTTTTATCCTCAGCCCGGATTCTACGGGAAGATGCGATTTCCGCCGAAAAGCTGGGCCCGGATGGCCGCAGCCGGAGAAGTGGGCCGAGATTCTCGGAATTTCAGAGGCCTCGAATGGCTGTAAGGCAAGGATTCTCGGAATTTCCGGTGCCGAATCTAAATGCGCAGGTGAGCAAACTCTGGCAGGAGCGCGAATGGCTGCTGAGGGGCTGACAGCGGTTCTCCCAATTGCACGATGCGATCAGGCGTTCCGTTCCCGAGGAACTCCGCCGCCTGAGCCAGATAGTTCACGCGCAGCGGGTTGAGACCCATCAGACGGGTGCATACGAAATCGGCGGCGACGGGATCGTCGGCCAACACGATCCGTCCGAGACTACGCGGAGAGCCATGCAGCGGCCCGTTGCCCTCCATGCCAATGATCCCGTCGGCAATGACGAAGTGCGCCGGAACCGCGGCATTGATATCGAGAATGCTTCGATCAATCCCTTTGCAGTGCAGCAGGTTCTTCGGCCAGCCATAGGCAACGCCCGGCACAACACCGAACAGGTTCTTCATGCTCAGTGTTACTCCCGCCCAATGGTGTGTTTTCACCTTGGGCATCGAGACGACGACGTCGCTCGTCAATACGGTCCGCGGGAGCCACAGCCTATCGAGTCCAGTGAAGGCAGTTTGCAACGGTACTTGCCGGATTTCATCGCGATTCAGATCTACGAACCGGATTCGCCTCGCCTGTAGTTCCTTTTCCAATCCACTCTCGGCGAGGACCAGAAAGGTGTCCCGCTGGTGGCCTGGCCCTTCACCAACCACAACCGATTTCGCTCCCAATGCGAGGAAGGCACTTGCCGCGGCCCCCACCAGTCGCGGGTCGGTGTTCACTTCAGTGCCTGGGATGTACTCCACCAGATTCGGCTTCAGGAGGACGGTCTTGCCACGAAGGCTCAGATCGAACAAGCGGAGGCCTTCAATGAGCGTGCGGTCCAACGGTCCGTCGTAGGAGTCCGCATGGAGAATCGCGACGCGGGATCGCCGACGGCGCCGGTCCCGAAGGCAACCAGTCGAACACAGTCGCCGCACCGCCAACGCGCCCGTTCCGGCGAGGAGGCTACTACCAAAGATCCGGCGATTTATGAGGGCGCTCACATCTTTACCTCAAACGGGTTGATCGCGGTCTCAGGTTCCAGGGCGAGAGCGGCCAGCGCGATCGTCGATGTGTCCTGGACTTCTCTCGGATCGTCGACCAGTGCAGCGAGACGGTCGCGTGCCATATCGAGCGCCGGCGAGACGTCCGACCTCAAGTCCTTGTACGCGGCAGCTGAAAGGATCACCCATGCCAGGCTGTACGCTGAAGGGCAGTCGATCCGATTCAAGATCCAGGTCAGAGAATCTCGGACTATCGGCAGGTTGTGGTGGAATCGTAACGCGGCAAGTGCAATCGCGGTGGCATCGACGTGTGGGCGCAAAGGAACGCCGTAGACCACGGCGTTGCCCGCGTTCCACCCGCCTTCCGGACACGCTCGATCAAGGAGCATCTCGACTCCGAGGCGAAGCCTTTTCTGCAGTTCGCTGCCGCGGATCAGTCCCTGTCTTCTTTGCCCGTTCCAGCGTAATCAGTGCCATCGATGTCGGCACCACCCAACTCACGGTGTCGGGAACCCACGCCCAACCGTACTTCGCCGGATCAAACCGAACTTGCCGGTCTGAGAGCCGGAACTTCAAACGGACGAGCCATGAAGCCTCCAGCGGCCGGCAATTAACCAAACTGTCGAGCGCCCCGGCGAACGTCTCTGGAGCAGCGCCCAAAATCATCAGCGTGTTGACTGCGATGGCGCTTGCCCAGAAACTGACGCCCGCCGTCCCGTTCCCAACAGCCGGCCACAGCCCATTCGGCCGCTGGCAAGCGAGCAATGGCTCCAGTTCCTGTCTCGGAACCGTTGAGGCGGACGAAGACGAGTGCAGAGCAAGTAGCGCCAACGAGGTCGGCTCGGTCCCGAACTGCTCGCCGCAATGGCTCCATCCGCCCGGGCGCGGCAGTCGGCGATAGCGGAGTTCCGCCAGGAGCCGGCATCGCGCCAACCGCTGTCTCTCAAGAGCCGCAAATGACTGTTCATGGGTGTCCTTCTGGTCGCAGCCGCTCCCGCGTCTGGATCCCACGCTCGCTTCACACTTTCATTCGCGTTTTTACCGCAGAAGCAGTCGGACGCCAAATCGTCGTCGGCGCTTTTGGAGCGTTGCGCGAGCCTGCCCTACTATTGCTCTACGGAGGGAAACACTCCCGCCGGTGGGTGAATGCCTATGAGGTCAGAAATCATGCGCCAGATCGTTGAGACCATCGAAGCCGACGTCCAGTCGAGGCCATCAGCGATCGAATTTGAAATGGCCTATCAAGCTCGCGTCGCGATTGACCGAATCAAATTCGCCATCAAGCACGCCGATCAGTTTGGTAAACCGTGCGACGCCATGAGGGAGGCCGGAATGCAATTGCTTGACGCCCTCCAACGACTTGAATCCCTTGACCGTCGCTTTCAGGCTCGATCAGGAATCGCCACGCCGCGAATGAACGGAAATTCGCGGGAGGCCAACTCTAACGCGGGTAGGGAGTGCCAATGAGCAGCGGTGACATACTTACGAAGCGCGACGTCGCCGAACTCCTGCAGGTCAGCGAACGCACGGTGGAGCGATGGATGGCCGAGGGATCGATTCCATATACCCCGCTTCCGAAACGCGGCGCCTGGTCGGAAGCTCGGTTCCTACGATCAGAAATCGTCGAGTGGATGCGGAAGCGCACCGTCAAGCCGATCCGCGTACCTCACGGGGTGGTAAATGCCCAAACTGCGTAGGAAACTGCCCAAAGGGATCCACGTCCATGAGTCGGGCTCGGTGTACATCTGCTACAAGAACGAGCATGGCAGGATCATCCGCGAGAATACCCACCAGACCGATGTAAACGCGGCAAAGCTGATGCTCGCCCAAGCCCGCACGGATGTGGCGATGAAGAGGCGCTTCACGTCGCTCACATTCGAAAGCGTTAAATTCATCGACCTCTTCAATGACTGGTGGAAGAATCATGGGAGCCGGACCCGCAGCAAGTTTGAATACCGGACCCCTCGGGTCCTCGCCCGATTCAAGACGATGAAAGCCCGCGAGATCACTCCGGACGGAGTCCGTAGCTTCCTGGTTGATCTACGAGAGGAAGGCTTGGCCGCATCGAGCATCAACCAGTGCCGGACCATCCTCTGCAGCGTCTTCAACTATGCCATTCGCTTCGAGAAATACGACAAGAACCCGGTGAGCGTCGTCCCGCAGGAGAAGGAACCTCCAGGCCGGGACCGATTTCCGGAACCCGAAGAGATCGTTGCAATGATCCGCGTGTGCGAAGAGAATGACGACCCGGAGCTAAAGGCGTTTCTGATTCTCGCTCCCACCACCGGGATGCGGAAGGGCGAAATCCTGAGCCGCAAATGGAGCGACATCGACCTCGATTCCGGTAATCCCTGCATATACGTCCGGCAGACGAAGAACGACGAACCCAAGCGAATTCAACTGCCCGACATGGCCGTCACCGCTCTCCGCGCGCTACCAAGCTTCGGCCATCACGAATACGTCTTTCCGGCCAAGCCCAACCCACGGTTCAAAGGCAATTTCAAAAGACCGCACGCATGGGATTTTGGGAAGCGGTTCCGGCGGGTGGCGAAGCTGGCAGGTGTAGATGCTCTCCGCATCCATGATCTCCGCCATTTCGCCGCCTCGACCTTAACTGGTGCCGGCATTGAGGACAACATCATCGGTCTGCTGACCGGCCACAAGAGCCGCGAGTTACGGCGATACCAGCACCTCCGAGAGGAGCTGAAGCGCAAGACAGTCGATCTGATCGCCGGAGTGCTTAAGGAAGCCGAGAAGAACGGAAAAGGGACATCTAGTTCACGCCTACTTCACGGTGCCTCGAAAAAGGCAAATCCCAAGCCGAAAAAGCAGTCGTAAGTGATTGAAAGGAATGGCGGGGACGACGGGGCTCGAACCCGCGACCTCCGACGTGACAGGCCGGCGTTCTAACCAACTGAACTACGTCCCCGCGATGTCACGCAGACACTAAAATCGTAGCACGACCGGTCCGCCCTCTCCAAACTTCATCCGCAAACAAATAGAGTACGGCGCGTCAGATCGAACTCAAAAGCCCCTGCAATACCGAGCTCCGCTCAACTGTGGCCGGGCTCGCCGCCACCCTCCCTTTCGATGATCTGTTACCGACCGGTCCAATCGGTCCAAGCGCCATACCGGCACCACGTCGATCTCCCGGCGGCGGGCGGCCTCCAGGCGCGCCGGGCGGCATACTCCCGCATGGCCCGGCTCTGCACCGCCAGTGTTTGCTGATCGTTGGTGGACATGCGAGGGTAGAGGCCGGCGCGGAACATTTTCGGCGGCTTTCGTGGCTGGCCCAAAACGGCTCCGGGTTTTTGTCTTTGGAAAAGCTGTTTGGCGGGCATTTCGGAGTGTCACCAAACCATGGCCGGCATCCCTGCCGAAGGGTTCTACTTCGCTATGCGCCAAGGGCCGGGATTTCAGAGAAGAACCGCCGCCAAACCGCGGATAGAAACGCTGCTGGCCGGCGGCGTGTTGCAGATGCCGTTGTCTGACGACTCGCTGTGCGGTCCAGCAGGAGGGCGTGCGCTGCGGAAATCGCCGCCACGCGAGCCGGCAAACAGGCCATTGTGACAGCGCTGGTCGCGCAGCGCAACCAAAATCGCACGGCTGAAAACCACGGCTCGGCTGCGGAGGTCCAGGTAGAAGGCGGCGCCAGTTGCCTGCGCCCTCCGGGGCGCAACGCGGCCGCCGTCGATCCCGCCGTCACTTTGCGGCACGAATAGATCCATCAGGGACGGATGCTCCTCGGGCCGGCGGGCCGGGGCTATCGCGAGAAGACGTAGAGCACGCGGCCGGCGGCGATGGCAATGCATTGCCGGCCATCGATGTTGAAGGAGATGGGATTGGCGGCGATTCTGCCGCCGGTCTGGAAGTCCCAAAGCGGCTTGCCGGTCTTGGCGTCGAGCGCGAAGAAGTTGCCCTCGTCGGAGCCGGAAAAGACCAGGCCGCCCGCTGTGGAAAGAACGCCGGCCCACGGCGCCGAGTGCAGTTTGAACTCCCAGCGCATTCGTCCGGTGGTGGCTTCCAACGCGCGGATGGCCCCGGCTTCGGCTCCGCCCGGCGGCTGCGCTTCGCCGCCTCCCGCGAAAAACGTGCCGGGCTTGTATTCCGCCTTACGCTTGAAATAAATGGAGGCGATTTCGCGGACGGCCACGTAAAGCAGGCCTTCCGGCGGGCTGTACGACGGGCTGAACCAGACGGTGGCGCCGTTGAGATTGGGCCACACCAGCGTGCCCGCCTCGCTGGGCTCGGTGCCGGGAATGACGATGGGACGGCCGCGATCGTCGAGTCCCTTGGCCCACGTCTGCTTGGAGTAGGCGCGGCCAGCGAGGAATTCGCCGCTGGAGCGGTCCAGCACGTAGTAAAACGCATTGCGATTGGCCACCGCCACCAGCTTGCGGCGGGTTCCGCGAATCTCGGCTTCGAAGAGCACGGGCACGTGGGTGGAATCCCAATCGTGCGAATCGTTGGGGGTGAACTGGAAGTGCCACTTGAGCTTGCCGGTATTGCCGTCGAGCGCCACCAGCGAGCAGGTATAAAGGTTATCGCCGCGGCGCGAATCGGGATTCCAGTCCGGCCCGGGATTGCCGATGCCCCAGTACACCACGTTGGTTTCCGGATCGTAGGAACCGGTGACCCAGGTGGAACCGCCGCCGGTCTTCCAGCTTTCGCCCGGCCAGGTTTCGTTGCCTGGTTCGCCGGGACCGGGGATAGTGTAGAAGCGCCAGGCGCGGCTGCCGGTTTTGGCGTCATAGGCATCCACGAATCCGCGGATGCCGGTTTCGCCGCCGCTGACGCCCACCAGCACTTTGCCGGGGATGGCCAGGGGCGCGAGCGTCATGCTGTATCCGGGCTTGTAGTCTGCGACTTTGGCCGACCAACGCTCCAGGCCGCTCTTGGAGTCCAGGGCAACCAGGTAGCAATCCAGCGTGGCGACGAAGATCTGGCCGTCCAGGATGGCCGGGCCGCGACTCACGCGCCCGAATCCGATGTTCTGGTAATCCTTCGGTATCGGCCGGCTCCAGGTCCATAACTCGCGGCCGGTCTGGAGGTCCAGCGCGGCGGCGGTGTTGGGACCGCTGATGTACATCACGCCATCTGCGACGATGGGCGAAACTTCCGAGCTGGTATCCATTTGGTAGGCCCACCTGACTCGCAGGCCGGAGACGTTGGCGGGCGTGATTTCCGCCAGCGGCGAGAAGCGATGGCCCTGGTAGTTGCCGGAGTAAGTGAGCCAGTTACCCGGCTCGCGTGCGGCGTTGACGATGCGGTCGTAGGGGACCTGCGCCCACATGGGGACGCACAGCACCAGCGCGATCCACTTCATGGCTTCCCCTTCAGTCCGGCCAGGTAGGCCACCAGATCGTCGAGTTCCGTGGCGCCGAACCGACCCTGAAAGGATGGCATGGGCGTTTGCCCGGCCAGCCGGTCAAGGCTCTTCAATTGCGATTTGCGAAAGCTGAAGTAGCGCCCGCCGGCATCGCGCACCTGAATCGTGAAGGAGTCTTCGTTGACGCGGATGCCGCGCACCGCCGTCCCGTCTGCCGGCACGGCGGAGACGTATAGGAAGCCATCAGGCAGGGTAGTCGCGGGTTTCAGAATGGTCTGGCGCAGGAAGGCGGCGTTGCGGCGCGCGCCGACGGCCGTCAGTTCGGGGCCGAACCCCTCGCCTTTGCCGTTGACCATGTGGCAGCCCGCGCAGCCTTTGGAAGCATACACGCGGGCGCCGCGCGGGGCATCGCCGGGCAGTGTTTCCGGCGGGAGCGTGCCGAGGGTGCGGACATAGGCGGCGACACTGGCGACTTCGTCGGGATGCAACTGCCACGCGCCGGGCATATCGCCGCGGCCATCGGTAATGAGCGTGCGCAGTGCCTTGTCGTCGGGAGCCAGGTCGAGTTTCGGGCGGTTGAGGGCGGGTCCGCGGCCGCCGCCGCCGGTCTGGCCGTGGCACAGGGCGCATTGCGATTCGAAAATCTGGCGTCCCGGCTGCGCCAGCGCGCACCCCGCGATGATTACGGCAACTACCCAGCAACGCATAGGTTTTACTTCTTCTCCATCTGCTCCAGCTTTTTAACGCGGCGTGCCAGATCGGGATCTTCGCTGGCGAAGCGGGCATTGAGGTACGCGTGCAGGATTTCTTCGGCCAGTTTGGGCCCCACGATCCATGCGCCCATGCACAGCACGTTCACATTATCGTGCTCCACGCACTGGTGCGCGCAATAAGTATCGTGGCACAGGGCGGCCCGCATTCCTTTAACCTTATTAACTGCGATGGATGCGCCTACGCCCGTGCCGCACACCATGATTCCGCGTTGGGCGCGCCCGGACTGAATCTCGGCGCACAGTTTCTGGGCGATATCCGGAAAATCGACCGGGTCGGCGCTATAGGTGCCGATGTCCTTCACGCTGTGTCCCCACGACTGCAGGGTGTGGATCAGCGGCCCCTTGAGCGGGAAGCCGGCATGGTCGCTTCCCACCACCAGTTTCCATTTTGCCGGTTCGGCGGCCGCCGCGGCCAGCGGCGCAGCAGCCAGGCCGCTTAGAATGCGGCGTCGTGCGATGCGCTCGGGGTTCATTTGGAATTCCTCCAGCATACACGATCGGTTGCCGCTAAACTCAGCCTACCCCTGTACGTCCTTTGGATAGAACACGCTAAAATAGTATTTGCGGAGTTCCCCCCGTAACGAGACCTATTCATGATTGTTGACGCCATTCTGGCAAAAGTCTTCGGCACGAAAACTGAGCGCGAGATCAAAGAGATGCGTCCCAAGGTGGACGCCATCACTGCTCTCGAGCCTCAAATGCGCGAGTTGAGCGATATCGATCTCGCCGCCAAGACCATCGAATTTAAAGAACGGATCGCCAAGGGCGAGACGCTCGACGACTTGCTGACTGAGGCTTTCGCGGTGGTGCGCGAAGGCGGCCGCCGGGTTCTGAACATGCGCCATTTCGACGTTCAGTTGATTGGCGGCATGGTGCTGCATTCCGGCCGCATCGCCGAAATGAAGACCGGCGAAGGTAAGACGCTGGTAGCCACGCTGCCGGTGTACCTCAATGCGCTGGAAGGCAAAGGTGTTCACGTGGTTACGGTGAATGATTACCTGGCCAAACGCGACGCCGAATGGATGGGGCGCCTCTACAAGTTCCTGGGTCTTAACGTTGGTGTGATTGTGCACGATCTGGACGATCAGGAGCGCAAGGAAGCCTACGCCGCCGATATCACCTACGGCACCAACAACGAGTTTGGCTTCGATTACCTGCGCGATAACATGAAGTTCCGCATCGAAGACTGCGTGCAGCGTCCGCACAACTACGCCGTAGTCGACGAAGTGGATTCGATCCTGATCGACGAAGCCCGTACCCCGCTGATCATTTCAGGCCCCAGCGAAGAATCCACCGACAAGTATTACAAAGCCAACCGCATCATTCCGAAGCTGGTGCGCGGCGAAGTGATCGAAGGCAAGGAACCGGGCGAACAGTACACCACCGGCGATTACACGATCGACGAAAAGCACAAGGCCGTGGCGCTTACCGAAGAGGGCTTCGACCGCGCCGCCAAGCTTTTGGGCCTGGCCGACATCTACAGCCTGGACACCATCGAATGGAAGCATCACGTGGAAGCTGCGCTGAAGGCTCACGTGCTGTACCAGCGCGACCGCGAGTATGTAATAAAGGATGGCGATGAGGGTCCCGAAGTCATCATCGTCGACGAGTTCACCGGACGCCTGATGCCCGGCCGGCGGTGGAGCGACGGACTGCACCAGGCCGTGGAAGCCAAGGAAGGGGTCAAAATTCAGCGTGAAAACCAGACGCTGGCCACCATCACCTTCCAGAACTACTTCCGCATGTACAAGAAACTCTCCGGCATGACCGGTACGGCGGAGACCGAAGCGGCGGAATTCCAGAAGACGTACAACATCGACGTCACGGTAATCCCCACGAACCAGACCATGATCCGCAAGGAATTCCCCGATCTGGTGTACCGCACGGAAGAAGAGAAGTTTCGCAATGCGGCGCTGGAGATCAAGAAGTACAACGAAACCGGCCAGCCCGTGCTGGTAGGCACGATCTCTGTCGAAAAATCGGAAAAGTTGTCCGCCAGATTAAAGAAGATGGGCGTCAGACACGAGATTCTGAACGCCAAGAATCACGAGCGCGAAGCCTCCATTGTGGCGCAGGCCGGGCGCAAAGGCGCGGTGGTGGTCTCCACCAACATGGCCGGCCGCGGTACCGATATTCTGCTGGGCGGCAACCCCGAGTTCATGACCAAGGACGCCTGCCTGAAGCAGAAGGTGGCCGAGCGCCTGTCCGAAGAAGAAGCCCGCTTCGTGGCCGACGAGCACTTCTACTACTTCACGCACCAGGACCAGTTCTACCGGGTGCGCCGCGATAAGTGGGACGAACTTTTCAACGGCTTCAAGTTGGAGACCGATGCCGAGCACGACGTGGTGGTGGGCCTGGGCGGGCTGCACATTGTCGCTACCGAGCGCCACGAATCGCGCCGGATCGATAACCAGTTGCGCGGACGCGCCGGCCGCCAGGGCGACCCCGGCAGTTCGCGGTTCTTCCTTTCGCTACAGGACGATCTGCTCCGCATTTTCGGCGGGGAACGCATGCAGAACCTCATGCTTCGGCTTGGCATGGAAGAGGATGTGCCGATCGAAAGCAAGATGATCAGCAAGCGCATCGCCAAGGCGCAGGAAGCCGTCGAAGTGCAGAACTTCGAGACCCGCAAACACCTGCTGGAATACGACGACGTCAACAACAAGCAGCGGCAGGCCGTGTACGGCAGGCGCCGCCAGTTGTTGGAGGGCATCGATCAGAAGGAAAGCGTGCTCGACATGATGCGCGGGATCATCGAAGAGTTTATCGATGCGCGCTGCCCCTCGGACAAGCATCCCGACACCTGGGACCTGGGTTCTCTGCGCAACGACGTACTCACCAGTTTCGGCACCAAAATCGACCTCAACGAACTCGCCGATATGTCCATCGACGAGATGGCCGACGCCATCTTCAATAAGCTGCGGCAGAAGTACCAGGAGAAGGAAGACCTGGTGGGCGCCGACATCATGCGGCAGACCGAGCGCATTGTGATGCTGCAGGTGATCGACAACCAGTGGAAAGACCATCTGCTGTCGATGGACGAATTGAAGCAGGGCATCGGCAACCGCGCCTATGGACAGAAGGATCCACTGGTCGAGTATAAGAACGAATCGTATGAACTGTTCACGGCCATGTGGGACCGTATCGAAAACGAGACGGTCCGTTACCTGTATTTCCTGCAGGTGAACATAGGCGAGCGCCCGGTGCTGCCGTTCCCCGAGGAAGACGAAGAGGAAGAGCAGGAAGAGGCGCGTTCCGAACCCAGCGAGCAGGAACGGTTGTCCGCCCAGACCCAGATGGAGGACTTCACGCGCAATATTCAGCGCAAGAAGGAAAAGGAATTGCGGGATCTCCAGTTCGTGGGCGGCGATGGTTCCACTTCCGCGCAGCCGGTGAGCGTGGGCCAAAAGGTGGGCCGCAACGACCCATGCCCGTGCGGCAGCGGTAAGAAATACAAGAAGTGCCACGGGCAGTAAGCGGGGAATCCTGCCACGCCTGGAACCAAAGCCATGGCATCTTGCTACGAAGGATCCGCCCAGGAAGCGTACGACGCGTACCAGGCGATCGGGCGTAAGCGGCACGGCAAGCCCCCCGATGTAGTTGTTGGCCCGACTAATCCCTCGTTCGGGTGCTGGGTGGAAACTTATTGGCAAGCAGGATATACCAGTCTGATTCGCTGGATCAATGCCTGTGACGAGGTCGCCCGTGAACTTCTGAAGGAACGCAACCGCGCCCGGAACGCGCAGTTCGCCACATTGCCCATGGCCGATATTCCCCCGGAACAGCTCAGGTCCCTCGAGAAGGAACTGGCGCGTGATGGCCGTGATAGAAGGATTGACGTCGGCTCTCTCCGCGAACTTCCCAGCTATGGTCCGTCGCTTCTCGCCATCTGGACAGAGGCCAAGAATCAAGGGCTAGCGAACGCCGAGGCCGCTCTCTATGTTCACCGCTGGGCCACGGCATGGTGCCCCTGTTGGGACCGCGATGCGGAGCGCAAAGCCAAGAAACTCCCCAGGATCGACCCCAAAGTGACCAGGCTCCTCCGCCGGGTGACTGCCTGGCGGCAAACCGGGAACCTGGAGATCCCTTGGGACGCTCAGGGATCCGGCCAACTCTGGCAAGTCCGCCTCAACGACTTTCCGCGGGCTTACATGTATACGCTGATCATCGCAGGCGAGGTAATCGGCGATTTCAACAACTGGCCCGATGCGTGGGATCGTGGCGAACAGAAGCCGGGAGTTTGCGCTGAGGCTGCGCCGGTAGCCCCACGCCCGGCAATTCAGGTCGATCCATCCACACTCATTTCGCGATATCGAAGCGGGGAACGGGAAGCCGTTTGGCGCGATCTTGTCGAGCTTGGTGCGGATGTCCGCCAGGAGCCCTACCACGACGCGGCGTGGGCGGTCGCCGGGGAAACCATGCGCCGCTCCGCACGGAACGTAGAGCTGTTGTTGGCGCGCCTCAAGGATTTGGGCTACCGGTTTATCAACCCAACGGAGGTCCATCGAACTCTAAACGCGAAGGAAGGAAAGTTGGTTGAACGTGCCGAACGCAGCGGACTGTGGCTTCCGCTCTCGGTGCGGGCGTGGCTGCAAGAGGTGGGCCAACTGAATTTGAACGGCTCGCATCCGGCGCTGTGCTTCATGGACACCGAGCGGGGCAAACCGGGAATCTACACGGACCCGTTGCAGGTCTTGATTTGGCAACTCGATGATTTGGTCGACATGTGGACCCAGACGGAGAAAGAGTCGCGGGAGCCAATGGAATGCATTGCCAGCATGACTGCTGAGGATAAGGCCTTGCGGGCGCTGGACGAGGAGGCCGAGGGCGGATACCGGTTCACGATCCCCAACGGGGCCGCGGACGCGGTGTTGGAAGGTGAACCGCACAACTTCACCTTCGTCGAGTACCTGCGCCACAGTTTTCAATGGGGTGGCTTCCCCGGTTGGGAGAAGTATCAGAACCGCCCCGAAGAGGAGTTGACCTTGCTGAGAGAGGGGCTGCTGCCGATTTGAGAGATGGGGCCCGCCAATGGACCATGCCCGACAAATACTGGCACGCGTTTCAGGTGTTTGGCGTCTAATGGTAAAGATGAAGTTTCCGCTGCTGATTTTGCTTTGTGCCGGGCTGTGTCCGGCCTCGACTTTGCCGGATACCGTCGGCGCCTACCATCGTACGGCCACGTCCCAGCCTGCTGCCGGCGATCCGGCCATGTGGAACGAGCTTGGACTAAAGGACTCCGAGACAGCCACTTACGAGAATGGTCCGGCCAGGTTTAAGGCCACCGCCTGGCACCTGCAGGATGCCACAGCCGCGCTGGCGGCCTTCGATTGGCTTCGTTCCGCCAATTCCACGCCCTCGCCGGTGGCGAACCTGGCGGCCGAGACGCCCACCAGCCTGCTGCTGGCCCATGCCAATTATGTACTCGAGTTCGATGGCTATAAACCCACACTGCCGGAGCTGGACCAGGTTGCCGGCGAGCTCAAGAACGTGGAAAACGTGGCGCTCCCCACACTGTTTTTGCCGTCTGGAAACCTGGTGGCGGGGAGCCGGCGATACATCATCGGGCCGGTGGCGCTACAGAGATTCAGCCCGGCAATTCCCCCTTCGGTGGCTGCGTTCCACCTGGGAGCGGAAGCCGAACTGGCAGTTTTCCACAGCGCCAAGGGAGACGACCAAGTGTTGGTTTTTAACTACCCGACCTGGGCAATTTCGCAACAGCAGGCCAACGCATTCGGGAAAATACCCGGTGCCATGGTCAAGAGATCCGGCCCTTTAGTTGCTGTAACTCTGGCTCCGGCCGACCCCGACCTGGCGGAAAACGTACTGGCGCAGATCGCCTATAAGGCGGATGTCACCTTGCAGGAGCACATCCCCACGATGCGCGACAACATTGGCAACCTGATCATAAATGCCTTCGTTCTCATCGGGATACTGCTGTGCTTCGCGATGGTTTCGGGGCTCGCGGTGGGCGGAGTGAGGGCCTGGATGCGCCATGGAAAAGACAATCCGGATGCCGACACACTCATCACTCTACACCTGGAGTAAGCATCCACTAGTTTCGATAACAGTTTGTTTTTGTGAATCTTAGAGGGAAATCCTCAGGCCCGGCGGGGCCTTTTCGGACTTTTGGGTCGTTCTTGTGGAAAACTATCCCTCCCGCAAGTTGCCCGGTAAGAGTAGCTTACGACCAAAAATTTTGCCAGGGATTTTTCCTTGACTTGGAAGCCGAGGGGAAATAATATCCAACTACAAAGTTTTGACGGTTGCGATTCCGTCGAAGCTGATTCTCCCATCGAACATCACCCTGGTAGAACAGGGGGATTGAATGCTCACCCTTCGGGGTGAGCATTTCTATTTGTGGCCAACCGTTATACTGGTACCCATGCATCCCCCAGTGAAACCGGAGCCCCGCGATTTAAGCTGGCGCTCGCGTTTCGCCGCGATGCGGAATGTGCGTCCCCTTCTGGCCATGGTCTGGGAGACCAGCCCTCCGCTGGTTCTGGCCACCACGCTTCTGCGCCTTTGCCGCGCTTTTCTGCCCCTGGCTATGCTCTGGGTCTCCAAGCTCATCCTCGACGCGGTGGTGGGCCGGATTCTGCGAAAGAGCGGTAATCTGCATCACATCTGGGACCTGGTTGCCCTGGAATTATTGCTGGCGGTACTGAGCGATGTGCTAGGGCGGGCCAATACTCTGTTCGACAGCCTGCTGGCCGACCGTTTCACCAACCGGGTGAGCGTCCGGCTGATGCGGCACGCCACAGAGCTGGATCTGGCCTCGTTCGAGGACCCGGTGTTCTACGACAAGCTCGAGCGCGCCCGCCGCCAGACTACCGGCCGGCTCACCCTGCTGGCCTCGCTACTCGGTATGTGCCAGGACACGTTGAGTTTGATTTCGCTCTCCGGGGTGCTGGTGATCTTCTCCCCGTGGCTCATGGCGCTGCTGGTGGCGGCGGTCATTCCCGCCTTCCTGGGCGAGACGCATTTCACCACCCTGGCGTATTCCGTGTTGTACAGCCGGACCCCCGAACGGCGCCTCCTGGACTACTTGAGGTTTTTGGGCGCCGGCGCCCAGAGCGCCAAGGAGATCAAGATCTTCGGGCTGGGCCGCTATCTGGCTGATCGATATCATGAAGTTTCAGAGGCTATCGATAAGGAAAATCAACTAATTGCTTTCAAGCGGGCGGTGGTGGGTGGCGGCCTCAACCTGATCGCTACCGGGGGCTACTACGGCGCCTACGTAGTGATTCTTTTGCGCGTGGTCGCGGGCGGAATCTCAATCGGTACCTTCACTATGCTCGCGGGCGCATTCCAGCGTTCCCGCAGCTATATCGAAAGCATCCTTAGCAGCTTCAACTCCATTTCCGAGCAGGCCATGTTTCTGACGGACCTGTTTGATTTTTTCGCCATGCAGCCGACCATCCGGCCGACTCCGGACGCGATTCCGGCACCCCGGCCTATCCGCGAGGGATTCGAATTCCGGCACGTGGACTTTGCCTATCCGGGCTCTTCCCGCCTGGTAGTGAAAGACATTAACTTCCGGCTGTATCCATCAGAAAAAATTGCATTAATCGGGGAGAATGGAGCCGGGAAAACGACCCTGGTCAAACTTCTGGCGCGGCTCTACGATCCCACAGGCGGCAGCATCCTGCTGGATGGTGTGGACTTGCGGGAGTATAACGTCGAAGATCTCCGCCGCGAGATTGGCGTCATCTTCCAGGACTACATGCGATACGACATGGTAGTTCGTGATAACATTGGATTTGGCAAAATCGAATCCCTCCACGACCAACCCCGGGTCGAACTCTCCGCGAAAAAAAGCCTGGCGAATTACCTGATCGACCGGCTCCCGAAGGGCTACGATCAGATGGTGGGAAGACGGTTTGAGGGGGGCGTAGACCTTTCCGGCGGTGAGTGGCAGAAGGTCGCCCTGGCACGCGCGTATATGCGCGACGCCCAATTGCTGATACTGGACGAGCCGACCGCCACCCTTGATGCGCGGGCGGAGTACGAAGTGTTCCAGCGTTTCGCGGAACTGACGCGCGACCGCATGGCCGTGCTGATCTCCCACAGGTTTTCCACCGTGCGAATGGCCGACCGTATCCTGGTGCTGGCCGATGGCGCCATTCAGGAACAGGGCACGCACGCGCAACTACTCTCTCTCGGCGGCCGCTATGCCGAGCTGTTCGAACTTCAAGCGGCAGGTTATCGTTGAAAGTGAATCTTAATGACTGATCAGAAGTTACAGGTAGTGGCCCTGGGTGGGTTGGGCGAGTTCGGCATGAACATGACCGCCATTCGTTATGGCGAAGATATCATCGTGGTCGATTCCGGCATGATGTTCCCGGAGGCTGAACTCCTGGGTGTGGACCTGGTGATGCCGGACCTCACCTTTCTGAAGGAAAACCAAAGCCAGGTAAAGGCTTTGTTCCTCACCCACGGGCACGAGGACCATATCGGCGCGGTACCTTATTTCCTCTCCGAGATCGACGTGCCGGTGTATGGCACGGATTTCACGCTGGCGCTGGTGGACAGGAGGTTGGAAGAGTACGAACTGGAGCAGGAGCCGCGCTTCATCAAGATCAAGCCCAAGCAGATCGTGGAAGTGGGTCCGTTCAAGATCGAGTTTATTCACGTGACGCACTCGATCGTGAGCGCCGTGGCGTTGGCCATTACCACGCCGCTCGGCGTCATCATCCACACCGGCGATTTCAAGGTGGATCCGACGCCGACCGATAACGAGTTGTTCGATCTGCACACACTCGCGGACTATGGGAAGCGGGGAGTGCTGCTCCTGCTTTCCGACTCGACCAATGCCGATCGCCCGGGCTATACGGAATCCGAACGGGCGGTGAGGCCGCGGATGGAGGACATCTTCAGCCGGTCGGACCAGCGCATCGTGGTGAGCTGCTTCAGTTCCTCGATTCACCGTATTCAACTGGTGCTCGATCTGGCCGAAGAATACGGGCGGCGGGTGGCGGTAATCGGCAGAAGTATGGTGTCGGTGACGGAGATCGCGCATTCCCTGGGACTGTTGACGATTCCGGACGGCATTCTGCTGCGCCCGCAGGACGCCATGGACCTGCCCGCGAACAAGGTCGCCATCCTGATATCCGGGACGCAGGGCGAGCCTATGTCGGCGCTTTCGCGCGTCTCGGTGGACAACCATAAGCACATCTCGGTGGAAAAGGGCGACACGGTGGTGCTGAGCTCGCGCATCATTCCGGGGAACGAGAAGGCCATCTTCCGCATGATCGACCACATGGCGCGGCGCGGGGCCGATGTGCTGTACGGCACCATGAATCCGCCGCTGCACGTTTCCGGTCACGGCAGCATCGAAGAAATGAAGCTGGTGCTGAACCTGGTGCGGCCGCGCTACTTCATGCCCATCCACGGCGAGTACCGGCAGCTTTCCAAGCACGCGAAACTGGCCGAGCATCTGCGCTTCGCCGGGCTGGAAGACAGCTTCATTATGGACACCGGCGACGTTCTGGAAATCGATCACCACGGCGCGCGCAAGCAGGGGCGGGTGCAGGTGGGCCGGGTGTGCATCGATTCCGGGTCGATTGACGATGTGGTGCAGGAAGTGGTGATTCGCGACCGGCGCCACCTTTCGGAGGATGGCATCGTGCTGCCGGTGATCGCCATTAATCGCCACTCGGGCCGGGTGGAGAGTCTGCCGGAGATTGTCAGCCGCGGTTTCGCGCTGGCGGCGGAAGACGGCTCGCAGTTTCTGCTGAACGCGCGCCAGGTGGTGGCCAAAACGCTGGAGGGTTCCACGCAGGAGGAGAAGACCGATTGGGGCGTGATGAAGGAGAAGATCCGCGCGGACTTGAAACGGTACATCGTGAAGGAGACGCAGCGCCGGCCCCTGATCATGCCGGTGATTCTGGAAGTGTGAGCCCGCAATACCTGGAGGACGCTTCGGGTTATCGTGGCCACGCCGAGCGCGTGGTGATTCCGCGGGACGAGGCGGGGGTGGTGGCGTGCCTGCGGGAAGCCGCGGCCGGCGGTGTTCCGGTGACGATTGCCGGGGCGGGCACGGGAATTACGGGCGCGCGGGTGCCCATGGGCGGATGGGTGCTCTCGCTGGAAAAGCTGAGTGGAATCGCGGTGCACCCGGGTCTGGCGGTGGTTGGTCCCGGCGCGTTGCTGCGCGACGTGCAGGCGGCGGCGCTGCGCAGCGGGCAGTTCTATCCGCCCGATCCCACCGAAACCGCCGCAGCCATCGGAGGCAACATTGCCACCAATGCCAGCGGGTCGCGCAGTTTCAAGTACGGGTCCACGCGCCGCTGGGTGGAAGGGCTGCGCGTGGTGCTGGCGGATGGCCGCGTAATGGATGTGGCGCGCGGGGACGCGATCGATTTCGATCCCGGTGAAGTTCCGCTTCCCAGGGTGACGAAAAATACGGCTGGATACCCGCTGCGGCCGGGGATGGATTGGGTGGACCTGTTTGTGGGGTCGGAAGGCACGCTCGGTGTTTTGACCGAGGCGCGGCTGCGGCTGA
Source organism: uncultured Solibacteraceae bacterium (assembly GCA_963853855.1). Lineage (GTDB taxonomy): Bacteria > Acidobacteriota > Terriglobia > Bryobacterales > Bryobacteraceae > Sulfopaludibacter. Next base: position 245,088 of record CAWKYG010000012.1, on the reverse strand, counting down.
TTCCGGCGCCCCGGGCGGTGCTGGGCGGGGTGGTGTTTTTTACCAGCGACGCGCAGGCGCTGGATTTTGTGGACTCGGCCCGCAACGATGCTGCCGCCACCATGCTGGAATACATGGACGCCAATTCGGTGGTGCTGCTGCGCGGCAGGTACCCCGAAATCCCGGCGGACGCGGTGGCTGCCATCCTGATCGAACTGGAACTTTCGGGCGACGACGACCCGAGAGTGGACCGCTTACTTGAGGGCATCGAAGGTTTTGGCGGTCTGGAGGAAGGTTCGTGGTTCGCGCTGTCGGCGGCCGATCGCGAACGGTTCCGGCAGTTCCGCCACGCGCTTCCGGAACTGGTCAACGATACCGTGCGGCGCAGCGGCGCGTTAAAGATGAACACGGACTATGCCGTGCCCTTCGAGCGCAATCGCGAGATGCTGGCGTATTACCGGCGGCGGCTGGAGGAGGAGTTTCCCGGGCGGTACGTCATTTTCGGACACATCGGCGATGCGCATGTGCATGTGAATCTGTTCTCGTCGCCGGAGGATCCTGCGCATGCCACGGAGTTGCTGCTGGAATTCGCCCGCGAGGCGGTGGCGCTCGGGGGCACGGTTTCCGCGGAGCATGGCCTTGGCAAACGCAAAGCGCACCTGCTGCGGCTGCAATATACCGAAGACCAGTTGGCGGCGATGCGGGCGGTGAAGCGCCGGCTGGATCCGCGGAATCTGCTGGGGCGGGGAACGCTCTTCCCGGAGTGAGCCGGCGATTTCCAGCCGCCCCCACTTCCTATTTGCGCTACATTCAAAACTGGTTAATATGGTCGAGCCATCTTGGACGGAACGGGCAGTCCTCTGCATCCTCCTGATCACCTCGCTCACGTGGTTTTGGATGAGGCTGCGCCGGGTGTTGGATATTGTTCGCCGCTCCCGCGCCACTCCCGATTTCGAAGTGGCGCCCCTGGGGCCGCGAATTTCGCAGTTCCTGTGGGAAGTGATGGCGCAGGGAAAAGTGATCCGGCAGCGGCCGTTGCCGGGCCTGGCCCATGCGTTTGTCTTCTGGGGTTTCTGCGCGTTCGCTCTCATTACGCTGAATCACATCGCGTCCGGGTTCGGTTTCCCTTTCCTCTCTCCGCAAAGCGGATTCGGGCGCTTTTACTATCGGATTTGTGGCCTTCTGGGCCGTCGCGGTGGCCGTCTCGATCGCCGGATTGTTCGTGCGGCGTTTCGTGGTGCAGCCCAAATGGCTGGGCGTGGTGTCGCCGGAATCCGGCGTCATCGCCTTTCTGATCTTCGCCCTCATGGCCACCTACCTGGGTGGAATGTATTTCGGCGAAGGCACCACCGGCGGCCGAATCAACTGGTGGCTGCACACACTATCGCTACTCGTTTTTCTCCCGCTCATTCCGCATACCAAACATCTCCACCTGGCTCTGAGTCCGGTCACGGTGTTCCTGCGGCGCGCCGGATTCAGCCGCATTCCGCCGCTCGAAGGCGACGAGGATTTCGGACTCGATACCGGCAAGGACGTCACGCGCATCGATTCCCTGCAGGCGTTCAGTTGCGTCGAGTGCGGCCGCTGCACCGAGCATTGTCCCGCCAACAATACAGGAAAGCTTCTTAATCCCAAGGAGATTGTCCTGGGTCTGCGAAGCTATCTGAACGAATTCGGCCCTGGCAACGAAGCCCCGCTTTTGGGCAAGCATATCGCCGAAGAAGCGGCCTTCCAGTGCACCACCTGCGGCGCCTGCGAATTTCAATGCCCCGTGGGAATCCAGCACCTGCCCCTGATCATCGGACTCCGCCGCGGCGCGGTCAACACCGGTAAGTGGGAAGACGATTACGGCACCAAGCTGTTCCTCAACCTGGAACGCCACGGAAACTCCTTGGGCTTCGCCCCCGCCGAGCGGCAGAAATTTATCGAAAAGAACCAGCTTCCGTTTTACGACGGCTCGCAGGAATACTGTTTCTGGCTGGGCTGTATGGGTGCGTACGATCCGCAGGGCCGTGAGATCGTGCTGGCCCTGGCGCGCGTGCTGCGCCACGCGGGCGTCACCTTCGGCGTCCTGCGCAAAGAAAAGTGCACCGGCGACCCCGCCCGCCGCCTGGGCAACGACCTCGCTGTCTCGCAGGTTGCCGAGGCGAATATCGAAACCCTGCGTGCGGCAAAGGTCGGCAAGATGGTCTCCATCTGCCCGCATTGTGTCCGCACGATTGGCACTGACTGGCGCGAGTTTGGCGCCACGTTCCCGATTGAACATCACAGCGAATTGCTGGCGCGCATTGCATCGCATTTGCCGGGAACGCAAGGTGCGCGAGAGACCGTGGTGTTTCACGACCCCTGTTACCTGGGCCGCTATCGCAACGTCTACGAAGAGCCCCGCGCCGTGATCGCGAAAACGGCGGATGTGATCGATCCGGCCCGGTCGCGGGAACGTTCGTTCTGTTGCGGCGCCGGCGGAGGCCAGATGTTCCTGGGCGAGGAGAAGGGCAAACGCGTGAACGTGGAACGCGTAACGGAACTCGTCGGGACGGGCGCAGAGGTGATCGGCACCGCCTGCCCTTTCTGCCAGACCATGTTCCGCGACGCACTCGGCACGGTCACCCAGTCGCCTCCGAAGCTGCTGGATATCGCGCAGATCGCCGCCGCATCGCTGGAGTAGGACAGACCTCCCGGTCTGTCCCTTCCGTCTGCCCACCTAATTCCCCGAAGGCTTCTCCACGCGATCGATCACCAGCACCTCGTGCGGACCCTTGCCAGGTTCGAGCCGCAGACCGAGCTGCTCGCGCACCGCCATAATCGCCGGGGCGTCCCCGATTCCCATTCCAGATGAATGTCAAATCTTCCCGTAACGCCGGTTTGGTCGATGACCGGCAGGCCGTGATTCCATGGATATCGAATACCTCGAACGACCCGTGTCGTGGGCTTCCCGCTCGGATCGGGTTTCCCGGATTGCGAAAAATCCGTGGGATCTACCGAAATACAACTGCCTTCCGCGGTAGGTTTCACCTTGAGGCCGCCTTTCGCCACGGTCATGAGGTAGCCCGATACCTCCCGCGTCTCGCGGTGAATCTTCAATCGGAACCGGTCCTCCAAAAGGGCTTGCATCATCGGCCCGCGCATCATGGCGCCACTTTGCGGACTCTCCGCCTTCGCGTCGATGGTGTACCGGGCGGAGTTGATCCACGATGGCGCCGCCTCCAGCGGCCGCGGAAACAACAGCTTCAGCGGATCGACCTTGCCGGAAGCGTACGTATCGTAGGCTTCAGCGATCAGCCGCCATAACGGCCAGCATCCCAAACTTAACCTGACAGGCGAGGAATTGGAAGGCGGGGCCGGATCGTTGGCCTTGCATTCCTTGATCGATACCACTTCGAACTTCGGCTGCGCGTGCAGGGCGGGGAAGCACCAGACTCCCGCCATCACCAGCAAGTGCCTATTCATCAGCGTTCCATCCACCTGACGCCCGCGGGTTGCGAAGCGTTCAGCAAACCTTTTGATTTTGCGGGCCGTCTTAACATTGTTACTACGATGAAAGCCATGCATGTTCACATCCGGCGGATAGGGAACTCTCAAGGCGTCGTCATACCCAAGCCGGTCCTCACACAACTCGGGCTGAGCAGCCATGCGGAAGTCGAAATGACCATAGAAGGAGACGCCCTTGTGTTGCGCCGGCCGGCCGAGCGTGTACGCACCGGATGGGCGGAAGCGGCCAGGAAGATTGCCGAAGCAGGCGATGACGCGTTGGTGATGGGCGAATTCGCTAACTCGAGTGACACGGAGCTGGCCTGGTGATTCGTGGGGAGATCTGGCTGATGAATCTCGATCCCACGGTCGTGCGTCGTGCTGTCCCCCGCTGAAATGCATGATCGCCTGCGTACTCTGATCGTCGCCGCCGATGTCAACTAAGATCCGCGCCGCGGAGATTGTGAGGTCAGTGAAGAAACCGCCGGGCCAGCCGTTCACAAGCAATTTCCCACTGAAAACAAAGGCCTTCCGGCGTGTTCCGGAACAGGCAGTTGTACAATGGAATTATCGGGAGGCATGAATTGGCTTCGTTCCGCCAAACGCTCTTTGACACTTCGCCGGCCAATTCTGTTTTTTTCAGCCACACTCGCGCGAATCGGCTTTGTTCTTCCAAATCGTACGATATCCACTTAATTGACAACAGTTGCCTGCACTCCGTATGATGAAATTTCAACCTGAGGATTTCTATGCTGGCGCTGCATAAGCGCCCATTCGCGCCCAAATGGCAACTATTTCGTCTGCTCTGTTCTGGGACAAAATCATATGATCAAAGTTGAGGGTCTCACCAAGCGATACGCTCGTACTGTCGCTGTAGACAACATTTCCTTTGAAGTGGAGAAGGGGCAAATTGTGGGATTCCTGGGGCCAAATGGCGCCGGGAAAACCACCACGATGCGCATCCTCACCTGCTTTCTTCCGCCTTCGGAGGGCTCCGCGAACGTGGCCGGCTTCGATGTCGTGGCCAATCCGCTGGAAGTGAAAAAGAGGATCGGATACCTTCCGGAAACGCCTCCGGTGTATCCAGAAATGGAGGTCTCCGAGTATCTCGTTTTCGTGGGCCGGCTGAAGGGAATCGGATCCGGCGAAATCAATTCCAAAGTCTCGGACGTCATCGGCAAATGCGCCCTGGGCGATGTCCGCGGTAAGCTGATCGGCCAGCTTTCCAAAGGCTACCGGCAGCGCGTCGGCATCGCGCAGGCCATCATCCACAACCCGGCCGTGCTGATTCTGGACGAGCCCACCAGCGGCCTCGATCCCAAACAGATTATCGAGATTCGCGAACTGCTCCGCCACCTCGCCGGCGAGCACACCATCATTCTTAGTACCCACATCCTCTCCGAAGTCGAGCACTCCTGCGAGCGCGTCATCATTATCAGCCGCGGCAAGCTGGTGGCCATCGACTCGGTGGCCAATCTCACCAATCGCCTGCGCGGCTCCGAGGCCGTCGCCGTGGAAGTCCAGGCGGTAGACGGACAACCCAACGCCGGCGACGTGCAGCAGCGCCTGGAACAGGTCTCCGGCGTGAGCCGCGTAATGGCCAAGGAATCCAAAGACGGCGGCCTGCTCTTCGAAGTGGAGAGCCTGCAAGGCCGCCACATTCGCGCCGACCTGGCCCGCACCGTGGTCAACTCCGGTTGGAACCTGAATGAGATGCGCTCGGTAGGCTTGAGCCTGGAAGACATCTTCCTGCAACTGACCTCGGCGGAGAAGCCCGCTGAATCCGCCCCCGCAAAGGAAGAAGGAGACAAGAAATGACCAGCGTCCTCCTCATCTGCAAAAAGGAATTCAAGAGCTATTTCACCGGCCCCATCGCCTACCTGTTGATGGCGTTCTTCGCGCTGATTTTCGGGTTCGGCTTCTATACCGCCACCCGCGACGTGGTGCGCTTCAGCCTGCAGGCGCAAATGATGGGCCAGCAGCAGCCCATGAACCTGAACGATCAGATCATCCGCCCGCTGCTGGGCTTCGCCAGCACCATCGCGCTGTTCCTCATCCCCATGATCACCATGCGGCTGATCGCCGAAGAAAAAAAGTCCGGCACCATCGAACTGCTGCTCACCTCGCCGGTCAACGATCTCTCCATCATCATTGGAAAGTGGCTCGGCGCCATGCTGCTGTACCTCTGCATCCTGGGAATGAGCGTGCTCAATATCCTCATGCTCTTCGCGTGGGGCAAGCCCGATTGGAAGCCTGTGGCGGTGGCTTACCTGGGGCTGATTCTGCAGGGCGGGTGCCTGCTGGCCATCGGGACTTTCATTTCCACCACCACCAAAAACCAGATTATCGCCGGCGGTGTGACGTTCTTCGTCTGCCTGCTGCTGTGGCTGTTGAGCTGGTTTACGGCGTTCGATACCGGCGCCTTCGGGCAGGTGATTGCTTACCTTTCGATCATCACCCACTTCGATAATTTCGCGAAAGGACTGCTATCCACCAAAGACGTGGTGTTTTATCTTTCCATGATCTTCTTCGCGCTGTTCCTGACGGCGCGCTCGATGGAATCGCTGAGGTGGAGGAGCTAATATGGCAACCTGGTACAAGACCCGTCAGACCAAATACACCGCTTACGCCGGCGTCTACATCATCGTGATTCTGGCTGTGCTGGGCGCGGTGAATTTCCTGGCCAACCGCTACGATCAGATCGTGGGATTCCACCAAGAACAAACAGTACAGCCTCTCTGACCAGACCATTAAGGTAGTCAAGGGCCTGAAGCAGAACGTGAATTTCACCTACTTCGGCGAGACCAGCAGTTTCACTACCGCCAAAGACCTGTTGGACCGCTACTCCTCGCTCTCTCCGGACCTGCATGTCCAGTATGTGGATCCGGTGAAAAAGCCGAGCGTCGCCAAAGCGGCCGGGTTCCGCAGCGATTCGCCGGTGGTGATTCAAGTGGGCGCGCGCAGCGAAGGCGCCAAGAGCCTCACCGAAGAAGAAGTCACCGGAGCCCTGATTCGCGCCCTGAAAACCGGCGAGCGTAACGTCTGCTTCCTGACCGGATTCGGCGAAAAGTCCCTGGACGATGAGAGCAGCGGCAGCAGCTTCTCCTACCTGAAGCAGCTTTTGGAGCGCGACAACTATAAGGTCCGCGCCCAGTCGCTCAAGCCCGCGGGCGCCGAACCGGCCAAACCAATGGCCATCGGCCAGACCGCACCGGTGGGCAATGTGGAAGTGCCCAAGGATTGCACCGTGCTGGTTGCCGGCGGCCCCTCCACGGCGTATCCGCAGCCGGTTGCCAATGCCTTGAAGACGTACGTGGAAAACGGCGGCCGCGCGCTGATCATGCTGGACAACGTGTTGCGCATCGGACGCTCCGAACCGGCCAGCGAGCAGCCGGATCTTTCGGCGGTCCTCGCCGGGTGGGGAGTCACCGTAAATAAGGACCTGGTGCTGGATCTCAGCGGCGTCGGTCAGATTTTCGGATTCGGCCCCGAGGTCCCGCTGATTCTGCAGTACGAATCGCACCCCATCGTCCAGCCGCTCAGCCGTGTTCCCACGGCCTTTCCGCTGGTGCGCTCCATGGACATCAAAGCCGCCGACAAAGCCAGCCCGACCAAACTGCTGGCCACCGGCGACGATAGCGTGGCCGTGACGGAGATTGGAGCCGGCGGCCAGATCGATCCCAAGAAGGGCAAGAAGGGCCCGCTGACCATCGCGGCGGTGGGCACCTGGTCCAGCACGCCGCAGGGCCGTTTCGCGGTATTCGGCACCTCGCTGTGGGCCACCAACAGCCTGGTGGGTTCGCGCCAACTGGGGAACCGCGACCTGTTCGTCAACACGGTCAACTGGCTCAGCTCCGACGAAGACCTGATTTCGATCCGCCCCAAGGCGCCCGAAGACCAGCAGATCAACGTCACGCCGCAGCGGCTGAATTCGCTGTTCTGGATCAGCATCGTGATTTTCCCGCTAGGGGTGGTGGGCTTGGGCCTGGCCACCTGGTGGAAGAGGAGATAGGCGATGAAGCCGAAGGGACTGTTGATCGCCGTCGTTCTTTTGGCTGTCCTGGGGGGCGTGGTCTGGTGGTCCAATAAGAAACAGGCCGCCGCCGCCAAAGCGCCCAGCGATACCTCGCCCAAAATCGTCGCCATTCCCGATGACCAGGTCGCGGCCATCCAGATCAAGCACGCGGGCGGCGAGACCGATACCCTCAAGCGCGAGAACGGCAAGTGGCAGATGACCGAACCCAAGCCGTTGCCCGCCGATTCCGACGCGGCCAGTTCGTTGACCTCAGCGCTCTCCTCGGTGACCGCTGACAAGACCATTGAAGACAAAGCCACCGACCTGTCCGCGTATGGCCTGAGCCATCCGCAGCTCGACGTGCTGGTGACCAAAAAAGACGGCAAGACCGACGAACTGCTGCTGGGCGACGATACCCCGACCAACTCCGGTACCTACGCCATGAAGGCCGGCGACCCGCACGTTTACACCGTCGCCAGCTTCGTCAAGAGCAGCTTCAACAAGACCGCCAACGATCTGCGTGACAAGCGCCTGATGACCTTCGATCAGGATAAGCTGACGCGCGTGGAACTGCAGGCCAAAGGGCCGGCCGTCGAGTTCGGCAAGAATGGCCAGAACGAATGGGCCATTCTGAAGCCTCGTCCCTTGCGCGCCGACGGAGCCGCGGTGGATTCGCTGATTGGCAAGTTGAAAGACGCCAAGATGGATCTCACCACGCCCGTTCCCGACGCCGCCGCCAAGTTCGCCGCCGGGACGAAAATCGCCACCGCCAGCGTCACCGATTCCAGCGGCACGCAGACCCTGGAGGTCCGCCAGGACAAAGACAAAAACTATTTCGCCAAGAGCTCCGCCGTCGAGGGCGTTTACAAAATCGCCAGCGACGTCGGCGACGGGCTGAATAAATCGCTGGACGATTTCCGCAATAAAAAGGTGTTCGACTTTGGCTTCAGCGATCCCACCAAACTGGAGATCAAGGGCACCGTCTACACCAAGAGCGGCGATAAATGGATGTCCGGCGGCAAGACCATGGACAACTCCAGCGTCCAGAACCTGATCGACAAACTACGCGACTTAACCGCCACCAAGTTCCCCGAAAAGGGCGGCGGCCAGCCCGTTTTCCAGGCGACGGTCACCTCCAACGACGGAAAGCGAGTGGAAAAAGTGACTATCGATAAGTCACTGGACCAATATTTCGCGCAACGCGAGGGCGAACCCAGCATCTATGAATTGGACGGCAAAGCGGTGGACGACCTGCAAAAAGCCGCGTCCGATATCAAAGAGCAGGCGCCTGCCGCCGCGGCAAAAAAGAAGTAAGACAGGCCTCCTGGCCTGTCATCTGTTATGAACGGACTTCTCACCGACCTCTACGAGCTCACCATGGCCGCCGGGTACTTCGAGTCCGGCAAGGTCGAAGAGAAGGCCACATTCGAATTCACCATCCGCCGCCTGCCCGCGTTCCGGAACTTCGTTCTGGTCGCGGGGCTGGCGCAGGTGGTGGAGTACCTGCAGAATCTCTCCTTTACCGCCGATGAAATCGCGTATCTGCGCGGCCTGCCGCAATTTCGCGGCGCGTCGCCGGCTTTTTTCGAATACCTCCGCAAGTTCCGCTTTACCGGCGACCTGTTTGCCGCCCAGGAAGGCACGCCGCTCTTCGCCGGGGAACCCGTGCTGTGCCTGCGCGCGCCCATTATCGAAGCGCAGATCCCCGAAACCTAGCTGCTCTCCACCATCACCTTTCAGACCCTGATCGCCAGCAAGGCTGCCCGCTGCGCGTCCGCGGCCGCCGGCAGGCCGGTGATCGAATTCGGAACGCGCCGCGCCCACACGCCCGATGCCGGCGTGCTGGGAGCGCGCGCGGCTTACCTGGGCGGTTGCGCCGGCACCAGCAACACGCTCGCTGGATTCCGCTACGCCATCCCGGTTTCCGGCACCGCCGCGCACTCCTGGGTCATGTCCTTTGCCTGCGAAATGGAAGCTTTCCGCAAGCTCCAGCGCGTGATGGGCGAATCCACCGTGCAACTGCTGGATACCTACGATCCGCTGCAGGGCGCCCATCATGCCGCCAAACTCGGCAAGCCGCTCTGGGGCGTACGGCTGGATAGCGGCGACTTCCTGGCCATGTCCCGCCAGGTCCGCGCCATTCTGGACGAAGCCGGCTTGCACGATTCCCGCATCATGGCCAGCGGCGATCTGGACGAGTACAAGATTCGCGACCTGGTGCGCGGCCGGCGCGGCGGTGGATTCTTTCGGCGTGGGCACGCAACTGGCCGTATCCGCGGATTCGCCCGTCATGGGCGCCATCTACAAGCTGGTCGAGTTGGATATTCAGGGCATCAAGCGATTTACCGCCAAGTACAGCGACGATAAAGCCACCGTTCCCGGCGCCAAGCAGGTCTTTCGCGCGGCGCACCGCGACGTGATCGCGCGCTCCGGCGAATGCGGCAATGGCGAAGCCCTGCTGCGCCCGGTGCTGCTGGGCGGCGAACTGGTGGAGCCGCTGCCCACGCTGGAACAATCCCGCGAGCGCGCCGCCGCCATGATGGCCAAGCTGCCGGAAGAGATTCGCGGCCTGGAGCCCGCCGAGCCCTGGCCCGTAATCTATAGCCGGGAACTGCGCGAGCTGATCGAAAACACGCGCCACAACCTGATGCGATGAAAACCGTCTTCGTGGATGTGGACACGCAGCTCGATTTTCTCTACCCCGGCGGCGCTTTGTATGTTCCCGGCGCCGAGCGCATTGCCGCCACCGTGGCGCGCCTGAACCGCCACGCCGCCGCGCACGGCATTCCCGTGATCTCCACCACCGACGCCCACACGGAAAACGATCCCGAGTTCGCCTCCTGGCCGCACCATTGCGTCGCCGGCACCACCGGGCAGCACAAAGCCGAAGGCACGCTCCTGGAACGCCGCGTGGTAATCCCCAATCGCGAGTGCGGCCTGGCCATCGAAGGAGCGCAGCAGATCGTCATCGAAAAACAGACCGTCGATGCATTCCAGGCACCCAATATGCGGCGCGTCATCCAGAAGCTCGACGCGGACGATTTCTTCGTCTATGGCGTGGTCACGGAGGTCTGCGTGCTGTGGGCCGTGCGCGGCCTGCTTCTCCTGGGCAAGCACGTAACCCTGGTCGCCGACGCCGTCCAGGCTCTCACGCCCGCCGGTTCCGAGGCCGCCATCCAGGAAATGCTGGCCGGCGGAGTCGCCCTGGCGCCGGGTCTCGATATCGGTCTTCACGGCTAACTGCTCCACGTAAACACGACGACCAGTTGGTGAAAAAGGGATAAGCATGTCTGTAAATGCCGGAAATGCTGGCCATCTAAGGACCGCTGCCAGAGCATTCGCCCTCCCGCGAAACTTTGTTTTTTCACTCCCTCAAATCCACCCGGAGGGCCGCGTAAACTCATCCCCCATCCCCAATCTCCACCCCCAACCCCCGCTTTTCATACCCGGGACACTGCAAAACCGGCAGCCGGGGATATTTCACGAACCGGGCGTCCTCAAACGACTTCCCGCATTGATAAAACACGGACCCGCGTTCGCTTCGCACCAGGCGCACGAACTGGCAGTCGGCGCACAGTCCGGCGTACCCGCGAACCTCCTCAGAGTCCATCGCCACCGCCCGTAACTGCCAGAAAGAAAACCAGATTCCTTGCCATCACCGGGCCTCCACAGCCCCCTTTGTAGAACCCGGCACGAAATCCGGACCGTTTGAATCCTATTTGTAATCCGACCTGCATATCTCTTATACTGTGTGGTCGGTCGCCTTTGGGTGAACGCGACTCAGTTCTCGCAATTTCCGTAATTTCTGGAGGAATTTCTTCCCATGCTATCGCTAAAGGGCACTAACGGTGTCGCGCGGGCCTCGTCGATACTGCGCATCCTTCTCGCTCTCCTCGTCTTCGCGGCGCTCTGCTGCCCGCTCATGGCGCAGGAAAACGGGGGAGGCGAAGCCAATCTGAAACTCCCCGATCTCAACTCCGCTTCCTTTCTAGGCGGCATCAACGGCGGCACGCTGTTGATGGGAGGCCTCGTCGTCAGCGCCCTCGGGCTTGTTTTCGGCCTGATCATTTTCGTGCGGCTTCGCAAGATGCCGGTACATTCGTCCATGCTCGAAGTCTCCGAGCTCATTTACGAAACCTGCAAAACCTACCTGGCGACCCAGGGCAAGTTCCTGATGATGCTGGAGTGCTTCATTGCTGTCATCATCGTGTTCTACTTCGGTTTCCTGCAGGGGTTCGCATTTTACAAAGTCGCCATCATTCTGGCCTTCAGCGTGATCGGCATCAGCGGCAGTTTCTGCGTGGCGGCCTTCGGCATGCGCGTCAATACCTTTGCCAACTCCCGCACCGCCTTCGCCGCGCTGCGCGGCAAACCGTATCCCTGCTATGACATCCCCCTGCAGGCGGGCATGAGCATCGGCATGCTGCTGGTATCGGTGGAACTGCTCATCATGCTCTTCATCCTGCTGTTCGTTCCGGGCGAACTGGCCGGCTCCTGCTTCATCGGCTTCGCCATCGGCGAATCGCTGGGCGCCGCCGCTCTGCGCGTGGCCGGCGGCATCTTCACCAAAATCGCCGATATCGGCAGCGACCTCATGAAGATCGTCTTCAAAATCAAGGAAGACGACGCCCGCAACCCCGGCGTGATCGCCGATTGCACCGGCGACAACGCGGGCGATTCGGTCGGACCCTCGGCCGACGGTTTCGAAACCTACGGCGTCACCGGCGTGGCGCTCATCACCTTCATCCTGCTGGCCGTCAAAGACCCCATCGTCCAGGTGCAGCTCCTGGTCTGGATCTTCACCATGCGCGTCATGATGGTGATCTCCTCGGCCGTCGGCTACTTCGTCAACGGCGCCATCGCCAAAGCCCGCTACGGCAACGCCGACAAGATGAACTTCGAAGCCCCCCTCACCACCCTGGTCTGGCTCACTTCGATCCTCTCCATCGTCCTCACCTACATCATCAGCTCGCTCATGATCCCCAACCTCGGCGGCGACGCGTCCCTGTGGTGGAAACTCGCCACCGTCATCAGTTGCGGCACTCTCGCCGGCGCGCTGATCCCCGAGTTCGTCAAGGTCTTCACCTCCACCAATTCGCGCCACGTGCGCGAAATCGTCACCAGTTCCCGCGAAGGCGGCGCTTCGCTCAACATCCTCTCCGGCTTCGTGGCCGGCAACTTCAGCGCCTTCTGGCTGGGCATCACCATGCTGCTCCTGATGAGCGTCGGCTACTACGTGAGCACCATGGGCTTCGCCGCACCTCATGCTCGCTCCGGCGGTATTCGCCTTCGGCCTGGTGGCCTTCGGATTCCTCGGCATGGGCCCGGTCACCATCGCCGTCGATAGCTACGGCCCGGTTACCGACAACGCCCAGTCCGTCTACGAACTCTCCATGATCGAAACCCTGCCCGGCATCGAAGCCGAAATCCAGAAGCAGTTCGGCTTCAAGCCGGATTTCGAAAAAGCCAAGGAGAACCTGGAAGAGAACGATGGCGCCGGCAACACCTTCAAGGCCACTTCCAAGCCGGTGCTGATCGGCACCGCCGTGGTGGGCGCCACCACCATGATCTTCTCCACCATCGTGGCCCTCACCCACGGCCTCCAGGATCAATACATGCGCATGATCTCGCTCATGCACGCGCCCTTCCTGCTCGGCCTCATCGCCGGCGGCGCGGTCATCTACTGGTTCACCGGCGCCAGCGCCCAGGCCGTCACCACCGGCGCCTACCGCGCCGTGGAATTCATCAAGAAGAACATCAAGCTGGAAAGCGCCGAGAAGGCTTCGGTGGCCGATTCCAAGAAGGTGGTGGCCATCTGCACCCAGTACGCCCAGAAGGGCATGCTGAACATCTTCCTGGTGGTCTTCTTCGCCACCCTGGCGTTCGCCTTCCTGGAGCCCTTCTTCTTCGTCGGCTACCTGATCTCCATCGCCCTGTTCGGCCTGTACCAGGCCATCTTCATGGCCAACGCCGGCGGCGCCTGGGACAACGCCAAGAAAGTGGTCGAGACCGAACTGCGCGCCAAAGGCACCCCGCTGCACGATGCCTGCGTGGTCGGCGACACCGTGGGCGATCCCTTCAAGGACACCAGTTCCGTGGCGCTGAACCCGATCATCAAGTTCACCACCCTGTTCGGCCTGCTGGCCGTCTCCCTGGCCGTGGCCTCAGCGCGAAGCAAGGCAACAGCTTCACCACCGTCGCTGGCGGCCATCTTCTTCCTGGTCGCCGCTGGTCTTCGTCTACCGCAGCTTCTACGGCATGCGCATCGAAAGCGAAGTAGCAAAAACAGGGGACAGACGTTTTTTGCGCCGCTTTTGCGAAAAATGCGTCTGTCCCCTTTTTTTGCACCCTCGTTGTACAATCCAAAGTCATGCACGTTCCGCTGACGCCGATCCGCTGCCTCTACCGCGGTGTCGACCTCTACGCCAGCAAGACCGGCGTCGTTTCCGGCGACAGCCGCTTCACCTACGCCGAATTCGGCGAACGCTGCGAACGCCTGGCCGCCGGACTGCTCGCCGCCGGCATCCAGCCCGGCGACCGCGTCGCCTATCTCAGCTTCAACAACCACCAGCTTCTCGAAGGCTACTTCGGCGTCCCCCTGGCCGGCGCCATCGTCATGCCGCTGAACGTCCGCCTCACCCCCGCCGAGCTCACCTGCATCCTGAACCATGCCGAGCCGCGCATCCTCATCTACGAGACCGATTTCGCCCCCCTCGTCGAGCACCTGCGCGCCGCCTGCCCCGCCGTCGAGCGCTGCATCGAGATCGGCCCGCAGTACGAAGACCTGCTCGCCGCGCGGCCGCATCGACCGCCCCGACCTCCGCTCCTTCGACGAAACCGCCATCGCGAGCTCTTCTACACCAGCGGCTCCACCGGCACGCCCAAAGGCGTGATGCTCTCGCACCGCACCCTCTACCTGCACGCGCTTCGCCGTGGCCGCCACGCTACACCTACAGACGATAGCGCCGTGGAACTGCACACCATCCCGCTGTTCCACGCCAACGGCTGGGGCCGCCCGCAGTCCTGCACCTTCATCGGACTCAAGCAGGTGATGGTGCGCCGCTTCGATCCCTCCCACGTGCTGCGCCTCATCCAGGAAGAGAAGTGCCACCGGCATGTCGCTGGTCCCCACCATGGCCAACGCGCTGCTGAATTGTCCCGACCTCGGCAAGTACGACACTTCCAGCATGCAGTGAGATCATGATGGGCGGCGCCGCCTCGTCGCCCGAACTGATCGCGCGCCTGGAGCAGGCGTTCCACTGCCACGTCGCCGGCCGGCTACGGCCTCACCGAAACCAGCCCGGTGGCCACCGGCGCGCGCACCAAAAGCACCGTCGCCTACGCCGACGAAGACGACCGCCTCGCGCCACCTCGCCATGACCGGATGGCCCCTGCCCGGCTGCGAAGTCCGCGTGGTCGATCCGCACATGAACGACGTGCCCGCGCGACATGCAGACCATCGGCGAAATCGTGATTCGCGGCGACCTCGTCATGGACGGCTACTACAAGGAGCCGAAAGCCACCGCAGCCGTCATGAGCGACGGCTGGCTGCACACCGGCGATATGGCCGTTTGGGACGAAGAAACCTACATCCAGATCGTCGACCGCAAGAAGGACATCATCATCAGCGGCGGCGAAAATATCTCGTCCATCGAAGTGGAGCGCGCCATCTTCGCCCACCCCGCGGTGCTGGAATGCGCCGTGGTCTCCGCGCCCGATCCGCAGTGGGGCGAAGTGCCGGCCGCCTTCGTGGTCCTCAAGCCCGGCCAGCAGCTCACACGAGAGCGAGCTCTGCGAATTCCTGCAAGGCCGCATCGCCAAATTCAAAATGCCGCGCCGCTTCCAGTTCACGCGACGCCCCTCTGCCCAAAACCGGCACCGGCAAAATCCTCAAGCGCCAGCTGCGCGAAGGCCTTCTGGGCCGGCAAGGAACGGCGCATCCAAGGATAACCTCCATGTGGCAGCAAAACTACACACCGGTCGCCGGCAGCCTGGCGCTCTCCGCGCTGGTCGCCGGCCTGCCCATTTTCGCCCTGCTGTTGCTGCTCGGCGTGCTGCGCAAGCCGGCGTGGATCGCCTCGCTGGTCGGGCTCGGCCACGGCCGTCGCTGGTGGCCGCCGCGCGTCTACGGCATGCCCGCCGGCCGGCTCGCCGCCGCCGTCACCTACGGCGCGGCGTTCGGACTCTTTCCCATCGGCTGGGTGGTCTTCTCCGCCATCCTGCTCTACCGCATCACGGTGGAGAGCGGCAAGTTCGAGCTCCTCAAGGACTCCATCGGCAACCTCACCGGCGACCGCGCGCCTGCAGGCGCTGCTGATCGCCTTCGCCTTCGGCGCGTTCATCGAAGGCGCGGCCGGATTCGGAACGCCCGTGGCCGTGGCCGGCGCCATGCTCGCGGGCCTGGGCTTCGACGCCGTTCTACGCCGCCGCCATCTGCCTGCTGGCCAATACCGCGCCGGTGGCGTTCGGCTCCATCGCCATCCCCATCACCACGCTCGCCGGCACCACCGGACTGCCGCTCGACCGCCTGAGCGCCGGCGTCGGCCGCATCTGCGCGCCGGTCTCGCTGTTCGTTCCGGCCTACCTGATCCTGGTGATGTCCGGCTGGAAGGGCCTGCGCGGCGTGCTGCCCGCGGCCGCGCTCTGCGGCATCGCCTTCGCCGGCACGCAGTTCCTGGTCTCGAACTTCGTCAGCGCCGCAGCTCACCGACATTCTGGCCGTCGCTGGCGGCCATGGCTGCGCTGATCCTGCTGATCGGATTCGCCTGCGCGGTGCCTGCCACCGGCCGGTCACTCCGCGCGACAAACGCGAGGTGGCCATCGCCTGGGCGCCCTATGCCCTGCTGGTGGTCTTCGTGCTGCTGTGGGGATACAAGCCGATCCAGACGCAGCTCGACGCCGTCGACTCACTCCATCAACTGGCCCGGACTGCACAACACCATTCTGCGCATGCCGCCGGTGGTCGCCAAGCCCTCGCCGTATGCCGCCGTCTACAACTTCAACTGGCTCTCCGCCTCCGGCACGGCCTGCCTGTTCGCGGCGATTCTCGGCGCCATGCGTGGTCGGCTTGAGCCCGGCGCAGTTCTTGCAGCGTGCTCGGCCAGACCGCCCGCCAACTGGCGCTCGCCGAACTGACCCTGGCCGCCGTGCTGGCCTGGCGTTCCTGATGAACTACTCCGGCGCCACCGCCACGCTGGGCCTGGCCTTCGCCGCCACCGGCGCCATGTTCCCGTTCTTCAGCGCGCTGCTCGGCTGGCTGGGCGTCTTTCTCACCGGCAGCGACACCTCCGCCAATGCGCTGTTCGGCACCCTGCAGGTGGTGACGGCGCACAAGCTGGGCATGAACCCGGTGCTGATGGCGGCGGCCAATTCCGCCGGCGGCGTGATGGGCAAAATGATCAGCCTCACCAGCATCGCGGTGGCCGCCGCGCCACCAACATGAAGCGCGAGGACGAATCGCTGCTCTTCCGCTTCACGCTGAAGCACAGCGTCCTGCTGGCCTCCGTGATCGGCCTGATCGTGGTGTTCTACGCCTACGTGATGCCCGCATGGGCGCCATGAGGCTCCTGGCGTTCCTGCTGGCCCTGCCCCTGGTGGCACAGCAGTTCCCCGCCATCGAAGGCCAGAACCTGCTCGACCAGAAGGTCAAATTCCCCGACGGCCAGGCCGCCGTTGTCGTCATGGGCTTCACTCACGCTTCGCAGAACCAGACCAAAGCGTGGGCACAGCGCATCGGCAGCCAGTTCCCTTTGTACTCCATCGCGGTGCTGGAAGACGTGCCGCGCCTGGTCCGCGGCATGGCCTCGCACGGCATCAAGAGCGGCACGCCGGAAAACCAGCGAGCCCATTTCCTTCTGGTCTACCACAACGAAAAGGAACTCAAGCAGGCCGCCGGATTCTCCACGCCTGATGACGCCTACGTTCTGGTGCTGGATAAATCCGGCGTTATCCAATGGAAGTTCCACGGACCCGTGACCGATGCCGCCTTCGACCAGTTGAAGGCCCACGCGCAGTCAGTGCCGCAATCTCCGCCGCAACCCGCTCCCGCAGGGCCTGCGGCTCGATCGCTTCCGCTCGCGAGCCCAGCCCCATCACCACGAACACCGCCTCCTCTTCGCGCTCAAATTGCGCCCGCAACGTCACCCAGCCCTCCGCATCCGTCGACGTGCTACCGGGCACCACCCTCTGCCACCTGTTGAACCATGCCGCCGCGCGCGGTTCCAACCGCAGCGTGGCCTCCATTCGCGGACGCTCCCCCTGCAAGCGCTCCACCGAGTGGCGCCACGCCGCTTCCAGATCGAAACCCGCGGGCCGCGTGCAGGCTTCGTCCAGCATCCGGGCCGTTTCCATGCGCGATACGCGATACGTCCGCGTGCCGCCCGGCGTCCCGGCGAACAGGTACCAAGTGCTGCCCTTAGCCACCAGTCCCAGCGGGTCCACCGTGCGGTCCACCACTTCTCCAGAGGGCTTGCGATACCGGATGGCCAGCTTCCGGTCGCGCGCCACGGCGTCCTGCACCACCGGCAGCAGCGCCAGATTTTCAGTGGCGCCGCGCCAGCCGCTGGTGTCCACGTAGAGCCGCTGCCGGATGGATGCGGCCCGGTCGCGCATCGCCACCGGCAGGGCCGCCATCAGCTTGGCCAGCGCGCTTTCTGCCGCCGCCGCCAGGCGCACGTCGCCGATCACCCGGGGCTGGGCCATCAGCAATGCCCGTAGTTCCGCCTCGTCGAGTCCTGGCACCGGCGCGCGCCAGTCCCCGGCCAGTTGCCAGCCGCCCTGCGCGCCGCGGAGCGCCAGCACCGGTACGCCCGCGGCGCTCAGCGCCTCCATATCGCGATGCACTGTGCGCATCGATACTTCCAGCCGCTCGGCCAGCTCGCGGCCGGTCATGCGGCGCTTGGCTTGCAGTAGCAGAAGCGCGGATAGCAGTCGATCGGCACGCATAAATTTACGATCCGCGATCAATTATGCCATGCCCTGTCATATATGCCGCCGTATTCTGTTTTTGCAAGGAGAAACCGACATGAAATTCACCGAACTCTTTCTCGCTGACCTGGAACGCGAAGCCGAAAAGAACCGTAAGACCCTGGAGCGCGTCCCCCTCGACCGGCCCGATTGGAAGCCGCACGAAAAATCCATGCCTCTCGGCTATCTGGCCTACCTGGTGGCCACCATGCCGTCATGGATCGCCATGATCGTGGACAGCGAGGAATTCGATATGCGCCCCGGCGGTAAAGCCCCCGAACGGCCGCCCCAGCCGGCCACGACTGCCGAACTGCTGGCTGCCCTCGATACGAGCGTCGCCAAGGGCCGCGAAGCCCTGTCCCGCACCACCGACGAGCACCTGATGAAGAACTGGCGCCTCCTGGTAGCCGGCCGCGTGGTGGACGACCGCCCCCGCTATATCGTGATCCAGGACGCCGTGTTCGCCCACCTGGCGCATCACCGCGGCCAGTTGACCGTCTATCTGCGCCTTAACGAAAAACCCGTCCCCGCCATCTACGGCCCGTCCGCCGACGAACCGATCTGAAAATAATTCCGTCAGCCTGATCTGTGCGATTTATTTTGAAAAATCGCGCACATCAGGCTGACGGATTTTTTGGGGGGATGAAGGTCATGGCGCGCTCGGTGAGGGCGCAGATGGTCAGGCTGGGATTGACTCCCAGGTTGGCGGCGATCACCGAGCCGTCGCAGACGTACAGATTGCGATAGCCGAACAGACGGTGCTGGTGGTCCACTACGCCTTCTTCGGGGGATGCCGCCATGGGGCAGCCGCCGAGGATGTGTGCGGTGCCGGGCACATTGAAAAGAATCTCGGTGACCATGCTCATGGGCGTGCCGCCGATCATGGCGGCGATTTTGCGGGCGAACTCGTTGGCCTGCGGGAATGTAGGTCGGAATGCGCGGCCCGTGGCTCATCAGAGTACGGTGGAAGGGCCAGAACCACGGGCGCCCGAGCCGCATATCGATGTGGCCGTCGAGGGTCTGCATGCAGAGCAGAATCAGCGATTCGCGGGCCCAGCCGAAGGGGTGAAGACTGCGCACGGTGCGGATGGGGTGGCGCAGCAGGGATGCCGCGCAGGTGGCGATCCAATGCAGGATGCGGGTGCGCCCGGGGCGTCCTCCGGTGAGCAGTGTGGCCAGCAGTCCCATGGCATCCGAGCCCGCCGGATAGCGCGTGGCCTCGATGTGGGTGAACTCATCGAGGTAGATGCCGGAGCCGATGGCGATGCCCAGTGAGAGATCCTCGGCGGAACCCGGGACGCGCACCCCGATGAGCGATTCGGCATTGGTGCGCACGCGTTTGCCGAGGCACTCGCTGAGGAGAGGCAAGGATCCCTTGCGCTTGAGGCGAAACAGCAGGTCCATGGTGCCGAGCGCCGAGCCGGCGAATACCACGGAGCGGGCCGTAAAACTGCGGCGGCGTTTGCGAAAGAAGGCCGTCGAGCGCTCGGTGCGGACGGTGTAGTTTTCGCCGGCGGGGGCGACATCCACTACGCGGGTTTCGGCGAACAGCCGGGCTCCTCCTTTTTCCGCCAGGTAGAGGTAGTTCTTGTCGAGTGTGTTTTTGGCGTTGTAGCGGCATCCCATCATGCAACCGCCGCAGGCGATGCAGGTGTGGCGGGGTGGGCCGGCGCCGTCGAAATATGGGTCGGGATGGGGCTCGCCGGGTGGAGCGCCTTCCGGCGGTTCGAAGACGGCCACCTGGGTCCGGTAGAAGGTATGGCCCACGCCGGCGGCTTCGGCGGCGCGGCGCAGGATGTGGTCGGCCGGTCCGAGGATGCGATTTTCGGTGACTCCCAACATGCGGCGGGCAGTCTGGAAATGCGCCGGCATCTGGCTCTTCCAGTCGGCCAGCCCGGCCCAGGATCCGCGATCCCAGACTTGGTCGCCGGGCTGGAGCAGAGTGTTGGCGTAAGTGATGGAGCCGCCGCCGACGGCGCAGCCGTGCATGATAAGGACGTGGCGGAACGGCTCGATATTGAAGAATCCGCGGAGCGCCAGGCCGGGCCGCCAGATCCAGCGCCACAACCGCCAGTTGGTGGAGGGCAGATTGTCCGCCGTCCAGCGGCGCCCCATCTCCATGATGGCGACACGGTAGCCTTTTTCGACCAGGCGGAGCGCCGCCACGCTGCCGCCAAAGCCGGAGCCGATCACGATGAAATCGAAATCCGGCGCGCTACCGGACATCGCAGGCCGCCGGGCGGACCGGCTCACCGCACTCGGTGATGGCGGTGGGCGGCGGGGCGAATTGCAGGTCTTTGTTCAACACCGAGTCGCGCATGGATTCGAGCGTGCGCTTCAGGGACTTCTCGGGATTGATTCCCATCATGGATCCCAGGGCGCGCGAGAGCGAGTTGAATTCGCCGCTGAGCGTGATGGTTTCCGATTCCACCAGGACGCCCTTGTCGGTTTCGTGGAAGCGCCAGTAGGAATAGAGGCGCTGGAGGTACCCGTGGTTCTTGCCGATTTCGCGTACGCCGGTGGAATAAGAGCGGCAGCGCCAGCGTGCCGGGTCGACCTGTTCCCATACGACGTCGTTCTGGGCTTCGATGACCGCGGGTTCCTTGAGCTGCATAGTGAAGCCGAAGCGGGCTGCGCCGGAGCGGCACTGGAGTTTGGAAGACGATATGATCTCGGGGAAGTAGCGGGCGCGATGGTCGTAATCCTGAAGCATGTGGACCGTGCGCTCGACGGATGCGCCGGGAATCAGCACGGCGCCGATCCAATCGTACAACTGGCCGCCGGGGACGCGATGAGGATTGGGGCCGTTGGCCAGGACGGTCTGAATTTTACGGCCGCGCATCACCTGGTCGCGCAGGGCCGCATCGGCGTCGGTGAGGAGAAACTGCTTACGCGCTTCCATGCGCGCTTCGGCCGACTGCACGTAGCAGTCGAACCCGTGAACGGTTTCAGGCTTCAATTGCTGGGCACGAAGGCCCGTGGATGTCGCCATGCAGCAGACGATGGCCGTTGCCGCCGGGATCAGAGTCCCCGTCATATTGATACTTATACATCCGATTTCGGCCGGTGGCTATGCTCCCGGGATTATGCTGTTAGGGGGCGGTGATGGCGAGAAGAGTGCTCTCCTCCATGGATTCCCGGGTGCCCGCGGGAGCGGTCACGGTATGCCTGGGCCTTGTCCTGACGGTGCTGAGCTTCAGCGTTCACCAGGAGTGGAGCATTCAGCGCTTTTGGCCGCTGCTGGTGGTGGTCTTCGGCGTCGTCCGGATCGCGGAGCAAGCGCGGCGCATCGAAGGCTGGGTCCTGCTGCTTGTGGGCGGAGTCGTACTGCTTTCGAATCTCGGCCTTTTCGCCCTGCCGGGGAGCGAGGCAGTGCGGTACTGGCCGGTCGCGGTCGTGCTGGCCGGTGTCAGCGAGTTGGCATTGTCCCAGGGTCTGGGCGCGAAGGTCGAGGGGGCCGCGGTGGTATTCCTTGGAGTCTGGCTACAGTTGTCCTACTTCGGGGCGGTTGCTGTCAGTTCCTATCGCGCGTGGCCGCTGGCAGTGGCGGCGGTTGGCGGCGTGATGCTGTGGAGGGGTCGATATTCCCATGGCCGGCGAGCATATATTTGACGCAGTAAGAAAAATCGGCCTCCAGCTTCCGCATGTGGAGGAGGGCACGATGTTCGGCAAACCGGCCCTCAAGGTTCACGGCAGGATGTTTGTGTGCATGGCCTCGCATAAATCGGCCGAGCCGGATTCGCTGGTGGTCCGCACCGATTTCGAGCAGCGCACGGAGCTGCTGCAGGCCCTCCCGGATGTGTATTACATCACGGACCATTACGCGGGCTATCCGGCGGTGCTGGTGCGGTTGGGGCGTGTGAAGCCGGACGTGCTTCAGGATCTGCTGGGGATGGCTTACCGGTTTGTCTCGCGCGAAGCGGGCGGGCGCTCCCGCGTGGCGCGATCGCGAGAAAGGTGAGAGAATCCGCTTCAAAGGGCGATGCACAAGCTTGCCGAAGTCGAGGAAGCCAAGCGGCTGATGGCTGAGGCCAGCAACTGGTCGGTTTGGCAATGGTTGACGGAGAAGCGCCGGGTTCGGGCCGCCGCCGATGCCGCCACCGCCGCGCTGGAGCGGGCGGAAAAGAAGGTCAAAAGCACCTGGCCGGATGAACTCCGGAAGTTCTACCGGCAGGTAGGTGCGCACGTAGTTGAGGATGGCTCCGACCCGTTGCATCACCTGGTGGCGGCGGTAAAGAAGGCGGACGATGCGGCTTACGACGCGCGCATGGACGCTGAGGCGACCTTCGACGAAGCCGAGCGGCGCATGAGCGCGTCGATGGCCCGCGAAGGGGCGCAGAAGGCCATTGACGCCTATTGCCTGCACGAATCGGCCATTCGCAAGGCGGAAGGCGTAGCACGCCGCCAGCCCGGGTCATAAGGATTCGGAGCGGCGCCCTCAAGAATTTCACGGAACACGCCGATATAAGGATTTGAATCCTATGGAGTGTCACTGTGGACGGTTCGAGGATGAAATCGGGAACGCCGGATTCCTGGCAGCGATCGTGGAAGGCTCCGGGGACGGCATCGTTGCCTTTTCGCTTTCCGGCACGATTCTGACCTGGAACCGCGGCGCGGAAGCGATTTTCGGTTACTCCGCCGGGGAAGCGATTGGCAGGCACGTATCCATGCTGGTGGCGCCGGAATCGGCGCAGATTATGCAGCAGGACATGGAACGGGTTCTCGCGGGGACGGCGGTCTCGCAGCGGGAAGTCTTCGGTTTGCACCGGGACGGGCGGAAAGTCCGTGTCTCGGTAACCGGATCGCCGATCCGGAATCCGGCGGGCGAGGTTGTAGCCATCTCCGCGATCGTCCGGGACATATCCGGGCAGTGCGCGGCGGAGGAGGCGCGAGCGTTTCTGTCGGCGATTGTGGAATCCACCGACGATGCCATTGTGGGAGCGCGGGTGGATGGAACCATCGTCAGTTGGAACCGGGGTGCGGAGGTGCTTTTCGGTTATACCAAAGACGAGATTATCGGACAGAACGTGAGGATTCTGGCGCCACCTGGTTACGAACAGCAGGTAGAAAACAAGCTCGAGGGGCTCCGCACCGGGGCTCCGGGTGTGCTGGAGACCGTCCACCGCAGGAAGGACGGTGGCCTGGTGCATGTTTCGGTGTGCGCCTCGGCGATCCGGAACGCGGCTGGGGAGATTGTGGGGTCCTCGGGGATTCTGCGCGATGTGGGTTGGCGCGTGCAGGCGGAGCGCCGTCTGCGGGAAAGTGAAGAGCGCTTTCGCATTATGGCGGACGGCTGCCCGGCGCTGATGTGGGTGACGGATGCAGACGGTAAAGTCCAATTCATCAATCGCGCCTACCGCGAATTCGGCGGGACGAACTCCTGAAGGTCGAGGGCGACAAGTGGCAATTATTGATTCACCCGGACGATGTGCCGGAATACCTGGCAACTTTCCAAACCGCCATAAGGGAGCATTCCGGTTTCCGGGCGGAAGTGCGGGCGCGCCGTGCCGATGGCGAATGGCGGTGGATGGCTTCTTATGCCGAACCGCGTTTTTCGCCGGACGGCGAATTCCTGGGACACGTAGGGCTGAGTCCCGATATTACCGAGCGCAAGTTGGCGGAATCGGCGTTGCAGAGCAGTGAGGAGAAATTCCGCCAGATTGCCGAGAACATTCACGAGGTCTTTTGGATGATGTCGCCGGAAAGCCGCGAGATGCTGTACGTCAGCCCGGCTTATGAGCAGGTGTGGGGCTTGAGTTGCGAAAGCCTCTACCAGAGCCCGATGTCCTGGGCGGCAGCGATTCATCCCGACGATCTGGAGCGGGCGCAACAGGTATTTGTCCGGCAACTGCGGGGCGAAGCAATCGACTCGGAGTATCGCATCCGGACGCCGGACGGGCGGGAAAAATGGATTCGGGACCGGGCCTTTCCGGTCCACGACCGCGCCGGAAAGTTGATACGGGTGGCCGGAATCGCCGAGGAGACCACGGAACGGAAACGGTACGAGGCGGAACTGATTCAGGCGCGGACCGATGCCGACGCGGCGAACCGGGCCAAGAGCCGCTTTCTGGCCAATATGAGCCATGAGATCCGCACGCCAATGAATGGCGTGATGGGAATGCTGCAACTGCTGGCGGACACGGATCTTTCGGTGGAGCAGAGGAGCTATGCGGGATTGGCCTTGGACAGTGCGCGCTCGCTGTTGACGCTGATGGACGATATTCTGGACCTCTCGAAAATCGAGGCGCGAAAGATTTCGCTCGGAGCGGAAGAATTTCAATGTCGGCCGCACCATTGACGAAGTGGTTCAATTGCTCGGGGTCCAGGCGGACGCCAAGGGGTTGCGGCTGACGGCGTCGGTTTCCCGGGAGATACCGGCCCTTCTCAGCGGCGATCCCTACCGTCTGCGCCAGGTATTGAACAATCTCTGCGGAAACGCCATTAAGTTCACCGAGCGGGGCGAAGTGCGGATCCAAGCGGCAGTGGAAAGCCTGGGCGCGGGACAGGCGAAATTGCGTTTCACGATTGCGGATACGGGAATCGGAATCCGGCCGGAGCAGGCCGCGGTATTGTTCTCGCCGTTCGTGCAGGCCGATAGTTCCACGACGCGAAAGCATGGCGGGACGGGGCTGGGGCTGGCCATCTGCAAGCAACTGGTGGAAATGATGGGCGGAGCGATTGGGTTCGACAGCCTGCCGGGCCAGGGTTCGACCTTCTGGTTCACGGCGGTTTTCGATAGGTCCCTGGCCTTGCCGGAGAGGGTGGCCGAGCCATTCCACGCCGCGACGGCGACGGCCCGGCGCGGCCCGAAGCCGCGGGTACTGGTGGTGGAAGACCACGCCGTGAGCCGCGAAGTGGCACGCGCGCAACTGGAGAAGCTGGGATACTCCGCCACCGCCGTGGAGGGCGGCCCGGCGGCTCTGACTGCCCTGGAACGGGACGGTTACGACCTGGTGCTGATGGATTGCGAGATGCCGGAAATGGACGGCTTTGAGACGACCCGCCGGATTCGCGCCTCCGGCCGGGCGGCGGTGCCGGTTGTGGCCCTGACGGCGAACGCCATGGCAGGCGACCGGGAGCGCTGTGTGCGCGAAGGAATGAACGATTACCTGGCGAAGCCGTTGGAAGTCCGCGAGTTGTCGAAGATGCTGGCCAAGTGGCTGCCGGCCATCTCTGGCGAGAAGGCTGCGGTGGAGGTTTTCGGCGGGGACGCGCTGCTGGGGCGGCTGATGGGGGATCGTCAACTCGCCGGGAGAATGTTGAGCGCGTTTCTGGGCGACGTTCCCTCGCAGTTGAACAATCTGCGCCGCAGGCTGGCGGAAGCGGACGCTCCGGGAGCGCGGTTGCAGGCACACACGCTGAAGGGAGCGGCGGCAACTGCCGGGGCCGAGGCCTTGCGTGCCGTGGCGCTGGAGATGGAGCGGGCGGGAACTGCCGGGCGAATTGGACCGCTGCCGGGAAAAGCTGCCGCGCGCATGGGAGGAGTTCGAGCGCTTCCGGCTCGCGGTGGAGCAAGCCGGCTGGGTGGCGGTGAATGCGGAAGGAAGGATGGCATCAGACTGAATGATTAACTTAGACGATGAGTTGGCCCGGGATTATCTGGCCGAGAGCGGCGAGCAACTCGCAGCCACGGAATTGGACCTCCTGACCCTGAAACAGGCGGGAGGGAAGATGGATGACGAACTGATCAACCGGATTTTTCGGGCCGTTCATTCAGTGAAAGGAGGAGCGGGATTTTTCGACCTTTCCCGGATTCGCGAACTGGCGCACCAGATGGAGAACGTGCTGGCGCTGATGCGATCTCACGAAATGGCGCCCACGGCGGAGCGGGTGGACGTGCTGTTGAGCGCGTGCGACCGGTTGCGGGTGCTCACCGAGAACGCGGCGGCGAGCAATGGTGTGGAGATCCAGGATGTCGTCCGGGATCTGGCCGGAATCTGCGGCCCTGAAAACGGCCCGGAAGCCGCGCTGCGCGTGCTGGTGGTGGAAGACAACTTCGCCGGGCGCCTGGTGCTGCAAAAATTCCTTTCGCGTTACGGCGAATGTCACATCGCGGTGAACGGCAGGGAGGCGGTGGAGGCCTTTCAATCCGCCCTGGAGCAGGGGCGCGGGTACCACCTGGTGTGCATGGACATCATGATGCCGGAGATGGACGGCCGCGACGCCGTGGGGCGGCTGCGCGCCATCGAGGAGGCGCGCGGTATTTTCTCCACGTCGGGAGCGAAGATCATCATGACTACGGCGGTGGACGAAATCAAGTCCGTAAGCCGCTGCTTCATGGAACTGTGCGATGCCTACCTGATGAAGCCGATCGATCTTGCCAAACTGCTGGCCCTGATGCGCGAATTCCGCCTGGTGGAATAGGGGCTACAGGGCGTAGCGGCCGGCGGCCACCACGTGGCCCGCAATCTGGCGGCCGAGCGCGATGGTGTTGGCCGGTTCGTGTTTGGCCAGGCGGCGGACAATGGCCATCTGGGTGCGCAGCATGTCGCCCTCGGCTACCGCGGCGATGACTTTGCGTGCCGAGCGTTCGATGGTCTGGGCTGCCTGTGCGGCGTAATACCGGGTGAGGGCGATGGCCTGCTTTGCCGGTGCTTCGCCGCGCGAGGCAATCAGTTTTTCGGTGCGCAGAATGGCCGATTCCAAAGCGTAGGCCTCGCTGATGCAGTCGGCCAGGGCGCCCATCACTTCCTGCTGGTCGGCCAGCCCCATCATGTACTTCTGGGAGGCGGCGCCGGCGGCGAAGAGCCCCAGTTTCCGGCAGTTGGCGAGCAGGTGATGTTCGGCGGCGAGCGGGCCTTCGCGCTCTTCGGGCGCGGTGGGGCCGGCCATTACTTCGTCCATGAGCTGCTTGATGGCCTGGAGCAGCGGCAACTGGCCCTGCATGGCGCGTTTCATGAGCCACCCGGTGATGATCAGGCGGTTGATCTCATTGGTGCCTTCGAAGATGCGGTTGATGCGCGAATCGCGGTAGGCGCGCTCGGCGGGATACTCCTCGACGTAGCCATAGCCGGCGAAGATCTGCACCACGTGGTCCACCACCATGTCCAGCATTTCCGATCCCCACACTTTGAGGATGGAGCACTCTACGGCGTATTCTTCAATGCGCTTCTGGATCTCGCGCGAAGCGCCTTCGGCGTGGGTATCCACATCGGCCAGGGCGGCGTCGATCATCCCGATGGTGCGGTAGACCATGCTTTCGCCCACGTAAATACCAGCCGCGCTTTCGGCAAGCTTCTCCTGGATGAGGCCGAATTCGCAGATGGATTTTCCGAAAGCCTTGCGCTCTTTCGCGTACCCGATGGCGTCCTGCAAACTGTTGCGCGCGCCGCCCACGCAGGCCGCGCCCAGCTTGAAGCGCCCGATGTTCAATATGTTGAAGGCGATGTGATGGCCCTTGCCCACTTCGCCCAGCAGGTTTTCCGCGGGCACCTGGCAATCGGCCAGGATCAGGGGGCAGGTAGAGGAGCCGCGGATGCCGAGTTTGTGCTCTTCGGCGCCCACGCTGAATCCGGGAGTTCCGCGCTCGATCAGGAAGGCCGAAAATTTCTCGCCGTCCACTTTGGCGAACACGGTGAACAGGTCGGCGAAGCCGCTATTGGTGATCCACATCTTTTCGCCGTTGAGCACGTAGTGGCTCCCGTCGGGGGAAAGCACGGCGCGAGTGCGGCAGTTCATGGCATCGCTGGCGGACGAGGATTCGGAGAGAGCATAAGCGCCGATCCATTCGCCGGTGGCGAGTTTGGGCAGGTACTTGCGCTTCTGGGCTTCGGTTCCGTACCAGACGATGGGCAAGCGTGCCGATGCCGACATGGGCGCTGAAGGCCACCGAAAAACTGGCGAGCTTGCTGATGGATTCGGCCACGAGCGCGCTGGTGACCTTGTCCATCTCCAGGCCGCCGTACTCTTCCGGGATGTCCACGGCCATGAGGCCGAGTTCGCCGGCTTTGCGGAGCAGGGCGCGGGTGACGGTGAAGTTCTTGGCTTCGATATCGGCGGCCGCCGGCAGCACCTCGTTGGTAGTGAATTCCACCGCGGTTTTGGCGATCTGGCGGTGTTCGCCGGAGAAGTCCTCGGGCGTGAAAATATCCTGCGGGTCGCGTTCTTCGGTGAGAAAGCTGCCGCCTTTTACGCGTTTTGCCATAGAGGCAGTATCGGTTGTGGCCATTGATTACCTCGCTTGGTTCAGGTTCTCGAAAATACCGGCGGCGCCCATGCCGCCGCCCACGCACATGGTTACGATGCCATACCGGGCGCCGCGCCGCAGCATTTCCTGCAACAGGGTGGCGGTCAACTTAGCGCCGGTGCAGCCGAGGGGGTGGCCCAGGGCGATAGCGCCGCCATTCACGTTCACTTTGGCGGGGTCGATGCCCAGGGTTTTGATGACGGCCAGGGCCTGCGCGGCGAAGGCCTCGTTCAGTTCGATCAGGTCGATCTCGTCCAGCGTCAGGCCGGCCATGCGGAGCGCTTTGGGAATCGCATAAACGGGGCCCACGCCCATCTCTTCGGGCAGGCATCCGGCGTAGGCGAAAGCTACCAGGCGGGCCAGCGGCGCGATGCCCAGGGCCGCGGCGCGCTCGGCAGACATGACGACGGATG
Source organism: uncultured Solibacteraceae bacterium (assembly GCA_963853855.1). GTDB lineage: Bacteria > Acidobacteriota > Terriglobia > Bryobacterales > Bryobacteraceae > Sulfopaludibacter. Next base: position 216,059 of record CAWKYG010000012.1, on the reverse strand, counting down.
CCGCGGCGCCGTCCGACATCTGCGACGAATTGCCGGCGGTCACGGTGCCTTTGGCGTGGAAGGCGGGCTTCAGGTTCGCGAGGGCGGCGAGGGAAGTGTCGGCGCGCGGCCCTTCATCGGTGCGGAAGTCCACTTGAGTGGTGCGGATTTTGGACTTGGCATCGGGCGCCGCGAAGGTGACGGCCACGGGGACAATCTCGCAGCCGAATTTGCCGGCGGCCTGGGCCGCGACGGCCTTCTGGTGGCTGGCCAGGGCAAACTCGTCGGCCTGTTCGCGCGTGACGCCGTAGTGCGCCGCCACACGTTCGGCGGTAAGCCCCATGGACAGGTACGATTCGGGATAATGCTCTTCCAGCCACGGATTGATGGAGATTTTGTTGCCGCCCATGGGGATCAGGGACATGGATTCGGTGCCGCCGGCGACGATCACTTCGGCGCCGCCGCCGCGGATGCGCTCGCTGGCCAGAGCGATGGCCTGCAGGCCGCTGGCACAGTAACGGTTGATGGTCATGGCCGCCGATTCGACGGGCATGCCGGCGCGCAGCGATGCGATGCGCGCGACATTCATGCCCTGTTCGCCTTCCGGCATGGCGCAGCCCAGGATCACGTCTTCCACTTCCTGGCGCGGAAGGGCGGGGACGCGCTCCAGCGCGCCTTGAATGGCAATGGCTCCGAGATCGTCCGGCCGGGTCGCGCGCAAGGTTCCCTTGGGCGCCTTGCCGACCGGGGTCCGCACGGAACTGACGATGACTGCTTCTCTCATAATGACCCTCGTTTACTCACGAAGGGGCCGGCCGGGAGGCCTGCCCTACTAATTTCTCAGCGGCTTCCCGTTCTTCAAAGTGAACGCGATGCGTTCCTGGGTTTTCTTTTCTCCGCACAGAGAGAGGAAGCCTTCCCGTTCCAGATCCAACAGATATTGCTCGCTGACCGGCGTTCCGGGAGTGACCTTGCCGCCGCACAGCACGTAAGCCACACGATTGGCCACCTTGGCATCGTGATCGCTGATGTATTCGCCTTCGCGCATGGTGCGGACTCCCAGCCGGAGAGTCGCCAACAGGCTGTCGCCGGGCGCGGGAATATCGGTGCGCGGCAGGGGCGGAGCGTATCCCGAATTGACCAGTTCGCGGGCCAGTTCCTTGGCGTCATGCAGCAAGCGCTCGCGATTCATGGTGACGCGGTCGGCCGGCGAAAGATAGCCCAGGCGTGCGGGCCTCGGCGGCGGAGGTGGAGACTTTGGCCATGGCGATGGAGCGGAAATGCTCGGGCAGGGCGGCGAAGACACCGGAGTCGACCGCTTTGAGAGTCATCTCCTTGCAGCCGCCGCCGGCGGGCAGCAGTCCGACGCCGGTCTCGACCAGTCCCATATAGAGTTCCGCGTGAACCTGCCGCCGGGCGCCGTGCAGGGCGATCTCGGCGCCGCCGCCGAAGCAGAATCCGAAGGGCGCCACGACGACCGGGCGCGGGCAGAACTTGATAGAGGCGGTCATGCGCTGGAAGGCGCGGATCATCAGGTCCACGTCGTCCCATTCGTCCTCCTGGATGGCCAGCAGCAGTTGCATGAGGTTGGCGCCGACGGAAAAATTGCCGGTATCGGCGCTCACCACGAAGGCGGAGAAGTTTTTCACGGCATCGCCATCGGGGCGGAGCGTCTCGGTGACCATGCGCACCACGTCCTCGCCGATGGCCGTCTTGACGGAGTGCAGTTCCACGCAGGCGACACCATCGCCGATATCGATGAGGGAGGCGCCGGGGTTCTGCCGCACCACGCCGTGGGACGCGCGGTAACGGGCGATGCGCGCGATGCCTTCGACTTCGGGGATGGCCTGGTACGTGGCTTTGGCGGGGTTGTAGGTAGCGGCGCCGCAGTCGCCGTACCAGATTCTCGCCGGCTTCGAGCATCTGTTCCGCCACGGCGCTCACGGGCTCGCCGGCGGCCTTCATGCGCTCCACGGTGGGCCGCACGCCGGCGGCGTCCCAGAGTTGGAAGGGACCCATTTCCCAATTGAATCCGGCGCACATGGCGCGGTCCACGCTGCCGGCATCGTCGGCGATTTCGGGCAGGCAATCGGCGGCATAGTTCCAGAGCGCGGAGAGCAGGCGCCAGTGGAAGCGGGCGGCTTTGTCCTTACGGGTATCGCCGCGGAGCAACTGGACCAGGCGGTCGCGCAGGCGTTCGGCGTTGCGCGCCATTTCGAGCGAAGGAAATTTGGGGCGGGTGGCAGGACGATACTCCAGCGTCTTCCAATCCAGCGCCAGGCGGACCTCGTTGCCGGCGGCATCCTTCTCCTTCTTATAGAAGCCCTGACGCGTTTTATCGCCCAGCCAGCGGCGCTCCAGCATGGTCTTCACAAAATCGGGCAAGGCCATGGAACCTTCTGCGGGCTGCGAGCGCGGAAAGTTGGCGGCCACGTGCGCCAGCACATCCAGGCCCACCAGGTCGGCCAGGCGGAAGGTTCCGGCGCGCGGCCAGCCGATGGCGGTGCCGGTGAGCGCGTCCACCTCTTCGACGGTCAGGTCTTCGGCCTGCATGAGGCGAAGCGCCTCCAGCATGACGAAGACGCCGATGCGGTTGGCAATGAAGTTGGGCGTGTCGCGGGCGAAGACCACTTCCTTGCCGAGTCGCAGGTCGGCGAAGCGGGCTACGCCATCGAGCGCGGACCGGTCGGTTTCGGGCGTGGCGATGATTTCCACCAGGCGCATATAGCGCGGCGGATTGAAGAAGTGGGTGCCGAACCAGCGGCGGCGCAAATCGTCCGGCATTTCGGCGGCGATGGAAGCGACCGGAAGGCCGCTGGTGTTGGTGGTCAGGATGGCGTCGCTTTTCAGGTGGGGGGCGACGCGCGCCAGCAGTGCCTGTTTGATGGCCAGGTTTTCGGTGACGGCTTCGATGACCCAGTCGCAGTCTTGCAGCAGGGACAGATGATCCTCGAAGTTGCCGACGGCGATTCTGCCGGCGAGCGCGGGCTCGTAGAAGGCGGCCGGTTTGGACTTCTTCAAAGCCTCCAGGGCTTGCGCCGCGATGCCGCTGCGCGCGGCGCCTTCCTGCGGAATATCCAGAAGCACCACGGGCAGGCCGGCATTGGCCAGGTGGGCGGCGATGCGCGAGCCCATGGTGCCGGCGCCCAACACGGCGGCCTTACGGATCAGGGGGGTCATTTCACAACTCCTTTTTTGACGTTGGCGGCGCAGGCGGCTGGGCCCAGGTTGCGATTCACCAGCCCTTGCGTCAGGGTGCGCGCGAACTGAGTGGCGATCTCTTCGGCGGGCAAAGGCCCGTCGGGCTCATACCACCGGCAGATCCAGTTGACCGCGCCGGCAATGGAGAACGCGGCGATTTTCGGATCGCACGGAACAATGGAGCCGTCGTCGATTCCTTCCTGCACGAAGGAACGCAGGCGCCGGTCGATCTTGCGCTTGTAATTGCGGACTTCGGCGAGGGCTTCGCTGGAAAGATCGCCATCGTCGAGGCGCATGACGCAGCGGCCGAAGTTTACCGTCATCACGTTGGCGTAGGAATAAATGAAGGCTTCCACTTTTTCCAGGCCAGTGCCGCAGTGGGTGGCGATATCGTTCAGGATTTCGTCGATCAGGCCGCAGCCCAGGCGGTAACACGCCAGCAGGATTTCCTCTTTGTTGCGGAAGTAATGGTAGAGCGCCGGCTTGGTGATGTTCAGGCGGTCGGCCACGTCGTTCAGGGAGGTCCGGCCGTAGCTTTTTTCCAGGAACAACTGGGCGGCGGTCTGGAGCACGGCCTCGCGTTTGGTGCCCGGGTCGCGGCGGCGGCTGGAGAAAGCCTTCCAGTGAGATTCCGTACGGGGTGCAGGCTTGGGCATGACGAGTGCTATCAGGATTGACTTCGGTATTCGCTCCTGATATCTTACTCACCGGTAAGATAAAACGTCAAGAGGCTTGCGTCGTGCGCAAATTCTCTGAAGAAGATCTACCTTTGCAGTGGATGTACCGGTGGGAAAGTGAACGAGCCGGCCGCATCTTCCTGACCCAACCCCACGACGGGGGGAAAGTCAAAGAATGGACATGGGCGGAGGCCGCCGGTGAAGTTCGCCGGATGGCCGCGTACCTGAAAGCACAGAACTGGGAGCCGGGATCGCGGGTCGCGATCCTTTCCCGCAACTGTGCCTGGTGGATCATGGCCGACCTTGCCATCTGGATGGCCGGGCATGTCACCGTTCCCATCTACCCGTCGCTCAAAGCGCAAACCATTCGCCAGATCCTGGAGCATAGCGATTCGAAAGCCTGTTTCCTGGGCGCCACCGACGATAAGGAAATTGCCGCCGCGGCGATTCCGGCGGGCGTCGCGACGATCGGGCTTCCCACCGAGATGGCCGGGGTATACCCCTCGTGGGAGGAACTGATCGCCGGCCGTGCTCCCCTGGACGGCTGCCCCGTACGTTCGGGAAAAGACCTGGCCACCATCATCTACACCTCGGGCACAACGGGAATGCCCAAAGGCGTCAAACATTGCTTCGCGGCCCTGAGCCACGACGCAATGTCGTTGTGCGGGCTTTTGCACCTGACCAGCGAAGAGCGCGTGCTCTCCTACCTTCCCTTAGCGCACATTGTGGAGCGCGCCGGATTGGAGTGTACCGCGCTGTTTCTGGGCTGCCACCTGTTTTTCACGGAAGGCATCGACACGTTCCTGGCCGACCTGAATCGCGCGCGGCCGACCATCTTCATCACGGTGCCGCGTCTACTGCTGAAGTTCCAGCAGGGCGTATTCGCCAGGTTCCCGAAAGAGAAACTGGACCGCCTGCTGCGCATCCCCATTCTCAACCGCTCCGTGAAGAGGCGCATTCTGAGCAAACTCGGTCTGTTAACGGTGAAGTATGCCGCGTGCGGAGCGGCGCCGTTGTCTCCGGAGATCCTCATGTGGTATCGCAATGTGGGGCTGAATCTTTCGGAAGGCTACGGCATGACCGAAACGCTGATTACGCATCTTCCGGCTGTGGGTACGGTTCGGCCCGGTTTCGTGGGCCGCGCGCTGGAAGGCGTGGAGACGGCGGTCGGCGAAAACGAAGAGTTGCTGGTTCGCAGTCCGATGAACCTGCTGGGGTACCACAAGGACCCCGCGGGCACGGCTGCCTCTTTCACCGCTGACGGATTTTTCCGTACCGGCGATGTGGCGCATATCGATGTGGACGGGCAATTGCGCATTGTTGGCCGGATCAAAGAACAGTTCAAGACGAGCAAGGGCAAGTACGTGGCTCCGGCGCCGATCGAAAGCCAGTTGGGTTCGCATCCGGATGTGGAGGCCTGCTGCCTGATGGGCGCGGGACTGCCCAGCCCCTTTGCCGTCCTGGTGCTGAACGAAGAGGCCCGCAAGCGTTGCGCCGTGGAACCGCAGCGGACCGCGCTGGAGGAATCGCTGAAACAGCGGATGGAGTTGATGAACAGTGAACTCGATCCGCACGAGCGGGTGAAGTTTCTGGCCGTGGTGCAAGGTCCGTGGACTATCGGCAACGGGGTGATGACGCCGACACTCAAGATCAAACGCAACGTAGTGGAGTGCCGCTACCAATCCTTCGTGGAGGACTGGTACGTGCAGCAGCGGCCGGTGGTTTGGGAGCAGGCGGCGGGTTAAGGGACAGGCCGGGAGGCCTGTCTTACTTTTCGGAGATGCGGCGGATGGCCGTGGCGGCGGTGCCGATTGCGCGCGGCGGGGTCGATTGCGCGCGGCGGCCATGAGGGCGTCGAGGACGGCTACGGCGGCTTTGCCTTGCCGCGCGATGGTGTCGGGGTCGCGCAGCGTCGCGGCGGGTGAGTCCGGCGAGATCGGATGGAACGCGCGGCGCCTGCACGGGATCGGGCGTGCCGCCCCCCAGGTTATAGCCCTCGGAGCGCGCGTCTTTGCCGGTGCAGATGAAGGCGAGGGTGTGGCGTCCGGGGGTCAATTGCTTCCAGCCCAGCAGGTGATCCGCGGCCACGTACAGTTCCGGTCCCCAGGTGCGCAGCAGGGGGACAGGAGTCCGGGGCATGGGCGGCTTGCGCGACGATTTCATAGAAAGCGGCGGCGGGCACGTTGAGCGGCAGTTCGATGCGGGATCCGGAGCCGGTGGCGCGGAAGAACAGCAGGTCGCGGCCCCAGAAGACCTGGCGCTGGACTTCGGCGGTGCCGCCTTCGGTCTTCGCCAGCGGGAGTAGCGGCGCAGTGTCGATCTGTCGCGCGTTTCCGTGCGGCAGGCGGGCGGCTCCGTAGGGCGGCTCGGGCAGGCCCTGGGCGATTCCGTCCTGATACCAGAAGGCCACCGAAGAAAAAATGTCGGGACGCTCTTCCATGTCGTCGCCTTCGCCGAACCACCCGGGCTGCGTCTGAATCACATTGAGGACGGTTCCCACATACTGGCCGCGTCCCTGTACGGAGAGCACCTGGTAAGGGTGCCCGGCTTGGGCGGGAATCTCCTGGCGGTACCACGCGTGGAAGTAGCCGATGTCTTTGGGTAGGTCTTTGCGCTTTTGCCAATCGACGTAATAGTAGAGGTTGGAGAGGCGCACGCGGCCCTCGTTGGCGATGGTGATTTTGCAGGCGCGGCGGAAGGGCATGGGCCAGTACGAATTGCGTGAGCGTGGCCGACGGCGAAGAAATCGCCGACCGGCACATCCACGCTGGGCGTGGCGCTGCCGTCGTAATACACGCGCGGCGATGGTGAGCCAGATGTGAGTGAGCACGCCGGGTCCTTGCAGGTCGGCGAGAACCACGGTCTCGCCGGGGATGGGCCGCAGGCTGTCGTCATTGCTGGTGGGGTCGGGGTTATTGCTGGACGAGCGAAAGGCGCGGAAGTCGTGCAGCCGGGCCAGGTCCAGAGGATCCTGGGCGGCGGCACACAGGCCCAGGAGCAGAAGGGCCCAGGAGCAGAAGGGCAATTGGGTTTCACGCGGGGTCCTCCGGTCTTGCATTGTACAGGCGGGGCGCGGAAATGCCTTGTGTGTAGCGTTCTACATAGGTATAATTCCAGGCATGGCGGCCCTCGTGAATAGCCAATGGCTGCAGGCTGCGGTCCTTCGCGCCGCATCTCTCCTGGCGTCGGCCGGGCAGCGCACCGCGTGGCTGGAGGAATGGCGGTCGGAGCTGTGGTATGTGCCGCCGCGCCGGGCGACGCGGTTCTGCCTGGGCGCGTTCCGGGACGCGCTGTGGCTCAGGCGTCACACTCCGGACCCGGCGAAGGGGCGTCTGGAGTCTCCGCTCACTTGCCTGGCTTGGCTGGCGGCACTGGCGGCGGCGAGTAGCGCGACAGTGGTTTGCCTTCCGGGTCCGCGCACCATGACGCACGCCTCGTGCCTGAGCGCCGGGGATTTGCCGGCGGGATGTGCGGCGATGCTGCTGGTTTCCTGGGCGTTTTTTGCGGCCATGCGCGTGGCGATGGGGCCGGCGGCCGCCCATCCGCGGCCGGTGCCCTGGCGTGGCAGGCTGCGGCTGGGAGTCTTTCTGGCCTTGAAGATCGCGCTGGTGCAGCCGGTTCTGCTGTGCGGGTTTGTGGCTGCTGCGGCGGTGCCCGGCGGGTCGCTGGTGCTGTGGGCGTGGTGGGCCGTGCCGTGTCATTGGGTGCTGGCGGACCAGCGGCGGCGCTGCCCCGAGTGCCTGCGGCTGCTCGCCAGCCCGGTGCGCATCGGCACTCCTTCGCAGACATTCCTGGAGTGGTACGGGGCCGAATCGACGTGCTCGCGCGGTCATGGACTGCTGCAGGTTGCAGAGGCGCCGGCGAGTTACTCGGGCGGACCGCAGTGGCTGCGGCTGGGCGATTCGTGGAGCGGACTGTTTTGAAGAACTTGCAATTCCGGGTCCTTTACCGCGAGTTCCTGTTCCGGATTGTGGATCTGGACCTGCTCTCCGCGCACGCTGAGGGCGATAGCCGCACCCTGCTGGGGCAACTTGCGTCGCTGCTGATTTTCTGCAGTCTCGGCCTGGCCGCGTACGCCGCGATGTGGGCCGCCTCGACGCGCGACGCGCCGCCGCTGGCGCACGTGATCGGCGCATGGACCATGGAGCACTTTCTGATCGCCACCACGATGCTGGTAGTGGGCCTGTTCGCGGTGCTCAGTTGGGAGTCCACTTTTCCGGACCGGCGCGATGTCCTGGTGCTGGGTCCGCTGCCGGTGCGCGCGCGCACGCTGTTTCTGGCGAAAGTCGCGGCGGTGGCTACGGCGCTGGGACTGACTCTGGCGGCTCTCCACGTGGCGGCAGGCATCGCCTGGCCGCTGGCGCTGGCGCAGTTCGATTCGGTTCCCGCTCCGGCGCTGGTTTTCGATCCGCCGCTAGCGCCGGTGCACGCCGCGGATTTCCCGGCGGTGATGAACCGCGACATCGCGCCGATGTTGCGCCGGCTCGATCTTGCGGCCGCGGATGGCGGCGCGGGCATCGTCATCGGCGTCTCCGAGCACGGCGTGCGGCGGGTGATGACGTACGGTACCGCGCGGCCGGATTCCCTCTTCGAGATCGGCTCCGTCAGCAAGACATTCACGGGCCTGCTGCTGGCGCAAATGGCCGTGCAGGGGAGGCTGGACCTGCGGGATCACGTGCGCGATATGCTGCCTCCGGGCACTGCCGCGGCGGGCACCGGGTTTGAAATCACCCTGCTCGATCTGGCGACGCACCATTCGGGCCTGCCGCGCATGCCCGATAATCCGGGTCCGGGCGACGAGCGGGAGAAGTTCAGCAACTATCGCACCTCCGATCTCTACGATTTCCTCCGGCGGCACGGCCTGGAAAAGCCCACCAACACGCAGTTTCTGTACAGCAATCTGGGCTTCTCGGTGCTGGGCGCAGCGCTGGCCACTCGCGCGCGCGCCAGCTATGCGGAGCTGTTGCAGCGCGAGATCGCCGGACCGCTGGGATTGAACGATACGGCGATTGCGCTCTCACCCGCAACAGCAGAGCCGCTTTATGCAGGGGTATGGTTACCATGGGCAGCGGACGCCGGCCTGGGATCTGGACGCGTTCGCCAGCGCGGGCGGCATCCGCTCCACCGCGGGCGATCTGCTGACTTACCTGGAAGCGGAGTTGCATCCCGAGCGGTCGCCGTTGCGCGCGGCCCTGGTGCTTTCGCAGCAGCTTCGCGCCAATACCGCAGGGGGCGGGCGGATCGCGTTGGCCTGGGCATACGATCCGGATACCGGCGTCTATGCGCACGATGGCGCTACAGGGGGCTTCACCAGCTATGCCTGCTTCGACCCGCGGCGCGATTTCGCCGCCGTGGTGCTGCTGAATGCGCACCCGGTCACATTTCCCATTATCGGGTTCGTGGGCGAGCATGTGCGGCAGCGGCTTTCGGGGGAGCCGGCATTCTCGCTGACGCCGGTCACGGTACCGGCGGCGGGCCCTGTGCGCTCGCTGCTGGCGTACTGGGTCACGGTGCTGGCGGCCGGGGTGTTCATGTTTTGCTGCGTGCTCGGGGTGCAGGGGCTGGCCGCGCAGGTTCTGCCGCGCCGGTGGTTTCTGCGCGCATCCGCATGGCTGCAACTGGCCATCTTCTGCCTGCTGGTGTGCGGGTATTGCCTGCAACGATCGCCGGCATTCGTGCTGGTGAGCGGCGCACGGCACCCGTGGATTTCCTGGATTCCGTCGTACTGGTTCGCCGGCATGTACCAGCAGTTGAGCGGTTCGCTGCACCCGGCGCTGGCGCCCTTCGCAAGGCGCGCGTGGGCCGGCCTGTTCGCTGCCCTGTGCGCCACCGGCGCGGCCTATGCGTCCTCGTATTTCCGGACGCTCCGCAAGATTGTGGAGGAGCCCGATATCGCGCCCGGCTTTCGCAGCGGCTGGCTGCCGCGCGGCGGCGGGCTGTTCGAAACAGCCATCGTGCAATTCGCCATGCGAAGCCTGTTCCGCGGGCGGCAGCACCGCATGATTTTCGCTTTTTACCTGGGCGCGGGCGCGGCGTTCACGATCCTGTTTCTGAATGCGCCCTCGGGAGAACCGGTCGCGCCGGGCGTCGAGGCGTGGCGGCGGCTGGCCGTCCCGGTGCTGGCATCGACGACTCTGCTAATGGGATTCTGGGTGGTAGGCGCGCGCGTGGTCTTCTCGCTGCCGCTGGACCTGAGCGCCAACTGGATTTTCCGCGTGATGCCGTTCGGCGCGGGGACGCAGTGCCTGCGCGGGAGGCGGCGGGCGCTCTGGGCGGTGTCGGTGGCGCCGGCGTGGGCGGTCTCGGCAGTCTGCCTGTTGTGGCTATGGCCGTGGAAGCCGGCAGTGGCGCACCTTGCAGCGCTGGCACTGCTCGGCATCATCCTGGCCGAGTTCAGTTTCGACGGCATTCAGAGGATCCCGTTCACTTGCTCGTATCTGCCGGGAAAGTCGAATATCCATCTCACATTCTGGCTCTGGATCGTGCTCCTGATGGTGGGAGTCGTGGGGGCCGCGGTGAACGAGTTGAAAGCCTTCGATAGTCCCGCGGCCAGCGCGGCGATGCTGGCGGGGCTCGGCATGGCGGCGCTTTTCTGCATTCTTCGCAATAACCGGCTGGCGGCCCCGAGGCACGCCGAACTGCGTTACGAGGAGATCCGGCCGGACCAACTGGTGAGCCTGGATTTGTCTTGAGCCGCCTGCTATTCTGGCGTTCGATAGCGACACTGCCAGTGCGCTCCGGTGCCGGTATCGGACGGTTCGGAAGTGCTGCCGTCATTTTCTTGGAACGCCACCCTGTGAGGTTGACAGGTGCGGCAGAGTTTCAGGGAGGAAACCATGTTCCGCGTATTGACAATCGCAAGGGAGTACGGCAGCGGCGGGGGCGCCATCGCCGAGAAGATCGCCAGACAACTGGGTTGGGAACTGCTGGACCGGAAATTGATAGAGGCCATCGCGCAGACAGCGGATGTGGACACGGACCTGGCGCGCCGCTATGACGAACGCGTGGATTCCTGGTTCCACCGCATCAATCGCGGAGGCTTGGAGAACGTTGCCATCGAGGCGGGCGCTCCGCCCGCGGAAGCGATGTTTTTCGATGCCGAGAGAATGGCCGCTTTCGCGAAGAAGGTGATCGCGGACGCCGCCGCGCGGGGGCAGTGCGTGATTGTGGGGCGAGGCGGTCAATGTGTGCTCGAAAACTGTCCCGAAGCGCTGCATGTTTTCGTGTATGCGCCGTGGTGCGAACGCGTAGTGCGCGCCCAGAGGCGTGTGGCGTCGCAGAGGGACATCGAGGACGTAATCCGCCTGACGGACCAGGCGCGTGCCCGGCACATCCGGAGATATTTCGGGCGCGACTGGAAAGATCCGCAACTGTATCACCTGATGATCAGCTCGCAACTGGGCGATGAGGAAGTGGCGCGCACGATCATTCAGGTGATTCAGCGCAGCGGTGGACTCAGAAGTCCCGCAGTATCTTCGGCGCCGGCGTTTCAGTGAGGCTCACGTCCGGAAAATGGGTGCGAAAGAACTCGCTGGAGAGGGGCAATTGCGCGCCGTGCTTTCGTAGCGGATCGGCCCAGAAGCGGATGCGATTCCGGATGAAGTCGAGAGATGTGTCGTCGTCGCGCAGGTATTCTGGCCACAAAGCCTGAAAGAGCTCGCCACGGTAGGTGAAAAGATCATACAGGCCTCGAGGTACGTTTCGGAGAGGCGAGTGCCGGTTCATGTGTTGCTCAATTTGGCCAAGGCGCTGACCGTTATCCCTCCATCCGAATGTCGGCCGGCGGGACTAATACCCGCGCGGCTGAAGGTGAGGTCTGCGATGTCAGCCTCGTGCGTTTCTAGTCGAGTTGCCGCGCCAGCCCAACTTCCTGTTGGCGCGTATTCCGGTAATCAAACCCGCCAGTTGGCCTCGGGCGTTGCCGAGGCGGCTCCCCCGGCCTGGTGTACGCTTCGTAGTCCGCTATACTCATGCTTGAGGGACTAGACTTGGCTACCCTACCGAAATCTCTACAGGCAGCTCAGCGACGCGAGAGATTTCGTGAGTACATGCGAAAGCTGAATCCCACGGCGCCACCCAGATCGACATTGGATGCCGGGTTAGTTGTCGAGAACCTGCACGAGCCGCTGTTCAAGGGATTGGTAGCACGCGCGGACATCGAACCTTCCAGCCAACAGCTGCTAATGGGGTGTACCGGATCTGGGAAAACCACACTCTTGCTGCAGGCGGAGAAGTGGCTGGATCAGTCTGGCCAGATACTTCCTCTCTACATCGACGTATCGGCAGAAACGGATCTGACCAAGCTGTGTTCCGGCGCGTTGCTGGCGACCTTTGGGATCCATCTTCTACAGGAATTCTCTTTGCGATCGTTAGACGCTCAACTGGGGGACTCCGCCCGCGAAGCGCTCAAGAAGGCGGAGGCAGAGATTCGTGGGTTTGCCTACGGGACCACCAAGAAGGTCTGGGTAAAGGACCCCCCCTTATACGGCAGTTACGTGCCCGTGGTGGATCCTCCGGCCCTGGAGACATTCAGGTCCAATCTCGGCGAGCGGGGCCGCTACCAAGATGTGGCTGTTCCCGGTAAGATTTCGCCCGTGCCGAGGCAGTCGTTTCCGGCCGCCATCAGCACCATCGAAAAGCCGCTCGAGTCATTTGTTTCAGCCACGCGAGAGCGAGGGTTGGACCTAGTTGCGTTGTTTGATGGTCTGGATCGGCTTCCTTCGCCGGACAAGTTCTGGGCTATGGTAGATGAAGATCTCCGCGCTATGCGTCTCCTCGGAGTGGGAGTGATTGCGACAGCTCCGCAATCGCTGCTCTATGGGGAGGGCCGCGCGATCGCGGCGCACTTCGATCGGACGCACCAGATTCGCGCACTAAGCCCTGATCCGGAATCCGACGATCTGAAAGCGGTTTTGGTCCATCGCGGCGGAACGGAGTTGATGGACGAGGAGACGGCAGACCTGCTTTGCGGTGCTTCCGGCGGAGTGCTTAGGGACCTAATTACGTTGGCACGCGATGCCGGAGAAGAAGCATATGTGGAAGGCGACACTCGAGTCCAGTCTTCCCACGCCAGAGTTGCGATCCGGCAAATGGGCGAAGGCTATTTTCGCGGGCTTGGCCCTGAGCAAATCGCAATTCTGCGGAGGCTGACGGAGTTTGGATCTTTCGATGTGGCGTCAGACTCCGGCATCGAATTACTAGTGATGGGCCGGGTATTGGAGTATTCCGCCAGGGAATTCAGAGTCCACCCCACACTCCTGCCGCTGCTTCCGGCCAGGGACAATGATCGTGAGGTCAGTGAGAGCGTGGAGCAACGGTCAACGGATTGATGGCTTTCCTTGAACAACCCGCCTTTGAAATCGGTCGCCGTATCGAAATCCGGGGCGGCAACACTTGGGTTGTTGTTCTCGGGCCTGATACAACTAACAATTCGATCGCTGGATTTATTGCTGACCTTTCCGCCTTACTGAGCCGGACTGTGAGAGTGGTAACAGGTGCAGCATCGATGGACGGACTACTGACTGCGCTCGCAAGCCCCGCGGATGATCCGGTGCTGATTGCAGACTTGGATGGAGTAGATGTTGCGGCGTGGAGCGCATTGGACGTAAACCGAAGCGGATTGGCCCGTGAAGGCGCTGTGATCCTATGGCTATCGAGTTACGGGTTGGCAAACCTGAGCCGCTTTGCTCCGAACCTGCGGAGTTTCGTGGGCGGGAGTATCTTTCCTCTATCGCCGGATGGCAGTACCCTGACACCCGAGGAGCGTGCATCGCGTATTACGGAACTGGCAGACCACTTCCGAATGACGAGCGAACAGGCGATTGCGCAAGCGGTGGCGGGCACGCCGCCGTCTGATCCGCTATTCGTCGAGTGGCTGGTTCTGCTGGATCGCGGAGACCTCGTTTAGGATGCCTAGCGGCGGGTCCACTCGAGCAGAGATCCTGGACGACCGATACGAACAGGCTCTCGCCGCGCTCGCCCTTCCTTCCGCTCGAGACGTCGCCGCCCAGATTAGGTCCTATCTGTATTATCAAGATGCAGAGCTTCCGCGCAAGAATAATGCTTTACAACTCGTGAAGCAGACAGTGAGCCAGGAGATCACATCCATTACGTTAGGACCAACTATTGACAAAGGGCCGACCGATCAGCACTTCTACCTCGAATCGGAGTCACGGCTGTCATTCGGCATTGAAATTCGCGAAACGCAGGGAAGATGCTCGTTGGTGGCGTACCGTTTTCATCTCAGCCTTCCCGACGGGATGTCGCCGTCGTTTTACCGATTTGATCTCAATCCACAGGCGCACACGAGTCCGTTGACCGAGCCGAGAGCGCACTACCACATCGCCATGGAGCACGTTCGCCTGCCGAGTCCACTATTGACCCCGGTCGAAGTGTTGGATCGCATATTCCAGGTTATTGAGCCGCAAGTGCTGCAAATCCGATGCGCCTAAGCACTCTGACTTGGCCTGCAAGCCCATAGCTATTTCCGGGCTCGGGTCGCGGCCGACGATTCCGGCACGCTGGATGTGCATGTCGTAGAAAGGTCCGGCGTCTTCGAAGGCGACGCAGCACGCGTGATCGTAGGAGGGCGGAATGGAGGTACGAGGAGTCCCAGCAGTTTGACGGCGTAACCATTGAGGGACATCCCACCGGGCGTATCGTCGGCAAACAGGAAGCAATCCATTTTCACGTCTTCTGTCAACCTACACCGAGCCATCGAATTCCGCGCCGGTGGGCTCGATTTCCTCCCGGGCGGCGAGCATCGCAATCCGGCGAACGGCTTCGAAGGTAGGTTCTGCCTTGGGGGTGAATTCCAGGCAATGCCGAGATTGATGAGGTTGGGATTCAGGACAAACGCCTGCTGCCGGGATTCGACGAAGGCGGAAAGACTGCATATTGGCGGGACGAATTGGCAAAGAATTGATGATGGCCGGTAGTCCAGCCACGGAATCCTGGATTTTCGTGGCATTACTTTTTAGGGCGGAAGCGCGCGGGGCGGCCGGCGGGTTTGGCGGAGGCGAGCTCGATATAGAGCTGGATGATTTTGTCTTTCTGCGCGGGATCGAAAACAAGCTGCTGATGCTTGCCTTCCGGGCCGGGGGTGAAGCGAATCCGGCCATCGTCAGCGACTGCCAGCGTGCCTGGATCGGAGAGCTGGAAATCGGGCTCGGTGGGGCGGGCGGCGTGGAGCACCGCCGTCATGGCATAGGAAGGCGCATCGTAGGGCATAGGCTTGTAGGCGCGGTAGGCATCGACGATGGGGTGGGCGGGAGACCAGGCGAAGTCCTTTTCGATGCTGGCGCCGGGGAAGGGAAGGGCGTCGCCCACCTCGGGGCCGGCATAGACGATGGGAGTGGGCCAGGCGGCGAGGAGCTTGCGGGCAGCGGGGACGTTGCGGCCGAAATCGGCAGCGCACAGGAATTTGGCCTTGCGAGCGATCAGATCGCGCGCGCCGGGCAGGTCGAGAACTCCGGCGAGGTTGGTGGCGGGGCCCTTGAGCACCACGACGGCGTTCTGATCGAACTGCGCGGTGAGGGCGTTGCGGATCTGGGCTATGGGATCGGCGGTATCGTTCAGTTTCGAAATGCCGCAACTGTATTGCGGTTTGCCTTCGGCATTGCGGCGCGCGAGCGGAGCGGCGACCATGGGGGCCTCGGGGTCCATCCGCGCGGCCAGGGCGAGGCCGATGGGCGTGGGGGCGAAAAAGCCGCCCGGTTCGCCCAGGTAGAAACGCGTGATCACGTCGCAAAACTCGGCTGCTTCGAGATTGGGCTTGTTGACGCTGATGGAAACCAGGCGGAGGGTGTTTTTGCCCTGCAGCCCGTACAGCATGGCGAGGGCCAGGGCCGAGTCGATGGCGCTGCCCATATCGCTGTCGAAAACGACGCCCAATGGCGGCTTGCCTTGTCCCCGGAACTGCATCCCTGACCTCCCTGATTATGATACTCTTGCAGACAGCGGATTTTAGGAGGGCGTTCCATGTTTGTCCAAAGAAAGGCAATTCCCCGACGGACGATTCTGCGCGGCCTGGGCACGGCAGTGGCGCTTCCTTTTCTGGACGCCATGGCGCCGGCCTTCGCGGCCAGCCAGATTCCGGGGAAGGCGCCGGTGCGGATGGCGTTCGTGTATGTGCCCAACGGCATCGACATGCGCAACTGGAATCCGGCCACGGAGGGCAAACTCGGGGAACTGCCGCGCATTCTCAAGCCCATGGAGCCGCTCAAAGACGACATGCTCCTGCTGGGCAACCTGACGCACAATACCGGGCGCGCGCTGCTGGACGGCGCGGGCGATCACGGCCGCTGCTGCGGGTCGTATCTGACCGGCGTGCAGGTGAAAAAGAGCCTCACGGACATCCACGCTTCGGTTTCGTGCGACCAACTGGTGGCCAACCAGATTGGCGGCCAGACGCGGTTTCCGTCGCTCGAACTGGGCCTGGAAGACGCGCGCCAATCGGGCGATTGCGATTCGGGCTACTCCTGCGCCTACACCAATAACCTGGCATGGCGCAGCGAGACGCAGCCGCTGCCGCCGATTCTGGATCCGCGGTCGCTGTTCGAGCGGCTGTTCGGCGACGGGGTGGCGCTGAGTCCGGAAGCGCGCGCGCGCCAGGCGAAGTACCGCCGCAGCATTCTGGATTTCGTCACCGAAGACACGCACGGCCTGGAAGCCACGCTGGGGCCGACCGACAGGCGCAAGCTGGACGAGTATCTGACCTCCATCCGCGAGGTGGAAACGCAGACTCGAGAAGGCCGAGAAGGACAACAAGCAGATCGACCCGCACATGGAAAAGCCCTACGGCGTGCCGGCCGATTTCGCCGAGCATTTCAAGCTCATGACCGACATGGTGACCATCGCGTTTCAGGCCGATCTGACGCGCGTGCTGACGTTCCTGGTGACGCACGAGGGCACTTCGCGCGCGTACCGCGAGATCGGCATTTCCGACGGGCATCATCCGCTGACGCACCATCGCAATCAGCCGGACCTGATGGAGAAGGTGGCGCAGATCAACAGCTATCACATGGAGCAGTTCGCCGCGTGGATGCAGCGCATGAAGGCCACCAAAGAAGGCGACGGCAGCCTGCTGGATAATTGCATGATCGTCTACGGCGCGGGCCTGAGCGACGGCAACCGCCATCTGCATGAAGACCTGCCCACGCTGATTGTGGGCCGCGGCGGGAACTTCATCAAGACCGGGCGGCGCGTGGTGTACCGCCGCGAAACGCCGATGTGCAACCTGTTCCTCACCATGATGGACCGCATGGGCACGCGCATGGAGCACTTCGGCGACGCCACGGGGCGGCTGGAAGGCGTCGATCTGACGTAGGGCCGGCGCTTCGGACCTGCGATTGCAAATACCTCCTCTCTGTGTTGCTTTTCAACAATATGGCAACGTGGAATGCGGGCTTTCACCCGCGAGTGGGGGATATGGCGCTTACAACACTGCGAAAGCACGGATTCACCAAGGGTCTTACCGACGCTCAACTGGAGACGCTGGAGGCATTGGCGACCCCGGTGATCTTCGAGGCGGACGAGGTGATTCTGGTGGACGGGCAACACTCCACGTCCTTCTATTTGCTGACATCCGGCAGTGTGGCGGTGGAGTTGCGTACCGGAACGTTTGTGGTTTGCGTAGAGGCGCTGGGAGCCGGGCAGGTGTTCGGGTGGTCGGCGCTGTTGGACCATCAGGACACTCTGTTCCAGGTGAGGGCGCGCGAGAAGACCACGGCGCTGCGGATCAACGGCGCGCGATTGCAGGAGCGGTGCAAGAGCGATACGAGCTTGGGTACGGAGATCCTGGAGCGGACGCTGCGCGTAGTGGCCGGGCGGGTGAAGGCCACGGAGTTGCGGTTCGCCGAAATGTGCGGCGTGAAGCTGTAGAAGGCGGGGGCTACGCGGCGCGCACCAGCAGGTCGGTGAACTGGATCCACGGGGAGTCCGCGCGCGGGAGTGTCCGGTAGGCGGCGAGCAGGTCCGCGGACGGAATGCCAATGCCCGCCAGACCGGGGAAGAACGTTCCGGCGGCGCTGTATTTCGAGATCTGCTGCTTCTTCCAGGTATCCGGATGGAGGACGTACGGCAGGAGGTAATGAAAACTCCGGTCCACGGCTTTCCAGAGGTTCACGCCTTGGACTTGCGCCAGGCGGCAGATCACCGAGAAGGCATCCAGGTTCATGGCGGAATAGCTGAGGGATTGAGTGCGTGCTTCCTCGCGCGGGCAACTGCCATCGGGCTGAATCTCGGTCGGCACCAGGTAGTCGCGGTAGTGGTCCCAGCACATCGCCAGGGTGGCGGAATCCGCGGTGAGGCAGGAGTAGGCGGCCACCTGGGCGGTCCACCAGGTGGCGTGGTTGTTGCCGGACTTCTTTTCCGCGAGACCCTTTTGGCTGGTGTTCATCCACCGGGTGAAATCGGCGAACCATTGGCGCACGCCGCGGGAAACGCCGGGGTCGAGACCGCCGGCCAGATCCATGAGGGCGATGCCCTGTACCAGGTGAATGAAGGAGACGGTATCGATGAGGCCGGTGCCGCGGCCGTCATCGTGGCCGCGCGTCAGTTGGCCGTGCTCCAGGTGGGGCGTCATGCGCGTTTGGGGATCCAGGAACCAGACGGTGAGCACGTGGTTGGCTCGCGCGGCGCAGGCGGAGTTCTTGAGGAAACAGGCGCCGAGGCCGAGTGAGAGAATCGCCGTGCAGAGGCTGCCGAGATCGTTGCGATTGCCCAGGAAACGCGCCGGATTGCGCTGGCCATCTTTGCGAATGTAGGGGCCGCCGGGATTTTTGGGGTCGGGCCACCAGTAGGGGCCTTCGCTGACGTAGTCGTGGGGACCGGCGTTGACGCCGAGGCCGGTGGGGCGATGGTACGTGACACTCCAGGGGCCGGCGTGGAGCGCGCCGGCGGTCAGCTTTTCGAAGAGCGCGGTGCGCTCGGGCGAGAGGGCGGAAGTCATGCGGGCGGGATCGGCTTCCGACAGAAGGATCAGGGAACGGGTTGGCGCAGCGTTGGCCGTGGCGGCAAAGGCGGCGGCAGTGGCGAGAAAATCGCGGCGATCCATGCGGCTCATATCGAGTATGCCACGTGGCATGATGAATGGTATGTCGGCAATCGGCAGGCGTGAGTTTCTGGGCGCAGTGGCGGGCGCTCCCTTGGCAATGGCCCAGACGGGCGGAGGCGCGAGCGTGGCGCTGATCGCGGATCCAGCGGACACGGTGGCGGCGAGCGGACCGGCCCGTTGGGCGGCGGGCGAATTGCGGCAGGCGCTGGTGACACGGGGACTCGTGGTGGGCCAGTACGAATCCATCCGGCAGGCCGGCGCGAAGGATTTGTGCGTGGTGGCATCGGGCCACGGGGCGCCGGCGGCGGCGGAAGCGCTGGCACTCACGCCGGGAAAACAGGCCGGCCACACGGTGCTTACGGCCAGCGGCGCGGATGAGCGCGGCCTGGTGTACGCGCTGCTGGAACTGGCCGATCGCGTGCGCTACGCGCCGGACCCAGTGGCGGCGCTGACTCCGGCGCGCGGCGCGAGTGAGCGGCCGGCAAACGCCGTGCGCAGCATCGCGCGCATGTTCGTCAGCGATGTGGAGGATAAGCCCTGGTTCAACGATCGCGAGATGTGGCCGGCGTACCTGACCATGCTGGCCGGCCAGCGTTTCAACCGTTTCGCGCTGAGCCTGAGCATTGGGTACGATTTTCTGCGCGGGGTCACCGACGCCTACTTTTTGTTCCCCTATCCCTTCCTCCTTCCGGTGCCGGGGTACGACGTGCGCGCGGTCAACCTGCCGGATGCCGAGCGGGACAGCAACCTGGCCATGCTGAAATACATCAGCGAGCAGACGGCGGCGCGCGGGCTGGAGTTCCAACTGGGGCTGTGGATGCATGGCTACCAGTGGGCCAACAGTCCCCAGGCGAATTACACCATCGAGGGTCTGACGGCGGAAACGCACGGCCCGTATTGCCGCGCAGCGCTGGCGGCGCTGCTGAAGGCGTGTCCGGCGATTCGCGGCGTGACCTTCCGCATTCACGGGGAAAGCGGCGTGGCCGAGGGCAGCTACTCCTTCTGGAAGATGGTGTTCGAAGGTGCCAAGCTGAGCGGGCGGACGGTCGAGATCGATATGCACTCCAAGGGCATCGACCAGAACATGATCGATGTGGGCCTGGGGACGGGCCTGCCGGTCACGGTCTCGCCGAAATTCTGGGCGGAGCATATGGGGATGCCGTACCATCAGGCGGACATCCGCGAGCAGGAGATGCCCAAGGGGCGCACGGCCACGGGGCTGATGGCGTTGAGCACAGGCGCGCGCAGTTTCACCCGGTACGGCTATGCGGACCTGCTGCGCGACGACCGCAAGTATGGCGTGATTCATCGCATCTGGCCGGGCACGCAGCGGCTGCTGTTGTGGGGCGACCCGGTGATGGCGGCGGGCTACTCGCGGGCATTCAGTTTCTGCGGCAGCCAGGGCGTGGAGATTTTTGAGCCGCTGTCTTTCAAGGGACGGCGCGGGTCGGGGCTGCCGGGTGGGCGGTGCGGATATGCGGATGTGGCGCTGAAGCCGCGGTGGGATTGGGAGAAGTACCGGCATTCGTATCGCGTATGGGGGCGGCTGCTGTACGATCCCGAAGCGGCCCCGGACAGTTACCAGCGCGATTTCGACCAGCAGTTCGTGACCGGCGCGAAATCCGCGGCGGCCGCGCTGGCCAGCGCCAGCCGCATTCTGCCGGTGATTACGACGACGCACCTGCCATCGGCGGCGAACAACACTTACTGGCCCGAGATGTATACCAATCAGCCGATTGTGGACGCGCGCAAGAACAAGTCGTATACCGATACGCCTTCACCCAAAGTGTTCGGTAACGTGAGCCCCTTGGACCCGCAACTGTTTTCGCGCATCAACGATTTCGCCGATGAACTGCTGAAAGGCGAGCGCAATGGCAAGTACACGCCCATCGATGTGGCGCAGGGGTTGGAGGATCTGGCGGAGGCGGCGGCACGGGCACTGAATCAGGCGGAGAACGAGGCGGTGAATCCGGGATCGCCGGAATTTCAGCGGCTGGCGGTGGATGTGACGGTGCAGATCGGGCTGGGAAGGTTCTTCGGAGCGAAACTGCGCAGCGGCGTGCTGTACCGCGTTCACGAACGCACCGGCGATAAAGGCGCGTTGGAACAGGCGCTGCAGGAGTATAACGGCGCGCGGGCGGCATGGGCGCAGATCGCCGAGCGGACCAAAGGCGTATACGTGAGCGATGTGACGGTGGGCGAACTGCCATGGTTGCGCGGACACTGGGAGGACCGGCTGGCGGCTATCGATGACGATATCGCGGATATGAAAAAGCGGCTGGACGGCGCGAAGGATGCGTCTGAAGCGCAGGCCGCGGTGCTGGCAGCGCTGGGGCGTCCCAAGCGCGGTTGGGCGGCGGTGCAACACAAGCCGCCGGCGCATTTCCGGCCGGGGCTGCCCATGGAAGTGGATTTCAGCGCGGACCGCACAGTGAAGCTTTCCGGCGCGCGGCTGTATTACCGCCATGTGAACCAGGCGGAGCGGTGGCAGAGCGCGGAAATGGAGGGGTCCGGGAGCCGGCGTAAGGGCACGGTGCCGGGCGCGTATACGGAATCGCCGTTTCCTTTGCAGTATTACTTTGAGCTGCGCGAGACGCCGGAGAAGGCCTGGCTGTATCCCGGATTCGCGGCGGACCTGTCGAATCAGCCTTACTTCGTGGTGCGGAGAGTCTGATAATCTTGCGGAAACTCAATCTCCACCCAGTCTCCATCCTTCAGGCCATAGGCGTCGCGCAGGCGGATGTCGGTGGCAATTTCGATGATATTCCGCGGGTGGTGTCCGGCGCCTTGTTCGTTCTGATCGGTGCGCAAGAGGAATGCCGGGCGGTCAAAGATGCGGCAAGGGACCATGCTCACCGAGACCCTGCCGCCGTATTCACTGGCTTCCAGCCGGATGACCCGCGCGGGCAGTGAATAGGGCGATGCGAGTTCCACGTTGAGCGTGCCAGGGTAGAGCGCCATGCCGGTTTTCTGCTGGTAAAAACGGCTCAGGCGTTCGATCCAGAATCCGAAATTGGCTCGACCGCTGACCACTTTGCCGCGAAGGGAAGACATGGGCGCCGCCAACCTACAATTATGAGGGAGAGGGAATTCACGGTATGAACTATCGCGCCTTGGGGCGGACGGGTTGGCAGGTTTCGGAGATCAGCTTTGGCGCGTGGGCCATTGGCGGATCGTGGGGCAGCGTGGACGATGGCGAATCCATGGCGGCGCTCGAAATGGCGCTGGATTGCGGCGTGAACTTCATCGATACCGCGGATGTTTACGGCATGGGGCGGAGCGAGCGGCTGATCGCGGAGTTGAAGCGGCGGCGGAAGGACGAGATCGTGGTGGCGACTAAAGCGGGCCGGCGCCTTTCGCCGCATACCGCCGAGGCGTACAACGCGAAGAACCTCACCGGCTTCATTGAAGACAGCCTGCGGAATCTTGCGACCGATTGCCTGGACCTGGTGCAACTGCATTGCCCGCCAACCGATGTCTATTACCGGCCGGAGCTGTTTTTCGCGCTCGACCGTATGAAGGAGGCGGGCAAGATCCGCTACTACGGCGTGAGCGTGGAGCGTGTGGAGGAGGCGTTAAAGGCCATCGAGTACCCGGGCGTGCAGACGGTGCAGATCATCTTCAATGCGTTGCGGCACCGGCCGTCGGAACTGTTTTTCGAGCAGGCGAAGAAGAGGCAGGTGGGCATTCTGGCGCGCGTGCCGCTGGCCAGCGGAATGCTGACCGGCAAATTGACGCGACAGAGCAAGTTTGCGCCTGACGATCACCGCAACTTCAATCGTCACGGCGAGGAATTCGATGTGGGCGAGACGTTTTCGGGAGTGGATTACGAAGTCGCGCTGGGCGCGGTAGAGGAAATCGGGAAACTGCTGCCGCCGGGCGTTACCATGTGTCAACTGGCACTGCGCTGGATTCTGATGTTCGACGCGGTGACGTGCGCCATTCCGGGGGCGAAACGCGCGGCGCAGGCGGCGGAAAACTGTGCGTCATCGGATCTGCCGGCCTTACCCGAGAGCACGATGCGCGCGATCCGGCAGGTTTACGACAGCCGGATTCGCGCGCTCGTGCATCACAGGTGGTAACAGCGTTCGCTTAGAACGCGATCTGCGTGGTGGAGCCGCCGAGTTCGATGGACGTGATCTTGTCGGAACCCTGGTCGGGGGCCGTGTCTACCGCGGTGTAGTGGAACTTCTTGGGAGAGGTTTCGACCTTGATGGGAGCGGTGAAGGTCTTACGCGTCTTGGCGTCCGTGAATACGGCGTTGGTGCCTTGCACGGTGAGTTTGTACTCGCCGGCGGCCAGCGTTACGTTGCCGGCCTTGGCCGGGGTGGACAGGTTGATGTCGTAAGACTTGGTTCCTGCGAAGCAAATGGCGCTGAGAGACAAAGCTCCCGCGAAAATGAGCGATTTTTTCATAGTGTTTGTTTTCTCCTGTATATGTACCTGGGGGTCAGCCTTCTCGGTCGGGGAGAAAAACCGCTATACCCGAAGTCTGTTTGCGATTACATTTCCAGGGTAGCGGACGCTTCGGCGGGCAATCAAATCGAAAATATTTATGGAGTCCATGGTCTGAAACAACAGCGTTACGGCGACTGAAAAGAAACGAGTTATTTGATTTTTCGTTTACGAATCTTTACACGCCCAGGCACCCGATTGACAATACCCCGGCACGGATTATAGATTATAGATTAACCCTATGAAAATGAACTGGAAAGGCGTATTCCCCGCCATCACCACGCAATTTCGCGCAGGACCAGTCGCTCGAATCTGCCTGCCACGCGCCAAACACCTGGAGGCCATGATCGCAGGCCGGCATCCACGGCGTCGTCCTGCTGGGGACGGTGGGCGAGAACACGGCGCTCGAATACGCACGAAAAGCTCGAATCCTGCGCGAGATGAAGCAGGCGGTGCGCGGGCGAATTCCGGTGCTGACCGGCGTGGCCGAATACACCACGGCGCTGGCCTGCCGCTTTGCGCGCGATGCGGAAAAGATCGGGCGTCGACGGCCTGATGGTGCTGCCGGCGATGGTCTACAAATCCGACGAGCGCGAGACGCATCACGCACTACCGCACGGTGGCCGCACGCCACCGGGTCTGCCGATCATGGTCTACAACAATCCGGTATCCTACAGCGTGGATATCACGCCGGAAATGTTCGCGCGACTGGCGGACGAGCCGAACCTGGTGGCCATCAAGGAATCGTCCGAGAATGTCCGCCGCATCACCGACCTGCGGAATATCGTGGGCGACCGCTACATCCTGTTCGGCGGCGTGGACGACCTGGTGCTGGAGAGCATCCTGCTGGGCGCCGAAGGGTGGATTTCGGGCCTGGTGAATGCCTTCCCGGACGAGAATCGCGCGCTGTGGGACCTGGCGACGGCGGGGCAATGGGAGGCGGCGCGCGAACTGTATCGCTGGTACACGCCGCTGCTGCACCTGGATACCAAGGTGAAGCTGGTGCAGTACATCAAGCTGGCGATGGCAGGAGACGGGACTGGGATCGGAGATGGTGCGCGCGCCGCGGCTCACGCTCGAAGGCGCGGAGCGCGAAGAGATCCTGGGCATCATCCGGCGACGCCATCGCGACGCGGCCCGACCTGCATGCCGCCGCGCATGACGTCGCGTGTTCACCGGTCCGGCTGGAGGCGCTTTCGAGCAGCCTGGGGCGGCGCGCGCCGATGGCGAACCAGATCGCCGGCAACCATTCGCGACATGATCGTGGCGGGCGATCTGAATCCCGGCGACCGCATCGTGGAATCGCGCATCGCGCGGCAGATCGGCGTGGGGCAGCCCACGGTGCGGGAAGCGCTGGTGGCGCTGGAACACAGGGCTGGTGGTGCGCAAGGCCAACCAGGGCTGCGTGGTGACCACGCTGACGCGGGTCGAGATCGGCCAGATTCTGCGCATCCGCGAAGAACTGGAGACGCTGGCCATGGAACTGGCGATCGAGAACGCCGGCGGACGCGCAGATCCGCAAGCTGCTGCTGGTTACCGATGCCATGGAGCGCGCCGCGCGGGCTCGCGACGTGCGCGAGTTTTTCGCGCTCGACGTACGCTTTCACGAGACGCTGTGGCGGCTGAGCGGGAACAGTCTGCTGCCGCGTCTGCTGGCGCAGACGCTGATGCCGCTGCTGGCGTTTCTGTTCATCCGCAATCTGCGCAATCACCAGCAGATCGATATGCTGGATTCCGCCGCGGCGCACGTGGAGATCGCCGGGGCGATTCTGTCCCGGGATAAAGAGCTGGCGCGCAAGGTGGCGCGGGAGAAATTCCGGATGTTCGCGGAGGACCATCTGAGCTGGTATCGAGGAGAGGTAGCAATGAAGCAAGAATCAAAATCATCGATTCCCATACCGGCGGCGAGCCGACCCGGGTGGTGGTGGCGGGCGGTCCCGATCTGGGCAGCGGCGCCATGGCGGAGCGGCTGGAGCGGTTTCGGAACGAGTTCGACTGCTTCCGCTCGGCGGTGGTGAACGAGCCGCGCGGCAACGACGCCATTGTGGGCGCGCTGCTGTGCGAGCCGTCCGACCCCTCGTGCGACGCCGGCGTGATCTTCTTCAACAATGTCGGCTACCTGGATATGTGCGGCCACGGCACCATCGGGCTGGTGGTGACGCTGGCGCACATGGGGCGCGTTCCGGCGGCGGGACGTGCCGCCTGGAAACCGTCGTGGGCACGGTGGAGGCGCGGCTCAACGCCAACGGCAGCGTGACCATTCGCAATGTGCCCAGCTACCGCAGCGCGGCGCACGTGCCGGTGGAGGCGCCGGGCATCGGCAGCGGTGCACGGCGATATCGCCTGGGGCGGCAACTGGTTCTTCCTGTGCAGCGGTCACGGGCAGGAGCTCTCGCTCGACCGCGTGGAGGAGCTCACCGATTTCGCCTGGCGCATCCGGCAGAGGCCTCGAAGCGCACGGCATCACCGGCGCGAACGGCGGGGTGATCGACCACATCGAGCTGTTCGGCCCGCCGACCGGTGGAGGGCGCCGACAGCAAGAACTTCGTGCTCTGCCCCGGCAAGGCCTACGACCGCTCGCCGTGCGGCACCGGCACCAGCGCGAAGCTGGCCTGCCTCTACGCCGACGGCAAGCTGCGGCCGGGCCAGGTGTGGCGGCAGGAAAGCATCGTCGGCAGCGTGTTCGAAGGCACGGTCTCGCTGGTGGACGGCAAGCTTTATCCCGAGATCACGGGCTACGCGTACGTGAACGCCGAGGCCGACCTGATTCTCGACGAACGCGACCCGTTCTGCTACGGAATCCGCGCATCATGGGCGACAGCTTCGACGTAGCCATCGCCGGCGGCGGCATCGTGGGCGCGGCCTGCGCGGAGGAATGCGCGCGCGGCGGGCCTGAAGGTGGTGGTGGTGGAGCCCGGTCCCGATCGGCGGCGGCGCCACCGCGGCGGGCATGGGCCACATCGTGGTGATGGACGATTCGCCGGCGCAGATCGCGCTCACCAATTACTCGCGGAGCTTGTGGATGGCGCGCGCGGCGCGAGCTTCCGGCGGACGTGGAGTATCTGCCGCTGCGGGCACCCTGTGGGTGGCGGCCGACGAAGAAGAGATGGCCGAGGTGCGGCGCAAGCACGGCGTGTACGACGGCATCGGCGTGCGCGCCGAAGTGCTGGACGCGCGGCGCTGGCGGAGGCCGAGCCGAATCTGCGGCCGGGCCTGGCGGGCGCGCTGCTGGTGCCGGACGATGCCGTGGTCTATCCGCCGTGCGCGGCGCGCTATCTGCTGGAGCGCGCGCGGCAGAATGGCGCGATGCTGCGGATCGGCGAGGCGGCGGCGCGACTGAGCGGGCAGGGCATCCAGCTTGCGCGACGGCACGCTGCTTGCGGCGGGGATCACGGTGAACGCCACCGGCGCGTGGGCGCCGGAGCTGACGCCGGGCATCGAAGTCCGCAAGCGCAAGGGCCACCTGGTGATCACCGACCGCTATCCGGGATTCGTGCGCGCATCAGCTGGTCGAACTGGGCTATCTGAAGAGCGCGCATTCCACTACGGCAGATTCGGTGGCGTTCAACGTGCAGCCGCGGCAAGACGGGGCAGTTGCTGATCGGGTCGTCGCGGCAGTTCGGCGTCGGAGCACGCCGCCGATCGATCGTCACATGCTGGCGCGCATGCTGCGGCGCGCGCAGGAGTACATGCCGGGGATCGGCGGAGCTGTCGGCGATCCGCACGTGGACGGGATTCCGCGCGGCGACGCCGGACAAGCTGCCGCTGATCGGGCCGTGCGCCGGCGGATCCGCGTCTGTATCTGGCGACGGGGCACGAAGGGCTGGGCATCACGACGTCGCTGGCGACCGGGAAGCTGGTGGCGGACCAGATTTTGCGGGCGCACGCCGGCGATTCCCGCCGGAGCCTTATCTGCCGGGACGGAAAGCGGAGGCACATGGTAATGAATTGGGGACAGGCCCGGAGGCCTGTCCTACCGGGCGGTGCTGGCCGTTGCGCATTCGCTTTCTCACGGTCGCGGCTCTGTACCGAGCCGCGCGCGTCAGCAAGCGGATTGACGTGTGGGAGAGCCATGAAAGTCACGGTGAATGGGCGCGAGATTACTGTGCCGGCGGGGAGCATGGTTTCCGCGGCGGTGGCGGCGGCGGGCGTCAGCCTCTACCGGCGGAGCGTGAGCGGCGAGCCGCGCGGGCCGCTGTGCGGCATGGGGATCTGCTTCGAATGCCGCGTGACCATCGACGGGCGGGAACATTGCCGGAGCTGCCAGATTCCGTGCGCGGACGGGCATGGAGGTGCGCACCGATGTGACCGCGTTCGACGTGGTGGTGGTAGGCGCAGGTCCGGCGGGTCTGGCGGCGGCGTGCCGCGCGGCGGAGAGCGGCGCGCGCGTGGCGATGGTGGACGACAATCCGCAGCCCGGCGGGCAGATCTGGCGCGCCGGAGGCGGCAAGCCGGCGGGCCCCGCGGCCGCGTGGATGCGCCGGGCGGAACGGAACGGCGTGGAGTGGATCGCGGGCGCGCGCGTGTTCGCCGCGCCGGAGCCGGGCGAAGCTGGCCGTCGAGACAGTTCGACGGCGAGTCGCGAGTTGGGCTATCAGAAGCTGATTCTGGCGACGGGCGCGCGGGAGCGCTTCCTGCCGTTCCCCGGCTGGACGCTGCCGAACGTGATGGGCGCGGGCGGATTGCAGGCGCTGGCGAAATCGGGCCTTGCCGGTGACGGGGAAGAGGGTGGTCGATCGCCGGCAGCGGTCCGCTGCTGCTGGCGGTGGCGAAATATATGCGCGCGCACGGCGCCGAAGTCCGGCTGATTGCCGAGCAGGCGGAACAGGCGGCGCTGCTGCGCTTCGGCTTGGGACTGGCGGCGCATCCCGGCAAGCTGATGCAGGCGGTGCAGCTGCGCGCGGGTCTCGCTGGGCATTCCGTACCTGACCGGCTGCTGGCCGGTGTCGGCGCAGGGGCGCGAGAAGCTGGAGAGCGTGACGCTGCGCCGCGGCGCGGAAGACGTGGACGGAGGCGTGCGATTATCTGGCGTGCGGCTTCGGCCTGGTTCCGAACCTGGAACTGGCGGCGCTGCTGGGCTGCCGCATGAGCGAGACGGGCGTGGCGGTGGACGAGTACCAGCAGACCGTCGGTCGCGGGCGTCTATTCGGCGGGCGAAGCCACGGGCATCGGCGGGCTGGACTTGGCGCTGGTGGAAGGCGAGATCGCGGGCTTCGCCGCGGCGGGCAAAACGCGCGACGCGCGCAGGCGCTGTTCGGCGCGCGCGAACGGCACCGGCGATTTGCCGGCGCGCTGGAGCGCGCCTTCGCTCTGCGCGCGGAACTGAAGCGACCTGCCGCACGACGATACGCTGCGTCTGCCGCTGCGAAGATGTGGCTCTGGGCCGCGTGCGCGCCTGCTCGGGCTGGCGCGAAGCCAAGCTGCACACGCGCTGCGGCATGGGTCCGTGCCAGGGGCGCGTCTGCGGCGGCGCGGTGGAGTTTCTGCTGGGCTGGAAGGCGGAATCGGTGCGGCCGCCGGTGTTTCCGGCGCGGATCGGCAGTTTGAGCAGGGATTGAAGCGCGGAAGGCGCAGCGCCTTGACTTCCATCGTGGAAGTTCCATACGATGAGCGTTGCAAGCGATTACAGCGCTGCTAATTAAGGGGATCATAGAGAATGGCGAACGGTACAGCCCGCGCAGTCACCTTTGGTGTGATTGTGGGCAATCGGGGGTTCTTCCCGGACCATCTGGCGCAGAGCGGACGCTCGGAAATGATCGCGGTGCTCGAGAAAGCGGGCTACAGCGTGGTAGCCGTCGGGCCAGAAGAGACCAAGTTCGGCGCGGTGGAGACGCGCGCCGAAGCAGCGCGCTGCGCGGACCTGTTTAAGAAGCACCGCGACGACCATCGACGGCGTGATCGTCACGCTGCCGAATTTCGGCGACGAGCGCGCCATCGCCGATACGCTGCGCATGGCGGGGCTGAACGTGCCGGTGCTGATTCAGGCTACGCCCGACACGCCGGGCCGCATGACCATCACGCGACCGCCGCGACAGCTTCTGCGGCAAGATGTCGGCCTGCAATAACCTGACGCAGTACGGCATTCCGTACTCGCTGACCACGCGGCACACCGAAGCGCCGGATTCGGAGTTCTTCGCGAAGGACCTGGACTGGTTCGCGGCCGTTTGCCGCGTGGTGCGCGGCCTGCGGCGGCTGCGCATCGGCGCCATCGGCGCGCGGCCGGCGGCGTTCAACACGGTGCGCTACAGCGAAAAGCTGCTGGAGGCGAGCGGCATCTCGGTCGAGACCATCGACCTTTCCGAGATCCTGGGCCGCATCGCGCGCATGAGCGACGACGACTCCGGCAGCGCAGGCCAAGCTGGCGGCGATCCGCAAATACGTGTCCACCGAAAGCGTGCCGCTGCCGAGCGCTGATGAAGATGGCCAAGCTGGGCGCGGTGATCGACGAGTGGATGGCGCAGACCGAGGTGCACCATCAGCGCGGTGCAGTGCTGGACGTCGCTCGAAGAATACTTCGGCGTGGTGCCCTGCACGGTGATGAGCATGATGAGCGAGAACCTGATGTCGAGCGCCTGCGAAGTGGATATCTGCGGCGTGATCGGGATGCACGCGCTGCAACTGGCCTCGGAAACGCCCAGCGCGCTGCTCGACTGGAACAACAATTACGGCGACGATCCCGACAAGGCCGTGTGCTTCCATTGCAGCAACCTGCCCAAGCATTTCTTCAAGCGAAGTGCGCATGGATTTCCAGCAGATCATCGCCGGCACGGTGGGCCGCGAGAATACCTACGGCACCTGCGTGGGGCGGGTGAAGCCCGGTCCGATGAGCTTCGCGCGCTTCTCGACCAACGACCGCGAAGGCGACGATCCGCGGCTACGTGGGCGAAGGCGAATTCACCGACGATCCGCTGGACACCTTCGGCGGCGCCGGCGTGGTGCGGATTCCGAACCTGCAAGGCCTGCTGCGCTACATCTGCGAGAACGGCTTCGAGCACCACGTGGCGGCCAACCTGTCGTCGGTATCGACGGCCGTGCGCGGAGGCGGCCTCGCGGTACCTGGGCTGGAGTGTGTACAGCACGCGTGAGAAGAATAATGGCCGCAGATGAACGCGATGAACGCAGATAAGCGAAGTTTCTTATCGCGTTGATCTGCGTTCATCGCGGCCATTCAGCTTTGCAGGAGACTGACTATGAGCATCGTTGCCGGAGTCGATTTCGGCACCCTGAGCGTGCGGGTTTCCATCTTCGATAGCGAGCGGGGCCGGCTGGGCGCGGGGACGGCCGAGTATCCGCTGCTCCGCAAGAAGGACGATCCCGACCACGCCACGCAGAGCCACGCCGACCACATGCGGGCGCTGGCCGAGGCCATGCATCGCGCGCTCGCGAGCGCCGGGCGTCGACGGCGACAGCCGATCGAGGCCATCGCGCTCGATACCACCGGATCGAGCGTGATTCCGGTGGACGAGAAGCTGGAGCCGCTCGACGACTACTACCTGTGGTGCGACCATCGCGCCTGGCAGGAAGCCGCCGAGATCACCGCGGCCGCGCACGCAGCCGGGCCTGGAGGCCATCGACTGGTGCGGCGGCATCTACTCTTCGGAGTGGGGCTTCGCCAAGCTGCTGCACTGGCTGCGCCACAATCCCGAAAAGCGCGCGCGCTTCGCCACGGCGCTGGAGCATTGCGACATGGTGGCGGCGGTGCTGTGCGGCATCACCGACCCGGCGGCGGCGCCGCGCAGCGTCTGCGCCATGGGCCACAAGTGGATGTGGAACGCCGCGCTGGGCGGGCTTCCGCCGGAAGAGTTCCTGACCGCGGTGGATCCGCTGCTGGCCGGCGTGCGCGCCAAACTCGGCGGCCGCTACGAGACTTCGGACCAGATCGCCGGCCACCTGTCGGCCGGAGTGGGCGGAGAAGCTGGGGCTGCGCGCGGGCATTCCGATTCCGGTGGGCGCGTTCGACGCGCATTGGGACGCCATCGGCGCGGGCGTGCGGCTGGGCGACGTGGTCAACGTGGTCGGCACCTCCACCTGCATCATGGCGATCGAGCGAGACGGCGCGAGCTGATTCCCGGCGTGTGCGGCGTGGTGCCGGGATCGGTGGATCCGGCGCTGCACCGGCATCGAAGCGGGACTTTCGGCGACCGGCGATATCTTCGACGCCATCGCGCGGCGCGCCGGCACCACGGTGGCGGAGCTTTCGCGCGGGCTGGAGACAGTACCGCGCCGGCGAGACCGGACTGCTGCGCCTCACCTGGGACAACGGCGACCGCACCGTGCTGGTGAATCCCGAACTGAGCGGCGTCACGCTCGGCTGGCGCCTGACGCACACCGCGCAGGACGAGCTGTTCGCCGCCATCGAAGGCACGGCCTTCCACACCCGCGTGATTCTGGAGCGCATGGAAGAGCACGGCGTGCCGGTGCGCCGCGATCATCAACGGCGGCGGCATTCCGCAGAAGAATGCCGGTGCTGAACCAGGTGTACGCCAACGTGCTGGGCAAGCCGATTCTGGTGCCGAAGGGCGATGTGACCAGCCTGGGGTCGGCCATCTTCGCGTTCCTGGCGGCGGGCACGTTCCGCGACCATCGAAGAGGCGCAGGACGCGCTGTGCCCCGGCTATGCGACCGTGCGAGCCGGATGCCGCCGACGCGGCCGTGTACCAGGAGCTGTATCCGCTGTATCGCAAGCTGTATTTCGCGTTCGGCGAGCGGCAGTCGGCGCCGGTGGAGATCGGCGACGTGCTGCCGGAGTTGCGGCGCATCGCGGCGCGGCGCAAGAGGAGGGAGCGAGTGCTGGAAGCACTGCGAGCTGAAGTACTGGAAGCCAATCTGGAACTGGTGCGCCGCGGGCTGGTGATCTACACGTTCGGCAACGCCAGCGGCGTTTCGCGCGAGCAGGGTCTGGTCGTGATCAAGCCGAGCGGCGTGCCCTACGACAAGATGACGCCGGAGCGACATGGTGATCACCGATCTGGACGGCCGCGTGGTGGAAGGCGATCTGCGGCCATCGTCCGACCTGGCGACGCACGTGGCGCTGTATCGCGCGTTTCCCGTCGATCGGCGGCGTGGTGCACACGCATTCGCGCCATGCCACCGCCTGGGCGCAGGCGCGCCGCGAGATCCCCTGCTTCGGCACCACGCACGCCGATTATTTCCACGGCGCCGTGCCGGTGACCGACCCGCTGACGCGCCGAAGAGATCGAATCGGCGATACGAGGCCAACACCGGCGTGGCGATCGTGCGCGCGCATGCGAGGGCGCGACCCGCTGGGCTGCCCGGCGTGCTGGTGGCCGGCCACGCGCCGTTCTGCTGGGGCAGCACCGTCGACCGAGGCGGCGCACAACGCGGTGATCGTGGAAGAGCTGGCGGCCATGGCGTGGCAGACCCTCACCATCAATCCCGAGGCCGCGGCCGATCTCGCGAGGCGCTGCGCGACAAGCATCACTTCCGCAAGCACGGGCCCAAGGCGACTTACGGGCAGAAGTGAGCGCTACCAGATATCGGCGACCGTGAAGCCTTCGGGGAAAGGATCTTCGGGATCCAGGACGTATTGCGCGATGCCGGTGATCCATGCCTGGCCGGAGATCGTCGGGACCACGGCGGAGTAGGGGCCCACGCGCGTCGCTTCCACGAGGCGTCCGGTGAACGTCGTCCCGAGAATGCCTTCGTGCACGAAATCCTGATGGAGCGCGAGCTTGCCTTTGGCGTGGAGCGTGGCCATTTTCGCGCAGGTGCCGGTGCCGCACGGAGAGCGATCCAGCACGCCGCTGCCGCCGCGGGTCGAAACCACCACGGCATTCTTGTGGCCCAGCGACATCTGCGCGATGCTCACGCCCGCGATGCCGGCATTTTCGGGATGCACCACCGGCAGTTGCTCGCGCGCCGCGGCCTTGATCAGTTCGGCGATGCGGACGATCTCGCGGGCCTCGTCGGGGACGATGCGCAGGCCGAGCGGCGCCGCGTCGGCGATCACGTAGAACATGCCGCCGTAGGCGACATCCACGGTCACGGTGCCCAGCCCCGGCGACCTCCACGGGCGCATCCAGATGCACCGCGAAGGCCGGCACGTTGCGGAACGTCACCTTGCGTGACCTTGCCGCCGGTCACTTCGGCATCCACTCGCGACCAGCCCCGCGGGCGTTTCCAGCTTCAAGTGCGTCACCGGCTCGACGGCCGGCACCATGCCGGTTTCAATCAGCACGGTCACCACGCAGATGGTGTTGGTGCCGGACATGGGCGGATACTCCACCTGCTCCATGATGACGAACCCGGCGTCGGCTTCGGGATGGGTGGGCGGCAGAATCAGGTTGCAGCAGAGCGCCGGATAGCCGCGCGGCTCGCGCAGCATGCGCAGGCGGATGTGGTCGGCGTGCGTTTCCAGCCAGGTCTTCTTTTCGAACATGGTGCTGCCGGGAACGTCCAGGACGCCGCCGGTGATGACGCGGCCAGGTTCGCCGCAGGCGTGCGCGTCCACCGCGGTAATCATGCGGTCGAATCGCATCAGTGGACCCCCGGCAGAGTGGCGTGGGCGTCGCTCAGTCCGTGGTGCCCCGCCATCAGCTTTTCGATATCGGCGAATTTCGATGGGCACGAAGGCGGACAGATTTTCGTAGCCGTTGGCGGTGATGAGCAGCATGTCTTCCAGGCGCATGCCGGCGTGCTCCTCCTCGATGCGCATCTCCGGCTCGATGGTGAAAAGCTGGCCGGGCTCCAGCGTGTCGGTGTGGGTTGCGGACGTCGTGGACCTCCATGCCCACGGTATGGCCCAGGCTGTTGGCGCGGCTGTTGCGGTAGCCTTCCACGAATTTGACGGCGGCGTTCTTGATTTTCTCGTCGGTGAATTTGTAGGAGGCCATGACGGCATCCATCTTCACCACGGCGTCCTTGATAATGTCGCGCGGCGCGCGCGTGGACTTTGATGGAGGTCATCAGCGCCTGGTAGAGGCGCAGGTAGATGCCGTAATACTCACGCTGCCGCGGCGTGAACTTGCCGTTGGCGGGAAACACGCGGGTGACGTCGGAAGCGTAGTTTTTGTAATCGGGCGCGTAATCGAACTGCACCAGGTCGCCGCCTTTCAGTTGCGCGGTGTCCTTGTGGTAGTGAGTGTAGTAAGTGTTGGGGCCGGTGGCGATGAGCGCAAAGTAAGCCGGGCCATAGGCGCCGTATTTCTTGAAAACGAATTCGGAATCCGCCTGCAGTTCGTATTCGTACATGCCCGGCCGGGCGTCGCGCATGGCCTCCATGATGCCGAGCCCGGCGATGCGCGTGGCTTCACGCAGGATGGCGATCTCGCGCGGGCTCTTGGTGCCGCGCAGGTGTGTCGAGGATCGGGTCGAGGTCCTTCACTTCGGAGTGGGGCGCGGCTTCCTTCAGGTGGGCGATGAAGGCCTCTTCGCGAGACGGGCGGCCGTCCCAGGGGTCGGCCTTGGTGGCGCGCGCGAGCGCGGCGGGGTCGCTGGAGGAGGCACTGCCCAGCACCTCGGGCCGGAAGGGCGTGTAGATCGCGCGGTTCTCTCCGGCGAAGCGGTCGAGCATGGCTTTGAAATCGGCGCGCGGCGGCCACGGCTTCGATGCCGGTCGCTTTGGCGGCCTCGGGTCCGGGGTACAGGCCGGGGCCGAACATGGATTGTTCGCGGCGCTCATTGCGCGGATTCAGAAACAGCGTGGAGGTGCGGCTCTTGCCATCGATGACCAGGATGGCGCGCGGTTCCACCACGCCGGAGACGTAAAAGAACTGGTTGCTCTGGCGCAGGGGCTGCTCGCCGGGACGCTCGGTAGTGCCTTGCAGGATGGCCACCGCATCGCCGATTTTCTCCATCACATGGGCACGGCGGGCGGCGTACTCCGCTGGTGGAAAGACGTTGGTGAACACGGGCTGCGCGGCTGCCGGAGCGGCCGCCAGCAGGAAGATGACGAGTTTGGTCACGTGGAACTATTGTAGTGCCCGTTTGCACGCACAATCATCGGCGTCTTGCCGGCGCGTGTGTGCTGCAGGTCGGAAACGAGTTTGATTCCGATCCCGCCAAGCTCCGGATGAATTTTAGAAAGCCGCGACCGGATTCCCGCATCGAGAGCCGGAGTGAGTTGCTCGGCCAAAATGTCGAGTCGCAGAACGCTGCCCTCCGCGATTACCTGGAAGCCTCGCACCTCACGTTCCTGGCGCACTGCATGACTAAACGCCTCGGAGTGCACGGTTGACCCGTCTCCCAAGCGGATCGAATCGTTGCACCTGCCGATCACCGCGCGAAAGCGGAGAACTCCTTCTGCGGGGCTTTGCGTGTCATCGACTTCGATCTCGTCCCCCATATCGTACCGGACGAGTGGGAAGCACCGCGGGTATAGGCTGGTAATCAAAACACGGCAGCGCCTCGTTCCGGCAACGGGCAGGGCTTCGACCAGGTGGGTCCTCCAGAACACCCGATAGCCGCCGGAGGGGTGCGTATGGGCGATCACATTTGTTTCGACGGAACCGTATTCCATGGCGATGGGCGCGCCGGTCAGGCTGGCTAAGCGAACGGCAGACTCCGGCCCGGGGAACGACTCGGAAGTGCCGATTACAGCCTTCAGGTTCAAAGCGCGGAGCCGATCGGCCATGTCTTCATTCGCGCGGGCGAAGCTGTCCAGCGCGACGCTGTAGCCCAGAAAATAGTCCGGCCGAAAGGCGATCATCTCCGCTGCGGCCTGCTTCAGGCGCTCCGGGCTAAGGTTGTATGCGGAAAAGCGGCGATACTGAAGAAGGCGATCGTTTAAGGACCGCCGAAACCCGTTCCAGCGGCCTTTCAATCCCGTGCCAAGAAGATGGCTGTGACCCCAAAGAAGGAACAGCCGTGAACCGGGGTCAATCGAATACCAGCTCCGTGCGGCCCACATGTCGTACTGCGCGTGAACGAATTCCTCGCGCCATGCCGGGAGTTGGATAGGCTGCGAAGTGGAGCCCCCGGTGATTCGCCATGAATCCGGGCCCTCGCGACTGGTCGCACATCGCGGCGGCGTGCTGATGAATGAGGGGTCGATTGGCCATTGGCGCCACGGCAAAAAAGTGCTCGAGGCTCTCGAATTCCTCGGGCGCCGCATTGGCAGCTACCAGTTTCGAATAGAATGGAATCCGCTTTACGGTCCGTGCCCATTCCCGATTCAGCAACTCCAATTGAATTTGCGCAATAGCCTGGGATGGCAGATCTGAGGCGTAGGCGGCCAGGCGTGCCTCAATATCGCCGGCCATCTCTACGCCGGCGGACAGCCGATATCAGTTTCATTCGGGACTTCTCCTGACACGCTAACATCCGGCATAAATTCAGACAAGTGACTACCTGTCTATCGGCAAAGTCACGCGACGAAAATGTCGTGGATGCGGATCAGGCCCAGGGCGCGGCCGGCGGGATCGACCACGGGCAGCACGGAGATCTGCGACGGGCGGCGTTCCATGCGCTCCAGCGCTTCGGCGAGGCTGGCTTCGGGGCCGATGGTCACGGGCGTGCGCGTCATGATATCGGCGGCGCGCAGGCCGCGGATATCGTCGTGAGTGGTGAGCGCGCGGCGCAGGTCGCCATCGGTGAGGAAGCCGGCGAGGATGCCATCCGGCGCGACCACGCAGGCGCCGCCCAGCGGGCAGCGGGTCATGGCGATGATGACCTCCTTGAGCGACGTCTCGGGCGCCACGAAGGCCGCCTGCTCGCCGCTGTGCATGGCCTCTCTCACGCTGAGCCGCAGATTGCGGCCGAGCTGGCCGCCGGGATGGAAGCGGCCGAACTCTTCCGGCGGTGAAATTGCGCGCGCACATCAGCGCGATCGCCAGCGCGTGCCCGATAGCCAGGGCGGTGACGGCGCTGGCGGTGGGCGCCAGATTATTGGGGTCGGCCTCGCGCTCCACGGAGGCATCCAGCAGAACGTCCAGATGCGCGGCGAGCGGCGAGGAGGCGCTGCCCAGAATGCCGATGAGCGGCGAACGGAATTCGCGCAGCAGCGGCACCAGCGCCAGCAGTTCGCTGGACGTGCCGTGCTTGGAGATCAGGATCGTCGGGTCGCCCGGCGTGTAGATGCCCAGGTCGCCATGCACGGCCTCGGCGGGATGCAGGAACACCGCGGCGGTACCGGTGCTGCACAAAGTGGCCACGATTTTGCGCGCGATATGCCCGCTCTTGCCGATGCCGGTGACCACCACTTTCCCTGGATGCGCCAGAATCAGGTCCACCGCACGGATCAGCGCGCCATCCAGGCGGGTGGCGGCCTGCGCGATGGAGGCGGCTTCGATCTCCATGGCGGCCCGCGCCGCGGCCAGCCAGTCCTGTTTCATTTTTGCAGGAAGAACTTGCCGACGAACATGGCGTCGATGCCCGATGAGTAAAAGCTGCGCACGGCATCGCGCGGCGTGCAGACCAGCGGCTCGCCGAACAGATTGAACGAGGTGTTGTAGAGCACCGGCAGGCCGGTGGCTTTGCCGGCGGCGTGCAGCAGTTTCCAGTAGAGCGGATTCTCCGTCGCGATCCACGGTGTGCACGCGCACCAGGTCGCCGGCCAGGATGCGCGGCGGCGAAGCGTTCGCGATGCTCCGGCCGCACGCGGCCCACGGTAGCAAGGTAGCGCGCGTTGGGCCCGCACCTCGAAATATTCGCCGGCCAGTTCCGCCGGCACCGACGCGGCGAACTTGCGGAACGGCTCGCGGTGCTTGATGAAGATGTTCAGATTTTCGGTGGAATAGGGGTCGAGCGGCGAAGCCAGAATGCTGCGGTTGCCCAGGGCGCGCGGGCCGAACTCCATGCGGCCGTGCATCCAGGCGACGATCTTGTTGTCGGTCAACTGCGCCACGGCGGTATCGATCAACTTCGTCGGTGGTCAGCATGTAGCGGAAGCGCAGCTTGCAGTTTTCCAGCACCTGCTTGATTTCGCCGGCGCGTATAGGCCGGGCCCAGGCAGAGCGTTTCCAGGGCGCACGCGCTGCTGCTGCCGGTAGACGTTGTGCCAGGTTTCGAGCACCGCGCCGATGGCCGTGCCGGCATTGCCCGCAGCCGGCTGCACGAAGACGTTGTCGATAGCCGGAGCGTGTTCCAGCGCCGAAACCAGCAGCGCGTTCAGCCCCAGGCCGCCGGCCAGGCACAGATTCTCGGCCCTTGCCCGCCATGCGGATCACGGCGGCTTCCACGGCGCTCTGGATGCCGGCGGCCACGTGCGCGCGCAGCTCTTCGGGAATCGGCGTCGCCATCGTCCAGGCCGAGCCGCTCGTAGAACCGCGGGCCGAAGCCGCCGTGCCGGCAGCCGCTCGGTGCTGAAGAAGGAGCGGTCCAGGCGCGGGCCGTGCATCGCGACAGGCCAGAATTTCCAGGAACAGGTCGCGGAAGCGCGTCGTCGCCGGCCACCGAGAGCCACTGCACTTTGTGCTCGTCGTCGCTGGCGATCGAAGCCGAGCAGTTCGGTGACGCGGCCGTACAGATCGCCGAGCGAATCCGGGATAGTACTGCTCCTGCTCGAGCGTCATCTGCGTGCCGGCGCGCGTGCCAGCGCGAGCCGCAGCGGAAATCGCCGCCGCGGTCGAGCGTCAGCACGGTGGCCTCTCGAACGGCGACGGATAGTATGCCGACGCGGCGTGCGCCAGGTGATGCTCCAGCACCACGATGCGGCTGTTGGGGAACTGCGCGCGCAGCTTGCAAGTGGAAATCGGGACTCGGGGATCGGGCGCACCACGGCCACGGCATCCACCTGTTCCGGCTTCGCGCCCGCCAGGGTACAGGCATGTGGCGATGGCATGCTCGGGCAGGTCGGCCTGCGCCCGCCGGTGCGATTCTGGCGGCGCACCAGCTTGGATTCTTCGACGGCGGCCACCAGTTGCGCCGTCCTTCAGAACGGCGCAGGCGGCATCGCCCAGATGCCGCCGATTCCCAGAATGATCATCGATTTGCCGCCTTGTCTCGCTTTTCGATCTTGGCCCAGGTGTCCCGCAGCGCCACCGTGCGGTTGAAGACCGGCTTGCCGGGCGTGGAATCGGGATCCACGCAGAAGTAGCCCAGCCGCTCGAACTGGTAGCGCGCTCCCGCTTCGGCGCTCCAGCAGCGAAGGCTCCAGCTTGGCATCCGTGCAGCACTTCGAGCGACTGCGGATTCAGATTCGCGGTGAAATCCTGGCCCTCCGGCGCGTCGCTTGGGATCTTCGCTTGGTGAACAGATTGTCGTACAGCCGCACCTCGGCGTCGACGGCATGCGCCGCCGAGACCCAGTGGATGGTCGATTTCACCTTGCGGCCGTCGGGCGCGTTGCCGCCGCGCGTGGCGGGGTCGTAGGTGCAGTGGATCTCGACCGACCTCGCCGGTCTTCGTCCTTCACCACGCCGGTGCAGGTGATGAAGTAGCCGTAGCGCAGGCGCACTTCGCGGCCCGGCGACAGGCGGAAATACTGCTTGGGCGGATCTTCGCGGAAATCGTCCTGCTCGATGTACAGCACGCGCGAGAACGGCACCTTGCGCGTGCCCGGCGCGAGCGTCTTCGGGATTGTTGACGGCCTCCAGTCTCTTCCACCTGGCCCTCGGGATAGTTGTCGATCACCACGCGCAGCGGCCGCAGCACCGCCATCACGCGCGGCGCGCGCTTGTTCAGATCCTCGCGCACGTGAGTGCTCCAGCAGCCCCAGTTCGATGATGCCGTTGGTCTTCGAAACGCCGATGGCGTCGCAGAAATTGCGCATCGCTTCGGGCGTGTAGCCGCGGCGCCGGATGCCGGAAAGCGTGGGCATGCGCGGATCGTCCCAGCCGCTCACGTGGCCGTCCTGCACCAGCGTGAGCAGCTTGCGCTTGCTCAGCAGCGTGTAAGTGAGGTTGAGGCGGTCGAATTCGATCTGCTGCGGATGGTAGATGCCGAGCTGCTCGACGTACCAGTCGTACAGCGGGCGGTGATCCTCGAACTCCAGCGTGCAGATGGAGTGCGTGATGCTTCTCGATGGAATCGGACTGGCCGTGCGCGAAGTCGTACATCGGGTAGATGCACCACTTGTCGCCGGTGCGGTGATGTTCGGCGTGCAGGATGCGGTACATCACCGGGTCGCGCATGTTCAGGTTGGGCGACGCCATGTCGATCTTGGCGCGCAGGGTGCGCGAGCCATCGGGAAATTCGCCGGCCCGCATGCGCTCGAACAGATCCAGGTTCTCTTCCACGCGAGCGGTTGCGGTAGGGGCTCTCCTTGCCGGGCTCGGTGAGCGTGCCGCGATACTGCGCGGACCTGGTCGGCGGTGAGATCGCAGACGTAGGCCTTGCCGCTCTTGATCAGCTGCACGGCCCATTCGTACAACTGGTCGAAATAGTCGGAGGCGTAGAACAGGCGGTCTTCCCAATCGAAGCCCAGCCAGCGGACGATCTCCATGATGGAATCGACGTACTCGGTCTCTTCCTTGCAGGGATTGGTGTCGTCGAAGCGCAGGTTGGTCTTGCCGCCGAACTCCGCGGCCAGTCCGAAATTCAGGCAGATGGACTTGGCGTGGCCGATGTGCAGATAGCCGTTCGGCTCGGGAGGAAAGCGCGTGTGCACGCGGCCCTGAAACTTGTTGGTCTTCAGGTCCTCGAGGATGATGTCGCGAATGAAATTGGAAGGGCCGGATTTGGATTCATCCGGCAGAGTCTGGGTTGGACGGATTCATATCGATTTCAACTTTTCCGATGGCCTGGGCGATGCGCTTCAGGCAGGTCTCGCGGCCCAGCACTTCGAGCGTCGCAAACAGCGGCGGCGCGTTCTTACGGCCGCACACGGCCACGCGGATGGGCTCGAACATCTGGCCGGCTTTGATGCCCAGGCTCCCGGCGGCGGCGCGAAGCGCCGATTCCAGGCCATCGTGCGTGAATTCGGCGTCCGGCGAGCACCTCGCAGGCGCTTCTGCGAGCACTTGCAGCGCCATGGCCGCATCGCCTTTCTTGCGGAATCAGCTCGGCGGTATCGTAGGGCGCGAGCTCGTCGACGAAGAAGAAGTCGCCCACGGTCAGCACGTCGCTCAGCAGGCGGATGCGCTCGCGGACCAGCGGAGTGATCTGCGGCATTCTTGCCGGTGTCGGTAGCCGGCCATTTTGCACGAATGGGAGCAGACGAGCCGTCAAGTTCCTCCACCGGGAAGCGCGCGGATGTGTCTCGGCATTCAGCCACACGGCCTTGGGATCGAACGGCTCCTCTTCGGTGAAATTGACCACCGCGTTGCTGCGATTGACGCCTTCGAGCGAAAACGCCTCGATCAGTTCCTGGCGCGTCATCTGCTCGCGATCGTTCTTGGGCGACCAGCCCAGCAGGCAGAGAAAATTGACGAAGGCCTGCGGCAGGAAGCCGGCGTCGCGATAGGTGGTCACGCTGACCACCGGGCCGTGGCGGCGCTTGGAAAGCTTGGTGCCATCGGGCGCCACCAGCAGCGGCAGGTGCGCGAATTGGGAGGCGTCGCGCCGGCGGCTTCGAAAATCAAGACGTGCTTGAAGGTGTTGGTGAGGTGGTCCTGCCCGCGGATGATGTGGCTGATGCGCAGGTCGGCGTCGTCGGCGCAGGAGGCCAGGTGGTACGTGGGCATGCCGTCGCTGCGCAGCAGCGCGAAGTCTTCGATGTCGGCGGTGGATTTGGATTGCTCGCCGTAGACGCGTCGGTGAAGCGGATGCTGCGTACGGTATCGCGCGGCACGCGGAAGCGCAGCGCGAACGGTTCGCCGGCGGCGGCGCGGCGGTCGCTTTCCTCGCGCGAAAGTTCGCGCATGCCGGCATTGAACAGCCAGGTGCCCTGCGCGCCGGATTTATCAGCTTCGCCGGCCTGCGGCGGGGTGAAATCGCGATAGGCCAGGCCTTTTTGG
The DNA here is from genome assembly GCA_963853855.1 of uncultured Solibacteraceae bacterium. GTDB lineage: Bacteria > Acidobacteriota > Terriglobia > Bryobacterales > Bryobacteraceae > Sulfopaludibacter. The sequence continues at coordinate 173,899 of CAWKYG010000012.1, read as the reverse complement.
AAAATCGCCTCCGCAATTTCTTTGTGCAGCGCCAGACGCTCCGATTGTCTGTACTGCTCATCCCATCCCAAATCGAGCCAGCGCAAGGCCTCGAAGATGGAATTGAGGGACGCTTCGGTGTTGCGCTCGACATCGGTATCGTCGATGCGCAGAATCATGGTGCCGCCGTTCCTGGCGGGCGTACAGCCAGTTAAAGATGAAAGTGCGCGCGCTCCCGATGTGCAGAAAGCCCGTGGGAGAGGGCGCAAAACGAACTCGCAGCATGGAAATCCAAGTATAACAAGCGCTGCTCCGTTCCCAGCGCTGCGCGAGCAGTTTCGACACACCGGGAAATTTGTGCCCGGCAGCTTTCCAGCGCGCGCTGAAAACGCAGAGGCTCGCCGGGTTGGCACGCGGTGTGCAATATCAAAGGCAGTTGAAGTGGCGCAAACCGGCGGGCCGGCCGGGTTTCCAAGAACCTGACTGGCACCGCCGGGATAAAGGGTTCTTAAATTACAATTCCCCCAAATGAATAATAGCGCCCCCTCAGGGCGACCCAAACGCGCTGTGCCTTCGCTGGGCTCGGTCTGGTACTCACGAAAGCAAGAACCTCTGGGTGAGTTTCTGGTGAGTATTGCGACTAGACTTTCAGGAACAGATTGCGGCGGTACATCCAGAAGAGCGCCAGCCAGTAAACCAGCAGCACGGCCGTTCCCCGTATCAACGGTTCGAGCCCGCTACCCAGAAACTGGAAGAAGTGCGGCCCCAGGTGAATGCGGAACGAATCGATGATAAAACGCTCCCAGAGGTGGGCCATCAGGTACGCGGCCATCGAATTCATGCCGATCACCACCAGCGGGAAGGACCATTTCCGCCAGCCCTTGATTTCGATCAGCCAGCAGAAAGCCGCCAGGAAAAGAAAGCAAAGGCCCCCGCTGAAAAGCGTCCACGCCGGAGTCCAGATGCGTTTGACGATCGGGCAAATTCCGGTGAAGTGCAGCAGCAACCCGGCGGCGATACCAAGCGCGCCGGCCACCAGCAGGCGCCGCATGGGAATCCGGGGCGCATGGGAGCAGAGCCACCGGCCGGCCGCCAGCCCCAGAATCATGGTGCCCAGAGTGGGAATGAAGCTCAGGGTGAGGTAGCCTCCGCTATTGGCGACAAACGGCGCGCTTCTGGGGAACAGATTGAGGAACCACTGGTCGAAGGCGTTGCCGAAATTCGCGTCCTTGGCCCAATGCGCGCCGAAACCGCCGGAGACGGGATACAGCGCCCAAGCCAGCCAGTACGCAAACAGAATGCCGGCGAACGCGCCCCACTGCCAGCGCGGCGGACGGAAAGCGAGCAGAAACAGAAATGGATAGCCCAGGCCGATCTGCGTCAGAGTGTCTTCAAAGGTGAAGTACGTGCGCTCCGAATGCAGCGACCGCAGGAAGATGCCCAGGGCCACCAGCACCAGCGCGCGCCACAGAGCGTGCGCGAACATGCGGCCGAAGGTGCCGCCTTTCGAGATCCGGCGGGCAACCGAGTACGGCAGCGCCACCCCGACCAGGAACGAGAAGCCAGGCTGGATGGTATCGTGCAACGAGCATCCGGCCCAGGCAACATGGGTCTGATGGTAGGCCAGGAACGCCCAGAAGCCGTTCCCGGGGTAGGCCTGGGCCACGCGCGAAAGCTGTACCACTTCCGCCATCATGAGCAGCATCACCAGGCCGCGATAAGCGTCCACGGCGGTATTGCGGGTAGTCTGCACGGCAGCACCTCCCTGTGGCGATAGAATAACTCAGTGCGCACCCGTAAGCTTGCCCTGCTCCTTTTTGTCTGGTCGGCGTTCGCCGCCGTGCCGACGCCCAAAAGCTATTTCGGACACGAAATCGGAGAAGACAAAACCGTCCTCGACTGGGACAAGGTGGTGGGCTATTTCCAATTGCTCGCCAAATCCAGCGACCGCATCCAGGTGGAGGAACTGGGCAAGACGGCGGATGGGCGTCCGTTCATCGCCGCCACCATCGCCGACCCCGAGACGTTGAAGCACCTGGACCGGTACATCGCCATTCAGCAGCGCCTGGCCGATCCACGCAAAACCACTCCGGCGGAGGCCGAGCGGCTATTCGGCGAGGGCAAGACCGTCGTGCTGCTGACCTGCTCAATACACGCCACCGAGATTGGCTCTACGCACACTGCGGTGGAGTATGCCTACCGCCTGATCACGCAGGACAGCCCGCACAATCGCGCCATCCTGAAGGACACTATCCTGCTGCTGGTGCCTTCGCTGAATCCCGACGGCGTGGATATTGTGACGCGCTGGTACCGCAAGACTTTGGGGACCCCCTACGAAGGCTCCAGCCCGCCCGAGTTGTATCAGAAATACGTAGGCCACGATAACAACCGCGACTGGTACATCTTCTCGCAGCCGGAAACGCGCCTCACCATTTCGAAGTTGCACAACGTGTGGCACCCGGAGATTGTATACGACGTGCATCAGCAGGCGCCCAACGCCAGCCGCATCTTCGTTCCACCATGGCTCGACCCGGTGGAGCCGAACATCGATCCCATCCTGATGCAGGAGATGAATATGTTCGGCACCATGATCGCAACCGACCTGACCGCGGCCGGCAAGACCGGCGTTTCCATTCACGCGGCCTACGATTTCTGGTCGCCTTCACGGCACTACCAGGCGTTCCACGGCGGACTGCGGCTGCTGACCGAATCGGCCAGCGTACGGATCGCGTCGCCCATCAAACTGACCGCAGACCAGATCGCGCAGACGGCGCTGGGCTACAATCCACGCGAGCGGTCGTGGAACTATCTGGAACCGTGGCTCGGCGGCGAATGGCACCTCAGGGACATTGTGGACTACCAGTTGATCGCGTTCGATTCGGTGCTGTACAATGCCGCGCTTCACCGCGACGAACTGTTGCGCAACTTCTATAAGGTGGCGGAACGGCAGGTGGCGCGGAATCAGCCGTGGGGATTTGTTATTTCCGCCGGCCAGCGCGACCCGGGGGCCACGCGAAAGATGCTGGAGACGCTGCGCTTCGGCCAGGTGGAGATCGACAGGGGCGCCGACGGCAGCGCGGTGATCCCGATGCATCAGCCCTACAGCGGATGGGCCAAGAGCCTGTTGGAGCACCAGCATTATCCCGAAGACCGAATGTACCCCGGTGGTCCGCCCAAGCGGCCGTATGACGTGACCGCTCATACGCTGCCGCTGCTGATGGGTGTGGAGGTGAAAGCGGTGGATGCCGCAGTGCCGTTCTCGGGCGAATGGCAGGCGCCCGCAGCCAGGACCGGCCCGCTCCTCCCGGCGGCGGACACCGATTCGTGGATGGCTGTGAATCGCGCCTGGGCGCAGGGACGCAGTGTATGGCGCAATCCGGCCAACGGCGATTTTTCCCTGGAGGCGCGCGCGGGATGGCGCGAGATCAAGCGTCCGCGCATCGCCCTGTACCGGCCCTGGACTGCGAATATGGACGAGGGTTGGACGCGCTGGCTGCTGGAGAATTTCGGCTTCCAGTACACTTCGGTGCGAAATGCGGACGTGCAGGCGGGCAATCTGAAGCAAGAATTCGACGTGATGGTGTTCGCCGATCAGCCGGCGGGGAGCATTGAAAACGGAAATACGGCGCGCCAGATGCCGGCTGAGTATGTGGGCGGGCTGGGCGCCAGGGGCCGCGACGCGCTCCGGGAATTCGCCACGTCGGGAGGAACGCTGGTGTTTCTGAACGGCGCCAGCGACTATGCCATTTCGCGCCTGGGCATTGCAGCTAAGAATGTGACCGCGGGGGTGGACCCCAACGAATTCTACTCGCCGGGGTCGTTGCTAAACGTCAGGCTGGACACAAGCAGTCCGCTGGCGTACGGCGTGCCGGCGGAGCTGGCCATCTGGAGCGAGCGCAGTCCGGCGTGGGACACGCAACTGCCGGCGGTGGCGCGCTATCCCGAGTCCGGCCTGCTGGCTTCGGGCTGGCTGGTCGGCGAGAAGACGATCGCAGGGCGGGCGGCGCTGCTGGATGCTCCACTTGGCTCGGGGCATGTGATCCTGTTCGGTATGAGGCCCCAGTACCGGGCGCAGAGCTACCTGACCTTCAAACTCTTTTTCAACGCGCTGGTTCGGTAGGGCCTGCTTACCAGTAAAGGGGCAATACGGTTCACTTAAGACGTTGAGCTGGCGGAGGGCTCTTGTCGAGCGCGCGGCCCACCCGGAAAAGCCCCAGCTTCCCTGAAAGCCGTATCGGGCCAATGTCAGCACAGGGGACGATACGGCCGGGTGGATGGGTTGTTTACGGTAAGCCTGTTTCTCCAACAAGAACTCACGCCAAGAATGGGGTAGCACGTTAGAGTGAGCAGGTTGGAGCCATCGAGCCGCGTTTCGGATGTGGGGTCTGCGAGAGCATCTACAAGGAGATTAGCGGGCGCCGTCCTCCGGCTAAAAGAAAGAAACAGTCGTCATTTGCGGCCCGTCACACCCCAGAATTAGTTCTGCGAGGGCCGCTCCACGTGGTCTACGACTATCACGTCCAGCGCACTTTTAGACGGCGAGAGCTTCAATCCAAGTTTGGCGAGCGCGTGGAAAATTGTGGGCCCCGCATCGGGCGCGGTTTCAAGCACCGCAGTGGGTTGCTCGTTGATTATCACCGCCCCAGACTGGTTTTGGGGAACAAATTCCAACTGGAAGCTGAAGCGCCCCGTCAACCCCGTCTTATCGACCACCGGGCGGTCCAGATAATTGGCGAGCATTCGCCCGGCAAGTTCCTGCATGGTGATGCCGAAGAACTCCACGGTCATCGAGGTGCTATTCGGCTTACTCCTGCTCCCGCCGCAGTATTTTGGCATGGTCTCGCCGGGCCTGTGCGGCGCGAGCGTCAAATTCGTAAGATCAATCGGCGTGCAGTCTCCATCTTTTATGGCATGCAAATCCGGCTTGGCCCCGGAGATCGCGAGCTCGTAGACAGAAGTCTCCCGCGGTTCCTTGTGGAGCTTGAGTTGAAAGCGGTCCTCCAGAAGTGAGCGCAGCATGGGACCCAAAATGTCTGCCGTGGTGACTCTGGTGTCCGTCTTAGCAGCTATATTGTAGAGATCAGTATCGAGCCACGAAGGACCGCCGACAACGCTGATGTCGCGCGCTGCGAAGGTCATCCCATTCACCGCGCCGTACGCCGTTCGGATCAGCCCGCGGACTGAGACGCAGTCGAACTGCAATCTACCAGGTGTTATAGCCGAATTTGTGCGGGGGCAGTCTTCGACGGGTTTGATGGAGACCACGTCGAAGGCCTCTCGACTCGCCCGAGTCTGATCCTGCGGAGCGGCAAAGAGCCCGGTCGCAAGCAGCGCAACGGCCGGAGCAAAGCTGCAGATCAGCGAAATAGTCATTTGGGATCGCTGCCAACCTTCTTAACATAAATCCTACACGAGAGTGAGACGGCATTAAGTCGGGGATATCGGAAACGTACTCGCCACAGGCATTTGGTTGTATAACGCCCGACTCGCTGATTTGCCATGGCGGAGCGCCCTTGAAGTCCTTAGGCTTCATCGGAAATAAGTCCAGTACTGGGAACTTGGCTCAGGTTGATTCGTCGGCACTTGGAAAACACCTCGGTCTCCGCGACCCGGACCCGTCAAGAAAGGGTGTGACATCGTGTGGCATCTGGCTTCCCTGGCGAGAAACACGGTTGTTCCACGGCCCGCCGGCCAGAAGCCAGAAAGCGAGTCAGGGAGCGCTCCCATGCTTAAGCGAACCGTTATTGCCCCTAAAGGAAGTTCGTACTCCACCCGATAGATGGGGTGAGTGAGGACTTCCTTTACCATGACTGGAAAAACGATTCGATTAGCAGCCGCGATGATCGCCTGTGCGGGACTCGCGGCCGCAAGCACCATCACCTTTGGCCTGGGCGGCGACCCAAACCAATACTACACCTTCACGCCCGACGGGGCTCCGGCTGGCGTTACCGATACAGAACCGGTTGGACCCTACCCGGGCTGGCTCGGGGAGAATACCGCGGCCGATAGCAACCTTCTTTTCTGCATCGCCTTTTTGAAGACGGCGAACTGGGGCGGCACCTACTCCGCCACGGTCATCGCGCCCTCAACTGCGCAACAGCTTCAGGCCGCGTACCTGGCAGCGGAGTTGGTGAGCCTGGGAGGCCAGCACGCGACCCTGGCCGAAAAAGGAGCCATCTCCATGGCGATCTGGCAGATTACCGATCCCACGCCCGGCGATGTGCCACGCGATCCGGCGGCTCAATCGTACGTGAATCAAGCGCTGCACGCCTACAGCAGCGGCATGCTCAGCGCGGCCGATTTCCCGGATTCGGCGATTCTGGTCCCAACCGATCCCGCCATCCAGGAATTCCTGATTGCGGGAGCGCAGTAATCCGGTTTTCTCCGCCCTGCAATCTGAGATTTCCGGTGTTCCGGAGCCGGGAACGCTCGTTCTGCTTCTAGGGGGCGCGTGCCTGATGGGGATCGGCCGCCTGATCGGCGGCCAGGCAGGCGCCAGGCAAGTAGGGAGTCGAGCTTTCCGAATCCTACCGGAATCGTATACACTCGTTGGATTCAGGAGGCTAGTTTACACTTGTCTAAATTGACGTTGCTCGGTTTCACCCTGGCTGCGCTGGCATCTCTCTCGCAGGCTCAATCGCCGGATGCGCGGCTTTATTCCGAGATGCACTGGCGCTCCATCGGGCCGCCGCGCGCCGGACGCGCGCGCGCGCTGTCCGGCGTTCCCAGCCAGCCCAACGTCTTCTACATCGGCTTCGATAACGGCGGCGTGTGGCGCTCCACCGACTTCGGTTCCACCTGGACGCCGCTGTTCGACAACCAGCCGACCGGCTCGATCGGCGCCATCGCGGTGGCGCCGTCGGATCCCAACATCATCTACGTCGGCAGCGGCGCGGGAATCATCCGGCCCGACCTCGCCGTGGGCGACGGCATGTACAAATCCACCGACGCGGGCAAGACCTGGACGCACCTGGGCCTGCGCGATTCGCAGATGATCGCCAATATCGAGGTCGACCCGAAGAATCCCAACCGGCTGTTCGTGGCGGCGCTGGGACATCCCTACGGCCCCAATCCGGAGCGCGGCATTTTCCGCTCCACCGATGGCGGCGCGCACCTTCGAGAAGGTGCTGTACAAGGACGAGTACACCAGCGGCAACGACGTCCGCATCGATCCCGACAATCCCAACACGGTCTACGCCGCGCTGTGGCAGCAGCAGCAGGGCTTCTACGAGAACGGCGCGTTCGGCGGCACCGATGGCGGCATCTTCAAATCCACCGACGGCGGCACCACCTGGAAGCAACTGACCGCCGGACTGCCGCCGATCATTGAAGCCAACCTGGCGATCGCGCCCAGCAATCCCGAAAGTCATCTACGCCATGGTGGCGGCGGGCGGTGCCGGCGGGCGCGGCGGCGCGCGCCGGCCGGAGGACGCGGCGGGGCCGCGGAGGACGCGGCGGCGGCGGCGGCACATCGGCTTCTACAAAACGCACCGATGGCGGCGACCATTGGTTCCTGGCCACCGACGATCCGCGCATCGCCGAAACCGGCTCGCAGCGCCATCCGCCCGACAACCGGCCGCTGGGCCGCATCGGCGGCGGCGACCTGCCCACCATCACCGTCGACCCGAAGAACGAAAACGTCGTCTATAGCTGCTCGACCGTTTTCTGGCGCACCGAAGATGGCGGCCTCACCTGGTCGGCCGTGCGCGGCGCGCCCGGCGGCGACGATTATCAGAAGAGCTGGGTCAATCCCGAACAATCCGAACATCATTCTGCTGGTCAGCGACCAGGGCGGGTGGTTTCCGCCAATCGCGGCGAATCGTGGAGCAACTGGTACACCCAGCCGACCGCCGCGATGTATCACGTGACCGCCGACAACGCGTTCCCCTACCGCCTGTGCAGCGGCCAGCAGGATTCCGGCTCGGCCTGCGTGGACAGCCGCGAGCATGGATGGCGAAATCACGTTCCACGACTGGCATCCGGTGGGCATCGAGGAGTACGGCGAGGCCGCGCCCGATCCGAAGAATCCCGACCTGGTCTACGGCGGCAAAGTGACGCGTCTACAACCGCCTCACCGGCCAGAAGGACGAACGTCGGGCCTGGCGGCGGGCGCGGGGGACGCGGCGCGCCGCGGCAGCCGCGGCGCATTCGAACGAACCGCCCGCGCGCACGGTGCGCACGCAGCCGCTGATCTGGTCGCCGAAAGATCCCAACGTGCTGTTCTACGCGACGGCCGGCGTCTGGAAGACCACCAACGGCGGCCATAGCTGGACGCGCCATCAGCGGCGATCTCACCCGGCAGACCTGGGACGTTCCGGCCAACGCCGGCAAGTACGCGTCCGACTGTCACGCCGGCGCCGCTGGGGTCGATCACCGCGCTCGCGCCTTCGCCGCTCGATGTCAACGTGCTCTGGGCAGGCACCGGCGACGGACTGCTGCAAGTCACTACCGACGGCGGCGCGAAATGGACCAACGTCACTCCGTCCGCAGATCAAGCCGTGGACCCGCATCTTCAACATGGACGCCGGCCACTTCGACACCAAGACGGCCTACGCCGCCGCCAACACGCTGCGCCTCGACGACATGAATCCGCACTTCTGGCGCACCCACGATGGCGGCAAGACGTGGACCGAGATCGACAACGGCATCGCCGGCGGCGCGGTGGCCAACTCCATCCGCGAAGATCCGCGCAAGAAGGGGCTGCTCTACGCCGCCACCGACACGCAGGTCTGGGTCTCGTTCGACGATGGCGATAACTGGCACTCGCTGCGGCTCGAACATGCCGGCCATCTCGGTGCGCGATATCGAAGTGAAGGACGACGCCTCGTGCCTGTGCTCCGACCTGGTGGCCGGCACGCACGGCCGCGGCTTCTGGATTCTCGACGACGTGACGCCGCTGCGCCAGGCCGCCGAGGCTGCCGCGGCATCCAATGCTTATCTGTTCAAGCCGGCGACGGGCATCCGCATTCGCTTCGGCACCAACGATCCCACGCCGTGGCCGCCGGAGCTGCCGGCGGGCGAAAATCCGCCGCCCGGCGCGCTGGTCGACTACTACCTGCCCGCGGACGCAAGCGGCGAAGTGAAGCTGGAGGTCCTCAACGCGCAGGGCAAGGTGATCCGCACGTACTCGAGCAACGATCCGGTGCGCAATCCCGACCCGGCCACCGATCCGGTGGCCTACAACAAGCTCTGCCAGCAGACGCCGACGGCGCCGGATTGCAGTCTTCCGCTGTACTGGCCCGCGCCGCCGCAGGTCCTGAAGACCACCGCGGGCATGCATCGCTTCAGCTGGGACATGCACTACGATCCGATTCCCGGCGCCGGCGGCGGAGGGCGCGGCGGCGGAGGAGCGAACGGCGCGGTGCCGCATCGCACCTACCCCGGCGTCAATTCGCCGTGGGTGGCCCCGGGCACTTATACCGTGCGGCTGACCGCCAACGGCAAGAGCATGACGCCAGCCCATCGCGGTCAAGATGGATCCGCGCGTGAAGATCACGCCGGAAGTGCAGCAGATCTTCACGCTCACCACGCAGATGGAGGACCGCGCCAGGACGGCGGGCGCTGCCTACAAGGAGGCGCGCGAGCTGCTGGCGAAGGTGAAGGCCAAGGCCGCAATCGGCGGCCAATGACGCGCTGGCAAAGCAGCTTTTGGAAATCGCGCCCGAAGAGGCTCCGGCCGCCGGCCGGCGGTGGACGCGGCGGGCGTGGCGGATTTGGCGCCGCGGCCGAACCGCCGCCGCCCCCGACCCTGGCCAACATCGGCGCTCAATTGGTGGCGGCGGTCCAAGCGATGCAGGGTTCGGAGATGCCGCCCACCGCGGCGGAATTGCACGCCTGCAGCCAGGAGGAAGCGGCTTACAACACAGTGATGGCCAAGTGGGCCGCGCTCAAAGCCAAGGCGAACGGGACTCCTGCGCCAGCGGCCAAAAAGCAGTAACCGGCCGCATCCCAGGGGCACTTGTGTGGGATCCGCTCTACAGCGCAGGCCCAAATTCGAAAGGAATGGTCGTCACGGCGGCCACCGGGTCTCCGTTTTTCGATCGAGCCGGTGTGAAGGACCATCCCCGTGCAGCCTTCACGGCCGCATCGATCAGGTAGCTCTCCAGCCCGTCGTGTCCTTCTGCCTTGGACCAGGCTCGCGTCACGTGGCCGGAGGAATCCACGGCAACCTCGATAGGTACCAGGGTGCGCGCCCCGATGCGCGCGCGAATGCCGGGAGAAATCTCGGGTTCCACTTCGTGCCGGGCTATGGGAAGGCTCGCTCGGCTGGACTGGCTAACGGGCGCGGGTGGTTTTTCGGGTGCAGCCGCGGTCGCGGCAGGCGCGGACTCGCCATTGGCGCTGCGAATGACGCGCAGGTAGTCTCCAGCCACCTTCCGGTCGTGATCGTACAGCCGCAGCTCAAAAGATGCGTTTCCGCTGGTCGGCGAGTAGGTCACCTTTCCGCGGTGGACCTGTTGCCCGTTCAACTGAATTTCGAAGGGATAGGCGCCGTCGGTGATGGACAGGATCCCGCGGGTGGATTCCGTCACTGCCGGATTCGCGGTATCCCACGTCAACAACAGGTCTCCTCCCGCCGGTTGCGCATCGAATCGGACGTGCCCTTCGGGCGGCATGTGGGATACCTTCCAGACCTCGAATGTCGCCACGCAGGCAATTCCGCCCAGGAGGCAGCAGAGCACCGCCAGGATTCCGGGCCGGCGCGCAGAGCGTGGCTCCGGCGGAGGTTCGTACGCGACTGGCTCTTCCATCTGCGCCGGGGCCGGGGCCGGCTCTTCGAACTCGGCCGCGCCGCTGTTCCAGAACTGCAGACTGGCATCGCACTTCCGCACGGTCAACGGACGCAGCAGCAGGCATGCCAGCTTGTGGTGCGGAAAGACTGCGCCCAGCAATGTCAGATCGGCATCGTCCAACTCCGCGTCCCGCGAGGTGTAACTGCGATACACGCCCACCACGGGAGGAGATCCCTCGCGCTGGCGCCTCGCCACCGTTTCAGCCACGCTCCGGCGGTCCCGCTCCGCCAGAACGAACGAGGGTCCATAGCTGTGCTCGCAGGGGATTTCTTCGAATGCAGCAATTTCGTAGATCACCGTCCCGAGCTCATGCCGGATCTGCCCGAACAGCAGGCCGCCCACCTCGATGCCCCTTTTGGGAAGAGCTACGAAGCCCTGCGTCGCCGCCTGCACCAGGTCGCGAACGAGGCGCGGAGTTGACAATGATCCGCTGGCCGCCAGGCGCTTCCCAACGGCAAACAGTCCCCTCCGGAACAGTCTCCACGGCGAATGGCGCGGAGATAGAAGATTGCTCAGGTAACATGCTGATGTAGTAACGTCAGCACTTATGCCGCCAGAGTTGTCCCGAAACGCTTTCTGCAAATGTGAACGTTCTTACGTTCGCAGCACCGTGCAGACGCTGGCGCAAATGGGCCCGCCAATGTTAAAAGTGGCCGCGAGTTTCGGATTCTTCACCTGGAGTTCGCCTGGCGCGCGCCCCAATAGTTGCAGCGCCGACCACCCGATCATGGCAATACCGGTGGCGCCGATCGGATGCCCTTTGGCGATCAGTCCGCCGGAGGTATTAATTGCGCATTCCCCGGAGGGACCCGCCTTACCGTCCACCCAATATTGCGCACCTTTTCCGGGGGCGGCCTTGCCGATCACTTCCGTCCCGATCGCGCCCATGACGCTGAAGCAGTCGTGCACCTCGGCCACATTCACATCTTCCGGCGCGGCGTTCGCCATGGTATACGCGGCGTTCATCGCTTTGTAAGCGCCGGCGGGGCGGAGCACATCGCGGCCGGCCTTCTGAATCGGATCCGTGGCCTGTCCCCAACCCGCAATTTCCACGCAGTCGGCGCGCTTCACACCCAGGCGCGCCAGACCTTCGGCGGTGGCCAGAATCAGCGATGCATAGCCATCGGTGATCTGCGAGCAGTCATACGTCTTGAGCGGCAGGCCTTCCACCACGTAGCGATTGATGCCTTCGATGGCCACGGCCTGGTCCAGCGTGATCTGCACTTTGCTCATTTGCGCGCACGGGTTGAAACGCGCATTGGCGTATTCCTGAACCGGGATGTGGGCCAGGTCGCGCTCGGTCACGCCGTACGTGTCCTGATACTGCTGCATCACTTCGGCGAAGATGTGGGGAAAGACGAACACCTTGCCTTCCCGTTCGTCCGGATGCGAGAAATAGCCCAGGACTTTGCCGATGAGTTTGCCGTCCATCTTGCCTTCGGCGTCGCGCATCTTCTCGTAGCCAACGGCGATTCCAGTCTCGCCCATGCCAAGCTGCAGCTTCTGTATGACCGAAAGCACCGCCTGGCCTCCGGACGCACAGGCGTTCTCTACGGCTTCGATGGGCTTTCCTTCCATGCCCGGCGTCATGGCCATCAGGCCCGCCAGCAGTCCCTGTTCATTGAGAGTGAAGTTACACGCGGCCCCTACCGAGCCTACGTCCAATGCGGAGGCCGGCACATCGATCTGGCGGCACGCGCCGGTGATGGCGGCGTCGAGAATGGCGGGCACGGTCATGCCCATCAACTTGCCGAATCGCGATTGATGGAAAGCGGCGATATAAATTGGTTTCACGGTGGAGATTCCCACCTCTATTTTCGCAGAGAAAAATCGCGCAGATCAGGCTGACGGATTTATTTCCAGGGCCTGCGCCAGGTCCGCGATGATGTCTTCCGGCGCTTCGATCCCCACCGACAAACGCACCAGGGTGTCGCCGATCCCGAGTCTCTGGCGGTGCTTGGGAGACAACTCGCGGTGCGAACTCATGGCGGGATACAGCATCATGGTATGGACATCGCCCAGCGAAGTCGCGCGCACGATCATCTGCAGGCGATCCATGAAGCGGAACACGTCTTCCCTGCCTTCGCCACGGATTTCAAAACTCACCATGGCGCCATACAGATTCGGCGGAAACAGGCGGCGGATGGTGGCCGCGTCGGGATGCGCCGGATCGCCGGTGAAATGCACGCGCGCCACCGCGGGATGGGAACTGAGCCACGACGCCACGCGGCAGGCGTTGGCGCATTGCCGCTCCATGCGCAGCGGGAACGTCTTAATGCCGCGCATGGTGAGGTAGCTTTCAAACGGCCCCAGCACCGGACCCAGTGTGCGCGACAGCGACCGCAAGCCTTCCAGGTGCTCCCCATCGGTAATCACCACCCCGCCCATCACATCGCCGTGCCCGGCCAGGTATTTGGTGACGCTGTGCACGCTGAAATGCGCGCCCAAGTCCAGCGGCCGCATCAGCAGCGGAGTGCCGAAAGTATTGTCCACCACCAGCGCGGCGCCGGCCTCACGCGCGATTTCGGCGATCCGGTCGATCTGGCCCCACGCGCAGCAGCGGATTGGAAATGGTCTCCATCACGATGCAGCCGGGCCGGGCTTCGGCCACCGCGGCGCGCAGCGCGTCCAGATCGCACACATCGGCGAAACGCACGGCGATGCCCATGGGCTCCAGTACGTTCATCAGCAGCCCGATGGTGGCGCCGTACAGCGCGCCGGCCGCTACAATGCTCTTGCGCCGGTCGGCCAGAGCGCTGGTAATGGCCAGTTGCAGGGCCGCCATGCCGGAGGCGCAGGCCTGCGCGCCCGCGCCGCCTTCCAGCGCGCAGATCAACTCTTCCAGCGCGGCAGCGTTGGGATTATCGTAGCGGCGTAGCAGAATCCCTTTTCCTCCTGGCCGAAGACGCGGTCCAACTGCTCCATCGAGTCGTACGAATAACTGGTTGCGGTATAGATTGGAGTGGTCGCGGGCACGTGCGCTCCGGTCTTCTTCCGGTCGCCCGCATGCACGGCTTTGGTGTGAATCTGCAACGCTATTTCCTTTTCCAGCGGATCCCGCTCTTGGTGTCTTCCAGAATGATTCCCTGTTCCAGCAACTGCTCGCGGATCTGGTCGGCGCGCGCGAAATTCCTGGCCTTCTTGGCCGCGGTGCGCTCCGCGATCAGCGATTCCACTTCCGCATCGGACAGGCCGCCGGCGCTGGCCGTGGGCCGCAGCACGTCGAACACGGAATCGAACAGCGCCAGCAGTTCCAGCGCCGCCGGGACGTCGCCCGCGCGGAATTCGCCGGAATCCATGGCGCTGTTGGCGTCGCGCACATATTCGAAGACGGCGGCCAGCGCTTCGGCGGTGTTCAGATCGTCGTCCATGCCGGCCCGGAAACGCCAGGCAGGCCGCCGCCGTGCGCGCCGCCAGTTCGCGATTGGCGCCTTCGGGGAAACGGTCGGTCTCCAGCCGCAGTTTGAAATTGCGCAGGCGGTCAATGGCCGTGGCCGCGCTCTTCAGTCCGTCGAAAGTAAAGTTGAGTTGCTTGCGGTACGGCGCCGAGGCCAGCAGATAGCGGATCGCCTCCGGCGCGTATCCCTTGCCCAGAAGGTCGCGCAGGGTGAAATAATTGCCCAGCGACTTGGACATCTTCTGGCCTTCCACCATCAGAAACTCGGCGTGCATCCAGAAGCGGGAAAACGGCTTGCCGGTGAGCGATTCCGATTGCGCGATTTCGTTTTCATGGTGCGGAAAAATCAGGTCGACGCCGCCCGCGTGGATGTCCAGCGTCTCGCCCAGGTACTTGATGGCCATCACGGAGCACTCGATGTGCCAGCCCGGACGCCCCGGACCCATGGAAGTAGTGCCAGAAGGGTTCGCCCTCCTTGGGCGCCTTCCACAGTGCGAAATCGCGGGCGTCGGCCTTTTCGTACTCGTCCACATCCACGCGCGCGCCGGCGAGGTTGCCGCTGAAATCGTTGTGCGAAAGCTTGCCGTAGCCCGGGAAAGAAGCGATCCGGAAATACACCGAGCCGTCGCTGGTGTACGTATGGCCGCCAGCGGCCAGCTTTTCGATGGCGGCGGCCATGTCGTCGATGTGTTCGGTGGCCGGCACCAGGTTCTCCGGCCGCTCCAGCCGCAGCGTGGCGCAATCTTCCAGGAAAGCCTTCGTATATACCGCCGTATATTCGTTCAGATCCTTGTGCTGGGCCACGGCGTTGCGAATGATCTTATCGTCCACGTCCGTCACGTTCATCACGTGATTGAGCTGGAAGCCGCTGGCCCGCAGCCACTTACGCAGAATATCCACGAACGTGAAGGTGCGAAAGTTGCCGATGTGCGCAAAATCGTAAACCGTCGGTCCGCAGCTGTACATGCGGACGGTATTGTCACGCGCTGGAACGAACTCCTCCACCTGCTGAGACAACGTGTTATAGAATCGCAGCGCCATAAATTGAAGGGAAACCTCATGGTAGCAGAAGGCGGAAGAGGGCAGCCGCCGGAACCGGTTACTGGTGCGCGCGCATGGAGCGGGCGATCATGCCGAGTCCGCCTACCAGCAACACCAGCATCACGATGGTGTTGAACAGGCTGGTGGGCTGAAAGTAAATGTGCATGTTGGCGATCACCCCGGCCAGAATAAACAAAGCGCCGGCCGCCGTCAGCAGCCACCCCGTGACGCTTTTGCCGTTCCAGAACAGCAGGGCGATGCCGATCAGCATCGGGATGAGCGTGATTCCGAAGGTATTGCCGCCATAGAAGTTCCAGTACGAACCAGCCACGGTCACCTGGTTTGCCAGGAGGTACGCCCCAAGGCAGGCCATGATAAAGCCAAGCAGAAAATGACCCAGGCCGCCGGGCGTTCCCCCGACGTCGCTGAAACTTCGGTCCGCCATGTCTTCGAGCATACCAAACTACACGGGGGAGTAATTCTGACTTGCCGGAAACGGTAAGAAGTGCTTGATCGCCCCCTTGATGGCCGGCACATAGTGCCATTCGTGGGAATTCTAACGAATGGCCAAAAGATTGCTAGCTCTTGGGAAAACAAAAAGTTCGCCTCTTCTGCCCTATTTACGCGCTCCTAACCGATAGGAGAGGCCCTAGGAGAGATCTGCAATGGATAAGATTTTCGCCGAACGCCGACGACACCCCCGTTACGGAGTTCACTTGCCGGTGGATTACCACGTGTCGCAGAAAGGTCGCATAGCGCGCGCAGGCAGCGGATTCTCGCTGGACATGAGCAGCAGCGGCCTGAGTTTTCGAAGCCGTGGTCCGCTTCCGGAAGGCGCTCACATCGAAATGGTGGTCGATTGGCCCGTCAAGTACGCCGACTTATATCCAGTTGATCTTCTGGTCACGGGTTTCGTTGTCCGCAGCGACAACCACCACACTGCCGTCCGCATTACCTCGCGGAAGTTCCGGGTGGCGGAAGCGCCCGCGGACGCCATCCGCGTTTCGGCGTAGGGTTACCAGACACCGGCGTCCCGCAACGCCGCGACTACGTCCTGTTGAAGGCTGGTGCCCGTCATTCCGTTAGAGTGGTACACCACTTTGCCGGATCGATCGAGTACCAGCACGCCCATCAGGAGGCCGTTCCCGAATCCCAGGGCGGCGGCGGTCGTGGAGGACGATGCCACCAGCAGCGGCATGGTATAGCCGAGTCGCTGCACTTCACCCTGCAGACCAGAAGTGCGGCCCTTGATCACCTCCCACACGATCACGTCCTTTGGCGCCAGAGCGCGATGTAGCAGTTCCACGAAAGATGTGTCCGCGCCGCTGTAGAATCGGCCGATCTGGATTACCGCCACGTGACCGGACAGACTCTTTGTACTGAACGGATTACCCTGCAAATCGGTCCACTCGAATTCCGGGAAAGGCTTGCCAAGCAGGGGCGATTGCGGTGTGGAATTGATGCGGTCCACGAGTTTGGCTCCGGCCGGCGGCGTGAATTCGAAGAGCGAATCCGGTATAGCGGCGCCGGTTGTCACGCGGCTCACCTGCATGACGCGCCGGGTAGTGCCGCCCGGGACATCCGCAGCCGCGGGCAGCGTCGAAGAGCTCGATTTCAACACCAGGTAGCGCGACTTATCGATCCAGTAGGTTTCTTCCGGCGTTGGCAGGCGGTTCGTGCGCTCCAGATCAATCACGTAGCACGGCACGCCGGCTCCTTGCAGGGTCAGGCTCTCCTCCCGAAGCAGCCGCACCTTTTGCGCTTGATCGGCGATTCGCAGGTACTGGACAAACCGGTTGTTCATGCCGTCTTTCGTTTGTGCATATTCGTGGAACGCGGAACTATACTGCCAGTCGTGGACCCCGTCGGAGACGTACAGCATTCCGCCCTGCTCGAGCCGCGCCTTCGTGCCGGACTGCACCATGCGGATGTGCGACTGGGTGGCGCTTGTCAACGCCTGAGACTGATGCTCGAAACCCTCCACCCATTCGATATCGAGCGGCGCTCCTCCGCGATACGCCGCAGCCACTTTTTGCAGAATCTCCGTCGCAGTCTGCGCTCTCCCAGCGGGCGTCCACAGGGCCGCCGCCAGAATCCATAAAGCCCAACCCTTCATGACCGAAATATACACCTCTGCCTTCCCCAGGAAAATGGCTCTTTAGGGCGTTGGTGTTGTACCATAATGGGTTATTCAATGAAGGCCTTACTGGAATCGCTCCAGCCAGGGCAGAAGGACTGGGATCTGGCCCAGGCGATCGATCCCGCCCGCCTGCCTGCACACGTCGCGATCATCATGGACGGAAACGGGCGCTGGGCCGGCCGGCGGCGCCTGCCGCGGGTAGCGGGCCACAAAGCCGGCATCGGCCCCGTCCGCTCTACCGTGGAAACGTGTGCCCGGCTGGGAATCAAGGTCCTCACCCTGTACGCCTTCTCGATTGAAAACTGGAAGCGTCCGCGGCATGAAGTGGAAACCCTGTGGCGCCTGCTGCGCTTCTACCTGAAGCAGGAACTGCCCGAGCTGCAAAAGAACGATATCCGCCTGGCAGGCCATCGGCCGCCTGGATGCCCTGCCCCCGCAGGTGCGCCGCGAACTGGAATTCGCCATCGACGCCACCTCGCCCAATCGCGGCCTGCTGGTGAACCTGGCGATCAACTACGGCGGCCGCGCGGAAATCGTCGACGCCTTCAATTCCATCCTCGAGATGGCGCGGCTGGATGGCAGCATCGGCCGGCTCAAGGTGGATGAAGACATGATCGCCACCGCCCTCTACACCGCCTCCTGCCCGGATCCGGATCTGCTGATCCGCACCTCCGGCGAAATGCGCATCAGCAATTTTCTGCTCTGGCAGATCGCCTATTCGGAACTGTACGTCACCGAAACCCTGTGGCCGGACTTCACCCGCACGGACCTGTTACAGGCCGTAGTCGAGTATCAGAAGCGCGACCGGCGCTATGGCGGCCTTAGCGGCACACCGCTGAACGGCGCGATTAAGGCCGGTGACGAGACACTCATCGAAGCGCTCCGTTCGTCATGAGGCGCATTCTCACCGCGCTGGCGCTGATTCCCATCGTCGTATACGTAGTGTTGTGGGCCAACTACTGGGTGTTCCTGGGCGTCGTGGCGCTGTCGGCATCCCTCTGTTATCGCGAGTACAACGATATCGCGGCGGCCTACGGGTTTGGCGAGCCCGGACTTCTCGGTTATGCCGCCGGGCTTGTTCTGCTCGCCTGGCCCGGCTGGCAGGTTCTGGTGGCCGCGGCACTGGTGGCGTTTCTCCTGTCCATGCGCATGGAAGATCTCTCCAAGGCGCTGCCCCACTCGGCATTGCTGGTCACCGGCGTCGTCTATGCGTTTGGCTGCTGGGTCCCCGCCGGCCCCCTGCGCGCGGCTAGTCCTCACTGGCTGATGTTCGCGCTCATCCTGAACTGGGTGGGTGATACCGGGGCGTACGTGGTGGGCCGCAAGCTCGGCAAGCACAAACTGGCGCCGCGCGTCAGCCCCAAAAAGAGCTGGGAAGGCGCCGCCGCTTCGGTGGTCACGGCGGTCCTTTTTGCCGGAGCGTACCTGGTCTGGTTCGTCCGCGTGCCCGTGCTCCACGCCGTGCTGCTCACCAGTGCCGCCAACATCGCCGGGCAATTCGGCGACCTGGCCGAATCCGCCATCAAGCGCGGCGCCGGCGTCAAAGATTCCAGCAGCATTCTGCCCGGCCACGGCGGGTTCCTGGACCGCGTGGACAGCACCCTGTTCGCTCTCCCGGTAGTCTATGCCTACGTCCGCTGGACGTTATAATCCTGAGTTGACACCCATAACTGCATTCGTCTTCCCAGGCCAGGGGTCCCAGTCCGTTGGGATGGGCAAATCCCTGGCAGAAGCCTTCCCCGCCGCCCGCCGCGTATTCGAGGAAGCGGACCAAGCCCTCGGTGAGCCTCTGTCGCGCCTGTGCTTCGAAGGGCCCGAGGAGCAGCTCCGCCTCACCGCCAATACCCAGCCGGCGCTGCTCACCGTGTCCGTTGCCGCCTTCGAAGTCCTCAAAGAGCACGGAGTCGTACCGGAGTATGTGGCCGGGCATAGCCTCGGAGAGTATTCCGCCCTGGTGGCCGCCGGGAGCTTGCAATTCGCCGATGCGGTACGCCTGGTGCGCCGGCGCGGCCAGTATATGCAGGAGGCGGTCCCCCCCGGAGTGGGCGCCATGGCGGCGCTCCTGAAGCTCCCGGAGGGCAAACTGGACGGCGTGCTCGCCGAAGCCGCGCAGGGCGAAACCGTCAGCGCCGCCAATTTCAATTCGCCGGACCAGGTGGTGATTGCCGGCCATGCGGCCGCGGTGAATCGCGCCATAGCCCTGGCCAAGGCCGCGGGAGCCCGGCGCGCCGTACTGCTGCCGGTGAGCGCGCCGTTCCATTGCGCCCTGATGCAGCCCGCCCAGGCGCGGCTGAAGGCCGATCTGGATGCCACCCCCTTCGCCGATCTGGCCTGTCCGCTAGTTAATAACTGGCAGGCTCGCGAGGTCCGCACCGGCCCGGAGGCGCGCGAGGGGCTTTATCAGCAGGTACCCAACCCGGTGCGTTGGGTGGAGACCATTCGCTATCTGGCCGGCCGCGGCACATCCCGGTTCCTGGAAGTGGGCGCAGGCTCGGTCCTGACGGGCCTTCTGAAGAACATCGACCCGGCCCTCACGGGCATACCCTTCGGCACGGCTGCGGATCTCGATAAATTGAATGGCTAGACTGCGAGTTTAATTACAGAAATCGAAACGTGAGGCCAGACCAAACAGCAGCAAATCGGCGATGCGCGTCGTCATAGAATTTTGCTAAGCTCAAACCATAAGGACCAGGATTGCCCATCGAGTCTGAGAGCACATTGCGTTGTCCTCGTTGCGGAGGAAAGGACGTCCGGCGGTCTCATTCGCACGGCCTTTTCGATTCACTGATGATTGCCGTTCGACGTGTACCCTACCGCTGCCGCCAGTGTTCGCGCCGGTTCTACCGCTTTTCGTCTGAGAACGAGCCCGAATCGCTGACGAAGGGCGCGGACTGAGCGCCGGTCATACGCGGCGAATCGCCACCCGGGCTTCGCGGAACAGCGTCTCCACCATCCCGAAGTGCTCGTTGTAGTATTCGCTGGAGTATTGCGCCATCCGCTCCCCCGAGATCACCGCTTGCACGATCCCGGCCTGCACAATGGCCCGGGCACAATCCATACACGGCATGATCTCGACGTAGATGGTGCAGCCTTCGGTAGCGGTACCGGCGCGCGCGGCGTTACAAATTGCGTTCCGCTCGGCATGTTCGATCCAAAGGTATTTGGTGGGCCGCACCAGCCGCTCCGGGACATCGTCGCGGATCCCCCGCGGGAAAGAATTGTAACCGGTCGAGCGGATTTCGTGGTTTGGACCCACAATAATGCAGCCTAACTGCGTATTTGGGTCCTTGCTGCGCGCTCCCACCACCTTGCAGATGTCCAGGTAGTATTGGTCCCAGCCGGGAATATTTCGCATGGTTTACTCAAAGTAGCAGAAAAAGTTGCATTTCTTGTTTCTTTCAGGCAAGCTGGAAGGTTTTCCGCAAACTACTCATGCTGGAACGCGTGCTGTATCACGACCATTGCTTTGACGGCGCAGCGTCCGCTGCTTATTTCAGCCGCTTCATTGCCGGGGCGATCCACCCCGATGCTGAGTTCCGCTACACGGGAATGGCTCACAAAGCATCCCAGATGTTCGACCCCGGTCTGTTCGATGGCGATGAAAACGCTATCGTAGACTTCAAATACTCGAGCGACCCGCGCCTCACCTGGTGGTTCGACCACCACCAGAGCGCCTTCCTCACCGCCGAGGATGCCGAGCACTTCCGCCGCGATACCAGCGGCCGGAAGCTCTACGATCCCAGCTACAAATCCTGCACCGCCTTCATCGCGCGCGTGGCGTGCGACCGCTTCGGGTTTCGCGCCCCGGAACTGGATGACCTGGTAGCCTGGTCGCTGATCATCGATGGCGCCCAATATCCCGATGCCAAGACCGCGGTGGAACTGGGCGCGCCCGCCATGAAACTGACCCTGGTGATCGAAGCCGCCAAAGGCTCCGGCATCGTACAGAAGATCATCGGCTGGATGCAGCGGCGCCAACTTTCGGAAATCATCGCCGAGCCGGAAATTCAGGCGCTCTACGAGCCCCTCTACCAGCGCCACGTGGAGAATAAGGCCATCATCAAAAGCCGCGCCCGCGAAAATAATGGCGTGGTGTTCTTCGACCTGACCGGAAACGACGTCGAGGGCTATAACAAATTTATCCCTTATTATCTGTTTCCGAATTCCACCTACACCGTATCGGTGAGCCCTTCCAGTTTCCGCACCAAGATCTCTGTAGGCTCCAACCCCTGGGCCGCCAAGGAGCCCACCCACAACCTCGCCACCATCTGCGAGCGCTACGGCGGAGGCGGCCACGCCCGCGTCGGCGCCATCAGTCTGCCCCCGGGAGAAATGGAAAAAGCTCGGGAAATCGCCGCTGAAATTGTGGCGGAACTGAAGACGTAGGCAGGAAACTCAGCGCGGAGGCGCGGAGTCGCGGAGGAAGACGCGGAGAAAGGCTGGCCACACAGCCCCTATCCCCAACCCCTATCCCTAACCCCAGTCTGCCTATGCCGGAATCGAGACCAGCGCGCTCTTCCGGTGCTCGTATTGGTAGTACGCGGCGCAGGCGCCTTCGGAAGACACCATCAGCGCGCCCACCGGACGCTCGGGCGTGCATTCGTTGCCGAATAGCTTGCATTGCGCGGGCTTCAGCACTCCCTTCAACACCTCGCCGCACTGTGCCGCTTTGGGATCCGTAACGCGGATGCCCGGCACGCGGAAGCGCTTCTCCGCGTCCCACTCCGCATAGGAATCGCGCAGCGCCAGCGCCGACTGCGAGATGAACCCCATGCCGCGCCATTCGAAATAGCTGCGCAGCGTGAATACTTCCGCCATCGCCTGCAGTGCCGCGCGATTTCCCTCCCACGGGACCACGCGCCGGTACTGATTCTCCACCTTGGCTTCCTTCGCCTCGAGTTGCCGCAGCAGCATGGCCACCGATTGCAACACGTCCAGCGGCTCGAAGCCCGAAACCACGATCGGCTTGCCCTCGTGCCGCGCGATCCACTCATACGGCCGGCAGCCGATCACCGTGGAAACGTGGCCCGGTCCAATGAACGCGTCAATCCGCATGTCCGGCGAATCCAGAATGGCGCGGATCGCCGGAATGATCGTGACGTGGTTGCAGAAGACCGAGAAATTCCGGATGCCCTCGGCCTTGGCGCGCATCAGCGTCAATGCCGTGGAAGGCGCGGTGGTCTCAAAGCCGATGGCGAAGAACATGACGTGCTTCGCGGGATTGGCGCGCGCCAGCTTCAGCGCGTCCGCCGGCGAATACACAATCCGTATATCGGCGCCGCGGGCTTTGTGCTCCAAAGGGCTGCCCTTCGTGCCCGGCACCCGCATCATATCGCCAAACGCGGTGAACATCACGCCCGCCTCCGCCGCAATCGCCAGGCCGTCGTCGATCCGGCCCATCGGCAGCACGCACACCGGACACCCCGGACCGTGCACCAGTTCGATATTGGGCGGCAGCAGATCCTTCAGGCCGAACCGGTAGATGGCGTGCGTGTGACCGCCGCACACCTCCATGAAGCGGTAGTGCCGGGCGGGATCCGCCAGGCGCCGGATCTCCGCGGATGTCCGCGCGATCAGCTCCGGCTCGCGAAATTCATCGATGTATTTCATGGGAACGCCTTCTCCCCCGGCGGCGCATCGGCCTCGTCATGGCTGTAGCCGCGTACTTCCTCCTCGGCGGCCTGCGTCTCGCCCAGGACGCGGAGCATCTGCAATTGCTCCATCGCATCCTCTTCGCGAATCTTGCTCAAGGCGAAACCCACGTGGATCAGCACCCAGTCACCGGGGCCGATCCCTTCCGGCTCCACCAGGCTCACATCCACCCTGCGCCGTACCCCCACTACCTCAATCATGGCGCTGTGCGTCAAATCGTCCGCCAGCGAGAGAATCTTCCCCGGAATCGCCAGGCACATATCAGTCCCCGAAGGCCTCGCGCTTGCGATTGCCAACCATATCGAACTGGAATTTCAATTCGTCTTTCAGTTTCAGCGTGCCGCCCGCCACTGAGACCAGTCGAATCCCGTAGTCGGTCTGGCGAATGGAAAATTCTCCGTTGGCCCGCAGCCGCTCTTCGTCAATCATCACGGTGCACGGAATCACCACGTCGCGCTCCGTACCGTGCAGCGACAGCTTGCCGAGAATCTTCATGGCGTACATCCCCTCCGCAAGTTGGCTGGCATCGATGCCCGAGCTGGCAAAGCGGATCTCCGGAAAACGCGCCGTCTCCAGCACCTCTTCCCGCATCATGCGCTCCATCTCGCGGCGGTCTTTCTCGCTCGCATCGCTACTCAGCGCCAGCGAGCCGGCGTCAATCTCCAGCCGGAACGACGATTGCTCAGGCGCTTGCGGACGATACCAGGCTTCGCCCGTGAATGCGCGGATGGCGATGGTGGGGTTGTGGCCGAAAGCCGAAAGCATGCCGCTAGCGTACGCCTTCACCTGAAACCGGCTCATGCCCGGGTCCAGCACATAGGAGGGCGCCAGGCCCTCGGCCCTGTTCGTGGGTACCATGTCGTGTCAGCTTTACATCGACCGGATCTTCAGGTAGCGTTCCAGATCCGGCACGGCGCCCTGCAGCAGGCTGCCCACATTAGTCTCTCCCAGAAGCTTGCGCACTACCGGGTTGGTGGCCACCAGGCCCACGCCGAACACAATCAGAGAAATCCCTCCGAGTAAAAACAAGGTATCCCTTGTATCGTTCGACTCGAGTTCCGCACGCCCCGAGCGCATCATTGAAACTGCCGCCATAATCCTCTCCTTTCCGATCGTTCATCAAGCCGCGGCGCCTTTGCCTGGCTCGCCGCGAGCCGCTTCCAGAAACTTTGCCGCCAGCGCTTCCACCATATCGGCGGCCACATCCACCGCCGCCTCCACCGTCGCGCTCAGCCCCATCAGCCCTTCGTCCTCCGGGCCCAGCGTCTCCGGCTCGCACCCCACCAGCAGGATGCGCCCGAGGCTGCCGCCCATGGCCCGCGCCATCTGCATTACGCGCATCGGGTTCATCCCATGCGTCGCCACGTCCACCGCCGGCTGGTCCAGGCCGTCCGGCGCGTTGGGGTCGATCTCCATGGTGTACAGCGTACCCGGCGCTTCGCCCCGCGCCGCCGCGTCCACCAGAATGGTGACGTCATAGCCGTCCAGCAGCGCATAAGCCAGGTCGAATCCGCGAATCCCGAAATCCACCAGCCGCACCTCTTCGGGCAAGTGCCGACTGGCCAGGCGATTCGCCACCGCGACGCCGAAGGCATCGTCGCCATGAAAGATATTCCCAATGCCTGCGATCAGAATCTTCATGACCCCGATCCGCCCTGCTGCACCGGCTCCACCTCTTCGGCGGCGAAGAAGAACCGGTGGCCCGGCTGGCGCAGCATTCCCAGGTCGCGCCCCGGGTCGTCTTCCAGGACCACCGCTAAATGCGCCAGGCCCTCGTAGTCCTGCTCGATGCTTTCGATCACCGCCGTCTTACCCGCCAGCGCCAGGTCGAAGACATCCCCTCCGGCGCGCGGCCGCAGTCTCACCGTATCGCCCGCCCGCAGTTCCACGCCCCCAACGCGCAGGCTTTCGAGCGGAGACTTATCTTCCAGCAACTGCCATTCCCACTCGTTCACGACGCCCCTCCATTGCGCGGGCCCATGGCGCGCAACACACCGTGGAGCTTCATGAAATGCTCCGGCGGCAGGGCCTCGGTCCGCTCCAGAATCATGCGCGCCCGGTCGTCGCTGCGGCACATGGCGCTCTTCTCGTCGTCGGTCAATGCCAGGATGCGCAGCGAGAGTATCTCGTCGATCTCCGCCCCGTCAAACAGGTCGCCGGGACTCTCCGGCGCCACCTGCGGATAATCGTAGAGAATAATCGGGGAAGAAAGCATCGTGTCGCGCCGTCCCTCTTCGCCCGCCAGCACCGGCCAGGTTCCGGCGTTCCTGCACCCCGCGGCAGCGTCCTGAAACCGGGCGGGCGGCTCCAGCAGCGAAACGAACTCGCCGCCGGAGACTTGTAGAATAGTGTGCGCCGAAAGCAGCGACGAGGCCAGCGCGTTGTCCCTCCCGAGGGGCCCGCCGTTGCGCAACGGCGTGTGGTTCGAGATTCTCACGCTGATCCGAAACAGGCCGTCCTCCAACTTTTCCATGCCGGTCTCAATCCAGCATTCCAGCGGCTGCTGGGTGCGCACAATCAGCCCGGCAATCACTCCCTCCGAGTCGCACAGGCGCTCGATAGTCCTGGTGGCCGGAAAGGCAAATCGGCGGCGCGTCTGCCCGGCAGCCAGAATCGCAAACCGGACCGCGGGCAGCGTCATCTCGCACTCGCTGGCCTCCTGCCACGATTCGTACTCGCGCCCGTCGATCGAGATCGCCTCCGCCGGCACCAATGCGGGCTCCTCGCTCTGCGGTAGTTCGCTCACCGGCTCGGACAGGTACCCAACCACGCGATCCACCAATCGCAGGCACCTGACCTTCACCTCCAGTTCCGTCAGCGCGTCGCCCTGCGCCAGGCACTGCGTCTCCATCTGGTACGGCTCGCCCTGCTCCTGTTCGTTGTAGCGCGCGGATAAATCACCCCGAAGTTCCACCGCTGCCGGTTCTTCACCGCCGACGCGCGATACGGATATAGGATGTAGCCCTCGTACAGCACCGCGTTGGCGATCTTTTCCACCCGGGAAATGCTCACGACTGCACCGTCTCCTCCACCGCCGGCAGGATTCTCTCCAGCGCGGCTTCCCAAGTGGGAATTCCGTGCCTGACTTTGTACTGGTATAAGCGCTCGAAAATGTCCCGCCGCAGGCACAACCAGGCGCTGTTGGGATAGTACGTCTCCATCATTTCGCGCCACGTGGCAAGCGGCAGGCGATAGCGCGCTTCCTTGCTCCAGGAAATGGGCGCGACTTGCGGGCTGCCGTCGGCGCCGCTATAAAACGCGGTGCCGCTGAACAGAAAGCACAGCGGGATCTCGCCTTGTTCGATGCCGTGAAAATATTTGGTCGATGCCACGTTGAAATCGAACGAACAAGGCACCTGCAACTCCACCGTGGCGCTCCCCGTGAAACCCGGGACCGCAGTCGCGGTGTTGGTCCACAGCATGTTGCGCAGCGTCTGGCCCCATCGCTCCGGTTCGCCGAACAGATCCAGCAGCCGCCCCTTTTCCTCTTCGCTGTAGCGTCGCCGCGGGGCTTCAATCTGAATCTGGCAGCGCAGCGCCACACTGTAGATTTCCTCCGCGAGCACTGACATTGCGTGACCGCCACGCGGAAGGCCAGCATAGGTACCGCCGCGAAAGGGACGGGCTCCGCGCTTTCCACGCGGAAATCCAGGTCAGGCATGAGACTCCTCCCTGGCCACGACCGCCCGCGATGCCAGCCCGGCGAAATAGTCGGCCACTTCCCGCCACAACTCTTCGCCTCCCGAGAGCCCGCGCCAATACGTCCGGATCAATCCCACCAGTTTGAAGCACTGGTCGATCGGCACCAGGAAATACTGATTCACCGGGAATCCGCGGATCGAACCCAGGCGATTCACCAGCAGCGCCTCCACATCCGGCTCCATGGATCGCACTACCGGATTGGCGCGCGCAATCTGCTCCCAGTTTTCCAGCGGCAGAAGCGATTCGGTGGCCCCCGCCGGACTCGGGTAAACGGCGGTGACTCTGCCTGTCGCGCTGTTGGCGAAGAAAAACGCCATGTTGATCGGCACCAGCAGGCTGTCCCACTGCGCGTCCGTCAACAGGAACCCCGGCAGAAGCGCGAACCACCGTGGGAACGCGCCGGTAGCGCTGCCCTACCTGCCCGCTGAACAGAATGGCGCACGCCTGGCAGGAGCAGATCAAGCGCCGCTGTCCCGGCTCTGCCAGGTGTTCGTGCTCCGGAGCCACCGCCGAGCCGCACAACTCGCAGCGCTCCTCGCTGTCGCGGCGCCGCGCGAAGCGCTGCAGCGTTCCGAATGCCTGAAAGGACTGTTGCGGCATCCTCAACCGCCGGCCTTTCCCGCCGCCAGTATGCCTACCTGCTCCAGCGGCACGAAATCCGGCGAGGCAAACTTCTCAAGGCCCGAGGAAGTCCACCGATACCGCGTCCGGAGCCGCCGCATAAAGTTCCTCCTCCAGTAGCGACTTCACGGAGCGGGCCGTCGACCGCGTCGCTCACGCCGCGAATCCGGATCTTCACATCGCCATCCCTCGCGCCGCCCAACTCCGCGATGGCTCCGTGCAGGCGCAGCGCCGGATTGGGCCTTTTCGATCGCCGTCCGCACCCTGGTCTCGAAATCCACCGGGTGCAGTCCGTGCAGCACCAGCACGCTCGCCACCACCGGGTCGGCGACCATGGAATCCAGCAAAGCCTCTCCGGCCACTCCGGTACTGCGCAGGCGTTCGAGTATGCGCTCGAACGCCTCGCCGTGGAGATCCATCACCGCCTGGAGCAGTTGTTGGACCTGCACTCTTACCGCCGCGTCGGTGGCCGTGTCCAGCCGGCGCACCAGGTCGGCGATTCTTTGCACGCGCTCGCGCAGCTTGTCTTCCTCAATCATGTTGTTCCACGCCGAACATCGGCGAATGATGCGTCTCCAGCACCTTGCCGTCGCCCAGGTACATGTGGACACCGCAGGGCAGGCACGGATCGAAGCTGCGGACCGCGCGCATGATGTCGATGCCCTTGAACTTGTCGGGCCCGTTCTCCTCGAAGATGGGCGTGTTCTGCACCGCGTCTTCGTACGGCCCCGGCGTGCCGTAGATATCGCGCGGATTGGCGTTCCAGGGCGTCGGCGGATAAGGATGGTAGTTGGCGATCTTGCCGTCGCGGATCACCACGTGATGCGACAGCACGCCGCGCACGGCCTCGTGGAAGCCGCAGCCGATGGCCTCGTCGGGAACCTTGAAATCGGTCCACGTCCTGGTGTTGCCGCGATGCAGCTCCGCCATCGCCTTCTCGCATGAAGTGCAGCGCGCAGCGGCGGCGTACGCCTGGAAGTAAGTGCGGGCGCGGTCGCGCTCGATGGCGTTGCTCCACTTCGGAATCTTCCATTCGAACTCCACCTCCGGCAGCGACATGGTCTTGGGCAGATAGATCTTCACGCTGTGGCCGGTGGCCTTGATGTAGCCGATATCCACGATCCCCGCCAGCGCCGTGGCCCACAAGCGCGCGATGGGACCGCCGCCGGTATCCAGCGCCAGGTGATCGCCGGTGCGCTTGTCGAACCAGCGCGGCGACATGACCCAGGTGTACTTGCCGCTGAAGTCGCGCTTCTGCGGGCGCGGAATGGTGGTCTGGTTCCAGGGATGATTCTTGTCCACCGGGTTGCCCAGCGGATCCTCTCTGACGAACGTCTCGGCATTCTCCCAGTCGTCGTAATAGGAACTGCCCAGCAGAATGCGGATGTTCAGGTTGATGTCCACCAAGTCGGTGGTGACCAACTTGCCGTCCACCACCACGCCGGGAGTGACAAACATCCCGCGGCCCCAGTCGGTCATGTTCTTGTAGGTGTAGTCGCAGACGTCGGGATTGTTGAACGAGCCCCAGCAGCCCAGCAGGACGCGGCGCTGGCCGACCTTCTCGTAGCCGGGCAGCGCGTCGTAGAAGAAGTCGAACAGATCGTCGTGCAGCGGGACCACCTTCTTCATGAACTCCACGTACTTCATCAGGCGCACCAGGTAATCGGTGAAGAGCTGCACCGTGGGCACGGTTCCCACGCCGCCCGGATACAGCGTGGAGGGATGGACGTGCCGGCCCTCCATCAGGCAGAACATTTCGCGCGTCATGCGGCTCATCTGCAGCGCTTCGCGGTAGAACGAGCCGGTGAACGGATTGAGCGCCCGCATGATGTCCGCGATGGTGCGGAAGCCGTGCAGGTTGGAGTGCGGAGAATGCGGTCTTCTCGGCCTTGGCGAGCACGCCGGGATTGGTCTCCTTCACCATCTGCTCGCAGAAATCCACGCCCACCAGGTTGTCCTGGAAGATATTGTGGTCGAACATGTACTCCGCGGCTTCGCCCAGGTTGACGATCCATTCGGCCATGGGCGGCGGCTTGATGCCGAACGCCATGTTCTGCGCGTAAGTGGCGCAGGTGGCGTGATTGTCGCCGCAGATGCCGCAGATGCGGCTGGTGATGAAGTGCGCGTCGCGCGGATCCTTGCCCTTCATGAAAATGCTGTAGCCGCGAAAGATGGAGGAGGTGCTGTGGCATTCCGCGACCTGCCGGTTTTCGAAGTCGATCTTGGTGAAGATTCCCAGGCTGCCCACGATGCGGGTGATCGGGTCCCAGTTCATCTCCACCAGCTTCCGGGACCCGCTCGGAGTCTCGGTTGTCGGTGCAGGTAATTGTACTCATGTTACTTGGTTCCTCTCCTCTGCTTAGTAAGTTCTGGGGTGATAGCCGGTGGTAAGTTCGGCGCGCGGATGCCGCCACTTCGGCTCCTTGTTCAGTGTGCTGTTGGTGAACGAGCGCAGCGCGCTGACCGCGCGGCCGTAGACGCCGACGACCCCGGTGGACACCTTGCCGCCGGGCGGCTCGTCCATGAACGGCATGAACTTGTCCGGGAAGCCCGGCATGGTGCAGCCGATGCAGATGCCGCCCACGTTGGGACAGCCGCCGATACCCGCCATCCATCCGCGCTTGGGAACGTTGCAATTCACCACCGGTCCCCAGCAGCCCAGCTTGACGATGCATTTCGGCGAGCCGTATTCCGTGCGCGAAATCGCCCTGTTCGTAGTAAGCCGGCGCGGTCGCAGCCTTCGTGAACGGTCTTGCCGAACAGCCATTCGGGACGGCCCAGGTCGTCCAGCGGAATCATGGGCGCCAGTCCGGCCACCTGATAAAGAAGATACAGGACCGTCTCCATGAAGTTATCCGGCTGCACCGGGCAGCCCGGGACATTGACGATCGGAATGCCGGCCTTCGACCGCCAGTCCCAACCCAGGTAATCGGCCAGACCCATGGCAGCCGGTCGGATTGCCCGCCATGGCGTGGATTCCGCCGTAAGTGGCGCAGGTGCCGCAGCCGATCACGGCCATCGCCTTGGGAGCCAGGCGATCGATCCATTCGTTGGTGGTGATCGGCTGGCCGGTCTTGGTATCGGTGCCGAGCGCCGCCCAATATCCTTCCTTTTTGATTTTTTCGTTCGGGATCGAACCTTCCACCACCAGCACGAACGGATCGAGCTTGCCCTCTTCGGCCTGATACCAGTACTTCAGGAAGTCGTCGCCGTTTTCGTAGGCCAGCACGGGGTTGTGCAGGTGCACTTTGGGCAGGCCCGGAATGGCGTCTAACAAAACGTCTTCGACGCTGGGCTGCGTGGCCGCGGTGATGGAAACCGAATCGCCGTCACAGCCCAGACCCGCGGTCATCCAAACGATGTGAACATCACGAACCGGCGACGGTTTTTGAGTCACACGGCCGTGCGGAACCTTGTCCGCCATGGTCTTCCCCTCCTCTATCGCCAGTCGGTACTCTGAGTTCGCGAGACAGCCTACCGTGATTGAGTTTAGAAGATGCCTCGAAGCCTGCAACCCGCGATGTGGGCGATTGCCCGCCATCGGACTTCTATTCTCGGTGATCGA
The DNA here is from genome assembly GCA_963853855.1 of uncultured Solibacteraceae bacterium. Lineage (GTDB taxonomy): Bacteria > Acidobacteriota > Terriglobia > Bryobacterales > Bryobacteraceae > Sulfopaludibacter. Next base: position 143,009 of record CAWKYG010000012.1, on the reverse strand, counting down.
GCGAGTCCCTGAGTATGAAAGGGACTGCGCTTGTGACACACTCAGTCGAGGGCGGACTGCGTCGCTTCGAACCGGCGCGTAAGAGTTTCGAACGTCAGAATGATCAGGGATTCTTCGATGACCATCTACGGCCCGTCTTCGCGAGTCACCCACTGGATGGCGTGCTGGACCAATTCGCGGGCGTTCTTCAAGCGACAGCTTTTCCTTGATATGCGCCTGGTACGATTCCACGGTCTTGATGCTCACGTGCAGATCGTCGGCGATCTCGCGCGTGCCGCGCCCTTTGCCGATCAGCCGGAACACCGCCAGTTCCCGGTCCGTCAGCGCCTCCATCGGCGACTTCCCCGCCGCGGGGCTGCTGACCACCTGGCGCAGCAACCGCTTGGCGATCCGGTCGCTCACGTACACTTCGCCGCCCCGAATGCGGCGGATGGCCTCCAGCACCCGCTCCGTGGCCTCCTGCTTCATGATGTAGCCGTTGGCGCCGGCGCGCAGCGCGCGTTCCGCGTAGAGCGACTCGTCGTGCATGGAAAGCACCAGCACCGGCAGCGCCGCGTCGCTCATGCGAATGTCCTTGAGCACCGAAAGCCCGTCCGGGCCGTTGAGCGAGATGTCCAGGATCACGATGTCCGGCCGGTAGACGGCGATCGCGTGGAACGCGCTGTGCGGCGTCCTCGGCATGGCCGCAGACCGCCAGGTCCGGCTCCTGATTGATGAGCTGCGCCAGACCTTGACGCACGATCGGATGATCGTCCACCAGCAGGACCGTCGCCTTCTTCGCCGCCGACACAACGCGGTATTGCGGCGTCATCGTCTACCCTCCTGTCATCCAGATTGCTCGCGGGAAACGTGCAGCACACCGAAGTCCCTCCGTCCGGCGCCGGGCCGAACTTCCAGACGCGCCGCCGATCATCTTCGCCCGGTAACTCATGATCAGCAGCCCCATCCCTTGCGCCCCCGGCGAACCCTGCCACGCCCGTAACCCCCACTCCATCGTCGTCCACACTCAGAAACGGCTCCTCGCCGCCCGACCAGACGGATCGACGATGTGCCGCGGCTGGCCGTGCTTCAGCGCGTTGTTCACCGCCTCCTGCGCGATGTGATACAGATGCGTCGCCGATGTCGCTGTCGCGAATCAGAACCGGACTGGCCGCATTCGAACCGGCAGGAAACCTGGAACAGATCCTCCACCTCCAGCGCCAGCCGCTCCAGCGCAGACATCAGCCCGCGCGCGTCCGAAAGCACCGGCAGAAGACCGCGCGACAGCTCCCGCGTCCTGTCGATCGCCTGGTTCACCAGTCCCACAATCTTGGCCGCCTCGGCCGCCTCCGGCAGAGCCTTTTTCGCGCAGTTTCTGCTCCAGCACCTTGCTCATGAAAGCCACGCCGGTCAGGTGCTGGCCCAGCCCGTCGTGCAGATCCTGCCCGATGCGCCGCTGTTCCCTGCCGCTGATTTCCAGAATGGTGCGCTCCAGGCGCTTCGCTTCCGTCACGTCGATTCCGGTCAGAATCACGTATTCCAAAGCGCCGCGCGCGGCCGTCAGCGCGGTGCTGGACCACGCAATCGACTGCCGCGCGCCCTGCCGGCGTGGTCCACGTGCTCTCGAACGCCGCCGGAAGCCGGCCGCCGCGCAACTGCTGCGAACATTTCGCGGAACCGTTGGCGTCTTCTCGGGCGCCGCCAGCAAGCTCCCATACCTGTCCTGCCGGTCACTTCGCCGGAAGCGTAGCCGGTGGTCTGCTCGCAGGCCCGGTTGAAGCGCACGATGCGGCCCTCGCGGGTCGAGCACCAGCACCAGCGCGCCCACCGTGTCCAGCACCGCCGAAGCGAAATTGCGTTCCTCTTGCAACGCCTCCTCGGCGTGCTTGAGATCGGTGATGTCGAACCCCACGCCATGAATGAACCACGGCCGGCCGTCGGCGCGCCGCACCATCTTGCGCATCGCAGTGAAACGAGACCACCCGCCCGTCGCGAGCGATCACCCGGTAGACCGAACGCAGCGGCCGGCCGGAGAGAAACATCTCCGCGGCTTCCACGCTCCAGCGCAGTTTGTCGTCGGGATGAATCCGCTCGTACCAGCGAACCGGATCCTCCAGCCATTCCTCCCGCGAGAATCCCAGCATTGTCTCGATCTGCGGGCTGACGTACGCTTCTCCCACGCCGCGATCCAGGTAGACCATGAACACCACGGCCGGAATCTGCTCGATCAGCGTCCGGTACTGCGCCTCCAGGTTCGGCGCCTCGCTCGTCCGTGCTCCGGCGCTGCTGCGGCGGCATCCGGCGAATTCAGAAACACCTGCGCCAGCCCCAGCAGGATCTTCTCCGCCTGCTCCGTATCCAGGCTGTCCAATCACCGATCGTGCCGGTTCGTAGTCGCATCGATTTACCGGTGCCGCCAGCCCGGCTCCTTGTTCAGCGATGCCTGCGTGAACCGCCGCAGCGCATGGATGGCCCGGCCGTAAGTGGAGACCGCATTCGAAGAGAGCAGCGACCCCGGCGGCTGATTCATGAACGGCATGAACTTGTCCGGAAACCCCGGCATGGTGCAGCCGATGCAGATTCCGCCGACGTTGGGACAGCCGCCGATACCGTTCATCCAGCCGCGCTTGCCCACGTTGCATTGCACCACCGGCCCCCAGCATCCCAGCTTCACGATGCACTGCCGCGAGCCGTACTCCTCGGCGAATTCCGCCTGCTCGTAGTAGCCGCCGCGGTCGCAGCCTTCGTGCACCGTCTCCCCGAAAAGCCAGGTGGGACGCAGCGCTTCGTCCAGCGGAATCATGGGCGCGCGCCCGGCCGATTGATGCAGCAGATAGAGCAGCGTCTCGGTCATGTTGTCGGGCTGCGCGGGACAACCGGGAATGCACACAATGGGAATCCCCGCGCTCGGATTTCCAGTCCCAGCCGAGATAATCCGGCAGCCCCATGGCGCCGGTCGGATTGCCCTCCATGGCATGAATGCCGCCGTAGGTGGCGCAGGTTCCGGCGGCCACCACCGCCCAGGCATTCGGCGCCAGCCGGTCGATCCAATCGCATGGTGAGGATGGGCTGCCCGGTCAACTGGTCGGTGCCGAAAGTGGCCCAGTAGCCTTCCTGCTTTATTCCGCTCGTTGGGAATCGAGCCTTCCACCACCAGGATGAACGGGCTCAGCTTCCCTTCGGCCGCGCGATAGAAACGGCGCCAGAAATTCCTCGCCCACTTCATAAGCCAGCACCGGATTGTGCAGGGTCGATCCCGGGGACCCACGGGAGCGCGCCGAAGCATCAACTCCTCCAGCGAAGGCTGGGTCGCCGCCGTCAGGGAGATAGTCTCCCCGTCGCAGCCGAGCCCGGCAGTCAGCCAAAGGACGTCCATCCGGTAGCGTCAAGCCGGCCTCCGCCGGCAGCCTGCACGGCGGTTGACTCGCAGGGCTTGCCCCCTCCGACCGTATTCTACTGAATCTCCGCACCAGGTGCGCGCCATTTCGGCAAGTCAGGCGTATAAAGTATAGAGAATTGTATGGCACGTATCCGATTCGCGTTCCGCAGCCTGGCAAAGGCGCCGTTCCTCAGCCTGGTCGTAATTCTGTCGGTCGGCCTCGGTATCGGGGCTAACACGGCGATTTTCTCCCTCCTCCACCAGATCCTGCTCGACTCGCTTCCGGTGCAGCGTCCGCAGGAACTGGTGGTGCTGACTGCGCCCGAAGAGTTCAAAGGCGGCAGCAGCCGCACCAGCGATTCCGGCGGCATGGATCACATCTTCAGCTACCCCATGTTCCGCGAGTTGGAAAAGCATGCACAGGGCGTGACCGGTGTCGCCGCGTTTTTTCAGCTCGGCGCCAACCTGTCCTTCCAGAACCAGACCCTGCCCAACGCTGTCATGGTGGTGTCCGGCGGGTACTTTCCGATTTTGGGTGTGCGCCCGCTGTTGGGCCGCACCATCGACCCGGCGGACGATACCGGCAGCGGCAACGCCGTGGCGGTGCTCAGCTACGGCTATTGGTCGGATCACCTGGGCGGCGATAGCGGCGTGCTCAACCACCCGCTCAAAGTGAACGGCCAGACATTCACCATCGTCGGGGTGGCCCCTAAAGGGTTCACCAGCACAACCCTGGGCCAGGAACCGGCGGCATTCCTGCCCCTCACCTTCAAACCCCTGCTGACGCCGCACTGGAACGGCACCGACCGCTGGGACGATTACTACCTGTACCTGTTCGCGCGATTGCAACCGGGAGTCACCCGTCCACGGGCGGCGGCGGCGTTGAACAGCGTCTACGCCGGGTTGCTGGAGGAGCAATCCAAGAAGCCGCGTTTCTTCTATCAGAAGAAGATTCAGCGCTTTCTGGCATCCCGCCTGACCCTGAAAGACGGCAGCCAGGGTCAAAGCAGCATGCGGGACGAAACCAAAATACCGCTGATCATCCTGATGTGCGCCACCGGCATGGTATTGCTGATCGCCATGGCCAATGCCGCCAACCTGCTGCTGGCTCGTTCGGCTCAGCGGCGCAGGGAAATGGCCATCCGCGCGGCGATGGGGGCCGGACAGGGCGACCTGATGCTTCAGTTGCTGGTGGAAGCGCTGTTATTGGCCCTGGCCGGCGGTGTGGCCGGACTCGCGTTCGCCGGGCTCACCGTGAAACTGCTGCTGTCGCAACTCGCCACCGAGGGACCGATCCATTTCCTCTCGGCAACCCTGGACTGGCAAGTGCTTCTCTTCGGTCTGGGACTTTCGCTGGCCACCGGCCTGATGTTCGGGCTTTATCCCGCCTGGGAGGGCGCGCGGTCGTCACTGTCCGGCACGTTGAAGGATGAATCCGGCCAATCCTCCGGAACCCGCAGTACGGCACGCCTGCGCAAAGCGCTGGTGTGCGCGCAGGTGATGATTTCCACCATCCTGCTGATTCCCACCGGCCTGTTTCTGAAGAGCCTGGTCAACCTGCTGCATGTGGATTTGGGAATGCATACGGAAAACCTGGTCGGGTTTTCGGTATCGCCGGCACTCAACGGATACCAGGGCGAGCAGACCCGCGCGCTGTTCGAGCGAATCGAAAAAGAGATGGCTGCGATTCCGGGCGCGCGCAACGTGAGCGCCGCGATGGTGCCGCTGATTTCGGGCAGTAACTGGGGGACGGACATTCGCGTGGAGGGCTCCAAGGCAACCGAGGCCGATCCGAATGCGCGCTACAACGAAGTGGGGCCCGGCTTCTTCGGAAACCTAGGGATTCCTCTGATTGCGGGCCGCGAATTCACCGACCGCGACAACCTGGCGGCGCCGAAAGTGGCCTTGGTCAACGAGGCCTTCGTCAAGCGCTTCCTGCAGGGCCAGAGCCCGGTGGGCGCGCGTTTCTTCTATGACGGGCCACCCTCCGCCGAGATCGTCGGCGTGGTGAAGGACAGCCACTACTCGGGCGTGAAACAGAAACCCCCGGCGATGTTTTATACGCCCTGGCGCCAGGACAAGCAACTCAACGGACTGGAGTTCTATGTCCGCTCGGCCTTGCCGGAGAGCCAGATGATTCCGCAGATCCGGCGCGTGCTGGCGTCCATCGACCGCGACCTTCCGCCCGAAAACCTGCGCACCCTGGAGCAGCAGATCAGCCAGAACATCCAGTCCGACCGCCTGGTGCTGCAACTCGCCGCAGTCTTCGCCATCCTGGCGACGGCGCTGGCCATGCTCGGACTCTACGGCGTGATGGCCCACTCGGTGACGCGGCGGACGCGCGAAATCGGCATTCGCATGGCGCTCGGGGCCGCCCCGGGCAAGATACGCGGCATGGTGATCCGCGAACTGGTTTGGATTCTGGCCGCCGGCCTGGTCACCGGTATACCCGCCGCGCTGGTGCTGGCACGCTACACCAAGAGCCAGCTCTTCGGGGTGGAAGCTTTCGACGCGGTAGTGGTCTTGGCCGCTGTCGGCGCACTGGCCATCACAACGGCCGCCGCCGGTTACGTGCCCGCACGGCGAGCATCGCGCGTGAACCCATTAGATGCGCTCCGCTACGAATGAGCCGTGTCCTGACACTACCGGGTCCGCTACGCCGCCTGCCGGAAAAAAATCCTGAACGGCCTACGATCCTGCAATAGTGGACGCCGGGCGGAATCCCCCGAAGTTGCCTTTGCCGTTTTGCGCCGCCGAGCGTGGCGCCTCTCCGGCCATCTGCCGTTGATAGAAATCCAGGAGGATGCTCTCGTCGTAGTCGATGGCGCGGGCATATTGCCGGATATAACTGGTATTATAAATTCCCCCGGGTAATTTTCGAAAATCGCCCCGTTCGATTGCGTCCAGGGATCGGACGCTGATTTTGGTAGCCTGCGCGATTTCCTCCAGGGATACACCACGATTTCTGCGAATCGTGGTCAAGCCGAGGATGCTGGTGTCCTCTTTCATCTACCTGCCTCTCCACCGCTCACCCGGCGGGAATTTAGGAATGCGGATAAAAAGTTGTAAATAAGGTAACACTATAACACCAGTTCCATTGTCTGATAAACTCTTTTTTCATGGGGATTTGCCGACGGGAATTCGCAGGCGGCCTGCTCGCGGGGCTCGCCGCCCGATGTCTGACGGGTGCGGCACGACCTAAATTATTGGTAATACTAGTACTAGAGCAGTTCCGGCCGGATTACGTAGACTCACTGATGCCGCAAATGGGCGCCGGCGGGTTTCGTAAGCTTTTAGACAAAAGTGCCTGGTTCCCCGACTGCCGCCACCTGGCGAGCGGGTTCACCAGCACCGCCCTGGCCACCCTCGCGACCGGCGCATGGCCGGCGCAGCACGGAGTCGTCGCCGATTCCTGGTACGACCGGGCTACCAAAACCAGGGTTCATGCCAGCGATGAGGCGCTCCTGGCAGGTACCTTGATGTCCGAGGCCGCCGAGTCCAACTGCAACGTTTCGGCCGTTGCTCTGAATCCCATGCATGCCCGTCTGTTTGCCGGCACTCAGAAGGCCGATTTCTACTGGATGGATGATCGCGGCCAGTTCCAGACGAACGGAGATGCTCCCCTTTGGCTCCAGCCGTACAACGAGCGGAAGTCGCTTGAGAAACTGCACGATGCCCGCTGGGTGGTGCCGGGCGTCCGCGCCGATGCGCCGGCGCTGCGCACGTTGACTTACGATCCCAGGCACCCGGAGCAGTTTCTGGAGCTCTACAAGGCCTCGCCCTTCGCGCAAGACGCCCTCTTCGATTTCGTGGGGGAACTGGTTACAGACGAGGGGTTGGGACTGAAGAGCTCGCAGGACATATTGTGCGTGATCGAAAGCTCCACCGAACTGCTGGGATACGAGACTGGCGCCCGCAATCCGCTGATGGAACAACTGGTGCTGCACCTCGACCGCCGGCTGGAGGCGCTGCTCACACAGTTGAGCAAATCGCACGGCGATGCCGGATTCAACCTGGTGGTGACCGGAGCCCACGGTGCGCCGGACGCGCTGGCGGCCGGAACACGCGCCCGCATGGCGGTGGATGGCGAAGCCCTGGCCCGCAAGGTGGATACGGCGCTGGCCGCCCGCGGACTCGGGCGCGTCGAAAAGTTCCTATATCCCTTTCTCTATCTGGACAGCGCCGGGTTCCGCGATGCCGAGGAGATTCGCAAGGCCGCGGGCCATGCCCTGTTGGAGCAACCCCAGGTGGCCGACTACTTCACCGCGGGAGGGGCGTCTTCGGCGAAGAATGGCTGGCAAGGCCGGCTCCGCAATAGCTTCCACTCCCGTCGTTCCGGCGACGTGATGGTCTCCTACCCGCCCGGGTACGTAGAGGATTTCGGACAGGGGCGCGGCGTCTCCTACGGCTCCGTGTACAACTACGATGCGTGCGTGCCTTTGTGCTTTTATGGGCCGCAATTCCGCGCGGGCGTTTTCGATCGGACTGTGGAAGCGGTGGACGTGGCGCCGACCCTGGCGCGCGTTCTCGGCGTGGCGGACCCCTCGTCCGGAACCGGGCGTGTGCTGGCCGAGGCGCTGGCGTGAGCGAAGATGCGCGGCTGGCCACGTCGATTTGCGGCATCCCCCTGCACAATCCCGTCCTGGCGGCCTCGGGCACGTTCGGCTACGGCGTCGAATTCGCATCGCAGGTGGATCTCAATGCGCTCGGAGGCTTCGTGGTCAAGGGGTTGTCACGGGACCCCATCGAGGGCAACCCGCCGCCTCGCCTGCTGGAAACCGATGGCGGCATGATCAATTCGATCGGTCTGCAGAATATCGGCGTGCGGGCATTTGTAAAGGAGAAGCTGCCGGAACTGGCCAGGCTGCGGACCGCGGTATTCGCCAACGTCTTCGGCTACCGGATCGAAGATTACGTCGAGGTGGTACGGGTGCTGGAGGATCATGCCGGGCTGGCGGCTTACGAACTGAATGTTTCCTGTCCCAACACCACGCACGGCGGGATTTTTTTCTCCAGCGATCCGGCCCTGCTGAGTGAAGTGGTGTCCGCCGTCAAGCGCGTGGCGCGGCGGCCGGTGGTGGTGAAGCTCTCTCCCAACGTGAGTGCCATCGAGCCGCTGGCGCGGGCCGCGGAATCGAGCGGCGCGGACGCCATCTCTCTGGTGAATACGTTCGTCGCGCTGGCCATCGACGCGCACACGCGCCGGGCGCGCATCGGCGCCGGCTTCGGCGGCCTTTCCGGCCCGGCCATCAAGCCCATCGCCCTGCGCCTGGTCTGCCAGGCTGCGCGTGCCGTGAAGATTCCGGTGATCGGCCTGGGTGGAATCGCCAACGGGGAGGATGCGGCCGAGTTTCTCATCGCCGGCGCCAGCGCTGTGGAAGTGGGGACGGCTACCTTCTGGGACCCGGCATCGCCGGTGCGCATCGCCGCGGAACTGGGAGCTTTTCTGCGCGGCGAAGGTCTCGCAAGTGTCCGCGACCTGGTGGCAACGCTGCAGTTGTAATTGACACGCGGCTGTCCGAAAGGGCTATGGGATCCCAGCGGACCCACGGGCTAAAATTGCGATTGGAGTGGTGTCGAGTCCAGGTCGCTGCGTATTACTCGGGCTTTTGTTGACTGCCGGAATGATGGCGCAGCCCCTTACTGTAGCCCCTTGCGGCGTCTCGAACGTGGACGTGGCCGGAGCCCCTTCCGCGGATTATTTCGAACGGGCGGACGAAGTGTTGGGCGGCACTCGTTCGCCCCTTCTGAACGCCTGGCTGCCCTACGGTGTGGCTCTCACCAATCGTGCTCCGCAAAACATTGTAGCGATCGCGGTGCGCTGGCTGGTCACCAACAGCAAAGGGCAGGCGGTGGTCTTTTCAGCCGAGTCGGCGACCTTCGATAATCCCCGGCAACAGGTGCCGCCCGGCAAGAGTGTGATCGCCGTGCCCGTCGCCGTGCTGCATGCCGCGCCCCGCACACTCACCGGACCCGGACGCCTGGCGGAATTTCAAAACGCGCGGAAAGTGGAGGTGAGTCTGGACGGCGTGGTGTTTGCGTCCGGGCAGTTTGCCGGTCCGAACAGCGGCAAGGTCTACGAGCAGTTTGTTGCGGAGACCACTGTGCCGGCCCACGTGGCGTCGACCGTTTTGGCCATGAAGGAAGTGGGCGAGTCGATCGGCACGATAGTGTCCTGGCTGGAATCCAGCAGCAAGCCTCACTCCGCGGACCGGAACGCGCAGATCACCGCGCGAGTCGCCAAAGCGCTTGTGGCGGATTACAAACGCGGCGGCGAGGCCCTGCTTTATGAAAAAGCGCAAGGCTACGAAAAATCGCCCGGCATCCGGTTGTACCGCTGATTCGCACTCGTCGGCGAATGGCCCTACCGGTGCATCAGCAGATCGCGATTCTCTCGCGCGTCGAAGTCCGCGGGATCCAGTTCCAGAGCGCGGTTGAGCTCGGCCAGCGCGTCCGTGAAGTGGCCCTGTAGCATGAGCAGCGCGCCCAAATCGCCGTGAGCCTCCTCTTCGTTGGGAGCGAGCGTGATGGCCTCGCGGCACTCGGCGGCGGCTTCGGCGATGCGGTCGTCAGCCTTCAACCGGCGGGCATGGGCGGTCAACGCCTGCGCCAGTCGCTCGCGCACCGTGGCGAAGTCCGGCTCACTGGCCTGCAGTTTGCGATAGTTGGCGATGGCCTCTTCCAGCCGGCCGCTTTTCATCAGGGCGTTGGCCAGGTTGAAGCGCGCCGAAGGGAGGTCCGGCTGGAGATCCAGGGCGGCTCGATATTGCGCCATCGCTTCGGCGAATCGTCCGGTAGTGGCCAGCGCCAGGCCCAGCATGTTGTGCGCGTCGGCGCGCCGGGGCGAGATGCGCACCGCTGTCTCCAGCATGGTCACAGCTCCCGGCGCGTCCAGGCGTGAGAGCATCACCGCACCCAGGTTGAAATTGGCAGTGAAATCGGACGGGTTCTTTTCCAGGCGGTGCTGCATCATGGCTTCCTGTAACTCGCGGCGGCGATCGCCCATGCCGCGAGGCAGCACTTGCAGCCACAGGTGGGCCATCTCATCGGTAGTCTCATTTCCGGCGCGAACGCGGAGCGGCGGCTGGTGCGGATTGCGCGGGTTGCCGGCCGAGTTGTCGTAATGGTAGCGCATGGTGACTACCGCATCTTTGGGCAGAAACAAGGGCTCGCGGTAGTCGTATACCGCTTGCCAGTTGGGGTCCCAATGGGGTATCCGGATCAGCCATTTGCGTGTGCCATCCGGAAGCGTGGCCCAGGCTTCCAGCAGCTTGCCCAGATAGTGCGCGTGTGGATACACAGCGAGTACATCCAGGTCCATCGGAAGGCGGAAACTATCGGAGACGCTGAAATCGGCGGCGCCGGGAGGAATATCGAGGTCTTCGTCCGCATCCAGTTGCAGGAGCAGAGGGAAGCGGGTTTGCGGTTTGTTGGTGAAGTACAGCCCGATGCTGGGGCGCACTTCCTCCGGTTTCCCGGACGGGTGCATGTGGGTGTTGAGCACCAGCGCATTTCCGGGATCGAGCCGCCACGCAAAACCGGGAAGTTCGCTGTGCGGCACATTTCCAGGCTTCCAAAAAAGGAAATGGCCGTCCGGGTCAAAGGGGCTGCGGAGGATGGTGACATCCATGCCGGAGAAGCCGTTCCCGGGAGCCGAGCCGGTCCGGTCGATCATCAGGTTGGCGTGATGCACTACGCGCGTGTTGCCCGGCCGGATCTCGATGGCGCGCACGTAGCGCGTTTTGGCGACGTTCGGCCGGAAGATGAAATTCCAATAAACGTCGAGGCCGGAATCGGGCACGTGGGCGGCTTCCGGCGCTTCCAGCACCAGGTCCGGCGTGCCCAGTTGCCAGCCTTGCGTGAATTGTGGAGGGGCCGGGACATTTTCGCCCTCGGGCGCGCCCTGCGCCACCCAATCGGCGATGGTGCGAATCTGTTCCGGAGACAAACGGCGCGCGCCCGCGAAATCGCCGTAGCCTTCCTCCGGCAGCCAGGGCGGCATGAACCCGCTGTGCGTCACAGTGGCGATTTGCGCCGCGCGCTTCTCCACGTCGGCATAGCTCAGCAGAGAGAATGGCGCCGACTCGCCGGGGCGATGGCAGGGCGAGCAATTCTGATACACGATGGGTGCGATGTTTTGCGCGAAGGTCACCGCCGCTAGGAAGGCAACGATCATTTGCTGCGCTTGGCGACGAAATCCTCGCTGGCCACTTCCCCTACCTTGCGATTGAATTGGATTTCATCGCCCGAGACTTTGCCTGTGTAGACAATCTTCAGGGCCTGTCCCTGAAAGTCAAGATTTTCGACGAAGCTGATGTCATCGCCTTTCACCACGCCTTCGGTGATTTTGGTATCGCCGAACTGCGACTTGGCGGTGCCGGTGAGTTTGCCGTCCTCGATCTTGAAAGTGTAAGTGTAATTCTGGACGCCGATCTGGGTATCGAAGGACGCCGTCCATGTTCCCGTCACATCCGCAAACAGCGGAGCGGCCGCCGCCAGCAGCAGCGCTGCCAGGACGGTCAGGAGGATTCGAGAGTGCCTCATTCCCTTACTGTAACGCCGCCGGAGGGTCAACGAAGAAGGCTACATCTGAGCTCGTCCTTCCCGACGTGAATGTTCTCCTGGCCCTCGTCTGATGGAGTCGAGTTTCCATCTCCAGGTCTTCGCTTTTCAGGCGAACAGCTTCCAGCAGGTTTCACCTTTGTGTAGGGCGGACGCCCCGTCCGCGCGGGTCCCCCTGGACCCGCTGCTCGCGCCGGTCGGTAATGCCTCCAGAAAACGGGGAGGCCGACGAGGGCGTCGGCCGCGGACCGGGGGTCCGCCCTCCCAACACATGCCGCTGTCATACGGCTGTTCTCGAATCCATCCGTAGTTGGAAGCGTCAGGCAGCCCTCTGAGGCTGTTGCTGTCCTGGCGGCGCTAGTGGCCGATTCCGCCCACATCTACCTGGGGGATTCGCCGTCTCCCGCGGCGAAGGAATCGCGCTCCGCGTTCGAGCGCGTAATGGGGCATCAGCAGGTAACCGACTCTTACCTGCTGCTGCTGGCTCGCCGGGCGAAGGCCGTTTTCCTGACGTTCGATAAGCGGTTGGCCAGTGTCGCCGGGCAGGATACCAGGGTCGTGGTGCTGGAGTGGCTGTATTCCCGCTTGACATGCGACATTTGTCGCGCCTATGATGTGACAGGTGTCACAGAAAATCACGCAAGTCCTGACCCGGCGGGAACGGGAAATCATGAACGCCGTTTTCGCCCTCGGCAATCGCGCCTCGGCGGAAGAGATCCGCGCACGCCTGGTTGACCCGCCCGGCGATTCATCGGTCCGCGTCATGCTGGCGAGGATGGAAAAGAAGGGCTGCCTGAAACACCATCAGGACGGGCTCCGCTATCTGTATTCCGCCACCATCTCGCCGGCTGTCGCCAAACGCACGGCGCTGCAGCAGTACGTGCAGACGTTTTTCGGCGGCTCGCTGCGCCAGATGATGACGGCCCTGGTAGCCGAGTCGTCGTGGACCGATGACGAACTCGAAGCGCTCAAGGAAGAAATCGAACGTGTTCGCAACGAAAGGAAGAAGCAGTCATGATGCCCGCTATCAATCAGGTAATGCTCGCGGGGAGCAGTTCGCTGGCCGCCTCGATGGTCGTGAAGGCTACCCTACTGGTGACGCTGGGCCTCATCGGCTCGGCAATCGCAGGCAGAAGCCGCGCGTCCGTGCGCCACTCCCTGCTGGCTGCAACGTTCGGTGTCCTGCTGCTGCTGCCGGTTGCCGCCGTGGTCGCTCCGCCGGTCCGCCTGGTGGTGCATGCTGCGCCAGCCTTGCCGGGAGCCGCCTTCCCGGGTCCGGCCATGACCTCCCGCGTTGCCGTGACGCCACAGCTAGCTTCCGGGCTCTCTCTTTCCGTTCTGCTGCAGGCGGCTTGGATCGGCGGGATGGCGCTGTTCCTCACGCCGGTAATTCTGGGACTGTGGCGGGTGCGTTCTCTGCGACGGTCGGCCCTGCCTTCGCCCGAGGGACAATCGCTTGCGGACCGTCTTGCGCGGGACGCGGGCATCCGCCGCCGCGTCGAGGTGCTGGAGCACGAGGACCTGCCGGGACCGGTGACCTGCGGCTTGCTGCATCCCGCCATTGTGCTGGCGCGCGAGTCCCAGGCCTGGGATGCCGGCGACCTGCATCGCGCCATCGTGCATGAACTGGAACACGTGCGGCGCGCCGACTGGGCCACGCAATGCCTTGCGCGCATGGTTTGCGCGGCGTACTGGTTCCACCCCCTGGTCTGGATGACGTGGCGCAGGCTCTGCCTGGACGCGGAACGCTCCTGCGACGATGCGGTGCTCGGAGGCTCGGAAGCGACCGCCTACGCGGATCAATTGGTGGGACTCGCCCAGCGGCTGTCGTCCGCCGGGAAGCCGCCCCTGCTGGCGATGGCGAACCGTTCCGACCTGGCGGCGCGCGTCGGCGCCGTCCTTGATAACCGGCAGCCGCGCGGCCGCGCCGGGGCCTTGGCGGTCGCACTCGTTGGCGCTGCCGCGGCGGTGCTGGTGGTCACAGTATCGCCTTTGCGCATGGTTGCCGCGTCCCCAAGCCCCGCGCCCCAAACCGGGCCCAGGATCAACCTTCAGGTCCGGTCGAATCTTGTGATGGTGGATGTCGTCGTCACGGACCTCGCCGGCAACAGCATCGACGGGTTGGGTGCGAGGGACTTTGTAATCACCGAAGACGGTGTGGGCCAGACCATCAGCACCTTCGAATTCAGCAAGGTGGCCACGTCTCCAGAGACAGCAAACGCTCCCAGGAGTTACTACGTGCTCGGCTACTACACCAGCAATCAGAAGCAGGACGGACAGTTCCGCAGAATCCAGGTGATCGACAAGTCGGATACGACTGCCAAACTCGATTATCGCGCCGGATACTACGCCAGCAAAAAGTTCGACGCATCCGCCGATGCTCCCGCCGGAACCGGCGTCGTCCCCCCGGCTGCGACACTGCCGCCAGGCAGCAAGCCGCCGGTGTTGATTTTCAAGAAGGAGCCGGAGTATTCGGAAGTGGCTCGCAAGGCGAAATACCAGGGCAGCGTCATTCTTTACCTCGAAGTTGACGAGACCGGACAGCCAATCAATATCAAAGTGCTGCGCAGCCTGGGTCTCGGGCTGGACGAGAAGGCCATCGAAGCCGTGAAGCAATGGAGGTTCAATCCTGGCACGGAAAACGGCGTCCCCGTCACCATGCCGACGCAGGTGAAAGTGGATTTCAGCCTGCTTTAGGCCGGGGCCGGCGTAGCAGGATACACATCACTTTGGCGCGGACCATTGCGGGATCGAAGAATCATAACGGGCTCTCCGTCCAGTAAGATGATGTGGAGGCTACACGATGGCCAAACTGATCTACTTCACGCCGACGTCGTTGGATGGCTATATCGCGGATGAAACGGGCAACCTCGATCGGCGCCAGACGAGGAGGCATTTGCGTTCATCACATCACCGATCCCGAGCGCCCCACCGGCTTCGACCCGGCTCGCGTTTGAACGAACGCCCAAACTTTGGGGAGCAACGAGTCCATGGACAACACGAGAGTATTCAGAATGGCGTTCGCCAGCGTCTACCCGCATTACATCGCCAAGGCGGAGAAGAAGGGCCGTACGAAGGAGGAGGTGCATGCCATCATCCACTGGCTCACGGGCTACGATGAACAGGCGCTGCAACAGCAGATCGACAAGAAGGTCGACTTCGAGACTTTCTTCGCCCGGGCGCCGCGGATCAACCCGAACGTCTCCAGGATCACCGGCGCGATCTGCGGCTATCGGGTGGAGGAGATCGAGGATAAGCTCATGCAACAGATCCGTTACCTGGACAAACTGGTGGATGAACTGGCCAGAGGAAAGGCCATGGACAAGATCCTGAGGAAGTGAGCAGCGGACTTGCGTGTATTTTTTGGTTCCGCGCGCGTGTGACGTGACGATGGCAGCGGCAGAGGCGAAGGCGCAGTACTCGGCGATCGTGCTGGGCGCGACGGGGAACGTGGGCGGACGCATCGTGCAGCTTCTGATCAAGAACCCGCTGTGCAAGAAGGTGGTGGTGGTGACGCGCCGCAAGACGGACGCCTTCGCCGACCCCAAGGTCTCCGAGGTGGTTGTCAACATGGACCGACTCGAGGAGGAGGTTGCGCCGCACGCCCAGGGAGTCGACGTCGCGCTCGCCGCGTTCGGCGTCGGCAAGGGCAGCGCGAAGATGCCCGAGGAGGAGGTGCGCAAGATCGAAATCGCCTACCCGCAGGCCTTTTGCCGCGCCGCCAAGGCTGGAGGCGCTCGTGTGTGCGGGGTCATGACAGCAGCGGGCGCGGACCCCGAGGCCGGGATGAAGTACGCGAAGATCATCGGCGAGAAGGAGAAGGCTGTCGAGTCCGTCAAGTTCGACTTCCTTGGAGTGTACCGTCCCGCCGTCATTCTCGGCAACTCCAACACGCCGGGCGTCCTTGGCTACGTCATGCCACTGCTGCACTGGGCCATGCCGTCCAAGTACCACTCGATCCACAAGAACGACCTCGCGCGCGCGATGGTGGCGCAGTCGGAGCAGGCGTTCCTCGCGATCGCGCAGGGCAACGCTCCCAAGGAGGCGACCGTGAAGATCCTGGAGTACAAGGAGATGGAGCCCTTCTTCGTCAAGGGCGAGAGCGACGAGCCTTGAGCAGCAGCAAGCTGCTTGTGTTGGATTGAAGCGCTGGTGTTTGGGAGTCGATTCGTCGGGTCGCGAATCAGCTGCGTCCTTGTCGTTCTCCGCGGCCGCCTTCCAGGCCGCTCGCCACGATTCTCTTCGCGTGCGCCACCCCATTACGGGCTATTCTGGAAATAGCATTTGCCCATATTCATTCCAGATTCCGAACTTACAATGACCTTTGTTCGCGCTTCCGGTCCTGGCGGCCAGAACGTCAACAAAGTTTCCACTGCCGTCCAACTGCGCTTCGATGTCGGCCAATCTCGCTCGCTTCCCGCCGACGTACGGCAGCGCCTCCTCGCGTTAGCCGGCAATCGCGCCACGCAAGACGGCGTGTTGATCATCACGTCCCGTGTGCACCGGACGCAGGAGGCCAATCGAGCCGAAGCCCGGGCGCGACTGAACGAACTGATCGCCCGCGCGCAAGTCGTGCCGAAAACCCGCCGCCCCAGTCGGCCCACGCTCGGCTCCAAGGTCCGTCGGCTCACGGCAAAATCGCAACGATCCTCCTCCAAGAAACTGCGCGGCCGGGCAAACGACGACTGAGCCTGTTAGTGCTTCTCTTCCAGCATGGCCCGGAGGCCGGCGATTTCCTTTTTCAGTTTCTGCTCCCGGCTGACCATCATCAGGACGTACACCACCAGGATGAGCCAGGCGGCGATCAGGCCGTAGCTGAGGAATTCGTAGTTGTGCTGGAGGCGCTGTTTTTCCAGCAGGATATCTTCCACCGAAGGTTGCAGAAGAAGCGCGAAGGAAGTGATCAGATTCATTTCGATTGCCTCACATGGAATGCGCCAGGCGGCGCAGATAGTCGAGTTCGCGCTGCGATTCCTCCTGCCGCAGCCGGGTCATGGTGAATACGGTTCCAATCATCAGCATGGCCACCATGTTCCACAGGAAGTATGGCAGCCAGGCCGACGGAAAACTCCCGCCGCCCCAGAATACGGGCTGCGGATGCTGTGTGCGCCACCATTTGATGGAGAAGATCACGATGGGCACGTCGATGAAAGCGAAAATGGAAAACACCGCGGCGAAGGTAGCGCGCTGGGTGGGTTCTTCGATGGCGTGGCGCAGCATCAGGTAGCCGGCGTACAGCAGCCAGCAGACCAGGGCCGAAGTCAGGCGCGCATCCCAGGCCCAGTACACTGCCCCAGATCACCCGCCCCCACAGCGAACCGGTCACCAGGTTGGCGGCCAGAAAAGCCAGCCCCACTTCGGTGACGGCCACCGCCAGCGCATCGTACACGAAGTTCTTGGTGACCAGGAACAGAACGCTGGCAACCAACGCCACCGCGGACGCCGTCAGCGCGGTGATCGCGACAGGTACGTGGAAGAAGATGATTTTGAAGATGGCGCCCTGATTGACTTCATCGGGGAGCCCCATGATGTGGATGATGTCATTGATCAGAATCAGGATGGCGAAGACGCCCAGACCGTACAAGATTTTGTCACGCATATTTGTTTATCCTACTAACACCGTTTCCACCAGGAAGAGGGAAACAGCGGTGTACACAACGTCGAAACCGATCAGGACCTTGAGCCACACCACGGTATCGGGAGCGATCGGAGTACCGGCCACCAGGCCGCTGGTCAACTGCATCGCGCCCATCAGCGGTGGAATCAGAATCGGGTAAGTGAGCATGGGCAGCATCACTTCCCGCAGCCGGATATTCACGGTAAGCGCGCTGAAGATGGTGCCGATAATGGTCATGCCCCAGCTTCCCAGTACCAGCACCAGCATCAGTTCGGGAAACTGGCGGGTCCAATGCACGTTGGAGAAGATACCGAATACCGGCAGGGAAATCAGCTCCACGGCCATCACCAGGATGAAATTGGCGACGGCCTTGCCCAGGAACAGGGCGGCGCCGGAAATGGGCGCGGCAATCAGGGCATCCAGGCAATCGTTGGGCAGTTCGCGGGCGAAGCTGCGATTCAGAATCAGCGTGCCGGCGAAGGCGAACACGATCCACAACAGGCCGCCGGCCATCTGCTGGGTGGTTTCCTCGAACGAGTCGAAGGCGAAGCTGAAGAGCAGCAGGATTACCAGCGCGAACGCGAACGACGAGTTGACGGCTTCCTTGGTCCGGAGTTCCGCGCGCAGATCCTTGACGGTGATCACAAACGCCTGATGCAAAAATCCCATCAACCCTCACCGTATCGCGCGTAAACATAACCGGGATCGGAAACCATCTCCGGCGTGCACGGGCCGTGAAATGCCACCTGACCGCGGTTCAACATCGCGACGTGCGAAGAGAGCTCGAGAGCTTCCCGCAACTGGTGGGTCGACATGACAATAGTTTTTCCCTGCGCCAGAGCTTCGCGCAAGAGGCGCTGGAGTACGGCGATGGCCTTATCGTCCAGCGCGGTAAAGGGTTCGTCCAGCAGCAGCACGCTGGGCTCGTGAAGAAAGGCGCGGGCCACCGCCAGGCGCTGCCGCATGCCGCGGGAAAACTCGCGTGCTGGCGCAGTGATAATATCATCGTTTGTTGGAGACTGGCTACTTAAACCGCAAGATTGTCGCCGCAAAATGATAATGTCCTATTTGCGCAAAGTAGAAATGTCCTATTGACGTCCTCCAGGCTGGGGAGGTGGCAGAAGGACAACTACTGATGACGCAAGCCGAACGGGACCGCCTGGTGGCCCTGAAGAAGGCGAAAAAGAAGCTGATCACCCAGAAGCAGGCAGCGGAAGAGCTGGGGATAACAGAACGGCACGTGAGACGATTGCTGCGGGAGTTGAAGCGGCGCGGAGACAAGGTCGTGGCTCACGGCCTGCGCGGCCTCCCATCGAACCGCAAGCTCAGCGCCGACACAGAGCGAGAGGCGGTGAACATTCTCTCGCAGCCGGTGTACCGTGGGTTCGGGCCCACACTGGCGGCGGAGTACCTGGCGAAGAAGCACAAGATCGACGTGAGCCGGGAAACGGTGCGGCAGTGGATGATCGGAGCAAAGTTGTGGCGGCCACGGAAGCAGCGCCTCGACAAGGTGCATGAATGGCGACCGCGACGCAGCCGCTTCGGAGAACTGGTGCAGTGGGATACCAGCGATCACGACTGGCTGGAAGGTCGTGGGGAAGACATCCTGTTGATCAACATGATCGACGACGCGACCAGCCGTTGGTTCGCTCGCTTTGTGAGTAGTGACTCAACGGTGGAGAACATGAACCACCTGGAGCGATACCTGAAAAAGCACGGACGGCCGTTGGGCTACTACACCGACAAAGCGGCAATTTTTCAGACTGCGGAGAAGACCAAGCGCGATGGCAGCCGATTGGGGAAAAGCCGGGAGGAGTTGCCGCCGACGCAGATCGGACGCGCTCTCCAAGAGTTGGGAATCCCGTGGATTGCGGCTCACAGCCCTCAGGCCAAAGGTCGAGTAGAGCGTGGATTTTTGACGGCGCAGGACCGGCTGGTGAAGGGACTTCGGGTAGCGGGCGTGACCACGTTAGAAGCTGCCAACCACTACTTGGAAACCGAGTTTCTGCCTTGGGTCAACTCAACAATCGCGGTGGTGCCCGCCAATGCCGACGATGCTCACCGGCCATTGGAGAAGCAGCACGATCTGGCGGCCATCCTCAGCCACGTAGAGAAGCGGAGGGTGAACGCCGACTACACGTTTCCTTTGGAGGCCAAAACCTATCGCATTCTACGCCAGGATATTTGCACAGGACTCCGGGGAGCCTACATACGCGTGGAGCAACGGCGGGACGGTTCGGTGGCGGCCCGCTTTAACGGACGGTATCTCCGAGTGGAGAGATGCGAGCAGCAGCCGAAGGTAGCGCCTGCCAAACCATCGCCGAAGAAAACCCCTCGTCAGCCGGCGCAGAAAAGCACGTGGAACCAGAATTTCGATTTGAAGAAGGGGCCGAAGGTCTGGCAGGCGGCGCAACAGTCCGAAGCCAAACGCGAGGAATCGTAGTGACCATGAGGCGGCAGAAGTGGCGCGAAGGCGAAAGTTCGCCCTATACCGGGAAACCCTCCGCACGACCGGCCGGTAAGCCGGGTGATTTCTTAATCGCCAAGGAGAGTTTGCGACGATCCCTTCCCCGCCACTTTCTTCGTTCCGCTAACAAATATACTGAGCGCTCAGTATGCGTTTTCAAGGCATGGCGGAATCTTTCTGGTCCGATGGGGTTTTCAAAACAAAACCAAACCCTGGGATGGGAACCGACCGCCTCCCGTTGGTCGGCCCCAGGCCCAGGTAAAAGAACGCGCCGGGAGGATCACGCTCCTTCTCATCGTCCGCAGATGAGTTCCGACCGGCTATTCCTCGATCGGGTTGCTCGCCAGCATTGCCCGTCTCCGCTTCACCGGCACGCCCAGACTACCACGCACCCTCACCCAGCCCGGTCAAAACCGGACATTTCTACTTTGCAGGGAATAGGACATTTCTACTTTGCGTTGACACTTAAACCGCAAGATGATAAACCCTGGGCGACAGTGGGCCACCAAAATGAGCAGCCACATTTCTCGCGCTGCGCGTGGTGCCGCGATCATTTCCGCGTTACTCACTGTTTCGATAGCAACTCGCGCCCAAACGCTCACTACTCTTTTCAATTTCGCCGTCGAGAGCGGCTCGCCGCCCAGTGGCTACCTTCCCTACGTGCTCACACTAGGGGCCGACGGCAACTTCTACGGGACCACTCAAGTGGGGGGAGCATACGATGGCGGTACAGTTTTTAAAATCACACCGACTGGCGCATTGACAGCGTTGTATAGTTTTAGCGGCAACACGGGTGAGGGCTATCCCAACAGCGAACTCACGCTGGGTGCGGACGGAAACTTGTACGGGATGACAAACGGGGCGACGTCTTCAACGAAAAGCAGCGGCACCACCATCTTTAAGATCACCCCTGCCGGAACCCTGACAACTCTTTATAGTTTCAGCGGCAGCACCGGGGGGCCTATCCGGGTGCTGCACTCACGCTGGGCCCGGATGGAAATTTTTACGGGGCGACCGAAGCGGGCGGAACATACAACTACGGAACGATCTTTAAAATCACGCCTGACGGCTCCCTGACAACGCTCCACAATTTCACTGGTACGGATGGCGAGGGTTCTAAGGCGACCCTCACGCTAGGCCCCGACGGAAACTTCTACGGGACGACTTCTTTGGGCGGGTTTGGGACTACTAATCTGGCCGGCGCAGACGGCTTCGGCACAATTTTTAAGGTCACCCCGGCGGGTGCGCTAGCAACGCTCTACAGCTTTGCTGGCGGCGCCGGCGGTGGGTTTCCCAGTGCAGCGCTCACACTGGGGCCAGATGGCACTTTCTACGGAATGGCTAATGGCATTGTCGTTAAGGTCACCCCGACCGGCGCGGTGACAAAGCTCTACAGTTTCAGTGAGGGCGACCCGAGTCCCGGAACTGCGCTCACGCTAGGTCCGGACGGAAACTTTTACGGGACGATTGCAACAGGCGGAGCCTACAAGTACGGAACGATCTTTAAGATCACTCCAGGCGGCGTTCTGACAACTCTCTACAGTTTTAGCGGCGCCGATGGTGCGGGTCCCGCTGCCACGCTCACGCTGGGTTCAGACGGCACCTTTTATGGGACTACCCAATCGGGCGGCGCATACAACGGCGGCACCATTTTCAGATTTAACGAAAGCAACATTCCGTCGATCAATGCGAACGGAATCGTCAACGCGGCCACTTACAACACTCCGGTGGCCCCAGGCAGCATTGCGTCAGTGTTCGGAACATTTGTCATACCTACGCCCACGTCCTCCACTAGCTTCCCCATCCCCACCGCGATCTCCGGCTTTTCATTCCAATTCGGCACCGCTCCTCTCGCGCCACTCTTCTACGGCTCGCAAAACCAATTTAATGTCCAAATCCCATGGGAACTCGCAGGACAAGCGCAGACGACGGTCTATGCATCCCAAAACGGACAGCCCGGCCCTCCGACGACAGTACGCCTCGCCACGTACGCCCCCGGTATTTTCGTCATGAACAGCCAAACGCAACAGGGGGCAGTGCTGGACGCGAACTATCATTTGGTCAGCTCTGCAAATCCGACCACAGTTGGGGAAGTCGTGCAAATCTACTGCACCGGCTTGGGCCTAGTCACCGCCCAGCCTGCCACCGGCGCGCCCGCTGTCGCCAATCCGCTGTCTTGGACGACTCTAACTCCGATTGTCACGATGGGAGGCGCAACAGCGAGCGTGCTCTTCTCAGGTCTTGTGCCGGACGAGGTTGGGTTATACCAAGTGAATGTACAGGTGCCGGCAACGGCCATAAAGGGTCCATCCGTGCCCCTTACGATCTCTATTGGCGGGGTGGTATCAAACACAGCATTCCTGGCGATTCAGTAGGCCTTGGAAAACCAATGCCAGACGTGGCGGGGGCGTTCAGACGCCGCCCCTTGCGGTCACTGAATCTGCAAACTCAGGTGACCTTAACCCGGTATTCCGTTCCAATTGATCCCCAACACTCCTTTTGGCGAGGAGACTGGCCGACGTCCCGTGACCGCATTCTCCTGCGGCGGGTTCAACCGAGTTCCTTGTCGTACAAGCTCGAATGTGTCACCTCGACACCGCGCGGACAGTGCAATTTCACTTCTTCTCGAATCACATCCGCGGACCAGGTTTCTACTAGAGGCGAAATGAAGATCCTTTCGATTAGGGCCACAATATCAATCCCAACGCCCACGCCCGTAAGCTTCTCTTTGTGGATGCGTGGTTCAATAACAACGGCCCGAAGTTCTCGCTCATGCTCGAAGCTCTTTCGCTTCACAAACAGCGGGGAGAACCAGAGATGAGCCTCCTTCTTTTTAGGGGAGTCAAAGTTGATGTACTGCACAGCACCTATGGAGACCTTTGCCGGGCAGACATGGAAAGACTTCATGAGGCGACCGATCGTTGATCGAATCGCGACACCATAGTTGGGCGAGTAAAGGGCCCACATCGCCGCCGACTCCGCCGAGTTCATATGCCAGCAGTTAATGCCGGTGAATTTACGAACAGCCATGCGAACGTCTGCACCGCTGATAGCGCCCGGAAGGGGGGCTGTCGGTGGCAACCCCAACGACACCCTGTACTGCCGGAACACATGTTCTGGCACGTCACCATCATATGGGTCCTTCATTCTGTTGATGGCTTGAAAGAACAGTCTCCTTTGTTGCAACGTATACAGTAGCGCTGGGAGGTCCATATACCTCCAAATTCTTGTTCTTGGGCTGGGCAATTGCAGATGATCATCCGGCGTGTACACGAACTCTTTTTCCTCTCGTCCGCCTAGAATAGAATAACAGCCCGTCGTTCCAGAGATCTCCCACCTTTGGCCGATTCAACTACGTCCTCGATTAAGCCTCTGTTGTTGGGAGATCCTCCGCCCAATTGTTACTGCTCAAAATTTCGCGCAGCATTTACCGATAGATAGTGGGCGCCAACAACACTTCCCATCAGAAATAAGCGCCGAACAACGGCAACCGTCCGCCAACCTCCCGTCCCCGCCTCGGAAATTGGCGCCGCTCCAGAGGAGACTGGACGTTCCGGTAACCTATATTGAACAGTGCTGGGTTAGTGCTTCTCTTCCAGCATGGCCCGCAGGCTGGCGATCTCGTGTTTCAGCTTGTTCTCGCGGCTCACCATCATCAGGACGTACACCACCAGCATCAGCCAGGCCGCGATCAGGCCGTAGCTGAGGAATTCGTAGTTGTGCTGGAGGCGTGCGCTTCGCAGCAGGATATCTTCCAGCGAGACGTTGGCAGTAAGAAGGGCAAGGAAACGGTGCATTGCGATTCCTTCACATGGCGTGCGCCAGGCGGCGCAGAGAATCGAGTTCGCGCTGCGTCTCTTCCTGCCGCAGCCGGATCATGGTGAATACGGTGCCGAGCATGCAGCATGGCCAAGCATGTTCCAGAGGAAGTGATGGCAGCCAGTCAGACGGAAAGCTGCCGCCGCCCCAGAAGACGGGCTGCGGATGCTGCGTGCGCCACCACTTGATGGAGAAGATACACGATGGGCACGTCGATGAAAGCGAAAATGTGAAAACACCGCCGCGAAGGTGGCGCGCTGCGGTGGGCTCTTCGATGGCGCGGCGCAGCATCAGGTAGCCGGCGTAGAGCAGCCAGCAGACCAGCGCGGAGGTGAGCCGCGCGTCCCAGGTCCACCAGATGCCCCAAATGACGCGGCCCCAGATGGAGCCGGTGACCAGGTTGGCGGCCAGGAAGGCCAGGCCGACTTCGGTGACCGCACCGCCAGCTGCATCGTACCTGAAGTTCTTGGTGACCAGGAACAGCGACGCTGGTGACCAGCGCTGACGCGCCGCGCAGCAGCAGGCGGTGATGGCCGACAGGCACGTGGAAGAAGATGATCCGGAAGATATCGCCCTGCGATTGCTTCGTCGGGGAGCCCGCATGATGATCGAATAGATGTCGCGGATCAGCAGCAGGACCGCGACGACGCCCAGATCCGTAAAGAATTTTGTCGCGCATAGTTTGTCTACCCTACTAGCACCGTTTCCACCAGCACCAGGGACACCGCCGTGTAGATCACGTCGAAGCCGATCAGCATCGTGCAGCCAGACCACGTTCTCGCGGCCCAGATCGGCTTGCCGGCCACCAAGCCGCATGGTCAACTGCATGGCGCCCATCAGCGCCGGAATCAGAATCGGATAAGTCAGCATCGGCAGCATCACTTCGCGCAGCCGGATATTCACGGTGAGCGCGCTGAAGATGGTGCCGATGACGGTGAGCGCCCCAGGTGCCCAGCACCAGCACCAGCAGCAGCTGCGGGAAACTGGCTGGTCCAATGCACGTTGTAGAAGATGCCGAAGACCGGCAGCGAAACCAGCTCCACCGCCAGCACCAGCACGAAATTGGCGAGGGCCTTGCCCAGGAACAGCGCGGCGCCGGAGATGGGCGCGGCGATCAGGGCATCCAGGCAATCGTTGGGCAACTCGCGCGCGAAGCTGCGGTTCAGCATCAGCGTGCCGGCGAAGGCGAACACGATCCACAGCAGGCCGCCGGACATCTCGCGGGTGGTCTCCTCCAGCGGATCGAAGGCGAAGCTGAACAGCAGCAGGATCACCAGCGCGAAGGCGAGCGACGCGTTGATCGCTTCCTTGGTGCGCAGCTCGGCGCGCAGATCCTTGACGGCGATGACCAAACGCCTGCCGGAAAAAGTCCATCAACCCTCGCCGTAGCGCGCGTAGACATAGCCGGGATCGGCCACCATCTCCGGCGTGCGCGGGCCGTGAAAGGCCACCTGGCCGCGTTCAACAGCGCGACGTGCGTGGCCAGCTCGAGAGCTTCCCGCAACTGGTGGGTCGACATGACGATGGTCTTGCCCTGCGGCCAGGGCTTCGCGCAGCAGGCGCTGCAGCACGGCGATGGCGCGGTCGTCGAGCGCGGTGAAGGGCTCGTCCAGCAGCAGCACGGAGGGCTCGTGCAGAAAGGCGCGGGCCACCGCCAGGCGCTGCCGCATGCCGCGCGAGAACTCGCGCACCAGGCCGTCGCGGACGCGCTCCAGGCCGGTGCGCTCCAGCCATTCGATGGCGGAGCTTCGCGGGATCGGGCAGGCCGTAGAGCTCGCGCGAAGAGCGTCAGGTTTTCGAAGCGCCGAAAGCTCGTCGTAGACCGAGATGCCGTGGCCGATGAAGCCCATGCTGGCGGCGTGTTTCGGTTTCGCGCGGCTCGTTGCCGAAGATGCGGACCTGTGCCGCGGCCGGGCCGGCGAGAAGCCGGCGATGATGCGCAGCAGCGTGGTCTTACCCGCGCCGTTGCGGCCGATCAGCGCCAGGCAGGCGCCGGGCTCGGCTGTCCAGCCGGATGTCGCGCAGGGCGGGGTAGTCGCCGTAGAACTTCCAGACGCCCTCAACCGCGACCGCGCTCATGCGTCTCCTTGCGCCGGCGCGGCGCGTGGGCGCGGTACAGCAGCACGAAGCCCAGCGCCAGGATGCCGAGCGCCAGCCCGAGGATCGGGCATGACCTGGCCGTAGACGCGCGGCATGATCTGCTCGATCTGCGGGCCGCTGCTGTCCGCCTGGTCGGCGGCGGCATCGGCGGCGCGGAACGGCGGCGCCGGTAAGTTTGACGTTGTAGGTGTTGGTCTGGAGGCCGTAGATGTGCGCCTGGGTGCGCGGCTCCTGGCCGAGGTCGTTCAGATTCTGTCGCCTTCCAGCGTGACGCCGTTGGGCACGATCAGGTAGGTGTTCTCGTCCTTGGTGACGATCTTGCCGTCGTACGGCGCGCCTTCGGTGTAAGGCACGGTGTAGGTCAGGTCGAAGCGCGTCTCGCCGGGCTTGACGGGGAAATCGACCTTATAGATGTCGGGCTTGGCGGTCTTGTCGGCGGCGCGACCGGAACGGGCATGCCGCCCGGCGCGGTGCCCTTGACCTGCACGTTGCCGTTGGCCGCTGCGGGCAGGTAGAAGTGCAGCGTGCCGTTCGTCGGGATCGTTCCAGGTGGTCTTGCCGTTGTTCTCGAAGAGGAAGGTCTCGTTGACGGTCATCTGGCCGCCGGTGGGCTCGAAGAGCATCATGTGCTTGGAGACTTTGGCGGCGCCGGGCTGCTTGGAGGCGTTGTAGACGTCGATGCGTGATGCCGGTGGTGGGCGAGCCGGGCGGCAGCATGTGGTTGTAAGTGACGCCGTCGTAGGCCGCGCGCAGCAGGGACGGACCTTGCGCGGCGGTGCCTGGTTGATGGTGAAGTTGCCCTGCGCGTCGGTCTTGGCCTGGTCGATCGGCTCCATGCCGCCTGCGCCGAATTTGTAGAGCGTGACGGTGGCGCCGGCTGGCGGCTTGCCGGTGGTCTGGTTGATGACCGTGCCGGTGATGGCGGCGCAGGGCAGGGAAGAGCCAGAGCAGAGCCAGCAATGGCAGAGAGCGGTCTTGTCAGGTGCGTTTCATGCGGTCGCCTGCCTTCATCGGCTTGCCGCATTCGCCGCAGAATTTCAGGCGGCTTGTCGAACTTGCGCGCCGCAGGACGGGCAGACGAACCCGGAGGCTACCGGTGCGGCGACGGGAGCCGGCGGCGGTCGGAGCCTGTGCGGCGGCGCTGGCGCTGCTTCAGGTTGCCGTTCAGTTGCGCCTTGAGCCGGTCGACTTCGGCCAGCACGCGCGGCCAGTTCCTTTTGCAGATCTTTCTTGGTGCTCTGGTAATCGTCATCGGAGAGTTTGCCGACGCGATATTCGAACTGCAGGTCGCGCAGATTTTCGTAGATGGCGGCCTTGCGCTCGTCCAGATGGTGGAAGGGCGAGACCGGTTCCGGGTCGGGCAGATCCTTGGGCCGCACGCCCAGGATGAACGCGATGACGGCGATCGCGACGACGACATGCGTAACTGACTATGATCACGCGATAATCGATTCATTCCAGGTTGGCCAGGTCCTTTTCGATCTGGTCCTTGTACTTCGCCAGCGCCGGGTCGTCC
The DNA here is from genome assembly GCA_963853855.1 of uncultured Solibacteraceae bacterium. Lineage (GTDB taxonomy): Bacteria > Acidobacteriota > Terriglobia > Bryobacterales > Bryobacteraceae > Sulfopaludibacter. The sequence goes on along the minus strand of CAWKYG010000012.1, from coordinate 115,570 downwards.
ACTTCGATCGGTCCGATTTCGGCCATGGGCTTGGGCTTGCGGTACTTCTTGACGAACAGCCAGATCACCATCAGGCCGAACCCGACCGAGACGTACGGCACGATCCAGCCGAAAGCGCTGGGAGGCGCCAGGTAGATCCCGGGGCCGTATTCGCTGACGAACGCGTGGACGATCTGCTCGTCGGTCATGCCGACGGCCTGCATCTTGGCGATCCGCTCCTTGGCGGGCTTGGAGAAGCCGCACTCCAGCATGCTGCAGGTGGCCACCGAATCCTTGCAGCCGCACTGGCATGCAGCGCGCTGCCCACGCGGCGCACGTCCGCGCTCGGTTTTTCCGACGCGGTCTGCGCCGAGCGCGGCAATGGCGCGATAACAAGAGCGCAGGCAGCAGGCTAATCTACTTTTGAACCGTTGCATGTGTCTTGGTGATGCCCACCACTTCGGTGCGGGCGTATTGCATTTTGACTTTGCTCGGGACCAGGCAGACGAAGGTGCCGCCGATCAGCACCAGGCCGCCGATCCAGATCCAGCGATACCAGCGGGAAGACGTAGGCCTGAATCACGGCGCGCTGGTTGTCGTCGCGACATGCCGCCGAAATTCAGGTACAGATCTTCGTTGGGGCGCGGGCGGATGCCGACTTCGCGAGGTGCCCTGCCGGCTGGCTTTGTAGAAGCGCTTCTCGGGTTCCAGCGTGCCCAGCTCCTCGCCGTCCTTGGAGACCTGCATGATGGCGCGATGCCACGCGTAGTTCTCGTTCTCGCCCTGCTTCAGGTCGACCATTTTCAGGTTGTAGGTGCCGACCTGCATGGTGTCGCCGACGTTCAGTTCCTTCACCGTCGCTCTGATTGAAGGCCTGGCCGGTGAAGCCGATGAACATCAGCACGATGCCCATGTGGACCAGGTAGCCGCCGTAGCGGCGGGTGTTGCGATGGGTCAGTTCGACCATGGCGCGCAGCAGGTTCATGTCTGGTTCTTGGCGGCGATGGCGCGCGCCGCCCTTGTAGAACTCCATGATCACGGTGAGCGCCACGAAGAGGCAGAAGCCGAAGGAGATCAGCGCGTAGAAGTTGCGGATGCCGGCGGCGAACAGACGCGCCGACCAGCACCAGCGAGGCGATGCCGGGCCACTGGAAGTTGCGCCGCAGGCTCTCGATCGAGGTGCGGCGCCAGGCGAACAGCGGTCCGACGCCGGTGAGGAGCAGCAGGAACAGGCCGATGGGGACCATCAGGCGGTTGAACCAGTCGGCATCGAGCGAGATCTTTTCGCCGGAGACGGCTTCGGAGATCACCGGGAACAGCGTGCCCCAGAGGACCGCGAAGCAGCTTGCCAGCAGGATCAGGTTGTTGAACAGGAAGCTGGATTCGCGCGAGACCACGCTTTCCAGTTCGCGATTCGCTCTTGAGGTAATCCAGGCGGTCGAGGATCAGGTAGATGGTGGCGGCGATGCCGATCGCCAGGAAGATGACGAAGTACTTGCCGATGGCGGACCGCGCGAAGGCGTGCACCGATTGCACCACGCCGGAGCGCGTCAGGAACGTGCCGAGGATGCAAAGGAAGAAGGTGGCGGAGATCAGCACCATGTTCCAGACCTTCATCATGCCCTTCTTTTCCTGCATCATCACGGAGTGCAGAAAGGCGGTGCCGCTGAGCCAGGGGAGCAGCGAAGCGTTTTCCACCGGGTCCCAGCCCCAGTAGCCGCCCCATCCGAGCACGTGGTAGGCCCAGGCCGCGCCGAGCATGACGCCGGTAGCTTTGGAACAGCCAGGTGACCAGCGTCCAGCGGCGCGTGGTGTGGATCCAGGCATCGCCGGGCTGCCGGGTGATCAGCGACGCCATGGCGAAGGCGAACGGGCACGGCGAAGCCGACGTAGCCGAGGTACAGCATCGGCGGGTGGATCGCCATGGCCGGATATTGCAGCAGCGGGCTGAGGCCGTTGCCGTCCGGGACGGCGATGATCGAGCTTGTCGGCGGCCAGCATCTGGAAGGGGCTGGCGACGAAGTTGTTCAGGATCAGGAAGAAGGTCTGGACGGTCGTGAGCACGCCGACCACCCAGGGCATCATGTCGCGATGCCGGCGGCGGTTGGTGAAGACCACGACGGCGGCGTAGGTGGAGAGCAGCCAGCTCCAGAACAGCAGCGAGCCTTCCTGTCCGCCCCACCACGCGGCGAACTTATAAAGGATGGGCATGGCGCGGTTGCTGTGCTCGGCCACGTAGGCGAAGCGGAAGTCGCCGGTCATCAGGGCGTAAACCAGGATGCCGGAGGCGATGGTGATCAGCACCCAGACGGAATAGACCGCGCGCTCGCCGCTAACTATCAGAAAAGGCTTGTGTTTCAGGCGGCCGACCACGGACGCCACGGTGGCATAGAAGGCCACGCAGAAGGCCAGCAGGATGGCCAGCGAACCCAGATTTTCCATATCCCCTCGTCTAGATGGTAGCCTTTGCCGGTGTTGATATTGGGAGCGGCTGCCGGGCGCCAATGACCCGGCTTGGCCTCGTACTTCGAGGCGCACTTGGCCTGAATCGCGCGGCGCGGAAGACGCCGTCGCGATCGAGTTTGCCATCGGCGAGCGCCTGGGCGCCGTCTTTGAACGTGTCGGGCAGCGGGTCGGTGCCCGTGTAGATGACGTTCATGCGCTCTTTGTCCTGAACCATGACGAACTGGATCCGGTTCCCGACGCGCTTGATGGAACCGTTTTCCACATCGCCGCCCACGCGCAGATGCTGCGTGTATGCCTCGTTGCCCATCTTGCCGACTTCGGAGATGGTCTTATAGTAGGTCTTGGTTTCGGATGCGCCGGCGAAAGCCAGCCATACCACAGTGCCGACCACGATGGCGATCAGGGCGGCGAATTTGCCGTATTTTTTCATTCCATCCCTCTGAATTTTCAGTATACCCCCAATGGATTGAAGGATAATCAGACATTTTTGGCTCTTTTGTGGTGGATTTCTACACCCCCTCACCTGTGGGGGATCGCACCAGCCGCCTGTGGGAACGCACCCAAATTACAGCGACGTATGCGGTCCTGGCGGGTTGCAGGAACATGTTCAGCCTTAAGGAGGATGGGTGCGCCAGGGCTGCTGGAAGTATAGGTAACGGCCGAAATTTCGGAATTCGGCTCCTCGCATTTGAACTCATCCGCCTAATATCAGGTCCTTGGCCGCCAGACGCCGTTCTTCGATTTCGCGGTAGCGTTTCAGAATGATAAGCAGGTTCCCGCCGAGCACTACTGCCCCGACGACGCCGGGCAGGAGCCGTCCGTACCACACGCCCCAGGGCTGTCCGGCTTCGAGCGCGACTACGCCGGAAGCCAGCATGGCAATCGAGACAATCCAGAGGGCGATCCAGGCGCGGGTGATGGTGCGGCGGGCTTTGCCCTTGGGGACCAGCCAGCCGACCAGGGCTCCCAACACTCCGGCGGCGGCTCCGAATATGGTGCCCGGAATCCAGGCATAGAGGGTGGCATCGAACCAGGGTTGCGTCATAGAACTATTTCATTCCTTCCTCCGCAGTCGCGGAATGGGCCTTCCAGAGTTCGCGGGCCAGAGCCGGCGACAGTTTCCCGTCGGCCACCAGGACCTGCAATCTGAGCTGGAAGGCATCGGTGATGTTGGGGTCTTCGGCGGCCCGGACTTTGGCAATCAGCCTGTCCAGACGCGCGCGCAGGGTCGGATAGGAAACCTGGTACTCGTCGCATAGGGCTTTCAGCGATCCCGAGCTAAGCAGGAATCGCTTGAGAAACTGAAGGTCTTCTTCACCGAGAACGTCCCACCAGGCTGGCCTGCTGCTTTTCACAAAATCAATATACACTTCAATTTTATTGAGTGCAATAAAATTTATATTGACTTAAGTAAAATTAAAGTGAGCATTTGTTATTTCACGCACAGAGCCGCGGGGCAAAGCCTGCAATGATACAGACAGGGGGCGTACGTCTGCCGGATAAACACTTCATGGATGCGCAAAGTGGGGGAACGTCGAGCCATCTGAAGGGCTGGATAGACCGGCTGATTTCCGGTAAAGCGCCTTCGGATCCGCTGTACCTGAGCAATCGGAGGTTAAGGGATCGCCTTTGGCCGTGGATCGCCGCCTGCACGTTTTTCCTTGTCCTGTTGGTGGCTTGGAAGGTGGCAGTACCACGCAGCCAGCCGCCGGCGCATGCGCTTCCATCGAGCGCGAAACTCGCCGCGATGGCCTTTCCCCGGTTCGCGGACTCCCAGTTGGAGGTTCTGGGCGTGGGAGTGCTTGCCAACGGATCGAAACTCGAGGGCGAGGTGAGAAACAAGACCGGCCACGTGATTGCGCTCGGCCGTCTGTCGTTCGAATTGCAGGATGCCCAGGGCCAGTACACCGGCGCGACGGGAACGGAGTTGAAGGAGATCCAGCCGGGTCAAATCACCCGGTTCGAGTTGCCCATCCGGCAGCCGGATACCAGGGTAGCGCTGGTGACTGGCATCTCCGTGGAGTGAGCCCGCCAGCCGGCGAAAGCGCTTAGGGCCTCGGCACCATAACCAGTCCCGCCGCGCCGACAATTCCGGATTTATCGGCTACCTGCTGTTCCACCAGAGGCACTTCCCGGCCGAGCAGATTCCGTGAACGGCGCCACACCTCCTCCTGCAAGGGCACCAGCAGATCGGCTCCGGCATCCGCCACGTGGCCGCCAAGAATTACCAGTTCCGGATCGAACACGTGAAGCAGTCCGGCGATGGCCGCCGCCAGTTTGCCAATGGCTTTGGAGACGATCGACTGGCACAGTTCGTCGCCCTCGCTGGCGGCCTGGAAGATAGTGCGGCAGGTGGCTAACTGGGGATGCTCGCGGAACAGTTGGGTGAGCGTGGAACTGCAGCCGCGATGTACGGCGGCCCAGGCTTCGCCTTCGATGGCGCGCGCCGAGAACACGGTTTCCAGGCAGCCGCGGTTACCGCAGGCGCAGGGGGGGCCGTCTGGTTCGATGGTCATGTGGCCGAGGTGGCCGGCAACGCCGGCGTGACCGCGCAGCACCTGGCCGTTGGCCAGAACGGCGCCGCCCACGCCCATTCCCAAAGTCAGCATAAGGGCGTTCTGCAGGCCGCGCGCCGCGCCCCAGACCATCTCGCCGGCCAGGGCTACACGGGCCGCATTATCCGCGAATACCGGCACGTCAGCAGGCATTCCCACCAGGTCGGTCAGGCGGAGTCCCTCCAGGAAATGTAGCGTTCCCGGCAGAATCTCCACCTGCGTGCTATCGGGGTTGATGATGCCTTTGCATCCCACGCCCACACCCGCCGGGTGTGCCGTGGCTTCCAGTAGCCAGTGAATGGCGTCCTGCAGCGACGGCACGAAACTCTCCAGATCGCATGGCGTTGGAATGGTACGGGACGCCAGGATGGCGCCCCCTTCATCCACCATTCCCGCCTTGATCTGCGTACCGCCTATGTCGATCCCGAGTACCACCATGAGGCCTCCCGCGAGCTAAACGCCGGTGACGCTCCAGCCCGCATCCACGGTTACCACATCGCCCGTGATCGCGCGCGAGCCGGCTCCCAACAGGAACAAGGCAGCGCGCGCCACGTCATCCGCATCCACCATTCCGGCGGCAAGCGGCTGCTTCTTCGTCAGAAAATCCAGTAACTCCGCATTGGTTTGCGAGCGCTCGCTGGCCGGCGTGCGCACCAGGCCGGCAGAGAGCACGTTAACGCGGATTTTGTGCGGCGCATAGTAGGCCGCCATGGAGCGGCTCAGGGCCACCACCGCGCCTTTGGCGGCGGCGTAGGCGTGAGTGTCGAAATGGCGGGGTTCAGGGGCATTGGCCAGGACGCTGCCCATATTCAGAATGGCGCCGCGAACACCATCGGGCTGCGGCTCCTGCTGGAGCATGCGGCCGATCACCGCCCGCGACATCTGGAACATGACCTTCAGATTTTGCTGCAAGGTGACGTCCCAGCCCTCATCGCTGCACAGGTGGACGGGGCCATCGCCATAGCGGCGGCCGCTCAGTCCGGCGGCGTTGAATAGCGCATCCACGCGTCCGAAACGCGCCAGGCAGACTCCCAGAATCGAATCGGCTGAATTCGCCAGTGAAAGTTCGCCCACCCAACATTCGGCGCCGGTGGCGGCGGCGAGTTCCCAACCGGACTCGGGATGGGACGTGGCGATTACCAGGCGCGCGCCGGCCTCCGCCGCCAGTCGCGCCGTGGCTGCGGCGATACCCGAAGAACCCGTCACGATGAGAACCTTGCCTTGCATGGGCGGCAGTCCCAATGTATCAGCCCGCGCCCACGCGATGTAGTTTCATCAGGTTGGTAGTGCCGGGGCGGCCCACGGGCTGCCCGGCCATGAACACTACCAGTTGGTTGCGTTGCAGGTAGCCGCCATCCACCATCACACGGTCCATCTGCGCCAGCATCTCATCGGTATTGGAAACGTCAGGCGCCAGGATGGGGACCACGCCGTAATTCACCGCCAGTTGCTGCGCGGTGGTGTTGTGCGGGGTGATGGCGAAGATGCTCACCGGCGGGCGGTAGCGGGAGACCAGGCGCGCACTGGAACCGGTGGAGGTGAAGACTACGATGGCGCTCGCGCCCGAATCGCGCGCCGCGTGGTAGGCGGCGTCCGCCAGAATCTCGGCGTTCGCGGGATTGGCGGAGTGCGGCGGGTCCTGGTAACCGCGGCTTCGAATGGAGGCTTCGGCCTCCCCGGCGATGCGCGTCATAAAGCGCGTGGCTTCGACCGGGAACTTTCCCTTGGACGTTTCGGCGGAGAGCATGACCGCATCGGTGCCATCGTAAATGGCGTTGGCTACGTCGCTCACTTCGGCGCGCGTGGGCGTGGAGTTTTCGATCATGGATTCCAGCATCTGGGTCGCGGTGATGATGAAGCGTCCCTTGCGGCGCGCGCGACGGATGATGGATTTCTGGATGCGGGGAACCTTTTCGAGAGCCGTCTCGACGCCCAGGTCGCCGCGGGCTACCATCACGCCATCGGTCGAATCCAGGATCGGCTCGATATTGTCCCAGGCCTCGGGCTTTTCGATCTTGGCGATGATCGTGATGGGTCGCTTGCCCAGGCGGTCGCGCAGTTGGCGTACGTCGTCGGCATTCCGCACGAAGGAGAGCGCCACCATGTCCACACCGGCATTCAAGCCGAAATGCAGATCCGCGAAATCCTTTTCGGTCATCGAGGGGATGCTTACCTGCACACCCGGCAGGTTGATGCCCTTGTTATCGCCCACCGCTCCGCCGCAGATTACTTCCGTGCGCACCGAGATTCCGTCCGTGGACAGGGCGCGTAACTCGATGGCGCCGTCGGCCAGCAGGATGCGGTCGCCTTCCTGGACGTCGCGGGCGAATTTGGAGTATCCGGTACAAGCCAGGGCGGCGGTACCCAACACCTCTTCAGTCGTGATGGTGAATTCCGAGCCCACGGTTAGCGAGCAGCCGCCGTTCTCGAAACGGCCCAGGCGGATCTTCGGCCCTTGCAGGTCCAGCAGGATGCCGGCATGCAGACCGGCATCCGCGGCGATGCAGCGAACGGCTGCGATGCGGGCGGCGTGATCCGCCGTGGTGCCGTGGGAAGCGTTCAGACGGAATACGTTTGCTCCGGCGGCCATCAGTTGTTTCAGAATTCCAGGTGCGTCGGTGGCGGGGCCCAGTGTGGCGACAATCTTGGTGTTGATATTTGGCATCCGGTATTTTTATTGTGCCAGACCCTCACCGCTGACAGGAAATTTAAACCCGGTTGTCATCCCATCGTCACTTGAACCCGTTAGTCTGTGAAGACCAATTTCAAAATCTGGGATCTTCCGGGAGGCTTAGTTCATGCTGTCAGACTTGTATCGTTTGAGCCGCGGGTTTGTCCTGAGCGCGTGCGCGCTGTACTTAGCGGCAGGTGCTCTGCACGCCCAGGAGGGCACCGCGTCGATCGCCGGCGCTGTGCTGGATGTTGCCGGGAAGGGAATTCCCGGAGCTGCCGTATCGGTGAGAAACGATTCGAACGGCAGTCTCAAAATGGTAGCCACGGACCAGGAAGGTAAGTTTTCGGTCTCGGGTCTTGGCGAAGGCACGTATTCCGTCGAGGCATCTGCACCCAGTTTCACCACGAGCCGCCGCGCAGGCCTGAAGCTGGCCGCGGGCGCATCGCAGAACGTCTCACTTACGCTGAACATTGGGGAGTTAGCCCAGAGCATCACGGTGGAAGGGGCGGTCTCCGTAGCGGCGGAGACTTCGCCATCGCAAAACACGCTGGAAGCGCGTTCCGCAAAGTCCGAGATCAGTCCGGAGTTTATCCAGAATTTTGCCTCGCCGGTCGCGGATTACACCGAGCTGCTGCAAATGTCGCCGGGGACGTTCAGCGTAAATCCGAATGGGGTGGGCCTGGGCGACAGCAAAACCTATTTCCGCGGCTTCAAGGATGGTCAATATACCATGGCTGTGGACGGCATTCCGTTCAACGATACCAACGATCCGACGCACCATTCCTGGGCGTTTTTCCCCAGCCAGTTCATCGCCGGAATCGATTTCGACCGCAGCCCCGGGTCGGCTGCGACTATCGGCCCGCAGAACTTCGGTGGAACCATCAACCTGCTCTCGCGCAGTGTCGCCTACACCCCGGACATCCGGGCCACGGCTTCGTACGGATCGTTCAATACCAGGATGCTGGCCCTGGATTTGGATTCCGGACAATTTGGCGGGTCGGACAAGAAATCGAGCCTGACAATTAACTTACACCAGATGTTATCGGACGGGTATCAGACTTACAACTACCAGAAACGCGTCGCGGGGTTCATCAAGTATCAGTACCGGTTGACTGACAGGACTACCTTCACGATGTTTTCGGGGCTGGTGGATCTGTGGACCAACACGCCCAACCTCAAGGGGCCGACGCGCGCCCAGGTGGCTCAGTTCGGAGACGACTACCTGATGAGCGGCGATCCCAACCAGGCGAATTACTACGGATTCAACTTCTATCACGTGCAGACGGATTTCGAATACATTGGCGTGCACTCTGAGCTGGGCCACGGGTGGAAACTGGACGACAAGGCGTATACCTACCGTTACTGGAACAAGCAGAATTACAACGGCAGCACGATCAGCGCCACCAGCGCGACCGACAAACTCAACGGCTACCGCAAGGTCGGCGATATCCTTTCGGTAAGCCACGAAACCACGCGGGGCGTCCTGCGCACCGGTATCTGGTACGAGTGGGCCTATACCGACCGCTACCAGATTCCGAGCAACCCGCGCACCTGGGTGGACACGGTGCTACCGAACTTTCACGAGCATTTCATCACCACCTCGATTCAGCCGTTTGTGGAATACGAATACCGGGTTACTCCGCTTCTGAGCGTGACAGCCGGGGTCAAACTCTCCGACTACATCATGGACCTCAAGCAGTTCGCGGATAACGGAAAGACGGTGGGCAACCTGAATGGGGCGCCATATGTCACCCATTCAGCCAACTATCACTCCTGGCTGCCGGCTATCGACGCGCGTTACAAGCTGAAGAGCAACTGGTCGGTATACGCGCAGTTCGCGGAAGGTTCCGTGATTCCGCCGAGCAGCGTGTTCGATTCGAAAAATGCCCTGGTCGCCGTCCTGCCGAAACCGACGACGGTGAAAACTTACCAGGCGGGGTCGGTGGTGAAATTCAACCGCTGGACCCTGGATTTCGACGCCTATTACAGCCACTTCCAGAATCCCTACCTTTCTGCGATCGACGCTACCACGGGTGAATCCTACTTTAACCAGACCGGGCCATCCAACACAAAAGGTGTGGAGGCCGAAAGCAATGTCGCGCTCGGCGGCGGATTCAGTCTCTATCTCAACGGAACGCTGGGTAGGGCGAGGTATCAACAGACAGGCCTCTACGTGGCCAGCGCTCCCAAGGACACCGAAGCGGTAGGTCTGACTTACCAGATGAGGGCATGGGACATGGGGTTCTTCAATAAGCGGGTCGGCACCATGTACAACGACAACGGCACCATCAACCAGGCGGTCCGGATAGACCCGTTCAACGTGACCAACCTGTTCCTGAATTACACGTTCCGGGGCGAGTCGGCGCTGCGGGGAACCAAGATCCGGCTGGCGATCAACAATCTGCTGAACCAGCACAGCATTGTCGGGGTGGTACCGGCTACGACTGCCAGCAACCTTCCCGCCGCGGGTGATGTATTGACGCTGCTGCCGGCGCGCAGTGTTTCCGTGACCATGACGTTCGGTTACGCCCCGAAAGCCTGGTAGGACAGACCTCCCGGTTTGTCCGCTAGTGCAGCCGCAGATTCACTTTGCCGGCCGGGCCGTCATAGATTAGTTCGATCGAGCGAATATTCTTAGTCTTTCCCCGGAAGGGGAAGAAGATCAGGCCGGCAATCGGGAGCGCGCGCTCTCCCTCGGGCAGCGCCGCCTTCTGCACGCGCTGCTGCATGGCCCGCTCGAGTTCGAACGGCATGTGGACCGGAGGCGGCGGAGCGTTGTCCTGCCCGCCCTCGCCGCCGGTGTTGATGCCGGTCTTGGACTTCGAGGCCGGAGACTCCGGCGGCTGCCATGTGGGATCCTTCAGGGAGCGGTACACGATGCCGTATTGCACCGATGCCGTGATGGGCGCCTTCTTGCCGGTGTTGATGCGCAGCGAGAAATTTTCGTGCGCGATTTTCACGTGCGCATCCGGAGGGCCGAAGAATCCTACCTCGACGGCCACGTAATCCTCGGAGGATAGCGTGGCGTCAGGCGTGGAAATGGCGTGCTCGGTGAATTCCGCCGCAATGGTGACGTCCCCTACTTTGGCGTGGGCCTGATAGTCGCCGGGGGTAGGCCGCGGAGGCATGCCCTTGATCTGCGACTCCTTGCCGGGCTCCTCCTGCTGCGGAGTAGTTTCACAAAACACCGCGGAACTTACGACGAGAATCGCGGCCACTGTTCTTAGGAAAAACGAAACCTGCATTTGATTCAATTTAGCATGGCCGCCACTCAGTGATCGCGCTCCGTCACCAGTTCGGTCACGGCCAGCAGGGCGCGCTGGTAGGGCGATTCCGGGAATTCGCTGATGATCTGGCGGGCCTTGTCGGTGAAGGCCTGGGCGCGCTCTTTGACGCGCTCGATGCCGCGGTACTTTTCGAGCAGCGCCAGAATCCGGGCGAAGGGCACTGCGTCGTAATTGCGCTGCTCGAGGATGGTTTCCACCATGCGGCGCTCGCCCGGGCGTGGCGCGCTCCAGCGCGTAAACCAGCGGCAGCGTGACCTTGCCTTCGCGCAGATCGCCGCCCACCGGCTTGCCGAGCGTCTTTTCGCGCGCGGTGAAATCCAGCATGTCGTCGACCAGCTGGAACGCCATGCCCAGATTCCAGGCGTACTCGCCGAGCTTCTCCTGGGTCTGCGGATCGGCATGCGCCGGCCAGGGCGCCCAGGCGCGCGCACACGGAAAACAGGCAGGCGGTCTTGCGGTCCACCAGTTCCATGCAGTCGGCCTCGCTGACGTCGATGTGGCCGATGCGCTCGAGTTGCAGCAGTTCGCCTTCCACCATCATCTGGGTGAGGCCGATCAGCAGGTCGAGAATCTGGAAGTTGCGCTCGCGCAGGGCGATCTGGAAGGCCTGCATGTAGAGCCAGTCGCCGGCCAGCACGCAGGTGTGGTTGCCCCACTTCACGTTGGTGGAAGGCGCGGCCGCGGCGGGTCTGCGGCGGCGTCGATCACGTCGTCGTGCACCAGCGTGGCGGCGTGAATCATTTCCACCACGGCGCCCAGTTGGATGGCCGTGCGTGCCGGCCTCGGCCGCACAGCCTGCGCCGACAACAGCAGCAGCGCCGGGCGCAGGCGCTTGCCGCCGCTCGATTGCAGATACTGGCCGATGGCGGTGACGGCGTCGACCGACGCGACCGATTCGGCGGTGATCTTCTTTTCCACCTGCTCCAGGTCGTCCTGGATCAGGTCGAAAATCTCGCGCGCGGTGAGGGCTTGCCCCAGCTTGCCTAAATTCATGTAAGTTAACCAGTTTAACTGTTGCCGGACTTGCCTCGCAAACACAGCCGCTCGAAATTGCCCGTGGTCAGCTCCGCCATTTCCTCCGGCGTGCGCCCGCGCACCTCCGCCAGGCGCTTCACGCGTCTCCACCACGAAAGCCGGCTCGTTGCGCTTGCCGCGATGCGGGACGGGCGCCAGATAGGGGCAGTCGGTCTCCACCAGCAGGCGGTCATCGGGCGTGATCCGCGCGGCCTGGCGCACCGCTTCGGCCTTCGGAAACGTCAGGACGCCGCCGAAGCTCAGGTGGAAGCCCAGGTCGAGCGCCTCGCGCGCCTGCTGCGCATCGCCGGTGAAGCAGTGCATGATGCCGCCGCCGTGCCAGTGTTGCGCGCAGGATCGCCAGGGTGTCGTCCCAGGCTTCGCGCGTGTGGATCACGATGGGCTGCCGGGCCTCCGCGGCGATCTCGAGTTGGCGCTCGAAGACCTCGCGCTGCACTTCGCGCGGCGAGAAATCGTAGTGGTAATCGAGGCCGATCTCGCCGACGGCCAGCACCTTCGGATGCGGCGCGAGCTCGCGGAGCTGTCGAAGGTTTCCGGCGTGGCTTTCGAGGCGTCGTGCGGATGGACGCCGATGGTGGCGTAGATGAAAGGATAGCGATCGGCCTGGCGGACGGCCACTTCGAGGTCGGGCGGACCGTCGCCGGTGCCGATGGCCATCATGCGCTCCACGCCGGCGGCGCGGCGCGCGCTCGATCGCCTGCTCGCGGTCGGCGTCGAACTTGGGGTCGTCCAGATGGCAGTGCGAATCGACCAGCCTCACTTCAGGCGCGCTCCCACCGGGACGTCTTCGAGGAAGCCGGCCAGCACGGGCTTGCCGTCCTTCCACCGACGCGGCCACGATCATGCCGTTCGATTCGATGCCCTTCAGTTTGCGCGGCTGCAGATTGGCGACGATCACGACTTTGCGGTTCGATCAGTCTGCTCGGGCGTGTAGGCTTCGGCGATGCCGGCGACGATGGTGCGCGGCTCGCGCTTCGCCGATATCGACCTTCAGGTGCAGCAGCTTGTCGGAGCCTTTCACGCGCTCGGCGGAGAGCACCAGGCCCACGCGCAGGTCCACCTTGACGAAATCGTCGATGGCGATTTTGGCGGCTGCCGGGCGCGGCTTCGGCGGCCTCGGGCTTCTTGCCCAGCAGCGCGGCCTGCTCGGCGGTGACCTTCTCTTCCAGCTCGCGCATCTTGTCGATGGCCTCTTGAGCTTCGATGCGCGGGAAGACGCCGGCGACTTCGCCGATCTTCTGGCCGGCTGGGAGCTGCCCCAGGCGAGCGTGGCGAATGTCGACGGATTCGAGCGGCTCCGTCATGCCGAGCTGCGCCCAGATCTTGGGCGCCGATTCGCGGCAGCACCGGGTGAGAGCAGCGCGGTGACGATGCGCAGCGCTTCGGCGGCGGTGTAGAGCGTGTCGTCGAGATTGCTGCTGCGCCGCTTCGCTGGATCGCGCGCCAGTTTCCAGGGCGCCTGCTCGACGATGAACTTGTCCACGGCGGAGATCAGCGCCCAGACAGCTTCCAGGCCCTTGGAAAATTCGAAGCGGTCGAAGGCCTCCTGCACGGTCTTGATGGTGTCGCGCGGCGAGTTCGGCGATGGCGGCGTCGCGAGCCTTCGGGAATCACGCCCTTGCGATACTGCTTGATCATGGTCAGCGTGCGGCTGGCGAGATTGCCGAGGCCGTTGGCGAGGTCGGAGTTGTAGCGGTCCGACCAGCGCGTCGTAGCTGAAGCTGCCGTCCTGTCCGAAGACGACTTCGCGCAGCAGGAAATAGCGCAGGGCGTCGGCGCCCATCACCTCGCGGATGGGCTCGGCGCGCACGATGTTGCCGCGCGACTTGCTCATCTTGTCGTTTTCGAACAGCAGCCAGCCGTGGGCGAAGATGCGCTTGGGCAGCGGCAGGCCGGCGGCCATCAGAAACGCGGGCCAGAAGACGGCGTGGAAGCGGACGATTTCCTTGCCGATCAGGTGCAGGTCGGCGGGCCAGAGGCCGTTGCGCTCGAAGCCGCCATCTCACCGCGCTCATGTAGCCGATGAGCGCGTCGAACCAGACGTAGAAGACGTGCTTGCCCTCCACCGGCAGCGGGATGCCCCATTTGAGCGTGGTGCGGCTGATGGAAAGATCGTTGCAGGCCGCCGCGCACGAAGCGAGAGCACTTCGTTGCGGCGCGTTTCGGGCTGGATGAAATCGGGCTGCGCTTCGTAGAGCTCGAGCAGCTTTTCGGTGAAGGCCGAGAGCTTGAAGAAGTAGTTCTCTTCGGTGACGGTCTCGGTGGGGCGGCCGCAATCGGGGCACGGGTCGCCGGGCTTGGCGTCGTTGACGTAGAGTTCGTCGAAGACGCAGTACTGGCCGGTGTAGCTGCCTTTATAGATGTAGCCGTTGTCCAGGCAGCGCTGGAACAGCCACTGCACCACTTTGTGATGGCGCGGGCTCGGTGGTGCGGATGGAGTGGTCGCACGCGAATGTCCGAGCGTCTCCCACTGGGCGCGGAACTCCGTCGGAGATCGAGGTCGGTGAACTCCTGCGGCGTTTTGCCGGCGGCTTCGGCGGAGCGCTCCACTTTCTGGCCGTGTTCGTCGGTGCCGGTGATCAGCACGGCGTCGAAGCCCTGCATGCGCTTGAAGCGCTTGATGGTCTCGGCGGCCATGGTGGTGTAAGTGTGGCCGATGTGGGGCGCGGCATTGACGTAGTAGAGCGGAGTCGTGAGGTAGTATTTGTTCATTTCGATTGGTTGAGGTAAGCGTAGTTGGCTTCGGCGATGATCTGTTTCAGGGCGATGCCGGATTCCCTGGCCAGCTTGCGGCAGTCTTCGTATTCCGGGGCGATAGTCGCCCTCGCCGGAGACCTTGATGCGGACCGTGCCGTGCGGCGTCTCGACTTCGGTGAAGCTGCGCGCCTGCACGCGCCGCTCGGCGGTGTAGATGCGCAGGCCCAGCGTGGACGTTTCGGCGAAGACCAGTTGCGCCAGGCCTTCGCGCTGCTCGGGCCGGGCGATGACGCGCAGCAGGCTGCCGGGGCGGCCCTTTCTTCATGACCAGCGGCTGAAGGGTGACATCCAGCGCGCCGGCTTCGAGCAGGCGTTCGGCGGCATAGGCCAGGACCTGCGGGGTCGCGTCGTCGATATTGGCTTCGATCACGGTGACGCTGGTGGCTTCGGCGGCGCCGGTGGGTTCGCCGAGGATGACGCGCAGCACGTTGGCCTGCTCCGTGAAATCGTGATCGCCCGCGCCGTATCCGGCGCGCACGATCTTGACGCGCGGGAAGCACGCCGAAAGATTGCGCCAGCGTGACAGCGACGGCGGCGCCGGTGGGCGTGGTCAGTTCCATGGCCGGACCTCGCGCGATAGACGGGCTCGCCGGAGAGCAGGCGTGCGGTGGCGGGCGCGGGCACGGGCAGAATGCCGTGCTCGGTCTTCACCGTGCCGCTGCCGACATTGATCGGCGAGCAGACGATGGTATCGACGCCCAGCAGGTCGAACGCCACGCAGGCGCCGACGATGTCGGCGATGGAATCGGCCGCGCCGACTTCGTGGAAATGGACCTTTTCGAGCGGCACATCGTGCACCGCGGCTTCCGCCTCGCCGAGCTTCTGAAAGACTGCGATGGCATTGCGGCGGGCGCGCGGGGCGATGTCCGCGGCTTCGATCATTTTGACGATGTGATGCAGGTGGCGATGCGTTTTGGATTCCTGGATGGCGACGCGATATTTGGTGGCGGCGATCCCGGTCCGTTTGACCTTTTCGAAGGAGACGGCGGCGCCGGCCTCGAGCGAGGCAATGGCGGCGATGAGGGCCGCCTGGTCCGCGCCGGCATCGGCCAGCGCGCCCACCAGCATATCGCCGCTGATTCCGGAAAAGGCATCCAGGTAGCAGAGAAGGGGCACGATTCTTTTATTGTAACCATGCGCACCCAACCGATGGCCTCCACAGCGGCCGCGAAGTACGACTGATGGTAGTAGGAGTTGGCACTGCGATAGCCTGTTACTACTTTTTCCGGACTCCATGTCTGAGGGGCCGTGAATTGACAAGCACGTATGAGGAGCCCGAAATTTAAATCCGATTGTGTCCGCCGGCGGCTAATCCCGGCGCTGTTCATTCTTGCGATGGTGTCACCGGCCCAAGATTTCCGGGGCCGCCTGCTGGGCAGTGTCGTGGATTCGAGCGGCGGCCGGGTAGTTGGCGCCGACGTTGTCCTGGTGGCCGCGGTTTCCTCCCTGGAGCAGCAAACCAAGAGTGACGGCAGGGGCGAATTCCGCTTCGACGATCTACCGCCCGGCGCCTACCGCATGACGGTTCGGGCGGCGGGTATGGCAGAGGCTAGTTCCACGGTGACGGTGACGGTCGGCTCGGCGCGCGAAATCAGCGTTACGCTGAAACCGGCGTCGGCTCCGCAGACAGTCAGCGTCCAGGCACAGGCGTCATCCATTGTCACGCAGCCCATGGACACCACTAGCGCAGTACACGGCGGTGCGGTCACCAGGCAGGATCTGGAGACCATTCCGCTAGCTCAGCGAAGCTTCGCAAATATCGCCTACCTGGTTCCCGGCACCGAACCCGTGGAGCCATCCGACCCCACCAAAGCGCGCATTACGGCGGTCTCCTTCGGTGGCAGTTCCGGACTCAATGACGTGCTATCGGTAGACGGAGGCGACAATTCCGACGACTACATCGGCGGCTTTCTGCAAAATTTCTCGCCCGATGCGATTCAGGAGTTTGCCGTACAGACAGCGCAGCAGGATGCGGATACCGGCCGTACGGTGGGCGGTTCGGTGGTGATTACCACCCGCAGAGGGACGAACCTCTGGCATGGCGAGGGCGCCTTCTACGAACGCGCGGCGTCGCTCAATGCGCGTTACCCGATCGAAAATCCGGCGCCTCTTCCCAAACAGCCGTTCTCGCGTCAAAACTATATCGGTACGCTGGGCGGACCCATCGTGAAGGACAAACTCTGGTTCTTTGCCTCGTTCGAGGCGGTCCACGAAAACGCCAGTATCGCGTACAGCCCCGACAGCCTCACGCAGTTTCAGGCTCTCGCCTCGCTGGCCGCGCAAGGTCTCATTCCGGGGGTTGGTTCGATACCCGTCCCTAATAATGTTACGGTGCCGTTCCGCGACTACATGGGGAACCTGCGCTTCGATTGGGCGCAGTCCTCGCGCTCGCAGTGGTTTCTGCGCCTGGCCAACGACAACTACACCACGGATAATGCGTTTGTGGAGCAGGCCACGCTTCCCTCCACCGGCGCGACCTCGCATTCCAACTATTGGAATCTGGTGCTGGGCCAGCAATTCACTTTCAGCCCGGCGTGGCTGGGGTCTCTCACGCTGGGCGTCAGCGGATTGCGCCTGAGTGAGTCGCGCAATTCCGACCTCGGATTCGCGCTGGCTTTTCCTTTCAGTTCCACATCGCAGACCATTTCGGGTTTCGAGACATTTGGCGATAACCAGTTTGTGACGCCGATCACAGCATTTCCCGTGCAGCGGGATCAGGAAAAGTACCAAATCAAGTACGACGTTATTCATTCTTCCGGGCGGCACACGACCAGGTTCGGCGTGGACTTTATTCACGAGCCTGTGCTGAGCGGGGCGCTTCCCGGCACCGCGGAAAACCTCACCATGTTTGCGCAGAATCCCACGGACTACCTCGCGAACCCCCAGCAATTCGCGGTGGACTTGAACTGCGCGGCCACAGACACCCTGGCGGTCACCGACGGGACCACCTGCACGAGCACACCGGCGGGCAACGGCAGTTTCGCGCAGAACGTGCAGCGGCTGGGGGTGTACGCGCAGGATTCCTGGCGGGCCACGTCGAGACTCACTGTGAATATCGGGCTGCGCTACGACACCACCTTCGGACTGTTTACGGCCTCCGGAAGATCCCAGTTGGACAATCCCGCTTTGCTCACGCTAGGGGCTTTGCAGGTGCCGTTCTTCCAGCATTGGGGCGCCCCTCACGACTACCGCAAAGCATTCGCGCCGCGGTTGGGAATTGCTTACGCGCTGGGTGCAGACCGAAGCACTGTCATCCGCGCCGGTCTCGGATTGTATTACAACGACCTGGCGCAAAATGGCTGGGTGACCGCGTTTCAAGCCGTAAACGAGGCTCCTGTGCCTTGCGTGAATCCGGCGGATGCCGGTTGTCTTCCCGGATCGTCCAACGGGGGAGCGGGGGCCCTGATCGATCCCGCCTATAAGACGCCCTATGCGCTGCACGCCAGCGCGGGTGTAGAGCACGCGTTTAATTCACACTGGCTGGCGAGCGCGGATTGGACCCACGAAGAAGGTGTTCATGCCTACCGGCGATACCAATACCAGGCCGGGTACACGCTCTTCTCACCGCTCTTTGCGCAGGATGCCGCCACGCAACAGGGCAATGTCCCCGACGTCGCGGTGTTCCGGACCGACAACCGCTCCCGGTATGACGCGCTCTCCCTTCATCTGCAGGCGAACGTTTCGCGTTTCAGCATGGTGGTGAACTATACGCTGTCGAGCGCGAAAACCTGGGGTTGCGTTCTGGGGGAACTGTTCGACTATGTGAATGGCGTCTGCGACCCGCTACATGCTTTCGCCCCGGGAGATTACGGCCCCTCGGGAGAAGACGTCACCCACCGGTTGGTTCTGGCGGGAACGGTTCATATCCCGGGCGGGTTGGAATTGTCGGTATTAAGCCAGGCCGAGAGCGCCCGGCCTTTCACGATAACGACACCGGTGGACGTGAACGGCGTGGGGGATACGCTGGACGATCGCGCCGTGGTGAATGGCGTGCAGACCTCGCTGGATCAATTCCGGGGCACGCCCTATCTGCAAACGGACCTGCGGGTCAGCCGGCCGTTTCATGTTGGTGAACGAATGCGGGTACTCCCGTTTATTGAGATGTTCAACCTGTTTAACCGGAACAATCCAGGAGCCAACTTCGTCACCAATTTGGCGGCGCTGCCAACGCCGGTCAATAATCTCGCCAACGCCACGGCATTCTGCCTCAACGCGGATTGTTCGCAAACACGGGCGATCACCAGTCTGAATCAGTTGCGCGTGCCCGCCGGAGGCTTGGGCGATTTCTTCGGCCCGGGCACGACCGTGGGTATTCCCTTTGCGGCCCAGATCGGAATCCGTGTGAGCTTCTAAGGACCGAAGATATGTAGTTCGATGGCGCGAAACGGGCCAAATACACCGCGCGTCCAAGGCAAAGGCGAATAGTCATGCGAGGTCTATGGTGTATCGCGGTGCTGCTCCTCGGGATCGCGCACGGACAGGAGCAAGGGTCCGGTAAGGCCAGGCAGATCGCCCTGGGTCAGCAATTGGCGCAGGAGTTCCGCCGGAAGACCACGCCAGTGGAGAGCGCCGCCGTGAGCGAGTATGTGCAGCGCGTGGGCGCCAAATTGGCCGAGCAGTTTCCCGGCGGGTGGACGTACCGGATTGAGACCATCCGGGAAGATCAGGGAGGGGCGACCCACGAGCCGGCCGCCTTTCCGGGCGGATTTGTTTTCGTTCCGGCGGACCTGATCACTACGGCGCGGAACGAGGCGGAGTTTGCGGGCATGCTGGCTCACGCCATGGCGCACGTGGTGGCCGGAGCGCCGGGCATGACTGGCAACGCTGCCGGCCTGGGCGTGCCCGTGGGGGTACTGGGATTGCAGCGTGCCAACGAGGCGGAAGCGGATGCCCTGGCGGTCAAAGCCATGGCGGCTGCCGGGTACGATCCCGCCGGTCTCGCTTCCTACCTGCGACGTGTCCAGCCGGCATCCGGTAGGGTGGCCGCCATCCTGGCTCAGATCCGGCAACTGCCCGCGCGCACTTACCACACCGGTGTGGAGTTCTCGCTGGTGCAGTCGGAGGTCAGAGTACCGGTGGCGGAGCGTCCGGCGCCTACACTGTTCCGGAAATAAGAAGCGGCTTCATCCGGTGGCGACGGTCAACTCGACGCGTCGGCCAGGCTCGCGAACCCAGAAAGCCAGTCCCATCCAATATCCGTAATCCAATGACTGTCGCTGCCGGCATTCGCATTTCCGGATGATACTGGCATCGAACCTTCAGACACTCGACTCATCTCTGTTTTCTGTCGATATACCAGGAACTCACTGGGTTATCGCTATTGTTGGAATACCCCGTTCCCTCGCGATGGTTGACAGTCGACCGAAAATAACTGTTGTGCCCCGACGCAAACGCATCACTCAGATTATCGAGCGCAAAGGCTTCCTGAGTTGTCTCCAACCGGCAAACGTGAGCCGACAGCAGGGGATGGACAGGCTGATTGGTGGCGGACTTGGTCACGATCTCCAGGTAGACTTTGTCTTTCCCCAGCGCGTCGGAGGCAGCGCTGTTTTTGAGCGCCTCGTATGCAACGCGCTCTTTCTGGAGTGCCTGCGCCACTGAAAGGGCGGTCAGAGGTGACGTTTTTTCTTCCGGCGCCGTTCGTTTCTGACGCGCTTCATAGGATCGCAAAAACTCCGCTGCCCCCCGACGCGTCGAGTCCGGCCGGTCTGATCGATTTTGCGGCATTTGCAAACTCTCCTTCACTGTGTGAAGCGACAAAACGCATCTCGAAGCCTCACGTGCTTCCTCCGTGTAGGGACAGGTCTACGCCACGTCCGGCACATAGCGAGCAGTCGCGGGCCGGGATGGGGACGCGGCGGGGAGCGCCATCGGATCGAAGCTGAACCACCGGGCCAGGACCTCGTCAGGCAAGCGCCGGCGAGCCATGATGGCCCGGCGGCGGGCCAGGGTCCGCGGCAGGCATTGGGCGATATGCCAAAAGGCGGCTAGCGAGGTGGGTTCCCAAAACACGGTGGCGCCCACTACTATGAGGTCGCGCCAGGTCATGGACAGCCAGTGCCGGCGATAAACGCCCGCGGTGACGTTCTTAATGCGCATCAGGAAACGGTTTTTCACTGAGTGCATATTCACCATGGCGGGCAGCGAGCGGCGATTGGCGGGGTTGGCCGTGCGCACGTGATACGCGGTGGCGGCCGGTACGTACAGGCAGCGCCAGCCCATCAGCATGGCGCGCCAGGCCACGTCGGCGTCCTCCCGGTAGATGAAGAAATCGCGATCGAAGAACTCGCCATCGAGCGAAATGTCTTCGATCATCTCGCGGCGGTAAAGCGCAGCCGCGGCGGTAGCGCCGAAGACGTATTCCGCACGATCGAACTGGCGCTCATCGGCCTGGTGCCAGCCGCGGTCGAAGTGGCGCATGGCGGGCGTGAAGTAGATGCCGGCGGAGTCGATTCGGGGATGCGGCAGGGGCTCGAATCCGGGTCCGATGGAGAGCAGTTTGCCGCATACCGCGCCTGCCTTGGAATCTGTGCGTCCGGCGTCGAGCAGATTGCGCAGGAATCCCGGACGCATCAGAACGTCGGGATTCAAGGTGAGCACCCACTCCGAATCGCTCGCGCGAATGGCCCGGTTCTGCCCTTCGGCAAAACCCAGGTTGCAGGAGCTATATACGGTCCGAACCGCGCGGCATTGGAACTCCTCCAGAATCTCGCGGGTGTTGTCGGTGGATGCATTGTCCACCACGATGATTTCCAGTGTCACCCCCTCCTGCCGCAGCACGGATTCCAGGCAGCGCCGGATGTACCGGCCGCTGTTACAGGTGACGATGGTCACACAGATTCTTTCGTGGCTCATTCCGATTCGCTATCACAAAGACCCGGGAGGCAGGCGTTTCCACTACACTGAGGGAGCGGCAAAAAAAATCTTTTTGAAAAGTCATTCCCGGTGTAGTTGGCCGGTCGGGGTCAAGGGTCTTAGGGAGTGACTTGTGAAGATGTCCGCATCCATCTTCGGTGACGAGTTCGTGGGGATCCTCCGTCAGGAAAATACTGCTACGCCTCTGCAAACCCTTGTGGCTCAACTGTTTGAAGAGTCGAGGGAAGATGTTTACCGGTATCTGCTGACGCTCGGCCTGCATCCGCCGCGGGCGCAGGAGACGGTGCAGGAAGTGTTTCTCCGGCTCTATGCCAGCCTCAAGAAGGGCGAGAAAATTCAAAATCCCCGGGGCTGGGTGTTCCGCGTAGCGCACAATCAGGGCCTGAAGGTGCGTGCGAAACAACACAGCGAGGAGCCGTTCGACCCGGCTTTGGAAGCCAGCTTACCGCACGCTTTGGGCGGCGCCGAGCACGAATTGATCGAGCGCGAGCGCATGGCGGAGTTCCGGCGCGCGGTGGAAGGGCTTTCGGAACAGCAGAGACGGTGCCTGTCGCTGCGCATGGAAGGGTTGCGATATCCGGAAATCGGGTCCGCGCTGGGCATCAGCGCATCGGCGGTAGGGGAATTCCTGCGGCGGGCCGTAACGCGGCTGAGGAAGGTGCGCGATGAGTAACTCGTTCCCGCACCATCCCGACGACGGGGTCCTGCTGCGCTACATCGATGGCGAATTGCCCGGGCGCAAGGCGCGCCAGGTGGAAAAGCACCTGGAAGCCTGCTGGCAGTGCCGCACCGAAATCGAGGAATTGAAGGCCACGGTAGCCGAGTGCATTCGCTACCGCCAGAGCGCGCCTGCTGCGCCGAATCCGTGGAGCGATCTGTCCCGCGGCTTCGCCCGCATCGACGATTCCCTGGCCACCGAACCGCTTCTGACCCGATTATTGCGGCCGGCGGCCCCGCTGCGGTGGAGCCTGGCGGCGGCGGCCGTGCTGGCGCTGTTATGCGGCATCTACTATCAGTTGCGCGAGACGCCCGCGGTTCAGGCGGCCACGCTGCTCCGGCGAGCGGTAGCGGCGTCGGCGGCGCGGCCGGTGCCGGCCATCCGGCGGGTGCGCTTCCGGAGCGCCTCGCAGCAGTTTATCCGCTCCGTGGCGGCGGGCAAGCCGGAAGCCGCCCTGCCGCAAACCATGGAAGCGAAATTCCAACGCGCGCATTACGATTCCACCGAACCGCTGAGCGCCCGGGCATTCCAGGCATGGCGCGATAGCGAGGCACAAACGCAGGACGAGGTTTCCACCGTGGCCGATCCCGTGGCTCCCAGCGGAAACTGCTACCGCATTCACACGATTGCGGCCACCGGGGATGTGGCCGCGGCGACTCTGATGCTGCGCACCGTGGACCTGGTTCCGGTGGAAGGCATGCTCGAGTTTCGCGATAACCAATGGATTGAATTCAGCGAGTTCACGGAGCCTCCGGATCGAAGCACTAATGCCCTTTCTGCTTCGAACGTAGAGGTTCCGGAGCGGCTGGCCGTTCCACCAAGCCGGCTAGCCGTGGTTGCGCCCAGGTCATCGGCCTCAGTCTCTGACGAGTTGCAAGTGCTGTCTGCGCTGCAAAAAATTGGGGCCGACCTGGGCGATCCGATTCATGTCACACTGTCTGCGGACAAGGTATTGGTGAGCGGCGAAGGCGTTGCTCCCGAGCGCCGGCAACTGATCCAGCGTACACTGGACTCAATGCCCAAAGTCGCGGTTCAATTTACTGAGCCTGTAGCCGCGCCAATCCCCGAGGGCAGTGTGAGTTCCGCGCCCGCGCCGTCCGGTACCACGCGCGCGGCCGCGCCGAACAGCAAGATCCAAAGCCGATTGGAAGAGCAACTCGGCGGTCCGGCCGAGTTCGACCGGTTCAGTTCCCAGATTCTCGATGTGGATGATGGCGCCATGTCGCATGCCCACGCCCTGCGAAATCTGGCCCGGCAGTTCCCGGCATCGGCCGAAGCCGGTTTGAACGCCGCCGACCGGCGCGTGTTGCGCGAGATGGCGCGCGAAAATGTGACCGCGCTCGCGGGGAGCGTCAACACGTTACAGCGTCAGCTCCAAGGGGTGATGAGCTCTTTGGGCGGCCGGGCGGCAAAGCCGGTCATGGCGCCGCCGGTATCGTGGCAGGCATCGGCCGAAGACCTGTTTCGCGCGTCGCAGCGCGTGCAGGTGTTGGTCTCGGTTCTGCTGGGGGTGACGAGCGGACAGGTTTCCGGCGAATTGCCGGCGAATTTGCTAAGCGCCCTTTCCGAACTCCGGGCGAACGTGGACCGCTGCCAACAACTTCTGGCTCAGGAGGGCGGGGGCTGAGTTTTTGTCGCTGCGGCGACCTGCTACCCTCCTGTTCTTTCTCCTATCGGGTGCTGTACCGGCGGCGTCCCAGGACTATTCCACGCTCTACGGCCGGATTTCGGACGTCTCCGAAGGCGGAATCGCCGAGGCTGCCGTGTCGGTGGTGAACGAAGATACCGGCACCCGCCGCATCGCGCGGTCGGGTCCGGATGGCGCGTATTCGGTCAGCGCGCTGGAGCCGGGCAGTTATACCGTGACGGTCCGCAAGGAGAGTTTTCGTCCCTTCATCCGTTTCGGCGTCAGGCTGCAGCCAAACTCCGCCACGCGCGTGGATTTTGTGCTGCTGGTGGGCAGCATGTTGGAGAGCATCACTGTGCACGGCACGGCTCCCACCCTGGAGCGCGCCGACGCCTCCACGGGGACCGTATTTGAGCACGAGGAGATCGATCGCCTGCCTTTGAATGGCGGGGGGCTGCTGGACCTGCTGGAGATGGTCCCCGGCACCAACGTCACGCCCGCCACGCGCGGAGAAGCGGGACAGTTCACCACCAATGGCCAGCGCCCCAATGCCAATTACTTTACGGTGGACGGGGTGAGCGCCAACAACGGGATCACAGCGGGCGGCCTGCCGGCGCAGTCTACCGGCGGAACGCTGCCGGCGGTGAGCGCTTTCGGCAGCATGGATGCGCTGATCAGCCTGGAAGCTGTCCAGGAAGTGCACGCCCAAACCTCCACCACCGTGGCCGAGTTCGGGCGATTGCCCGGCGCCAGCATCGCACTCAACAGCCAGGCCGGCGGCAACGAATTTCACGGCTCCACATTGTACCGCCTGCGGCACGAAGTGCTCAGCGCCAACGACTGGTTTGCCAATCAGGCCGCCCTGGACCGCTTGCCCCTGCGTTTGAATGGAGTGACGCAGACCGTTGGCGGCCCTGTCAGGCGCAATCACACTTTCTTCTTTCTCTCTTACGAGCACATGGCTCTCGACCAGCCGTTCGTGTGGGCCCAGCCCGTGCCGTCGCTCGCCATCCGCCCCACATTCGAACCGTGGGGACAGGCCGCGGCCAGCCTGTATCCCGCCCCGAACGGCGCCGCGCTCAGTCAGAACGTAGGCATCTGGACAGGGCATACCGATCAGCCGGCCGGGCTGAACACCGGCGGGCTTCGCCTTGATCAGGCCATTACAGCACGTGTCACGCTGTTCGCGAGATTCAACGATTCGCCCTCCAGCAATCAGTTCGGCAGCCCGCAGGTGAACCGGCTGGATCTGCGCTCGCAGAGCCTCACCCTGGGCCTCAATGCGCGGCCGACCAGCAACCTGACTGCCGATGTGCGCGTCAACGAATCGCAGTCGCGCGCGGATTCGTTGTGGACGCCGGAGTGCGCGCTGCAGTCATTGACCACACAGTTTCTCAACGTCACGCAGCCCTGCGATTACCTGGTGCGCCTGACCATCAACGGAATCGGGCAACTGGAATCGGGCCGCGAGGGCGACCGCCGGCAGCGCCAGTTTCAAACGGTGGGCGCCCTGACGTTGCGCCACAACAACCATTCGTTCGGCCTGGGCGTGGATTATCGCCGGATCACCGCGGTGCGGCGCGACCCCACCGGCACGCTCTCGGTGATCGCCGATCAGGTCACGGATCTGGGCAGCAGCCGCAACGTCTGGCAGGGCACCCAGAGCGCGGTGAGTTCCACGGCGCAGGTGCAGGAGTTATCGCTGTGGGTACAGGACACCTGGCAGGCCACGCGGCGGCTCACCATCGCGGCCGGCCTTCGCTGGGAATTCAGCCCGGCACCGGTGCCGCTGGGCCCGTTCTCGGTCTACAATCCCGAAACGCAGTTGCTGGATACGGAGTCGGGCCAGCCGCTGTGGCCCACTTCCTATCGCGACTTTGCGCCGCGCCTGGGGGTGGCCTGGCGGTTGTCCAAAGACGGACGGACGGCGCTGCGCGCGGGCGGCGGTCTCTATTACGATTCCAGCATGAGCATCGCTACCGACATTCTGAACGGCGGTCCGCTGAACATCGTGGATTTCCGGAGCGCGATCCATGCACCTTTCAGTACCGACCTGACCTTTGCTTTTATGCCCGGGCTGGCGCTGCCCGAAGTGGCCCAATGGAACGTATCCCTGGAGCGCGCATTGACCACACACGACACGATTTCGCTGGGCTACGTAGGCACAGCCGGGAGAGGCCTGATCCGGCGCGAACTGGGTCTGGACAACACCAGCTCGTTTACGGCGCTGACCAACAACGATGGCGCGTCGGACTACGATGCTTTGCAACTGCAGTACCGGAGGCGTTTCCAGCGCGGCCTGGAAATCCAGTCGTCGTTCACATGGGCGCACTCGCTGGATAACGACTCCAGCGATTCGTTCCTGATGTGGGCCGGTCCGGGTTCGCCGCCGTCCAACGATCACGCTTCCTCGGATTTCGATGTGCGGCACTCCTTCACCGGCGCGGTCAGTTATGAGTTGCCGCGAAAATGGCGTACGCGTTCCGCGCAGCGCCTGCTGGGCGGGTGGCTGGCCAGCGGCATCGTACGCGCGCGCAGCGGTTTTCCGCTCACCATCCAGCAAAGCGAGGACTATATCGGGATCAACCTGATTAACGCATTCCGTCCGGACCTGGTGTATGGCCGCCCCCTCTGGTTCGGCGATGCGAATTCGCCCGGCGGCAGGCGGCTGAACCCGTTCGCGTTCGCCCCCACGCCCGCCGCGCAGCAGGGCACGCTGGGCCGCAACAACATCGCCGGGTTCGGAATGTGGCAGGCGGACATGGCGTTGAGCCGCGAGTTTCGCATCGGCGATCATGCCGGCCTGCAGTTGCGAGTCGAAGCGTTCAATGCGCTCAACCATCCGAATTTCGCGGACCCGGTGAAGTTTATGGACAGCCCTTTGTTCGGCCAGTCATCCTCTATGCTGAATATGGAACTGGGGACGGGAAGCCCCGGCAGCGGCCTCTCTCCCCTCCTGCAGTCCGGCGGACCCCGCGCGTTGCAGGTGTCCGTCCGGTTCCACTTCTAACCGTGAACAAGGCGAGAACATTTCCGGCCGCTTTGCCGCTGCTTCTGGTGGCGCTGTTCTTCCTCAGCTTTGCCCACGCCGGCCTGCGGGCATATTTCACGGGCGATGATTTTATGAATCTCCAGAAGATGCACGGCTACTTCACTACGTCGCCGGCGCGCGTGGCGCTGGAGGTTTTCAATCCGCTGAGCTCGTCGTATCGCCCCATGGGCGGACTGGTCTACCGTGCTCTCTATGCGGCGGCGGGGTTCCGCCCGCTCCCGTTCCGCTGCGCCTGCTTCGCGCTGCTATTGGCGAATCTGTGGATTGCATATCGCCTGCTGCGTTTGCTCTCGGGCTCCTCCGAAGCGGCTCTGCTGGGCACGCTGGTGCTCAGCTATCACGCCGAAATGTACGGCATTTATTTCAACACCGGCACCGTCTACGACATCCTGTGTTTCAGCTTCCTGACGTTGGCCATGACGGTCTACGTGCGCTGCCGGCGCAAGTTCGGCGGATTGTCCTGGCAGGGGTGGGCGAGCCTGGTAGTGCTGGACCTGCTGGCGCTGCAATCCAAAGAGATGGCCTGGACTCTGCCGGCGATCCTGTTGCTCTACGAAGTCTTGTATTTTTGGGTGGACCGGCAGTTTCGCCTGCCGGATTCCCTGGCGCCCGTGCTGGCCACCGGCCTCCTGACGCTCGCCCCGCTGTTTTCCCGCATTCTGGGCCGCACTGGTTTAACCTCCAGCCCGTTGTACCATCCCAGCCTCTCGCCTGGCTATTTTCTGAAGAACTGCGCGCACTACTGGAGCCTGATTTTCTACGCGCCGGACCGCATTGGCGTGACGCTCATGCTGGCGATGTGGATCGCCATGGCTCTGGCCGCCGCGCTGTTCCGTAGCCGCGCCATGTGGTTCGGCCTGCTGTTCTGGATTGTCAGCCTTGCTCCCGTGGCCGTCATCCAACCCCGCGGCGGGTATGTTCTCTACCTGCCCATGCTGGGGCTGGCGCTATACGCTGGAACGCTGACATCGCGTTTGCGGGAGTTGCTTACCACGGGCCGGGTTTCTCAGGTTTGTTTGTTCGTTTTATTGGCCGCCGGTCTGGCCATGGCCCATGCGCGCCACCGCGCGGAGTATGCCGAAACGGTTCGCGTGCAGAGCGAGACTCGCGAACTGGTAGTGCAACTGCGGCACATGCATCCCACGCTGGCGAGAAACGCGCACGTGCTGTTCGTCGCAGACCCTTTCGGCGACGAATGGTTCCTGGGATTCCTCTTTCGCCTGCTCTACGACGACCCCAGCCTGTGGGTGGACAGCGCCGCGCTCCACCCGCATGCGCGGCCGTACCAGTATGTCTTCCGCTACGCCGGAGGCAAGCTGGAGGAGTTGCCGCCGCGGTTGGGCGCCTGTACGCCGCAGACGCTGCCCGCCGGCCTTACCGACGACGCCAGCCCACTACTCTGCTGGGACGGCGACTGGATCACGGAGCGCTTTCCCCAGTCCGTCCAGGGTGCCTTGACCTACACTGGAGACGCGGGCGCAAGGGTCAGGATCGCATTTCGGGGAACGTCGCTGGAGTACCTCTGCACCAAGGCGTTCAACCGCGGGCTGGCCGAAATTGTCATCGACGGCGTAGTGCGCGGCATGCTCGACCTGTACTCGCGCGACACCGTCTGGCAGGCTCCGTTCCGTTTCGACGGCCTCCCCGAGGGCGAACACACCGCGGTGCTGCGCGTGCTGGGGCGGCACAATCCGGCGGCGACCGATTCTATTGTGGACGTGGACGGCTTTCGCGTGCGGGCTGGTCGGCCAGGCCGGAGGTGACCAGATATGGATTGTGGGCAGGCCTGTCCCAAGGTCACCAGAACCGAGGTGGTTTGGCCGGGGAGTGGATGTATTCTCTACCAAGGCTATGAAAGTCCAGGTCGAAAGAAGAGCCATGGGGCAAGCCGCTTCTGCTCGACCTGTTCCAGCCATGCCTCCATGAAGCGTAGGCGAACCTTGTGATCGATACGCGAGGAATAGGCCGCCAGTCAGGAGCGCTTGGGAACTACGTTGATTCCGGCAAACAGCGCGATGAAGACTGCGGTCCGCGATGCGGCTGGCGGAAGAAGGAGGCGCGTTTTTGAGGGTCGTGGCGGAACTGATGACACAGGGCTTCATACTGGCGCTGCATGGGGAACTGGAGGAAAGGAAAAAGTTCCGATCGCCAGGCGGAGTTAACTGATTTGCAGTGCCTAGCGCTTCACCACGCGATGCATGGCGGATTCGATGCAAGTCCGCTGCATCACCCCCGGCTTGCTTTCGCTAAACGGGCATACTTCAAAATCGGCAAACACGTCGCAATCGAACCCGCAGGCCAGGTCTTTCGGCAGGATCGGCTCTTCGCCCGGCCGTGCGCCCGTCACCCCAAGCAGTCGCGTTGTTCCCAGAGGCCAAATTCGAAATGTCGGATTACCGTTATAGGCGCGCAGCCGTCCGTGAACTCGAAAGCAGGGTCCCACCAGCGACGGGTTGCCCTTGCAGGCAGGCGGATCCGCCGCCGGCGCCGCGGCCAGCAGCAGACAAAACGCCAGTCGTATCACTTTGCTCCTTACTCCGGCAGGCGATAACCGGGCCGCGCGTACGGTGTGGCCCCCGGCACATTCACCTCGACCTTCAGGTTATGATAGCCCGGCCGCGTCCCATCCGGCGGGAAACTCAAGGTGTACACGCTTCGCAATTCGGTCCCCACGATTCCCACCGCGTCTTCCAGCGCCCGCTGCGTCCGGAAGTGCAGCAGCGTGCCGCCGGTTGCGTGGGTAAGCACGGCAAAGCTGTCGGTCCCCGCTTCGCTCTCCGATTCGTGCGCCAGCGTGGGGACCAGTTTGCTGAGGTCCACAGCGGCTTTGTAGCCCCCACGTTCTTCCTTGAACTGCGGGCCTTGCAACGAAAAGGTGTCCTCGATGAAAGCCTTGTTGAACTGCGGCAGCGCCAGCGCGAAGATGGTCACATTTTCGCGTTCGGCCTCTTCCCGGAGCGCCTTCAGGTCGGCTTGGCTGCCCCGGTCCGAGGGCTGCCCGATCAGCAGCAGGATGCGCGACCGCGTGACCGGCTGATGCCGCAGCAGATCCACTCCCGCCATGGCCGCGTCGATCATGCGCGCCCTGTCCTCCGCCCAACGCGATCTGCCGGAAGGCGGCGCGCATCCCACCCGGCGAGAAGTCTTTACGTACCGTCACGAAGTCGTCGTAGGTAATGACCGCGGCCTCGCCGGTTGCGCCTACCAGGAGATCCTCGACCGCGCCCCCCACCTTCGCGATGAAAGGAAGATAATGACGCACCTGTGTGCTCACCTGCACCACCACCGCGACCGATGGCGGCAGATAGTCGGTATCGAGTGTAAAATGTTGCGGCCGCCCCTCGTCCAACACCTGGAAATCGCTCGCTTCCAGTCCTGCTACGCATTGGCCATCGCCGGCGAAGACCAATGTCGGCACGCTCACCAGGTGCACCGGAACGCGGATCACCGGCCCTTGCTGAGCGGCCAGGAACGCGGCGATGGCGAGCCAAAGCACGTCCCAATTCTAATGCCGAACACTCCGCCGCGCGACTGTGAAAACACGGCACAAGCCACGCACATGTGTTCCTTTTGCGACAATGAGGCATGCGATCCACGTTGATCCTGGTTCCGGCGATCGCCTTTGCTCTCCCACCCCAGCGTCCCCAACAGCCGCCCCCGCCGCCCGCAGTGGTCAATCTCAATGTGATTGCACTGGATTCCAAAGGCCAGTCGGTGATGGACCTGCAGGCCGCCGACCTTCGCGTCGTGGACAACGGCAAACCGCAAAAGATCTCCTCGTTTCGCCGCCGCCAGTCCCACCTGTCGGCCCCCGCCGCGCTCGGTCCCCGCGAGTTTGCCAATCGCGCCGGCAATGTCATCCCCCACGCCACCGTCATACTCTTCGATCAGTTGAACACCCAGTTTGCCGACCGCGGGTACGTCTCCAATCAGCTTGTCCACGTCTTGCAGCAGTTCGAATCCCCAGACAACCTGTACCTCTATCTGATCACCACCAATGGCAGCCTGTATCCCGTCCACGGCCTGCCCGGCAACGAGGAGGACGCTGCCAGGGACAGTTCCTGGACGCATGACATCCAGGCCCGGCTCAACGACGCGCTGCGCATCACCCTGGCCCACCGGCCCACCGACCTCGTGATCGATATCGACGCCCGCGTCCGCGCCACTTTCGAGACTCTTTCGATGGTGGCGGCCCGCCTGGCTGCCGTGCCCGGCCGCAAGACCATCGTCTGGCTCACCCACGGCGTGCCCATTTCGCTGAGCCCCGCCCGAACCGGGCTCGCCGATTGGATTGACTACACCCCCTTCGTTCAGCAGTTGAGCCAGACACTCGACCATGCCGACGTTTCGATCTACGCCGTCCAACAGTCTCCGCCGGGAACCAACAGCACTGGTCAGGCGGATCAGGGCGGCATGACCAGCGCTGCCGCTCGCGGCGGCCTGGCCGCGCCCGGCGACCCGGCCTCGGTCACTTCCGTCACCGGCTTGGGCAGCGAGCAGACCCTCGATGAGTTTGCCCGTCTCACCGGCGGCCGGGCCTGGGAGAACAATGACATCGGCGGCGCCATCAAACAGGCCATCACCGATGCCAAACAGAGTTATCTGATCTCTTATACGCCACCCCCGGAGAACTGGGATGGTAAGTATCACAAGGTCCGTGTTACCTGCGCCCGCAAGGGAGTCAAGTTGCAGGCCCGGCAAGGTTACTACGCGTTTGCCGAGCAGGCCGTCTCCGGCAAACAGGAGGAAGCGGCCATCCAGGCCGCCATGCTAAGCCCGTTCGATGCCGCCGAAATCGGCCTGCGGGCCACCGCCACGCCGCAACCGGGCGATCCGCCCGTCCTGCGCCTTGCCGCCCGCATCGACCTGAACGGCGTGCAACTCACCCAAAGCGGCGACGAATTCACCGGAGAACTGGCGGCCCGCTTTGTCGAGTACCAGGACGATGGCACCATGCGGCAGACCAAGCCGGTGGCCCTCAAGGTCCATTTCACCGGTGACCAGCATGATGCCGCGCTAAAAGACGGATTCCCCATGGATGAGGGTTTGACCCTTGCTCCCAAGGTGGAGAAGGTCCGGCTGATCGTTTTCGATCGTACCAGTTCCGCAATTGGCTCTCTCACAATTCCGGTCGGCAAATAGAATTGTACCGGTACGCTCTAGGGTAGATCGGCGAAGTTTTCTGGGGCATTCTGACAATGCCATGCAGAAACTTCTCCTCTTACTCGTACTTAGTGGGTGCGCCATTCACGCCCAGGATCTATCTGACCCGAACCCCGGCTCCGGCCGCACGCTGTGGCGCGCCAGCATTGCCGCGCTCACCGCCGCCAACGCCATGGATATCCAGTCTTCCTGGGGCAAACACGAACTCAACCCAACCCTGTCGAATGGAGCGGGAACTTTTGGCGCCCAGGGTATGTTGCTCAAACTTGGACTGCAGGGCAGCCTGGTAGGCATCGAATACCTGATCACCCGCCACCATCCCCGTTCCAGCGGCAAGCTCTACCGGGCTTTGGGCATTATCAATTTCGGAGCCGCCGCTGGAATCGCTGGTGTGGCCATCCATAACTACGGAGTGCCGCAACCCGGCAGGTAGCATCGTGTAACTTACCGGTACCAGTCGTTGTCTCTGTGGTAATGATAAGCTCCGCGCGAGTAACCCGGATCGTGCCAGTTCACCACGTGAAGCGGTCTCTCCAACTGAAACGTAATTACCGATCCCGGAGGGATCCGAATTTCGGCTCCCTTCGGTTCTATCCGCTCGCCGCTGGCTCCCGCGATTGCACCGGTAATCGCGCCGATAATCCCGCCTCCCTGGTCACGGTCGGCTCCCGACGTATGGTATCTCGGCCCGGATGTGTCCACGGCATACCGCTGTCCCCTCGCTGTGATCGATTCGAGATCGAGCACGAACCGGTCAGGACCCACTTTCCGCACAATCATCTCCGCGCCGGCCCCGCGAGGGATCACTATGTCACCATCCCTGGCATGCACATCTCTCGCTACATGTGCCGGATAAATTCTCCCCCGGTCCCAGTTACTTACATCCACCCTCTGATCCAGCCGCACCTGAATCTCAGTCCCGGGAACAATGACGTCCGCCAGAACGGGAATCTGAACGCAGATCAGCACTGCTGGAATCACCAATAAATGCTTCCACATTTGGGAACCTCCACTTTCAGACGTGTAATTTTTGTACCTCAGTCATCTTCAATGCGGTCGTCCAATGCGCCCGCGCCCACCGCGGTGCGCGAGCGAGGCCGCGGCCTGTCCATGTTGGCAAAATCGCCAGGCTTTTCGCCCGCCGACGCGATGTCCTGACCGCCGGTTTCCGTCAGCATCTTCTTTGCAAGCTTGACCCAGTCGTCGTTATCGCAGTGGACCGAAAGCAGCACTCCACCCTCGCGAATCCGGCCTTCATATCGCTTGGCCTCATATTCGGGAATACCCATTCCGGCCAAGGCTCCGATGATCCCTCCCAGGGTGCCTACAGCGCCCGCGCCGGCCAGCGCAGCCACAATCGGACCTGCGGCGAGAAAAGGCCCCAGTCCCGGTATCGTTAATGCGCCGATACCGGTCAGCCATCCGAGTACGCCCCCTGCGACACCTCCGGCCACGGTGCCGGCAGTCGCGCCTTCCGGCGCCTTGGTGTTCTTTTCGTGGGCGAAATCCTTGGTGCCCGTATTGTCGGGGAAGAGCACAGAAATATCCGTGCTTCGAAAGCCGCCATTGCGCAGATGTTCCACCGCTTCTTCGACCGCCAGACGGTCGGGATAGATCCCGAAAACTGCCGTATTCTTGCTCGACATTTTTGCGCTCCTGCCAGGGAAGTGTGCAATGGACGGGCCATCCTTCCGCCGGTTCGGTGCGAATACAGACCGTTTCCAAAAGGCTCTCACCAAGGGATAGAATACGAGTTACGGAATATCCTATGAACCACCTCGCCAGTCGTCGCAGCTTTCTGGGTGCCGCCGGTGCCGGCCTCGCCGCCGCTTCCCTGCCACCCGCCTTCGGAAAAATCGAGCCTATGCCGTGGGGCATCAAACTGGGCATCGCCACTTACACGTTTCGTGAGTTCGATCGCGCCGATACCATCGCCTTTATCAGGAAGCTCCAGGTCCCCTGGGTCAGCGTGAAGCAGATGGGCGTCCGCGGAAAGTACCATTGGGACATGAAGGCGCCCGCCGCGGAACAGGCGCAGGCGAAGAAGGATTTCCAGGACGCCGGCCTCAAGGTGATGAGCGCCGGCAATACCGATATGAAGGAACTCACCGCCGATGGTCTCCGTCCCCTGTTCGAGTGGGCCAAGGCCGGCGGCGTTCCCATGCTGGTGGCTGCGCCGGTCCATGAAAACATCGGCGTCATCGAGCAGTTGATCAAGCAGTACGATATCAAGGTGGCGATTCACAACCACGGACCCGAGGACAAGAACTTTCCAACTCCGGAATCCGTGCTGGAAGTGGTGAAGGGCCGCGATCCCCGCTTTGGCCTGTGCATGGACGTGGGCCACTCCGCGCGCACCGGCACGGACGTGGTAAAGGCCATCGCCGAAGCGGGCAGCCGTTTGCTGGATATGCACGTGAAGGATCTGGCTCAGTTCAAGGACACGCCGGATAAACAGGCCAAGAACAGCCAGTGCGACGTGGGCGAAGGTATTATGCCCTTCCCGCAGATTTTCAAGCAGCTCAAGAAAATGAATTATCAGGGCTGCGTGAACCTGGAGTACGAGATCAACGGCAAGGACCCCATGGTCGGCGTGCAGAAGTCCTTCAGCTATATGCGGGGCGTGCTGGCCGGGTTGGCCGGAGCCTGAAGTGGCGAATATCCCGCTGGGCGCCACGGGCGAGCATAAACTGCTCGTCACCACGGACGTGGCGATCAGCTTCCTGGAGATAGACGAGGCCAGAGTCCTCGCCACGCCACAGATGATTCGCTACATGGAGTGGACCTCTCGAAACCTGGTCCTGCCTCTTCTCGAAACCGGATACGACACTGTCGGCACCAAGGTCAATATCAGCCATTTGGCGGCGGCGCCAATTGGTTCCGTAGTCACGTTCCGGTCGGAAGTCATCGGCGTTGCAGAGCGGAGAGTCCTGTTCCAAGTGACCGCAAGAACCGAAAACGAAGTGATCGGCGAAGGCACGCACGAAAGAGGCATCATCAACGTCGCCAAGTTTGCCACTCGTCTTGCGGAAAAAATCCGACAAAAATAAGTCCTCTTCCGGGGAGACGCCAAAGTGTGGAGGGGGCCGGCACATCCACCCTGCCATCAGCGGCCGAAGGTCGATGCAGTGTCGGGCGTCCAGGACAGAATTAGCAGCCCACAGAATCGCATCACTCCCCCTTGTGGACAGCCTTCATAGGGATCACGCTTACGGGAAGTCTGCTGGTAAATGGGGAGCCGCTGCCAGAGCAATCTTCCATGTGTTGCGCAGCAACCTCAAGGCCGAAGTGGCGGAGCGTTTATGTTCGCAGTACATGCAACTCACCCAAGCGGAGGCTCACGATTTTTGTTTGACGCGCCGATGAGGTATACTCGTTGGTGTAGCGGGTTTCTCTCATTCGTTCCACGCGAGCC
The DNA here is from genome assembly GCA_963853855.1 of uncultured Solibacteraceae bacterium. Classification (GTDB taxonomy): domain Bacteria; phylum Acidobacteriota; class Terriglobia; order Bryobacterales; family Bryobacteraceae; genus Sulfopaludibacter. The sequence goes on along the minus strand of CAWKYG010000012.1, from coordinate 79,966 downwards.
AAGTGGTCTGATGGTGGTTCAAGGGGGCGAAGTCTTTGATCTTCGGGGCGTGGCTCAGCCTGGCTAGAGCGCCTGGTTCGGGACCAGGAGGTCGGTGGTTCGAATCCACTCGCCCCGACCAAATATCTGCAATAGTTTCAAGGATTTACGAGCGGCCTCGGGTTAATCGCCCGAGGCCGTTTTGCTTGTGGTATGCCCAGAAGTATGCCCGCCTTCGAACCTTCGCCATCGCCTTGCGAACGGTTTCCCTCTGCGGGTGGACGTATCTTTTCGTCATCGCGAAGTCGGAGTGGCCGGCCAAGTAGGCGAGAGTGTAGGGGTCCATGTGCTCGGCCCACCGCGTCAGGCAGGTGTGCCGGCACTCGTAGAGGACGAAGGCCGGAACCTTCGACTCCTTGATCGCCCTCTGGTGCTGCTTCTTCAGGCTGGACTTCTCGATGTGCCCGGACCTCGTCGGCGCGGGGAACACCCACGACGAGGACGGCTCCCCCGGCGCCTGGACTCGACCACGGCGGCGGCGCGGTCTGACAGGGGGATCACCCGGCGGGCGCTCGCCGTCTTGCCGTGCAGGATGTGGAGCGAGCCGTCTCTCACCTGATCCCACCTGAGGCGAAAGCACTCCTCGGGCCTTAGGGCGCAGTCCAGGAGAGTGGTCGCGACGTCGCGGAGCAGGAACGGGTCTCGGGGCTCGGTCGGCTGCTCGCCCCGCTGGGCCGCGCGGATGCCGCACAACGCGCGCTGGTACGCCTCCTGGATGCCCTCGCCGATGGTGGTCGCCGCCGCCAGGTACTTCGCCTCCTCGTCGTCGGTGAGGACTCGCTCGCGGTGGTTCTCCTTCGGGACCATGCTAACCCGCGCGAGCAGCCTCTCGACCTTGCCCCACTCCTGCGCCAGTCGGAACATTCGCCGGAGCACCTGAAGCTCCCTGTTCACGCTGGCGATCGCGAGCCCGGCCTCCTTGCGCGCGGCGGCATAGGTGGCGATGTTCCCCGTGGTGATTGCGTCCAGCGGGAGCCGCGCCAGCGGCTTGTGGGCCAGCAGGTTCTTGACGCCGTTCTCGTAGAACCCCAGCGTCTTCGGCCTCGCCCCGAACTGCTTCTCGGCGAAGGGCAGGAACTGTTTCTCAGCGAACTCCTGGAGCGTGGGCACCGGCAGCGGGTCTTTGATCCCGACTTCCCGCTTCGCCAGCTGCGTCTTTCGCGCGGCCTCCATCTGCTCGGCGACGCGGCGGTTCGCCTGCTTCGTTGACTCGCGAATCAACTGGCTGTTCCACGTGAACTTGTACCACCAGTTGCTGGACTTGCGTTGTTTGTAGACCATGCTGTTATCGTGCTGCGGAGCCTCTTGGTCTTGTAAGCCAGCGAGGTATCTCGCCTCTTGTTCGCGGAGGTCATCTCAGGCCGCCTCCTTCCGGGACTCCATCCAGGCGACGAGGTCGCTCCGGCGGTAGCGCACCAGCCGGAGGCCCACCTTCGATCTCGGCGGCCCGCCCGGGCCCTTGCTCAGCTTCACGAGCGTGTTGACGTGCAGACCGAGGACTTCGGCGGCCTCGGCCTGGTTGAGGTACTCTCTCTGGTTCTGGTTCGGCGACTTCTCGAATACAGCCATGTCCGGCTCCTTGGAGTTGGATGTCGGCTGGGCCGCTCCTCGCGGGGCTGCCTGCCGGCCGGCTGTTGTCCCTGGACGGGACCCTCTCTGCGCAAGCGTCGCTCCGAGCCGAAGGCGACGTGTGGTGCGCGGGTGGCTTCGGCGTCTTGCCGTCGCCCCGCATCGCGGCCACCAGCGCGGAGACCTCCGTCGTCTTCATCGCCGCCAAGCTGGCGTCGGTGTGCTCGGCGCCGTTCACAACGGCCTTGCGCGCCTTCTTCGCTGTTGCTGCCATTCTCGTATCTCTCCTTCCGGCTGCCCCGTCGGGGCGGCCTGATTGAATCGTGGCGTGTTTCGCTGGGAAAGTACGCGCCCGTTTTCGCTAAATTCTCTTAGTGATCGATGCCGAAGCGTCTGATTCGACCAGAACATGCAGGGGCCTCCTTGTGGTATGTCTTACTGATGGGGGCGGAGATTTGGCCGATTTCAACAACATCCTCAAGATTCTGGATTTCGGCAATGAGGCCGGAGACGACGTCGGCGCAGAAGAACTCCTGAGCTATTTCGTCGAGCAGGAGGCTTTCCGAGCTTTCCTCGATCGACGCAAACGCTTGGCGGTCGTCAACGCGAGAAAGGGCGTTGGCAAGTCGGGAGCTCTCCTGAAGTGGACCGCCCACAAGGTTTCCGAAGCCGATCCGAACGCCCTCATCATCAGCGTGAGAGGGGCCGATCTGGTCCGCAGCAAATTCAATTTACTCGGCGATCTGAAGACGCCCAACGAATACATCCACGATTGGATGGTCAGGATTTGCGCTCTCATCAACCGTCGGCTGGCTTTGGAGATGAACTTAGCCCTAACGGACGATCGAATCACACTTATCGAAACCGCGGAGTTGGAAGGATACAAGCAGCGAAACATCGTGGGAGCGCTGACCGATCGCATGCAGTCCTTCTTCATGGATAAAGGTCGGAGCACCGTTAAAATCGCGGCGAAGAACGAAATTGAATTGCTGAAGCGCTCAAAGGATCGCGACGTGTGGATTGTTATTGACGATCTCGACGCGACCTACCAGAACACGGATGCCGAATCGCTGGCCCTCGCGACATTCTTCTCTGCATGTCGCTATCTGACCCAAGACCTGAAGGGCCTCTATTTCCGGGCGAGCCTCCGCACCGACGTGTGGGCGCTCATCAAGCGCTACGACGAATCGCTCGACAAGATGTCCCAGTACGTCACGGAAATTCTCTGGCACCGGGGAGAGTTCCTAGCGCTTCTGTCCTTGCGCATCAAAGCCAGTCTGCAATACCTTAAGGTCCCTACGCCCGTTGTCCGACGGGGCATGTCTCCCGAACAAGCAGAAGAAGAGCTTCTGGAACTCGCATTCGTTCCATCGATGCAGTGGGGGAGCAATCGGCAAGCCAGTGAAATGCAACCTACATTAGAGCCGCCGCGCATGATCGAGACCTATAAGGTCATATACACACTCTCTTACGAGAGACCTCGGTGGGCGATTCAACTCTGCAAACTCGCTCGAGAAGTGGCGCTACGTCGCGGAGAGGCCAGAATTTCGAAAGCCAGCATTGACGAAGTCTGGGGAGAGTACGGGGAGAAGCGAATCGAGGACCTTGTTGCGGAGCACAAACATCAGTGCCCACAGGTGAACGAGCTTCTAAATGCCTTCCGAGGTGCCGAGCGACTCATGACCCGGGCAAGCTTGTTCACCTGGATCAAAAACCGGGTTTCGGAGCACTTGGAGGTCACCATCGAAGGCACGCCGACCCGCTCGCCGAGAGACATCGCGAGGTTTCTATATCGGATAGGCTTCATCGTTGCGCGCAGCGAAAATGAGGACGGCGAGTATGAACACTACCGTTTCGACCAAATGCCCGATTTTCTGCTGGCACGCACGGACGATGACTTCAGCGTCAAGTGGGAGATCCATCCCTGCTACAGGCAGGCGCTAGACATCAAGAAACTGAACCAGTCCCACAAGGAGAGATTTGGGCGGAGCCGCGGATTGCGAAAGAAGCTCTGAACAGGCGCAGGCGCGCATAATAAGGACTGACGAAGCCAGCATCAAGGGCTCAGGGTTTGAGAACCTGTCGCGCGACGCTCTTGGCGATCTCCCACAGCGTCCGTGCGTCGTCTGGGGAGATGCTTACTCCGTGCGAAAACTCCTTCTGAGGGTGGATGTAATTGCGGTAATCGCGAACCACCTCGCCGACATCCTTGGTCGTTTTCGAGATCCAGGCGAGTTCGTGGGCCACGTCGAGGTAATTCTTTAGGCCCCACTCGTTGAGTTTGAGAGAATTGCCGGTCTTGTCTTTGGGAGCACTGGCGGCCTTGAACACCGGGCCCTTGTCCGTAAGCTGGTTCACCCGAGCCAGCAGCAAGCCCTCCAGCATCCCACCCATCATCACAACTGCCGAGAGTGGAGCACCGACGGTCACGCACTTCACGCACTCTTGCCACCGATTGCCGAGAATCGTTTGCATCTTCAAGTCTGAGACGAGGGGGCTAAAGTCCGGCCGGTCGTCCGCGGTCGAATTCTCTGGGCGGGTGTGATCCCCTGCCAGGGCGAGGGCTTGCTCCACTTGGACTTGGCTCAGCAGCTTTCGTGTCTGCTTGATGATGGCAAAGTACTTTGACCGCAGTGTTGCGCGCTCGCTTGCGGCGATCAAGGAGCGGTACTGGTCGTCGAGATCTTTCAAATAGCCATCGCCAACTGCGGCTAGCACCACAGGGCGATAGTTGTTGAACCAAGCGTGTGCCGTCGCCTTCGCGATCTGGGTTTCGTCATCGGACTTGACCTGATTCGTGGCGCTCTTGGAAAGCAGCTTCTTTAGCCGGTCACACTGCTCGGTTGCGGAGGCCAGGGACTGCTGCGCGGTCGTCACCGGCTACCCCTTCTTCCTCGGTCCCTTCTTGGTCGCGCTCTTCTTCGGCGGTGCCTTTGACGCCCGTTTGGTCGGCGCGCTCTTCGGTCGTGGCGCGCCGTTGCCGTCACCGGGCAGGGTCATCGCCACGAGGTTCTCACCGACGGTGTTGATGGAGAAAGCGCCGGGGTCCTCAGCTTTGTCGAGCAAGCCGAGGGTTCGCGCATTCTGCAATGTCCATATGGGTTTCTTAAGTCGGTCTCGGCCGACCATACGAGTGGCATTTTGGAGATCGTCGCCATTAATGGACCGCTTACGCTCCACCTGCGGTGCCACAAACTGATAGTAGTACGCGACTGTCGCCGCGAACTGGACGTCGCTAGGCGGGTTCTTCGAGGCGACGAAGGACCTGATGTCCTGCCCGTTTGCGGCGGGCGCGCTTGCAGGTGATGGAGCCGACGTCGTTGTCTGGGCACCCGGCACTGCCGGCGTGGCGCCAACTGGCGGCTCGGAGACACTGAACTGTGACTTCAGCCCCAGTTTCTCGGCCGCCCAGCGGAAAATCCGCTGCTGTTCGTCTTCTTTGAAACCCTGCACGGCCTCGACGACCGCGCGCACTGCTTCCAAGTCGTCCGCTGGTTTTGACATGTGAGAAACGCCACAACAATCATAGCTGAGAATGTTTCCGCCAACAAGGGTAGATCGGTATGCCGGTATGCCCAATAGTATGCCCGCCCCCTACTACCACCGAATCACGCTGGATCATCTGAGGGGCGGCGCAAGCCCATGCAAATGTTACTCAGTGTGATTCGGTATGACCACGCGTAAGTCGTTGTATTTGAGGGAGTTCCCAGTTCGGGACCAGGAGGTCGGTGGTTCGAATCCACTCGCCCCGACCACTTAATCCACTGAAATCGTTCATAGTTACAGCGGCTGGCGCCTGGGGCGTTTCGGCCGCTTTTTCGTCACTATGCCCAAACCTATGTTGTCTTCGTTCCAGTATTCGATGCGACGGAACAGCAACGGATCCTCCCCGCCTTTCGCCAGCGCTGGCAACGAGACGATCTGATCCTTCAGTACATTTCCATTCGCTGGAACCTCGCACTCTTCCAGCACCGTGTAGACCGTGTTGGTTTTCATCCGCGTCACAAAGAACACGCCTTCCTGCGTCAGTTCCCGGAACCACTGGAAATCGTTGTAGAGGCGATCAATCGCCAGAATCCTGCCCGGATCGAACCGCAGCGTGCGTGCCACCTTGATCTCGCCGGCCTTGCCTTCGGTCACCACCGCGAACGACGGCAAGTAGCCGTCGTGGTCCAGCAGCAGATGCAACTTGATCGCACCCTTGGTCCGCCGGAATTTCCCCCAATCGAACATGCTCAGCGACAGGTCGATGATGCTCCCGTCCAGGCTCATCAGCTTGTTTTTGAACCGGAACTTCTTGCGAACGCCTTGCCGCCTCACCAGTTCCTGGCATTTGATCAACGTCTGCTCGAATACCGTCTGGTACAACTCCCACGGCCGATTCTCATTAGCGTAGGCCAACGTGGACTTCTTGGGCGCCACGGGCACTCCCAGATGCTTCAACTGTCCCTCGCAGCACGCCAAGCCACCGCAAATCTCACGCAACGAATGCGCGCGCCCCACTTGGCAAAACAGCATAGCTACGAACTGGCCCCAACTGGTGAAACCCCGCGCGTGCCGTTCGGCCTTGTGCTCCTTGACTGCCTTCTCGAACTCCGCGCGCGAAAACAGCTTCAACACCTGCGAGAATATGCTGCATACTTTCATTAGGTTGAGTCTCCTGTGGTTGAATTGGTCCTTGCTGGGAACCCAATCCAGCGTATCAGGGGCTCAGCCTCTCACTGCTCCGCGGCCCTTCGCCGCCCCGATCCAGTTAGCTCGCTAATTTGGACAGCAGTGGTATTGAATAGTCAACGACAATCACTCGAAAGCAGATCTATAGATGTGGATGTCTCATAAACTGGGAGCGGCGTGCGAGCGACCACAACTTGCATCTCCAAATACGATTTCCGGCAGGTTTAAAGAGACTCTGCACTATTTGTCTATAACTTCACCAAATTGTTAACGCCTGCGGTAGTGCCCCTGCCGTTGGGTGGGAATTGGAGGAGCGGAACGTTATCTTACGCTTTGGCGCGAAAAGTCAGGCTAGTTATAAATCCGGCCGTTGCGAGCGGAAGACGGTCGAACTTACCTCGGAGATCTGCTGTGCGTCGCGGAACCGCCGTATACGGACCCGCATGTACGGCCGTGTGGGAGGAGAGGGGCTGCGAGGCTCCCCCCTATCCCGATTTACCGGCACCACCTGCTTCAATCGAATACGGTCCTTAGAGCATCGCGACGGAGCCGGATGCCTTTACGGGAGTAGCTTACATAACCTTGTTTTCGGAATCTGGTCATATGCTGGGTGACGATCTCGCGCGAGGTGCCGACGTACCGTGCCAACGTCTCGTGAGTAAAGGGCATTATCCGCACAGACCCGTCTTCCTCCAGGGTTCCCAGTCGCTCCGAGAAGCGAAGCAGCGAACGGGCGAGCCGCTGCTCGATACTATCGATCGCAAAACTCTCGATGCGGCGGGCAAACTCGGCGTTGCGTTGCGCGAGGATCTGCAGCAGCGCAACCGCCAGGCGGGGCTGTTTCATGACCAGGTCTTCCAGGTCGCTCAGAGGCCAAGTCATCAGCCTCGACGTTTCCATGGCGGTAGCCCGTTCGAAGCGGTCAGGAATATTGAGAAAGACCAACGGGCCGAACAATTCGTCGGGCCGAACAACTTCCATGAGCACCTCGCTGCCGTCTTCCGCTATCTGTGTAATCCCCACGGTTCCGGCAACTACCAGATAGACGTTCTTGACAAAAGTATTCCGGCCGTAAATCAGATGACCCTTTTCATACTCCGTGGTACGGCACATAGGAACATGCGCTAACACTTCTCTAACTGGAGTGTGTAGGTCTAACGTTGTGGCGTTCGGCGTCATTATCTGCTCTTTCCTTTCCTAGATTCCGTAGCATTCCTAGCCGGTTCATTGGGTGACCGAAGCTGCCAGGCTGGTTCGTTGAATGCCTGTCGCGGTGCTTTGTATCAGCCTCATCTCCGCCAGCGAAAGAAGAAAGGCCAGCATCGATTCCGCGCCCTGGTTTTCGTTGGCCCGGTCCGGGTGGAGCTCATCGCGGCAGCCACCCGTGCGGGCGCAGTAGAGTTCCACCCCGAGGTCGTTCCAGCCGAGGAACCAGTCGAAGGCGCTCTGCGCTTGCTCATACCACCATGAGTCGGCTGTCACGCGGTACGCTTCCAGGCAGGCGGAGACAGTGGCGTGCACCTCGATCGGCTGCTGGTCGAAGTCGGCGCGAACGCCGTCACGCTTATAGAATCCGTTGCCGGCGATCGGGCGCAGTTTCTCTCGCTTTGAAGTCTGTACGCCCACGAGCCAGCGCAACGCCTGTAGTCCACGGTCGCGCACACTCCGGCGGCCGGTGGCGTGTCCGCTGACAATCAGGGCATGCGCGGGCTTGGCGTTGTCGTAAGTCAGCCCCTGTTCAAACCATCTCCAGCCGGGTTCGTCCACTTTGTCGAAGATCGTCACCAGGCGTCCAGTCAAATCATCGCGGACATCCTGAGCCAAGCTGCATCGATTCGCCTGGTGCAGGTATTCATGGATGCCAATCAGGCTGAATGCCCATGCGCGCGGCGATATGAAGTCCCTCGCGGCGGGCAGCGCCAGCGCGAAGAGCCGTTCGGCCATCATCTGCGAACTCCAATGTGGCGAGCGCCCCACAGCCGTACCCAAGGCCCAAATCGCCCTGCCATGGCAATCCTCGGACCCCCGTTCATCGAGCCAATGCCGGTCAACACTGAGAAAGTTATGGAAACGTCCCATTCCCGGATCGAAGGCGTATTGCAGGAACGCGGCATAGGTCGTGGCAAGCGCCCGGACGCGCTTCGGGGCTTCCTCCAACTGGCCCAGCAACACCGCCAGAATGAGCGCACGAGCATTATCGTCCGTGCAGTAGCCTTCGGCAAGCATCGGCATATTTAATCGGGCTTGCTGGAAGATGCCCATCGAATCGGTCATTTGGTTAAGGTGCCCCAGATTCAACTCCGGCGATTCGTGCGGCCGCCCGGCAGACGTACTCGCCATAGCCGGCTTGCGGAGCATAGCCGGTTTTCGCCGGCGTGCCCGGTCAAAGGAGCGCATGTAGAGAACCGCGGTCTTGCTCCAGACCATTTCGCGGCCCAGCTTGTAGGCGTGTTCACTTAGGGCGCTACGGCGCGTTGTATCGCGCAGTAATCCGCTCACTTCGCGCGCAATCGCCGCCGGATCTGCGAATGGCACCAGTACGCCACGCTGGTCTCTCAATAGTTCGGCGGCATGCCAATACGGCGTCGAGATCACGGCCTTACCCGCGCCAAATGCATATGCTAACGTTCCGGAAGTAATTTGACCTTCGTCCAGATACGGAGTAATGTAAATATCTGCCGCGCCAATGAACTCGGTCAGTTCCTTCAACTCCACAAAGCGGTTATGGAAGATGACGTGGTTCTCGAGCTTGTTTTTCCGAACGATGGCTTCGAGGCCGAGGCGGTAGGCTTCGCCTCGCGCGCGTAATTCGTGCGGATGAGTGGCGCCTAACACAATATAGACGGCGGCGGGAAACTCAGCCACAATTTCCGGGAGAGCATTGAGCACATGTTCAATCCCCTTGTTCGGCGACAGCAGCCCGAAGGTCAGTAACACCTTCCGTTCGCCTATGCCGAATTGCTCCTTATACGAATCCGGCGCGCCGAATTGTACGTCGGGAATGCCATGTGGGATGAGATCGATCTTGGCAGAGGGGGCCCGGTACACCTGCTGCAAGATCGTTCGCCCCCGCTCCGTCATGACCACCAGTCGAGTGGAGTGCTCAATCAGGTTCCGCATCACGCGATACTGGTCGGGGCTGGGCTTTAAGAGGACGGTGTGGAGCGTAGTAACGACCGGCGCCCTCAAATCGCCCAGTAGTGTCAATAAATGGCTGCCGGCCGGCCCGCCGAAAATACCGAACTCGTGCTGGAGCGAAACAACATCCACGCTGCTGGAGTTCAGGAAGCCCGCGGCACGATGGTAAGAATCCAGCTCCTGCTCTTCAATTTCAAAGCGAACCACACCGGGATACTGGTAGCACCCATCAACATCATTGACCGGCACCGCGAAGCACCGGCTTTCGGGGTGACGCGCGGCTACGGCGCCAAGTAGGTCGGATGTAAACGTGGCGATACCGCATTTGCGCGGCAGGTAGTCACCAAGAAACGCAACGGTTCGACACGGTGATTCTGTTTTTGCTGCTGGATTAACTGGCATAGACAAGCGCGCCGGTTTCATCCGCTCTCTCCTGACTATCCTGATCGCTGATGCCTTGGCAGTGAATACAACGAGGCGCCCATGGAACGGCCGCGAGCCGTTTCGGGCTGATCGCCTCTTCGCACTCGATACACGTCCCAAAGCTGCCGTCTTGAATCCGCCGCAATGCGACCTTTACCTGGCGCAACAGCGTGGAGTCCCGGTCTACGTTTCGAATCGCCAGATCCCGCTCCGTCGCGTACTGAATCTCATCCATTTGATCGGCGCTCTTCTCAATGGCGATGCCGTCGCGAGTTTGCAACACGCGGAACAGTTCGGCTTGTTTTCGTTCGAGGATTCCCTGAAACCCGTTTATCCCGCTCGGTGCTATCTTCATTACTATCCTTCTTTCATCAGCCGGATCGCTTATCTTCTGCACGGGATGGTCCAGACCAGAACCTGTGATATTTCAAAGCCTTAGACGGCCGGACCAGTGTGAGATCGACGGAATCCAGATGCAGTTGAAGTGCAATATCTGCGTCTGAAACTGCGAAATCTGCCGACCTACCTTATGGGTTGGTAGTACCGACCACGCGAAGGTTGAGTTCGACGTCACGTAATCCTCACGAGGCGGCGAAAATCACACGTCCGGAGACTCGTTGCGGATCGGCAGTCTCTCATGGCTACTCGTCGACAGGTGTCTCAGGTGGAGGGCTATATGTGTGATTGGAGCCGTTCGTAGAAGATTTTGCTACCAAACTCGGTGAGCGGCCCGGGTCGCGATGGCGGCTATTCTCCAGGCGCTCCAAGGTTGTAATGGCAGCGTCGAGTGCGTCGCGCTCTCGTTGCAATTGAGCCAGTACGCTTTTCAAATCCACAGAAATGTTCCTCCTTAGAGAGCTTTGCAGGGATCGGGTTCACTCTTCGTAGCACGAAGTGTTCCACAGTCGAAAGTCTTGCCCGCTGAAGGCTGAAGCCGTGAAACAGCCGCGGGATCGGGCAGAATTCACCGGGGCAGACGCAAGGACCGCATCTGAATGCGCGGGATTTTCCGGCCCGCGATGTGGTAGGGGCTCCCGCTCTCACCGTCGCCATCTCCAGGCAGCCGTTGCTGCGACGGCCCCCAACGAAAAGCCCCTGGCCGAGTTGTACGACTCAGTGCTCCTCCCGGCTTTGAGCCTGGCGGAACAGGACCGGCACAAAGGTATTCCGGCCCATGATCGGGCCGATGAAGTCATGACTGCAATGCTGGCTCAACTCCTGGAGCAAAAAGGACTCACCACGTTGTCGTTTCCCATCGCCGGGCCTTCTCCCAACGAAGTGCTCGCGGCGATCGAACCCGGACGGGAGATGTCGTCTGCATTTCGGCATTGCCTCCCTAAGCGTTCGCGCCGGCGCGAGCCGTGTGCAAGCAGGTCCGCGAACGGTCCCCGGAACTCAGGGAAGTGGTTTGCGTATGGGGATTCACCGGCGATACGGACAAAGCGATGGCTCGATTCGAGCGGACCCAACCCGATCGCTTGTCCACCAGCCTCGCGATGGCCGTAGAGCACGTAGAGCACCTTCAGGAACTCGTCACATGCAAGTCGGAGGCGGGTCACCTGGCCAGTTAAACCAGGGCCAAGATGCAAGCTCTGCAGATGAAGTGGGGAATCTGCAACCGCTCACGAGCCACTTCTCCTGGACAGCGCCCGCTGGCGACGGTGGTCATGAACGTGCCCTACCCCAAAGAAGGAAGCCATGACATGACACCATACCAGGCAATGCGCCGGCTCTGGAGATTCCGCCCCTCCGCCGCTGTTGGGCTGATGCTTTTGTTTTCCGCCCCCGCCGCCTACTCATATTCTGTTCTCACTCACGAGGCCATTATCGATTCGACTTGGGACAGTGCGATCAAACCGCTGCTATTGAAGCGCTTTCCGGCTGCCACCGCCGACGAATTGACGCAAGCCCACGCGTACGCTTATGGGGGGTGCATCATTCAGGATTTGGGTTATTACCCGTTCGGCAGTAAGTTCTTCAGCGATCTTACCCACTACGTCCGGACCGGCGATTTTATCCTGAACCTGCTTCGCGATTCCCAAGACCTCAATGAGTATGCTTTCGCTTTGGGAGCCCTATCGCATTATGCTGCCGATAATAATGGCCACCCGATCGCCGTTAACCGTGCTGTTCCTCTGTTTTACCCGAAGCTCGGAGTGAAGTTCGGAAAGCAAGTCACGTATGCCGACGACCCGGTTACCCACGCCAAGACGGAATTCGCATTCGATGTTTTTCAGGCAGCCAGGGGCCGGTATGCTTCCGCGGCCTACAAGAGCTTCATTGGGTTTGAAGTGGCAAAGCCCTTGCTCGATCGGGCGTTTCAGGACACGTATGGATTGACCCTGGGAAACGTATTCCTGGATGTCGATCTGGCCATTGGATCGTATCGTCGTGCGGTCGGCACGATTCTTCCCGCGATGACCAGAGTTGCCTGGCAAATTAAGAAACAGGAAATCAGGAAGGACGTCCCCAGCGCTACTCGTAAGACGTTCCTCTACAATTTGTCCCGTTCCAGTTATGAAAAGAACTGGGGTGCTACCTATAAGCGGCCGGGTATCCGTTCGAAAATCCTGGCAGCTTTGTTCCGCTTCGTACCGAAGGTGGGTCCGTGGCGGCCGCTGGGATTTGAGAAAATGACGCCCGAGATCGAGAAGATGTACATGGCCAGCTTCAATTCGACGATTGACCGTTATCGTCAGCTCCTTTCGGAACAGAGTACGGGGCATTTGAAGCTGCCGAATGAGAATCTTGACGTGGGAACGTTTACCCCGGCGGGGAAATATTCGCTGACGGATGCCGCGTACTCACAGTTGTTACACAAGATGCAGGGCCACTACACCGAAATGCCTGAAGAGCTTCGAAGCGATATTCTCGCCTTCTACCGCGACCTCGGTGCTCCCATCTCGACCAAAACCAACCACGAGGATTGGGCCAACGTGCTCGTAGAGCTAGACCGATTGCAGGCTGTCGATGCCGACCTCCGGCATCTTACTGTTGGCCCAGCGGGAGCGCCTCTTTCCAAATGAACGGCCCTTGCGTTCATCGCGCCGCCGGGGGCTCCTGGTCAGTCGGAATCCCCGCCAGGGAGCGATAGAACGCAACAGCCCGGTTGATGGAGGAAGACTCATGTCCCGCAGTCAACCGGCTCGCGTTTCGACCGGTGCGTGCGATGCTGTAGTACCGCCAGACATCGTCGGCTTCGCGGTCCAAAAAATAGATCGACTGCACTTCACCCGGACGAAAGAGTGGAACCAGGAAGTAACGCATGGTGCTGACGTTCTCGACATCGAAAACAATCCGGTCCGCAGAAACCGTTGTCATGTGCATCCGGTAGATGGCGCTGCCGGAAAGGTTATCGGTCTGTTCAAAGTAGAGATCCTTGCCTTCCGTCATCTCATCAGGCGTGAAATCTCCGCGGTGTCGAGTTACCGGGAACCCGGCTGATGCTTTGGCCTCCACAACTAACGTTTGCCATTGCTGATGAGTGGTCGACCAGTACCGCATGCCCGCCAGTTCTGAGATTGCCCCGATGTGTCGCAGCAAACCTTCAGCGCCCGCGCTGTTGCGAAATCGCGCAACTGTAGTTATCAACGTCGAGAAGCCCACGCCGGCCCAACCGGTGCACGCGGGCGGTCTCCAGATGCGGCCGGAATCAGACTCGCTCCAGAACTTCACGATGAGCGAAGTGTCCAGGCCTGGCCAGCTTGGCACGGGCGCTCCTCCACACGGAGGCCGCGGCCCTGGCTGCGCGTCTGCGCTCGCCTGGCCGAGCAATATTCCGGCGAGCAGGAACCGGATTGCCGGCCCGGTCCACGTGTAAGGCTTCCCGCGGCGACGATTCAGGCAAAACAATGTCATGCTGCGCGACCCGGGTCCAGAACCTGGCGAAGGAGCCTCCAAAGCGCATCCGCTTCAAAGGGTTTCTGCAGAAAGACCGCGCCCGGGTCGAACCCGCCATGGTTCTTGGTGATGTCGCCCGGGTACCCGGACATGAAGACAACTTTGATACCCGGCCGGAGTGCCGTAACCTGTTCGGCTAGCTCCTGGCCGTTTACCTGTGGCATAACGACATCTGTGAGCAGTAGATCGATAACACCGTTATGCTTGCTGACCATGGCGACCGCGCCGGTACTCTGACCTGCTTCCAAGACCTTGTAGCCCTGCACCAGCAACATCTGCCGAACTAGTGTCCGCACGCTCTCATCATCTTCGACGAGCAGGATCGTCTCGGCTCCGGAGTAGGGAGTGTACGGCCTTTCCTGGCTCGACGGGACTGCCGCGGATTGATCGGTGGCGGGCCAGTAGATCTTAAACACGGAGCCGACTCCAGCTTCGCTGTGGAAGGATAACTCGCCACCGTGCTGCTTCACAATGCCATAAACCATGCTCAGGCCGAGGCCGGTACCCTCGCCGACGGGTTTGGTTGTGAAAAAGGGCTCGAAGAGATGCCGCTTGGTTTCCGCCGTCATGCCAGTTCCGGTGTCGGTGACCGTCAGCGATACATACCGCCCTGGCGTCAGGTCCAGGAAGCCCTTGATGTCCTGGGCCGCGAGCTCGACGTTCGCCGTGCCTATGGTCAGCACTCCCCCCTTCGGCATGGCGTCGCGGGCATTCACAACCAGATTCATGATGACCTGCTCCACCTGGTCTGGGTCGCCTTTCACACTCCAGAGTCCGGTGCTGAGGTTTTGCTTTACTTCAATGTCCTCGCGAATCAGCCTCCGGAGCATCTTCTCAAAGTCGGTTAGCAGCTTGTTGAAATCGATCACGCGAGGGCGGATGGCCTGCTTCCGGCCAAAAGCCAGAAGCTGCCGGGTGAGAGCCGCCGCACGATTCCCCGCCTTAATAATCTCCTGCGCTTGATCTCGCAATGGATCTTCGTCCCTCAGTTCGGACACAATCATCTGGGCGTAACCATTGATCACCACCAGAAGGTTGTTGAAGTCGTGGGCGACGCCACCAGCTAACCGGGCGATTCCCTCCAGCCTCTGTGACCGCCGGAACTTCTCTTCGAGGTGTTTGTATTCGGTGACATCCTGTACGGTGCCGAGGAGACTGCCTCCTCCCACCTCATTGGGCAGCGGCTCGGTGTATTGCCGCACGAAGCGTTCGGTTCCGTCCGGCCGGACAATGCGGTGGTCGACCTGTGAGCATCCTCCCCGTGACGGTGCCGTTTGAATCGTCTCCTGAACCGACACCCGGTCGTCCGGATGGACCAGGGACAACAGGGTCTCCATCGTGGTTCGACACCTTTCAGGGGGCACCCCAAAAATCCGGCAAGCATCTTCCGACAACTCGAGTTCTCCGCTTTCCAGGTCCTGTTCCCAGCTACCGAGGTTAGCCATCCTCTGCGCACGCTTCAGCCGCGCTTCACTGTTCCGCAGGCGGTCTTCCTGCCGCTTGCGTTCGGTTGTCTCGACTGCCAGGGTCAGAATGCGGTCGGGACTGCCGGACGGGCCAATCAGTGGGATCCAGGACCACGTGACAAAGATGGTCTCGGGCGGCCCGCCAGGGTCGCGCTGGATTGTAAGGACGCTATCGATCGCTTCGAAGGCCTGACCCGTTGCAATGACGTCCTCAAGACTCGACGTCAGGAGACCGGAGGCTTCACCCCAGATATTCGGGAAACGGCATCCTAGAATCTGCTTGCCGGGTGCGAGTGCCTGAAACGCCGGATTCACCAACTCGTAAATGAAATCGGGCGCCCGAACAACGGAAATCGCAACGGGGGACTTCTCGATGATCTCGCTCAGGATTTGCCGCTCGGCCTGAATTTTCAGAAGGAGCACTTCGCGCTGCTCTTCGGTCCGCCGGCGTGCGGTGATGTCGCGAAGCCAGACCAACAGACCTCCCTTGCTTGATGGTGACACCCGGATCTCAAGCCACGTTTCCGACTGCAGATCATAGTGATCGAAAGTGGCGCTAAGCTGCTCCTTCATTGCCCGCCGGTACTGGCGCTCGACTTCGGTTCCGATCGTCTCGGGAAACGACTTCCATTGGGTCTTGCCTAGCAGTTCCCGTTTCGGCCTTCCCAGAAGCCTCTCGCCATCGCTGTTCAAATAGGTGAAGTGGAACTCGGAATCGTATACCAGAAAACCGTCGGTTGTGTTTTCGAGCAGGGTCTCGGCGTCCATGTCCGTCGGCCGCGCCTTGAGCTGAGCCACTTCGCCCGCAAGGCCGGCAAGGCGGATGCGCAGTTGCTCGATATCGTTCGGAGTTGGGATTTCAGCCTGGTTCGATGCGGTCATACGCGCTTCCTCCGTCAGAATTTGTTTCTATAACGGGCGGAGACAGAGTGAAGCAAAATGTCGATCCCGCTCCGGGTGTCGACCCCACCCAGATTCGGCCGCCGTACCCATCTATGGCCTTCTTACAAAATGCCAGCCCCAGCCCGTTCCCCGGGTAAGCTTTCCCGTGCAGGCGCGGGGTCTGTCCCTGGACCATTGTCATGCACCGAGACTACCCAATCGAGATCCCGCCGTTTGGACGAAATGTGGACGCGCGGAGAAGGCGTGTCGCAGTATTCAATGGCATTCCTGATCAAATGGTGCAGGACCTTGGTGAGTACTGCGAATTCTCCGTACACCTGCGGCAGTGGATCATGGGTAACGACTGCGCTGCTTTCGGTAATCTGCTTGGTGGCGCAGAGGAGCGCCTGGCGCAGCACCGCCTCCATGTCCGCCGGGGAGGAGCTCTCGCCATCGGCGTCCAGTCGCCGTTGGACTTCCAGACACGCTCGCGTTTCCGCTTCGAGCGCGGGGCGCAAGCTTTCGATTTCGGTGCGGTCCTTGCCAGAGTCGCTCATCTCAGTGTGCGGGCCGGGCTGCAGGTTGCTTATGACTGCCGGGAATGGTGAACTTGAACGTAGCGCCCCTTCCTGCTTCCGATTCCACCCAGATGCGTCCGCCCTGGCGCTCGACCATTTTCTTACAAATCGCCAGACCGATGCCCGTACCGGGAATCTCGCTGCCATGCAAGCGTTTGAACATGCCAAACACGCGTTCGGCATCCTGCGGATCGATACCGATTCCGTTGTCGCGCACCGCAAACCGCCACCCTCCCCCATTTTTCTCCGCTGAGACATGGATTCTAGGCCTTTCCTCGCCTCTATACTTAATCGAGTTGGAAATGAGGTTCTGGAAGAGCTGCATCAGGGTAACCTCCTCGGCGATTACAGTGGGCAAGGGATCGGATGTCACCGTGGCCCCACTCTGAGCGATGGCCGCCTGGAGGTTTAACAGAGTTTTGGCGAGAACGGCGCCGCTATCGATCGAAACGAAGCTGTCCTGCTCCCGCTCGCTAACCTCCCAATATGCCAGCAGAGCCTTCAACAGGGCCTCTATCCGCAGCGCGCCATCCACCGAATAGGAGATGTATTGGTCCGCTTCTTTCCCCAGCTTTCCCGCGTACTCCCGCCCCAAAAGCTCAGTAAAGTTCACCACCATGCGCAGAGGTTCCTGCAAATCGTGGGTAAGGGCGTACGCAAAATGCTGTAGTTCGGCATTGGTGGTCCGGAGTGCCTCCTCAGCCTGCTTGCGGTCAGTTGTGTCCTCAATCGCCAGGAGGATTGTCCGCGCCTGCGCGTTCGGATTGAAAATCTCGCTGGCGTTGAGGCACATGACTTTTCGCCCGACATGTTCGAAGTCATGGGTGACCTCAAAGTCCCGGAATGTAGAGTGCGTGGGGAGAATATTTTCCAATAGCTCGCGTAGCTTCGGGATATTCCATTGTCCGTTCCCAAGGTCGTAGATCAGACGCTCCTCGGTCTCTTCCCGCGCGGCCTGGAAGGTTTCGTAGAACGACTTGTTCGCTTTTATGACCTGCAGGTTCTGGTTCAGGATCACCAGGGGTTCCCGCACCGTTTCCACGATCGCTTCGGCGAAGTCAAGGCCGCGCTTCGCGGCATCTATATCGATGAACATCAGCACGGCGCCGTCGGTTTTGTGATCCGGTCCCACGGATGGGAGAATGCGCAGCGAATACCAGTGGCCGTGCGAGTCGCGGACGTCGCGCGGTTTCCGATCCCCGCCCTCCATCGCATCCAGCAGCAATCGCCGCAAACCGGGTATTTCGATTTGAGGCTGAAGATCCGTGATCGATCGTCCCAGATCGGAGGCGATCAGATTCAACATGGGTTCGATGGCGCGCGTATACCGGCGAATGCGTAGATCCCGCCCGACCATCACAAGAGGAATACTGATGCTCTCCAGAAGGTTAGCCAGATCCCGGTTGACTTTGGTGAATTCAAAATTGCTGATCTTGAGCTCGTCGTTCAACGTGTTCAGTTCTTCGTTGGCCGATTCCAACTCTTCCTGTGCTGTCTCCAACTCCTCATTGCCCGCCTGCGCCCCTTCGTTTGCGGCACTCAGTTCCTCCAGGGTGGTCGCGTTGTCCTCGATGATGGATTGCAGATACTCCTTGGTTGCTAAGAGCTCGTGCCGCAGCCGGGTGCTTTCCCCGTTGTCGATTACCACGGCCTTAGGCGCCGGCCGCGAGCCACCCTTCACCTTGGCGTCAAGGAACTGGATCAGGAAATAGCGTTGCGCCGAAGAGGGCGAACCCCGGAACGGGGTTACTTGAATCGTGATGTCGCTTAACTTGCCGCCTTCTTCGATCCGGAAACCGCCCTCTGTGGCTACCGCGTTCTCTTGCCGGGCAGTTCGAATTGCCTTGCCCAGGCCCGCAATCAAGCCTTCGCGTGCCAGCTTCAGAAGATTCTGAGTTGGCTCACCCGGCGAAAGTTCCAGATACGGAGCGACGCGGCCCCGGACGTGGACGATGTTCAAGCGATCGTCAATGATTGCGCCGGGCGGCGAATGTTCGGCCAGTAGCAGCCGGTCGGCTTCTCTCAGCACGTCCGGCTCGGTTCGACTAAGGGCGGTTCTTTCCCGCTGGTCCACCCTGCCTCCGGCGCGGCTGTTCTCGCCTGAGCGTTGCGCGGGCGTACTCGCCGGTGGCTGCCTGCAATAGATCTTGTGAGTCTTCTCGACTTGATGAAATGCCTCGGAAAGCGTACCGATACTTTCCGAGGGACCGAGTATCAGGAATCCCGTTGGTTTGAGAGCGTAATGCAGAGTTGACCACACCTTGCGTTGGAGTACTTCGCCCAGATAGATCAGCACGTTGCAGCAACTGATGAGGTCCAGTTTGGAGAAAGGCGGATCCTGGGCCAGGTTGTGCCTCGCGAAAACGCATACTTCGCGGAGGGTCTTCACAACCTGATGCCCGCGTTCGGACCGGGTGAAGAACCGCTCCAACCGCTGCGGCGAGACATGGGCCAAAGCCGCGCCCCCGTATATGCCGGCGCGCGCCTTTTCAACCGCCGTTTCACTGATATCGGTGGCGAAGACCTCGAAAGGAATGCTCAGGTTTCGGTCTTCCAGGAATTCAGTCAAGCAGATGGCGATGGAGTAAGCTTCTTCTCCCGTGGCACACCCGGGCACCCAGATACGGATCGGATCCTCGGGCGCTCGATTCCCAACCAACGCGGGAAATACCTTCGTTTTCAGTTCGTCAAAGACCGAGGCTTCGCGAAAGAACGCAGTCACGGTGATGAAACAGTCCTCACACAACGCGCCCGCTTCCTCGCGGTTCCGCTCCAGTTCCCGGCTGTAGTCCTCCAGCTTTTCGAAGCCGCGGACGGCCATACGCCGCTTGATGCGCCGGGCGAGGGTCCCATGCTTGTAGTGCGTGAAATCCACGCCGGTGGCTGTCCGCACCAGTCTGAGTATCTTGGCCAGTTCGGCATCGCCTGGCGTCTCAACCGCCTCCACCGGCTCGATCGGTACACCGGAAGCGTGCGCGATGGCAACCAATTGCCGCGCGATTCCGGCAGGCGTCAGCACGAAATCCGCCACCCCGGCGGCGATGGCGCTTCGCGGCATGCCGTCGAACTTGGCGGTTGCGATCTCCTGAGCAAAGGTGATGCCTCCCGCGGCCCTAATCGCCCGGAGCCCGTCCGTTCCATCCGTCGCGGTTCCCGACAGAACCACGCCCAGCGCCCTGTTGCCGAAGTCTTCCGCCAGAGCGCGGAGGAAGGAGTCGATTGGCATGTTGCGGCCACTGTCCGGCCGGGGCGGCGTATAAAGGACTCCACCCGAAATGCTCAAATTGCATCGCGGTGGAATCACGTAAACATGATTAGCCTCAGCCCGGGTCTCCCCTTTCACTTCAAAGACCGGCATTTTGCATTCTTTGGAAAGCAACTCCGACAAGTGGCTCTCGTGATTCGGATCCAGGTGCTGAATCAGTACGAATGCCATGCCGGTATCGTCGGGCAGATGCCTGAGTAGCTCCGTGAACGCCTCCAGTCCTCCGGCGGAAGCCCCGACGCCAACAACTCTGAGGAGCGATGCCCCTGCGGCTGGCAGCACGAGCGCCGTCGCGGAAGGCGCATCAGGCAGGTCCGGCGGACGCGGACCCCACTCGGCCGTCGACTGCCGGACTTTTTTGCCACACACCACCTTGACCTTTCTCCCTCGATCAAACTTCAATTTTAAGCACGTGCACTGCCACTCTTGTCAGGCGGCTTTGGAACGCGCGAGCAGATCCTTGAGGGTCTTGCCGATCTCCATGAACCTATCCAGACCGGAAGGCTTGGTAATAAACTGGGAAATCCCGAGGTCCTTGAGCAGCGCCTCGTCTCGCCGGGACTGCGAAGAACTCCAAACGCAGACCGGAACTCCGCTGAGGCGTGTGGCGCGGCGGATTTCGCGCAGGATGTCTTCGCCGGTATACCTGGACAGGTTCAAGTCCACCAGAATCAGGTCTGGATTTGCAGCGTCCGCATAGCCGCCCTGCCGGCGGATGAACGCGAGGGCTTCGGTTCCGCTCAGCAGATGAACCAGCTCAAATCGGAGGTCCTGTTTCTTGAGGGCTCGATCGAGCAGGAGGACGTCTGAACCGTTGTCTTCAATAACAAGGATTCGCGCGGGGCGAACGATCGGAGGGTGCTTCACTTTCACTCCCAAGGCGGCCAAACGTGGGCTCTTCTTCATCATTTCACAATTCCTCTCTCGCCTAAACGGCCTTAAGGGCAAGAGACGAGTCGTGTTCAATTTTGTCCAGCCAATATGGAGGCCGGCCGTAGTGAAGGTAGAGCTGGTTCTCATACTCGCGAGTGATGGCCGTGGCATCCGTATATTCCGGGCCGCTCCGGATGGATTGCCGGGAAAGGCCGACGTAGACCTTGGAATCCGGCCAACTCACCCGTTCCACCCAGGCGGGTGAAACCAGAACCTTGTTGCCTGGCCACCAATTCTGGGTAGCGACCTCAAGATAGCGGATCGCCCAGACGTCGTCGTCCACCAGAAAACTGTCAACATGGCCAATTTCGCCGTCTGTCGCTTCCAGGTGATAGCCGGTAACGGCCTCGCTGCTGCGGAGATGCGAATCCGCCGACTCTCTCAGAATCCTGTCCGCCACGGCCTCCCTGGGAGTATTCGCTGCAAGAGCCAGGCCCGCCGGGTAGAACGCCGAGCCCCACAGATAGGGACCGCCCCAATAACCGGGATAGCCGTAATACCCGAGGTATGCGGCCTCGTGCTGACGGGATACGGGTTCGTGGGTGTTGACGTCCGGGCTCTGCTCCACCTGCTTCTTCGTGAGTTCCACATCCACTCGCCGGGCTCGCCAATCCGTACGGAGCACGGAGATGGGCGAGACCAGCACGCGCCGGCCGCCCAGCCAGCCGCCGGTATCGACAATGAGATAGCGGATGGCCCAGGTCTCATCATCGAAATAGAACTGCTCTATAGTTCCGATCTCACCGTCCGTTGCCCGGATCGCAAGACCCTTCAGAAGCGTTGTATTCATTAGCATGGTGGTGTCTCTTGAAATAGTTGATTTTCCCGGTTCGACGCTTCCCCAAAGCGTAAGCAGATTTTGCATTTCTGTCGGCAATACCTGCGCCGGGCCCCTTTTATTCGAACAGAGAAATCGTTATTCATGAATTCACTGTCCTCAACCTTAAGCACCCCTGGTGCCATCGTTCTGTAACAGAGAATTGCGCGTTTACGGTGTCACCTGCCTGGCCCGAACGATGAACCGCCTGGGCGCCGGCCCGACGTAATTGAAGGGATAACAGGTGACCAATGTGAGCACGTTCTCGCCGGACGAGGCGAGGACCCCCACATCTTCTGGCTCCACGACCCTGAGGGACTCGACCTGATATTTGAAATTGCCATTGAGGGTTGCGATTTGAACTTCGTCCTTGATCTTCAAATTTTCCAGTGGGCGAAAGAATGTGTCCCGGTGCCCGGCGAGGCCCACGTTTCCGGGCTGTCCGGGCTGCGCCGTGCCCGGAATATGTCCGACCGCGCGACGGAGAATCCTGTTGTCGATCCCTTCCACGACGACCGCGGAAAGGAGCAGACGTGGGATTTCAATGCGGCCGATCAGCCCGCCTGTCTCGACGGCAGGCGCGGCCTTCACCGAAGCGGACTCCGTTTGAGAAGCGGCTTCACTCGCGGCATGCCGTTCAGCTAACAGGCGCTCCAGGTCCCGGTTCTCTCGTCTCTGGAAAATCCAGGCGTCCGCCAGAACGAATCCGCAATAGCCTAAGAGCACGGCGGCGCAGGCAAAGAGCGCACGCTGAGCCCACTTCAGAATCTGCCGGCGTGGCTCCTTCGCAACCACGAGTTTCATTTGACGCCGCCGGCTATATAGCCGGTCCGCGTGCGCACTGACAGGTTGCCGTGGTCCTTAGCCCGGGCGCGCACCCGAATGGCACGATAGGCACCCCCGTGCGTCAAGCTGGCTGGGACATATCCGATGGTGTATTGGTGCCGGATGTCCCGGGCGATGCGCTCGCAAATGGCCACTACTTCGCTGAGTTGGCCGGGAAGGAAGGCTTCGCCTCCCGTTGCCTGGGCCAGGCGCTTGAGCACACCCGGGTTCCGGTCCGGATCGTCCGGGGCGAATAAACCAACGGTGTAGATGACGGCACTGGATTGGCCGGCCAGTTTCATGACCTGGTCCAGGCTGTGCACGCTCGCATTGTCGCCGCCATCGGAGATGACGATCAGCACTTTCCTGTCGCGGCTACCTGCCTGCAATTCCTCTAACGCCCTGGCGATCGCGTCGTAAAGAGCGGTCTCGCCCCCGCCCCGCGTGTTCGTGATCGCCTTCTCGAGTTCTGGGTTGCTATTGGTGAATCGGAGCGAAGCTGGCAGGCCCAGCGACACCTTCTCGTTAAAGTTGACGACGAACATTTCGTCGTCGCGATTGCTGGAGCGCACGAAGGTCCGGGCCGCCGCGGACACCTCCACAAGTTTCGGCCGCATGGTCGAGCTATGATCGACAACCAATCCCACGGTGACCGGAATGTCTTCGTTTTTGAAAACCTGGATGCGCTGCCGTACACCGTTCTCATAAACCTCAAAATTCTGCTCGCCTAAATCGGAGACGAATCCACCCTCCCGGTCGGTCACCGTAGCGTGCAGCACCAGCAGGGAAACATCCACTGAAATCCGGAGAGCTTCGGAATCGCGATCTTGTACTGGCGGCGGGACCTGGTACCCGGCGCACACCACCCGGACGGTGAGGAGCAGGGCCGGGAGAGCGATCGCTTTCGCGACGCCCCGCTGCCCCACCCGGAACGGCCCGCTCCTCATAGCGCCTCTCCTTCCTGCTCGCCCTGTGCCGCTACCGGCTTACAGCATGCGTCTCTGCATCAGTCGCAGGACCCAGGCTCCGGCGAACGCCAGCAGTCCGAACAATGCGATCAGCGGCAGCCAGCTCGCAGTGTGTGGGAGCTCCGCCATAGCGACCTCTGTCGGGGCAGGCGGCGGCGTGACCACCTCGGCCAGTTGTACCTCTTCTCCAGTCGGCTTGACCGCCATGATAGGTACCTGCTTCAGTTGCTGGACTACCGGTTCATCAGCCGTTTTGATCGGCAGTAAGACTTCCACCGGGATCTCAGCCGGCATGAAGAGAACGGGCGTGTTGGTGGTCTTGGCCAACTCCACTGCTCTCGCCTTTGGATAAACGAATTCCTCGCCCCAGTTTCTGCCGGGATAGAACCATGCGCGGAGTGCCTCCGGCTCGCCGGCCGGCCGCTCTCTGAATGTCACGACCGTTTTGTCCGTGGCTCTGAGGCGATAGTTCGGGATTGCCAGGATTGTAGCGTAGACTTCCGTTTCGTCCTTGTTGAAAATCTGGACGATGTGGCGGTCGGAAGAGGAATCCAGGATTTTGAACACGTAGGTGCCGGCTGGCAACACCGCCCACCCCTTGAGGTGAACACCCGGAATCTCCACGGGGCCACTGAAGGTCATCGTGGTTTTCCTGTTCCATTCGTCCGCTTTTGCGCCGGGCGAAAATACCGCCCCCATGAGAGCGAGGCCAAACACGGTAGCTGTTGCTGTTCTCAATAAACTCATCTGCTTGTTCTCCTTTGTAATTTGTGCGACCGGCTCTTCGCGCTGTCTGGCACCCTGCCTGCACGCTTCGGCTGGCTGGTTGCACACGTGGGATCAGAAGCACTCCAAGGTCCATCGGCGCCCACTGCGGGAAGAACACGGCTGTTATCTTGAATTGCGGCGCGGTACCTGAGCTACCGGCTCATGCAGTTCCTGCTGAATGGAATGCAGGATTTGCTAAGAACAGCGCTAAAGGTTGTGGGACGAACCTGGAGGACGCTGGAAAATGAAAACCCGCATCAGCGAGACGGCTACGAACATCGCGATCCTCCAAAAGATCTCTGCGAAAACATCCCACAAAAAACTCCTCTGCGGCCGGCAAACAAGCGGATCTCAACTAATGCACAGCAACCGGATGGCTAGGGGGTACGACTCGCTCAGCGATCATCGCCGGTTAGCGTTGCCCGGGCAGGGAATCATCGACAGTATGACAGTCAGCAGTACAAGAACGGCGAGGACGGTTGCTATGAACATGGAGGGCTCGATTCAGTTGCAATAACCGAGGCACCATGGGACGGTTCGCACGACAAGACCATCACGCGCGGCATCGGCGGCGAAGGCTCTTCCCAACACACCGGATGGTGCCGGCCGCACGTCAGGCACTCGTACTGACCGTGTGAAGGCCACATCGGCTGGGAGTGCATCACCCTGCACCAGAGATTCCCGATTCGTACCTGCGCCGATTTCATGGACTCACTTCCTTGCCCCGACGGGCGATTTCTAAAGGCGGCTTCCTGCTTCCCGGCCTGACTTAGCCGAGGCACGTTTGCCGCCGTTTGAAATCGACGGGCTTGTGAGATAAGCCGCGAGCCGCGCACGAGGCCTCCACGGCGAAAGCTGCGCTCCCATAGGCAGATTCTGCGCTGTGCGTGCCGTCCCATCCAGCATCTCCCCGGCGTGGCGGGCCGCTGTGAGTGGCCCGACTCGTGCACACTTGGTAAACCGCACGAGCAATGGAAGGGATACGAAAATGACAAAGAACACATCCGTGATGGGGATTTATCCGGATCGCACAACGCTATCGGACGCGATCAACGTTCTGCATAAGTCGGGATATCGGAGGGCGGATATCTCGGTGCTCTCGGCTGATAATCAGGGTTCAAAGGACTTCGCGTTCGAGCAGCGAAGTAAGGGTTTGGAAGGCGCGGCAACGGGCGCAGCAGTGGGCGCGGTGATTGGCGCCGCGGCGGCATGGTTCGTTTCGGTTCAGATAGTGAACATCGCCGCGTTAGGGTCGCTGGTCGCGGCGGGGCCGCTGCTGGCTGCCGTGGCCGGCGCCGGTGCCGGTGGAGCGCTAGGTTGGATCGGGGGATTTCTGGCGGGCCTGGGCCTGCCGGAATACGTCGCCAAGAGGTACGCTGGCAGAACCCGGACCGGAGGCATTCTCGTATCGGTGCACTGTGACAGTCCGGAGTGGTGCAGTCGAGCGAAGAAAACCCTGACAGATACTGGCGCGCGCAATATCTCCTCCGCCTCCGAGTCTTCCGCCGACTACGGGGCGACGGATAGGCCGACCGAGAGGACCCCGGCAGTGGTGGAGCGTGTCGAATCGCCTGTGCAAAAGACGACGGAATGCGTTGCCGAAGAAACCAAGAAATAGAAACTGGTCGTTTGCGTGCACTCCGGACAGCGACTATTAACGGAGATGATTAGAATGCATATCGTTCGAGTTATCAGTGTTACTACTTCGTTGCTGCTTCTCGGGACGATTATTCCTGTATCCGCGCAGCGCGAACCGCCGAATGAGAAGCAGGGCAAGCAAGAGCAGCAGCGGGCTCAACCCGCTCAGCAGCAGCGGGCCCAACAGCCGCAGCAACAGCAGCGGGCGCAGCCAGCCCAACAACAGCGGGCGCAACAGCCGCAGCAACAGCAGCGGGCGCAGCCAGCCCAACAACAGCGGGCGCAACAGCCGCAGCAACAGCAACGGGCGCAGCCCGCTCAGCAACAACAGGCCCGCCAACCGCAGCAACAACAACGCGCGCAGCCGGCCCAACAACAACAGGCCCGCCAACCGCAGCAACAACAACGCGCTCAGCCCGCTCAACAACAACAGGCCCGCCAACCGCAGCAACAACAACGCGCTCAGCCCGCTCAGCAACAACAGGCCCGGCAGCCGCAGCAGCAACGCGCTCAGCCCGCTCAGCAACAACAGGCCCGGCAGCCGCAGCAACAACAACGCGCTCAGCCCGCTCAGCAACAACAGGCCCGGCAGCCGCAGCAACAGCAACGCGCTCAGCCCGCTCAGCAACAACAGGCCCGGCAGCCGCAGCAGCAACAACAACGCGCGCAGCCCGGTCAGCAACAACAGGCCCGGCAGCCGCAGCAACAGCAACCTAACCGCACGCGAGTGCAGGCAGTCGCATGGCAACAACAGCGGGGATGGCAAATAGACGGCGCCTGGCAGGGACACAGCACCTGGCAGCAGGATCGCGCTCAACAGTGGGGAAGCCAGCATCGCACTTGGGCGCAGCGGGGAGGTTATGGTGGATACTACATTCCGCAGTACACGTTCGGCATCAATTTCGGAAGTCAACACTGGTTCCGGATTCGCAGCATGCCCGTCATGTACATGGGGTACCCTCGTTTCGAGTACGCCGGCTTTTCGTTCCTGCTCGTGGATCCTTACCCGGAATACTGGCCGGTAGACTGGTACGCGACCGACGACGTTTACATCGACTACGACGACGGGTACTACCTTTGCGACCGCAGGTATCCGGACGTCAGACTAGCAATCACGGTGGAACTGTAACCGGGCATGCGTTTACTCCAAACCCGGCCGGAACGGCACCGCACCGAACGCACTGGCTGGCTGCGCGCGGCAGTATTGGGCGCGAACGATGGGATCCTATCGACGGCCAGTCTGGTGCTCGGTGTGGCGGCTTCGCACGCGGCTCACAGCAGCGTAGTGGTGGCCGGAGTTGCCGGTCTGGTCGCAGGCGCGATGTCGATGGCAGCCGGTGAATACGTGTCTGTGCACTCTCAGAAGGACACCGAGCAGGCCGACCTCAAGCTGGAGCGTACAGAGTTGAAGACGGACCTTGAGGGCGAGCGCCGGGAACTGACGGCGATCTACGTCGGACGAGGGCTCGATCCTGCGCTCGCCGAACAGGTTGCCGGGCAATTGATGGCTCACGACGCTCTGGGCGCCCACGCCCGCGACGAGCTCGGCATATCCCCTGGTCTCCGCGCGCGTCCGATTCAGGCTGCATTCGCGTCAGCCGCGAGCTTCGTCGTCGGAGCGGCCCTGCCCCTAGTGGTAACAGCCATGGCTCCGGTTTCGGTTCTGATCGTTCTTGTTTCCGGAACCTCACTCGTGTTCCTGGCGCTTCTGGGTGGGTTAGCGGCACACGCCGGGGGCGCGGGTGTGACTCTGGGAGCAATGCGCGTCACCTTTTGGGGCGCTCTCGCCATGGCTGTGACCTCTGGCGTTGGGGCACTGTTCGGAACTCTGTAATGATGGGCAAAGAAACCGTGTCGCTCTTGGGGAGCCTGACCTTTTGTTTTTTCACGCATTATCATAGCTGCACGAACAAGGCCAAACCGATCTGCTGACTTGGGTTTCAAGGGCATCGCGTGCCGGTGATGGCGGGTTGCCGAATCGTTGCTGCCGCTTTGAGTTTCATATGCAGCAACTGCCGGATTTCACGCAGAATCTACACTTTTGCCATCGGAACTCCCCGGCGCACCAGAACGCCAGCTTGGTCCGCACCACCCCAGGCGCCTCAGTTTGCCGTATTGGGCCAGCGCTTGCAATAGCGGATGGGGAAGGAACAACGAAAGATGCTTTGGACACTCTGTGTAATTCTCTTGATCCTATGGGCGTTGGGGATGGCGACTTCCTTGTGGTGGCGATTGCCGTTTGGTCCATGCGTTTTACACTAATCGTCGGTATAGTCCTTACGATTCCCAGTAGCGGGCTCGCTCAGCCGTTGACGGCGTTGGGTGTGATCGACAAACTCAGCTACCATCTCAAGCAATCCGCTGGTCCGTTGGCGCTTGTCGGAGCTGCGGCCTATGCCGGAATTCTTCAGGAGGCCGATACTCCGTCGGAATGGGGACAAGGCGCGTCCGGCTATGGTAAGCGCTTTGGGTCTACCGTCGCCTGCTCCGGGGTCCATAGTGCTCTGGCTTTTGGCCTGGATTCCACGCTGCACGAGGATCCCCGTTATTTCCTTTCCGCCAGCGGCGGGTTCTGGCGCCGTACGGGCCATGCGTTCCGGGGCATGATTCTTACGCACACGGATAAGGGAACCGAGGCCCTGGCCATTTGGCGCTTCGGTTGGTGTTTGGACTCGCCAGGCTGCGCAGGAGTGGCGGCGGGTTGGCGCTGGTAAACCTCAATCGATCGCATCTGAAGCTTTTCTTGTTGACCAGGCTGGCCATTGCCTTTGAATTCTTCGACGATGAACAGGATGCGGTGAATAGTTTCTTCCCGGATCGCGAACTGAAGCGCTTCGATATTCTCAACTTTGTTCAACAGGAAGACCGTGGCAATTCGAAACCGGACGCTGGCCGCGCCGCGTCTTGCTAGAATGGAACACGATGCCGCGAGAGCCTGCGGTTTCGGGCCGGATCCTGATTGTCGATGATGACGGACGCCAGCGCACCGCCCTCGTTGCGATGCTCTCGGATTTTGAAACGCAGGTCGCCTCCGACGGGCAGGAAGCTCTGGAACGGCTTACCATGTTCAACGCGGACGTCATCGTTGCGGACCTTGTCATGCCGCGCATGGACGGCTTTGAACTACTCCGACACCTGCAGGACAGCGGCGATCACACTCCGGCCATTGCCATAACCGGCTTTGGCAGCATGGAAAAGGCCCTGTCCGCGGTCCATGATCTGAAGGCATTCTGGTTTCTGGAGAAGCCGGTGGAGCCCCGCGCTTTCAAGGCTCTGCTGGAACGCGCGATTCGCTACAAGAGAAGCCTGCAAAAAACCGAGGAGCTTCAGCGCGACTTGAGCCTTAGGGGAGTGCTCGGGGACCTCGTGGGAGTCTCTCCGGCTATGCGGCAGGTCTTCTCGCTCATCAGACAGGTAGCGCCGACTTCGGCGCCCGTATTGATCTGCGGAGAATCTGGTACCGGGAAGGAGCTGGTTGCACGGCAAATTCATAAGTGCAGCCCCCGCCGTGACGGGCCGTTCGTCGCGATCAATGCCGCCGCCTTACCCGAGACTCTGGTGGAGAGCGAGTTGTTCGGCCACGAGAAAGGCGCATTTACGGGAGCCATGGAGCGCTCGGCTGGCTGCTTTGAGCAGGCTGAGGGGGGCACTCTTTTCCTCGATGAGATCGGCGAGATGCCGCAGGCTACTCAACCTAAGCTGCTGCGCGTTCTCGAGGACTTACGAGTTCGACGACTGGGCGGTAAGCGGGAAATTCCGGTTGACGTGCGGATCCTTGCTGCCACCAGTCGGGCCGCCGAAACCCATTTGCGCGAAGATCTGTACTACCGGCTGAGCGTGTTCCAAATCGTAGTCCCGCCGCTGCGCGAACGCAAAGAAGATATCCCGCCGATCTCGGAAGTCATGCTGCAGAATCTGAACAAGAAGCATGGCACTCGTGTCACTGGGGTTGACGCGAAAGCGTTGGACGTCTTTCATCGCCATGATTGGCCGGGTAACGTGCGGGAACTGCGTAATGTTCTGGAGCGCGCCGCCATTGTGGCAAGCGAGGGCCCCATCAGGCTGGCTGATCTTCCTTCCCCTGCGTTCAGCGTAAATGCCGATTCCGAGACGCGGCCATCGCCCGGCCATGAGGGGGCCGTGATGCTCCAGCCTGGCCAGCCACTCGCCAAACTCGAGGAGGCGTATATCAAACTTACCCTTGAACACGTTGGTGGTAATCGGAAGCTGGCTGCGGAGATGTTGGGGATCAGCCCGCGAACACTGCAGAGCCGGCTCTCCATGCTACGTGAGGAGGCGGACGCGGCGGCTCACGGAGCCTGATTTGAGGCCTGAAAATGGGCATAGAGCTAAAGCCCCTGGCGTTAAATGCCTCGCGTCTCCGCAACACACCTTTATGGCCGCTCCTCCGGGAACTGCCGCGAGTGATCAGGCAGGCATCCAGCGAGTGGATCAACGATAATGCCCCACGGCTCGGGGCTGCCGTCTCGTTTTATTCGCTGCTGTCGTTGGCTCCCATCATTGTTATCGTCGTTGCCGTGGCCGCCCTTGTCTGGGGGCAGGACGCCGCCCAAGGCCGGCTCGCATCGGAAATCCAAGGTGTAGCCGGGCCTGAAATCGCGCGGACCATTCAAGCAATCATCAAAGGCGCCCATGAACCCAGGACAGGAGTGGCTGCCACTTTGATTGGCCTGGTGACTTTGTTATTTGGCGCCTCATCCCTCTTCGTGGAACTGCACGAAGCCTTGAACACAATCTGGCATGTTTCGCTGCCTCCCGACCGAACCAATGCCGCAACGGCCCTTCGTCTTATAAGGGACCGATTCTATTCGTTCGCGATGGTGCTGACAACCGGCTTTCTACTGTTGGTTTCTCTTGCGATGAACGCCTGGATCGCGGCTCTGGGGATCTTCGTGCCGCAAACCGCCACATTTCTGATGTCATATCTCGTCATTGCGGTCGTGTTTGCATCCCTCTACAAGGTCGTGCCGGATGTTAGATCGAGATGGAGGGATGTCGCGCCCGGTGCCATGATCACCGCATTGCTCTTCATGATCGGGAAGGAGCTTATGGGCCTGTACTTCGCACATGCCAGCTTCGGGTCACCTTACAGCGCTGCCGGCTCACCGATCGTCGTGTTGCTGTGGGTATACTACTCGGCCCAGCTATTCTTTTGGGGGGCGGAGTTCAGTAAGGTATATAGCAACTCCGCCGTCTGAACGGTTACGTGTCCTTCAGTGGTCTCTCGCTGGAGTGTGTCGCCCGGCATAAAGCGACTCCGGCAAATAGACCGGCCGCAGCCGCGGCCACCAGGGACTCTGTCAAGTGCCGCCGAGCAAACTTCCGCAAGCTCGTGACCACATCGCTCAGGCCATGATCTTCGACATATGACGCCGTAGCGTCCAATCGATCTGCGGTGCCGCCAGTAAGGTCGTCAAGTGCTTTGGAACCCTGGCGTCCCGTTTTGCGAACGGAACTGGCAGCCGCATGAAGCGCTTCTCCTGCTCCTTCTCGGGCCTCGTCGAACTTCCGTTCAGCGGAGCGTCCCAAACCCTCTATCGATTCTTTGGCTTCCTTGCCAAGATCCGACGCCTGTCCCGTCAACGTATTTAGTGTAGTCACAATATTCCTCCCCAATCGCTGATGATTTCCAAACCGCTAGTGAACGCCCCCGGGCCCGTTGTACGCGCAGCCTGACGCGATCCGCGTGATTACGTGCCTTTAGCTCTTGGTACCTTTTTTCGCTCCTGGTGGAACACCGGCGGCATCCTTGGGCTGCGCGCCGGAATGGTCCCGCTTGTGGCGCGCCACAGCTTTCGCAATCTGTTCCGAGGTGAGTTTTGCGTGGTTCTCGGAATGCAATTCTTCAGTTGGTGAACTCGTAGTTTCGGTCATCACTTTATAGGTTCCTGACTATCTCATATGCGCTTCAGATACCCGCCGTGTTGGGGCGGTTTCGGGCGCACCTTCAGACAGCGAAATTGCTCTTGACGGGGACCAGGGTCCAGGTGCCGTTCAACCCGCTACCGTCACGCGCGCAGCCAGAGAACGCAAGAGGGAGTGCCGGTAGAATGATTCTCGTAAGTGCCGAAGTTGAAAAGGTCCTCATGAAGTCCTTCCAAGGGCTAACCCGCTTGTTAGAGCACGCCGGATACCGTTCATATGAATATGACGGCGTGCCATCCTAATGAGCGACGGCTGATGGACATGATCTTGTCATTCATTCCCTGGGACGGCGCCGTTGGCGACGCGGGACTGGGTCCACTTGAGCTGCTCTGTCCAGGGAATTCTAATTCGCTTTGGCCTCAGCTTTCGCGAGCCGAATGTCTTTTATTGCAGCTCGGGCAACTGCGGCGAACATGATAAAAAGCACGAGGCCATACGTGTACCATAGGCCTCCCAGACTCGACATTTGTTTTCCATAAAGGCTCCACGGGTCTGCTCGTCACCATCGAATTGAGGCTCTATAGCGCGACCGAAGCCCGCAGCAAGGCAACGCCTCCGCCTGCTCGGCCAATTTCGCCTGCTTCACGTCTGCGAGCCCTTGAAACCGCGGCCACATGATCGTCGATGCGCTTCTTGTGCGACCGCCTACAATAAGGAGCACGACATGGGCCACAATGACCTGCTCTTTTAGCCTGTGGGAGCGGGGCTCACGAGCGGTCAACTGAACCCAACACGGCAATACCTGCACTCGAAAACGCGAAAACTGCCGATTTGCACTCTTCCCTTCCAAACCACAGCCCGGCAACAGCGCGCGGTAATGCCGGTCCGGACCAATTGGCCTCGTTCGTGCAGGAAGTAAGGTAGGAGAATAAGTTATGAAATGGGATCGAATCGAATCTCAATGGAAAGAGTTTGCAGGTTCGGCCCGGGCGCACTGGAACAAACTCACCGATGATGACTGGCAGGCAATCACCGGCGTAAAGGGACATCTGGTCGGGCGCATCCAGAAAAGATACGGGGTTACGCCGGACGAAGCCGAGAAGCAAGTCGACGAGTGGTCTCGTTCTCTGCTGGATTTTGCCGGAGCATCGAAAAACCACTGATGTTGCGACGGCACGGTAAGGGGAGAATCCCGGGATTGTGCTGATTTCAATCAGCCCAGGCCGTGGCGAACAGAGTGGATCTCGCTCCCGGTACAGTCCGATCCCGCAGTATTCCTTTTCCGTGCAGAAGCTTTGAAAGGCGCCACCGCTCGGGCTGTGTTCGTACCCGGTATGATGCGATCAAGGAATTTACGCCCGGGCCGAACGCCAGTTGGCCAAACGCGTGCTTGTGCCTATGCCGGAGCAACGAATACGGAGAGGATTTTCGGGTTATCGGTTCTGATTTGCGCGGCCGCCCTTGCGCAGCGAGGAGGCGGACACTCCTCAGTTGGCGATGGGCACGTCCCGGCTCATGAACCGGCTCCAGTGAGAGTTTCGCGGCCTGTACAGGCATCAAACCCCGCGCGAAGTCAGCAAACTACCGGCAGGCCCCGGAATCCCGGGAATTCGGGCGGCTAAACATGGTTCCCGTCCACGGTTGCGGAATACTCGCCGCGAGACCGCAATCCCGCATTTCCAGATGCAGCCTCTGCACGTCCGGTACCTCCCAATCCCGCCTGCGGAAATGCCCGGTCGAAAAGAAATCCAGCCCAAAGAGACAATGATACCCAACCCACTTGACGAGTTAACCTCAGGCCTTCGGCCCCGGGCGGTTGTTGTGGTCGCTCATCCGGACGACGAGACCCTCTGGTGCGGCGGTTACATCCTGACGCACCCGGAGTTTTTTTGGCGCATAGTGGTATTATGCCGGGCCGCAGACACGAACCGCGCCCCAAAATTCCGCCAGGTGCTTCACCAATTGGGCGCTGAGGGAGAGATGGCGGATCTGGATGATGGACCGGACCAGACGCCCCTGCAGGCAGACCAGATTAGGGAAACCATCGGGCCGGATTCAGCCGGCCAGTCTGGGGACGATCAAGGGTTGTCGGACGTCGCCGAGTCCGGCCCGGAGAGTGTCGAAGAGCTGGTCGACGAGGGGCAGGCCTTTGAGGCCGAAGTGATCGATGGCGTGGAGAATGCACCGGATGCGGACGTGTCTGAAGTTCATACCAAACAAGTTAAAGAGGACGATGTGCCACCCGAATATATCGGACAGGATTGACAACACTGACCGAGGCGCCATCTCGCCGGCGTGCCAAGGCGGGCGGACGTTACGATTTCCTGCCTGTCACCAGGAGCACAACTCCACCGATGAAAGCCAGCGCTCCCGCAATGGGAGGCAGCGGAATGTCGTGTGTCTGTTCGCGCGTGGCGTGAATCGGCCCGATGTCAACGAGCTTTTCCCTGGTTGTGTACGTAAAACCTCCCCACACAAGACCGATCAGTCCGAGTCCCATCAGAATGATGCCAAATATTTTATTCACCGGCGACCTCCTTCGGTCAAAGCATAGCGGCGAGGGTATCATGTGACCGTCGCCGCCGATTGGGGTTGCATTCACACCGCTATTTAATGTCGATTTCCTTCGCGCCGACCTCGTCGATCTTGCGGCGGTGCTCCTTTTGAGCGGCTTCTCGACGTTGTAGACGATGGCGTCGGCCTTATTCTTGGCCTCGAGCCGCGGCCGCCATTGCGGGAACCCTACGAGACTTCGAACATCTGGGCTGCTCCTCTGCGAGGGTAGAAGCCTGGGTCGGCCGCGACCGCGCGAACTGCGCGAGCTACTGGTTGAACAACGGACTCCTCCAGGTACACTGCGCCCTCGCCGTCCATAATCTCGACGGCTCGATCCGCCCGGTCGCCAGCGGAGATTACGATCAACGTTCGCCCACCGCGGACTGCGTCCCAATAGCGGCCGGCACGTTCCGCCGGCGCGCCTCCGAGCTGGAGAATGTCGGTTTCAGGAGCGGGTTTCGAATCGAAATCCGTCCGCTTGACCAGTTTCACTTCATCCCGCGAAAAGCCGGAGGCCAACAAGAGTGTAACCACTGCCTCCGCCCTGGCGGACGTTTCGAATAGACCAACAGCCGTTTTAGTCATATTTCCTCTTTTTCAATGAGTGCCGATAAAAGTAGAGCAGATTGGGAGCCAAGTGCCGCTGATCGGGACAATCGGCGTGCGCCTCATGGGTAGTGCCGAGACGCTGCCTCGGCCAACGCGGTCTTTGCCTTCTCTTCTTTGATTTCAGTACAAATTGGCCGTCCACGGAGACCGCCAGCGGCACGTAACCGATGGCGCAGCGAACGTCCACTGCCTGGGTGGTGATGGAAGATCCGGCGACATATGCTTCGCCCAACGATTTCGGCAATAAGGTGGTGAGCATCTTGATGGTAGTCGCCTTGCCGGCGCCGTTTGAGCCGAGCAAGCCGAAGACCTCGGCCGCGTTGACGGAACCATCTTGCCGACGTTTCGCCCTTGAAAGAGCCCGAGGAAAGCGCCTACCGCCTGATCGATGCCCTTCTCCCGCGTTTCGAGATTCTTCAATTTGCCCGCTTTGAAATAGCCACCCAGCTCTCTTTCGAACTCGGCCCGGCGATCCATCCAATCCGAAACGATGAAGCCCTTCATGGTGAGCCGTCGGGTAGTGATATTGAACAAATTTGAGGGGCCGGGGCGTGGCTGTTCCGCATTGTATCCGGAGATGCCTCCGCAGGCGACGATCCGGCCGTGCAGGTGTAATGCGGAGAG
Organism: uncultured Solibacteraceae bacterium; assembly: GCA_963853855.1. Lineage (GTDB taxonomy): Bacteria > Acidobacteriota > Terriglobia > Bryobacterales > Bryobacteraceae > Sulfopaludibacter. The sequence continues at coordinate 44,408 of CAWKYG010000012.1, read as the reverse complement.
CGCCGCTTGCAGAGTTTTGCCACCTACGTTGTCAAAGTAGACATCGATTCCCTGCCAGCCAAAGTTGGAGGTGACGACATCGCCTGGCTCGAACTCCGGGGCACGCGATTCGATGACATCGCCGACCGCGCCGCCCTCAAGCGGTTTGCCGATTTCAAAAGGAGGTACGTAACTTGGTCCTTCGTTCATGCGGCCGCGCATGTACGGGTCCACCGGCATGAAGAGGTTGCGTACCAGCACCTCGTGATCCTTTGACGGTTCTGGAGGTGGCCCGGGCTCTACCAAGTCCAATATGTCGAAGTGATGGAGTTCCCGGTCGGGAAGAAGCTGCCTTCCTCAAAGTGACATACCTTTCCAGATCAACAATCTGGATGCCCCCGACGGCTCGGGATTTCTAGCGACACCGGCTGATACGACCCCCGGCCATCACTTTTTGTGATCTTCCGCGCGGGCTCGCAGGTCTTCCGAAGCCCGGAACCAGTCCTCGTCTGGCGATCCCTCCGGACAGCCTCTGGCTTGCCACAGAGAATGAGCCAAGACTGCGGTGTCCTGGTGCGTAAAGATCGCGATGCCGTGTTCGTTCACAGCGCTCTGGTGAGTCTGCCCCGTATGATCGTGAGCCTGTTTGGAATACTCAAGAGCCCGCCTGGACAGCTCCTGTCCGGTTTGATGGTCCTGCTTCTCATGGGCTTCCGCGGCGCTGCGATGAGCGTGGGCGGCGTTTTCGTGCAATTCGGCGGCCCGTTGGTGGTTCTCGTAATGGGATCCGTTGTTGTAACGTTTGGACATTTATAGGCTCTCTATTTCCCCGGATTTATTGCGGGTTTCCTTCGCGAGGGTGTAAGCGCGATTTGAGTAATCCAACGCTCGCTCCGAATGCCAAACTGCCGCCGTGAAATCCCCTTTTTCGTTATGTTCCGCGGCAGTGCGGTGGGACCGGGCCGCGAGTTCGTGATGCTCCGCGGCGTTCCGGTGTGTCTCGTGCATGCTTTGCCCTCCTTCACGCGTAGGCTACTTTCTTCTCATGTGCACGGGGTGGACCAATCTCTCAGCAGTCGGGAATGCCACGTGTCGACGGGCGGTCAAATGTAAAGGGTCGCCTGCCGGAACCCGCGGACGCCGTCGGGAAGGACGTTGGACGGGACATCATTCGTCAAGTGGCGACCCGATAATCCTCCCCTTCCCGGTCTTGATCGCGCCAGGCTTGGTTTGGGGCGTGACGACAGGCTCGCCGGTGTGCGGACTCTGCACTTGCAGCAGCAGATTATGCATAATCCGGCCTGGTCAAACAGAATAATGGGGCCGCGCGGCGTTCGCACTTCTCGTTGGACATTGATCGCGCCCTGGAGAGATCATCCGCTACTTCGCCCGCTTCACGGCGGCCACGAGGCCAGGATATGGATTCAACGGCCTTCCCCTGCCACCACAGCTTTTCCGGCCCCAGTTCGAAGATCGCAAAATGCAAGTGTGGCGCGCGCGCAATCCGCATTTCCCGGTCGATCCTACGAAACCGATGACTACCCCACTCTTGACCCGCATTCCCTCGCGCAACCCTTCCGCGTACCGGTCCAAGTGCGCGTAGTAGTAGCAATACACCCCCATTTCGTCGAACTGGTAGATCGTGTTGCCGCCCGGTTTGCTGAGGAACAGTTTGCGGATGGTTCCCGCCACTACCGCATGCACGGGTGTCCCTCTCGGCTCCATGATGTCGATCGCCTCATGCTTATTTCCATCGTGAAGTTCTTCGAACGTATCCCGCAGATTCGCGAGGGCAAGTCCGCGGATGGGCGGAGTCATCTCCAGAATGGAAGAAGTCGCGCCAACAGCGATAAGCACTGGCAACAGCGCGGCGATGCAAACACAGAGCCTCAACGCTACTCCTCCAGGTCGACCGGTGTGCCCCGCCGAACCATGCGCGACAGTTCGTCCACATCCCAGTTCGTCAGCCGGATACACCCGTCCGACACGCCGTGCCCGATATTCCCCGGATCCGGTGTCCCATGGATTCCATAGTCCGGTTTCGAGAGGCCGATCCAGGCAACGCCGACGGGATTGTTCGGACCCGGCGCGAGTTCCGCTTTCGCCAGCTTCTTGTCCACACCCCAGAGCATCTTCGGGTCCCAGTCGAACCACGGGTAGTGCACAATGCCGACGATGGTCCAATGACCGATCGGCAGAGGATCGTGCGAGTCCCCAATGGTGGTCGGATACTGCGCCAGTTCCTTGCCGCCTGGCGCCGTAGGCGATTACGGTGCGTTTTGACTTCGATACCACCACACGTAACGCCAGGCCGATGGCGGCGCGCCGCACATTCGGTACGGTGATCCGCTCCCCAGCCGTGCCCAGTTTCTTGCCGGGATTCAACTCGGCCAGCAGCTTCGGCGAGATATGGAACCTCTCGCCCAGTCCTTCCTCTGGCGTTTCGAAGCCAAGCCACTTCAACTTCGCCTTTTCCTGGACCTCGGCCGGAAGTGGCAGGAACGGGCCTTTCTCATCCGCTTGGGTAATCGCGTAGGTCAACAGAAAAGGACCTGCGTCGCGATTGAGCAGGCGCCACATCCCGGCATCAATTGTGCCGGTCGGCTTCAGACCGTGGTTTTCCTGATATCCCTTGACCGCAACCCCGAAATCGTCGCCGTAGACGCCGTCAATTTCGCCGGGCGAGAACCTGGCACGGTCCAGAAGAATCTGCGCCCGCACCACCCTTAGCCCCGCGCTTCCTGGCCCCACCGCGCCAGTCTTCGTTGAGTCCTCTATTTCGTTCGCCGCAGGACTCCCGACGACCGGAACACCGACGCGCTTTTTCGCTGGTCCGTCTGTGTCCGCGCCGGCCAACGCCAGAATCGAAGCAGTCACCGCGAGTAGATAAGTCAGGCGCATACGAAACAGCCGGCACTTTGAGGGCCGTCGCTACAGGACGGGCACCTTGGGGGTGGGCAGCAAGTCTCGCACTTTCACGTGCAGCTTGTGCACTCTCTCCGGCACCATTCCTCGCCCCGCGTCCCAGCGCGTCAATCGCCGCAACGAGATCCGCGGCAGATTCCTTAAACGGTTCGCGAGAGCGCCTGCAAAATGACTGGCGCGACAATTGCTTAATGGTCTGAGAGGAGAATAACTATGTCTCGTTTCTGGAATGTGGCCTTGCTGAGTGCCGCCCTGATGGCCCCAGTTGCAATGATGCCGACGGCTTTGCGCGCCCAAGATCACAAGGACGCTCGCACCTATCACGACAAACAAAACAATGACGACCATGCATGGAACGGCCAAGAAGATAATGCGTACCGTATCTATGCAAAACAAAACCATCGCAAATACACCGAGTTTTCTAAGCTCAAAGAGGGCGATCAACAGAATTACTGGACCTGGCGCCACGAACATTCAGATGCCCTGCTCAAGATTGAAATAAAATAATCAGGCTGATTCGGTTCTTGGAGCGCCGGGCAGATTGTCGGAACCATCATTGTGGTTGTGTTAATCGTTTGGCTTATCTGCAGAGTGTGAACGATCCAGTCCGATTCCTTCCTGCACAACCGAGGCTGGATCGTTCCGGCAAAGCATTATTCGGCAGAAGCGATACCGTGCCGGATGGCGTATGCCGTCAGAGCTGCGTCGCTGTGGATCCCCAGCTTCTCGGTGATTTTCTGCTTGTGGAATTCCACCGTCTTGACAGAGACGCCCAGGATCTGGGCGATTTCTTTGCGAACGCGTCCCTCCGCCACCAATTGGAGCACCTCGCGCTGCCTGGAGGTGAGATCGGCAGTGAGTTTTTTCGAGCGCCGCAAGAAACCCGGGGCTCGTGTACCGAGGCGTTTTTGGATCAGCAAACTAATGTAGCGGCGGCCATTCTCGACATCATGAAGCGCCGTGACCAGTTCGGTCGCCGCCGACTGCTTCAGTACGTATCCGGATACGCCTGCCTCGAACGCCGCGCTGACAAAACTCAGGTCCGCATGCATGGTGAGGATGATCAGTTTCGCACCGGCATTCGATTGCTTCAGTCGCCGCGCAGCTTCGATACCATTGAGGCCGGGCATCGAGATGTCTAGGAGGACGATGTCGGGACGATGTTTCTCGGCGGCTTCGAGAACCGCCCTGCCGTCGCCCGCCGTCGCTACCACGTCGAATTCAGGAGCCAACAGAGCTTTTAACCCTTCGACAAGGATGGTATGGTCGTCGGCAAGCAGCAGCCGTGGTTTCATGTTGTGCCCGATTCCGCGAGGTGCGCTGGCGATGTCTCGAGGGGAATTCGGATTTCGATGCAGGCGCCGTCGCCGGGCTTGACCGAGATCGCGAAGGTCCCGCCCACATGCCGCTCTCGTTCCTCCATGCTGATCAATCCGAGCCCTTTTCCTTTGGCCTGGTCGAGCTCGAATCCGCGGCCGTCATCCCGGATCGCAACGTGCAGGACATCATCAACGCCGGAGATCGACACTACGGCACGCTTCGCCCCGGCGTGCTTGGCGACGTTTCCCAGAGCCTCTTGGACCACACGATATACACAGAGGGCCACCCCAGGAGGGATTGTCTCGGGTAAGGCCCGGGCCGTGAACCGCACTTTGAACTTCCTGATGCTGGAGAACTCCTCGCAGTAGGATCGCAGAGCTGGGCCGAGGCCGAGTTGCGCAAGCGTGAAGGGGTGGAGGTTGCGTGCAGTGCGGCGGAGATCTTCCGACAGCGTCTCCATCTCTTTCTGCAACTCCCCCAGTTTGCCGTGCAGTTCTTCGGACGAGATTCCGCGCGCCTGATGCAGCACCTCCAGTTGAATGGCCAGGGCCGTCAGCCTCTGGCTGATATCATCGTGAAGCTCCTGCGAGACCCGGCGCCGCTCTTCCTCCTGGGCTTCCACCAAGCCTGCTGTCAGCGTCCGGAGTTGCTCCTGGCTCTGCCGAAGGATCTCGGCTTGTTGCACGGCTTTTTCGGCCAGCCTTGCCTCGGTTACGTCCACGCCGACCCAGACGAGGTGCCGCGTGGCGTCCTGGGCCTCTGTAACCAAGGTGCTGGACCAGGAGACCAGATGCCGCCGGCCGCTTCGGTCCACCCAATGATTCTCATGTTCGCGCGCGGAGCGGCTCTCCGCGAGCTCCTGATACACCTGTCTGACGGCTTCAATTTCTTCGGGAGGCACGAGAATATCCCAGAAGGGCTTTCCCTCCACCTCCTCGAAGGAGTACTCGCTGAGCCGGCGGCAAGCGAGGTTGAAGCGGGCGATGTGGCCCTCCATGCCGGTGACCATCACCAGAGCGGCCGCCGATTCCAGCACCGCCGCTGTGAAGGTCTGCTCACGCTGCAATTCGAGATGGACTCTTTTGGCTGCATCGATATCAATAAAGGTCATCACCGCGCCGTCAATCTTGTTGTCCATGGTCCGGTACGGCCGGACCCGCATGGAATACCAGCGGCCTTCCCGGTCCTGAACCTCTCTCTCGCGCACACTCATGGTATCGACCACCTCGGTGATCAGCGCGGCCAGGTCCGGTACATCGATGTTTGGCCGGAGGTTGACGATGGGGCGCCCCACGTCAGCGGGCAACAGACTCAGGAGCGTTTCGGCCTGCGGGGTGAAACGCCGGATCCGCCAGTCACCGCTCAGCATCAGGATGGGGATGCTGACGCTGCTGAGCAGATTGGTGAGATCGTCGTTGAGCTGCGCCAACTCGAAGTTGCGGTTCCCGAGCTGCTCGTTGACCGTTACCAGCTCTTCATTGGTCGACTGCAGCTCCTCCTTGGCAGTTTCCAGTTCCTCATTGGTGGATTGCAGTTCCTCGTTGCTGGAAAGGGCTTCCTCGTTGGCGGATTTCAGCTCCTCGTTGATGGCTTCCTGCTCCTGGATCATCGACTGCAGGGACTCCTTGGTCGCCTGCAAATCCTGCCGCAGCCGTGCGTCCTCTCGCAACTGCCGCTTGCCGGCGGCCGGCGCTTCGCCCCCCGTTTCCGGACTGGCGGACACGCGCACGAGCGTTTCCCGGAACAATACCAGAAAGAAACGCTCGCCCAGATCGCTCTTGATCGGCACAACCTCCAGGCAGACGTCCCAGAGACGGCCCTCGCGCTGCATGCGGACACCTTCCTTGCGAACGGTGATCTCCTGTTTCTTTGCATGGTGAAGGGCTGTGCGCAGTTCCACGGCTAATTCCGGGCGCACCATGCGGAGCAGGCCCAGGCTCGCCTGGCCCGGCGGAGGAGAAAGGTAGGGACTCGATTGCCCGCGGAAATGGAGAATGTGCAGGTTCTCATCGACGACCAGGCCGGCCGGGGCGTATTGGCTAAGGACGATCCGGTCCGCTTCCTTCTGCACGTCGAACCGCGACTGCGTTTCCGGCTTTCCAGCGGCCGTTCCCAGGGCTCTCTCGTAACCAGCGGCGAGGGACAGATCGAAAACCCGGCTGGCTTCGCCAGGCCTTTTCGAACAGATCTTGTGCTCCCGGTCGATCACCGTGAAGAGGTCCGCAAAACCGCCGATCGATTCCGACTTCCCCAGCATCAGGAATCCGGTGGGCTTAAGAGCGTAGTGGAAGATGCTTATGACCTTCTTCTGTAGCACCAGTCCCATGTAGATGAGCACGTTGCGGCAACTGATGAGGTCCAGTCGCGAGAACGGAGGGTCCTGGCCGAGGTCCTGCCGCGCGAAGACGCACATCTCGCGCAACGATTTCACGATCTGGAAACCACTCTCCACTTTGACGAAGAAGCGCCGCAAGCGCTCCCGGGAGACCTCACTGAGGCTGCTCTCGCTGTACACGCCCGCCCGCGCCTTCTCGATCGACACCGCGCTGATATCGGTGCCAAAGATCTGGATGGGCGTGCTGCTGACGCGGTCGCCCAGGCATTCCAGCAGGACCATGGCGACGGAGTATGTCTCTTCTCCGGTGGAACAGCCAGGAACCCAGACACGAATCGACTCGCCAGCCGGCTTGCCGTTGAGAATCTTGGGGAAGATCCGGTCCGCCAGTGCCTGAAACGCTTCCGGCTCCCGGAAGAAGCCCGTCACGTGAATCAGGATGTCTTCGCATAAGGCCGCCGGCTCGGCCCGGTTCTCGTGAAGGAATTGCAGATACTGCTTCAGGCTCTCCAGTTTGTGCAGGAGCATCCGGCGGGCAATCCGCCGCTTGATGGTGCTGTATTTGTAATACGCGAAATTCACTCCCGTCGCCCTCTGGAGGACGAGGAAGATCTTGTGCAGATCGTCGTCACTATCCTCGGCCGGCTCCTCGGCCTGCGACGCGGGCCCTACTCCCAGATACGGATGCCGGCCGATGCGCGCCAGTTCGCTCGCGATGCCCTCCGGCGGCAGGACGAAGTCCACGCACCCGGCGGCAATAGCGCTGCGCGGCATGCCGTCATACTTCGCGCTCTTGATGTCCTGAGCGAAGGTGATGCCACCTTCGCTCTTGATGGCCTTCAGCCCCATGGTTCCGTCGGAGGCGGTTCCGGAGAGAATCACTCCGATCGCCCGATTACCCCTGTCTGCGGCAAGCGAAGTGAGAAAGTAATCGATGGGCAAGTGTTTCGCCATCGGCTCCCCGCGGGCCATTAGGTGGAGCGTCCCGCTCGCGATCCCCATAGTCTTGTTTGGGGGGATGACGTAGACATGATTCGGTTCCACCGTCATACCCTCTTCCACCTCCGCGACGGGCATCATGGTGGCCTTGGAGAGCAACTTGGCCAGCAGGCTCTCATGTCCGGGGTCGAGATGCTGCACCAGCACCAACGCCAGGCCTGTATCCGAAGGTAGAGTCTTGAGGAGTTCCCGGAACGCTTCGAAACCTCCCGCCGACGCCCCCACACCTACGATTGGGTGAGGTTTTTCCGGGATGGATGGCTCAACCGGTTGAGGGGCGGCCTCCGGTTCGACCTTCCGACCAAGTTTCCGCCGAGGCGCAAGCCTGGATGAATCCTTCGCCTGTTGCCGAGTATTCTTTCCGGGCTTCGCCGGACTTTTGCGAGCCATAGTCTTCCTCCCTGGGAAGCGAACCCAGTAGTGCAAGGCCGCCGCCCGGCGGGGGCGTGCGACCATATTCTCTCATACCAGCTCAGACATGGTGATGATTTCGCCGTGGGGGAGATGCAATGGTTTACTAGGCACCACCCTAGTTCCATTTGCACCGCCGGAGTTTTACGATCAGAGAGGAACTAGCTGAGTCGGAGGCGGAGGCAGTGCCTTGCGGATCGCCGGATTACCGATCCTCGGGGCACTGCTGTGTCCGCTCTTGTGAGGTCTACCGGTTGAGGCCCGCGGGCTGGGCGTCCTGCACTGCGACCGATGGCGTTATTTTGTTGCCACGTTTGCCGCACCTCTTCTTGTTGCCGCTTTCACGCGGGCTTGTGATTCTGATTGGAGGGAACGTGGCAGAGATCCGGTCGCAAACCAAAGACCGGGACGACATCAAAAAGCCGCCTGGATTTGAGCCTGAATTCAATATTGTTCTCTCTGTCAGCGCCAACGACGACGATTGCGCTTCTCTGGAGCACACCCTCAAATCCAGTTGGACCGTGATCCGGACCGCCACCGTTGTTTCGGCCCTTTCCCTGTTGAAGGAAATCCCAATTCCAATCGTGATTGGCGATTGCGATGCCTTGTCATTTACGTGGGGGGAGTTATTGGACCGCATCTCGATCCTTCCCGATCCGCCTCTCTTGATCGTGACGTCCCGGCTGGCGGATGAACGACTATGGGCCGAAGCTCTGAATCTCGGCGCATGGGATGTGCTGGCGAAGCCGTTTGAAGCGGACGAAGTGATCCGAATCGTCACTATTGCCTGCCAACATTGGCAGGATCGCCATGGCGTCTCTATCAGTCGCACTAAGCAAAGAAAGCCCGCAGACGAAACCAAGTATACGACGGCAACGGGAACCTAAGCCCTAGTGTGGAGAACAAAAATGGAAGCAATCGTTTTGACGGATGATGACCTGAAGCGACCGAACACGATTCGGACCGATTGTTCGGCATATGGGGCCTTGGAATTCTGATGGTACCTTCGGCTATGAGAGCGTTCCAATGATTGCCGTGGAGGTGGCGGGTGGATCGCTCGAGACTCCCAATCTGTTGGTAGCGCTTCCCCGGCTGCGGACGCCAGAGAGTACGAACACCTTCATCGAATTGTGGAACGACTGCGGCTCGGTTCTGGTCGAGAGAATCGTTAGCGCCTATAGGGAATTGCGGCGCTGGCCTCCTCAATCGGTATTGGTGAATGCCGGGAATTCTGGGTAGGCATCGATGCCCCGACAATCTGCAGTTTCGGGCCGGGTTCTGATCGCCGATGACGACGAGCGGCAGCGTATCGCCTTGGCCGCGATACTGTCCGAATGTGACATTGAAACTCAGGTGGCGGCCGACGGACAAGAAGCACTGGAACGGCTCGCTTCCTTCCACGCAGACGTCATCGTTGCGGATTTGGTCATGCCACGCATCGACGGCTTTGAGTTGCTCCGGCACTTAATGGAGCGTGGCGACCTTACACCGGCGATCGCGCTCACCGGCTTCGGCAGTATGGAAAAGGCACTTTCTGCCGTTCACGACCTCAACGCATTCTGGTTCCTGGAAAAACCGGTGGAACCTCGGGCCTTCAAAATCCTTGTGGATCGCGCGATCCGGCATAAACGAAGCCTGCAAAAGGCCGACGGACTCACGCACGACTTGAGCCTTCGTGGAGTGCTCGGGGATTTAGTAGGGACTTCCCCGGGAATGCTGCAGACTTTTTCCTTAATCAGACAGCTTGCGCCGACGTCGGTGCCTGTATTGATCCGCGGAGAGAGCGGCACAGGAAAGGAACTGGTTGCCCGGGAAATCCATAGGTGCAGCCCCCGAAGTGACGGCCCTTTCGTGGCGATCAATGCCGCCGCCCTACCTGAGACCCTGACTGAGAGCGAACTGTTCGGCCACGAGAAGGGCGCTTTCACCGGGGCCATGGAACGATCCGCGGGGTGCTTTGAACAGGCGCACGGGGGCACATTGTTTCTCGACGAGATCGGCGAGATGCCGCGGTCCACGCAACCCAAGTTGCTACGCGTCCTCGAAGATCTGCGAGTGCGGCGGCTTGGCGGCGATCAGGAAATCGCGGTGGACGTTCGGGTGCTTGCTGCGACCAGTCAGGAAATCGGATCGCATTTGAGAGAAGAACTCTACTATCGGCTGAGCGTATTCCAGATTATAATGCCGCCACTGCGCGCGCGGAGGGAAGATATTCCGCTGATCGCCGATGTCATGATGCAGAACCTGAACAAGAAGCACGGCACGCGCATTACAGGGGTCGATCCAGAAGTGCTAGGGCTGTTTTATCGATATGATTGGCCAGGCAACCTACGGGAGTTGCGCAATGTTCTGGAGCGGGCAGCCATCATGGCCGGCGAGGGCTTGATACGGACCGCCAATCTTGCCAGCCCTGGGTACGGTCTGAACTCCGGACCTCGTAGCTGGCCTTCACTCGTCCATGATGGTTCTGCCATGCTCCAGCCTGGCCAGCCGTTGAGCAAACTCAAAGAGATGTACATCGATCTCACACTTGGTCACGTGCACGGCAATCGCAAACTCGCCGCTGAAATGCTGGGGATCAGCCTGCGAACGCTGCAGAACCGGATTTCGGCACTGCGCGAGGAGGCAATGGCTGCGGCCTCCGGAAGTGACCACGGGAACAATGGCCATCATTGAACGCCGTCAACGGACCATTCTTATAGTCGACGATGATCCAGTTATTTTGAAGTACGTTTCTGGAATCCTGGCCGACGTCGACTACCACGTACTGACGGCCAGCAGCGGTGAAGCCGCGCTTCAGCAATCGAGAGACTACAAAGGCCACATAGATCTTCTCTTGTCGGACTTCCAAATGCCGGTAATGAGCGGCATCGAATTGGCAACTCAAATGAGCATGAGCGACCGCAACTCAAGGTACTGATGATGTCGGGGTTCACCGGAGGAATGCTTGTGCTCAATGAAGGCTGGCATTTTCTGGCTAAGCCGTTCGTCCCTTCCCAATTGTATGCGTTGATTCTGGGCCTCGTCTCCCCGGAGAGCGGCTCCAAATTCTCACATTAGGCACATGCCTGATTGCCCGTTTATGAGCTTTCGGCAGGCGCCGCGGCTTCCTTTCTTCCGGTGTAAAACAGAAACCCGAGAGGCAACGGCGCCGATGACTTCCTGTTAGAAAGCCTCGATCCACAAAGGCAAGCTTTGCGTGAAGTGACGGCAGGAATTGCACGCCCGTGCGCGTGTATCGACCGTGTGTGTTGTGTTCACGGGAATTCTAGTTTGGCCCAACATTTGCTAGGCGTTTGAAGAGTTAAAGACCTCTAAGACTGATTCCATAAAGGAGCCATAATGGGTTAGCGATCCGAAGCCGACCTCCCGGTACTGATCCGGTCACCGGGCGGAACGAACGTAGATCCCGATGATTTTCTGAGCGTGGAAACAGTCCGGTCCGAGACGAGGTCTGTTTGAGAGAGTGGATGGTCGGCAATGGCCTCATACCGATCCGGTCAGTTCAGTGAATCGAGGGCGATTGTGAGGAATCTAATAGCAGTGTTGCCACTCGGGAGGAGAAGTGTATGCCGCGTGCAGTGAGATTCGATAAGTATGGTGGGCTCGAAGTTCTGCAAGTGGTAGAAGTCGAGCGCCCAACCCCGGGGCCTGGGAAGGTCCTTGTCCGGGTCAAGGCCGCGGGCATTAATCCGGGCGAGGCCTCGATCCGGAAAGGAATGTTTGCCGACCGCTGGCCTGCAACATTTCCTTCAGGGCAGGGCAGCGATCTCGCTGGCATCGTGGAGGAGGTCGGCCCGGACGTGGCGAATGTTGCGGTGGGCGATGAAGTCATTGGATTCACCAACGACAGATCCAGCCAAGCCGAGTTCGTGCTCGTCGAGTCCGGCCACCTTGTGCCGCGTCCTGCAAACGTGTCGTGGGAGCAAGCCGGCGCCCTGTTCGTGGCCGGCACCACGGCTTACGCTGCGGTGCGGAGCGTTGCTCTGAGCGCGGGCGACACGGTCGTTGTCTCCGGTGCTGCGGGTGGGGTAGGCTCGATCGCGGTGCAGTTGGCCAGGAATGCTGGGGCCAAGGTTATTGGCTTGTCCAGCGACGCGAATCACAAGTGGCTCGCCGATCACGGCGTAATTCCTGTTACCTATGGTGATGGGGTTGAAGATCGGATCCGCGCTGCATCCGGAGGGAGAGTCGATTCCTTCGTTGACACATTCGGCGGGGGGTACGTCGAACTTGCACTTAAGTTGGGCGTCGCGCCGAATCGAATCGACACGATCATCGACTTCGCCGCAGCGGCTAAGTATGGTGTGAAGACGGAAGGTAACCATGAAGGCGCGACTGCAGACGTGCTCGCGAAACTAGCTGGGCTGCTGGCCGCCGGCCGCCTTGAGATCCCGATCGCTAAAGTCTATCCGCTGGCCGAGGTTCGCGATGCCTATCGAGAGCTCGAGCAGCGTCATACACGTGGGAAGATCGTTCTTGAACCCTAATATATAAAGGGGGAGCAAACTAAAGCCGGTTGAAGTGGTTTCGAATACTCCGCCTAGGCATACTCCCTTCTCTGAGACGACGTCGAAGTTGATCGTGATTGCGAGATCCACCACCACGGCGGGGCCGCCGTAGCGCGTGAAGGCGCCAATGGGGTTCGCGTTGCGATCTGCGCCCGGAAGCGGATTATGTAGATAGCGTAAAGGGTGGCACCTTTTGCGAGGAAGCCACCCTTTCGCCGAGTAGGTCCTGGACTTAGCTCCGCGCTCCTACTAACTCGGCCGCGGTGCGCCGCGATCTCGATCTTACGATTCCATGCGGGTCCAGAACGAACTTCGTTGCCGCACCCTTATCGAAATCGCTGTAGCCCTTCGGCGCCTCCTCCAGCGGCAGCACCGTGACATTTACCGCCTTCGCAATCGCGACCTTGTTGTGCAGGATGGCCATCATGAACTGACGGTTGTAGCGCATAACGGGGCATTGGCCGGTGGCGAAGGTATGCGACTTTGCCCAGCCGAGGCCGATCCGCAGGCCGAGCACGCCCTGTTTCGCGTTGGCATCCTTGGCGCCCGGATCGTCGGTGACATAAAGCCCGGGAATGCCGATCGCTCCGCCCGCCCGGGTCAGCGCCATCAGCGAATTGAACACGGTAGCCGGCTGCTCCGTCCCGGTCTGCTCCGCTTGACCCTGGGCCTCGAAGCCTACGCAGTCGACCGCCGAATCGACTTCCGGGACGCCGACGATTTGGGCGATGCGTTCCCCAGCGGAACGCGCTCGCGCAGGTCGACGGTTTCGCATCCGAAACTTCGCGCCTGCGCGAGACGCTCCGGATTCATGTCTCCCACGATCACTACCGCGGCGCCCAACAACTGGCAGGCGGCGGCGCAGGCAAGTCCTACCGGACCGGCGCCGGCAACGTACACCGTCGACCCCGGTCCTACGCCGGCTTTCACCGCGCCGTGGTATCCGGTCGGGAAGATGTCGGAGAGCAGCGTCAGGTCCTCGATCTTTTCCATCGCCTGATCCTTGTCCGGGAACTTGAGCAGGTTGAAATCGGCATAGGGCGCCATCACGTAATCGGCCTGGCCGCCGATCCATCCGCCCATGTCGACGTAACCGTATGCGGCGCCGGCGCGATCGCCGTTGACGTTCAGGCAGATTCCGGTCTTGCCTTCCCTGCAGTTGCGGCAGCGCCCGCACGCGATGTTGAATGGCACGGAAACCAGGTCGCCCACGTTCAGGAACTCCACGTCGCGGCCCTTCTCGATGATCTCGCCGGTGATCTCGTGGCCGAGGACCATACCGGCGGGAGCCGTAGTCCGGCCGCGTACCATATGCTGGTCGCTGCCGCAGATGTTGGTACTGACCAGTCTTGAGGATCACGCCATGCTCGCATTTGCGCGATCCCAGAGACGATTTGGGGAAATCGATCGACCGCACTTCGACTCTTCCCGGTCCCACGTATACGACTCCACGATTGTTTGCCATTTAGTATTCTCTCCAATTCAAAACGTTAGAATGCCTTGGCCCCGGCTTCCGCCACAGTATGATCCTGCTCTCCGGAGCCGCCGCTGACACCTACCGCGCCGACAATCTTCCCGTCGCGTTCCAAGGGGATACCGCCGGCGAAAACCATCACGCGTCCTTGATTGGACACGTGAATTCCGAAAAACTGGCCGCCTGATTGTGAGTGTTGAGCAAGATCTCGCGTCGAGATATCGAAAGCTCGCGAAGTGAAGGCCTTGTTGATTGAGATGTCGATACTGCCGATCCAGGCGCCATCCATGCGGACGTGGGTAACAAGATTTCCCCCTTCATCGACTACCGCAATGTTCATCGGCTGCTTGATTTCAGTCGCCTTTTTTTCCGCGGCTGCAATTACCTTACGTGCGTCCGCCAATGTGACCATCACGATCCCTCCCGAAAGCAGACTTGCACGTGCCGGTCCACAATTGTCTCTATCTCTGGCTGTCTGTCCACCGGACGCGTGACCTCATTTGGACATCCCGCGTCTCCATTTGGTCGCTCGCTGCGGGCGCTCGTTCGGCGCGCACGATAAACCTTTTCGGCGCCGATCCAACATATTCGAACGGAAAGCAGGTGACCAGAGTCAGGCTATCGCGTCCGGTCGGATACAGCACCTGGATGTCCTCCGGCCTGACCACGTTCGTGGATACTACGCGGTAGCGATACGCTCCCTGGAGAGTGCTCACAGTGATCGTGTCGTCACGCTGGATCGAGCGCAGAGGCCGGAAAAACGTGTCTCTGTGCCCGGCGATCCCCACATTCCCCGGTTCCCCTGGCAGCGCGGTCCCGGGTATGTGGCCCACCGCCCGTTTGAGGTCGCTGTCGTCCACCCCTTCGACGACCATCACGGAAACACCGAGGCGCGGGATCTCGAGCCGGCCAACAACACCATGCTTGTCAGGTGCGGCCACAGGTGGCACTGGAATCCACTGGACGCCGCTTTGTTTCCCTCTTTCAGGCGAAGCTCCCTGGCGAAATTCCGCGCCTCCCGGCCTGATAGAACTTCGCTTCCAGGAACACCGCCAGGCAGTATCCCAAAGCCAAGACGCCAACCATCGTCAATGCATGCTGCTGCCAGCTTCAGCGTTCGTCTGGCTGGAACGGACGCCAAGGACAACTCTCATGGGAGTTTCTCCTGGGGAACTCGCGGCCGGCCCGCTCCGTTCCGGCGAGGCAATGTAGCCGGCTCTTGTCCGCACCAGGAGTTTTTCACCGTGCCGCCCTGTGGCCGTCACCTTGATCGTCCGCTGGGTATTGTCGAGCTTCTGGTTGGACGGGATGTAACCGATCGTGTACTGGTTGCGGATGTCCTCCGCTATCCGCTCGCAGATCGGCACAACCTGGCTGGTTTCCTCGGGCAGGAACGCTTCACCCCCGGTGGCGCGCGCGATCTTCCTGAGAACTCCCGGGTTGCGGTCCTCGTCGTCTTCGTCGAACAAGCCGACCGTATAGATGATCGCGTCCGAACGCCCGGCGTCGTCCAGCACCTGGCCCAGCTTGTGATGGCTGGCGTTGTCTCCTCCATCGCTGATGACAATCAGAACCTTCTTGTCGAGCGTGGCCTTCTTCAGATGATCGAGCCCGGCTTCGATGGCGTCGTATAGCGCCGTCCTGCCATTCGCCGGAACGCCGTTGAGCGCTCCTTCCAGTTCCGCGGCGCTGGCCGAAAAAAGCTGGGTATCGGGCAGCCCGAAAGATACCCGCTCGTTGAAGTTCACGATGAACATCTCGTCCCGCGGGTTGCTGGATCGCACGAAAGCCAGCGCCGCGGCGGTCACGTCTTTCCTCTTTCGGCCCATGCTGCCGCTGTTATCGACCACCAGCCCGACCGCCACCGGAACGTCTTCATGGTCAAAGACCCGGATCGCCTGTGGCGCGCCATCCTCATATACCTGGAAGTCCTCTTTTCGCAGACCGGAGACAAACCCGCCCTTTCTGTCGCGGACGGTCGCATGCAGCACGACCAAGTTCACATCCACCGATATGGTGGAGTCTCTCCGGCGGAGGGCCGGTCTGGCCGGGAGGCATTGCCCCGCGACCAGGAAAAAGAGCGGGAGGGAGCGTAGCATGGTGGAGATGCGCCCTCCCGCCGGAACCGCTTTCTGCATTGAGTGCGTCTGCCAGCCGCTTCTTTATTTCCTCTTAGATCGAATTGGCGCTGACGCGGCGGAGCAACCTCGCGGTCCCGAGTGCCAGCAACCCGATCAGACCCACCAGGGGCAAAGAGCTGGCGGTCTGGGGTAAACTGTCCGGCTGCCGGGGCTGGCGCGAGAAGGAAAACTTCGGCGATCTCGACCTCCTCCTCCGTCGGCTGCTGCGCCTTCAGCGGCGCCTGCTTCATCGCCACCACGTGAGGCTCCTGCATGGTTGTGGCGGGCTTGGTGGTATTGGCGGCCAGTTCAGTCGGCATGGATGCAACCGGCTGGTTGTTCGCCTTGGCCAACTGCACGGCCTTGACTTTGGGGTATACAAACTCGTGGCCGTAATTCTCGCCGGGATAAAACCAAGCCTTCACCGCTTCGGGAGATCCTGCCGCCCGCTCTTCGAAGGTAATGATTGGTTTGCCGGCCGGTTTCAGACGGTAGTCCGGAATCGTCAGGAATGTGCCGTATAGGTGATTTTCGTTCTTGTTGAAGACCTGGACGATATTGCGGTCCGACTGTGAGTCCATGAGCTTGAAAACATACGTGCCCGAGTTCAGGACCTGTCCGGGGATCTCCACGGGCCCGCTGAACGTAAAGACGGTTTTTTGGTTCCACTCGTCTGCTTTGGCCTGCGGGAGCATGATCCCTAGCACGCCAATGCACACGAATGTCATGATCTTGATGTTGTTCACTTTCGAATTCTCCTTTTGTTGAGAGCGATTCAGGCTGCCCGCGAAGTGCAGCCCTGCTACTCTCTCCAGCCCCGTATATTTGCAATCGCGCGGCCAACAGTTGGGGGTTATGCGACCGATGAAAACACTAGCTGTTTCGTGTTTATCCGGCGGTGGGGCGACACCTGTGTCGACTTCAGAACAGGAGCTTCAGGGCACGTTGCGCGGAGCGCGGTTTGCCAATTTGATATAGCGGATTGGGCCGCCATTCTGGCCGCCTGTTCCTAGCGATGCTCCCGGATTTTGAACTGCCTTCGCAGCGCGGCGCCGCGCCTCTACCAGATCAGCTTCAACGCCAGTTGGATCTGCCGCGACGTAGTGGACGTGGACGCCAATAGACCCGCGGTCGCGACTGGCGCAAAGGTCTGGGTGAAAATTTGGGCCGAGGTCCGGCTCGGCACCGCAAAATTAGTGTGGTTCAGCGCGTTGAAAAACTCCACGCGGAATTGGACGTTGAGTTTCTGGTTGTGAAGGTAGTTGTTCTTGAACAAAGACGCGTCGAGATTGTTCAATCCCGGCTCCGATGGCGATGTTGCGTCCGCTGTCGCCCAGCAGCGTCGCCGGTTGCGGCGCTACAAAACACGAGTCTTAATGTAATGGCTGGCGTTGCCGGGGTTGACGGGATCGTTGCACCCCGGCAAGTCAGCGGTCCGGGAAATCGAAAGTGGAGGAATTGATCAACCCGAGCGGATCGCCGCCAATTACGGGCGTGAACGGCAGCCCGGTAGCGGAGCGGAAAATCCCACCCAA
This sequence comes from uncultured Solibacteraceae bacterium, assembly GCA_963853855.1. Taxonomy (GTDB): domain Bacteria; phylum Acidobacteriota; class Terriglobia; order Bryobacterales; family Bryobacteraceae; genus Sulfopaludibacter. Next base: position 26,799 of record CAWKYG010000012.1, on the reverse strand, counting down.
TTGCCAGCCGTTGGCGGCCCATTTCGCCAGGTTGGCGGAAGAAGGCGCGTGGGGCAGCAACCAGATGGCGTTCAATACCAGGTTTTGCCGGACATCGAAATCCGAAAGCCCGCGCGCCAACGCCGGGTCGAAAATAAATGAACCCAGCATGGAGTTGTTGAAGTTGGTGACTGCGATCGAAGAGGAGCTGTCATCGATGCTCTTGGAAAAAGTGTAATCCGCGCCCAGCCGCAAGCCCTTGCGCTCCCACGCGACGCTCAGGATCATCGCCTCGTAGGTATTCGAGGACGCCCAAGCCAGTGCGTTGATGGCGCCGACATTGGGGTTCAGACGGGCGCCGCTGTCGTGCGGTACGGGCCACAGCAGACCCTGCGGGGTTTCGGTGGGCAGCACGATATTGGCATCGCTGGTTCGCAGCGGCTGGTGCAGGCCGTGCTGGCCCATGTAGCCGGCGGTCGCGACCAGCCCCCGGGCCAACTGGCGTTGGATGTTCAGATTCCACTCTTCCACATAAGAGCGCTGGGGATCGGGCTGCACCCACGCATAGCCCAGATTATTCGCAGTAAGCAGAGGAAGCGCGCCGGTTGGGAAAGATCCCTGGGGAAGCTTCGTGATCGAACCGGTTTGGAAATAGGGCGCCTCATTAATCGCAAGCAGCTCGAACTGGTATGTCAAAGGCAGGGTGTCGTAGATGCCGAAGCCGCCGCGAACAGCGGTCCTCCCGTTCCGGAACGGGTCCCAGGCAAAGCCCACAGCGCGGCGAGAAGTCTCGCAGGCTCGGATTCTGGAAGTAGGGCGAGCCGAGCTTGGGGGTCGCGGCCGTCAAACTATCAAGGTTGCTCAGGCGGCCATATTTCTCCGTGGGGACGGTAGCCATCTCATAGCGAACGCCAGGTTCAGGGTCAGATTCGGACGCACTCGATAGTCGTCGCGGGCGTAAACAGCCGGGATGCTCTGGCGCAGATAGATGGTTGGACTCTTGCCGGGAATGGTTGAAGTGAAACTTTGCGGCTGGTTGGTTAAGGAAGCCTGCAGCGAGCCGAAAGCGTACTGGCCGTTTGGATTGGCCTTACCGGATTCATTGGAATCGATGCGCTCCACAGCCAGCCCAAATTCCAGAGAATGGGCACCGCGCATATAGTAGACATCGTCGTAGAACTGCCAACTGGTGTAATTAAAAATGTTCTCACCAGCGGAGCCGATTCCACCGACCACGGGGGTGATACCGGTAATGCTGATTCCCCCCAAAGGCGTGTCCGGCAGAAATCCCAGCGAAGTATCCGAGGCCAGCGGATTGATAGCGGCTGGCTGCAGTGGGCGCCGCCGAAGCCGAACGGCTAAATCCGGCGCGGGCGATGTTCACGAGGTCGGGTTGGAAGACGTGAGTCTCTTCCACCGAACCCAGCCGGCTTTGCGAGGTCGCGCCGGTGATGACGAAATCAGTCGCATCGGGCGACGTCGTCGCCGAGTTCATCACCAGGAAAGTGCCGTGCATCGAATCGGAGTTCGAAAAGGTGTGGTCGATCCGGCCGGTGTACAGATTCACTGGCGTTACGGCGGCCGAGACAAACGAGTAGATTCCCGTATCGCCGGAAACGGGTCCATTGGGGAGCGGGTAGATGTTGAGGAAAGGCGCCACCTTGGGGTCGACGGTGACTTTACCGCTGACAAGCTGGCCCGTCCGGGCGGCAGGCGATGGCACCGTGGTGACCGTGGTGGAGCTCAGGTCCTGGCGCAAACCTTCGTAGTTGAAGAAGAAGAAGGTCTTGTTCTTGCGGATCGGCCCGCCCATGCCGTGGCGCCGAACTGGTTGCGCTTGAACGGCGGAGTTTGCGAGCCGATCGAAGAAATTGCGGGCATCCATGGCGCTGTTGCGCAGGAACTCGTACGCCGTGCCATGGAAGTCGTTCGTACCCGGCGCGGGTCACGGCGTTGATCACGCCGCCGGAGGTTACTGTCCGTAATCCGCGGAGGCGTTGCCGGTGACAACGGAGAACTCCTGGATGGCATCGGTTCCCAGGATGGATCCCAGCACGTTGCCAGGTCCGCCGCCGGAGTAATCGTTGATGCTCACGCCGTCCAGCCGGTAGTTGTTCTGTTGGGGCGGCTCCGCCGATGGTCATTTCGGTGCCCCAACCGCGATCTTCCCGGCCGTTGCCTCCTGCCGCGATCGCCGTCTGGGCGTCGACGGTGTGGACTCCCGGCTCCAGCGCGGCCAGCAGCGTCCAGTCGCGGCCGTTGAGAGGCAGGTCGCGTAAAGTCTGCCCGCCCACAACGTCGCTCAAAGCGGAAGACGCCAGCGCGACTCCCTGGATTGGCGCGGTCACATCCACCGAGGTATCGACGATCCCGACATTGAGTTGAAAGTCGATCACTAGGTGCTGTCCGACATCCACCGGCAGGTTCCTTTTGACCATGTCGCCAAACCTTGCGTGCGCGGAGGTGACGTCGTAGATCCCGGGCGAAAGGCTGGGTGCGTTATAAAAGCCCTTCTCATTGCTGTGTAGAGTTCGGGTTTCACCGGTGGCCTGGTTTTGGATGGTGAGGGTGGCACCTGAAATCGCGGCGTCGGAAGGGTCGGTCACTTTGCCGCTGATGCTCCCGCCGGTCATCTGTGCGAGTACCGGCGAAAAAACAGCGAGCGTAAAGAAGATAGGAACAAGACCTCTCTTCATGCGGTTCTTCCAGCAGGTTTCCGGCCCTTCATTATTAGGAAATGACTTCAGCCCGGTTCGATGGGTTATCCAGATTTCTTTCTAATATACACCCGTGGGGCGTCGCGTCTTGCAGCGCCAAGAAAGGACTGTATAGGGAAGAGATGATCATGTATAGTGCAAATCATGGGGCCAGCGCACGGGCGAAAACGCGACGTTGTCGTGCTGGGCACGATACTTGCCGGCATGCTGCTGGCCGGGAGTTCGCCCGCGTTTGCGTTGAATCCGGTGATGGACGTGAGCCAGTACGCCCACAAGGTTTGGAAAGTCGGTGAGGGCTTTTCCAAAGGGGCGATTCACGCCATCGCGCAAACACCCGATGGCTATCTCTGGCTGGGCACGGATTTCGGTTTGTATCGCTTCGATGGCCTCAAGAACAATCCGTGGCAAGTTCCGCCGGGCCAGCAGCTTCCTTCCAGCCAGATCCGAACCTTGATCGCGGCGCGAGACGGGACTCTTTGGATCGGCGCCTCACGAGGTCTGGCAAGCCTCAAAGAGGGTAAGCTGACCTGGTACGCCCAGCTTTCCGGACAATACATTCTCGGGCTCTATGAGGATCGAGAAGGCGTCGTTTGGGCGGGCGGGAACTCGGCGCCCAACGGTGGAATAATGTGCGCGATTCAGAATGGCAGCGCCCGATGTTCCGGTGGGGATGGCCGTTTTGGCGAAGGAATCACCGGCTTCCGGGAGGACGCCAAGGGTAATCTGTCGGCGGAGGCGCCGAACGGCCTGTGGCGCTGGAAGCCCGGTCTGCCGGGAGCCGATGACGGCGAGATCCTGATCGCGATGCATGCGGAGAATCGGCCCGGTGCCGGATTGCTCCGTGGAGCCGATAACGGCGAGATCCTGATCGGGTTGCATGGCGCCATCTCACGACTGGTGGACGGGAAAGCGCAGCAACTGTATACGCTCCCGGCCGCGTTCCGGAGCCTTCCGATTCGCAGGCTGTTCCGCGACCGCGATGGCGGTTTGTGGGTCGGAACGCAGGGTGGGGGCCTGGTGCACATCCATCAGGGAAGAATGGATGCGTTCGCACAGTCTGACGGTCTCTCAGGCGACGACATTTCAGACATTTTCGAGGACCGCGAAGGCAACGTCTGGGTTTCCACGCTGAACGGTCTTGACCAGTTTCGCGACTATACCGTCGCCACGTTTACCGCGGACCAGGGTTTGTCGAGCGCCCGGGTGGTGTCTGTCCTGGCCGCCCGCGATGGAAGTATCTGGCTCCGCACTCTGGACGGCTTGAACCGCTGGAACAACGGTCAGGTCACCATCTACCGTGAGCGTAACAGTGAGTTGGCACAGGCTGCGCTCCAGCGCGCGCCTCGGCAGGGAGCCGCTCACGTTTTGACCGGCAGCGGAGTGCCGGAGCAAGGAGTGGGGTCCCTTTTTCAGGACGACCACGGCCGAATTTGGGTCGCCACCCTGCGCGGGGTCGGCTATCTGGAGAACGACCGGTTCATTTTCATCAGGGGCATTCCCGGAGGGAGGGTGCATTCCATCGAGGCCGACAAAGAGGAGAACCTGTGGATCGCACACGAGGACAGCGGTCTTTTCCGGTTGCTCCCGGACGGCGCGGTCCAGCAATTTCCCTGGCCCAAATTGGGACACAAGGACTTTGCCTTTGCTCTAGCCTCGATTTCCACGCTACCCCGCTGAACGCCTGATTTCGTCAAAAAGCCTCTTGAATGGCCGTATTTCCACTGTATGCGTTAGATATATGCAGTACTTATAAATAGATTATATGAGCGCTATCCAGTCAGGGATGCCAGGCGCCGTTCATACTCCTGCCGCAGCTATATGCATCGTCATCCCTGTCTATCGGTATTTCACGCGTAGCCGCCTCTTCTCGCTCTAAACATATTGACTGCGCCATGTTTTGGTAGCACTATCGAGATATGGAGTCCAGCACTGCAAATCAGATAACGACGCCTGGCAACCAGAACTTCTTTCTCTCCCCCCAGTTCCCCTTGCAGCGCCAGTACGAAGCCCTCCGCGCTTACCTCGTCGATGAGGAGCTTTCCGGCGACGTCGCTCGCCGCTTCGGCTACTCTGCCGGCGCCTTCCGCGTCCTGTGTTATCAGTTCCGCCACGACCCTCAAAAACGCGCTTCCTTCTTCCGCCAGCCACATCGCGGCCCCCAATCCTCCCCCGCCCGCGACCGCGTCCGCGATTTAGCGGTAGCCATGCGCAAACGCAATCTCTCGGTCTATGACATGCAGCGTGAACTGGCCGCCGCCGGCCACACCATCAGCGTCAACTCCCTCACCGTCCTGCTCCGCGAGGAGGGCTTCTCGCGCCTTCCCCGCCGCGCCGACGACGAGCGCCCGGTTACGGTGAAACCGGAAATCGCCGCTGTCGCCGATGTGCGCCGCCTGGATCTGTCGCCCGCTTCCTTCCGTACCCCTTTGGCCGGACTGTTCCTGTTTTTGCCCCTGCTGAATCGCATCGATCTGCAGGCGGTCGTCGCCGCCGCCGGTTTGCCCACCTCGCAGATGATCCCCGCGGCCCAGGCGGTCCGCACTCTGCTGGCCTTGAAACTGATCGGCGCCGAACGCAAAAGTCACGTCATGGACCTGGTAGCGGATCGGGCCATCGCGCTATTTGCCGGACTCAACGTGGTTCCCAAACGCTCCTACCTGGCCGCCTATTCCTCGCGCATCGACCACAAGCTCTGCCTGCGCTTCATGGAAGCTTGGCTGGAACAGGTCGAACAGGCCGGCTTACCCCATGGCTCCTCTTTCGATCTGGACTTTCATAGCGTGCCCGCCAACAGCGCCCAGGAACCCCTGGAAAAACACTATGTCTCCAGCCGCAGCCGCTCGCAGAAGGGGATCCTGGTCTTCCTCGCGCGCGATGCCGAACAGCGGGTTTTGCGCTATGCCAACGCCGGTGTGACCAAAGCCGAGCAGGCCGGTGAGATTCTCCAGTTCGTCCGCTTCTGGAAGAAACACACCGGCAAGCCCCCCGCCGAACTGGTTTTCGACTCGCAACTGACCACCCACCGAAAACTCTCGGAGTTGAACCGGGAAGGCATCTGCTTCATTACCCTGCGCCGGCGTTCGGCAAAGATGTTGCGCGAGATCTACAGTCAACCGGACTCCGCCTGGCAGCGGATCAGCCTGCCGGCCCTGACCCGCATCTACCGTAATCCCAAAGTGCTGGAGACGCGCGTGACCCTTCCCGGCTATGAAGGCGAACTGCGCCAGTTGACCGTGATGGAACTGGGACACGAAGAGCCGACCGTGCTGCTGACCAACCATCGCAAACTCGGTCCGGTCGAACTGGTGACGCGCTACGCGCAGCGCATGCTCATCGAAAACGGAATCTCCGAAGCCGTCCAGTTCTTCCATATCGACGCGCTCTCCAGCATGGTCGGGATGAAGGTGGATTTCGACATGCAATTGACGCTGGCGGCCAGTTCGCTGTACCGCATGATGGCCCAGCGCATCGGCCGGGAGTACATCCACTCCCAGGCCAAAACCGTATTCCGTAATCTGTTGGATCTGTCCGGCAAAGTCGAGGTCACTGCAACCACGGTTGTGGTGACGATAGACAAGCGCGCCCACAACCCATATCTAGTCGCCTCCGGTCTGGCCGACCAACCGACACCGATGCCCTGGTTCGGCAACAAGAAGCTAATCATTCAATTTGCCTGAGTCATCTTCCAACACCCCATTTCCGTTAATGAATTATTACGCGTGGAAATCGAGGCTAGCCGTTGATCCAGTGGCGGATGGCTTGTGGCTGGGATTCTATCGGGGCGGCGTGGTCTATTTCAAAGATGGTCAGGCGCGGAAATCCTACGCTGCTGCCGACGGTCTGGGCGAGGGCCGGGTCAACAGTCTTCGATTTGATCGGGGCGGTGCGCTGTGGGCTGCGACCGAAGGTGGGCTCAGCCGATTGAAGAACGGCCGTCTGGCCACGCTCACAGGCAAAAACGGATTGCCCTGCGATACGATTCATTGGACCATTGAAGACGACGCTGTTCCATGTGGCTCTATACGGCCTGCGGCCTGCTGCGAATGGCCCGCTCCGAAGTGGACGCGTGGGCCGCCGCGGCGGATCAGGGTATCGATGCGAAACGGGCGATCCAAGTTACGGTCTTCGACAGTTCGGACGGAGTCAGGACCCGTGCCAACGCCAGCGGCTTCACCCCCACGTGGGCAAGTCGCCGGATGGGAAATTGTGGTTCTTCCCTTTGGACGGCATCAGCGTCTTCGATCCGCACCACCTTCCCTATAATAAGACTCCCGCCGCCGGTGCACATCGAGCAGATCACCGCCGACCGCAAGACCTACGATGTGGCTTCCGATATTCATGGGCATCTGCGCCTGCCCCCACTGACTCGCGATCTGGAGATCGACTACACCGCCCTCAGCCTGGTCGCGCCGGAGAAGATCCGCTTTCGCGTCAAGCTGGAAGGCCACGATCCCGACTGGAAGGACGTCGGCAACGAAAGGAAGGCCTTCTATAACGATCTTCCTCCGCGCAACTACCGCTTCCGCGTCATGGCCTGCAATAACAGCGGGGTGTGGAATGAGGCCGGCGCATCCTTCGATTTCTCCATCGCCCCGGCGTACTATCAGACCCCCTGGTTCCAGGCGTCGTGCGTGGCCGCTTTTCTGGGATTGCTCTGGGCGCTGTACCGATACCGCCTCCATCAGATTGCGCGAGAATTCAATGTGCGTCTGGAAGAGCGCGTCAGCGAGCGCACCCGCATCGCCCGGGAACTGCACGACACGCTGCTGCAGAGTTTTCAGGGCTTGATGCTCCGCTTTCAAGTGGCTCATGACGAGCTCCCGGGCCGCCCGGCGGAAGCTCGGAAGACACTGGAGAATGCTCTCGATCATGCCGCGCAAGCGATCACCGAAGGCCGGGACGCCGTCCAGGGGTTGCGTTCATCCACGGTCGTCACCAACGACCTTGCCCAGGCGATCAGCTCTCTGGCAGAAGAGCTCGATGGCCGACGAGATGGACTCGAACCGCATGGAATGCTCTGTGGAGGTGGAAGGCAAGCCGCAGGACGTCCATCCGATCCTCGGGATGAAATCTACCGGATTGCAGGCGAGGCGCTGCGCAACGCGTTCCGGCACGCACGGGCGCGGCGGATCGAGGTGGACATCGAGTATGGCGAGCGGCAGTTTCGATTGCGGATTCGTGATGATGGAAAAGGCATCGACCCGGAGGTGCTTGAGGAACAAGGCCGCGCCGGACACTGGGGCCTGGCTGGCATGCGCGAGCGCGCCCAACTCATTGGCGGTCAACTGGATATCTGGAGTCGAGCAAGAGTCCGGCACGGAGGTTGAACTGAGCATTCCCGCGCTCCATTGCTTACGGGACCTCTCCGGCCCGCGCGTTTCCGGTTGTTTCGGAAAGAAGGAACGGACGAACTCAGTGATTCGGATTCTGGCGGTCGACGACCATCCCCTGTTCCGCGGAGGGATCGCGGCGCTGGTCGGTCATCCAATCGGACATGAGTCTAGTCGGCGAAGCCTCCAATGGGCGCGAAGCGATCCAGCAGTTCCGCGAGCTCCGCCCGGACGTCACCCTGATGGACTTGCAGATGCCGGAAATGAATGGGTATCGATGCGATGATCGCGATTCGCGGCGAATTCCCCGAAGCACGAATTATTGTCCTGACCACCTACACCGGCGACGTCCAGGTTCTGCGCGCCCTCAAAGCGGGCGCTCGGGCTTATCTGCTTGAAGAATCTCTTGCATAAGGAACTTGTGGAAACCATCCGCGCGGTCCACGCCGGGCAAGAAGACTGTCTCCCCGGAGGTCTCCTCCAAGTTGCCGAACATGCCACCGACGATGCTTTGACGCGGGGGAAATCGACGTCCTGCGGCTGATTGCCGGCGGGAATGCCAATAAGGAGATTGCCGCCCAGCTCTCGATCACCGGAAGAAACCGTCAAGGGCCGCGTCAAGAACATCCTCGCCAAACTGGGCGCCAACGACCGGACCCACGCCGTCGACGATCGGACTGAAGCGCGGAATCATCGAATTCTGATTCCTAGAATGAGTGCCTCAGAACTCCCTTTTTGAGCTTTCCAGCGCGTTGGGAACCGCGTAAATTCAAGTTGAAGTGCGCTTATTTCGAGGGTTGTTTTCGACGTTCCCACGCGGTTGGCCCGGCATAGGCCTTCTGCTGATGCGGCTGGTAGCCGGCTTTACATTGGTGGATCATGGGATCATCGGATTGCCCGGAGAACCACCGCTCGGACAAGTGATCGTATCCGTGCTCGCAACCGCAGCGGGAATACTATTGCTTGCAGGTTTATGGACGCCGATCGCGGGGGCGCTTGCCGCAGGGGTTGAGTTATGGTGCGCGTTCTCGCAGCCTGGGGATCCGTTGACTCATATCCTGCTGGCAACCCTGGGAGCTGCCGTGGCACTGCTCGGGCCTGGCGGCTTGGTCGGTGGACGCGCGCATTTTCGGATGGAAGCGTATCAACATTCCAAACCGGAAGAGCTAGCCGTCACACCCGTAGGAGAGTTTTCATTGCCTCAAAAGGTGCTTCGAGGAATCACCATATAGTGGACAGGTAATCTCTATGCAGGGTTGGCCGCAAGCGATACTGGCTCCACAATTAGCTAAAAGATCAAAAGGCCGAAAGCGGAACTGACGGAAAGGAGTTTACAAATGGCAGCACAAGCAACCTGGGTAGGCGAACTGCCCGCAGCATCGACAAAGCATCCCTCCCCCTCGGGAATGGGGTGTCGACAGTCGCGACCGACACCACCGAACTGCCCGACACCGGATTTCCCGGCATTATCGGCAAGAGCCCTGCTCTACGGGACGTACTCGACATGGTGCGGATTGTGGCGCCGACTGACGCCACGGTGTTGACCAACGGCGAAACCGGAACTGGCAAGGAACTGATTGCGGAAGCCATTCACAAGTCCAGCTATCGGGCGAACGGCCCGTTTGTGAAGGTGAATTGCGCCGCCATTCCGGCGGGTTTGCTGGAAAGCGAGCTATTCGGTCACGAGCGCGGCGCCTTCACTGGAGCGATCACGCGCAGCATCGGACGGTTCGAGCGGGCGCACCGCGGCACCTTGTTCCTGGACGAGATCGGCGACCTTCCGCTGGAGTTGCAGCCAAAGCTCTTGCGGGTCATGCAGGAAAGACAGTTCGAGCGATTGGGCGGCGCTGGCACGATTCACACCGATGTGCGCGTGATCTGCGCCACGCATCGGAATCTTGCACAGATGGTGAACGAACGGCAATTCCGCGCCGACCTTCTCTACCGGCTAAGCGTCTTTCCTATTGAGTTGCCACCGCTGCGGAATCGCCCCGAAGATATCCGCTTGTTAGTCGACCATTTTGCAATGGACTACGCGGTTCGCATGCGGAAGGGAATTACTGCGATATCAGCGGAATTCATGGCCGCTCTTGCGCGACATTCCTGGCCAGGCAACGTCCGGGAGCTGCAAAACGTCATTGAGCGTTCCGTGATTCTGTCAACAGGGCCTCTTTTGCGCGGTTCACTACCCGAACTGAATCAAATGAAATCGTCCGCGCCGGTTACGCTGGAAGAACTGGAGCGCTGGCACATCCTTCAGACTCTTCAGAAGACCGGCGGCGTGCTCGGCGGCCGGAATGGCGCTGCCTTGCGGCTGGGCCTGCCGCGAACGACTTTGATCGCCAAGATGAAGCGCCTGGGTATCAATCACGGGTGACCAGGTGCGAATGGGGTTGCCGGGCCCTCTGTTCCGTCAAACGGCACGCGTCACAATTACACTCTTTGATGTCAGTGTCCGATACACGGGACATTTATTTGCAATGTCAAGCAGCCTGGATCTCTGCTCATCGGTCAATAATCCCGTAAGGTGAATGTCCCGTTCAATCCGATCCAGGATTCCTTCTTTCGCGTCGCACTCGGCGCAATCGATGGCGTATGTCTTCGAATGTCGCAAATTGACAATGACCTCCGCGAGCGGCCATCCTTTCCGCCGGGCGTACATTCCCAAGGTCATCGAAGTACAGGCGCCTAAGGCGGCGAGCAGCAAATCGTAGGGCGATGGGCCGGTGTCCGTGCCGCCCGCAGACACGGGTTCATCACCCGACAGGCGATGTGGACCTGCAAGAATCTCCTGTGCGAAGCCGGTAGCCCTACCGCGGACGACTACACTTCTTATTTCACTTTGTGCGGCTATCCGGGCTGTCTCTTGATACGCGTCTCCCATGTAAACCTCCTGCAAAGCTCGCCCTCAACTCGAGTGCGAGCGAGATGGGAATCCCGTGGTGCTTGTGCTTCCGGTAGAGCTTTGCGTCGCCAACGGTGGTGTCTCCTCCGCCCCCTCAGCGTCAAGATTCCCCAACGCGAACGCTGCAGTTGCGACCACCAGGACGGTGATCATGAATGGTAGGACCGGGGCATAGATGTGCGCATGAACCGACAGCAGGGCTCCGGCTGTGGCGCCGACGAACAACGAGGCGAGGATACCCGCAAGCCGCCGCCTCTCTTTTGCTGACGCGGGCCCGTTGGCGAGGTCGCCCGAAAGGAATATGATGGTTGCGGTCGCAGCAGTTGTGAACACACCGTCCACATGGAGCCTTCGAACTGCGGCGCTCTGCATCCCCATTGCAAAACCCCACGAGGCGAGGAGAACTGGGATGACGCCACCCGAAGGCCGGCCGTTACTTGCGAACCAAACGGACAGGAAGGCTGCATGCGCGATCAGCGATATGCAGAGTGCGACTGTCACCCGTTGAGACCAAATTCCAAATGCTTCAGAAGGCCTAACGATTCGCGTCGCGAGGTAAACCCCCACCCCGAAGGCAAACACCGCGACGAGGACGTTCAACCCGTCGGGCCCAGGGGCGCGTGCGGTCCGCAGCCCGAGGAACGCGATATTCCCCGTCATGAAGGCCGAGAAGACCTTGCCCAGATCAAGGAAGCTGACCGCGTCGATGGCTCCCGACGAAACCGCCAGTGCGTTGAGCAGGGTGTCGCGAATCCTGATTTTCAGTGCTTGCTCGGGGGTGCTTGTCTCAAGTTCGGTTTGTATCATTTGGATCGATCCTTCACCATTTCTGAACTATTTCCTATTGCTCAGACGCTCCTCAGCCGGCGCAAATTGCAGAGCAAGCGCGCGCCGATCAGTGGATCCCTTTTGCGTGCGGGGAAAGCCGGCCACGATGTAGATCTGTTGGGGAACTTCGAAGACACTCAGCTTCGTGCGGCAGTAGTCTCGCAGTTCGCCTTCGGTCGCTTCCATCCCTGGCCGCAGAATGACTGCCGCCTGGACATTCTCACCGTAGATCGCGTCAGACTCGCCGAACGATGCCGACTCGAGCACCTTCGGGTGAGACAAGAGGATCGCGTCGACATCGCCTGGTGAGATTTTTTCTCCGCCGCGGCTAATGATTTCCTTGAGCCGGCCTCTCACGAAGAGGTAGCCATCCGCGTCTCTGCTGCCGAGGTCGCCACTGCGAAACCATCCATCGACAAAGCTCGTGGAGTTTGCGACAGGATTATTGAGATATCCGGTCGTAACCGTTGCGCCCCGAACCCAGATTTCCCCAACTCCGCCCGGCGCGGCGTCCGTTCCATCCTCGGCGACAATCCGGATCTCGACTCCCGTCGGCAGGCCCACTGACGAAGTCTTGTTGGATCCATGGATGGGGAGTGGGTTGGACGATACCTGGTGAGACGCCTCGGTCATTCCATAGGCCGAGATGACAGGAGCCCGGAACGTAGCAGCGGCCGCTGTGGCGAGCTCTTCGTCAAGCGGTGCACTGCAACTGCGGATGAAACGTAGCGCCACCCCGGAACTTGGGTATTCCTGGGAAGCACGGTTGACAAGAATGCGGTGAATCGTCGGTACCGCGGTGTACCATGTCACTCCCAGTCGGACAACGTCACTCCAAAACAAGTGAGCCGAGAACCCGCCCGTGCTCGGAAGGTAAGCGCTGCCGCCGCTGGCCAGAGTAGCCAGCAGTCCCGCCACGAGCCCGTGACCATGGAACAGCGGCATGACGATAAGCGTTGCGTCCTGCGGGGATAGATCGTACCCGGAGACTATGCCTCGGATCGATGCGGCAACGTTTCTGTGCGTCAAGGGAACAAGCTTTGGCGCGGAGGTCGTGCCGGCCGTGAACATCAGGAGAGCGACGTCCCCATCGTCAATCGGTGCTCTCGCATCGGCACGCACGCCAGAAGCCGGGCTTAGCCCGGGCCAATTCGCAATTCGCACCTCATGGACGCCGGCGGCGCTGTCGATACTCATGATCCACCGGGCGGCGCTTCCGGTGACGGCGTCCGCAAAGTCCAGCTTGCTTGCCAGATGTTTCGGAGCGAGGACAGCATGGGCGGAGAGTTCCGAGAGTCGTGCACTCAATTCGGCCGAGGTGAGCGCCGGGCTCAGCGGCGCGACACGAGCGTCCAAAGACACGGTAGCGAGAAGAGTGACAACAAATTCAACCGTGTTGTCCGAAACGAGCGCGATGGTGGCGCCGCGGTTCACTCCGAGCCAGCAGAGTTGGACCATCGCCGACCGAACGAGTGCGTCAAGTTGACTGTAGCTGATTGCGGTACCACCGTCGGAGGTCCCGACCGCGGTTCGCTCGGGTTGTTCCTGAACGTGTCGCGTGAGCAACTCGGAAAGGTTTTGCCAATGTGCTGCGGCGGTGTTGGCGGCAATGGCCGGGATGGCTGTCATGATGCGCTTCTCACTTTTGTTCAATGCCGATGTGGGAGGTCGGATTCAGATTCTGCAGATGACCGCTCTCGGTCCCCGCGGTGGGATCGATGACGCAGTTGATCAGTGCCGGCTTCCCTGACGCGAGGGCATCGGTGAGGGCCTTGGTGAGACCTTGCGGATCGGTCACATGGTGGCCCGTACCGCCGAAAGCCTCGATGAGCTTGTCGTAGCGGGCGTTCTTCATAAGAATGGTTGGTGAGGGATCGGCGCCTCCGCTGTGGTTCACGTCATCACCGCGGTAGATGCCGCCATTGTTGAAGACGACGGTGACGACAGGCAGTTCATAGCGGCAGATTGTCTCAATCTCCATGCCGCAAAAACCGAAGGCGCTGTCGCCCTCAATGGCGACGACACGCTTGCCGCTGGTCACAGCCGCGCCAATGGCATAACCCATACCGATACCCATCACGCCCCAAGTTCCTGCGTCGAGACGCTTGCGAGGCTCGTGCATATCGATAATGTTGCGACCGAAGTCGAGGGTGTTTGCCCCTTCATTGACAACGTAAACGTCCGGTTTGTCCGCGAGAACATCCCGGATTGCACGGAGTGCACTGTAGAAGTCCATCGGGTTGGGATTTTTGGCATTAGGCGTGCTGCCATGCTCGCTGCATTGTGTTGCTTGCGATCGGCGATTGCCTTGAGCCACGCGGCCTTGGCGCGGAGACTTCCGGGCTTGAAAGTCGCCAACAAAGCGGACACGGCAGAGCCGATGTCGCCCACAACGGGCGCGGCGATAGGCGCGGTTGCTGTCCATCTCTGTCGGCGAGATGTCCACCTGCATGAACTTGGCCGTGGGAGCCCACTGCGGCGGTTTGCCGTGTGCCAGAAGCCAGTTCAGCCGGGCCCCGATCAGCATGACCACATCGGCCTGAGCCAGAACCAACGAGCGGGCCGCAGCCGCGGATTGAGGATGGTTGTCAGGCAGCAGCCCCTTGGCCATGGACATCGGCAGATAAGGAATACCGGTGGTTTCGATGAACGAACGAATGTCAGCGTCAGCCTGTGCGTACGCAGCGCCTTTGCCGAGAATGATGAGTGGGCGTTGGGCACTCGCCAGCAGGTCGAGGGCGCGCTGGATCGATTCGGGCGCGGGAATTTGCCGGGGCGCTGGATCGACAACGCGCACCAGCGACTTCTCCCCTGCATCTGCGTCGAGTGCCGCACCGAGAACTTCTGCGGTCAAGTCCAGATAGACCCCGCCAGGCCGCCCCGATACGGCGGCATGTATCGCGCGTGCGATTCCGATCCCGATATCTTCAGGCTTGTTAACCCGGAAGGCCGCCTTGGTGTAAGGTTTTGCCGCATTCATCTGATCAAGTTCTTCATAGTCGCCCTGTTGGAGATCGATGATTTCGCGGTCGCTCGATCCGCTGATCTGGATCATGGGAAAACCGTTGGTGGTGGCGTTGGCGAGCGCCACCAGGCCGTTCAAGAACCCTGGTGCGGAGACCGTCAGACAGATCCCCGGCTTCCTGGTCAGATAGCCGGCGATCGCGGCTGCATTTCCCGCAGACTGTTCATGCCGAAAGCCGATGTACCTTATTCCTTCCGCCTGCGCGAACCGGGCCAGATCCGTGATCGGAATTCCGGCGACGCCATAGATCGTGTCGATTCCGTTGAGTTTCAGGGCATCGACTACGAGATGAAATCCGTCGGTCAAAGCCGGCGATTTCTTTCCTTCCGACGCTTTCAATTCGTTCGATGATTTCGGTTCCGTCGCAATCATGTAGTACCTCTCTTCGAATAATGTAGTTGACAAATTTCGTTCACAACGTTAGAAACAGGTCAAACCGCCCGGCGAAACCTCGCTGGCGGCATTTTTCTCGAGTTCGGCGAGGCGCTTGCGCAACTTGTTATCTTCGGTGTAGCGAGTGAGTTTCGTCGCGAATCACGGCCACAATTCCCGTCACCTCTCGTTGCGGTCCATAGAGAAGGCCGACCGTAAATGCAATCGACAACGTTCGCCCGTCCTTGTGCACGGCGGGAACTCGCAGCACATCATGGGCATAGCGCGTCTCCCCGCTCGCCATGGTTTTTCTGTAACCAGCCCAATGGCGCTCTCGCAGACGCTCGGGAATAATAAGATCGAGCGAGCCGCCGAGCGCCTCAGCCTGCGTGAATCCGAAGAGGCGCTCGGCGGCGGGATTCCATAAATTGATTGCACCGCTCGCATCGGCGACCACGACTGCATCGCCGATCACCTCAACCAATTGCTGGTAGTCGATTGGCGTTTCGAGATTGTTGGTCTTCGTCACGCTACCCCTCACTTCAGAGAAAGCACAGGTTCTTGCCGACTTGGACTTAGAGCCGATCCCCGTCGAGCCGACCACATTCTTCTCGTGCAGCTTGACGATCTGTTCGTTGCTGTAGCCGATTTCACGCAGCACCTCGTCGGTATGCTCACCAAGAAGCGGCGAGCTCTTGATCTCGGGCGTGAATTCCGAAAACTTCATCGGGCATCCGACAGTCCAGTACGAGCCGCGTACCTTGTGCGGGACCTCGACGATGCTGCCAATCTTCTGCAGGAACGCATCGTGTTTGAGATCCTTCATGGACAGTACCGGTGAGGACGGAACCTCGAACTTGCGAAAGTGGTTGACGGCCTCGAACTTGGTCTTGTCCGCGAGAAACTTCTCGATGTCCGCGAAAATCTGGAAGATGTGGGGCTGTCGCGCCTTCGCCGTGGTGTACTTCGGGTCGGACGCCCATTCCGGGTGCCCGACGGCCTCGGCGGTTCGCGGCCAGTTCGAATCCTGGATCGTGAAATAGATATAGGAGTTGGGGTCAGTCTCCCAGCCCTTGCACTTCAGCACCCAGCCCGGCTGGCCACCCCCGCCGGCGTTGCCGCCGCGCGGGACGGCGTCCCCAAATGTGCCATTTGGATATTGCGGATACTCCTCTAGGTAGCCGACGCGCTCGAGCCGCTCCTGGTCGCGGAGCTTGACGCGGCAGAGATTCAACACCGATTCCTGCATGGACATGAACACCCTCTGGCCCTTGCCGGTCTTCTCACGCTGCAGGAGCGCGGCGAGGACGCCAATCAAGAGGTGCATGCCGCTGTTGCTGTCGCCGAGCGCGGCGCCTGCGACCGTCGGGGGGCCGTCCCAGAAGCCCGTCGTCGAGGCGTTGCCGCCCGCACACTGGGCCACGTTCTCGTACGACTTGAGGTCGGAGAAGGGCGAGCCATCGGGAAATCCTTTGACAACGCCGAAGATCAGGCGCGGGTTGAGTTCATGGATATGCTCCCAGGTGAAGCCCTGGCGATCGAGCGCGCCCGGCGCCATGTTTTCAATCATCACGTCGGCGCGGCGGATCAGTTCCTCCAGGATCGCCTTGCCCTCGGGCGTCTTGGTATCGATCTCGAGCGACCGCTTATTGCTGTTGACCATGGTGAAGTAGAGCGCATCCGCGTTGGGGATGTCGCGCAACTGGATTCGAGTGTTGTCTCCTGTGTGCATGCGCTCGACTTTCAGGACGTCGGCGCCGAACCACGCCATCATTTGCGAACACGCCGGTCCGGCCTGCACGCCGGTGTAGTCAATTACTTTGATTCCTTCAAGAGGTAAGCTCATGATCAACAGTCTCCTTACTTGCTTGCCGGTTCCCACGTCCCAAATTCACGCGGGCTCCGAACTGCACACCATCCCCTGAAGCATCTGCGATGCCAAACACATAGCGATTGAGACAGGAATCTAATTCACTCCATCGTTGTAGATGGCGCAGCAATGCCCAGATCATGAGATTCTGCCTCGACGGTCGTTTGCAAGGCGTCTGATGGACAGGTGGCGGCGCTACGTCGACACCGTCCAGCTCGCAAGGTGTTCGCGACAGCAGCCCGAAGAGGTCACGTACAAACGGTAGATGGATTGCTGCCTGATGATGGTTCTAAGGCGAATGGCTGGAGGCTTTCTGAGACACCTGATCGCTACGTCGACAACAATTCGAATCGTTCACACATCATTGTTCGTGTTTTTCTATTATTTGACTATCGGCCTGCTCCTCGCAGTTTTGCCCGGTTTCGTTCATCTTCATCTGGGCCTTTCTCCCCTTTGGGCTGGGATAGCGATCAGTTCGCAATACCTGGCAACCCTTGCCACTCGTTCGAGCGCCGGCCGAATGACCGATGTCTTAGGTCCGCGGATCACGGTGTTGATCGGTCAAGTCGTGGGTTTGCTTAGTGGGCTCTGTCTGATTGTTGCAGCATCTTTCCAATCCAAGGCCGTAGCCTGTTTTGTGCTTATTCTGATCAGTCGTTTGATACTTGGTTGTGGCGAAAGCTGTGTGGCGACTGGTGCGAATATGTGGGGGTTGGGACGGGTCGACGCAGCACATGCCGCACAAGTGATCTCCTGGAGTGGAATAGCTTCCTATGGCGCAATGGCCGCGGGAGCACCTCTTGGGATTTGGCTTCAAACCAGGTATGGGCTTCGGTCAATTGCTCTGGCCGCCTCGGGAGTATCGGTGTTGAACCTGGCACTCGCCCTCCCAGTAGCCGGGGTTCCGATATTGCGCGGCGCTCATCTGGCGTTTTCGAAGGTGCTCGGCAGAGTGTCGCTTCACGGGTTGGGACTGACTCTCGGCACGGTCGGCTTTGCTGCGATTGCCACCTTTACTGGGCTGTACTATGCCAGCCGGCACTGGACTGACCCAGCGCTCGCCCTGATGCTCTTCGGCGCCTGCTTCATAGTTACTCGGCTGCTGTTCGCTGGTGCCATTAATCGCTGGGATGGATTCCGAGTTGCCCTGGTGTCATTTATCCTGGAGTCTGCCGGATTGTTCGTTTTGTGGTCGGCCACCACTCACGATTTGGCCCTTGTAGGAGCAGCTCTTAGCGGATGCGGATTCGCCCTGGTGTTTCCCGCACTCGGGGTGGAAGCTCTCAAGATGGTTGCCGATCAGAATCACGGAGCCGCACTCGGGGTGTACACGGCTTTCCTCGATCTGGCAATGGGACTTACAGGCCCGATTGCAGGAGCTATTGTCGGGAAGTTCGGCTATCCGGCTATTTTCCTTTGTGGCTCAGGCGCTGCCGGCTGCGGGTTTGTGCTTACTCTTCTCCTCTATCGCTTAGGCCGTGAGCCGCACGCACGTCTCTCGCTGAGGACGCTCGAGCGCGTGGAAGCGGGAGAAACACGGTAGGAGTCGCCGCCGGCCCCCGCTGAGCATCGCAGTCCCTCCTGCAAATCGGCACGGCTTATCCGCTCTGATAGATCACAAGACTTCATCGGGACGAACCCGCATTACGGCCGGAACCGCACAGTTGGGTGCAAAAAGCCGGGAACTTCACCGGTAGTCCCATTGGCGACACGTCTGTCACCCCGCCGTCGCGACAATGACTAGCGTTCGGCTGCTTGGACTGGCCAAGCGTTTGACCTCCAGCACTTTGGCAGTTGGCCGCGCGATTGCATACTTCCAAGACAGGAGATGAACATGAACGCACACCGTACGATTGCTGGTTTCCTCGCAGCCATGCTTCTTACTGCAGCGGCGTCATTCGCGCAGCAGGTAAAGACAGACTACGACCGGGACGCGGATTTCGGGCACTACAGAACGTATTCGTGGGAGAAGGTCCAGACACAGGGCCAGCTATGGGTCGACCGGATCAAAGAGGCTGTTAATTCAGCCCTCGCCGCGAAAGGATGGACGCTGGTGAACTCGGGAGGCGACGTGGCGATCGTCGCGATAGAGGCCACCCAGAACCAACAAACTCTCAACACTTTCTACGACGGCTTTGGCGGCGGTTGGCGGTGGCGCGGGTTCGGCGGATTCGGAGATTCAACGACTACGGTCGACACTTATAAGGTCGGCACTCTGGTAATCGATCTGTTCGACTCCAGCACAAAGAAGCTGATTTGGCGAGGGTCCGCCAGTGACACGCTTTCGGACAAATCCGACAAGAACATCAAGACTCTCGACAAAGGGGTCCAGAAGATGTTCGATCGCTTTCCACCCAGCCCGAAGAAATAGCGCGACAGAAGCTCGTGCCGATTGAAGGAGAAGTTATTATGAAGCGGTTTCAACAAGGCATGGCGCTATTCCTATCCTGGTGCCTGGTAGGCATGTGTTCCCGAGATGGATTCGCCTATCAGAACACTTCGCCGCCGCAGGCCGTGCAGCAGAGCCAGGACCAATTGCAACAGCTCGTAGCGCCCATAGCGCTATACCCCGACGCTTTGATTGCACAGATCCTGCCGGCTGCCGCATATCCGGATCAGATAGTGGAGGCCGAGAGGTGGATGCAAAAGCATAAAGATCTCACGGGTGACCGTCTGGCGAAAGAGGTTGACAAGCAACCATGGGATCCCGGCGTCAAAGCTCTGGCACAGTTCCCTGCGGTGCTCGCCAACATGAATCAGAATCTGGCCTGGACCTCGGAACTGGGCGACGCTTACATCAATCAGCAACAGGACGTGACGCAGGCGATTCAAACCATGCGACAGCGCGCTAAGCAGGCCGGGAATCTCCAAACGACGGCCCAGGAAAAGGTGAGCACTCAACGGACACGATATTGTATTCAACCCACATCAACCGAAGTTGTGTACGTGCCTCAATACGATCCATGGCTCGTGTACGGTTACCCACTGGCTGTCTTCCCGGGTTGGTATCCGTACCCCGGGCTCTTCCTGGGAGGTCCGGGAATTGCTTTCGGCCTTGGTTTCGGTGTGGGCTTCTTCGGCGGCTTCGGTTGGGGCTGGAATCATTGGGGCTTCGATTGGCACGGCGGCGGCAGGGTGGTCTACAACCACAATACGTACATCTCCCACAGCCGGACAATCGTCAATCGCAACGCCTTTCATTCCAGTCGCGCCAACTTTGATCGTTCCGGCGAGCTTTCGCGGTTCCAGCTCGCGGGCAATGTCCGGCATGCATTCCAGCGCGTTCAGCGGATTCAGTCATGGCGGTATTGCGAGAAGCAATTCTTTCCGTGGACAATCCAGCTTTGGCGGCATCCACGGAGGCGGTTTTGGAGGCGGCTTTCACGGCGGCGGCAGCCGGCGATAGAGCCTCAGGAGATGATAAGACGATGAAACGAAAAATGACGATTCCATTCGCAATACTTGCGATATCCATGGGGACTGGCCCCGGCATGGCTCAACCCGCTCAGCCGGCATTT
Source organism: uncultured Solibacteraceae bacterium (assembly GCA_963853855.1). Lineage (GTDB taxonomy): Bacteria > Acidobacteriota > Terriglobia > Bryobacterales > Bryobacteraceae > Sulfopaludibacter. Next base: position 6,255 of record CAWKYG010000012.1, on the reverse strand, counting down.
CCGTCGGCCGCCGATGCTGGCCAGAGTCTCTTCCAAGCGGTGCAGGACAAAGACGAAGCGGCCATAGACAAGATCCTGGGTGGATCGACCGATCTCACTTCTTCGGATGACGATAGTCAGGATAAGGCCGACCGTGCAGTCTTCGTCCAAAAGTACCAGGAGATGCACCGCCTGCACCGTGAGGGTGATGGATCGGTGACCCTCTACATTGGAGCCGAGAACTGGCCGTTCCCTATCCCGATCGTCGAAACGAATGGGGCTTGGCGCTTCGACGCGGACGCCGGCCAGCAGGAGGTTCGGTTCCGGCGAATCGGCGAGAACGAATTCACAGCAATTTCGGTTTGCCACGAATTTGCCTCCCAAAGGCGCGATCGCACAGACGCCGCGACTCCAGTGGCTTTGGATGGTTACTACTTCCGCGTGTTGCCGCCGCAGAAGACCAGCGCTGCTGCCGGAGTCGCCGTGGTCGCTTATCCGGCGGAATATCGGTCGTCTGGCGTGATGACATTCGTCGTCACGGAGAAGGGCGAGGTGTACGAAAAGGACCTCGGCGACAACACCGCGGCGCTCGCTGGTGCCATGGCATCGTTTCACAAAGACGCTACATGGCGTAGCGCCGTCAGATAGTTGAATCTACATATTGACTCTTAGGAGCAAATAATGAACAAACTCGACAAAGTCACATTGGAAGACCGGGCAGAGCAGGAACTCCAACTCAGCCGCGACGGCGTTGCGGAGATCTCGCGCGCACTCCGTGCGCTGTTGGCAGACGTCTTCGCGCTCTATCTGAAAACCAAAAACTTCCACTGGCACATGAGCGGACGCCAGTTCCGCGATTATCATCTATTGCTGGACGAGCAGGGCGACCAGCTCTTCGCTATGACTGACGAAATAGCCGAGCGGGCGCGGAAGCCAATGTTTACCATTCGGAACCACCGTAAAAAGAGGCGTTCGAGGATAGGGGCTGGACAAACTCGTCAAGCCGTGGCATTCTAAGCTGGATGAGTGCGAGTGATCCGGTCGGTCGCGCCGAACAGTTGGAGCAGGAAGTGGCATCCTTACAGCGACGCCTGGACCGGTCGTTGGCGGAGAACGAGCGCCTGGAGCAAGAGATCGCACGAGTGCAGAAACTGCTAGAAGAGGCAGTGCGCAAAAGGAAGCGCAACACAGCTCCGTTCTCCCGCGACAATCCCAAAACAAATCCCAAAACAGCGGGACGCAAACCGGGGGATCAATACGGTCAGCAGGCCACGCGTGGGACACCGCTGCGGGTGGATGAGCAGATCGCTGTGCCGTTGCCGCCCTCCTGCCCACATTGCCAGAGCGATGTGGTTCTGCGGGACACCAAGGCTCAGTATCAGGAAGACATAGTGCGCGTGACCCTGGTGCGGCGGTTTAATGTGGAGGTGGGGGTGTGCTCGGGCTGTGGACGCAGTGTGCAAGGAAGGCATCCGCTGCAGACCTCCGATGCGTTGCACGTCGGGACGGTACAGATCGGGCCGGAAGCATTGTCGCTGGCGGCGCTGTGGAACAAAGAGATGGGCCTATCGCATGAGCGAGTGGCCCGGTCGCTGCAATTGGGTTACGGCTTGACGGTGAGCCGCAGCGGGATCTGCCGGGCGCTGGAACGGTTGGGCAATTTGGCCGCTCCCACCTACCATCAATTGAAGGCCTCGTTGGCGCGTAGTCCATTCAATGGGATGGACGATACTGGTTGGCGTGTAGGCGGCCGGTTACAGAATTGTCGGGTGATCGGCAATGAATCGGTCACCGTATACCTGATCGAGCCGCATCGCGGCTTCGCCGAAGCGGCGGCAGTATTGGGGGCTGAATACGATGGCTTTCTGGTGCATGACGGGGCCCGGACCTGGTACGGTTTTTTGCAGGCTTTTCACCAAACCTGCCTGGCGCATCTCATCCTGCGCTGCCGGGACCTGCTGCAGTTGCTGACCGGGGGAGCGCGACAGTTCCCGCAGGCGGTCCTGGATGTGTTGCTGGACAGTCTCGACTTGCGGGATCGCCACCAACAGGGACTGGTCAGCGAACATGGATTAGCAGTGGCCACGGGCCGCTTGAAGGCCCGGTTGGACCGGCTGTTGGCAACCCCACAGTGCCATGCCGCCAATCGGCGTTTAGCGCGCCACCTACAACATGAGCAGCCCCACCTGTTCACATTTCTGTACTGTCCGGGCCTTCCGGCCACCAACAACTTCATCGAGGCAGCGATTCGGCTGATGGTGGTGGCTCGCAAAACCTGGGGCGGGAACCGAACCTGGAACGGCGCCCGAACCCAACAGATATTGACGAGCGTCTTGCGAAGTTGTTGGCAACAGGGCAAAGACGCTTTCCAACAGCTGGTTACTCTATTACATTCTCCGCGGCCAATGGTGCTCGATCTCGTTCCAGCTTCCCTATCTCCCTAACCCGCCTTGCTCCGCGACACTCTCCACCGCCCCAACCATAACACTGTGCGGACTCACTATTCCCCGCTGAGTGGTGATTTTGCCGAAGATGGTAAACATTGGCGCGCGGAAGATCGGCGGAACCGCTCTACATTCCATCAGCGATATATCCGCGCATCAGCGGCTGGCGGACAACAACAACGACGTCGTCAGCCCGGACGATATGCTCGGCGAGTTGCTTGCAGACAGCCGGCGCCTGACGGGATTTCTGCGCTTAACGCACGAGATTTGCGGGCGTTATAAAGATGTCGCCAGCACCAGCATGATCGAAGTATGGATCGATCAGACCGAGCGAAGAACATGGTTCCTCGCTGAGATCGTCGGGCGGACGTAGTCATCGCCGATGGCTCTGAAAAGCAGGCGCTGGCCGCGCCCCTCCCCGGGGCCCGCCAGCGAACCTGTGTATGACATGGGTTCGAGCGTGTCATCTGTCGTCCCTCCTCTGAGAATTGACTGCCTGAAGAATCGGATTGCCTGCCCCACATGTGAGCCCGCCCGCCCTTTCGAAGTGCTTTCCCGCGACGCGGCGATTCATCCTCTTCGATCCGATCATGAATTCCCCTTGCACTTCCCTGGCGCCTCTTCCCTGGCTTCGAAACTCCGCCGACTGGGGACACTCAGGTCCACATATAGACCCGGCCGGTTCGGGAAGTGTTAGAAACTCAGGCTCGATGATGTGACGCGCCGCGGCATGAGAATTGCTGTTCTTACGATCGATATGAGCACCACCTTGGCAAACAGTTTCATGGAACATCCGGGACGCAAACGAAGAGGCCTCCAACGCATTCTTCTTTTGAGCGCTGTTCTCCTCGGCAACGCTATCGCTCAACCGGACGCGACTCCCCCTGCCGGCCCCTCCCAACCAGATGCTCCTGGGGCGTCACATGCAGCCTCGGACCTACGCGTATCGGGACCTAATCCTGATGGGTGGTTGTACCCGATCACCAGACTAAACGAGTCTCTTCCCCGTTGGCTTCAATTCGGTGGACAGTTTCGTGACCGAGTTGAAAGCCAGGATGGACTCAGCTATGTGCCGATCGACGACGCATACGATTTGACTCAGCTCCGCGTCGGAGTTTACATCCTGCCCACGAGCTGGCTCGAGTTAGTCGGAGTCACGCAGGATTCGCGAGTCTTTTTCAATCACCACGAGGCTACTGCGCCTCCCTATCAAAATATCTGGGATATTCGGGAAGCTTACGTGAGGCTCGGCAGTTCGTCCGAGGGCTGGGTCGATTTCGTCGCCGGCCGCCAGATGTTCAGTTTCGGCGACGAGCGAGTCATCGGACCTTCCGATTGGTCCAACATGGGGCGTACGTTCGATACGGTCAGGGTCGATCTCCATCACCCAGGTGTCAACGTCAGCATCTTCGCGGCATCGGTGATTGACGCCATAGACGGCCAGATCGACCACCATATTGAAGGGAACAATATCTACGGAATTTACAGCAGCTTCTCCCGCCTGATCCCGCACGCCACGGTAGAGCCCTATTTGTTATGGCGGGTCGCTCCGGGCAACGTGGCTCTGCCCGAGACTGCAGGCCACGGGCATCTGAACGAAGTCACTGGAGGCGCACGTCTGGCCGGCACGCTGCCTGTCAACTTCGATTACGACGTCGAAATGAACAAGCAGACCGGCTCGTTGGGACATTATTCCATTGACGCCTGGGCCGGGCATTGGAACGCGGGACATACCTTCGTTAACGCACGTACGCAGCCCAGGGTGTTCGTGGAATACAATTACGCCTCGGGCACAAGGAATCCAAACGGGAACACCTGGGGCACTCACGACCAGATCTATCCTTCCGCTCACGACAAGATGGACTTCGCCGATCAATTCGGCTGGAGGAACATCCAGGACATCCGTGCCGGCGTTGAGGAAAAGGCCGGAACAAAGTGGACGTTCACAGAGATGTTTGACGATCTCTGGCTGGCGACAAAAAACGATGCGGTGTATGCATCGAGTGGCGGTGTCTCTGTAGCTGCGCACCCGGGAGCTGCAAGTAGCCATCTCGGAGCGGAACTCGACTTGATCGCGGAATATAAGCAAAACCGGCACGTAACCTACGGTTTTGGGTTTTGTCATTTGTTTACCGGCCAGTACTTGAATGAAGCTACGCCCGGCAAAGACTACAATTATCCGTTTTCCTATGTCACTTATGTGTTTTGAGGGTTTCGGAAACGGGGAGGACGCCCGTGAGAAGGCCGGGCGCTTCGATTGAAAGGAGACACGATGTCTGAGATTGAAAAGGAAGAGAAGACAATAAGTAGGCGAGACCTGTTTGGACTGGGATCCGCGGCTGTCGCAGCCGCGACGCTGACTATGGTCAGTGAGAGAACCGCGGAGGCGCAGCAGCAAGCCAGCCACACTGCGCCGAACGAGAGCAATCCCGGGCCGCAGAACCGCCCTCTGGCAGCGGAGAATCCGGACTCGGAATGGTCTCCGTCCACCGATAGCGGCACCGTAAAACCGTTTAAGTATTCCTTCTCCCTGGCACGTAAGCGCGTGCTGAGCGGCGGTTGGACACGCCAGGTTACGGCACGCGAATTGCCGGTTTCGACCGCCATGGCGGGCGTGGAAATGCGCCTCACGGCGGGCGGAGTCCGCGAACTCCACTGGCACGTGGAAGCCGAATGGGCCATCATGCTCAATGGCAGCGCCCGGATCACCGCCGTGGACCAGAACGGCAGGAGCTTTGTGAGCGACGTGGGCGAAGGAGACCTGTGGCTGTTCCCGCCCGGAATACCGCACTCCATCCAGGGGCTGGGTCCGGATGGCTGCCGCTTTCTGCTGGTATTCGACGACGGAAACTTCGACGAGTTCCACACATTCCTGATTACCGATTGGCTCTCGCATACTCCCAGGGAAGTCCTTGCGAAGAATTTCAGCGTATCCGAATCGACCTTCGACGCGGTTCCCAAGAAGGAGCTGTTTATCTTTCAAGCAGCTGTTCCGGGCCAGTTGCCAGCGGAGCAGGCCGAGGCGGCGAAAGGGACCGGGATGGTGCCCAAGCGGCTCGACTTCAAAGCGAGCGCCATGAAGGCGACAAAGGTGACGCGCGGCGGTGAAGTGAAAATCATCGATTCAAAGACTTTCCCAGTGACCCCGATTTCCGCTGCGATTGTCAGGTTGAAGCCGGGCGGATTGCGTGAATTGCACTGGCATCCCAACGCGGACGAATGGCAATATTACATCACGGGGAAGGGACGAATGACCGTTTTTGTCGGGGGCGCGACGGCTCGCACCATGGATTTCGAGGAGGGCGACGTCGGGTACGTGCCGATTTCCAACCCGCATTACATCCAGAACACCGGCGACTCCGATCTGGTATTTATCGAGATGTTCAAGACCAGCGAATACCAGGACATCTCGCTTGCGGAGTGGATGGCCCATACGCCGTACCTGCTGATGAGTCAACATCTCGGAGTGACGACGTCGATGCTCGATAGCATTCCTAAGCAGGAGACGGTCGTTACTCCCCTATAGAGCGCGAGTGTGATTTGAGGCCCGGAGTGCTGGCGGCACCGGTCTGACTCATTGCTGCACGTCGGCCCGTCGACAGGTTGCGACTTCCGATGGGCAGACTCTGTCCGAAGCGGAAGGGAACAAAACAACTTAGGCCTGGCGTTCCGGTTGCAATCCCAGGTGAGCGATGCATGATATGTCCGATCATTCCAATCTGAAGATTCTCGAAAACACGCCAAAAGCAGTTTCCAGGCGCAGATTCATCCAGGGTGTCATTGGCGGCGGCGCTACCGTCTGTGCATCGAGCTACCTGTTTCGCGGCTCCAC
>CAWKYG010000011.1:0-45245 GCA_963853855.1 uncultured Solibacteraceae bacterium | reverse complement strand
CCGCCTGCTTATAACATTCGGCCAGAGTGGGATAATTGAAGACGGTATCGACGAAGTAATCGATGGTGCCCTTCAAAATCATCACCGCCTGCCCGATGTGCAGCAGTTCCGCCGCGCCTTCGCCGATGATGTGGACGCCCAGAACCTCGCGCGTCTCGCGATGGAAAATCATCTTCAGGCGCCCCGTGGTGTCGCCGCGGATCTGCCCGCGCGCGGTTTCGCGATAGTAGGCCACCCCCACTTCGTAGGGCACGTCTTCATCGGTCAGCTGCTCTTCCGTCTTGCCGGTGAAGGAAATTGCCGGAATGGTGTAAATGCCGTACGGATAAGTGGCGGGATTGGAATGGACCTTCACCCCGAACGCATGCGCCGCGGCGATGTCGGCCCTGCTCCATCGAAACCGATGCCAGGCTGGGGAAGCCGATCACGTCGCCCACGGCATAAATGCCGGGCACCTTGGTCCGGTAGTCGGCATCCACCGCGATGCGGCCGCGGTTGTCGGCCTCCAGGCCCGCCGCCGCCAGGTTCAGTTCGTCCACGTTGCCCTGCCGGCCCACCGCGTACAGCAGCGCGTCGCCCAGAATGCGCTTGTTGCTTTTCAGGTTGGCCACCACGCCGCCTTCCGGCGTCTCTTCCACGCTGGCCACTTCCTCGTTGAGCCGCATGGTGACGCGATGGTCGCGCAGATGGTAGGAGAGCGCCTCCACGATTTCGTTGTCGGCGAATTCCAGCAGGCGCGGCCGCTTCTCCACCAGGATCACGCGCGACCCCAGAATCGCGAACATGCAGGCGTATTCCACGCCGATCACGCCGCCGCCCACCACGATCAGCGTCTTGGGAATCTCCGCCATGTTCAGGATCTGGTCGCTGTTGACGATGTTGCGGCCGTTGATCGGCACCGTGGGGGAGACCGCCGGCTTGGTGCCGGTGGCGATGATGATCACGGGCGCTTCCAGGTCGGCCTGCCCGCGCGCATTTTCTCCATCGCGCACCTGCGTGGCATCGAGAAAGCTGGCCCTCGCCATGATCACCTCACGCCATTGCGCGCAAGCTGCGACTGCATCACGTCCACTTCCGTCTTGATCACCTGGTTGACCCGGAAACCCAGGTCCGCCATGGTGATCTTGTCCTTGACGTGATAATTGACGCCGTAGATGCCCTGGTATTGGAAGCCGGAAAGATGCAGCACGGCTTCGCGCATGGTCTTGCTGGGGATGGTGCCGGTGTTGATGCAGGCGCCGCCCACGATTTCGCGCTGCTCCACCAGCACCACGCGGCGGCCGCATTTCGCCGCCTGAATGGCCGCCCGTTGGCCGGCCGGCCCGGAGCCGATGACGATGAGATCGTATTTTTGCATGAGAGAGAGTTGGACGGCCGGCGGCAGCTCCGGCCGTCGTCTCAGCTCTGTCGAGTCTTACTTCGCGGCGTTAAACCGCTCTTCGATTTCCGGCCAGTTCACCACGTTCCACCAGGCCGCCATATAGTCCGGCCGGCGGTTCTGATACTTCAGGTAATAGGCGTGCTCCCAGACGTCCAGGCCCATCACCGGGATACTTGCCTTCCATCACCGGGCTGTCCTGGTTGGCGGTGGAAATAGATTTCGAGCTTGCCGCCGGACTTCACCAGCCAGGCCCAGCCGGATCCGAAGCGCGTGGCGCCGGCGGCGTTGAACTTTTCCTTGAACGTATCGAAGCTGCCGAACGTGCCGGTGATGGCCTGCTGCCACGTTGCCCACCGGAGCGCCGCCGCCGCCCGGACCCATGATCGTCCAGAACATCGAGTGGTTGATGTGGCCGCCGCCGTTGTTGCGCACGGCGGTGCGGATGTTCTCCGGAACGATGGCGCAGTTGTTGGCCAGCAGTTCCTCGACGGTCTTACCGGCCAGGTCGGGCGCCGATTCCAGCGCCTTGTTCAGGTTCGTGACGTAGGCGCTGTGGTGCTTGCCGTGGTGAATCTCCATCGTCATTTTGTCGATGTGAGGCTCCAGCGCATCGGGCGCATAGGGCAACGGTGGTAGTGTGAATGGCATATCTTCTCCTTTACTCCTCTGAGTTGAACTATCGGCCGGCTTAAATGGCGCCGGCTTTTTCAAACGCATCCGCGAGCCGAAACATCGTGGTCTCGTCGAAATGCCCGGTCAAAATCTGCATCCCTACCGGCAACCCCTCGGCGGTCTTTCCGCACGGCACGCTCATGCACGGAATGCCCGCCAGACTGCCGGTAATCGTATAAATATCCGAAAGGTACATGGCCATCGGATCGTCCACTTTCTCCCCCAGCCGGAAAGCCGGGAAAGGCGAAACCGGCGCCACGATCGCATCCACCTGCTCGAATGCATTCGCAAAATCGCGCGCGATCAGCGCCCGCACTTTCTGCGCCTTCAAATAATACGCATCATAATATCCCGCGCTCAACACGTAAGTGCCCAGCATGATGCGCCGCTTGCATTCCGCGCCGAACCCTTCGCCGCGTGTGTTCCGGTACATGTCCGCCAGCGTTCGCTGTGCGCCGAGCGGAAGGTGTACCGCACGCCATCATATCGTGCCAGATTCGAGCTGGCTTCCGCTGTAGCGATGATGTAATAGCACGCGATGGCGTAATCGGTGGCCGGCAGGCTGATCTCGCGCACCTCGCAGCCCAGCCTCTTCAACGTTTCCACGCCGCGAGGAATCAGCTCGCCGGTTTCTCCTCGTCAATTCCTTTAGATACTCGCCGGGCAGTCCAAGCTTCAAGCCTTTTACGTTGCCGTCGAGCGGCACCGTGTAATCCGGCACCGGCGCATCGGCCGAAGTGGCATCGCGCGGATCGCGGCCCGCAATCACGCCCAGCACCGTCGCCGCATCCTTCACCGAGCGCGCGAACGGGCCGATGTGATCGAGCGAACTGGCGAAAGCCGTCAGCCCGTAGCGCGAAACACGCCCGTAGGTCGGCGTCACGCCCACCACGCCGCAAAACGACGCCGGCTGCCGGACCGAGCCGCCGGTATCGGAGCCCAGCGCCACCACCGCCGTGCCCTGCGCCACCGCCGCCGCCGATCCGCCGCTCGATCCGCCCGGCACGCGATCCGGCGCCACCGGATTGCGCACCGGCCCGAAAGCCGAGTTCTCGTTCGACGACCCCATGGCGAACTCGTCGCAGTTGGTCTTGCCGATGATCACGCCGCCGGCCTGCTCGAGCCGGATGATCGCCGTGGCATCGTAAGGCGGGATGTAATTCGCCAGCAGTTTCGATCCGCAGGTAGTGCGCACGCCCTTGGTCACGATGACGTCTTTCACCGCCACCGGCACGCCCGCCAGCGGTCCGGGATCTTCCCCGCGCGCGATCTGTTCGTCCACCCGCGCCGCCGCGGCCAGCGCGCGCTCGGGCGAGAAGTGCAGATAGGCGTTGGTCTTGGGATTCCCGGCTTCGGCGAATCGCAACGCCTCGTCCGCCAGTTCCATGGCGCTGAACCGGCGCGCGAGCAGGCCTTCCCTGATGCTGTCGATCGTGAGAGAAGGAATGTCCATGATGTTAGCGGCCGCTAGCGTTCGATCACTTTGGGAACTTTGAAATACCCGCTGCCCTTTTGCGGCGCATTGGCCAGCGCCGCCTCGTTGCCCAGCGGCGGAACCGTTTCGTCCGCGCGCAGCGTAGCCGTCTCCCCGGCCTCGAACAGCACCTGCGCCATGGGCTCCACGTCGCTGGTATCCACCTCGTTCAATTTGTCGATATGTTCCAGGATGCCTTCCAGGTCGGCCTGCAGCCTGGCGATTTCGCCCTCGGTCAGTTGCAGATTCGCCAGCCCGGCCACGTACCGGACTTCCTTTTCCGTGATCTTCACGCCAGTGCTCTTTTCCGTGATGCGCGGTAGATGCTGCGCAGCACCGGATCTTCGATGCCGTTGGCTTCATCGGCGAACAGTCCGGGCATGGGTTGCGCCGCGCGCTGCGGCTCGCGGCGCCGCGGAACCATGCGAAATTCCAGATCGCCCACCAGCCCGCTGCCCAGATGCTTTTCCAGATTCCGCAGAATGAAACCGCTCAGCGTAAACAGTTGGCGCTGCCAGGTCTTGTCTTCCACTTCCACCACCAGCCGCGTCGCGCACCAGTCGCGTCGCGCGCGTATGCGCCGCGATCTTCTTTCCGACCGCCTGCGGGCCACGCGGCACACGCCAGTTCTTCCGCGCTGAGGGTGTCCGCCGGGCAGTCTCAATCCCCGGATGAGCTTGCTGGCACGTTCCATACTTTTGGTGGTTGAATCATTTTATCATGCGACCGCTCCATGCAACGCGATTTTCCCCGGCCGATTTGCCCGCTGCCGCGCAGGGGTGTATACCAGGAGTGAGAGGGTGAATGCAGACGCTGGCATCCATGTTGCTGTTTGTAATCTGTGCCGCCGCGGCCGACCAACCGGCCGAGCCCGTCACCAGCACCATTACGCACGATCCCTCCGGCGCTGCCACTGTCGTGGTCCACAACCGAGCCTCCGCCACGCTCACCGCGTTTAACTTCATCTACACCTTGCATCGCGATCCCAACGGGCCCGCCTACGGCGCATCCATCGGATACTACGATGCGCTCACGGACCCGCAAATCGCCCAGCCCGTGCCCCCAGGGCAGGAGATCACGCTCCCGTTTCGCATCGGCGGCAACGGCATGTACGCCAAGGTCGCGGTAGCCGCCAGCGTCTTCGCCGACGGCACCTCGTACGGCGAGAAGGCCACCGTGCAGAAGATTCTGGACCGCCGCAATTACATGCTCGTCAGCTTGAATAAATCCATCGGAGAATTGACCCAGGCCGCCAAAGCCGGGGAGCGGCGCGAGTTGATCGTCCAGCAGTTTCAGATGGCCCTTGGCCAGGAGATGGGAGCCGGTCTCGACGAGGACCTCAACGCCTGCATCCAAACTGTGCGCGGGCTGGTGATCGGTACCCTGCGCTCCTCCCGCGCCGCCGATGGCACCGTCATCCCTACCGATACCCAGGTGCAGTCCCTGATAGCGATGCTCAAAGCACGGCGCGATCTGTTGAAGAAATAGCTCCGCGCCTCACTCGAACGTAATGCCCTTCAAGTCCGCCGCCGGCTTGGGAAATTTCAAGTCCATGCTCTCGAGCGTGTGCAGCATGATTTCCGAGACGGCCAGGTTGCGGAACCACTTCTTGTTAGCCGGTATCACGTACCAGGGCGCATCCTTGGTGCTGCATTTGCGCAACATCTCTTCGTAAGCCTCGATGTACTGGTCCCAGTACTCCCGCTCCTTCACGTCCGCCATGGAGAACTTCCAGTTCTTGCTTTTGTCGTCCAGCCGCTCTCGAAACCGCCTGGCCTGCTCGTCCTTACTGATGTACAGCAGAAACTTGATAATGCCAACGTCGTTCTCCGCCAGCATGCGCTCGAAGTCGTTGATCTGGTCGTAGCGCTTGGACCACACCGTTTTCGGCACCAGCCCGTGCACTCGCACCACCAGCACATCTTCGTAATGCGACCGGTTGAAGATTCCGATCTTCCCCGATTCCGGCACCGCCTTGTGCACCCGCCACAGGTAGTCGTGCCGCTTCTCCGGGCCTTCCGGAACCTTGAACGCGGTCACATCCACGCCCTGCGGGTTCAGGCCGGTCATCACGTGCTTGATGGTGCCGTCCTTGCCTCCCGCGTCGATGCCCTGCAGCACCACCAGCAGCGACCGCTTGGCCTCCGCATAGAGCAGGTACTGCAGAACCGACAGACGTTCGCAATTCTTCTTGAGCTTCGCGTCCGCGCGCGCCTTCGTTGCGCCGTGCGTATCGTCGGGGTCAATCTCCCGCAGTTTGATCTTGCTGCCGGGAGTCACCATGAGTTCTTGCGCCAGATGCTTCATCCGGCCCCATTCTACACTGGAACAATGTTGGTGCTCGCTTCCCGGTCGCCCCGCCGCAGGGAGATCCTCGCCCAAGCCGGGATTCCTTTCACAATCCGCGCCGCGGACGTGGACGAATCCCCCCTCGCCGCCGAAGCGCCCGAAGCCTACGTCCAGCGCCTCGCCGAATGGAAAGCCTGCGCCGTTCCCGCCGAACCCACCGAGACCGTGTTAGGAGCCGATACTACCGTGGTAGTCGAACACGAAATGCTGGCCAAGCCCGCCGATGCAGCCGACGCCCGCCGCATGTTGGCCGCGCTCTCCGGACGCTGCCACGAGGTTCTCACCGGCATCTGCCTCAAGCGCGGCGCCACGCTGGTTCGCGATTACGCCGTCACCCGCGTCTGGTTCAGCGCCATGTCCCAGGCCGAAATCGAGTCGTACGTGGACAGCGGAGAGCCCATGGATAAAGCCGGAGCCTACGCCATCCAGGGCCTAGCCTCCAAATACATTCACCGCATCGAAGGCTGCTACTTCAACGTAGTGGGTCTTCCCATTTCGCTGGTCTACAGCCACCTGAAAAGCCTGCCGCCAATCTAAAACGCAAGGTCCCGCTCTTTCCTCTCCGCGTCCTCCGTGTCTTCGTGGTGAAAGTTCTAAGGGTTGATTTCCACCAAGGTCCCGTCCGGTACCAGCGCCCAGATTTCATCCATTTCTTCGTTGGCAACGGCGATGCACCCCTGCGTCCAGTCCGTTTCGCGTGGCACGCCGTCTTTCTGGCCGTGGATCATGATGTCTCCGCCGGGCGCGACGCCCAGTTCCTGCGCGCGCCGCGTATCCGCCTCGCTCGGGTACGAGATGTGCAGCGACAGGTGATACTGGCTGCGTGGATTCCGCCAGTCGATCGTATAGCGCCCCTCCGGCGTGCGTCCGTCGCCTTCCTGAACTTTGTGGCCCGCCGGTTCCGGTCCCAGCGCCACTCGATACGTCCGCAGCAGGGAGTCGCCCCGCAGTAGCAGCATCTCCCGCCGGCTCTTGTTCACCACAATTCGATCCGCTTTGAGTGCGCCGCAATACATGACTTCGGCCATTTTGACATGCCCGGCAATTGTGCGTTTGCGCACCGCACTGAGAATGCAACCAGATGGGTTGTTTTTGCATCCAAATAACAGATATCTTTAGCTTTGGCGTCTTTCACGTACTCGAACTTGCCGGTGCGTAAAGATATCCACACTCTAAATGCAACAATTTGAAGAATATGCATTGGATCCGGCCGCGTCGCTCGGAATCGAAACGCCCGAGCTGCTGGAGACTGAATTCCACGAACATCACGAACACGAGGAGCCGTCCAGGGAGCCTGTCTCCACGGATGACCCGGTTCGCGTATACCTGCGCGAGATGGGATCGGTTCGCCTGCTCAAACGGCAGGGGGAAATCGACCTGGCCCAGCGAATGGAGCGCGGAAAATATCGGATGCACAAAGCTGTCTCCCGATTTCCGCTGGCATGGCTCAGTGTGCTGGAATTGTCCAGCGCCCTGCGCGACGACGCCATCCGTGTCGATGAATGCTTCGAAGTGGGGGGCATCGATGATGAGGCTCGCGAGAATGCCCGGCAGGAACTGAATCGCCGCCTGGCCAAGTTCGCGCGCCTCCACAAAAAGCTGCTGGAACTCGCTGAGGAAATCGGTTCCACTCCGGCGCGATACACCAACCTCCGTGCGAAATTGAACGGAAAGCTGCGCCGTCTGCAGGTGGAATGTTCCCGCGAAATGCGGACTATTCCCTTCAATCCGGCGCAGTGGAGCCAATTTCGCGCGTCGCTGGAAGGTGTCATTCACGAAATCGACCAGTTGGAGCGCGACCTGAGTGGCCGCCGGATTTCACCGGCTCTGGTCCGCGACCTCAAGCGGCGCACTCGCGAACTGGAATCCTCCGCCGGCGCCAGCGCCTGCCAGATGCGCCGTTGGGTGCAGGCGGCGCACCAGGGGCAGGCGGAAGCAGCGGCGGCCAAATCCGCGCTGGTCGAAGCCAACCTCCGGCTGGTGGTTTCCATCGCCAAAAAGTATGTCAATCGCGGCCTTCACCTGCTGGACCTGATTCAGGAAGGCAACATCGGCCTCATGCGCGCAGCCGACAAATTCGACTATCATCGCGGCTACAAGTTCTCTACCTACGCCACCTGGTGGATTCGCCAGGCGGTCACGCGCGCCATTGCCGATCAGTCGCGCACCATCCGCATTCCCGTCCACATGAACGAGAGCCTCACCAAGTTCCTGCACGTCTCGCGGAGGCTGGAAAAGGAACTGGGCCGCCTTCCGAAAAACGAAGAGATCGCCCAGCAGATGGAGACTACTGCGGAAAAAGTGCAGCAACTGCGGGTGATCGCCCGCGACCCGGTATCGCTCGATCTGCCCGTCGGAAGGGATGGCGAATCGGTCCTCGGCGACCTGATCCAGGGCCACGCCGCCAATTCCATCATCGACCCGCTTATGGCGCACGATGTCCGCGACGAAACCGCCGATGTCCTGCGAAGGCTGACGCCCGCGGAAGAGCGGGTGATCCGCCTGCGCTTCGGAATCGGCTGCGATCGCGAACACACTCTCGAGGAAATCGCGCAGGTATTCGGACTCACCCGCGAACGCATCCGGCAGATCGAAGCCAAAGCGCTTCAAAAGCTCCGTAGCTCCGAAAACGCCATGCGGCTCCAGCCGCTGGTGGCCGTTCAATAGGCCCGCACTCGCTGACGCTCGTGGCCCGGATCGAGTGATTCGCCTGCGTTTCGGAATCGGCCGCGATCCGCAGCTCCGAAAACGCCATGCGACTCTGATGGCCTATCTGCCGCGAAAGCGATCCAACCGGCGGCGGTCGCGCTTGGAGGGCTTGCCTTGGTGCACGGGTTCGAAATGGGGCATGGCCTTTCGCTCCTCGGCCGCCTTGGCGCGAGCTTCGCGGCTGGCATCCGTTTCCCGGTAGAGCGTCTGCGCCACCGCCGCGGGGCCGCGTAATTCGCTGAGTGCCAGCACTTCCACCTGGAAATCGCCGCTGTCGTTTTTCACGTGGAGCATGTCGCCGGGCCGGACTTCACGCGCCGGTTTCGCCGGCTGTCCGCCCCATTGAATCCGGCCGAGTTCACAGGCGTGCGCGGCCTGCGTCCGCGTCTTGAAGAATCGCGCCGCCCAAAGCCACTTGTCGATTCTCACGCGGTGCCCGTTCCGAACGCGATGCACACGGGACTGCTGTTTTGCACCGGCGATCCCTGGCGCGAGAGCGTGCCCGTTTCCCCGTCGGCGCGGAAGAGAATGACCGTGTCCGATTGCTCGTTGGCTACGCACAGGAAACGGCGCTCCGGATCGAAGCCGATAAAGCGCGGCGTGCGGCCCTGCGAAGCCGTCCATCCGGCGGACGCCAGCAGGCCCGTGCGCGGATCGCTGCGGAACGCCGCCACGCTGTCGTGCCCGCGATTCGAACAGTACACGAACCGGCCTCCCGCGGATACCGCAATCTCGGCGGCCGTGTTCTCTCCGGTGTAATCGGGCGGCAGCGTCGGTAGAATCTGGACGGCGCGCAAACTGCCGCGGTCCACATCCCAGAAATACGTCGTCACCGTGCTGGCGATTTCGTTGACCACCCACACCACCGGCAAGCGCGGATGGAAGGCCGCATGGCGCGGACCCGATCCGGCGCGCGCGATGGCCGCCCCCTGTTCGGTGGGCGTGAGTCTGCCGGAGGCGCCGTCGAAACGGAAAATGAAGATGCGATCGAGCCCCTTGTCCGGCACGATTACCGAGCGGCCGCCGGGATCGAACACCACGTGATGCGGATGCGAACTGGTCTGCTCGATCCGGTGCGGACCCGGCTGACCGGGCAGCGGGACCACCTGCGCCGCATCGGCCAGGCTGCCGTCCGGCCGGATCGGCATCACGGCCACGCTGCCGGAACCATAGTTGGCCACGATCAGGAACCGGCCGCTGGGATCGATCGCCAGGTGCACCGCGTTGCGTCCGCCGGTTTCGGCGCGCTGGAGCGGCTGGATCTCGCCGGTGGCCCGGTCTACCGAAAATGCCGTGGCGTAGGTCTCATCGCCGTGTACCGAGTAGAGATGCCGCTGGTCCGCGGCGATAACAAGGAAGGATGGATTGACCAGGTCGCCGGCGCGCTGCACCTGCCTCCATCCGCCGGTGCGCGCGTCCACGCGGTAGACGTGGATACCATCCCCCCGCGCCGAGCGTTGGGCCGTGGTGTAGCATCCTACGTATGCGTAAAGTGGGGGCCGCGCCGGCTGGGCAGCCAGAGGAGCCGCCGACAGGGTCGTGATCAGTGTCCGCCGCGTCATCGCTTACGGAATCACCGCCGCCGCTACCATTTCCAGCAACCGGCGCACGCCATCGTCGCCGCCCACCGGGCCATCGTGAAACTGATCGTGCGTCCCGGGCTTCCAACCGTCGCGCGAATGATCCACCTGGTAAGTCACCGGCAACCCCGTCAATGCCGGATCGAACTGCGCATCGCTGGAGGACATCTTGTACATCACCAGGTCCAGCGAGGGTACCACGTAGATCCCCGAGCCTCCGGCGCCGCTTTTGAAGAACGCATCGCGCGGCGCGCCGAAGACATGCCCGTCGGCATTCACTTCGAACATCAGGCTCATGGGCGCGTGCGGATCGTAAGGCGACGGCCTGCCGCACATAGCCACGTAGTCGGCCGGCGCCAGTTGGCGGCTCGCCCCACCGTCCGTGGTGCAGCAACATATAGGCAAAGCGGACGGCATCGGTGGCGCGCAGTGCGATGCCGCCGCCGCCGGGCGTGTGCGGCAGCGTGTTCCCGTTGCGATGCAGCGCGTAGCCCCAGCTTCCGAAACCCATCGGGCCGGCCAGCTTTTCGGCGATGTACTGCTGCATCTCCATCCCTGTCAGGTGGCGGAGCACGATCGAGGCCACGTGCGGCGAGCCGGACGCGTAGGCGTAGCCTCCGCCGGGCTTGGTCCACATCGCAGCGCGCAGAGCGCTTTGATCCTGGTCCAGCGGCACGGCCGGCCGCGGCGCGGGTTCCACCCTGGTGTCCTGCCCGTTCACGATGCCCGGATTGTTGCCATCGCCGTGCATGCCAGAAGTCATGGTAAGCAACTGGCCCAGCTTGATCTCGGCCTTCATCGGGTCGCTCAACGGGAAGGCTTCGGGCAGGTATTTTTCGGTGAAGACCCTGGTCTCCAGGCCCTCGGGAATCTGGTCATGTTTCTCCGCCAGCATGATGCCGCAGGAAATGCTGGTGAAGGCCTTGCCGATGGACGCCATATCGGGATGCGCTTCGCGGTTTCCTTTACCGAAGTATTTTTCGTATACCAGGTATCCGTGGCGCACCACCACCAGGCCGCCGTGCTGGCTGGTCTCCTTCTCGAATTCGAAGGCCTGGTCCAGGCGGGCAAGGTCCATGCCCGCTACTTTGCGAATCTGCGCCGTGCCGCTCAGCGTACGCCAGCCGCCCGCACTGTCCGGAGGCGGGAAGTAGTCGGCGCCTCCGCTGAGTGCCACTGGCAGGCACAGCAGCGCCAGGCAGAACATACCTTTATTCATGCTATCCACTGATTATTCCACGATTCGCATATACTCTTGCCAAGAGGTCACGTGCCCGTGAGGATGCTCGCCCTGATTCTACTTTGTGCCCTGGCGATGGTCTCCAGCCAGGATCGTCCGGCTCGCCCGGTGCGTAGGCCGGCGGCGGGCATGGCGCCGGTGTCCGGCCCCAGTCCCTTCGACCCGGCGTGCAACGGTCCGCAGAGCGGCGTCAATTACCATAACGGGCCGGTAGAGCCGTTTGTCGCCGTGGATCCGCGCGATCCCGCGCATTTCGTCGGCGTGTGGCAACAGGATCGCTGGTCCAATGGCGGCGCCAGCGGAATTATGACCGGCGTCTCGCGGAACGGCGGGCTCACCTGGAGCAAGACGGCCGTTCCCTTTTCGCAGTGCACGGGAGGCCCTTACACGCGCGTGAGCGACCCTTGGGTCACCATTTCTCCGGACGGAACCGTGTACCAGGTCACGCTGGGGCTGGCCGATGCCAACAATACCACTGCCGTTGTGGTGAGCCGCTCCGGCGACGGAGGCTTCACCTGGGGCAGCCCGGTGACCCTGATTCAGGACACCACCACCAACGGCAACGATAAAGAATCCATCGCCGCGGACTCCACCGACTCTCATTACGTCTACGCGGTGTGGGACCGTTCCGGCGGGAACAGCACTCCGGCTTGGTTCGCCCGCACTACCGACGGCGGAGCCACCTGGGAAGCCGCGCGCGATATCTACAATCCCGGCAATGGCGGCGGCGCCTATAGCAACCAGATCGCCGTGCTGCCCAATGGCGTGCTGGTGGACCTGTTTATCCTCGCGCGCTCCAACGCCAGCAACGTGGCGATCCTCCGTTCCCAGGATCACGGCCAGACCTGGTCCCCGCCGGTGGGTATTTCGACCGATGACGCCATCGGCACCGTGAATCCGAAAACTCAGAAGTATCTCCGCACCGGCGGCCTCGATATCGCCGTCGATGGCGCATCCGGTGCGATGTACGTCGTGTGGGATGACGCACGCTTCAGCGGCAATGCGCGCGAAGGCGTGGTGATGTCGAAATCGTTGGACGGCGGCAACTCCTGGTCGGCTCCCGTGCAGGTGAACCAGGCGCCGGAGGTCCAGGCGTTCAATTCGGCCGTGGCCGTCTCCGCCGATGGGTCGGTCGCCATCACATATTATGATTTCCGCGACGACACGCCGGACCCTGGGACGCTACTCACCAACTGCTGGCGGATCGTTTCGCATGATGGCGGCAACTCGTGGACCGAGACCGCGCTGGCCGGCCCGTTCGATATGCTGAGCGCGCCCTTGGCCGACTCTCCCTTCGTTGGCGATTACCAGGGACTGACGGCCGCCGGCAATGACTTCCTGGCCTTCTTCGTGATTGCCAATTCGGGGAATGCGGATATGCCCAGCAGCGTGTTCGCGCGCAGCGGAGCGGGGGCGGCGGCGAGCCGTGGCAACGGGCATCGCGAAGTCAATTTGCGCCCGCGCTCGTTCTGGGACCGGCTGGACCGCAAGCCCGGCGGACCGCGTTAGCTTAGTGCGCCGTTTCAAAAGTCCACCGACGTATCAAGAACACCGCTTGCTGACGCGCGCGGCTCCGATCAGAGCCGCGCACGTTAGTAAGCGGTCTTTTTGAACTTCTGCCACGGACTGCTAAGGCAACAGGTGCGGCAGATATTGTTTGGCGGCATCGCCCAGAAGGTCGCGGTGCATGCGCATGGCGTCTCCAAAGAACGCCTCGCCCACGTCGCCGTCCAGCAGATGGGTGCCCAGCAGATCCATTGCCTGGGATTCCTGCCAGAGCGATTCGGCGTACACCACGCGGCGGCCTTCGCGCGGCTCGTGCAGCAGGCGCAGGAAGTATTGGGTCACCACCAGGTCTTCGCGCGGCATGTGCGGCCCGATGATCACCACGTGCAACCCGCTCCATTCCTGCGGAGTCATCTCGCGGCGCCAGGCGGAGACCTGGGCGTGAACCGCGTCCAACTGGGCTCGCGTGGCCTCGGTGACATTCTCCATGACCAGCGGGGCCATGCGGCGCGTGAAGGCCAGCAGAGCCGGGCGCGCGAAGCTGCGGCGGTCGGCCACTTCGTCGATGAAGGCGAGGCAAGCCGACACGATCTGCTTCTGGCGCGCCAGGGTCGCGGGCGCGAGCTTCAACGTATCCAGGCTGGCTTCGGCGGGCGGAATCAGCTCACGCAGATGCGCCAGCGTCGTCAGGCGGTCGGCCTCGAGCGCTCCATTCCCCGGCGTGAGCGTCACGTAGATGGCCAGCGGAATGTGGGCGATGGTCTTGACCGGGTCGTAGATCGGGGTGGCGGTGTTGGCTTCCACCCGGCGGCCCCCGCGCGTCAGAATGAAGGTGTCGCCATTCACCAGCAGAACCGGCCCCGCGGCCGCGAGCACGCGCTGTTTGGCCTGGGCGTAGGCCGCGCGAAACGCGTCGTTGAGGGCAGTGAGCGGAGCCGGCGTAGTCTGCGCCGGAGCGCAGGAAAGGAAAATAGCGGCCAGCATCGCGTATCGGAAGAGCATGGTTGATTATCGCGCGGCTGTTTCCGGGATACTTGCCCCGAAAGTCGAAACTTATCCATGAAGATTCTTGCCTTGTTCCTGGTGTGTGCCGCCGCATTGCCGGCCGCCGACGATTACACGCTTGGCCCCGATTCCCAGCCGCACCCCGGAGTCCCCAAAGGGTCCGTGACAAAGCATACGCTCGCGCCCGGCAAATTCTACCCCGGCACCCCCCACAACTACTCCGTCTACGTTCCGGCGCAGTACGACGCCGCCCGGCCCGCGCCCTTCATGATTTTCCTGGACGGCTCCGGCGTGCTGGGGAATAGCGTGCGCGTCCCCATCGTCTTTGACAACCTGATCGCCAAACACGACCTGCCTCCGCTGATCGGTATATTCGTGGACCCCGGCGTCCTGCCCGCCGCCAATCCCCAGGCGCAGAGCCGCTACGAGCGCATTTTCGAATACGACAACCTGAGCGGCAACTTTTCGCACTTCCTGCTGGAAGAGCTGATTCCCGCGGTGGCGGCGAACTACAATCTCTCGAAGAATCCCGACGATCATGCCATTTCCGGCGTCAGCACCGGCGCCGTGGGCGCGTTCATGGCGGCGTGGAATCGTCCCGATCAATTCCATCGCGTCCTCAGCTTCATCGGCACCTTCGTGGCGATGAAGGGCGCCGATTCGCTGCCCGCGCTCATCCGCAAGACCGAACCCAAACCCATTCGCGTCTTCCTGCAGGACGGACGCAACGACCACATCGTGCCCGCCGAACCGTTCGGCACCTTCTACGCCGGAAGCTGGCCCATCAACAACGAGGTGATGTACGAGGCCTTCGAACTGGCCGGTTATGACGTGAAGCTGGTGATCGGCGACGAAGGCCACAACATGAAACAGGGCGCCGCCATTATGCCCGATGCGCTCCGATGGCTGTGGCGCGATTATCCCAACGCCGTGACGGTGCACGAGCCGGCCGCCATGTCGCAGCCCGGTTGGGATCCGCGCGGCAAGGTCTACTCCACTGTATGGGCCGCTAAGGGCTGGGAGCAGGTGGGCGGCAGCTACAATGGCCTCTCGAACGCGGCGTCCGGCAAAGACGGCAACGTGTATTTCGCCGATGCGCGCCGCATTTACAAGTCGGATGCAGACGGCAAGGTGGCCGTGTTCAAGGAGGGCGCCGGGGCGGTGGCGTTGGCGGCCGGTCCGGATGGCCGGCTGTATGCCGCGCAGCCGGCGCGCAAACGGATCGTTTCCTACGGTGCGGGCGGCGACGAAAAGCCTGTAGCGCAAAATGTGGAAGCGGGCTCCCTGGCCATCACCGCCGCATCCGGCCTGTATTTCATCGACCGTGCCCACAAGTCGATCGGGTATGCCGGCGCCGATGGCAAGGAGCGCACGGTGTACAGCGGGGAAGGCATGGCCGCGCCTTCCGCTGTAGCGCTCTCGCCGGACCAGGCCATGCTGATCGTGACCGACGCGCAGGCGCGGTATAGCTGGAGTTTCCAAATCGCGCCGGATGGGTCGCTGGTGAATGGCGAGCCGTTCTTCCGGCTGGAAATGCCGGAGACCGGCTGGATGAGCGGTGTTCACGGTGCGGCGGAAGATTCCATCGGCCAGGTATACTTCGCTACCCCGCTCGGGGTCCAGATGTGCGAAGCCAACGGGCGCACGGCGCTGGTGCTGAACTCGCCCGAAATCGGCGCGGTGACCAGCCTGCTGTTCGGCGGCAAGGATTTGAACTGGCTGTATGTCACCGAGGGAGCGCACCTGTTCCGGCGGCCCGTCAAGGTGACGGGCACGGCTTCATGGGCGCCGGTGAAGCCGCCTAAGCCTCCATTGTGAGAACGCGTCCTTATATTGTTGACATCCATATATGGGACCGAATAATATCAGGGTATGGCTCCCGATCCGGAATGGAAAAAGGGAAGTGCCGAACTTCTCGTCCTGTCGCTGCTGGAAGACCAGCCCCGCCACGGCTATGATGTCTCCAAGCTGATTGAGATCCGCTCCGGTGGCGCGCTGCGCTTTCATGTCACCTCGCTTTATCCCTTGCTGCATCGCTTGGAACAGGAGGGGTGGATCGAAGGGCGCTGGGTGGAAAAGGCGGAGCAGCGCCGCCGGCGCTACTACAGCCTGACGCCCGAGGGGCGAAAAATGCTCCGCTCCAAGCAGAAAAGCTGGCGCGATTTCGTCGCCGCCATCAGCCGCATCACGGGGATCGAACATGCCTGACTGGCGCAGCGAAGTCCGGCAGCGGCTCACGCCGTTGCGTCTCGCGCCGGGGGCGGAGTCGGACCTTGTGGACGAAGTCGCCGGGCATCTGGAAGACCGCTTCCGGGAACTGTCGAGCGGCGGCGCTTCTGCGGAGGAAGCTTACCGGCAGACCGTGGCGGAACTTCAGGATCTGTATCCGCTGCGAGCCGGAATAAGAAGGTATGAACGCATGCCGAAGAACGAAGTGTTGCATGCTGGCCAGTCATCGTCCGGCAATCTGATTGAAGGCCTCTGGAAGGATCTTCGCTACGCCGCCCGAAGTATGCGGAGGAGCCCGGTTTTTGTGGTGTTTGTGGTCCTGACCCTGGGCTTGGGAATCGGCGCCAATACCACCGTCTTCACCCTGATCAATACCCTGATTCTGAATCCCTTGCCGGTGAGCCATTCCGAGGAACTCGCCTCTGTCGCGGCCATCGATACGCAAAGCACCGCGAAGTCACAAACGCTCTTCCCCATCTCGTACGCCGATTTGAAGGATTACCAGTCCCAGAACCGGGTCTTCACGTCACTGGCCGGTTTCACTTCCGCGCGCGGCGTCACCTGGCAGAATCAAGGCGTTTCCCAGGGAATGTTCGCCGAAATGGTGACGGGGAATTACTTCTCCACCCTGGGTCTGAATCCCGCGCGGGGACGCTTCTTCGCCGCGGAGGAGAACGGCATTCCGGGAACGCACCCAGTGGCCGTCCTGAACTACGTCACCTGGCAGAAGGACTTTGGCGGTGCGGAAGACATCATCGGCCGCCAGTTGAGCGTTAACAGCGTTACGCTCACAATCATTGGTGTGGCACCTCCCCACTTCATTGGGGTGAATGCCATCTTCGGCCCCAACCTGTGGGTGCCCGCCGCCATGGCGGAGCGCCTGTTTCCCAACTCCATGCAGGGCGCCTTGAGCGACCGAGGCAAGGCGGCATTCCTGGCCGTCGGCCGCCTCAAGCCGCGGGTGGCGGAGGGGCAGGCGCGCGCCAATATTGCCGCCATCGCAGCGGATTTGGCGAGATATTATCCGGCCACCGATGCCGGCCATACCGCAACCGTACAGCCGGTACGCGATATCCTCCTGGCCAGCGCCAGTAGCAGTTCCTCGCCGCTGATGTTCGCCGGAATCGCGCTCTCCATTGTGGTCGGAATCGTCCTTCTGATCGCGTGCTCGAACGTGGCCAACCTGCTGCTGGCGCGGTCGGCGGCGCGCCAACAGGAGCTGGCCGTCCGCCTGGCACTGGGCGCGAGCCGACCGCGCCTGATCCGCCAGCTTCTCACCGAAAGTGTGATGCTGGGCTTTCTGGGCGGTGTCGTGGGAGTATTCCTGGCTTACTTTGGACTCCAGTTCCTGTTCGGCAGACTGCCGGGAGGGGCCAACTTCCCCACGCCCAAGCTGGATGCGCCGGTCCTCGCCTTCGCGCTCCTGGTTTCGCTGGCCACGGGCTTCCTCTTCGGCACCATCCCGGCCTGGAAAGCTTCCCGTTCGAATGTGGCGGAGGGGCTGAAACAAGCGGGACGTTCCGGCGGACGAACGCGCAGCCGGGTGACTATCGCCGGTGCGCTGCTGGTGGGGCAGGTGGCGTTTTCGTTTTTGCTTTTGGTGACCGCCGCACTATTCCTGCGCAGCATCGGACGCGCTTACCAGATAGATCCGGGATTCCAGACGGCCCACCTGGTAGTCTTCCCCACCAATCCCGGGCAGGCCGGATACCGGCAGGCCCAGACCAAAGCGTTCTATCGTGACGTGCGCGACCGCGTTTCCAGCCTCCCGGGGGTCGCGTCGGTTTCGTGGGCCTCGGGGATGCCGCTTTGGGCGAATAGCGTGAGTGGATTCCAGGTGCAAGGCTGGCAGGGGAGATCGCGCACGGATCAGATCCGGGCGGTGCTCCACACCGTCGACCGCGATTACTTCGAGACCGCCGGAGTGCCGATTGAGGGCGGCCGCGCGTTCACCAACGCGGACCAGGAGACGTCGCTGCCGGTGGCCATCGTCAATGAAAAAATGGCCCGCGACTACTGGCCTGCGGGAGCGTTGGGCAAGACGGTCCGCCTGCCCGGCGAATCCGTGGACCGCCAGGTTGTGGGCGTCGCGCGCACCGCCGATTACACCGCGGTGGGCGAACCGCCCCAGGCCTGCGTCTACGTGCCGCTGGAACAGCATTATTCGGACACCATGGTGCTCTATGTGCGCACCAAGGGCAGCCCGCGCGAGGTCCTGGCGCCGGCGGAACGTGAATTGCGCGCCGCCGGTCCGCAGGTCCTGATTTTCGGCACTCGCACCGGCAGCGAGATCATCGACGGCGGACTGTTTCAGGCCAAGATGGGGGTCGGACTGTTGACCATTTTCGGACTGCTGGCGCTGGGACTGGCCAGTATCGGGTTGTACGGCGTGCTGGCCTATTCGGTGAACCAGCGGAAACGCGAGATCGGGCTGCGCATGGCACTCGGCGCGACGCGCATCGGTGTGTTGTCACTCATCCTCAGGGAGGGAATGTCGCTGGTGGGGGCGGGCGTTCTGATCGGATTCACCGCCGCCCTGGCGGTGGGCCGGTTGCTCAGCCGCATGTTGTTCGGCATCGGCGCGAGCGATCCGGCCAGCGTGGCCGGCGCGGCCCTGATTTTGTCGATGGTCGCGCTGCTTGCCTGTTACCTGCCTGCCCGCCGCGCCACCCGCGTCGATCCCCTCGAGGCCCTGCGCGAGCCGTGAAGCCCACGCCACGGACTGTGCGTCTTGTGTGGCTTTATACCTGCCTGCTCTCGGCCATCGGGATCGTGGTAGTAATCCGGCGGCTGCTTCACCTTCGGGCTGCTTCGCAGACACTGGATGCCGGTTTTGTCCGCCACGCTCTGCTCACCACGCTACACATCGTTCCGGGGCTGCTGTTTGTGGTCCTGGGGCCGCTGCAGTTCCGGCAAGCCCTGCGCGCACGCCGTCCCGCGCTGCATCGCCGGACCGGTCTGGTGCTTCTGGCCTGCGGCGCCGTCATCGGGGTCACGGCGCTGGTGATGAGTCCGCAAATGGCCATCGGCGGCGCCAATGAGACTGCCGCCACCACACTCTTCGCGCTGCTGTTTCTGTTCAGTCTGGGGAAAGGTTTCGCCGCAATCCGGCGTGGTGAAGTGGCGCGCCACCGCGAGTGGATGATTCGTGCATTTGCGATCGGGCTGGCGGTGGCCTTCGTGCGCCCCATTGTGGGAGTGTTCTTCGCCACCAGCAGGATCACTCACCCGGCGCCGCAGACTTTCTTCGGCACGGCCTTCTGGCTGGGTTTCACGATTCAGTCGATTGCGGCGGAAGCCTGGATCAACTACACCAGGCCGGTCAGGCTTGCCGCGAGCGGCGCGAACGCCATCCCAGTAGTGCGATCCCAAGAACCGTAAACCCGAGTGTTGCCGGTTCCGGCACGGCGAAATCCGCGCCCGTCAGTTGGATGTCGTAGCCCTTGCCGCCGTTGTCTGCACTCGGCGTTCCGCCGTACTTCTTCAGCACGCCCGAACCCGTGAAAACTCCGGATGTGCCGCTGACTGCCCCGAAAATGCTGTTGCCGTGCTTATCGTCGGGTAAATGCCCGGAGGGTGCGATCAAAAGGAAGTACCGTCCCGGAGTCAACCCGCTCAGCGTTCCAGCCGGCAACTCCGCCTGCGTGTCAACGCCTGAGATATTGTCATTTCCAAAGAGACCATTGCCGGTTAAATCGAACAGGTAGAGGGCCGGATCGACTATGGGTTTTCTGGTGTTTCCCTTGGTCGTTGCCGAAAAAGTGGCCGGATTGGTGATATAGATCTCGTACAGGTCCGAACCGGTCGTCATATCTGTCAGGAGGCCGATTATATCGGTCAGGACTCCCGAACCGCTGGTGATCTCGGCGTTGCCAAGGTTGCCGCCCGCGTTCTGTTCGGTCCAGATCGTGCTCGCATTCGCCAGTATCGACCAAGTCAGAATCAGCGCGCAAAGTATGAGAGAGCGCGTGGCCGTCATCCTGGATACCTCCGTATCAATTCGTATCAGAATAACAGATAACAAGGGTATAACTCTCTGTTTTATGGAATTGCCGCGCTTGGCCGATACTCCCGCAAAGTCCCATCGAATCAGTGGCTTAACGGCTAGGTGTGCTTAAATTATACAGTACTTATGGTACGGATTGGTACCCCGGCGCGCGCTGCTCTTCGCTACTGGTTCGCGGCTGGAGTCAGCGCCGCCGCCAGGCGCTGCATTTTTTCTTCCGACCCGGTGAACAGGTTGGCCGGAAACTGACGGTACCGGAGCATCTCGCTATAAATGTACCCTTCCTGGCTGATATTCAGCGCCAGGCCAGCCAGGTATTGCAGGCGCAGATTGCCGTCGCGGTTGATTTCGGCATCCCGCAGCCAAGGCTTCAAGTCCTGGTCCTGGCCCGCGTAGGTAGCCAGCAGATCGTATATCGAATTGAATCCCACGTCGCGCAGAGATTGCGCCACGCGAGTATACGGCTGACTTTGCAGGCGCTGCTCCAGACTGTCCAGATTGATTTTGGACGGCTCGTTCTGGCCCATCAGAAACACGTCGTATCCGCCGCCGTTCAGTTCGTTGGCCCAGACGGTGCCGTTCGGGAAAACGTCGAAAAACGTCGCCAGCTCGCTTTTCACGGTTTCCATATCGCTCTCGTACAACGGCACCCACTGAGTCACGACGCCGCCCGGATTCAGGTGCTCTTTCACCAGTTGGAAATACTCCTTGGAGTACAAAGTGGCGCTGCCTTTTACCCAGGGATGAATCGGATCGCTGGTGATGATATCAAACTTATCCCGTGTGGTCAGGACGAAATGCCGCGCATCGTCATAGTAAATGCGGGTGCGCGGATCGTTCATCACGTTGTAATTCTCATGGGCGAAATACTTAGTCGCGGTGGGCGGAATCAACGGTTCCATCTCGCAGATCACGATTTGGGAAATCGTGGGATGGGTCACGAACGAGCCGGCCGTCACGCCTGCTCCGAACCCCACAATCAGGACGGATTTCGGATCCGGGTGGACCAGCGCCGGCAGGTGGCCCAACATGCGCTGCAGCCTCATATCGTAAGGTTCCGTAGAGGCTTCCACCTTGCCGCTCACATGAAACTGGAGGGCCCCATCGCTCCACTGCGAGATGGCGATGGAGGAGTTGATGCCCTCGCCCGTGTAGAGAATCTTGGAGCTGTTCTGCGAAGTCATGATCCGCCGGCCGTAGGCGATCAGCAGCGGCGGCACCGGCGTCACGCCCTCGATCAGGTAGACCACCGCAACGATGGAAGCCAGCAGCGCCACCCAGGCCGCCTTGGCATGAGAACTCCAAAAGTGCGGCACCAGCACTACCAGCGCGCTCAGGCCCGCCATGGCAATCAGCACGCGCTCGCAGTTAGCGGTGCCGATCCACGGCACCAGAATCATGCTGAAGGTCAGGGCTCCCAGAATCGCTCCGCCGGTATTGGCGGCGTAGATTCCGCCTACCAGTTCGCCCGGTTCGTCGCCGCGCGAGGCGGCGGCCAGAGCCAGCGGAAAACTGGCGCCCCAAAGGAGCGTGGCGGGCAGGATGGCCCACAGGGCGCGCACCATATCCACCTGGAAGGTGAACCAGGGGTTCTGATTCAGCAGCGGATTCACCGGCCACCAGGGCACCGATTGCGAGATCATGTACGCCGTCCACGCCACCGCGGCGGCCAGCAGCAACTGGCAGACACCGATTGCGGTCCGGGGCCTCATGGTACGGGCGAGTGCCGAACCCACCGCACTGCCCACTCCGATGCCTACCAGGAATACCGCCAGAATGATCGAGAAGGTGTAGACCGTCGCGCCCAGCAGCAGCCCCATCAGCCGCGTCCAGATCACCTCGGCGCCCAGCGCGGTGGCGCCGGAAAGGCCGATCGCAATATAAACCGGCCAGAAACGCGGGCCGCCGGTGGCCACCGATTTTTCTTCGGTAGAGTGCTCCGGCACGCGTTTGGCCAGTTGATAGCTGGCGAAGGCCACCACCAGGTTGATGAACACGGCGACGAATGTGGCGGTCGCCAGGTCGAACACGCGCAGCAGGTAAAAGCCGGCCAGCAGGCATCCGAAAACGGCGCCGGCGGTGTTGCCGCCATACAGCAGTCCCAGCCAGGAAACGCCCCGCGGGGTGGCTTCAATCCATCGCGCAATGGCCGGCAGCGAAGCGCCCATCAGGAATGTGGGCGGCATCAGGCACACCGCGCAGATGATGGCGCGGAACAGAATGGAAGGCATCCCATGCCCTACCGCCGAGGTGTAGACGCCATCCACCAGCGGCATGCCGAACAGCACCAGTACGCCGCAAATGGCGATTCCGGTTTCGATGGCGGCGTACACTATCAGCGGATGCTTCGTCCGCGTGGCAGCGATGCGCGGCAGCATCAGGCTGCCCACGCACAGCCCGCCCATGAAGGTGGCCAGCAGGACGCCCAGCGAAATCGCCGTGGAGCCGATGACCAGTTGCAGCAACTGGTACCAGACGATTTCGTAGATGAGTGCGGAACAGCCGCTGCCGGCGAACAGAACCAGCATAATGGGCAGAAAACGGGATGCCTCAAGCGCGGGCGCTTGTTTTGGTGCAATCTTTGCCATGGGGAGACCGATTCACAATTGTGGCACAAGTGGAACAGGCTATGGCTCCCGCGGCAGACCCGCCGGGCGTGGCGAAAATATTTTCGCGCCGGCTTCGTCTATTCGGGTGAGAGGATGACGTGCCGGCCATGACCCAGGATCGCGCGGAACAGGACCAGCGCCTCTCGTGGGCCTTCGAGAAGGAGAGGCGCCGTCTGCTAGCCTTTATCCGCCGGCGCGTTCCAGAGGAGATTGACGCCGAAGACCTTCTGCAAGACGTGTTTTACGAGCTTGTGGAGGCCTACCGGATGATGAAGCCCATCGCGCACGCAGGGGCGTGGATGATGCAGGTGGCCAGGAACCGGATCACCGATTTGTTTCGCCGCGGGCAAAAGGAAGTGGTGGTGGACGGAGACGGACGGGTACTGCAAGATCTGCTGCCTTCGCCCGATGCGGGCCCGGATGCGCTGTACGCGCGCGGTGTTCTGCTGGCCGAGATCGAAGCCGCGCTGGGCGAGTTGCCCGCCAGCCAGCGCGAGGTCTTCCTGGCGCACGAGATCGACGGGCGCAGCTTCGCCGAAATCTCCGCGGCAACCGGAGTCAGCGTCAACACCCTGCTCTCCCGAAAACATTACGCGGTGAAACGTCTCCGAAGCCGCCTCCAGCGGATCTACGACGAAGCGGGTTACGAAAGGAAAAGCCAGTGAGAAAATTCAGGTTTATGGGCACACGCCTTGTGCTGTTCGGTATTTTGGGAGTGGGACTGCTGGGGCTGGCCATCCTGTTCCTCTGGAATGCGCTGATGCCGGCGATCTTCGGTCTTCCGGCGATCGGTTTCTTTCAGGCGCTCGGGTTGTTTTTGTTGAGCCGGCTGCTGTTCGGCAGGTTTGGCGGGTGGGGTCACAGGATGCGCCGGGCCCGCTTTGTCCACGGCTGGAAGGATCTGACGCCGGAAGAGCGCCAGCGCTTCCGCCGCGCCATGGACCTGTGCCGCCCGGGAAATGCCGCGGAAACCTCGCCCGAGCCCTAATCCTGCGTAGAATGGTGAGTTGATAGTTACGCTCACGATCAATCCGGCGATTGACCGGATCCTCAGCGTCGACCGGCTGGCTTTCGAAGACCGGTCCTACGTCAATTCGACCCGCGAATCGGCTGGCGGCCGGGGAATCAATGCCTCCGCCGTATTGCACTCGTTCGGCGCAGAGACTACGGCGGTGTTTCCATCGGGCGGCGCTTCCGGCAAACGGCTGGAATCGCTGCTCAGCGATTGCGGCTTTCTGATTGCCGTGGTTCCCATCCATAATCCGATTCGCACCAACCTCACGGTCACCGATAAGCACGGGCTCACGGTGAACCTCAACGAGACCGGTCCCGCGTTCAACAAAGCGGAAGTGACGCGGGTGGAGCGTGTAGTCAAAGAACGGCTGGAGCACGCCACGTGGCTGATGGTGTGCGGAAGCCTGCCGCCGGGCGTTCCTTCGTCGCTCTACGCCAGGCTGATCGCCATGGCGCGGGAGAAGAAGGTGAAAACGCTGCTCCATGCCGACGGGCAGGCGCTGCGCGAGGGGATCGAGGCCAAACCCACCGTGGTGACGCCCAACCAGCAGGAGGCCGAGCGGCTTCTGGGTCGCACCCTGCTCACGCGCACCCACGGCCTGGAGGCCGCGGAACTGATCCGGCACATGGGTCCGGAGATCGGTGGTGTTGTCCCTGGGCAGCCGCGGCGCCATCGGCGCATTCGCCGACGGCCTGGTGGAAGCCATGCCGCCGCGCGTGGACGCGGTCTGCCCCATCGGCGCCGGAGATGCTTTGTCGGCGGCCTTCGTCTGGTCCATGACGCGCAAGGCGAATCCGGCCGAAGCTCTGCGATGGGGCGTGGCGGCCGGCACGGCATCGGCGCGGCTGCCCGGAATGGGTTTCGCATCGCTGGAGCAGACGCGGGAAATCTACCGGCAGGTGGAAGTCCGCCGCGCGGAATAGCTTGCCCGATCCGGCGCACCAGCAGCACGCTTTCCTACGGTCGGCGGGAGCCGTCTCGGCGGCAGTGGGCCTGAGCCGCATCACCGGCGTGGTGCGCGAAATGGTGATGGCGCGCCTGTTCGGAGCCGGCGCGGTCTACGATGCGTTCCTGCTGGGCGTTCGCATCCCCAACCTCACGCGCAACCTGTTCGCGGAAGGCGCGCTCTCCTCGGCCTTCGTCCCCACCTTCACGCGGTACCTTTCCACCAAAAGCAAGCGCGAAGCCGCCGAGCTTTCGAACCTGGTAGGCACGGCGCTGATTCTGACGGTGGGCGCGGTCTGCCTGGCGGGCATCGCGCTCAGCCCGCAACTGGTGGCGCTGCTGGCGCCCGGGTTCGCCGCGGTGCCGGGCAAATCCGAACTCTCCATTCTTCTCACCCGCATCATGTTTCCGTTCCTGGTGCTGGTGGCGCTGGCGGCCCAGGCCATGGGCGTGCTGAACGCGTGCGGCCAGTTCGGAGTGCCGGCGCTCTCTTCGACCTGCTTCAATCTCGGCTCGGTAGCGGTGGGGCTGGCGCTGGGGTTCACCGTGGGCCGCCGCTTCGATCACGGCCTGATCGTCTGCATGGCCTGCGGGGTGGTGGCCGGCGGAGTTCTGCAATTGGTATGGCAGGTGCCGGCGCTGCGGCGCGCGGGCTTCAGCTTCCGTCCGCGCCTGAACTTCCGGCATCCCGGACTGCAGGAAATCGCGTTCCTGATGCTGCCGGCGCTGGTGGGCAATGCGGCCACGCAAATCAATGTCACGGTGAATACCAACTTCGCCTCCAGCCTGACCGATAGCGCGGGCCATGTGATCAACGGACCGGTGAGCTGGCTGGGCTACGCCTTCCGGTTCATGCAACTGCCGCTGGGGCTGTTCGGCGTGGCGATCGCCTCCGCCACCCTGCCCGAGATCTCGCGCAGCGCCGCCCTCGAACGCATGGAGGAGTTTCGGGACACGCTGGCGCGGTCGCTGGGCATGGTGCTGCTGCTGACCATTCCGTCTTCGGTCGGCCTGGCCGTGATGGGGGAAAGCATGATCGGCGCGGTCTATCAATGGGGCCGGTTCACTGCCTACGACACGCACCAGACGGCGCTGGCGCTGACTTGTTACAGCGTGGGCCTGGCCGGATATGCGGCCTCCAAAGTCCTGGCGCCGGCGTTTTACGCCTTGAACGACGCGCGCACGCCCATGTGGGTGAGCCTGGGGTCGATCGCTTTGAATGGGGGCGCGGCCTACGAACTGGTCACGCGCACGGGAATGGGTCATGCGGGGCTGGCGCTTTCCACGTCGCTGGTGGCGCTGGCCGGATCGGCGGCGTTGTTTTTGCTTCTTCGGGTCCGGCTTGGCCCGCTGCACGGACGGCGCCTGGCGTGGACCGCGGCGCGCATTGCGGCGGCGGCCGGGGTGATGGGCGTCGCGTGCCTCGTCTCCAGCCACGCCGTTCACGCGGCTCTGGGCCATGGAAAGGCGGCCCAACTGGCCGATGTGGCGGTTTCGATCCCGCTCGGCGCGGCCGTATTCTACTTCGCGGCGCGTTTCCTCAAAGTGGAGGAACTGGAGCCAGTCCGGAACGCCGTGCTACACTTCGTTAAGGAATGCTCCCCGACCTGAAGTTGGTGATCCGCCTGCAAGAAATCGACAATCGTCTTGCGGACCTGGCGCGCGAGATCGCCGCTCTCCCCAAACACATCGCCGAAATCGAAAAGAAGCTGCTCATCGCACGAGCGCAAACTCGAAGCCGACCGCGCCGCTCTGGCCGCCAACCAGAAAGAGCGCAAAAAGTGCGAAGGCGATATCCAGGCGCAGGATCAGAAGATCTCCAAGCTGAAAGACCAGATGCTGCAGGCCAAGACCAACGACCAGTACCGCGCCTTTCAGAATGAAATCGATTTCTGCCAGAAGGAAATCCGCAAAGCCGAGGACCGCATTCTGGAATTGATGGCCGAATCCGAGCCTCTGGACAAGAACGTCAAGGCGGCGGAAGCGGCGCTGAAGGCCGAGAAGACGGAAGTGGAAAAGGAAAAGCAGCAGGCGCGCGAACGCACCGCGGTGGACGAAAGATCAGCCGCAGAGCTGAACGGAGAACGCGCGCAGATCGTCGTCGGGGATCGCGCCGGCACACTACCAGCAATACGAAAGAGTGCGCAAGGCGCGCCGCGGCATCGGAGTGGCGGAGGCGATCGAAGGCCGCTGCAGCGTGTGCCAGATCCAGATGCGGCCGCAGTTTTTCCAGGAACTGCGGAGCGGCGACCAGATTCATGCCCTGCGAAAGCTGCCAGCGCATTCTGTACTACAACCCGCCGGTGAAGGTCGAAGATCTTTCCGGCGAGCCTGCTCCGGCCGACCCAGCAATAGTTCCTCAAGAACGGCGCTCACAAAAAAACCGCCCCCTGGCTTGGAGCGACGCCAGGGGAGCGGTGGAGTTGAGCCAGAATTGTTAGTCTTACGGACGGTCGCCCCAGCTATACCCGATCCAGACCATTCCCTCCAATACGACATTGCTGCCGAATTGCGTCAGGTTGGGGACGTAGTGGATGTCAAACTCCGGACGAACGAAAATGTGGTCGGTGAGATAGATCTGGACGCCGACTCCACCGTGCACGTTGAAGTGGTTGGCGCTGGCGTAATACTGCGAAAAATTCTGATTGCCAATCACCCCATTCGTCGAGGAACCGCGTCTCATAGAACTTGATATTCGCGCCGCCGATGCCGCCTTTGAGCTTGAGCGCGACTTTCTTGGCATTGACAGGCTCGTAAATACCGTCGAAATCATACAGCGTGACGCGGGATTGCAGCAGCAGGCCCGTCAGCCCCTGAGAGCTGGCCGATGCATTCAAATTCACATAATCCTGTTTGGCGGGCTGAAACGCGACTTCGGCGCCCACGCCGAATTTCTTCCACAGCATCAGGTCGCCGCCAATGCCCATCATGAAACCGCTCAACGCGGGCGTCGATACACAGGGCCCGTAAGGGTCGCTTGCACCACTGCAAGGGAGCAAGGCTTGATCGATTTGAGTGGAATTCGCCTTGTCATGGATGCCGCCGAATCCTATGTTGATATCGAATCCGCTCTGGGCGCTCGCAATTGCATGCAGCAGAACAACGCTAAGAGCAGCGGAAGGTAGCGGGAAATTCGTTTCACGTGAGAAGTCTCCTCTATTTTTTGCGGATTTGCCACACAACTTTGATTATGCCCTATCAGGGCTGCCGGATCATGGCTATTATGAGCCTTTGCAACACGAAACTGTGTTGTTGCAACACATACGACGCAAGGCCGGAAGCTCAGGTTTCAATTCTCAACAAAACTTAACGCCGCTGGCAGCGAGGGCAGAAATGCGACGACCGTTGAGTTACCAGAACGCGCCGGATGGCGGCGCCGCACACAGTGCAGGGTTCGCCGGTGCGTTGATAAACACGATGGCTGAACTGAAAAAATCCCTTCCGGCCCTCCGCATCGACGTAATCCGAGATGGAGGAGCCGCCGGCAGCGATGGCCTCTGTGAGTACGGCCACCATTGCGTCGTAGAGACGCCGAGCCCGCACGCCGCCGCAGCCGGTTCGCGATCGCCAGGGGGTGAATCCCGGAGCGGAAGAGCGCTTCGTCCGCATAAATATTGCCCACTCCGCGGACGAAGGTCTGATTCAATAACAAGGCCTTGACGCGAGTCTTGTGGCGTTTCAAACGCGCCGCAAACTCTTCGAACTTGATCTCCAGAGGCTCCGGACCCAGGCGGGCCACACGCGCGGGAAACTCCTCGCTGAATTCCAGGCAACCGAACTGGCGGCTGTCGTCGTACAGCAGGAATCCGCGGTCGAAGGTCAGGATCGCATGGGTATGTTTGCCGGCCGGTCCTCCCAGAAGCAGGCGTCCCGTCATACCGAGATGGATCATGAGATAGCCTGCGCCTTCCAGCGTCACCACGATGAACTTGCCATAGCGCTTGATGGCGGAGATTCTGCGGCCCTGGAGGCGCGCGGCCATGCGGTCCGGATCGCCGCCGCGCAGCACGCGGACGCAACGGAATTCGGCCGACACGATCCGCCGGCCTACCAGCGGAGCGATCGAGCGTGTGACGGTTTCGACTTCGGGAAGTTCGGGCACTCAGGGCACCTGCAGGAAAATGTCGTCGCCTTCGAGTTGCACATCGAACGTGGCGACACGCCTGGTTGGGTCATAATCGTATTCGCCCGTACGGCAATCGAACTCCCATAGATGGTACGGACACACCACGCGCCCGTCATGAATCTGGCCCTGACCCAGAGGACCGCCGTGGTGCAGGCATACGCCATCGAGGGCGCGAATCTCGCCGGCTACATTGCAGACCGCGTAGGGGCGATCTTCCACCAACACCTCCATGACGGAATCGGGCGGCAGAGCCGAGAGCTTCCCCACGCGAATGAGCGGCATACCCTCAGTGTACTGTGGGTATATACTGGCCTCCAATACGGAGGGGCGAATGACTCTCCAATTCAAGGCCGCGGCCCTATCTCCCGCAAAGCGCGCACCCGCCGCCGGATCGGAGGCGAACGGCCGGAGTAACTCGATTGCTACAATCGAGAAAAGCGCAATGCAGACCATCCTTGTGATTGATGACGACGAAAGCCTGCGCGACACCATCGGTGTGATGTTGGAGCAGGAAGGCTTTCGCGCGGTCCTGGTTGGCGACGGCAAGAGCGGGTTCGATAAAGCAGTCATACTGAAACCCGACATGGTCCTGGTGGATCTACGTCTGCCCGGAATGAGCGGCACCGAAATCTGCAAGCAGTTGCGCGCGGCGCAGGTCAGCACTCCGATTATTGTGCTGAGCGCGGTGGGCGATGAGCTTGATAAGGTCCTGCTGCTCGAAATCGGCGCCGACGATTACGTGGTCAAACCCTTCGGCACGCGCGAGCTGATGGCGCGCATCCGCGCAGTTCTCCGGCGAGCCTCCGCCGATGCCCGCAAGGTGATTCAGTTCAGCGGAAACCAGATCGACTTCGACCGCCGCATCGTGACCCGCAAAGGCGAGGAATTGAAACTCACGCCGGCCGAATACAACCTGCTCAGTTATTTTCTGCATAACCCGGACCGGCCGCTGACGCGCGACATGATTCTTAACTCCGTGTGGGGTTACGAATTCTTTCCCAACACCCGCACGGTGGATGCGCACGTAGTGAAATTGCGGCAGAAACTGGAGCCCGACCCCAACACGCCGCGGCATTTTCTGACGGTTCACGGCGTGGGCTACCGCTTCGTGCCGTAACAGATTTTACAGTTCTGAGACTGCCCGAATGGGCGACAATAGCCTCATGCCCCCTGAGGGTGCCCATCCGGTTTTGATCGTTGACGACTCTGAAAATGCGGCAGCCATGCTCGAAATCGCGCTGGGCGAAATCCCGGGAGTGTCGGTGCAACTGGCGACCAGCGCCGTGGACGCCTTGCGCATCCTCAATGGCGGTGGGCCCGCGGTACAGGTAATCGTGACAGACTTGAATATGCCCCGCATGGACGGATTCGAACTGATCCGCAGAGTCCGGCAGGATGCCAGGCACTGCGCCACGCCGATCATTGTGGTGAGTGCCGATACCGACCCCGCCACCCCGCAACGCATCGCCGAGTTGGGTGTGAGCGCCTACTTCCCGAAACCGTTTTCCCCCGCGCAGGTCCGCCGGAAACTGGAGCAACTCCTGAATGGCCGGTCTTAAGAAACTCGGCGGAGCGCTCTGCCTGTTTTGCGCGGTGCTCTCCGCACAAAGCCAGCCATCTCCCGAATTGAAAAGCATCCTGGACCGCCTGGACCGCCTGGAACAGGAAAACCGCTCGCTCTCCGAACAGGTAAAGGAACTGCGCTCCGAATTGGCCGCCGCTCGCGGCGGAGCGGCACCGGCCGCGGCTCCGGCAGCCGCGCAGCCATCCACCGAAGAGCGCCTCGAGGTGCAGCAGCGCCAGATCGAGGAGCAGGCGCAGACCAAGGTGGAGGCGTCGCAGAAGTTTCCCATCCGGCTCACCGGGATGGCGCTCTTCAATACCTTCCTGGATTCGCGGCAGAACGGCGGGGTAGCTTACCCCACGGTGGCCTCCGCGCCGGGAAGCGAGTTAGCGGGAGCCACCCTGCGCCAGACCATCGTGGGCCTGGAATTCAGCGGGCCGCGGACGTTTCTGGGGGGTACGGTCCGGGCGTCCGTCTACATGGATTTCTCCAGCGGGTCCGCTCCGCTGGCCCAGACCATGCGGCTGCGCACCGGTTCCATCGAACTGGACTGGAAGAGCCGCAGCATCCTGGTGGGTGTGGAAAAGCCGATCTTCAATCCGCGCGAGCCGGATTCGCTGGCGCAGGTGGCCATTTCGCCGCTCACCGGAGCAGGCAACCTGTGGCTCTGGATCCCGCAGGTGCGTCTGGAGCAGGATTTGAAATTCGGCGTCGCACGCCGGTCTGCGGGCCCGCATGGGAGTGGTGGAGACGCGCGAAGTGGGTCCGTACGATACTACCAGCCTGCCTCCTGGCGTGGCGGCGGTGCGTCCGGGCCTGGAGGGCCGCTACGAGCTTTACTACAACCTGGATAGCGACCGGCGTTTCGAGATCGCTCCAGGCTTCCACGCCAGCACCACGCACGCCACCGGCTTCTCCATCCCTTCGAACCTGTTTTCCGTGGACTGGCTGCTGAAGCCCTGGCGGGTGGCGGAATTCACGGGAGCATTTTTCAACGGCCAGAACGTCGCCAATCTCGGAACCGGCGCAGTCAACCAGGGTTATGTGATTTACAAGCGGATTTCCTGGCCGATCGACAGCATGGGGCTTTGGGGCCAGCTTACCATTCACGCCCTGCCGCGCCTGGACCTGCATTTATTTTCGGGCCGGCAGAACTACGGCGTGCAGTACCTCAGCACAGGGGATGTCAGCCGCAACGCGATGTTTGGCGCGAACATCTTCTACCGGATCGCACCGAATGTGCTGGTGGGGCCCGAATTTTCGCAGTTGCGGAGCGTATATATTGGTCAGGGTACGCTGATCAACAACCATTATGATCTGGCGTTGGCTTATCTGTTCTAGCGCGTTCGTGGGGCTGGTTCACGGCGCATCGCTCACCGGCCAGGTGGAGTTGACCAACTCCCAGGACCTCTCCGCGCGCCGGCACAATTACTCCGGCGTGGTGCTGTGGCTCCAGCCCGTGGACCGCGATGCGACCATTCCGGTGGTGCCCCGCCACGCGGAAATGAAGCAGCAGAACAAACATTTCATGCCGCACGTGGTGGCCATCCAGGTGGGCGGCGCGGTGGATTTCCCTAATCTCGATCCCATCTTTCACAACGCCTTTTCGAAATTCAGCGGGCAGCCCTTCGACCTGGCGCTGTACCCGCCGGGAACCTCGCGGACGGAAACGTTCCGCAGGCCGGGAATCGTGCAGGTGTTCTGCAACATTCACTCGACGATGAGCGCGATCATCGACGTGGTGCCGACGCCATGGTACGACGTGACCAAAGCCACCGGGAAGTTCAGCATCACCAGCATTCCTCCCGGCGAGTATCAACTGCACATCTACCATGAACGCTCGCTCCCCGAAAATCTGCAGTTTCTGGAACGCCGGATTACCGTGCCGGAGGGCGGACTCGCGCTGCCGCTGATTTCGATCACCGAAACCGGGTTCGTGCCGTCCGGGCACCTGGATAAACACGGCATGCCGTATCCCAAGGCAACCGACAGCACTTACATGGGAGGCCACTGATGCGCTCGCTCTTTGCCCGCCTGTCACTGCTGGTCAAGATCCTGCTGTCCACCTCCTGCGCGGTCACGCTGTTGTTCGCCATCACCACGGTGATTGTGCTGGGCAACATCAACCGCACCATGTCGGACAGCCTCGAAGCAGAGGTGCGGGGCAGTTTCCAGGCATATACTTCGCTCTGGAAGAGCCGCCAGGAACTGCTGGAATCGGTCAGCACCATCATCAGCGAGATGAAGGAGGTCCGGACGGCGCTGGGGACCGGCGACAAAGCCACCATCGAAGACAGCGCGGGCGAACTGTGGTCCAAAGTTTCCCGCACCGATGCCATCTTTCTGGTGACCGAGCCGAATGGCAAGGTGCTGGCCTCTCTCGGCGGCGTGACTTCGCCCTCACTGGCGCAGAGCCTGGAAATTGTGCGCACGGCCGCGGCGAAGTTTCCGCCGCACATTGAAGATCCGCACGAAAGCGCGAACCTGCAGGTTTCCGGCTTCTTCTTTCAGAACGGCGACCCGTGCGAGTTGTATCAGATCACGGTCACACCGGTCTATTTCGATTCTTCGCAGGGACAGGACTTGCGCAAGGTGCTGGTGGCGGGTTACAAAGTGGACGCGTTGGTGGCCAGGGAGCTGAAGAATGACACCCGCAGCGACATCCTGTTCGATACCGCCGACGGAGTGATTGCCTCCACCCTGAACCCGCGCGCCACCAGCGTTACGCGCGCCAACCTGGCCCACGCAAAAGAGACCGAGTTGGTGAGCGACGGCATCCACAAATATGCCTGGGTGCGTCAGCCGTTGAGGGATATTTCCGGGGTCAAAGTGGCGGACATCTGCATTCTTCGCTCGT
This sequence comes from uncultured Solibacteraceae bacterium, assembly GCA_963853855.1. Taxonomy (GTDB): domain Bacteria; phylum Acidobacteriota; class Terriglobia; order Bryobacterales; family Bryobacteraceae; genus Sulfopaludibacter. The sequence continues at coordinate 11,978 of CAWKYG010000011.1, read as the reverse complement.
TCGAAGTCGCGGAGTCCCGCATCGCGAGCCTCTCCACGACGATCCTGATGTTGTGGCTGGCGGCGATGTGCGCGGGGCTTGGGCTGACCTACGTGCTGGCCCGGCGCATCGTCGAACCGGTGGAGCAACTGGACCGCGCCGCGGCCGAGGTGGCTCGTCAAAACTACGCCATCGAAGTCCCGGTCCGCAGCGAAGACGAAATGGGCCGGCTGGCGCGGACGTTCAACGCCATGTGCGCCTCCATCCGGCAGGGAAGGGAAGAGCTGATCCGGCAGGAGCGCATCTCGACCATCGGCCGCCTGTCAGGATCGATCGTGCATGATTTGCGGAACCCGCTGGCGGCTATCTATGGCGGCGCGGAGATGCTGGTGGACGCGGACCTGCCCCCGGCGCACGTCAAACGCCTGGCGGGCAACATCTACCGCGCGTCGCGGCGGATTCAGGAACTGTTGCAAGACTTGCTGAACGTTTCGCGCGGCAAGAGCCGGGCTCCGGAGCAGTGCCGCCTGCGCGAGGTGGCCGCGGCGGCTTGCGAATCGCTGGCTACGACCGCGGAAGCCCAGCACGCGACCCTGACCATCGATATCGCTCCGGAGATCGAACTGCCCGTAGAGCGCAGCCGCATGGAGCGGGCCTTTGTGAATCTGATTGGCAACGCCATTGAGGCCATGCCGGAGGGCGGCTCGGTCCGCATCTCGGCACAACTCGATCGGGGCTCGGTGCTGGTGCACGTGGACGACACCGGTCCCGGCGTGTCGCCGGAGATCCGCCCCAAGCTGTTCCAGCCTTTCGTCACGGCGGGCAAACGTAACGGGCTGGGGCTCGGACTGGCGCTCACGCGGCAGACGGTGCTGGATCACGGCGGCGACCTGTCGGTGGGTTCGGCGCCCGGAGGGGGCGCGCGCTTCAGCCTGAGGCTGCCCGGAGCGCACGCGGTGCAGCCTCAGAGCATGGGCGTGGCATAAGGCGAAACAAGATGCACGAAAAGGGGAACTGACAAGCTGGGCCGGGTTTGCCGTTCGTCAGCCAGAGACCGAAATCCGCATACAATGAAGAGAGGGAGCCGTTGGCAAAAGGCGAACCGGTCGAATCCGGCGAAAGCTTCGGCAAGAAGTGGCCGCTCGTGTTCCTGGATACTAACATAATGGTCGGGTACTAGCGGGGAGAGCCATCGGCAGCTCAATTGTTCTCCGCTGAAGCCGAAGGCCGCATTCGTTTCGCCGTAAACCCAATCGAGCTTCAGGAATTGCTTCTCGCTTGCGGATGCTACCGGCAGGCCTGAGTTTGAACGAATCCGAGACCACTTGCGAGTACTGCCAGTGGACTTCGCAAAGGCCGGAGCTTTACTCCCACGCGTTCGGGCTCTCAGAAATCGATTGGCCCACTCGAACGACATTTAATTCTCAGCAGCGCCGTTGAATGTGATTTTCTGGTTACCAGGGAGCGATGAGTTGCAAACGGTGAGCTCGCCATTTGCAAGTCATCCCTGCCGAGCAGAAGGCGCGAGTGGAAAAACTCGATAAGGAGCTGGTCGGACCGGCGAAAGTGGCGCAGATGCCGCATCGAAAGCGGTCTGCGTAGCCGAAATTGCTGGAAAAATAAAGCGAAGATCGATTAAATCGTTTGGAATGTGGTACGCCCGAGTGGATTCGAACCACCGACCTTTTGCTCCGGAGGCCGTGGAGCCCATAGGGTATATGCGCGAGAGGCCCGTCCTTACGGGCTCGACAGCCTGTGAACATGGGCGCTTGAGGCCCCAGAGGCATAAACTCATCATCAATCCATCACCCGCAGTGCGACCATCGCAAAGCGGGCTGGGCTGGCAAAGCTCAGAGCATGTAACGACCGTCAAACCCCATCACCAGCAATCACCAAAGACGACCGAGACCGCAACATCAAGGCTTGGCACGGTACCACGAATTAGAATGACAAGTCAAGATCCCCCCGTGCGGATCGTGCGGATCGTGCGGATCGTGCGGATCAGCGATTCCGCATCGGGTGTTTTGAAGAGCGGACAAGCAGCGGTATCGAAAGGAATTGTAGGGGAATCGTGCGATCAGAGCAGATTCGGATGGGCATTTGGGTGGATTGACAGCGGTGCGGAGGGCGGAACGGAGACACCGATAGCTGCGGGATCGTATGAGGCGTGGGCTAGGAATGGTTGAAGCGGTAGGACGACGGGCACTTGTTCACGGAGACCGGTCAGGGCGCGCGTTTGGGCGGGTTCCGGCATCAGAGTAGAGTTCGGCGGCGATCAGACAAGCCCAGTATTTCTCCGGCTTGCTGTCGCGGAGTTGGGACTTGAGGTTCAAGCCGATGAAGGCATGAAAAATGTTGTAGGCCAGGAACGCCATCAACAGGAAGGCCTCGATGGCTTTTGGATCGTGTTTGTAAATGTGGTCGGCTTCCCAACCATTGACCAGTTCATTGAAGCCGAAGTTCTCGATGTCCCATCTCTGATGGCCCCAATCGACGATGCGGGCGGTGGGAGCTTGCTGGCACGGTAGAGTCGTCACCCAGACCCAATCGCTGGTTTCCTGAGTGAGCGTTCGATCCAATTGACGGCGTACGGAGTAAGTTTCCAAGGACCGCACCACGCGCAGCGGAACTTTCACCTGCGGCCAGGAAACCAGATCCGGAAAGTCCCACCATTGGCAGTCTCGCCCGCGCCGCTCGCCGCACTGCGGAGCGACGTGTGCGAATAGGCCGGCTGCATCCTGGTACAGATTGCGGCGTTCGTCTTTGAGCACCGATAAAACATGTTTGCCACGGTCGATCAGGAAGTTGAAAAACGGAGCGGTGGCATAAAGGGCATCGGCCAGGACCAGATCGAAGGCTCGCGGATAGGCTTCCAGTACGCGGGTGAGTAAGCGGATCGCGCAGGTGACTTCATCTTCACCGGGACGCATCGGCTCACAGTCCAACAAAAGGCGCAGGGGCTTGCGGCCGACGCCAGGCCCGGGCAAGAGCATGAGCGTGACTTGCCGGTGGTAATACTGAATGCGTTCTCCCTGTTCGGTCTTTACGCTTCGCTCCAGGCATCCCGCACAATGGCGGAGGTAGCTGGCATGTTGCTCGTGGCCATCCAGGACGGCGACATCCAAACCCAAATTCAGAGGCAACGCTTTATTCCGCTTGAGCCGGCTAGCCCGACTTTCGCACTTCGGAGGGTTTTACCGGCTCGACCGAACTATATTTGGTTTGGCTGCAACAATGCCGCCTCGAAAAGGGCCTGAGTGAAGACCTACTCTCTTTCCTTTTACCTCGGTTTCTGGCATGCTGCTGCTTCCTATGTTCCTGCGCAGCACCCCACGAAAGAAGGACGGCAAGATTCACCGCTACTTCAGCGTGGTCGAGAATCGCCGCTTGCCCGGCGCCAAAACGGTGCAGCGCACCGTGCTGTATCTAGGCGAGATCAACGACCAACAGCAGGCTGCGTGGCGCAAGACGCTGGAAGTCTTCGACGAAGACCAGCAAGACTATCGAACCATGAGCCTGTTTCCGGACGACCGGGAGGTTCCCGCCGATGCCCTGGACAGCATCCAGGTAAAACTTAGCGGCCTGGAATTGCGGCGTCCGCGCTCCTTCGGCGCTTGTTGGCTGGGGTGCGAGTTGTGGCACCAACTCGGATTGGATGAGTTTTGGCACCAGCGTTTACCGGAAGCGCGCGAAGCGGTGAGTTGGGAGAAGGTGCTGCAGTTGCAGGTAGTGAACTGCCTGCTCGACCCGGGCAGTGATTATCGCTTGCACCGGCAGTGGTACGTGGATACGGCGATGGACGAGCTATTGGAAACGGACTTTGCCGTGGCCGCCAAGGACCGGCTGTATCGCTGTCTGGACCGGGTGCTGCCGCACAAACAGGAGTTGTTTGTCTGGTTGAAACAGAAGTGGGCCGACTTGTTCCAGGCGGACTTTGAAGTATTGCTCTACGATCTAACCAGCACGTACTTCGAAGGCGAGATGGAGCAGAACCCAAAAGCCAAGCGTGGTTACAGCAGAGATAAAAGACCGGACTGTCTGCAATTGGTGATTGCGCTGGTGGTGACCACCGATGGGTTGCCGTTGGCCTATGAGGTGATGAAGGGGAACACGTCAGATCGCACCACCCTGCCGGGCTTTCTCAAGAAGATCGAGGACACCTACGGCAAAGCGCGGCGCGTATGGGTGATGGATCGCGGGGTTCCCAGCGAAGACATACTGCAAGACATGCGCTCGCCGGAAGGGCAGACGTTCTATTTGGTAGGCACGCCGAAAAGCAAGATCAACCAGCATGAAAAGAAGTGGCTGGATCTGCCGTGGCAAAAGGTTCGCGACTCGGTGGAGGTGAAGTTGTATGAGCATGAAGGCGAACTCTATGTGCTGGCCAAGAGCGGTGGGCGGCAGGCCAAAGAGAACGCCATGCGGCGCAAGCGACTGGCTCGCTTGCTGCGTAAACTGCGGACAATGCGCAAGAGCCTGCCGAAGCGCGATCAACTGTTGCTGCGCATCGGGGCCGCCAAGAAGGAAGCCGGGCGGGCTTTTGGGTTCGTGAAGATGCAGAGGCCGGCGGCGGACCAGGCGGTCACTCGGGAGACATTCTCCTTTGAGGTGGACAAGGTCAAGCTGAAAGCCGCCGAACAACGTGACGGCCATTATCTGCTGCGCAGCAACCTCACTGGCGAAGATCCTGCGGTGTTATGGACGCGCTATGTGCAACTGACCCAGATAGAGAGTGTGTTCCGGTCGTTGAAAAGCGAACTGAGCATCCGGCCCATTGGTCATCAACTGGAACATCGGGCCGATGCGCACGTGCTGATTGCGTTCCTGGCTTACAGTCTGCAAGTCACCTTGAAGAACCGTCTGATGAAGCACGCGCCCGGATTGACACCGGCCACGGTGTTCGAAAAGTTGGCGACGATCCAGATGGTCGAGGTGTGGATTCCCATGGTGGACGGCCGCTGGCTGGCGATGCCGCGTCACACGCAGCCGGAGCCCGATGTGCAAGCACTACTCAATCAGATTCGGATCACGCTTCCCTCCCAACCACCACCACGGATCAAGGCCTCCCAGATCACGTCAAAATAGACCGCACCCTCCCTAGTTTTGTGGTGAAGACCTTTGGGTAGCCTTCACTGATTCTGCGAGGTTTAGCTGTTGCAAAACCTGCGAAGTGCGAAAGTTGGGCTATAGGTGGAGACCGTCCCGCAGTTGGCCGACATCCATCACAGCATGCACCCGTCCCATGGTGTCGGCGCTGATCATTGGCCCTTCCAACCACCGTTTCCAGAATCGGGCGGTGGAGATGGTTTCCAGGGCATTGAGGCTTCCCAAGCGCGCCCAGAACATCGCCAGGGCGGATTTCAGGATGAGCGCGGTGGCGTCCGCGGACTGCTGTCGCTGGTCGGTGACTTTGTCGAGCACCTCGCTGGAAAGGTCAAACACCTTCTCGGCATAGCGAATAAGCACGGTGGAGCAGGCTCTCAGCGTTCCGGCATTTTCTTCTCCCGCATGCGCTTCCATTCGAGTTCGGAGACTTCTTCGATGAGGCGTTGCAGTTGCTGGTAATCGTTCACCGCCTGCCGGACGCGGGGTTCCCATGACTTGGGGATGCAGAGTTGTCGCGGTTTTCCGTCGTGGCTTTGGACCAAATATAGGGAGGCGTGCAATTCGCCTTTGGCGCAGTGGCAAGATGCCTTGCCACACTTGCGAGTACGAACAGACAAGGTTCCGCGAAGCAGCCAGTTGTCATGAGCCAATTGGGCGAGTTTGGAACGGAAGTCTCGTTCGGCAGGTGAGAGGCTGGTGCGGTTCATAGGCGGCTCCTTATCTGAGATATTAATACTATCTCAGATAAAGAGGAAAAGCAAGCCACCATAATGAATGCGAATTTGCCTCAGTTCGAGCAGGATGTACGACCAGATGCTGCAGGCAAGGGCCGCAGCAACGATCAGGACGTTGGATGCGGAATCACTGCGTGCGGATCGTGCGGATCGTGCGGATTAACGGACTCAACTCCCGCGTTGAGGTTCGTAGCAGGGTTGGGGCTGCCCGGCAACTCTTCGCCGCTGCACCACCACTTTGGGGCCTGTGTCGGCAGGTAAGTGACGTGACGGACCGGTGACGACTCCGGATTGGCCGGAATCAGGCCGCGACCTTGGCGAGCGCGTCCGCCTTGAGGGCGCGCGCCACCGATTCCAGGCGCCAGGCGGTGCCCCGGCGCGTCAGCAGGGCTTGGCCGTTCAGGGCGGCCGCGATCCCGCGCAGAATAATCCCAGTCCCACGAAGGCGCTGGATCTCCGACAGGACCGTTTTGCTCGCCCGCGTCCTCTTCCAGGTGCCGACCGTCCGCAGCCAAGCGGTAGCCGTAGGGGATGTTCCCTACTCGCTCCCCGTTGCTGCGCTTGTGGCGCATGGCGTCCCGCGTCCGCTCGCCAATTGCCTCCCGCTCCCACTGGGAAACCGCCGTCATGATGTTGAGCACCAGCCGGCCCGCCGCGGAGCCCGTATCCAGGGATTCCGCCACGGACACCAGGGCCACGCCCCGGCGCTCGAACCGCTCCAGCAGCGTGCAAGGTCCTTCACGGAGCGCGTCAGCCGGTCCAACTTCGCGATGATGACGGTTTTCACTTCGCCGGCATCCACCATCGCCAGAAGCCGCGCCATGCCGGGACGGTTCAGGCTCTTGGCGGACTCGCCCCCGTCCACGATGATCTCCGCCAGTTCGGCGCCGTGCACCACCGCCATAGCGCGGATCTTCTCAGCCTGAGCTTCGAGGGAAACCCCTCGTTCGGCTTGCTTATCAGTTGAAACACGACCGTAACCGATTACTTTCATCGGGTCACATGGTACGGGGTTATCCCGTTTAAAATCAACTAGCCCAACTTTCGCACTTCGCAGGTTTTGCAACAGCTAAACCTCGCAGAATCAGTGAAGGCTACCCAAAGGTCTTCACCACAAAACTAGGGAGGGTGCGGTCTATTTTGACGTGATCTGGGAGGCCTTGATCCGTGGTGGTGGTTGGGAGGGAAGCGTGATCCGAATCTGATTGAGTAGTGCTTGCACATCGGGCTCCGGCTGCGTGTGACGCGGCATCGCCAGCCAGCGGCCGTCCACCATGGGAATCCACACCTCGACCATCTGGATCGTCGCCAACTTTTCGAACACCGCGGCCGGTGTCAATCCTGGCGCGTGCTTCATCAGACGGTTCTTCAAGGTGACTTGCAGACTGTAAGCCAGGAACGCAATCAGCACGTGCGCATCGGCCCGATGTTCCAGTTGATGACCAATGGGCCGGATGCTCAGTTCGCTTTTCAACGACCGGAACACACTCTCTATCTGGGTCAGTTGCACATAGCGCGTCCATAACACCGCAGGATCTTCGCCAGTGAGGTTGCTGCGCAGCAGATAATGGCCGTCACGTTGTTCGGCGGCTTTCAGCTTGACCTTGTCCACCTCAAAGGAGAATGTCTCCCGAGTGACCGCCTGGTCCGCCGCCGGCCTCTGCATCTTCACGAACCCGAAAGCCCGCCCGGCTTCCTTCTTGGCGGCCCCGATGCGCAGCAACAGTTGATCGCGCTTCGGCAGGCTCTTGCGCATTGTCCGCAGTTTACGCAGCAAGCGAGCCAGTCGCTTGCGCCGCATGGCGTTCTCTTTGGCCTGCCGCCCACCGCTCTTGGCCAGCACATAGAGTTCGCCTTCATGCTCATACAACTTCACCTCCACCGAGTCGCGAACCTTTTGCCACGGCAGATCCAGCCACTTCTTTTCATGCTGGTTGATCTTGCTTTTCGGCGTGCCTACCAAATAGAACGTCTGCCCTTCCGGCGAGCGCATGTCTTGCAGAATGTCTTCGCTGGGAACCCCGCGATCCATCACCCATACGCGCCGCGCTTTGCCGTAGGTGTCCTCGATCTTCTTGAGAAAGCCCGGCAGGGTGGTGCGATCTGACGTGTTCCCCTTCATCACCTCATAGGCCAACGGCAACCCATCGGTGGTCACCACCAGCGCAATCACCAATTGCAGACAGTCCGGTCTTTTATCTCTGCTGTAACCACGCTTGGCTTTTGGGTTCTGCTCCATCTCGCCTTCGAAGTACGTGCTGGTTAGATCGTAGAGCAATACTTCAAAGTCCGCCTGGAACAAGTCGGCCCACTTCTGTTTCAACCAGACAAACAACTCCTGTTTGTGCGGCAGCACCCGGTCCAGACAGCGATACAGCCGGTCCTTGGCGGCCACGGCAAAGTCCGTTTCCAATAGCTCGTCCATCGCCGTATCCACGTACCACTGCCGGTGCAAGCGATAATCACTGCCCGGGTCGAGCAGGCAGTTCACTACCTGCAACTGCAGCACCTTCTCCCAACTCACCGCTTCGCGCGCTTCCGGTAAACGCTGGTGCCAAAACTCATCCAATCCGAGTTGGTGCCACAACTCGCACCCCAGCCAACAAGCGCCGAAGGAGCGCGGACGCCGCAATTCCAGGCCGCTAAGTTTTACCTGGATGCTGTCCAGGGCATCGGCGGGAACCTCCCGGTCGTCCGGAAACAGGCTCATGGTTCGATAGTCTTGCTGGTCTTCGTCGAAGACTTCCAGCGTCTTGCGCCACGCAGCCTGCTGTTGGTCATTGATCTCGCCTAGATACAGCACGGTGCGCTGCACCGTTTTGGCGCCGGGCAAGCGGCGATTCTCGACCACGCTGAAGTAGCGGTGAATCTTGCCGTCCTTCTTTCGTGGGGTGCTGCGCAGGAACATAGGAAGCAGCAGCATGCCAGAAACCGAGGCAAAAGGAAAGAGAGTAGGTCTTCACTCAGGCCCTTTTCGAGGCGGCATTGTTGCAGACAAACCAAATATAGTTCGGTCGAGCCGGTAAAACCCTCCGAAGTGCGAAAGTCGGGCTAGATTCTGCTTATGCCGGGCATCTCATTGAGCGTACCGAAGGCCAAGAAGGCGCCGCCCCGGCGAGCAGGCAGGAGCCGGCTGCCAACGTGAAGCCCACTGCCGCGCCACTGGAGCCCCGTGTTGCGTCCGCCGCCGGTGGGGCTAGGAATGGAGCCACCCCGCACCGGGATACGCCAGAGCCAGGAAAAGGCGACCAAAAAGCAGCAGAACCGCGCTGCCTGCAGGAGCACGAGCGACGGCGCCCGGTCGGCGCGGGCGCGGATGCTCCGGGCTCCGGGCTGATCGTTCGGTGACGGAGCAACTGGGCGCACACGCGGGGCCGCTAGCCAGAATTCTTCGTGAACTGCTTCCGGAACTTGGCGATGTCTTCACGGGAGGGAGGCCAGTTAGCCTCGCAGGTATTACAGTGGAACACCAGCGTTCCCGATTTCAGCTCTGCTTCAAACTCCTCCTGGCTGAATGTAACTGTCTGGTCGTGGTCGTGGGGACAAACAATCTCGAAATCCAAGCGGTCGCTCATAAAACTCCCAGTGCTCGGGCAATCTGCCGCGGCGCCTGCTCAATCAGTCTGTGGTCAACTCCTGATAGTAGCGCGCGCCGATCCGGCGCTCCCCAACTTTGGAGCCGCACCGCACGTGATAGGCGCCAGCGCCAGGGTAAGGCAACCGCGCTGGCACCAAAACAACAAGGGCGGCACCGAACCAGTCGGCCGCCGCCCTTTCATCCTCCGAGGGTATGATCGCCTCTTAGTGGGCTTTGATCATCGATAGGGTCACAAACTCTGTGCGATGGGCGGTTAGCGTGCCGGGGGCCTTTTGAGCCGGGAACTCATACGCCACGGTGCCCGAGCCATCCGACAGCTTGCGAAGGCTGCAAGTGCCACCGGTGCACTCAAACGTGACGGTCGCGTCACGAGAGGCTTTGGGGGGATCAGTGACAGCGGCCACGAGCGCCGCCGCATTGTGGTCGCTCTGGTTGTAGATGACCAGAATCTGGCCGGCAGTGCCCTTGGCGAAGCGGAGGTCGTAAGAACCCGGCGCCATGGTCTTGTTGCCTACATGGAAAGCCATCGGGACTTCCGCTTTGTAACTCTGCGCCGAAGCGCTACCAGCAGCGACCACCAGAGCAGCCGCCGCGATCATCGTTCTCATCGTTGTGGTATTCATCGTCGTGTCCTCTCTTTTCGGGCTGCCCTGTCTGGGTGCCGGTTACGGGCGGTGTAAAGGCAACCCCATGGCCAAAGCGTAAGCTATTGCAAACAATCAGTCTAGCTATCACCACACCGGAGAAAATGAACCACGGGGTTCATTCGGCCTGAACTGGCTGGTTCGGCGAACTGCTTCGCAAACTCCAGTTGGATCTCTGTTTGGTTTCTTCCAGATGCTGTGCGAGTACCCTAACTCCTCAGCTTCTTGCCTCTGCGCTCCAACACCCTTCCGGGGAGTGCACCAGGCAGGAGTCCCCCGGCTCGTGCGCGTCGCGGCGGAGCGATTTCACCCTGAGCAGCGCGCCGGTAACCATCGATTTTCGCAGCAGCGCTTCGTTTTCGGCGCTGCGCAATCCGATGGCGGAATAGATGCCGACCGGACTGACGATGTCGACGAGGAACGCTTCGCCGCGCCGGGTGATCCGCAGCATCACACCCTGGCCCACTTTGGGTTATGCCGAAACGGTGAGCGGCAGCACCAGGCGTCCGCCGTCGCGCAGCCGGTCGAGCCACAGCGGCTGCACGTGCGTGACCCCGGGATTGACGAAGATGGCGTCGCACGGACCGGGGTCGAACGCGGTGCCGTCGGCGTTCTGCGCCGTCACGTTGGGATAGCCCGCCAGGTTCTCGCTCGCGCGGGCGGCGAGGTCCTCTTCGTAATCCACGCCCGTGACCGCACCCATCGAGCCGACCACCTCGGCGATGATCGCGGTGTAATAGCCGACACCGCAGCCCAGGTGGTAGGCGCGGCTGCCGGGCTGGAGTTGGAGCGCATCGATCCAGCGCGCCAGCGCAGCCGGCTGGCCGTTGTTGATGTCGCGGGCGAGGTCGAGCACGACCACCATGTCATGGTAGAGATGGCGCGGGTCGTCGATTGTTCGGTAGTGCGCCTGGCTGACGCCGGCGATGCTCAAAGCGCGGCCCCCCGGCGCGCCGATCTGCCATGGCCCGGGGCCGAGAAAGGGCTCGCGCGGCACGCGGGCGTAGGCCTCCACCAGTGCCTCAGTCGACACGTCCGCGCAGTAGCGAATCTCTTCGGCGTAAAAGTGGCGGTAATCCTCGATGGTCACTGGCGCCAGCGTACCGCGCCCTCGCCGTCGCATGCAATCGGCGTGGGCAATCCAACGCGCGGCCGTCGCGTCGCAAGTTTAGTAAACTCGCGCTGAACAGCCAAGCCAGCACGCATACGCGCTCCTACCGTGTTGCCGGCCGAGCAATAGAGAAATTATGGAAGCCTCTGAATCAGATTGATTTAGGCGATCTTCATAAGTTCGCCGATTCCCTAGTCGCGGTCGGACTGGCACCCGTCTCCCGGCTGTTTACGCTGGCGGCAAAAGGAGGCTGTTCGGTATTCGCCGGAAGGCGGCAAAGCAAGTCGGGTGTCGGACAAAACTCCCGGAATCAGCCCGCACTGGCTGCGCCACGCCCCTGGGCTGCTCCAATCCATCTGGTGGAGGCGAAACTTGGGTCATAGGTCGGTGGCGACCACCCGCGTATCTACACGCCCGCCCAGGGCGATTCAGCGGTAAGACCTGGGCAGATTCGGGAATCAAACCTGGGCGTGCAGGCTTCTTCTGAGGTTGGCTGACCCAAACCAACTCAAGCTGGCGCGGAAATAGTCCTGTGCGGAGGGAACGCAGAACAAAAAGGCCCGCCGCGGCCGAAACCGGGCGGGTCAGGAAGGTGCTGCGCTTCGATTCTACGCGTTGAATGCGGTAGGAGCGCTCACCGCCCTCGGGCTTGAAGGATTCGACCGCGTACCCGGCCTTCTTCATCGCGCCGGCCATGAACCCTCGGACTGTGTGCGCCTTATGCCGACATCGGCATAAGACGCATTATGCCGATGTCCGGATTATGCCGACCTGTGTTGGCAACCCGGCCTGTGGGGCGGTAATCG
>CAWKYG010000010.1:0-88060 GCA_963853855.1 uncultured Solibacteraceae bacterium | reverse complement strand
CGAATCTCCTATTGTACACGTTTCGCTTAGCCCAAAAGATCGAGCGCACCTTGAATTTCGCCGCGGGCATGCTGATCGCCACTCCGCACGGAGGCTTCGATCCCCTGGCGGTACAGTTCGGCTGCTTCCTCCAAGCGGCCCAGGCGCTCCAGCGTCTGGCCCCCGTGGAAGTAGGCGTAGCAATAGTCTGGGATTCACCTCGATCAGCGCGCGGAATTCCCGCACCGCGCCTTCCAGATCGCCGCCATTGCGGTATTCCATGGCCAGGCCGTATCGCGAAAAGCTGTCCTGCGGGTTCTGCGCCACCATGCTCTTCAGAGTGTCTAACCGGGTGTTTTCCATCGCTTGTGCTACTATACCTCCGAAATGGCCTGCCCCTATTTCTACCCTATAGAGCCGCGAACCTCACCGGGCAGCGCCGCCCGGATGCTCGCCGCCTTTGGGCGACCTCTGGGCCGGGGATTGCCGCGCGACGCCCGCTGCATCCGTGCCAGCCGGACGAAACCGATGCTTCGACGCCTCTGCAATTTCGGCTACGCGCGCGGCAATTGCGCCCGCTTCCCCGCTTCGCCCGATGGACCCGACGCCGTTCGCTTCACCATCGCGGGCGATCAGGGCCCCTTGCTTCGTCTCTATTTCGTGATCGAACGCGACCACCACCCGTTCGCCCACGGTCCGCTGGAGTACTCGACAGCTCTCGGCGCATTTACCCGATCCGCCGCGAGGCGACAACCTGGAACGCCAGGCCTGCGCCTACGTGGAAAGCTATCTGCGGCGCAAGGTCGAAGCCGCGGAGGCGCTGATCGCGCATCCACTCTCAGGAGGACCATGGAAGGCAAACCGGTACGCGAATCGATCTCCGAGTATTCCGAACTGGCGCTTCCCAACGACGCCAACGGCCTCGGCAACGTGCTCGGCGGCAAGGTGATGCACCTGGTGGATCTGGCGGCGGCCATGGCAGCCATGCGGCACGCGCGCACGCCGGTGGTCACCGCCTCGGTGGACAGCCTCCACTTCCTCCATCCCGTGCGCATCGGGCAACTGATCATCCTGCGGTCGTCGGTGAATCGGGTATTCCGCACGTCCATGGAGGTCGGCGTCTACGTGCAAACGGAGAACCTGCTGACCGGCGAGCGTCTGCACACCTGTTCGGCCTACCTGACGTTCGTGGCGCTTGGACGACGAGCGAAAGGCGACGGCGATTCCGCCCGTGATTCCGGAAACCGAAGAAGAAAAGCGGCGCTACCGGGAGGCCGGCGAGCGCAGAGAATACCGGCTGGCGCAGACGCAAGCGGTTGCAGCCCTAGCCCTCCTTGTACATGTACTTGATGCTGGGTTTGTAAAGCAGGATATTCGGGCCCTCGGTGCGATTCACCTTGAGGCAGCACTTGTCGTACCACTCGATCACGCCGTGCAGCGTCTCGCCGTCGCGCAGCACGAACACCATCGGCGTCTTGGCCTGCATCTGCTTGACGTAATAGAAATTCTCGGCATTGGTCTGATCCGGCGGAACAGGCTTCTTCTGCTGCGGGGCACGGCGCGGAGGCGTGATCTGCTCTTTGATCTCGTTCAGAGACGGACGGATGAGTTTGCGATTGACAGCTTCCACGGAATGCCATCCTTTAGAAGAGAATTAATGATTGACCGTCGCTACACAAGCAGGGCGGCTTTAGTTGGATCAAATTGTCCGACTTGAACCCATAAATAACACAATGGGTGCGCCGCCGCAACGTGCCGGGGACGGCAGTGCAGCGGCGGCCGGTTCAGACGGGATGGCCGAGTGCCTCAGGCGTGCATGTTTTTGCCGCTGATCTGCACATCGAAACCATCCGGATCCTTGGTGTGGAAGCTGTCCTCGGTATCGAGGCGTGCGGGAAGGTTGCGCCGCTTCAGTTCAGCCTCGACCGCATTTTTGTCCCAATCCTCGATCGTATAAGCCATGTGATCGATGCGCGGGCCAGTGGCGCCGCCGCGGGCATTGCGAGCCAGCAGGAAGGTGTCCCCAAATGCAAGATAGCACTGACGCTGGCCATCGTCGTGCGAGACCTTCATGCCCAGAAGGTCGGCGTAGAAGTCGCGGGTTCTGGCATAGTCGGCGACCTGATACGAAATGTGATTCACGGCGACGGCCTTGAAACCTTTGCCTTCGGCTGCTTGCGCGGGCGCGGCGGCGGCAGCGGCGGAGGCCGCCATGGCGAGGCTCTGGATGAGCTGGCGGCGATTCATTTTTCCCTGCTCGAAATCGTGGAGCAGTTTGGCGATGAGATGTTCCATTTTGGTCCCCCTCGGTGACCGTTCATCTATGATATGCTGCCGCGTGGCGCCAGAGGGGGCGAATTATGCGTGTAGCGATATTGGGTATTTGCGCGTGTGCCGTGCTGGGGCTGGCGCAGACCAGGAGTGCGGTGGATCTGGAGATGATGACCTGGCCGGAATTGAAAGCGGCCATCCAGGGCGGCAAAACGACCGCATTGGTGTATAACGGCGGAACCGAAACCCGTGGACCGCAGAATGTGAATGGCGGGCATACGCTCATGGCGCATGCCACGGTGATCGCGATTGCGGAAAAGCTGGGAAACGCGATCGCCGCGCCGGTGATGCCTTTTTCGGTGAACAACGGCAACCCGAATCTGCCGGGGACGATCGGGCTGACCGGCCCCGCGTTCGCTATGGTCAACGAGCAGGTGGCCGAGCAACTGATCAGGAACGGTTTCAAAGTGGTAATCCTTATGGGCGACCATGGCGGCGGGCAAAAGGAACTGGGCGACACCGCGAAAAAGTTGGATGACAAATATGCGCCGCAGGGCATCCATGTGTATTTCTGCGGAGACGTCTACAAGGCCAACGACGAATTCGACAAGTATCTGACCTCGAAGAACCTGCCCTTGAGTTCGCACGCGGGCATTCCGGACACGTCGGAGATGATCTACCTGGGTCAGGACAAAGGTTGGGTCCGTATGGACCTGATCGCAACAGCCGTGGGAGACCCGATGCGCAAACCTGGAGAGCCGCGGGATCCTAACGCCAGGCGCGTGAACAATGGAATCACGGGAGATGCCCGCCCCTCCACGGCCGCGTTGGGCAAGATGATTTTCGATATGAAGGTGGCCGCCGCGGTGAAGCAGATTCGGCAGTTCCAGGGCCAGGCGGCGGGGACGCCGCAATGAATCGAGTGCTTTGGGTATTGGCGGCGACGGTTTGCGTCGCGGCGGGTCAATCGAAACACCTGGCCGGCATCCGTCAGCTCACGCATGGTGGGCAGAACGCGGAAGCGTACTGGTCTCCGGACGGAAAGCGCCTGATCTTTCAAACTACGCGGACACCGTACGATTGCGACCAGATGTTCATTATGAACGCGGACGGGAGCAACCAGCACCTGGTCTCGACAGGCAAGGGCCGCACGACCTGCGGATACTTCCTGGCGGACAACAAGCATATTGTTTATGCTTCCACGCACCTTGCGGATCCCGCATGTCCGGCGAATCCGGACCGCAGCAAAGGTTACCTGTGGGGGGTCTTCGCGGGCTACGATATCTTCCTTGCCAGCGACGATGGCAAGATCGAGAAGCGCCTGACGGAAACTCGCGGTTACGACGCGGAGGCGACGGTCAACTGGAAGACGGGAAACATCGTGTACACGTCGCTCGCCTCGGGCGATCTGGATCTGTGGAGGATGAAGGGAGACGGCACAGGCAAGCAGCAATTGACGAAGTCGCCAGGCTACGACGGCGGCGCGGTATTTTCGCGCGATGGGAAAAAGCTGGTGTGGCGTGCCAATTATCCCAAGACGCCCGACGGACATGGACAAGTACAAGTCGCTGCTGGCGGAGAACCTGACGGCGCCGATGAAGATGGAGATCGTGGTGGCGAATGCCGATGGCAGCGGCGCTCGCACGATCACCGGTTTCGGCTGCGCCAGCTTTGCCCCCACCTTTACCCCGGACGGAAAGAAGATCCTGTTTTCCTCCAACAAGCAGGAGTGCGACAGCCGTCACTTCGAACTGTACCTGATCAACGTGGATGGCTCGGGATTGGAGCAGGTCACCGGCACGGGAGGATTCACGTCGTTCCCCGAGTTCTCGCCGGATGGCAAGACGCTGGTATTCTGTTCCGATCTCGACGCCAAAGGGCGGTACGAGTTCAACATCTTTACGGCGCAATGGAAGTGAGATTTATGCGCATGCTGCGGATTCTGGTGGCAGTTCTTTGCTGCGGACTGGGGCAAAGCGCGACCCTGAAATATTGGGTGGATACCTGCTCGAAGACGACAAGCGGGTGCCGTCCGGGCGACCCGGAACTGGCCCAGTGGGCCATGGAAGCCTGGCAGGCGGCTGCCGGTGGAAAACTGCGGTTGCAGCGGATCGCGGAGCGGGAGCAGGCGCAGATTCGCGTCTTCTGGGCGACTGGCAGCGGCAGCCTGTACGGAGAGACGCGTCCGATCCTGGTGGACGGAGTCCGGGGTGCCGAAGTATACGTACTCGCGCCGACGGCCAACGCGTCGGACGGGGATGCCCTGTTGCGGGAAACCGTGCTTTACTTGACCTGCCTGCACGAATCTGGGCACGCGCTTGGGGCTGGAACACACCAGCGCCTTCGCAGATATTATGTACAACTTCCAATACGGCGGCGACATCGCGGAGTACTTCGGGCGGTATCGCCGGCTCCTGACGGTGCGGGAGGATATTCGCAAACACTCCGGGATATCGGCGGACGATCGGCGCCACCTGCTGGAGATCTATAAATAAGCGTCACAGCCTGCCCCTACGAAGCGTTCGAATCAAAATCCTGCCTTCAGTGTTTCCGCCCGGCCGGCGACTCGTCCGGGGGCGCCGGGTCCGGTGCATTCGACCGTCCTTCGACGCGCGTCAAAGAAATAACGAAGGGCGTAATTTCGAACGGCAACTTGTCGCGCGCCGAGAGGATCGGAACCGCCTTGGTTTTGACCAACTGGATTTCATTCGACCACGGATCCAGATGAACTCGGGACCCGAGCGGCAGCGCAACTATCCGGTCAACTTGTTCAGGATCTTGCCCTGGAGACGGACCCGCCAACGAGGCAAGCCGTGCCGGCTCGTCGCCGCCAGCCAGTTGATTGCCCAGATTGGCCCGAATCAGGCACGGCAATTGCGCGACACGATCCGCCAATGCCTTGAGGAACAAACCGGCGTTTGACTGTTTCGCCTGGTATGGCGACTTGGCGAGCAACTCGGCGGCTCTGGCCCCCGCCTGTTGGATTTCCGCCTCCGGCCTTGCCAATTGCAGGCGGCTCAGCAGTTCGGCGTCGCCCAGCATGGTCTGGTCTGAAAACGCAAAGTGCGTGTCGGTTCTATGGCCCAACGCGATGTGCGCCAATTCGGTGGAGAGCACCATCGCCAGGCTGGCTTCGTCCGGCAACACGTCAATCAGTCCGCGGCTGATTACGATGGTCTGGCCCACTGAGAACGTCTCGATGGGGGTAGTCAGCAGCACGCGGCATTGGGCCCCCACGCCGAGATTGTTAGTGACAACCAGATTGTTTACGACAGTGTTCAGGATCTCATCGACGGGTCCCCGCGGAGCCAGCAGGCCCGACTTTTCCAGACGTTCCAGGATATTGGCCTCAGCCTGCCGTTCCCAACTGCGCTGGCTTTCCAGCGGAGAGAGATTCGGGGCTTGCGCGCCATCCTTCACTGGTTTGTCTGCTTCCACCGCAATCGAGACAAGCTCTTCGAGATTCCCGCTGGTCGCAACGTGGTAGCCCCAGAGTCGCGTTTGGGCCTTGAATCTCGGAACGGGCCCGGTATTCTCGCCGCCCGTTTCCTCCACATAAATGAAAGCAGGCACCCATAAGCCGGGCGCTACGTTCACCCGCCAGCTATCGAAATGGAAATACATGCGGGCCGCTGAACTGTTGGTGTAAGTGCCGTTGAAACGCACAATCCGGAAGTC
This sequence comes from uncultured Solibacteraceae bacterium, assembly GCA_963853855.1. Lineage (GTDB taxonomy): Bacteria > Acidobacteriota > Terriglobia > Bryobacterales > Bryobacteraceae > Sulfopaludibacter. The sequence continues at coordinate 82,132 of CAWKYG010000010.1, read as the reverse complement.
CTGGTCTTCGACCCAGATCCGGCCTTTGAATTTCCCGGGCGTCTTCTTATCGATGGGTTCGACGTCGAAGAGCAGGCATCGTATCTCACCCAGGAATTCGCGGCGGACGAAGTCCATGTGGTACGTCCGCCGGTCCAGACCCACGGAATCGGGTAGCGCCATTTGGGCGAACCCGGTAGGAACAAAAACCGTAGAGCGGTTCTTCAGAAAGAAGACTAATCGCGAACTTTTTGGTACCTCTCCACGGGCCGCCATTGCCGTGTACTCGAGTCCTTTGGAGAAATCCAGCCGGCCTAGGAAATAATGATCCCGTACCACGTCCGCGGTGTCGCTTGCCGGATCTGGAGTCTCCTGAATGTAGGTCTCCATAATAGCCTTGCGAGTATGCAATTCCTGGATGAATTGGCGCTCCTGTTCCGCGATCCGGTCCAGGAGTTTGTCCACGGCCTCGCGCTCGCCGGCGGCCATAACCGGCCCCGTAAAACCCACCACCAGAAGCCAGGTCGATATGATTCTTTTCATTTCCTTTCCTTCACAGCTTCAATAAGCCACCTGAAATTCGATTCTTACCAGCGCCACGGTGTCTACAGGCCGGCCTTGCTGGACCGCCGGGCGGAAGCGAATTCCCATTGCGGCCCGGATGGCGTTCTCGTCAAGCCCGTGACCGAGGCCACGGACCACCCGTAGAACGCGCCCATGCCCGTCGGCGCCGAAAGACACCTCTACAACCACCACGCCCTCGATCTTGAGTCTGCGTGCCTCTTGGGAATACAGTGGCCGCGGTTTCTCCAGAATCTCGAGTGCGCTGGAACGTTCGTCCGTTGTGGCTGCCTTGGCGGAGGTTGGTCGCGCATCCACGCTGTCGAAATCGGTCTTCGTCACCGCCCGAGGTGACGGGATGGGCGACCGGGACGCTTCCGCAGCACCAAAGCTGCCCGCGAGGACAGTACCTTCCGATGGGTTTGCGCGTTCCGGACGTTCCACTGCGGCGGAGCCGAAACCGGCGGTAACGATTCGACCGCGGCGCTCTCCAGTGGGCAGTGGTGTCGGAGATTGTTCAAACTTGCCCAGATGCAATGCAGCCAAATTTGAGACCGGCCCGCGTTGGGCGGTTGCGGGCGGTGAGTCGAAAGCTCCGACCCGGGGAACGGGCGAGGACGACTGGACGGCGCCCGGTTCGATCTCCGGCGGTGGCACTGGCCTGGGCCGGGGAAGCTCCGGTGCGGGCGCTTCCGGACTGGACGCGCTTCGCATTTCCGGCGCGGGCGCCGCCGCACTCACGGCGGGCGGCGGGAGAGCCAAGGCTGGAATGCGCGGCGGGTCTCTGTGGTGCGGCGCATGATCCCGTAGCGGATTCCTCGCGAGCGCCGCAGGAACGTATACCGGCACGACATGTGGACTACTTCGTTGGGACATCTGGGGTAATGTCACTCTAAGAAGGAGAAGGGCCAGAGCGGCATGAATCAGCGCGCTGACTGCGAAAGCTGAGTTCCGATGCTCGGTAAGCCCCGTAGATATCGTTCCCGGCATCTGCTATTCGTCTCCCCGGCGAGTTGCCGTAATGGAATGCGCCGGAACCTCATATGGTTGCAGCCGGACGCCCCTGACCAGCACCGTGCCCTCGTGGCGTGTGGTTCCCGATTTTCTCCGATAAGCCAGAGCTAACCGCCCCCGATCTGCCGATGCCTGCCATCGCCATTCCGCGTCAGTCCATTCCGGCGACGAACGAAAATCATATTCCTCACGCTCTCCTATCGACCAGTGCACACCCGTAGGGTCCGGCAACTCGATGGTCCGGTACTGAAATCGAATTACGTACCAGGTTCCGGCGGCAAGGCGCACGAATTGGTCAGCGATTTCACAGTTCTCCGGCCGGCTGGCGGACAGGAAAAGCTCCAGCGCGGCGCCATCTGTATGGGTCTGCGCAACTGTCGCACAGCCAGGCGCCGCGGCCCTCCAGTCGAACCCGCGGTTCAGAATCGGCCGGCTGAAATCTCCATTCACCAACGTTCCCGGGACAGAGGGTGCGTAGGGCACCAGGTGTTTCATGCACAGGCTATTCCAAACGGTAGCTGCCTGGTCAAAGCGGCGGTCATCCACCGCGCGGTCTATGTAATTCAGCAGAGCGTCGCGGTCCTGATCAGATGCAGTCTTCGCGATAAGCATCGCCGCCATATGGGCATCGGCCAGGCGGCTCTTCTCGATAAGATACGTTAGAAACTCTTGCTCCACAATTCGGCGGGGCACCACTACACGCTCCAGCACGGTCTCGGCATTGCTGGTTAGCGCAAAGCAGAGATCGAACAAGGGCCGCATTCCGCCAGGCGACCGCTGCGCCGCTGTGCGTGCCCAGGACCAGAAATTCTCGTACCGCCCGGCGCGGACGTAGTAATTCGCCAATGCCCAGGCCGGAGCATACTGCCGGTCGCGGCGCGCCAGTTCGAGCAGGGCCGCCTCGCTGGCTGCCAGATCCCCTTTCAGTTCGAGTTGCGAAGCCAGAAGTATCCGGGCCTCACTGAGGTATGGGTTCAACTCGATGGCGCTCTGCAAATGCGGTATCGAGTGGTCCGGGTCCGTCTGCGCCAAGGCGAATTGATACTCCGCGCGATCCGGACGCAAGGCCGCCGCCCGCGCAACCGCATCGGGGGTAGCCCGCCAGTATAAGACGTCTGCCCAAGCCGTTCGATATGACTGCCATGTGGCGAATATCAGAATCGGAATCACGGCCATCGCCACGACACGCGCATATGGGCCGGCCAATCTGGATGGTCCGTCGCCCCCATGCTTCAGCCTTCCCCGTTCCCGGCCGTATCCCGCCAAGGCGCCCACGAACACGAAGATCCAACACGCCAGGCCCAGCCTGAGAAACGGATAGTCGATCAGCGAGTGTACAAAAACCGCGAAGACCCCGAGTCCCCAGATGGAACGAAAAGCGTCCGGCGTGCAGAATACCAAGATGGCCAACATCAATCCGAGGGCGGGAAAACCGCCTTCCGCAGACCATTGGATCCATTCATTGTGTGAATGGTTGACTTGCGCCCCAGCGTCGATCAGGGCGTATTGCCGGTAGGCGGCTGCCCAGGTTCCGAATCCGAAACCATGCAGCGGTTCGGCCTTCAGCATGGCAACAGACGATTCCACAAACTCGCGTCGATATTCGAAAGGGTCCCCATCCGCGTGAAATCGCTCCCAAACATACTGGTAGCCCACGATGAAAGTGAAAGTAAGCACAAGAGCGGCGAACCCGATCCACCGCCGGCCAATGGCTGCGCGGCTGGCTCTCATTTGGAGCACGGAAGCTAGTGCCGCTTCCAAAATGACGAGGATCGTGCCCGCCCGCGATCCACTGGCAATCACCGATGCGACCAGCGCTGCCGCCAACGTGAGATACACGTTGGCCCACCGCCCGTGCCGGAATGCCATCAACAATGCCACGGGAAGCAGCAACTCCACCATTGCGGCATAGTTGTTGCGCGAGACAAACGGACCGATTACTTCTGACGCGTAGCCGGAAGGGAACAGCCAGAACACCCGCCCGTGCGAGGTAAAAAGCTGAACGAGGCCCAGCAGGCAGATCGTCGAACCAACTGCCAGCGCGGTCTTCAGGAATTCGTGGCGATCTTTTCGGATCGAGCAAGCCTCCAGGCCCATCCAGGCGAGACACGTGGCGGCCAGCCAGTACAAAACTGCATCAGCCGTCTCGGCCGGCGCCACGGTCGAGTGAACCGCCAGTTGACCACTCCCCCAGAGGCACATGCACCCTAACAAAACAGGGACGACTCCACGTGCGGCCGGCCGGCGCCGCAAAACCACTCCCGCCAGCAACCAGATAGTGCAGAGGAATACTGCCGCCTCCAGACCGCAAACCGCCCACCGATCCCGCACCCAAAGGGTTGCGGCACCGTATAGCAGAATTCCCGCCAACAATAGACGAAGACTGGTCACTGGCGGTTAAACCCTGAAGAGTTGCGCCGGTAGAGACCGTCGGACGGGCGTGGAGCACCCCGTATCCGATATCGGAACCGACTGGGCGCGGCTGAACCACAGAATCGCGACCATAATAGAAACCACGGCGGCGGCCATCGTCAGGACCAGGCCAAGTTTCCGCGAAACAGTCTGCAGATCTCGCACGCCCATCATCGAATGACCGAACCTGGCGTATCGACGGTTGCAGTCATGGCAGCGGCGCATCGTGCCTCCGAGCGCTGCAAGTATACGTTCCAAGGAGTGGCGCCGCCGCGAACGGTACAAGCGGGCGGAGCCGCAGTGTGGACACGCGGTAGCTGTCATGACAACTCCCTATAGCACGGGGCGCCAGCAACCGAGATCGGTGAAAAATCAGAATCCTCCGGGTTTGAGCCGGTTTCGCGGTCCACGGCGTCACTGAGCCTAAACAATCCCGGTTCGGTGATCTTGTGTAGCATCTCTTTGCTCGGATTGTAGTCTGGAACTATGTCTTTGAGCTCCAGCATCAGAGTTCGCAGGTCTCGCGCCTCACAGGCGTTGCGGAGAGCGCCAAGGTGCCGGGTGACCCGCTCGAACGGAAGGCAGGTCCCGGTGAAGGCCTTAATCTTCGCGTGACGTGTCGGCACTGTCTGCTCATCCGCCAGGTTGAGTTCTTCGCACAGCTTTTCACCGGGCCGCAGGCCGGAATACACAATCCGGATATCCTTGTCCGGCCGTAGCCCTGACAACCGGATCAGTTGTTGCGCTAACTTAACTATCGACACGGGACGTCCCATGTCGAGAACGAAGATCTCGCCGCCGGTTCCCATGCTCGAAGCTTGCAGGACAAGTTGCGCGGCTTCCGGAATCGTCATGAAGTAGCGTTGCATCTTGGGATGCGTCACCGTTACCGGGCCACCCGCGGCGATCTGCTTTTGAAAGATCGGCACGACGCTGCCGCTGCTACCCAGTACATTGCCGAAACGGACCGACACGAAGCGTGGTCCTCCGTTCTGTAACGAGCAGATCAGCAACTCGCTCACACGTTTGGTGACTCCCATGATATTGGTGGGCCTTACGGCCTTATCCGAGGAGATCATCACAAAATCCTCGACCCCGAACTCGGCGCCCACGGTAGCCAGATGATACGTGCCGAACACGTTGTTCTCCACTGCCTCAAAGGCATGCGCCTCCATCAGCGGAACATGCTTATAGGCCGCGGCGTGATAGACCACCGACGGTCTGTGCGCACCGAAGACATCGCGAAGACGCTGCCGGTTTTGAATGTTCCCGATCTCCGCACGAAATTCGATCCTCGGCATATGCTGCCGGATTTCCTGCTCCAGATGGAACAACGCGGTCTCGGACATGTCCAGCGCCACCAGCTTTGCCGGCTCTAAGCATGCGATCTGCCGGCAAAGTTCCGACCCGATCGATCCGCCGGCGCCGGTCACCAGCGCCACCCGGTCGCGCAGTCTCTCGCCGATCCTTCCCTCGTCCAACTTGACTGTGCTGCGGCCGAGGACGTCTTCTACCGCCACATTGCGGATTTGCGAGACTGCGCCCCGGCTGGCGACTAACTCGGACATGGAAGGTACGGTCCGGAAAGTAACGCCCGCCGCCTGGCAATGTTCGATGATACGGCTGATCTGGGTACCGGTAGCGCTGGGAATCGCGATCAGTACTTCACGAATCTGGTGAGCGGCGACCAACTCGGGCAGGTCTGCTCCCGCCCCCCGGACGAGTACGCCGTTCGCCAGCATGTGCAATTTGTTGGCATCATCGTCAATGAACCCACAGATGTGATAACGAAATCGTCCGTTGGATCGAGCTTCGTTCAATAACAGTGAGCCTGCGGAGCCGGCTCCATAGATGAAGGCCCGGTATTTCACCTCGCCCGAAGCTCGTGATGTGACCTCGAGCATGGCGCGGGTGGCTGCTCGCGCGCCTGAGGTAAGCAGCAGTGTCAGCAGAAAATCGATGATCAGGACGCTGCGTGGGAAGGGCCTTGGACCAACTGTCAAGAGAACAGACGAGGCCAGAGCCGAGGCTACGATATTGGTTGCTGTGACCCGCATCAGATCCTGCGTGGCGAAGTATCGCCACATGCCTCGTCCCAAACCGAACGTGTGAAAGGTCGCGATTTTTACCGAAACGCCAACGCACAGCGAGGCCCAGAACGCGGTTTTCAGCACATCTGGAATGGAGAACTCAAATCGCAGCAGAAACGCGGCAACCCCACTTACGACGAACAGAACAAGCTGGATACTGCGAATGCTCCAGACATAGACGAACCTACTGCGGAGCGTGAACGGAATTTGGTATCGCGACTGCATGGAATGCACCTGCAAATCAAATCGGCTGACTCACGATATTTCATTAGGCCGAACGGCGAATTGGCGCGGCAGCCGCGAGGCGCACCTGTCGGATCACTCGCGATTGGTCCGCCCTCGTCAAACTGCTGGAACTCGGCAGACAGATTCCACGCTGGTACAAATCTTCGGCAATTGACCCACCGTAGCGGCGAGCGCCCTCATAGAGCGGCTGAAGATGCATCGGCTTCCATACCGGTCTGGACTCAATCCCTGCCTCTGCCAATGACCGGACCAAAGCGTCGCGGGAACAGCCGAACTCCACGGCATCCACTAGAAAGCAACTGAGCCAGTTGGTGCTGAGCCCCCAGACCGCCTGGGGCATCATAGAAATTCCCGGCAGATCGGCAAAGGCCTCGCGGTAGCGTAGCGCTACTCCCCGACGCTGGGAAACGCGCTCATCCAGGACCTGCAACTGGGCTCGCCCAATTCCCGCCAGCACGTTGCTCAGCCGGTAGTTGTATCCAATCTCCGAATGCTCGTATGAGATTCCGGGATCGCGGGCTTGCGTCGCCCAGAAACGCGCCCGCGCCGCGAGTTCAGGCCGCCGCGCCACCAGCATGCCGCCGCCGGTAGTAGTGATGATCTTGTTTCCGTTGAAGGAAAAGATTCCTACTTCTCCCATAGTTCCCGCCGGCCTGCCCCGGTACAGCGCACCCAGCGCCTCCGCAGCATCTTCCAAAACCGCGACGCCGTACTGCTGGCACATCTCAAGGATGGCATCCATGTTCGCGCATTGGCCGAACAGGTGAACTACGACTACGGCTTTGGGCAAGGTTCCCACGGCCGCGTGCTCAGCCAAAGCGGCTCCGAGCAGGACGGGATTCATGTTCCAACTCTCCGCCTCGCTATCGATCAGCACCGGCTCAGCACCCAGATACCTCACGGGGCTGACACTGGCAACAAACGTCAGGTCCGAGCAGAAAACGCTATCTCCCGGCCCCACTCCGAGCGCCCGCAATCCTAAGTGAATCGCGGCGGTTCCGCTCGAGACGGCCACTGCCGGCAAGCCGAAGCGCTCCCGGAAATCCTGCTCGAAGGCGTCCACGTTCGGCCCCATGGTGGATAGCCAATTCGAGGCGAAGGCTTCGGCGATATACTCCTGCTCTCGTCCACTCATGTGGGGGACGGAGAGAAGGATGGGGCTATCGTTGGCCACAGGTTTCCAGTCCACCGAAGTGCGCGTCGCTTAAGCCGCCACCGTGGGCCCAAGGCCAGACCTTCACCCCGGGTCCACCGGGAGTTGCCGTCCCATTAACATCCGATATTATCGACGCAACCGGCGTGAAAAACATTGCTTGCTCTAATTCAACACTCTTTCCGATATTCGCCAACGGGTGACTCGGATTCGTGAAGCGGCCGCCCGGTTCGACTGGCGGTGCGCAATCCTTCATTTTGGTCCTTGAGTCTGCCACGGCCGCGACAAATATAGATCGTCCGACTCAATCGGATAGATGTTCACCAAGCCGGGAACCCGAACCTTCTGGGCGGCCCGGGTATGCACCCCGCGGCCGGACCCACCGTCGCCGATGGCCAGGCTCTGTCTGCCGGCAGGTACGCCTGCTCTGCAGACCGGCACGCGAGGTTGCTCGTCATTGGGGACATCCTGGTCCAACGGTGCGTGATCAACCTGTTGCCGACGAATGCGATGCATCGGCACTGCCGAAAGGATTGCATCGCCGCACATCGGGCAGACAATACGCTGCGATCCTGGCGAGACAAGAGGCACCGCCCGGGTAGGACGGACCAGACCAGCGTCAATGAAGTCGCGCCAGTAGCCGGCGGACATACATTCGCTGTTGATGGCCAGGTAGCGTAGTGCACGCTTTGGCATTTCAGGATGTGCGCTGTCCAAGCAAAAGGCGGCCATATAGTGAACTGGTTCGCCACGGGTGAATCGTGTCATTCGACCATCCCTATGAAGCCCCCGGTCTTCGGATCCCACGGGTGCAACGTGCCGCCGCCCGATGCGGAGAACTGCTCTCGGTTCCCTTGGGTTCTCCGGTGCCGCCGGAGAAACGCAGAATGCGCAACGGCCGCCAAGCCCTGAGCTTCATCGGCATATCACCTGTTCTCCGAGCCGAGAAATTCCGGCATAGTGCCGCAACCTGGTTGGCCGATGCCTTGGCGGCGGAACACACACCAAACCGTCTGAAGCAGGATCCGGATGTCCAGCCAGATGGATCGATGATCGACATACCAGACATCCAATTCGAACTTTTCTTCCCAGCCGATTGCGTTTCGACCTTGAATCTGTGCCCATCCCGTAATCCCCGGCTTCACCTCGTGCCTCCGCTGCTGCCTGGGTGTATAGCGCGGCACATACTGTGGCAGCAGAGGCCGGGGGCCAACCATGCTCATGTCGCCGCGGATTACATTCCAAAGCTCGGGCAACTCGTCAAGGCTGGTACTGCGGAGAACCCGGCCGAATTGGGTGAGCCGTTCATCGTCCGGAAGACGCTCGCCACCAGATGAATAGGCTTCAGACATCGTCCGGAATTTTAGGATCGTGAAACGCCGCCCCCTCCGGCCGATACGAACCTGGCGAAAAAAGATGGGCGACCCGAGCTTGATTCGCACGGTAAGTGCCACGGCCGACATGACAGGCCACAGCACCAGGAGTGCTGCCGTCGCGAGCATCACGTCGAGAAGCCGGAGAGTTCTTTCTGTTCCCGTGCATCGTTTCGGCCGATTTACGGCGTCCCGAAAGACCGAGTCGAACCTGTCTACTGCACGGTCGATCGCCAATTCACGGTCATAGAACGCCTTGGCTGCCTGGCCCAGGCGATCACGGTCCTCAGCAGTCATATCGACCAATTGTCGGACAGCCGCCGCGATGCTCTCCGGATTGTCCGGCTCCGCCAAAATTCCTGCGCCCGCCCGCATTACGAGTTCCGCGGCATCGCCCCGCACCGCCATGACAATCGGCCGTCCCGCGGCCATGTAGGCCTGCGTCTTCGAAGGAATCGTGACCGCAAAAAGAGGATCGTCTTTCAAGTGCACCAGTAAGGCGTCGGCCGCTCCCAGGATTGTCTGTATGACGGAGGGAGGCTGCCATTCCAGAAACTGCACGTTCGCTAAGCGCATTTCGACCGCGCGCCGCCGGAGCCGGTCCATGTCGACTCCGCATCCCACGAACAGGAACTCCACTCCCGGCATAGCAACGGCACACAGACTGGCGGCATCCAATGCTGCATCGAGTCCTTGGGCAATTCCCATGTTTCCGGCGAACACGACCCGGAACTTGCCATCGGCGAGGCGCGTGCCGGCCGGCGGCGACTTCTGTTCCAGACCCCAGTTATAAATTACACTCAATCTATCGGCGTCCACTCCCCGCTCGATGAGAGCGCGCCCAAACCCGGGCGACACCGCAACGACGCGATCCACGTGACGATAAACGAACCGACAAAACCGGTCGAGTAGGCGTATCGCCGGACCATTTGGCAACATTCCGGTCGCCGTGATCGTGTCCGGCCACAAGTCCTGCACATCATATACCACGGGAGCGCCAAACCATACAGCCAGCGCCAGGGCGGGAAGCCCCACGGTTCCCGGTGGATGATAGGCATAAATGACGTCGGGTCGACGCACCAGGGCTGGCCCCAGCAACGTGGCTGTTATCGCAAAGCTCAGATAATTCCACGCTCGCCGCAACGCAGAACGGTCGTGGCTGGGGTACAGCGGTACCCTTACAACGGAGACACCTTCAATTGATTCCTTCTGCCAAAGCCGTAAGCGGTATCCGCGATAGAGTTTCCCCTCAGGATAGTTGGGAAAGCCAGTCAGCACTTCCACTTCGTGCCCGCGGTCCATCAGCTTCCGTGCAAATGGCATCCCCTTGAATGCCGGCTCGGGATCGAACCACTGGGTTAGCAGGAGGATGCGCAAGACCTCGCCCTCCAGGCGTTTTCCGCCGCATCCGGAGTCCGGAACCCCAGCACGATTCGAGAAACGGTTTCGGCCACTCCAGTTTGCAGATATTCGGACGGCGGCCGCCATGCCACTGCCTGCGATGTGACCAAAACAACTGCGCTGGCAACTAATTCAGGGTCGACACCGGAGAGTATATTCGATCCACACTCCAGCGTCTCGGGCCGCTCCGTCACATCGCGCAACGTCACATTGGGAACTCCGAACAGACAAGCCTCTTCCTGGACCGTGCCGCTGTCCGACAATATGCAGAAGGCATTCTGTTCCAGCCGGATGAAGTCGAAAAAACCGAGTGGTGCAGTCAGTCGGATGCCTGCCTCACCCATTTCTAGTCCGGCCGCCTCCGCCCGCGACCGGGTGCGTGGATGCACGGGGTAGACCAGAGGATAGCCGTATTTCTGATGGAGCAGTCGCAGACTCGCCATGAGACTTCTCAACCGCTCGTCATTGTCGACGTTCTCGCTGCGATGAGCAGTCACGAGAAAGTACTTGCCGGCAGTGACGCCGTGTTCCTCCAGGGAGTGGCTGGCCGCGATCTGCGGAGCGAAGCGGCCGATTACCTGTTGGATCGGATTGCCGGTTACATAAATGCGGTGTCCCGGAAAACCTTCCGCCAGCAGGTTCTCCCGGCTTCGTTCGGTATAAGGCAAAAGCACCGAACTGGAGTGATCGATCACCCGACGGTTTACCTCCTCCGGCACACGATCGTCATAACACCGATTCCCGGCTTCCATGTGATAAACAGGGATGCCTAATCGTCTCGCGACCAGGGCTGTCAGCCCGCTGTTGGTGTCACCCAGAATCAGAATACGGTCCGGACTGTGGCGCCGGAAGAGTTCGTAGCTGCGCTCCAGAATCTGGCCCATTTGTCCAGCGAAGGAAGTCGAACGCACCCCCAAAAACTCGTCCGGAGCACGCATTCCCAGCTCGTCAAAAAACACTCGGCTCAAGCGCTCATCGTAATTCTGCCCGGTATGAACCAAAACGTGGTCCGCATGAGCATCCAACAACCGCGTGATGAGGCAAAGCCGGATGATCTCCGGGCGGGTGCCCAGAATGGTCATGACCTTCATCGCAGCAACTCGTGCACTGGGTTTGCGAACGCCGGTATCATCGGCAGATCTCCGTCCTCCAGGAGCAAGTGGTTTCGCTCCAGCAGATTTCGGGTCTCTTCCAGGTCCATGATTTCGCCCGCCGAACTGAACTCTCCATGCAGACATCCTTCCTCGGCACTGTCGGATTGCAATTCGGGAAGCATGGGCAGAACCGCGTACCATTTCCCGCGACCGACAGTACGGGCCGATTCCTCGTCGCTGACCATAATCTCGTGGATCTTCTCGCCGGGGCGGATGCCCGTGATTATGGTTTCGACCGGCCGGTCTCCGATAAGTGCCCGCGCGACGTCCAACATCCTCGCGGCGGGCGCGCGCGGCACAAAGATCTCGCCCGGTCTCGCCTTGGTCAGCGCGGCAAAGACAGTATCCACAGCATCGTCGAGACTGATCAGGAAACGGGTCATCTCGGGGGCCGTGATCGTCACTGGACCGCCACTGCGAATCTGCTCATGAAACAGTGGGATGACCGAGCCTCGTGAGGCCAGGACATTGCCGTAGCGCACACAGACGAAGCGAGTCCCGGGACAGCGAAGGTTGCCGTGAATGAAAATTCTCTCCTGCAGCGCCTTCGTCATCCCCATGGCATTGACCGGCTTACACGCCTTGTCTGTGGAAATGCCGACTACTGCTTCTACCAGCAGCGTGTGCTCCTGAATGGCGCGAACAATGTTTTCAGCGCCCAGAATGTTCGTGCGCACCGCTTCAGAGGGGAAATACTCACAGGCCGGGACCTGCTTCATCGCCGCGGCGTTGACCACCACGTCGGCATCGCGAAGCGCGGAGGCAATACTCCCGAAGTCCCGAATATCGCCGATCCGGAATTCCAGCAACTGTTGAAAGTTATGATACGTGATTTCGTCCGTCGCGGCCTTGCGGTTTTGGTAATCGAGCCGCATAAAGTACTGCTTCGCTTCGTCGCGTGAGAAGACAATAATCTTTGCCGGCTGTCCCATCTCACCGCGCAGGAGCCTTTTCACTAGGATCTTGCCCAGGGAACCGGTTCCTCCGGTGATCAAAACGCGTTTGCCTTGTAATGGTCTCATTGCGCTAACCAACTTTCGTAAGGGGTAGGATCGGAAGCCATCTCGTGGATTAACTCGGCCCAGGGCGGCGCCTTGTATCCGATAGCCCGCCACAGCTTTTCGCCACTCATGCTCCGGTCTGAAGACTCGCTATCGTCGGGAATTATCTCGATCCGCCGCGAATAGGCCTCGCGGAGCAGACAGAGGAGATCGTGCTTGCATATCGGCAATCCGGCCACTTGGTACAGACCCGTAAGATCGGGGTAGTCCCGGATGATATTACTTACCAGCCTTACCGCGTGGTTTGTGGTTACGCCCGACCACATTACCCGGCGGAATCCCCGCACGGCACCGGCCTTCTGGGAAAGGAACCACTCCAGAAGGGACCGGCCGCCAGTCAGTTCGCGGCCGATGATCGAAGTCCTAAGCGTGAGTGCGTTCCCGGTTTGAACCTCACCGAGATACTTTGTGCGGCCGTATAGATCGCAGGCATCGGACGCATCTTCCTCGCGATAGCATCCGCGCGTGCCCGAGAACACGCAATCCGTCGAGAAATGAATCAGTCTGCCGCCCCACGACGAAGCCAGCAGGGCCAGGCGATGGGGCAGCATAGCGTTAATCGCGATGGCCTGGATTGGGTCCTGCGCTTCGGCGCGTTGTTTGATGATCCCTATGCAGTTGACGACGTAGTCCGGGCGAATGGCCCGCAAAATTCGCGCCAGCGTTACAAAATCGCCGGCGTCGACCCCTGTCAAAATCGCACCGGGATACACGCGTGAAATTGGCCCTGTGCGCGTGATGCCTATGGTCGCGGGAAAGGCACTCCGCAGTTGCTGAAACATCTTGTGGCCCAGCATGCCCCCAGCGCCGAGCACTGCGATCTTAGGTGACATGGTGCGCTACCTCCGTGCGGGCCCACGCGACATATTCCTTCAACCCGGCGTACAATCGAATCGAGGGGGCGAAACCGGGTGCCCGTTTGGCCGCGGGGATATCGGCCAGACTGTCCCGCACGTCTCCCGGCTGCGACCGCCCGAATGCTACCGCTGGCGCCATATCGCCGTCGGCGTTCAGGCTGCTTACTAACTCATTGATTCTGAAGCAGGCCCCGCATCCGGGAATTGCGTCAGCGAGATTGGCACGCGCGCCGTGCTTTTCGTTGACAAAGTCGCGGGCCTGTTCACCGTCTCCCGAAAGCATCCGGAATACGAAAATGTGGATGAAATTGCCGTAAGCCGGCTCCTTCCCCGCGGACAGTTTGCTCGCAAGGTAGGGAGTTTCCAGCTCGCCGGGGTGATCTTCGCGAATGGCAAGCGTCCTCAATTCGCCAAAAATGCCCGCTGACGAAGGCGCCACGATCTTGAGTACTCCCGAGAGCCTGGCCTCAAGCCCCTGTATCGCCACGGCAACCGCGCCCGGATTCCGGATAGCTCCCTCAACAAACTCAGCAGAGAGCCTAATCAGATTCTGGCAAGGCCAGGATGAGAGGTTATCCGGAATACTAACCTGGTTATCATCACGAACAAAACAACGCACCAGGTTAGATCCGGTGAACCCCACTCCGGCAGTGACCAGCGGCTTCATCGGAGCGCTCCTGCACCGGCCGTTTCCCACCCGACTCCCCGTCCCAAAGCTCTAGCGAAAAGCTTCCGGTTTTGGAGGATAATTCGTGGGTCCGAAACCAGCTTGGCGCCATATGCGTGAGCCCGAGCGGCCCATTGTGCAAAGTTGTCGGGCTGCATATCGACGCACATTTGGATCACCGACCGGAAGCGTTCGGCATCGTGCAAGGGAAGATCCCAGCCGACGCCTAGTTTTTCCAAACCACGCCACGGTGTCTGGTCGCTGACGATCACCGGGCATCCCGCGGAAAGAGCTTCGCGAATCACGTGTCCGTAGTTCTCGCCCCGCGTCGGAAAGAGCAGGGCATCGTATTCGGACAGGACGTGATGAACCCGGTCGTGACGCACTTCACCGCAATACTGCACTTTGATTTTTGGCGGCAGTTGAGCCATCAGTTCCCGGCAGGTCCTCCAATACCCGGCGTCTTCGATCGGCCCATAGATGTCAAACTGGACGTCACCCGATACAGCACTGAGTGTGGAGATAGCCCTGTCCAGATTCTTCTTGCGACTGATGCGCGATAGGAACACCAGCCGAATGGTACCCGCGGACTTGAGGCGCTCGAGAGGGTCTGGTGCGGGGCCCGCCGAGCCCGGCAGGTCGAGAGCAGTCATGATCTGGAGCTTTGGTTCGGCATCTCGGGCCCGAACTGCAATTGGTCCCGCTACAGCGATGGATTCGCCACTGTGGAACGCGTTTTGTATGTCGACTTCCTCGAATTTGCTCGACGCATGCCACAAGACATCGGCGTAAAGGCCCGCCTTCCTTGCCAAGGTGATGTAAGTGAGCTTTCTCCATTTCTTGATACAAATGGCTCCCGCAGAAAATTCGCCTCTCGGGGCAAGCAGGACCGACTTCGGCTGAAACAGCCGTAATCGCCGGAGCAGAAGCACTAAAATAGAGTATCGTCTCGCAAAGAAACTGTTCAGATACAGAAGGTCGGCGCGAGTGACCGTCAGGATCCGAATTAGTGTCCAAAGTGCCATCCAGGTATCTGGCAGGTAGAACACCCGGGCTTTGCCTATATCCGCCCATTGGCCGGCCGGAACCCCATTAAACGGCGTCGCTTCGCCGATATCCCGGTCGCAGGTCACAATCCGGAAATCCAACTCCTCTCCCAGTGCCTCGACCATGTTTGCGATACTCTGGATTGGCCCCCCGGCTTTGTATCCCGGCAAGTAGTGGCTGAGAAGGACCAACACGACCGGCTTCGTGCGGGCGCCTGCGGGGGCGCCAAGAGAATCTGTTATCAGCAAGAGCTGCTCCAGTCGGGTGGCGCGCACGCAATACTTCGCAAAAGGCCGTTGATCTTTTCGGTCTGTATATGCCACGTCTTGTTGGCCAGCATGAACGCTCGTGCCCTCTTTCCCATATCCCTCCGGGTTTCCAGATGGATCGCTTCCACGCTTCGGATAGCCTCCGCCAGACCTTCGGGACTCTCGTTCCGCAACGGGAACAGGAACTCACCGAATTCGGCCTCGACGTGTCCCGTGCAGGTTGAAATGACCGGTGTTCCCGACGCCAGCATTTCCATCAGCTTGGAGGGGAAAAAATAAGTTGTCCTCAACGCCTTTGTCAATCGCATACTGACTAGTACATCCGCCTGCTTATAGATCGACAGAAGATCGCAAAGCTTTAGGAATCCGAGGTACTCGATGCGCGAATCTTCATGCGCGGCCTGTGAAACGGCATCTGATAGAGGTCCGCCGCCGGCAAACACGAACCGGAAGCGTTCTCCCTTGAGTTGCGAGATTGCCTGCAACATGATTGCGACGCCGTTCCACTCTGTCATACTTCCGGCGAAGACCACGGTAAACCGGTCGGAGTTGTCTGAATCGTCCGAAGAGGTTGGCTCCGCGACCATTTCCGGAGTGAGACCTCCTTCGACCAGCGAGTAGCGAACCTCCGGGGCGAAGTCTTCGATGATCTTGTCACTCACTACAACTAACGCATCAAAACGCGGTAGGAGGAGCTTGTGGAGCCAGTAATCCAGACGCCAGGCCCAAGTTCGGGGCACAGTTTGGCCTGGCTCGCAAATGTCATTCACAGAAGCCACGGCCAGCGCGCCGATGCACCGCGCGGCCAGCAACGTGAACAGCCCTGGCGGCACGGTCAGGTTATACGTGTAGACGATGCGAGCCCCGGACCGGTGCTTCCAGCCCCACCGCAACAGGCTGCAAAATACCCCGAGGCCGATCATCAGTTGTTTAATCGGGCTGACATTGACGAACGGAACCAGGTGCACGGGAATGCCGCAGCCCAGCCGTCCGCGGGTGCGCTTCACTGCGATTCTCGACGACCGCGGAAAGGCCGGCATCGGTCGGCAACTAAGAACGAGAGAGGGGGTCGTCCCCCCAGCTTGCAACCCGGCCAGGAGGTTCTCCTGAAACATATTGCTTGCGGGGCTGAACGCCGGATTGCGGTATTCGGGGCTGTCCGGAACCACACTCCCGACGTAGGCAAATTCAAACAAATGGCTCATACGTGAGTTTCATCCGGCGTCGGCAACCTAAAATCTTCTGAATGGCTGTCGCGTTTGTGCACTTTAACGGCCTCGACAAAAAGGTTGCGGTACTGTGCCGCCACGACCGGAGCTGCGAAGGTGCTGTGAAAACGCTGCAAACCAATAGTCGCGAGCTCAGTCCGCAGTTCCCTGTTGACAACGAGAGCCTCTATAGCTTTGGCCACCGACTCGGCGCTGCTTGGATCCACAGTCATGCCTGCCCGTCCGCCATCGAGAATCCAGCTCTGAGGCTGAATATTCGGACCAATGACGGCGCAGCCGTTGGCCATGGCCTCGATATACACAAAACCGAATGTGTCGGCGAGTGTCGGCATGACGAAGATATGGCTTGCCGCCATTTCGGCCATTACCTCGTTTACCGTCCACGGGCCTTGTTTGATGACCGGACACACGGGACCTACGGCCTCCCGGAGGGTAATCCGGCCACCGGAAATGATCCGGGCATTAATGCCGGCCGTATCCACCGCACCGTCCAGAAACTGGCTGACGACGGTCAGCTCGAGCAGCGAGGTTATCCCGGGCGGTAGTCCGCGTATGGCGGTAACAAGGTTGGGAAGTCCCTTCCTTTGCGCATCGTTCCCGACGAACAGCAGTTTGATCTTTGCAGGGGACGTATGCTTTTCGAGGACCTGGTCGAATGGTAGGGAAGAGATGTACTGTAGGAAAGGCGGAACGGAACGCACCTTGTGCGCCAGTTCCGGAAACTGCTTTCGGAATTGATCGGCTCCGTGTGGTTCGCGAATGTTCACCAGAGTTGCCTGCGAGATTGCCCTGCACTTCAGGCGACTAGTCATTCGAATGTGCTCACGCATCTGTAGAGGCGTGCGGAATGGCTGATAATGCCGCAGCTCTTCGGTGAGCGCCCCGGTTTCGAACACGACAGGAAGGTCACGTGTCGTGATGTTGAACGGCATGTACTCATGTCCGAAGAGCACGTCTGGACGCATGCGGCGGATCATGCCGCGCGGAAGCCAGTTCAACTGAGTCGACGCTTGGTACAAATAGCTCCGCTGGAGCGCGCCCCGGTCCAGGCGCATGCGGCCCAGAGCATACTTAGCCACCCATGCGGCGTTGCCCAACATTGCCGCCGGAATGCTGCTAGCCAGCGAAAATTTCATCTCCGGGTAAATCTGGCTCAGCCCCATGAGATCTAAATGAGTCCGTAATTCCCGATTTCTACGGGGAAGATACCAGGGGTAGAGGTTTAACAAGATATGCATTTCGATTCCGTCGATTGATGGCAAATGTCAACGAACTGGCGTACGACACGCCGCAGCACGAGAATATCCGCCCGCTGCGGAACAATCAGGCCCGACACGGTCGTCGCGCCGGTGCGCGCGGCATACGCTACTAAGACTGCCGTTATCACGCCATAGCTGGCCAAGGAAGCAATGCTGGCTCCGACCAACGGCCATCGGGGTAATAGGACAGCCAAAAGAATGCCGGTGGCCCCGAAGCCGGCAATTTCGGCGTACATGGGATACTTGGGCAGCCCGAGGGCCCGAAACCCCTCCGAAAGAACATTGTTCATCGAAAGAAACACGCTTCCCAATGCCAGGATGCATGCCGGCAACGAAGCGTCGGCAAACGCTCTGCCATAAATGACCGGAATCGCGACAGGCGTGAACAGAATGAGCCCTCCGGCGCAGACAGCCGCGCAAAGGGTGCTGAGACGTAGGGACCTTCCCAGCAGTTCGTACTGCATGTGGCTGTCGGTCAGTTCCAAAATCATCGGGAAGAGCACCTGTGAGAGCGCGGCGAGCGCCGGCGTAATCAGGCCGCTCCAAGCCACCGCCGTAACATAGAGGCCCAGAATCCTGGGCGGAACGAAGGCGGCCATTAGGACCTGATCCAGCCGCAGGTTAAGAAATTGAGGCATGCTGCCCAGCGTCAAGGGCAGGCCGTACCGGAACAATCGCCGCGCAACTGTCGCCCGGACTTTCCCCCAGACCTTGAAATGGGTAACAAACACATGTAGCCAGGTAAGGTTGTGAATTCCTGTGACCGCTATATATCCCAAAACGTAAAACGCCAGATCTCTGCGCCCCAGCAGATAGCCCGACAGGTGCATGGTCACCCAAAGCAGCGGAAACTGGAGGCGCACAATGTTCCACGTCGGCAGGCGATTGAGGCCTTGCAGTACATAGTACGGAACGCATCCCAGGTAGAGTAGGGGCAGGAGTGCGATGCACCACCGGCCATAGACAGCAACGGACTGCGGCTGACTCGCTGTCAGCAAGGGCATGAACGCATATAGGATCGCGGCGCCCAGGGCGGCCGAGATAAGGAGAATAATCGCGCCCGTGCTTACAATATTGGCTTCCGGATCGTACCGTTTCCCCATGTAATAGGCCATGGCTCTGGGCAAACCTAGAGATCCCAAACCTGCCGCCGTGATAGGCCACAACTGAATTACCGAGAAGGCGCCCCGTCCCAGAGGGCCCAACATCCTCGCGCAGATCACCGAGGCGCCCACGTTCATCGCCATCGTTGCAATGTTGATCGCGACCGTGTTTCGCAGGCTCACTCCGGGTTTGGAGGGTACGCCATTCACAGTTTTCATGTTGGCTTCACGCTGCCGCCCCGGCTGGCCACTCCGAGGGCGGAGCCGGTCACAAAATAGAGATAGCACTGAAACATCGGGTCAACGGCAAACCCGGCATGTTTATGCGCAAGTCCGAGGTAGAGAAACAGCAAAGCGGGAGCGAATGTGGCCACGAGGCCGTCTCTCCATGACTGGCGGCGAACGCGCAGGGCTTCAACAACCAGTCGCCGCAAGACCCATAAAGCAATAGCCAGATACAGCAGGAGTCCGGGTATCCCAAGTTCGATCATCAGCCGGACCCACTGGCTGTCGGCTTGTGCTTCTTTTGCCTTTTGGACGTCGAATATGGTTTGCGCACCGGCATCAATGTAAACTGCGCCCTGAGTCATCAGGCCGAGTCCTCGTCCGAAAGGTCCGACCTCTACCAGCGAAAGTTCGAGCCCGTGCACAATGTCCGTGCCGATGACCGAATAGCGCGATCCCCGAATATCCGGGCCAGGGGTGTCGAGGAGACCCGAGAAGAAAGAGGTAAATGCGTGAAACTTGCCCTCCAGGATCTCCGATCTGCGGGAGTCCCTGTAAGCTTGGGTCAACATGAGAACAAGTGCCGCAATTACCGCGACGCGGGCAAGAAATTTAGCCGAGTGGCGTGCGCCCGCGCTTGCTACGAGTGCGGTCGCGCAGACAACTGACAGGCCCACTGCGCTACGATTGGCCGAGATGAAGATCGACACCAGAGCGCATGCCAGACCAACGTACAGATACGGTATGCGAAGAAGGGATCTCTTCTTTTGATCTGTTAAGCACAGCACGGTCATCAAAAGCAACCAGATGGCTGCAAACACCGCAAACCGTCCCCCATAGAAGGTGGAAGCTACGGTCGCGATCAGGGTACCATCTGTATTGTTTCTCAGGCTGCCGCTTCCGGCTGCGGCCCAAGTTGCGGCATCTACCGTCGTGGTGGGTGACGTGGCAGCCGCGAATTGGCCAAATAGGACCTGCCAGACCCCGACGCACAGCACGGGAATCAGGAGCCAAACCAGGCGGCTCCAAAACGCACCGATCTGCCGGTACGACGTGAAGTAGCGGCGCCCGATAAAGAAGATGGGAACGTACCAGAAGTTCGCTTTTAGCCCGATAAGCACGGGGATCACACCGTATCGCCCCGCTTTCACGATTCCTATGGCGTTCACTGCGATGAATGCGATTACCAGCAATGTCAGCACCCGGTCCTTACTCCGCCAACGTGGAAGATTGGGCTTTACACAAAGCAGGTAGTATGTGTAGAAAATAAGGAGCGCAGCGTCCTTCAGCAGCAGTATCTCCAGGTTATACAGCGGGACGCTCCTTCTCAGCAGTCCTTCGAACGTCAAGTAAATGAAGAGAAAATAGAAGAAAC
Organism: uncultured Solibacteraceae bacterium; assembly: GCA_963853855.1. Taxonomy (GTDB): domain Bacteria; phylum Acidobacteriota; class Terriglobia; order Bryobacterales; family Bryobacteraceae; genus Sulfopaludibacter. The sequence continues at coordinate 61,657 of CAWKYG010000010.1, read as the reverse complement.
GCCGCCAGCCATTCTGACCTGGCTCCGGAAGTCTGCGGCACACCTGAAACCGCGGTCCGGCCGAAATTGACACGTGGGAAGTCATGAATCCTGATCGAGCCACTACACCTTTCCGTAACAGGCGGGCTGCGACATATCACGCATGGACCGCAGTATCCGACGGCACACGGCGGGCATATGGAGATGAACCATGGTCCGACGCCACATTTGCCATTCCCAAGAACCAGCCGTCACCCCGGCGGTCGCATTTGGCTGCGGAAATGTCCGTATGGCCCAAAGGCAACCGGCGGGCGCACCGAGTTGACCATGCCGGTCCCTGGTATGATACTCGCGGCACGCAATGATGTCCCACCCGGCAGGAAAATCTTCCGGAGTCCAGCCGGAACGATGCGTCTGCCAATACCCTCCGTGCATACGCCACCCGTCCGTTTCGGCGGCATCTTCGTAAGATTGGGGAAAGTAGCCTAACGGAGTGAACACTACCACCTGGCGGCGCGCGACGCGTTCGGCCTGAGCGAGAAAATCGAAGCCCTCTCCTTTGGTGAGGTGCTCGATGAAATCCAGTGCGAACACCGTGTCCACCGACTTTGGAGGCATGATCCGCAGAGCGTCCTTCCAGCTCGAATGCATCACCATATATCGCGGCGACTCCGAACACCGCTCTCGCAGGTAATCCACGTATTCGTCATGAATCTCGACGCAGATGTGAAGATCGGGCCAGACCAAAGTTTGCGGCCTGATTCCACAGCCGATATCCAGCGCAACCCGGGCATGCAAAACTGTGCGCCGGACTAACGCAGGGAGAGCGCTTCTCTCCACCCATCGCGTCCTAACTTGCTCGATGCACTCACTTGCCAGCATAAGTTCTCTCCGGATTACACGGTCTCCTTCTGATGGTTGTAATAGCGAGCATATTTTCCGTAGTAGCCGTGGTAGTAGTAGCTGTCGCCGAGGTCTTTGGTCACTTCGTTCAACGCCACTCCCACAACATTGGCCCGCAGCCGGCGCAGCATACTGACGACTGACGCCAGAGCTTTGCGGTCGGTTTGTCCGGCCAGGGCGATAAGGGCCACGCCATCGACCGCCGTCGCCATCTGCAAAGGCTCCGGAAAACCGAGGGCCGGCGGGGAATCCACGATCACCAGGTCATATTGAGAGGCAGCTTCCTCCAGAAGTTGGGATAGTGCTCTGCCGATGAGATCCGATGCCCGGCGCGAGGTTGGCCCCGCAGGTAAGATATCCAAGTTAGCAATTCCCGGCGCCGGAATCACACAATCGCGCCATGCCAGTCCATGCAACAGTACGGCTGACAAACCCGTCTCCGAAGTCAGTCCCAGCCTCCTGTGGATACTGGGCCGGCGCAGGTCACAGTCGATCAGCAAAGTCTTGTGATTCTGCTGGGCGTGTGCGATCGCCAGATGACAGCACACCGTACTCTTTCCTTCGCCAGGCGTTGCGCTGGTTACCATCAGTGACTTCATTTGCCGGTCGAAGCAACTCAGCAGAATGGAGTTCCGAAGGGTGCGAACGGCCTCTCCGAAACCGGCGAGGAGCCGATCATCATCCGCGGTATGGCCCAACAGCGACGGAGCATTCCCCGACCCGACAAGGCCCGGGGAGCCCCGCCCTTTCCAGGCCTTCACCTGTGGGAGTCCACCGATCACCTCAGCCTTCACGATTCTCGATACTTGCTCGTTGTCCCGAATGGTATTGTCGAGCGTGTCGCTCAGGACCGCCGCGCCAACCCCCAGAACTGCCGAAAAGAACAGGGCCAGGCCAACGTTGAGCGGGATATTGGGGAACGCCGGGTCCAGGCTTGGGCGCGCGTTGTCGGCGAGCCGGACCATATTGCTTTGGAAGCCTGCATTAATGCCGGCCTCGCGAATTTTTGTGATCAACTCCTCGTACAATTTTTTGTCGGCTTCCGCCTCGTGCTTCAACGATTCGTATTCGAAAGATCGCGCGTTGAGCCGGTCGAACTCGCGCTTGGTCTCGGCGACCGCCTTCTTCAGCATTCCTTCACGATTGACCGCTTCGCGAAATTCTACTTCCACTCGCTTCGTGACGCCGGCGCGTGTGGCATCGAACTGAGCTTGCACCTGATTGAGCTGAGTCTCGGCCTTACGAAACTCGGGGTGATTGACGCCGTAGTGCGTCTTCACCTCGGCAAACCTCTCCTGGGCCTGCCCGAGTCGCTCTGACAGGCTCTTCAACGCGTCCCCCTGACTAGAGGCCTGAGCCGATTCCAGGGTTCCACTGCTCACCGATTTATAGGCAGCTTCCTTCTTTACGCGCTCCGTCTCGGCATTGGTGTAATCGGTATTCAACTGCAGCAACCGCGCGGAAACTATGTTCGTCTTTTCCTCCGGATTGATGACGTTGAGCTCTTTTTCAAATTGAGCCAGGGCCGTGTCCGACTGCTCCATCTTGGCCTTCAGCTCTTCAAGCTGTTTTTCCATGAAGGTCGACAGGCTGGCCGACGAACGAAAACGAATATTGTAGGTGTGCTCGACATAGGAGCGGGCGATAGCGTTGGCCACGTCCGCCGCTAACCGCCGGTCGGGAGAGCGGTACCCGATCAGCAGCAGATAGGTGTTGTTCGGGCGGGTCACTTTCAGGTTCTTGAGTGTCACCGGGGCATCGATCAGTAGACCCTGGTCTGCTCCCGATTCATTGGTATGCTCCAGTTCGCGCAGATGGAACTGATCCGCTACCGGCCGCAACACCGCATCCGATTGAATCAATCTGATCTGAGTGGCCAGGAACTGGTCCGCATCGTTCTGCGTCGATTGAGTAGCTTCCTGCCCGACTACGGCAGTAGGAACCTTGCGGTCCACGTCCACTGTCACTGTAGCCTCGTACATGGGCGTCAGCCGCTCGGAGACGATCAGAGTCGCGATGGCGCTGATAGCGATAAAGGAGAGAATCTTCCATCGATGGCGACGGACCACCCACAAATAGTGAGACAAAGGAATGGTTTGTTCTTCCGGTTCCACTTCCCAGTTCGACGGCTGGGCTGGGATCCCTGTGGACAGCGGCAGCGGGCGCGTCCCACGGTCGTCGACAATCGTCAGTTCTTGTATTGGTGTGTTCATTTCCGTTTACCGCACCCCCGCATAGATGAAAGCGGACATGGCGCCGCTTCCGAACAGCAGCAATTTCTCCAGCGCCGCCAGACCGGCCCGTGTGCCCTTAGCGTCGGGAATATACAGAATGTCGTTGGCCATCAGAGGCAGATCGGGGGCCTTGCGGTTCACCATCTTCGCCAGGTCAATCGGCAGATCGCTGCGCGCGCCGGATGCCTCCCGCCGATAGATATAGGCCTGTTTGGCGGAATAGGGCAGCAGCCCCTCGGCCATAGCCAGAGCTTTTAGCACGGAAGTATCCGGATTGCCGTCGGCCACGTATGCACCCGGCTTTTTAACGTTTCCCAGTATGTAGATTTTGCCGACCTCGGGAACGCGGATCTCTTCGCCTCCAGTCAGGCGGATGTTCAGAGCCGCATCGGCCCCGTCAATCAGACTCTTCACCCGAACGCGGCGGGTCAACGACGCGCTTTCGCCGTTCGCGGCGGACTCCACACGGGTCACCAGAATTTCAGGCCCCGCTTCCGGCGCAAGCCCCTCAGCGCGAGCCAGGGCGTCCAGCAGTGTCACCGGTCCCACCGCCTGAAAGGTGAGCGGGTGTTTCACCGCCCCCATGACAGCGATGGGGTGGCTGCTATATTCGGCTACCGTGACGGTGACGAATGGATCTACGACAAGGCCCTCGTCGAAAAGCGCGCCAGCGATCGCAGTCTCAAGTTCCGCCGGCATCAAACCCGCCGCCCGGATCCGTTGTTTCAACATGGGAAGCCGAACGAACCCGTCGGCGCTCACACGTACGGTGCGGGTAAATTCCGGACCATCGTAAACAGATACGGCCACCAGATCGTTAAGCCCGAGCGGTTGGATCGGCAGGTTGCCGACCGGTATTTCGGCCGGGGTGTCCGGCCGAACCTGGCCGCTGGCAAAGCCGGCCGCAAGTATCAAAGAGATCACGAGAGCTTGCATGGATTTCCGTTTCTTTTCAATTTGGGCTTGTCGTGCCGCCGCCCGGGCAGGCTACCGCCTTATTCAGCCCGATTCGCTTTGAGTCATTCAGAGAAAACTGTCAGCGGTTCAGCAATACAAACCGTACACTCATACCATCGGAGTACCGGCCAGAAACCTTTACAGTTGTGCTGAGGAAAATGAAAAACTGCAGGGGGACACTACAGGGGAGGAGCTATTTCTTATCGCGGTCGCGGTCGTGCTGCTTGCGGGCGGCGTCATGTTCGGCCATCAATTTGTCGTACAAGACAACCTGGTCGGGCCGGAGGATGGCTCTGACCTTGTTCCGCTGTTCGTCCCAAATGGCCCGGTTGGCGGCGTTGTATTGTTTGTGGGTCTGGTCGAAGGCAGCCTTGGTCTGGTCCAGAATCTGATTGTAGGTCGCAATCTGAGCATCATCGGCCTTAACCATCTGCCGCATCTCGTCCACCTGACGCCTGCGGAACTCCTCTGGCGTAGGGCGCTTCGGGGTGCCGCTCATGCCGCTCATCACCGAGTTAACCATGTAGAGGCGGTGGGCAACAGCGCCGAGAACCGCGCCGCTGGCAAACACAAGTAACAGGGTCAGGAAAGCGGATAATTTCGACTTGGACATTGTTCCACTCATCTCCCGGGATCAGTCAGATCCAGGCGAGCCGGTGCAACGTAATCCGGAGCATCCAGGGGGCGAGCCTCAGCCAGCGCCTCAATGTAGCTTTGCGGCATGTTGGTATTGGATCGGGGGATGGCCATGTAAATTCCCATGGCGATAGTCAACGCGAGGGCAGCGGTCACAAACCCACTCGCCATCCGGCGGAACGAAAAAGTAAACGTCTGACGAGATTCGATGCGCTTCCACAGCTCGGGCATGAAGTTCGCGCTGGGGTCCCGGTCTGGACACGCAGCCCGATACGCCCCAAACAGGGCGTCCAGCTTTTCGTCGTTGCTGCCGTGCATTGGAAACATATTCTTTAGCCTTCTTACTTCTTCCGGCCGAAGCCGGTTTTCTGCTTTACTTCTTATCGGCGGCCCCAAAGGCCTTCAGTACCCGCTGCCGAGCCCTGAACAATCTTACCTTAAGAGCATTTTCGTTGACCTTGTAGATCTTTTCAAGTTCTTTCAACGAAAGTCCTTCGACTTCCTTCTGGACCAAAAGGATCCGATCTGCCTCCGAAACCGCGCCGAGGAGAGCATCCACGGATTCCCGTATCTTCTTCTGCTGCTGGTCCTCATGTTCCGCTTTCCCGCCTGCCGTAGCATCGGCCATCATGACCTGCTGCTCCGACAAGTCGGACATCCGGAATTCCTGACGCCTTTTTTGCTTACGAAGGTAATCGTAGGCCGCGTTGGACGTCAGCCGGTACAACCAAGGCTCAAAGACCTGCGCCGTCCTGAGTTGATCGAGCGAAAAATACAGTCGCACAAATACTTCCTGCGCGACGTCCTCGACGTCTTCCGGACGGGAGATCAACCGTGTGATCTGCCCCAAAATCCGCTTCCGGTAGGCCAGCACGATTTCGTTAAATGCTACGGCATCACCCTTTTGGGCGCGCTCGATCAGCTCGAAATCAACCAGCATGCGGCACCATAACCTGTGCCGGCATCCGGACGCATTCTAAGCTCCGTCTGCATAGGCGTAGCGGCACGTAGACAGGTTACAAAGGATTGAAGACAAACGCAAAAGCGGTCTGGGCGGACTACGGCCGCAAGTAGCCCGCTTGGACCGTACCGGACCCGGAACACCCACCGTTTCAGCAGCATCGAAACCTCTATTATGGCAGATATCCCCTAAAAGTTGCCTGAATGCAGTCGATTACGAAGATCGAACAAGGCATCGGGGAAAGCCCGAGAGGGCTTCGGAATCGCCCCCGGCGGCCGACCAGCAAGCCGGAAATGGTAGCCTGAAATCATGCAGTTCAGCGATTCCATTTTCGCGACACGCTTCCAAACCACCCGGGGCGACCTGGAAAACTACCTGGGAGAAGCGCTGTCACAGGGCGGCGATTATGCGGACCTCTACTTTGAGTATCTGCTCACCAGCTCCATCAGTATTGACGAATCCATGGTCAAAAGTGCGGCTCAAGGCGTATCCGTCGGTGTCGGCGTTCGGGTTATCTCAGGCGAACGCACCGGTTATGCCTACAGCGACGACCTTTCACCAGAAAAAATCCGCAAAGCCGCGCGAGTCGCCGCCTGTATCGCCGCCGGCCCCAGCAAAGTGGATAAATTCGATCTCAACGAGGGCGTACGACACAATCTGTATCCTGTGCTGACCGCCCCCACCGAAACCGCCTTTACCGACCGGGTGGACCTGGTCAAACGGGCCGACCGCGCGGCGCGCGCTTACGATTCCCGTATCTTTCAGGTGCAGGCCGTTTACGCCGACAATCTGCGCCACGTGATGGTCGCCACCAGCGACGGCGTTCTGACCACCGACCGCCAGCCTCTGGCACGTATGAGCGTATATGCCCTGGCGCGCCAGGGGTCGGGGATGCCGCAACGCGGCCAGGCCGGCGGAGGCGGCCGGGTGGAACTGGATTTCTTCCTCAATCAGAAGACGCCGGAGCACTTCGCCCGGGAAGCCGCCCGGGAAGCCGTCACGATGTTGGACGCGGTGAACGCCCCGGCCGGGGAAATGACGGTGGTCCTGGGGCCGGGATGGCCCGGTATCCTCCTCCACGAGGCCGTGGGCCACGGTCTGGAAGCCGACTTCAACCGCAAGGGCGTCTCCGCCTTTAGCGGCCGGATCGGTCAGAAAGTGGCCAGCGAGTTGTGCACGGTGATCGACGATGGCACGATCAACAGCCGGCGCGGATCGCTCAACGTGGACGACGAAGGCCACGCCACACAGCGCAACGTATTGATAGAAAAGGGCGTCCTCCGTGGCTACCTGCAGGATAAGCTCTCCAGCACGCTGTTGCATTCGCCCTCCACCGGCAGCGGGCGGCGCGAAAGCTACGCCCACATTCCCATGCCCCGCATGACCAACACGTTCATGCTGGCCGGTGAAAGCGACCCCGCCGATATTATCCGCAGCGTGCCTAAGGGCATCTACTGTGTAAACTTCGGAGGCGGTCAGGTCGATATTACAAGTGGCAACTTCGTGTTCTCCGCTTCGGAGAGCTACCTGATTGAAGACGGCAAGGTGACCCGTCCGGTCCGCAATGCCACACTGATCGGCAACGGGCCGGAAGCGTTGAAGTATGTGAGCATGGTGGGTAACGATCTGCGCCTGGACGAAGGTGTGGGCGTATGCGGCAAGGAAGGGCAGAGTGTGCCAGTGGGCGTCGGAATTCCGACTATCAAGATCGATCGCATGACCGTGGGAGGCACGGCTTGAGCCAGAATCACCTGCTGGAACTGGCGGTGGAGGTAGTAAAGCGGGCGCAGAATGCCGGCGCGGCCGATGCGGAGTGCACGATCGCCGAGGGCGACGAATTCTCGGCCAATGTACGCATGCGCGAGTTGGAGAATCTGAAGGAGGCCGGGTCGCGGGCGGCCGGCCTGCGTATCCTGATCGGCCGCAAAACCGGGTCGTCGTATACTTCCGACCTCTCCCCGGAAGGCATTGCGCACCTGGTGAAATCGGCGGTGGAACTGGCGGATATCACCACAGACGATCCGCACGCGGATTTGCCGGAACCGGGCGAACTGGGGTCCATCGGCGGGGATCTGCAGCTTTACTCGCCGGACGTCGAAGCCCTCGAGACCGGCCTGAAAGTGGAGACGGCCAAGCGTGCCGAAGAAGCGGCGCTGTCGGCCGACCCGCGGATTACCAACTCGGAGGGCGCGTCGTTCGATACGCATGTCGGACGCCACATTTTCGCCAATTCCCGCGGATTCGCCGGCGAGTACCGTTCCAGCTATTGCGGGTTGTCCACCGTTCCGGTAGCGCGCGAAGGCGACTCGATGGAGCGCGATTATTGGGACAGTTCCGCGCGCCGGTTCGCCGGCCTGGAGTCCCCGGAGGCAGTCGGCCGTAAAGCCGCTGTCCGCGCACTGCGCCGCCTGAACGCGGTGAAAGTGGATACGCGCAAAGTACCGGTAATTTTCGAACCGCGCACCGCCCGCTCTTTATTGGATAATCTGTTCGAAGCCGTGCACGGCATGATGATTTATCGCCACGAATCGTTCCTGGCCGGAAAACTCGGGCGAGAAGGTGGCCGGCGAAGGAGTCACGGTGATCGACGATGGCACCATCCCGGGGCTGTTCGGCACCTCGCCTTTCGATGATGAAGGCGTGCCTTCCCGGCGGACCATGGTCATTGAGCGCGGTGTCCTGAAGAACTACCTTTTGAACAGCTATGCCGCGCGCAAACTGGGGATGAAGACCACCGGCAATGCTTCGCGGGGCCTCACCGGCAATGCCGGGATCGGCCACGGAAACTTTTACCTCGAAAATGGTGTCCAAACGCCGGAGCAGATGATGGCGGGCATCGCTGACGGTTTCTACGTCACCGAACTGATCGGCATGGGTGTCAATATCGTGACCGGGGACTATTCGCGCGGAGCTGCCGGCATCTGGATTCGCAACGGCGAGCTGGCGTTTGCGGTATCGGAGGTGACCATAGCCGGGAAACTGCAGGACATGCTGCTGGACCTGGAAGCCGCCAACGATCTGGAGTTTCGCAATTCCATCGCGTCGCCTACACTGAAAGTGGGAGAAATGACCGTTGGCGGCAAATAAAACGGCACCAATACAGGATAAGAAGCCGGCCTCCATCCCTCCGGTGGCCATCGTGATCGGCCTCGTGCTGCTGGCGGGAGCGGTCGGATTCTGGTACTTGAACCGGGCGGCGCAGCGTCCTCCCGCGCCGCTGCCGCCGCTGACCGGCGACGCCAGACAATACATTCGCGACGGGCACCTGCCTATCAGCGACGTGGCCATGGAGGCGCACGAGAGCTACCTGAAGCAACAGGTGGTCGAGATCACCGGCAAGATCTCCAATACCGGCAACCGCGTGATCGATACGGCGGAAATCTACTGCGTGTTCAAAGACAGCTACGACCAGGTGGTTCTGCGCCAGCGCGTCTCCATCGTGAGCAAGAAAATGGGCGGCCTCGCACCCGGTGAGACCAAACCGTTCCGCCTGCCGTTCGATACCATCCCGGAGGGCTGGAACCAGGCGCTTCCGCAAATCGTGATCGCCCGAATCGAGTTCTCGTAGAACTCCCACCCCTCTATTTGGCTTTCCATTGTTCCAGCGGCACCCAGCCGCTTCCGGATTCGCAGGTGCCTTCCGTGCATACCTCAAATTTGTAGATCGGGTGAATTTCCCACAGCGAAGCGCGGCTCGGATCGTTCTGGACCGGCACGCCGCTGACGCAAGGCGTATGGCTCGAATCGAAAAACAACTGGCCGGTCACGCGCACCGGCAGGTGAGCCGTGGCCACTGCTTCCACGTGGGACTCAGTCCACTCAGCCGGACGGTGGTGCGGGATCATCTCGGCAACCACACCCGAGCATTCCACCTGCCCGGTGGGACCGTCCACCAGGAGAATGTGGATATCGTAACTGGCCGCGACCTTTGGCACCGCATTCCCGCAGTTCACGCTCTCCTCGCCTTCCTGGCGAGCAATCAGGACGTATCCTTGCAGCACCACCTCGTTGCCCTCACCGAGCGCAGTCAACGGGGCGCGGTCTTTTGGCGGGCCGGCTTTCTTCGTTAAAGGGTGATCGGACTTGTTTCCGAAATTGATGCTCTTGTTCTGCTGTACTTTCTCCTGCAGCGTTACCAGGCCGGCAATGGTAACCGGGTTGGCCGGGCCAGCGGCGCAAAAATTGTTCTTAACCTGGTTCTGGCCGGACTCGGAACTCCCCGGTGTACCGGCCACCCCGCACAAGCTATCGATATTGGTTGGCGTCGCCGACGGAAACTGCGGCGCGGCACAGGAATTGGTGAATTTATCCGCGAATGCCGGCAAGGCCAACCAGATGGCCGTGCACACGAGCAAACAGGGGAAGCGACGAAACGTCATGGGAAGCCTCCATTCAGTTATTGCAAGTTATTCGGGCCTGCTCTACCTTACTGTATACGGGGTACGCTAGTCTGGAACTATGGAGAAAGGTCCGGCACACTATTGGCGGCGGATGGGCCGCATCGAAAAGGCCTTTCTCTTTTGTTTTCTACTATACGTCCTGTTGCGTATTTCCGGCATTTCCGCGATAGGCCAGACGTCCGCCGCTATCGTCACCTTCCTTCTGGGCATCGTTACGCTGTTCCGCCTGGCACGCAGAGGCATGAAAGAGGCCATCTGGCGGCTGCGCAACCGCCTGATTGTGGCCTACCTGTTCATCGCGGTCGTTCCCGTCGTCCTGATCCTTACCCTGGTAGGAATCGCCGGCTGGATGGTCATTGGCCAGATGGCCGTCTACCTGGTGAATACCGAGCTCACGCATCGCGAAATGTCACTGTGGCGGCCGGCCGAAGCGCTGGCCCATCAGCCGACCACCGGGGATCACGGGCCCGCCGTCCGCCGCTTTTCCATGATGATCCGTAGCGGCTTCCCGTCATTCGAACTCCTGGTGAAGGGCCAAAACGAGTTCACCTATCCGGAAGGCGCGCAGATCGCTCCCGCGTCGCCGGAATGGAAGGACGCTCACGGACTCATTCTCAAGCGCGAGGGGGGCGAACAGCACCTGTACGCCTGGGCGCACGCTATGAATGGCGGCGAAGAAGTCACCGCCTTTGCTCCAGTTACCCGGGACTTACTGACGAACCTTGTGCCCGGACTGGGCGACGTGGCTTTCGCTCCCCTGATGGGCCCCACGCGCGAATCGCACGTCCCCCCTTCTAAGAGCATTTTCGATTTTCCCCTGCGTGGATTCTATGCCGTCGACGTCCGCTACTGGGACAACCCGCGTCAACACCGCGGACTCATTCTGCTGGTGGATACCCGCATTTCCGCCGTCCTAGGCACGGTGTTTCAAAAGCTGGACTGGGCCGAACTGGCGTTAGGCGCCTTTGTCGTGGTCACGATCATTTTCCTGCTGGTGGAACTGGTCTCCCTGGTGGCAGGCATTCAACTCAGCCGCAGCATCACCGGCGCGGTGCATGAAATGTACGAAGCCACGCAGCATGTCAAAGAGGGCGACTTCAGCTATCGCATTCCCGTGAAAGGCAACGACCAGCTTGCCGAACTGGGCACTTCCTTCAACACCATGACCGAGAACCTGGGACGCCTTATCATCGTGGCCAAGGAGAAGGAACGCCTGGAATCCGAATTGGAAATCGCCCGCGAGGTGCAGAACCAGCTCTTTCCCAAAGATGTGCCGTTCACCAAGACTTTGGAATTGAAGGGCGTCTGCAATCCCGCCCGCATGGTCTCCGGCGACTATTACGATTTCATGTCCCTCTCCGAATACTCCCTGGCCTTCGCCATCGGCGATGTAGCGGGTAAGGGAATCTCCGCCGCGCTGCTTATGGCGGCCATCCAATCCACCATGCGCACGCAGTTAGGGAGCCTGCACGGCAATGGTCATATGCCCCTCTCCACGGCGCAACTGGTTGGGAATCTGAACAAACAACTTTACGCGACAACCTCGCCCGAAAAGTACGCCACCTTCTATTTCGCCATGTACGAAGAGACCAATCATTCCCTGACTTATACGAACGCGGGGCATCTTGCGCCCATGCTGCTGCGCCAGGGCAACTTCGAGATGCTGGATTCCACCGGCACCGTCGTAGGCGCATTTCCGTTTGCGAACTACAAAGAAAAGACCGTAGTGCTGGAGCATGGAGACATGCTGGTAGCCTATACCGACGGCATTGTGGAACCTGAAAATGAATATGGCGAGATGTTCAGCGAAGACCGTCTGAAGGACCTGGTATTCAAGTATGCGAATACCGACTCCTCGGAAATTATCGCCCGCTCCATGGAAGCAGTGATTCAGTGGACCGGATCTACGGAATTGCAGGACGACATGACCATGGTGGTGGCACGAAGAATATGAAGGTCCTGACAGCGGCCCAGATGAGAGAAGTGGACCGGCGCACTGCGCAGGCCGGCATTCCCGACCTGATCCTGATGGAGAACGCCGGCAGCCGCGTGGTGGAATTTCTGATCGAGCGGTTTTCGCCGCTTTCCACGCAACGCATCGTGGTGCTGTGCGGCAAAGGCAACAACGGCGGTGACGGCATGGTCGTGGCACGCCAGTTGTATACCCGCTGCTCTCCGGAAGCGCTCTACGTTCTGGTGCTGGCCGCGCCCGAAGAGTTGAAGGGCGATGCCCTGGCGAACTACCACATGCTCACCGCCTGCGGCTGCCCTGTTTTGCACGAGACTCCCTCCGGAGTCGCAGACCGCCACCCTGGTGATCGACGCGCTGCTGGGCACGGGCCTGACCGGGCCGGCCAGGGGCGTGACGCGGGATGCCATTCGCGCCATCAACTCCGGCTTTCCGCAGGCCAAGGTGGTGGCCGTGGATATGCCTTCGGGAATGCCCGGCGATTCCGGCGATCCGCAAGGGGAATTCGCTCCGGCCGACTATACCGTCACCTTCACCGCACCAAAGCCGGCGCACGTGCTGCCCCCCAATTGCGACTTCGTGGGGGAACTGATCGTGCGCAGCATCGGCACGCGGCCGCTCCTGATGGTGGAATCCGACCTCGCGCTCCTGGAGCCTTCCATGTTCCGGCAGTTGCTGGAGCCTCGCCCCCTCGACGGCCACAAAGGCACCTTCGGCCATGCGCTGATGATTGCGGGCTCGCGCGGAAAAACCGGCGCGGCCACCATGTGCGGCCTCGCGGCCCTGCGCGCCGGGGCCGGACTGGTCACCGTGGCATCGCCGGAGAGCAACATCGCGGCCATCGCCGTCCACACGCCCGAGCTGATGACCGAGCCGCTGGCCGAAACGCCGCACGGCACCATCGCGCTCAATGCCGATCTGGAGGGCGTGGTGCAGGGCAAAACGGTAATCGCCATGGGACCGGGACTGGGGCGCGACCCCGCCATCGCCGAGCTCGTCCTCAGCCTGAACGCCACCTGCGAGCAGCCCATGGTGCTGGACGCCGATGCCCTGGTAGCGCGCCTGGCCGCACCGCCGCAAATGCTGCGCGTGATCACCCCTCACCCTGGAGAAATGGCGCGCCTGCTGGAAAAAAGCGTCGTCGAAGTGCAAAGGGATCGCGTGGCCACAGCGCGCTCCTTCGCCACCTGGCATCGCATGATCGTCGTCCTGAAAGGCCACCGCACGGTGATCGGCCTGCCCGATGGCAACGTCTGGATCAATCCCACCGGCACGCCGGCGATGGGCACGGGCGGCACCGGCGATGTGCTCACCGGCATGATCGCCGGTTTCCTGGCGCAGTTCCCCAAGCAGCCCGAACTGGCCGTCGGAGCCGCGGTCTACCTGCACGGCCTTGCCGGCCAGTTCGCCGCCAAGGTCACCGGAGAGAAGAGTTTCATCGCCACGGACATTCTGCAGTACCTGCCCAAGGCCATGGAGGCGTGTGCCGACGTTTCGCACCGCCAGTGAAGCGGAGACCATCGCGTTGGGCGAACAACTGGCACGCGAACTGCCGCCGCGGGGCGTGGTGCTGCTGATCGGGAATCTGGGCGCGGGCAAGACCACCCTGGCCAAGGGAATCGCCAAGGGTCGCGCCGCCATCGACCCGGACGACGTCTCCAGCCCCACCTTCACCCTGATTCACGAGTACGGTAAGGCAGGCAACCTCTCTTCGCCGCCGGTATATCATATCGATCTGTACCGTTTGGACGAGCCGCGGCAGGTGGCCACGCTCGGATTGGAGGAGCTGTTCGAGAAAGACGCGCTGGTGCTGATCGAATGGGGCGAGCGTTTTCCGCAAGCTGATGCCCGCGGAGCGCACCGAAATTCGCCTGCGCACTCTGGAAAATGACGAAAGGGAAATCGCGGTTACCACGTTGCTATGAACAAACAACCCTGGGCATTGATCCTGGGCGCGAGCAGCGGCTTCGGCGAAGCCACCGCGCTCGAACTGGCGCGCGCCGGAATGAATATTTTCGGCGTCCACCTGGACCGCCGCGAGAAAATGCCGCACGTCGCCGAGATTCAAGCCAAAATTCAAGCCATGGGCCGCGAGGTCCAGTTCTTCAACATCAATGCCGCCGATGACGGCCGCCGCAAAGAGTGCGTGGAACAGGTCGCCGCCCGCATGACCGAAGGCGGAGGCACCCTGCGCGTGCTGCTGCACTCCCTGGCATTCGGCGCGTTGAAGCCCCTGGCCGGAGCGCCGGAGGTGGCGGCGCGCCACCAGATCGAGCTGACTGCCGACGTGATGGGCCATTCGCTGGTCTACTGGGTGCAGGAATGTCTCTGGGCCGGCCTGCTGGACAAGGGGGCGCGCATCTTCGCCATGACCAGCAGCGGCGGAACCCGCGTCATTCCGAACTACGGGCCGGTCAGCGCCGCCAAGGCCATTCTGGAATCGCACATCCGGCAACTGGCCATGGAACTGGCTCCCGCGGGCATTACCGCCAACGCCATTCTGGCGGGCGTTACCGACAGCCCGGCGCTCCGCCAGATTCCGGATCACGAAAAGCTCATGGAAATCGCCCGCCTGCGCAATCCGCACAAACGGCTCACCACCCCGGAAGATGTGGCCCGCTGCATCGCCGCCCTGTGCCATCCCGCCACTTACTGGCTCACCGGCAACACCCTCCAGGTGGATGGCGGCGAGAACATCGTGGGGTGACCGCGGCTGGGGGGCGTTGCGGTAGTTTCCGATAGCGCCACCAGCCGGCAGGCATGTGTTGGGCGGACCCCCTGGTCCGCGGCCGACGCCCTCGTCGGCCTCCCCGTTTTCTGGAGCCATTACCGGCCGGCGCGTGAAACCTGCTGGAAGCTATTCGCCTGAAAGGCGAAGGATTCAGCCTGGAGATGGTGGCCGCTATTCCGGCGAGTCCCGGCCGGCTGGCCCCACATGTTAAACTTAGAATTTACTAGCCTTATCTCATATTTGGGGTTCCTATTTGAAGCTTTGCGTTCTCGCATTTGTGCTTTATTCCGCCGCCCTCTGCGCGGCGCCTGCCAGTTTCTCGAACTCCGCGGAGGCGAAGGCGATTCTGGAGAATTATTGCGCCGCCCGGCAAACCGAAGCCGGCCGGGTGCAGGCAGTCTCCATGGATATCGACATCCACGGCGCGATCCCGAAGCTGAAGAAGCAGGGCCGCTTTCATGCGCTCCGGCGGATTTCTCCGCTGGGCCTGATCAGCTATGAGCGGCGCCGCTTCGAAGGCGACGGCACGGTCAAGAATCAATTGATTCTGCGCTATTTGACCACGGAGGCGGAAGCCCAGCAGGAGAAGTCGCCGGCGCTGGCGGTCACCCCGGAGAACTACCGGTTCAAGTACAAAGGGCTGGCCACGGTGGATGGCCGGGCGGCGCATCTTTTCGAGGTTTCGCCCATCAAAAAGCGTGAGGGAATGTTCCGGGGAGAACTTTGGATCGACGCCGGCACGTTCCTGCCGTTGAAGGAATCCGGCGCGCTGGTGAAGAAGATCTCGGTGCTGGTCCGGAAGACGGCATTTGTGAGGAATTTTGAAATTCGTGATGGCGTCGCATTGACCCGCGATGAGGAATGGCAGTTTGACGCCATTGGATTTGGGAAAGCGGCATTGACTGTGGCCTTCAGCAATTTTTCGATGGGCGGCAGCGTGGCCGGCGAACTCGATCAATAACGGTCTGGCAAGGGCTCCTGGAGATTACATGAGAACGCTGTTTCTGAATCCCCCATCCTTTGAAGGTTTCGACGGCGGCGCCAGTTCGCGCTGGCCGGCTTCGCGCGAAATCGAATCCTACTGGTATCCGGTGTGGCTGTGCTATCCGGCCGGCATGCTGCCGGACAGCAAGGTGGTGGACGCGCCGCCGCACAAGATCTCCATCGAACAGACCGTCGAGATGGCCAAGGATTTCGAGCTGCTGGTGCTCTACACCTCCACTCCCGGCTTTCACGTGGACGTGAAGATGGCGGAGATGATGAAGGACGTCAACCCGAAGCTGAAGGTGGCGTTCGTGGGGCCGCCGGTGACCATCGAGCCGGAGAAGACGCTGCTGCGACACCAAGGCCATCGATTTCGTGGTGCGGCGCGAGTTCGATTACCAGATCGCCGATTACGCCAAGGGCAAGCCGCTCGAAGAGCTGCCCGGGCGTGAGCTTCCGCAAGAACGGGCACATCGTCAACAACCCCGAAGGGCCGGCCATCGAAAACCTGGACGAGCTGCCGTGGGTCACCAAAGTCTACAAGCGCGATCTCGATATCACGCGCTACAACGTTCCGTTCCTGCTGAACCCGTTCATTTCGCTGTACACCTCGCGCGGCTGCCCGGCGCTGTGCACGTTCTGCCTGTGGCCGCAGACGCATTCGGGACACCGCTGGCGGCTGCGTTCGTCCGACGACGTGGCCAACGAAGTGCGCTACGCGCATCGAGCAGTTCCCGCACATGAAGGAAATCTTCTTCGACGACGACACCTTCAACTACCGCAAGGAGCGCACCATCGAGCTGTGCAAGAAGCTCAAGCCGCTGAACTTCACGTGGTCGTGCACGTCGCGCGTCACCACCGATTACGACACGCTGAAGGCCATGAAGGAAGCCGGCTGCCGGCTGCTGATCGTGGGGTACGAATCGGGCGATCCGCAGATCCTGAAGAACATCAAGAAGGGCGCCACGGTCGAGATGGCGGAGCGCTTCACCGCCAACTGCAAGAAGCTGGGCCTGGTGGTTCACGGCGATTTCATCATCGGGCTGCCGGGCGAGACGCGCGAGAGCATCCGCAAGACCATCGATTTCGCCAAGAGGCTGGACACCGAGACCATCCAGGTTTCCATCGCGCATCCGTATCCCGGCACCGAGTTCTACGATTACGTCAAGAAGAACAACCTGATCACCATCGATTCGATGACCGACGAGACGGGGCACCAGCTTCCCAACATCATCTATCCGGGGCTGGACCGCGGCGAGCTGGTGGACTGGGTGGAGCGCTTCTACGGCGAGTATTTCTTCCGGCCGCGCGTGGTCTGGCGCATTGTCCGCAAGGCCATCTTCAACGGCGACGAGCGCCGGCGGCTGACCAAGGAAGCCCGCGAATACATGGCGCTGCGGTCCAAGCGCAAGAAGTTCGTGGCCGACCACAAGGCGGCGAAGCCGGCGCCGCGGCCGCAGCTCCGGCGACTAGGCCGCGGGCATGACGGAAGAATCCGCGCGGCTTCGCGTGAAGACCTGGATCTGCGCCGCGGTCGTGGTGCTCAGCAACGTGTTCGGCAATTTCTTCCTGAAGCGCGGCATGCCCGCGGCGCCGCCAATCAGCGGCGCCGCTGGACTATATCACCGTCGCTGTTCCGAGCCCTGGGTGGCGCTGGGCGTGGTGCTGCTGATTCTGTGGATGCTGTCGCGCATGGCGCTGCTGAGCTGGGCCGACCTGAGCTATGTGCTGCCGGTGACCTCCGATCGGCTATGTGCTGGTGGCGCTGCTGGGCACGGCTGCTGCTGAACGAACGGATCACCGTCGACGCGCTGGGCGGGTATCGTGCTGATCATGGCGGGCGTGGCGCTGGTGAGCGGCGGCACGCCGCCGCAGACCGCGCTCAGCCGCGAGGCGGGAGCGCCGATGAAGTGGGTGGTGCATCGGCGATCATCGTGGCGGCCACCACGTCGGCGAAGTGCTGCAGGCCATGGGCATGCGGCGGCACGGCGAGATCCGCGACTTCCGCCCGGGCGCGCTTGGGACGCGCGCTGGCGGTGCTGGCGCGCAACCGCTTCGTGATCGGCGTCGGTTCGCGGCGATGGCGGTTTCGTTCTTC
Organism: uncultured Solibacteraceae bacterium; assembly: GCA_963853855.1. GTDB lineage: Bacteria > Acidobacteriota > Terriglobia > Bryobacterales > Bryobacteraceae > Sulfopaludibacter. The sequence continues at coordinate 43,805 of CAWKYG010000010.1, read as the reverse complement.
GCCTATCATGGGCTGCTGACGATCGCGGATCTGAGTTTCGCGGTGCCGGCCACGGCCGTGACCTATGTGCTCGAAACCGTGCTGGCCAAGTACGTTCTGAAAGAGCACGTCAACTGGCTGCGCTGGGCGGGCGCATCGCTGGTGATCTGCGGCGTGGCGCTGGTCTCCCTGTGATCTGGCTGGCGCTTCCCGCCGCTGGCGGCGGCCGCGTATTACCTGCTGGCGCTGGTGGCGGCGTTGCAGTGGCGACGGCAGCGCGGAGCCGGAGGCGGGCGGTGCGGCGCCTGCCCGCTCTCGATTCTGAAGCCGGTGCACGGGCGCGATCCGCGTTTCTACGAAGCCATCCGCTCGCACGCCGACGCAGGACTATCCGGAATTCGAAATCCTCTTCGGCGTGAGCGATCCCGGACGATCCGGCGCTCGAGGATATCGAGCGGCTGCGGCGCGAGTTTCCCGGGCTGCCCATCTCGTTGCACGTCGTCGCCACGGCAGCGCCGAATGCCAAAGTCGGGGTGCTGGCGGAACTGGCCGCGGCGGCGCGGCACCCGCTGCTGCTGGTGAACGACAGCGACATCGTGGTGGAGCCGGGCTATCTGCGGGCGGTCACGGCGCCGCTGGCCGAGGACCCGAAGGTCGGGCTGGTGACCTGCCTGTACCGCGGCCGCGGCCGATTCGCTGGGCGGCGCGCGCCGAGGCGCTGGGAATCGCCACCGAATTCGCGCCCAGCGTGCTGGTGGCGCGGCTGCTGGGCATGGCGGAATTCGCGCTCGGCTCCACCATGGTGTTTCGCGCGCGAGACGCTGCGGCGAGATCGGCGGGTTCGCCGCCATCGCCGATTACCTGGCCGACGATTATCAGCTCGGCCGCCGCATCAGCGGCTGGGGCTATCGCATCGCATTTGCGCCCGCGGTGGTGGAGACCGATCTGGGCGGCAGCAGCTGGGCGCGAGGTGTGGCGGCATCAGTTGCGCTGGTCGCGCACCATCCGGGTTTCGCGGCCGTCGGGCTACTACGGATACGTGGTGACGCACGCCACGTTCTGGGCGCTGGTGGCGTTTGCCGCCGGACAGTGGTGGGCGGCGCCGCGGCCCTGGGGCTGCGCATGGCGGCGGGCGTGTGGATTGGGGCGGGCATTCTGAGCGACCGGAACGCTGCCGCCTGGTGCTGGCTGATTCCGTTGCGCGACCTGTTCGGGTTCGCCGTCTGGCTGGCCGGCGTGACGGGCGACACGGTCGAGTGGCGGGGGCAGAGACTTCACCTTCACCGGGATGGGAAAATCTCCAAATCGCGCAGCTTAAACCCAAACAGTTAGCCTTGACTCAGACAAGCGTATGAAGTTAGTCTGCTAATCAGGCAGGTGGTGGGTGAGTCACCGCCCTTACCGGGCTCCGTTCTTCAGTAGCTACCCGGCCATGTGGTTTCCGGAGGATTACTTTGATTTTGTTGCTTTTCGGGCCCCCCGGCTGCGGCAAAGGGACGCAAGCCGCTTATTTATCAGAGCGTTTTCATATTCCTGCGATTTCGACCGGGGAGATGTTCCGGGCTGAATGCAAAGCCGGTACCCCTCTGGGCAAGATGGCGTGTTCGATTCTGGCCAAGGGTGGGCTGGTGGACGATTCGATCGTGAACGGGATTGTTGCCAACCGGATTGCGCGATCCGATTGCGCCGGTGGATTCCTGCTGGACGGCTATCCACGGACGGTCCCGCAGGCGCAGTGGTTTTCGGGCCTTTTGAGGGACCGGGGATTGCCGGCGCCGGCGGTGATCCATCTGCACGTGCCGGACGCGGCGCTGGTAGCCCGCCTGACGGCCCGGCGGCAGTGCAGCCAGTGCGGGCACATTTACAACCGGTTGTCGCAGCCATCGAACGTGGACGGCCGGTGCGACGTGGACGGCGCCCCGTTGATCAAGCGCGCGGATGACGACGAATCGGTGATTCTTGACCGGCTGCGGGCGTATCGCGAACTGACCGGTCCGATCCTGGACTGGTATGGCGAGTCCAGTATCTACACGGTGGATGGGTCGGCTTCGCCGGAAGAGGTGCAAGGGGCTGTGGAACGGGTGGTTCTGGAGGCATTCGGGCAGGTCGTGGCATAGGCCAGGCTAGTCAAAGGTCTGGCCCGACATATCGGAAGGTTCATTGCCATCCTCCGCCGAGCGCCTTGTAAAGCTGAACCACGGTGAGGATCTCCTCCAGCCGAATCTGCGCCAGGGCCAGCTCGCCCGTGAAAAGATCGCGGTCGGCGTCCAGCGCATTGAGCTGCGTGTCCACGCCGCCGCGATAGCGGAGATAGGCGAGCCGCAGCCGGTCCTCCAAAGCCGCCACCAGCGCTTCCTGCTTTTCGCGGCTTTCGCGCACGCGCTGGTGGGCGATCAGCGCGTCGGAGACCTCGGTGAACGCGGTCTGGATGGTCTTTTCGTATTGGATCAGCGCGTGTTCGCGTTCGGCCTGCGCCAGTCTGACGTTGGACTTGAGCCGGCCGGCGGTGAAGATCGGCTGGGTCACCTGCGGCACGAGGCTCCAGGCGCTGTGCGGTCCGCTGAACAGGCTCGATAGCTGCGTGCTCGCGCCGCCCAGGAATCCGCTGAGGCTCAACTGCGGGAAGTAGGCGGCTCGCGCCACGCCGATCTCGGCATTCGCGGCGATCAGATCCTGCTCGGCGGCGCGGATATCGGGACGGCGCTCCAGCAGGGCCGACGGCAAGCCCGGCGGGCACTTCCGGAGGAAGATCCTGTTCGGTGAGACTCCGGCCGCGCGGCACGCCTCCGGGGTTTTCTCCGAGCAGGAGCGTGATCTGATTCTCGGTCTGCTCGATCTGCTCGCTGGATGGCGGGAATGGTTTCCGCGGCGGTGTACACCAGTTGTTCGGCCTGGCGCAGGTCGAGCAGGGTGGAGACGCCGCCGGTTTGCCGCTGGCGTGGTCAGTTCCAGCGACTCCTCGCGAGTCTGCAAAGTCCGCTGCGAGATTTCGAGTTCGTAATCGAGTTCGCGCAGCGTCAGGTAGGAGGTCGCCACGTCGCTGACCAGCGTGGTCACCACGGCCTTGCGGTTCTCCTCGGCGCTCAGCAGGTTGGCGCGCGCGGCCTCGGTGGCGCGGCGCAGCCTGCCCCAGATGTCGACCTCGAAGGACAGCAGCTGCAGCGCGGCCGATCCGAAATTGCGATTCTGCGAGGGCAGGAAGGCCGCCGGCAGCGGCGTTGCGCCGTCGCGCGACAGGCGATTGATCTCCACGCTGCCGCCGGCGCCGAAGTTCGGGAACTGGTTGGAACGCGTGATGCCCAGGCTGGCGCGGGCCTCTTCGACGCGGGCGACGGCGTCGCGCAGGTCGTAGTTGCGCACCAGCGCCGTGCGAATCAGCTCCTGCAGTTGTTCGTCCTTGAATACCTCGAACCACTTGAGGTCGGCGAGGGAGGCGGCCTGTGCCGGCGGCAGCGGCTCCGGCGCGCGGAAAGCTGGCGGGAACGGCGACGCCGGGCCGCTTGTAATTCGGGCCCACGGTGCAGCCCGCCGACCAGCGATCGCCAGCAGTGCGAGAGACAATCGAGCCGCGCATCGATCAGTCTCCTTCTCCGGGCAAAGGCTGCGGCGGCGCGAGCGGCGCGGGCTGCCGGGCGTCGCCCCCGAAAGTTTTTCGACCAGAGTAGAAGATGGCGGGAACCAGGAAGATGCCGATGCCGCTGGCCGCCGCCATCCCGCCGATCACGGTGGTGCCCATGATCTGCCGGGCGACGGCGCCGGCGCCGCTGGCGGTCCACAGCGGCACGCATCCCAGGATGAACGCGAACGAGGTCATCAGAATCGGACGCAGGCGCAGGCGCGCGCCTTCCAGGGCGGCCTCCGCCAGCGGCCTGCCTTTCTCGAATTCGTCCTTGGCGAACTCCACGATCAGAATGGCGTTCTTGGCGGCCAGGCCGATCAGCATGACCAGGCCGATCTGCGAGTAGACGTCGTTCTCGATCTGCACCATGTAGGCGGGCGCGGTATAGACTGAGAAACGTCCGGCGCAGCCACAGGACGCCGAAGGCGCCAAACACCGCGACCGGCGTACTCAGCAGCACGCTGAACGGCAAGGTCCAGCTTTCGTAGAGCGCCGCGAGAATCAGAAACACGAACAGCAGCGAGAATCCGAAGATGACGCCCGAAGAGACGCCTTCCTGCGCTTTCTTCTCCTGGAACGACATGCCGGAGTAGTCGAAGCCCATCTGCGCGGGCATGGTTTGCGCGAAGGTCTCTTCCAGCGCCTTCATCGCCTGGTCGGTGCTGTAGCCGGGCGCGGCGCCGCCGTTCAATTGCGCCGAGCGGTATTCGTTGAAGCGCATGGTGAACTCCGGGCCGTATCGCGGTTCGAAGTGGTCAGGGCGGAGAGCGGCACCATCTCGCCGGCTGGCGTTCCGCACGTAGAACTGGCCGACGTTTTCGGGACTTGTGCGGTACTCGCCTTCCGCTTCCACGTAGACCTGCCATTGGCGTCCGAACCGGTTGAAGTAGTTGACGAACAGCCCGCCCATGAAGGTCTGGATGGTGCGGTAGACGTCGTTGATCGCGACGCCCTGCTTGATCACCTTGTCGCGGTCGACCGTCACGAACTGCTGCGGCACGCTGGGCAGGAACGTGGTGCTCAGGCTGCCGATCTCCGGCCGTTTGCGCGCCGCCGCCATGAACTTGTTCAGATTGTCGGAGAGGAACCGGACGTCGCCGCCGGAGCGGTCTTCGAGAATAAAGGTGAATCCGCCGGATGTGCCGACGCCGGGAATGGCCGGCGGCGAGAAGCCGAAGGCCACGGCTTCCGGGAGCTTGCTCAGTTCCGCGATTGAGGCTGCGCCTTGATCGCCTGGAACTGCTCGGCGCGCGTTTTGCGGTCGCCCCAATCCTTCATGCTGATGAACGCGAAGCCGCTGTAGCTGGTTCGCACCAGGCTGAGCAGGCTGAAGCCGGAGACGCTGGTGACGTGTTCCACGCCGGGTATGCCGGACGCGATCTTCTGGATTTTCGCCATCACCTCTTCGGTGCGCTGCAGGGAGCTGGCGTTGGGAAGCTGGACATTCAGGTAGAAGTAGCCCTGGTCCTCGTCCGGAACAAAGCTGCTGGGCAGCTTGCCGCCGATCCAGAGGCCGGCCACGGCGAAGCCGGCGAGCAGCAACAAGAGCGAATCCGCTCTTGCGCAGCAGCGCCCCGGAGACGCGGACGTAGCCGTTGGTGGCCCGTCCGAACGTGCGGTTGAACCAGCCGAAGAATCGCGCCAGCAGCCCTCGGCTCTGCGGTTCTGCGGCTTCAGCAGCAGCGCCGCCAGCGCGGGGCTGAGCGAGAGCGCGTTGAATGCCGACAGGATCACCGAGATCGCGATGGTCACGGCGAACTGCTGATAGAGCCGGCCGGTGATGCCGGGGATGAACGCCGTGGGAATGAAGACCGCCGAGAGCACCAGCGCGATTCCGATCACCGGGCCCGAGATCTCCTCCATGGCCTTGAGCGCCGCCTCCTTGGGAGCAAGGCCATCCTCGATGTGGCGCTCCACCGCTTCCACCACCACGATGGCGTCGTCCACCACCAGGCCGATCGCCAGCACCAGGCCGAACAGGGACAGCGTGTTGATGCTGAATCCGAACAGCGGGAAGAAGACGAACGTGCCGATCAGCGATACCGGGACCGCCAGCAGCGGAATCAGCGTGGCGCGCCAGCCTTGCAGGAACAGGTAGACCACCGCGACCACCAGGAGCGATGGCGATCAGCAGCGTCTCGACGATCTCCTTCATTCCCTCGTTCACCGCCAGGGTGGTGTCGACCGGGATCGGTGTAGTCGATGTCGTCGGGAAAGCGCTGCTTCGCCTCGGCGAACAGCTTTCTCACGCCTGCGGCGGTGTCGACGGCATTGGAGCCGGGCAACTGATAGACCGCGATAACGGCGCTGGGCTTGCCGTTGAGGTGGCCGGTGATGCTGTAGTCCTGCGATCCCAACTCCACTCGCGCCACGTCGCGCACGCGCACGATGCCGGTTTCCGGAGTCTCGCGAACCACGATCTGCTCGAACTCCTCGGGCGAGGTCAGGCGGCCCTGCGCGCGCACCGAGTAAGTGAACGGCTGGCCCTTGGGGATGGGCTCGCTGCCCACCTGCCCCGCGGGGTTGACGGTGTTCTGGGTCTGGATCGCGGAGACGATTTCCGGAACCGTGATCTGCAGCTTGGCCAGTTGATCGGGCTTCACCCAGAGGCGCATGGCGTACTGGCCCGGAGCCGAAGATCTGAACCGTGCCGACGCCCTTCACGCGAGTCAGCGGATCGTTCAGATTGATGTAAGCGTAGTTGGCCAGGAACTTCGCATCGTGCGTGCCCTTGGGCGAGTACAGCGCCACCAGCATGAGCGGCGCCAGCACCGATTTCTGAACCGTGACGCCGTAGTTGGTGACGTCCGCGGGAAGCTGCGACGCGGCCTGCGTCTCGCGGCTTTGCGCCAGAATCAGATCCGTATTCGGGATCGGTGGCCACGTCGAAATCGACGATCATCCGCATCTGGCCGTTGGCGGTGGCGTTGAGCGAATACATGTAGTTCATGTTGTCGACGCCGCTCATCTGCTGCTCGATGGGCGTGGCTACGGATTGCTCGATGGTCTGGGCGTCGGCGCCCACGTAAATCGCGGTGACCTGAATCTCGGGCGGCGCGATCTGGGGAAACTGCGCCACCGGCAGGCCCGCAACCGCGACCGCGCCGACGATCACCGTGAGGATGGCGATCACGATCGCCACGATGGGACGATTGATGAAGAATTTCGACATGGCGGTTACCTCGCCTGGAACGGCTTCGGGATCGACCTGCATGCCCTGGCCGGACCTTCTGCAGCCCCTCGACGACGACGCGCTCGCCGGGCTTCACGCCGTCGCGAACGATCCACTGCGTGCCCGACTGTGTCGCCGAGCGTCACGGCGTCGAATCGTCACCTTGTTGTGCGCGATCGACCACGGCCAGCTCGTGCGTGCCCTGGAGGTCGATGACGGCCTGCTGCGGAACCAGCAGCGCGCCCTGTCTGCACCTGGATTGCGGTGCGCACCCTGCCGTACTGGCCGGGACGCAGGCTGTTGCCGGGGTTCGGGAACAGGCCCGCCAGCCGGATGGCGCCGGTGCGGACGTCCACCTGGCGGTCCGCGAAATAGAACTTGCCTTTGTGCGGATAAGTAGTCCCGTCGGCGAGAATCAACTCGAGTTCCAGCATGCCGGCTGTTGGCCTGGCGCTTCTCGGCAGTGGGAAAGCGGCGCGTGTACTCGAGATACTCCTGCTCGCTGACGGTGAAGTAGACCTTGATCGGATCGACCGTCGAGACGGTCGTGATGGCGCCGCTGGCCGGGCTCACCAGCGCGCCCGACCTGCAACTGGGCGATGCCCGGGAATGCCGTCGATGGGCGAAGTGAGGCGCGTGAATCCCAGATTGATGCGCGCGGTCTCCACCGCGGCCTTGGCGGCCTCGACCGCGGCGAGAGCGGCCGTGATCTGCGCCTTGGCTGGTCTCCACCTGGGCTCTGGCCGCCTGCAGCTGCGCCTTCGCGGCCATGTTGTTTTGCGTGGCGTTGTCGAGATCCTGCTGGGTGATCGCTTGCTGCTTGCGCCAGCGGCGTGTAGCGATCCACATCGAGCTGGACGCGGCGCTGGTTGGCCTCCGCGACCGCCACTCCGGCTTCCGCCTGAGCCAGCTGCGCGCGCGCCTGCTCCAACTGGCCCTGCGACTGCGCCAGGCTGGCCTTGCGCCTGGTCCAGCGCCGCCTGGAACGGCCGGGGATCGATCTGAAACAAGCAGCTGGCCCTGCTTGACGAACGTGCCCTCGGTATACGCCTGCTTGATGAGGTAACCCGAGACCTCGGCCTTGATATCGGCGTTGACCAAGCCGTCGAGAGTGCCGATCCACTCCTTATATAAGGGAACGTCCCGCTGCTCGACATCGGCAACCTCAACCTGGAGCGGCGGAGTGGCTACGGCTCCGCTCGTGTGAGCGCAGCCGGCTGCGGTGGCCAGGACTGCCGATAGGGACACAATCCACAGTAGGTACCATCTCGGGCTGGCGCCCGTTGGCGATGTACGATTCTTCCGCAAGACAGACATTTCGTCATTCCTCTCGCTTGGCCAATTGCCCGCGGCTATCCATCGCGCCACATGGCAGTACCGCCATGAGTAAACAATGAAAGAATGTGCGCATGATTGATCGGCCCTGAAGCGCCGCGTATGGGCTTCGGCGCTGACTCTCCATTCCCTTGGGGTTCCGAAAAACCGCCCGACTCCGCCGGTGGCCGCGGCACGCAGAATCGCCCTGAGCCCTCGCCTGCTCGCCGTCATAGGAACGTACCGGTATAGTGCCGCCGGCTGCGCGGGCGGTGGGGGTATCGGTTGCACCGAGTGCGATCCCTAAGAACCGTCCCATTTCCGCTTTGCCCTCCTGAGTCCGGCCCGATGGCACGGATGCCCTCCAATCGGGCAATTCGAACGCCTTGGCGCGGGTCGTGCGGTGGGTACGCGCAAGTGCTTTGTTAGGAGACCATTCACCGGAATGTGGCCGAAATCTTGCAGCGGCTCGCGTTGTCGGAACCGTTCCCAGTGATGTCGTCCTTTCGTCAACTGACAGGCTTCTCCGTCGCCGAACAGCCGCTGAATGACTGTTGGAACGTCTTGCCGGTTTGATAGCGCGCTTGCATTTCGGCAACCGCGAGCCTTGAGCCGGCTTCCAACGGGTGCTGAAGCCCACATCGGGTCTCTTCTTTTCGAAGCTAAAATAAAGAAAAAGGCTTGGAGGTGGCGCGGTGCCTGCTGAACCGCACGATGATTTCACTCTTGGGAATTCTATTCCGGAGGGCGCGGCTTCTCTGGAATCGATCCTCTGCACGGAAGAGTTGCAACACCGCCCCTGGCGTCCGCCCGATTACGAGAAGGAGAACCGTGCGCTGGTGGCGCTGGCCACCGCCATGGCGGATGCGAACTCCAATATTCTTCAGACATTCGCCGACACCATTCTGGAAATTACCCAGTGCGATTCCGCGGGCCTCAGTCTGCTCACGAAAGACGGCGGGAAGCGGTTCTACTGGCCGGCGATAGCCGGGCAATGGAAGCCGCACGCCGGAGGCGGAACGCCGCGCAATTTCGGCCCCTGTGGAGACGTGCTCGATCGGGATTGTACGCTGTTGTTCCGGCACTTCGAGCGGCGTTATCCCTATTTGCTGCCGGTCTCACCAGCCGCCGAGGAGTGCCTGCTGGTTCCGTTCTACGTACAAGGTAAGGCGGTGGGAACGATTTGGGCGATTATGCACAGCGATCGCCGCAGGTTCGACTCCGAAGACGAGCGAATCATGACGGCGCTCGGACAGTTCGCCTCCCTCGCGTATCAAACGGTGGACTCAATCCAGGATCTCAAAGTCGAAATCGCCGCGCGCGAAAAGGCTGAAGCGGCGTTGCGTGAGCTGACCAAAGGACTGGAGGCCAAGATCCAGCGCTTAGTAGAAGCGAATGTCATCGGGATTGTCATCTTTCAATCTCGACGGTGCGATCACCGAGGCCAACGAAGCGTTTCTCCAGATGGTCCAATACAGCCGTGAAGACCTCGTCACCGGTCGCGTGCGATGGACGGACCTGACACCGGAGGAATGGAGCGAACGCGACGAACGGGCCGTAGCGGAGTTGACAGGCGACCGGGATCTTCCAACCGTACGAGAAGGAGTACTTTCGGAAAAATGGAAGCCGCGTGCCTGTCCTGCTGGGCGGCGCGCTGTTCGAGAATGGCGGCAACGAAGGTGTCGCCTTCGTGCTCGATTTGAGCGAACAAAAGCAGGCCGCAGAGACTTTGCGAAGAGTGGAGCAGCAGGCGCGGTCGATTGTCGATTCCGCGCTGGACGCCGTGGTCGCCATGGACGCGGATGGAATCATCACGGACTGGAACAAGGAGGCGGAAGAGATTTTCGGGTGGACCCGCGTGGAAGCCGTGGGCCGCCGGATGTCCGAAACCATCATTCCGATGCGATATCGCCCGGCGCATGAACGAGGGCTGCGGCACTTCTTCCAGACTGGTGAAGGCCCGGTTCTCAACCAGCGAATCGAAATCTCCGCGCTCCGCCGCAACGGCGAGGAATTTCCCGTCGAGCTATCGATCACGCCACTGAAGTTTGGCGAGACCTGGATCTTTAGCGCTTTTATCCGTGATATTAGCGATCGCAAGCGCTCGGAAGAACAGACTGCGGATGAGCGAATTGCACCTTCGCAGGATGACGGAAACCATTCCCGAGATGCTATGGAGCGCCTCTCCCGATGGCGCGGTCGACTACTGCAACACCCGCGTGCTCGACTACACCGGCCTGGCTCAAGATGAAATCGCGGGCGCCGGCTGGATGAAGACGATTCATCCGGATGACGCTGCCAATACGAAGCAGGCATGGACCGCTTCCGTGTCGAGACTGGCAACCCCTTTCAATTTGAATTTCGCTGCCTGCGTGCGTCCGACGGCATGTACCGGTGGTGCGTGTCCCGCGCCTTACCCTTGCGCGGCTCCGATGGGAGCATTCTGAAGTGGTATGGCACGGTTGTCGACTTCCACGATCGCAGGCAGGCTCAGGAAGACCTGCGCAACACGCAGGCAGAACTCGCGCATGTGAATCGGGTGATGACGATGGGGGAGCTCACGGCGTCCATTGCTCACGAGGTGAACCAGCCCCTGGCCGCGATTATCGCCAGTGGCGACAGTTGTACGGCGTGGTTGGCGAATGACCCGCCGAATCTGGATCAGGCGCGCGCCGCCGCAAGCAGGATGATTCAAGCCGCTACACAAGCCAGTGAGATCGTGCAGCGGATTCGCGCCGCTATTCAAGAAGACCACCGCGAGCACTACGTCGGTAGACGTGAATGCCGTAATCGAAGACACGATTTCTCTTCTGCACCATGAGACGCAGCGGCACAATATTTCGCTGCGCACCGAACTGGACGCCGCTGTTCCGTCCGTGCGCGCTGACCGGGTTCAATTGCAACAAGTCATTCTCAACCTGGTGATGAACGCCATTGAGTCCACGGCCAGCGTCGATCGGGAGCCGAAGCGGCTGGTGATTCAATCCGCGCTATCCAATCCAGGCGAACTTCTGGTCTCCGTGAAAGATACCGGGCCGGGAATCGATCGCAGAGCAGGCGGAGCGGTTGTTTGCTCCCTTTTTCACTACCAAGCCACAGGGCATCGGAATGGGATTGCCGATCAGCCGGTCGATCATTGAGGCGCACGGCGGCCGCCTGTGGGCCGAGAAGAACGAGCCGCATGGCGCTGTCTTCCAGTTCGTCCTGCCCATACCAGTACAAAGCGAATGAGCGGCCTGGACTGCATCGTGTTCGTGGTGGATGACGATCCATTGGTCCGCGAGTCCCTTCAAGACTTGCTGAACTCGGCCGGTTTTACGGTGCAAACGTTTGGATCGGCAACCGAGTTCATCCGGAGCAAACGTCCGGACGTTGCCGCCTGCCTGATTCTCGACGTCGAACTGCCCGATCGGAGCGGCCTCGATCTTCAAACGGAACTGGTGAAATCAGGCATCGAGATCCCCATCGTGTTTCTCACCGGACACGGAGATATCCCGATGAGTGTGCGGGCCATGAAAGCGGGCGCCGTGGAGTTCTTGACCAAACCGTTCCGCAAAGAGCCGCTGTTCGACGCTGTCAGGGAGGCTCTGGCCCGCGATGGCGAGGATCGCAAACAGCGATCCGAGATCCTGGAACTGCAAAAACGGCTCGGTACCTTGACTCCGCGAGAGCGTCAGGTCCTGGCGCTGGTTGTTACCGGCCTCTTGAACAAGCAGATCGCCGGCGAGCTTGGCACCACTGACCTGACGATCAAAGCGCACCGCGGCCGCGTGATGCGGAAAATGGGTGCGGGCTCTCTGGCCGATCTGGTTCGGATGGCCGAGAAGCTCAAAATCTCGTAGTGTTGGTGGACCCCCTGGTCCGCGGCCGACGCCCTCGTCGGCCTCCCCCGTGTTCTGGAGGCATTACCGCCCGGCGCGAGCAGCGAGTCCCCTACTCCTGGCGCAGTGCGTCCATGGGGTCGAGGCGCGAGGCGCGGCGGGCGGGGATCCAGGCGGCGAGCGTGGCGACCATGGTGATCGCGAGGGCGGCGGCGGCGAGCGTCGCCAGGTCGCCGGCACCGATTCCGTAGAGCAGGGTGCGAATCGTGCGCGTGGCGGCGAGCGTGGCGGAGATGCCCAGTACGAGACTGCTGAAAACCAGCGGGCCCAGTTCTCGCACCAGCATGGCGGCTATCTGGCGGCGGGCTGCGCCAAGGGCGAGACGGATACCGATTTCCTGCGTACGCCGCTGCACCGAATAAGCGATCACGCCATACACTCCGACGCTGGTGAGGATCAGGGCGAGCAGGCCGAAGCAGGCGGAGAGCAGGGCCATCATGCGCTCGTGAACCAGCCCGGAATCGATCCTTTCCTGGAGCGTGGAAATGCCGCCGACGGCCAGTGTGGAGTCCATGTCCTGAATAGCGGCGCGCACGCGACCGGCAAGCGTAGCGGGATCGGCGGTGGTCCGCAGGACCGCTTCCGTCATGGGGATGTGCGCTTGCGAAAACGGGAGGTAGACCTGGAAACGCGTAAGGATCGCGCGGACCGAAGCGGACATCGTGCGCCACACCTACCACCTGGGCGGCGTTCCTGGCGTCGAAGGTGTAGGACAAGGAGACCATGCGGCCCACGGGATTATCTTTGCCGAACAGAGTGCGAGCGGCGGTTTCGCTGAGGACCATGACCGGAGGCGCCCCGGCCCGGTCGCCCTCGTCGATGGCGCGGCCCGCGACTATGCGAATTCCCATGGTGTCGAAGTAATGCGGCGTGACGTTGGTGTAGCGTGTGTAATCGCCGGTCTGTGCCGGCCGTTCGGCAGTGGCCACGGGACCTGTTCGCTGCCACCCGCTCATCAGGCCGCACGACGAGATGGCAACGGAGCGAACGCCGGGCAAGGCACGCAGGCGGTCAGTGAGCAAGGGGCGGCGGGCCTCGCTGCGGGACAGCATGGCGGGTCCGAATTCCACCGGCAGTTCCACCATCAGGACGTTGCCGCGGGTGAACCCGAAATCCTGATGCTGCAGGTTCCACAAAGAGCGGCCGAGCAGGGCTGCGCCGCTCAGGAGCAGCAGCGAGATGGAGATCTGGGCGACGATGAGAACCTTGCCCAGAAGCTGCCGTGAATGTCCGCCGGTCTCGGTTCTACGATTGGCGGCGAGCGCGGGCAGCAGATCGAAGCGCGTGGCGGAGAGGGCCGGCGCGAGGCCGAACAGAAGCGTTGCCAGGACGGCAATCGCCGCGGTGAAGCCGGGAACGCGCCAGTTCGGATCGATGGCCAGATGCCAGCCCTGCGCCCGGATCAGCGCGCGCGAACCCCACCCGGCGATCGCAGCGGCAGCCAGCGTGCCAAGCACGGAGAGCAGCGCGCTTTCCGTGAGCAGGTGGCGGATGAGGCGCCCGCGGCCTGCCCCCAGGGCCAGGCGCACGCCGATTTCATGAGCGCGCGCGGTGGCGCGTCCCAGCAGCAGGTTGGCCAGGTTGCAGCAGGCAATCAGGAGAACGGCCGCCGTTATGCCTATCAGGATATAAAGCGGATGCGCGGTCTGGGCGTTCAGCTCCGCCAGGAGTTGATTGGTGGGCTGGAGTTGCACCTGGTAATCGGCATGTTGCGCGGTGCGCACGTTCAGGTCGGGAAGTTGCCGGTAGAGTGCGGTGAGAGCGGTGGCGGCTCGCGCCGGGGAGACGCCGGGGCGGAGGCGCGCAGTGACCTGCAACCAGGTGAACGCGGGGGAGTCGCGCCAGTCGGAGGGGGAGACCAGGGGTTGAATGCTCATGGGCAGCCACACATCGGGCGCATTGCCGGCGGAGTCGCCGAAAAACGCGGGAGGCATGATTCCGATGATGGTCAGCAACGCGCGGTTGATCTCGAGAGTGGAACCAATGGCGGACGCGCCTGCGAATTCGCGCTGCCAGAAAGCATGACTGATTACGGCGACGGGTGCGACGGTATGCTCGTCGGCATCGGTGAAGGTGCGGCCGCGGCGGGCGGAGACGCCCAGCACCTGGAAATAATTGCCGCTGACGATGGAGGCGTTCACCGTTTCGATGGCGCCGCGTCCGCGCAGAACGGCATTGTGCAGCGGTTCGTTGCTGGCGGCGAGCATGCCCGCGACCACCTGCTGGCGGGCCGCCATCTCGCGATAGAGGGGATAGCTGAAGCGGAGAGGCTTCCCGTTTTCCCTCAGTTGAACATCGACGAGTTGCTCGCTGTGAGTGACAGGCAGCGCGCGAAAGACCACCGCGTCCAGCACCTGGTAAATGGCGGCGTTGGCGCCGATTCCGAGTGCGAGCGTGAGGATGGCGGCGGCGGCGAAGCCGGGGCTCTGGCGCAGTTGCCGGAGCGCATAGCGGAGGTCCTGCGCCAGTGTGTCGAACAACGGCAGGCGCCGCTGGTCGCGATGCGCCTCGCGCATTTGCGTGATGGCGCCGAAATCGCGGCGAGCCTGGGCGCGGGCGGCGGCGGGGGTGAGACCGCGGCGTTCCAGGTCGGCCGCAAGCATGTCGAGGTGAGCGGCAATCTCTTCGTCGAGGCGCGCGGCAGTGCCGAACAGGCCGCGCAGGCGCGCCCCCAGGACGCGCAGGGCGGTCATGATTCGCCCTCCAGGAGCCGGTTGACCATGGCCACAGTCCGCGACCAGCTCTTGGCTTCCGCGGCCAATTGGCGGCGTCCGGCGGCGGTAATGGAATAGAAGCGCGCGCGGCGGTTATTATCGCTGACGCCCCACTTGCTGGAAATCCATGCCCGCTGTTCCAGGCGGAGAAGGGCGGGATAAATGGTGCCCTGGTTCAGTTCCAGCGACCCCTGCGCCACCTGTTCGATACGGCGGGCAATCCCGTATCCGTGCAGGGGACTGAGAGTGTCCAGAGTCTTGAGCACCATCAGGTCGAGCGTGCCGTAAGGGACTTCCGATCTGTTGTCCATCAACAGGGATGGTACGCCTCTATCTGTTGAAAGTCAACAGGTGTGTCAGTCGGCGCTCTCCGCGCTCCCCCCGGGAATGAGGAAGCCGGGACGATGGCGGAAACTCGCCTGCGGCCGGCTGAATCGCGCCCGAAGCCGGTCGAAGTACAGGTAAATCACGGGCGTGGTAAACAGAGTCAGCATCTGGCTGACCACCAAGCCGCCTACAATTGCGATTCCAAGAGGTTTGCGCAGTTCCGCTCCCGCGCCCCAACCGAGCGCCATCGGCAATCCGCCCAGCAGGGCGCAGCACGTCGTCATCATGATCGGCCGGAACCGCAGAAGACATGCCTGGAAGATGGCGTCGCGCGAGTTCATTCCTTCGTTGCGTTCGGCGGCCAGCGCGAAATCGATCATCATGATGGCATTCTTTTTCACGATGCCGATCAGCAGAATGATTCCGATCATCGCCACGATATCCAGGTTGCTCTTAAACAGGACAATGGCAACCAGTGCTCCCACCCCGGCCGAGGGCAGCGTCGAAATGATCGTCAGCGGATGGATCAGGCTCTCGTACAAAATCCCCAGCACGATGTAAACGGCAATCAGCGCCGTCAGGATCAGGATAGGCTGGTTCTGAAGAGCTTCCTGATACGCCCGGGCAGTTCCGGCGAACTTACCGGTGATGCTGACCGGCAGGCCGATGTCTGCCTCCGCACGCTTTACCGCCGCCACGGCATCGCTCAGCGCCACGCCTTCCGCCAGGTTGAACGAAAGCGTAGTGGCCGGAAACTGGCCCTGATGCGGAAGAGAGATGGGAGTAATGCCTTGCGAGAAGTGCGTGAAAGTCGCCAGAGGCACGTTGGTGCCCTTCGGTGTCTGTACGTAAATCGTGTTCAGAAAATCCGGGTCCGCCCACCATTGCTGCCGGAGGGCCAGAACCACGTGATACTGATTGATGGACTTGTACATGACCGACACCTGTCTCTGGCCGAAAGCGTCATACAGCGCCGAGTCCACCGCCTGGGCCGTCAGTCCGAGGCGCGATGCCGTATCGCGGTCGATCACCACATTGGCCGACAGCCCGGAATTCTGTTGGTCCGAGCTGAGGTCCGCAATCTCCGGCAACGTCGAGAGCTTGTCCAAAACTTTCGGTCCCCATAAGGCCAGCGTGTCGAAGTCCGGCGCCTGCAGCGTGTACTGGTATTGCGCATTGCTCTGCCGGCCGCCCACACGCACGTCCTGGGCGTTCTGCAGGTAGAGGACCGCGCCCGGCACGCCGGACGTCTGGCGGCGCAGGCGCGCAATCACCTCGTCCGAAGTCGATCGGCGAACCCCCACAGGTTTGAGCTGAACGTTGATCGATGCCGAATTTCCGCCTCCGTATCCGCCGCCGCTGGAACCCACCGTCATGGTGACCGCTTCCACGTCCGGATCCTTCCGGATCTTCTCCTCGAACCACATGGCCTTGGTCATGAGCGACTGATAGGAGATGTGCTGCTGGCCCATCACGTTGCCTTGCAGGCGGCCGGTGTCCTGTTGCGGGAAAAACCCCTTGGGAACCTTGTCGTACATGTAGACGTTGATGCCCAGCGTCACCAGCACCGTAACCAGAACGAATGCCGGGTACCTCAGCACGAAATCCAGCGCCGACGCGTACGTGGAAAGCACCCACCGGTAGACTTTTTCGGTCTGATTGTAGAAGAACCCGTGGCCCTCGTCTACCTTCAGAAAATGCGCGCACATGGTGGGGACCACGGTCAGCGAAACCACCATCGAGATGAAGATGGACGCCGAGAGAATCACCGCAAACTCCCGGAACAATCGCCCTACCACACCGCTCATCATGAGGATGGGAATAAAGACGGCGATCAACGATACGCTCATCGAGAGAACCGTGAAACCGATCTCTTCGGCTCCCTTCAGAGCGGCCTGCATCGGCTTCATGCCGTCTTCGATGTGGCGGGTAATGTTTTCGATGACTACGATGGCATCGTCCACCACAAAACCCGTTGCGATGGTCAGAGCCATCAGCGAGAGGTTGTCCAGCGTGTACCCCAGCAGGTACATCGCTCCAAACGTGGCGATGATGGATACCGGCACCGAAATGCTGGGAATGAACGTCGACCAGGCGCTGCGGAGAAACATGAAGACCACCAGCACCACCAGCAGGATCGAAACAATGACGTTGCGCTGCGCGTCCCGCAGAGACTCACTGGTAGTGGTTGTGCGGTCGCTGGCGATCTTGAAACGGACCGTGGGAGGCAGTTGCGCCTGAAACTGCGGCATCAAGGCCCTGATCCGCGCCACCGTCTCCACGATGTTCGCGCCGGGCTGCCGGGTCACCTGGATCTGGACCATCGGGTTGCCGTTGATCACACCGAAGTTGCGGACATCTTCGTTGGCGTCGACCACGCGCCCCAGGTCCGACAGGCGAACCGGCGCGCCATTGCGATAGACCACCACCAGATCCTTGTACTCTTTCGCCAGGAAAAGCTGGTCTGTGGTATAGATCGGGATCTCCGTCTCGGAATTCGATAGCGAGCCCTTGGGCCGGTTCGCATTGGCGCTTTGCAGGAAGGTGCCCACCTGGTCGAGACCTACGTTATAGCGGGATAGCGGCTGCGGATTCACTTCCACGCGAACCGCCGGAAGCGAGCTTCCACCCACGCTGACCTGACCGACTCCTTCCACCTGCGCCAGCCTCTGCGCAAAAACCGAGGAAGCGATGTCGTAGAGCTGCGGCCGCGGCACTACATCGGACTCCAGCGTCATCAGCAGGATCGGCTGGTCGGCCGGATTGATTTTCCGGTACCTGGGACGGGATGGCAGATTCGCGGGAAGATAGCCCGCCGCGGAATTGATGGCTGCCTGGACTTCGCGCGCTGCTCCGTTGATGTCCCGCGTCAGATCGAATTGAAGAACAATGGTCGAGGAGCCCACCGAACTCCGGGACGTCATCTCCGTGACCCCGGCGATGTGGGTGAACTGCTTTTCCAGCGGAGTCGCCACCGAAGCCGCCATTACATCGGGACTGGCGCCGGGCAGGCTGGCACTCACCATAATGGTGGGAAAGTCCACTTCGGGCAACGCCGCCACCGGCAGCAGCGTATAAGAGATCGCTCCGGCCAGAGTCAATGCCACCAAAAGCAGTGTGGTGGCCACCGGCCGGTGTATGAATGGTGTCGATATGCTCATGCCGGAATCTCTTCAGCCTGGCGGACGCCCCGCAGGCGGGCAACCCAGGCTGCCGCTCTACCGAAATACAAGTAAATCACCGGAGTGGTGAAGAGCGTCAGCACCTGGCTCAGCAGCAGTCCGCCGATAATGCAGATGCCCAGCGGCTTTCGCAACTCCGAACCCACACCGCTGCCGAATGCCAGCGGAACCGCGCCGAGCAGCGCGGCCATGGTGGTCATCATGATCGGACGGAAGCGCAGCAGGCATGCCTGATAAATCGCTTCCTCCGGCCGCTTCCCTTCGTTGCGCTCCGCTTCCAGCGCAAAGTCGATCATCATGATGGCGTTCTTCTTCACAATGCCTATCAGGAGAATGATGCCGATCAGGGCAATCACGTCCAGATCCTTCTTGAAAAGAATCAGGGCCAGAATTGCGCCCACACCGGCCGAAGGCAGCGTGGAAAGAATCGTGATGGGATGGATAAAGCTCTCGTACAGGATGCCCAGAACCAGGTATACCGTCACCATGGCCGCCAGAATCAGGATGGATTCGTTGGCCAGCGACGATTCGAACGCGCGGGCCGTTCCCTGGAAACTGGGTTCGATACTGGCCGGCATTCCGAGTTGCTGGGTCGCCTGCTTGATGTGCTCCACCGCTGCGCCGAGCGACGCGCCCGGTGCCAGATTGAAGGAAAGCGTAACCACCGGGAACTGGCTCTGATGGTTGATCGTGATCGGAGCAGGAATGGCGGTTGTCCGGATGAGCGAGCGAAGCGGCGCCGGCGCCAGCGCAGCCGCGCCCGTGAGGGCGGTGTTGGTCCCCGCCAGCGCAATCGTAGAAGCCAGGTTGGCTGACGCCGATCCGATCGGTACATACAGGTTCCCCAGCGCCGACGCGTCTAACTGGTAGTGCGGCGCCACTTCGAGGATCACGTGGAATTGATTGGTCTGTGTGTAGATCGTCGATACCTGCCGCTGGCCGAAGGAATCGTACAGCGTGTCGTCAATGTTCTGGGGCGTGATGCCCAGGCGGCCGGCGGTGTCGCGGTCGATATCCACCAGCAGCCCGACGCCATTGTTCTGCTGGTCGCTCGCCACATCGCGCAGTTCCGGCAGACCTTTCATCTTCTCCAGAAGGCGCGGGACCCATTGATCCAGCAGCTCCTTCTCGGGCGCATCCAACGCATACTGGTATTGCGTCCGGCTGATGCGGTCTTCCACCGTCAGATCCTGCACCGGCTGCAGGTAAAGCTGGATGCCCGCTACCTGTTGAAGCTTCGGATCCAGCCGCCGGATCACGTCCACCGCCGAAACACCTTGACGCTCTTCGAGCGGCTTTAGCGTGATCTGGATGCGGCCGCTGTTCATGGTGGTGTTCACACCGTCAGCGCCGATAAACGACGTGAGATTCTCGACTGCCGGGTCCTGGCGGATCACCTGGGCCAGTTCCTGCTGCCGTTTGGCCATGGCCGAAAATGAAACCGTCTCCGGTGCCTGTGAAATTCCCAGCAGCGCGCCGGTATCCTGCACCGGGAAGAAGCCTTTGGGAACGATGATATACAGGTAGATCGTCAGCCCGAGCGTGCCCACGGCGACCAGAAGGGTCAACGGCTGGTGACGCAGCACTACCCTGACCATGGCGCCGTACCCGTCGATGGCCTTGGTGAAGCACCACTCCGACCAGCGGTACAAAGTGCCCTGCTCAGACTCCGGGTGGTGCCGTAGAATGCGCGCCGCCATCATGGGCGTCAGCGTTAGGGAGACAAATGCAGAAAAGATGATAGTGACCGCCAGAGTCACCGCGAATTCCCGGAACAGCCGGCCCACGATGTCCGCCATGAACAGCAGGGGAATCAGCACGGCGATCAGCGAAACGGTCAAGGATACGATGGTGAATCCGATCTCGGCCGACCCCTTCAGCGCCGCTTCCATCGCCGAGTCTCCCTGCTCGATATACCGCGAGATGTTTTCGATCATCACGATCGCGTCGTCCACCACAAAGCCGGTGGAGATGGTGAGCGCCATCAACGAAAGGTTGTCCAGACTGTAGCCCAGCAGGTACATGACGGCGAAAGTGCCCACCAGAGACAGAGGCACAGCGATGCCGGGGATGATCGTGGCGGAAGCGCTGCGCAGGAACAGAAAGATCACCATCACCACCAGGGCGGTCGTCAACAGTAGTTCGAATTCGACGTCTTCGACCGACGCCCGGATGGTAGTGGTGCGGTCGCTGATGACCCGCACCTTGATTCCTTCCGGAAGGGACGCCTGGATTTGAGGAAGGATCGCCTGGACCGTGTCCACCACGCTGATGATGTTGGTTCCGGGCTGCCGCTGAATGTTGAGGACGATGGCACGGTCGGCGTTGACCCAGGCGGCCAGTTTGGTATTCTCGGCGCCATCGATGACTGTGGCCACATCCCGGACTCGAATGGGCGCCCCGTTGCGGTAGGCCAGAATGATCGGCCCGTACTGCACGCCGGTGCTAAGTTGATCGTTGTCGTTGATGGTCCAAGCCTGGTCCGGTCCGTCGAAGCTGCCTTTGGCCTGGTTGACGTTGGCACTGCTCAGTGCTGTCCGCAACGCCTCGAGACTCAATCCATAGGACGCCAGGGCGGTGGGATTCGCCTGCACCCGCACGGCCGGGCGCTGCCCGCCGCTGATGCTTACCAGGCCCACGCCTCTGAGTTGCGAGATCCGCTGCGCCATGCGCGTCTCGGCCAGCTCTTCGATTTTCGGCAGCGGCACCGTTGTTGACGTCACCGCCAGGGTAAGAATCGGTGCATCGGCGGGATTCGTTTTGCTGTAAAGGGGCGGGAACGGAAGATTATTAGGAAGAAAACTCGAGGCGGCATTGATGGCGGCCTGCACCTCCTGCTCGGCTACATCGATGCTCAGATCCAGCGAGAACTGCAGCGTGATCAGCGAACTGTTGAAAGAGCTGATCGACGTCATCTGAGTCAGTCCAGGCACCTGGCCGAACTGCTTCTCCAGAGGCGCAGTGATCGAAGACGTCACCACCTCCGGACTGGCGCCTGGATAAAATGTCTGGATCTGGATGGTCGGGTAGTCAACCTGGGGCAACGCCGAGACCGGCAACTGCCGGAAAGCCGTAACGCCGACGAGCACCACGCCCGCCATCATCAACGACGTCGCCACCGGCCTCAGAATGAATATGCGGGAGGGACTCACCGCCCAGCGCCTCCGCTCCCGTCAGATTTGGACTTGCCGCCGCCTTTCTTGCCGCCGCCTTTTTTGCCTCCGCCACGGCCGCTGCGTCCCCCCGCACCCGGATCGTAACCGGGAGGATTATCCAACTCTCCCGGCTTCCGCACCCGGACTACGGCTCCATCCACCAGCCTGTCGGTGCCGTCGATGACCACGCGCTCGCCATCGGCGATGCCACTCAGAATGTCAGCGGAAGTCGCCGTTGTGATCCCTACCTGGACCGGTTTCAGGTGCACTCGGGAATCCTCGTCTACCGTGTAGACAAAGGTGCCCTGCTGGCCGTTTTGCACGGCTACGCCCGGAACCACGAGCTGGTTGGCCAGGGTGTCCACCAGCACGCTGATGTTGACGAATTGCTGCGGGAAGAGCGCGTAATCCTTGTTTTCGAAAACCGCTTTCATCCTGGAAGTGCCGGTGCTGCTGTCGATCTGGTTATCGAGAGTCACGAGCATACCGGAGGTCAGCTTTTTCGAGCTGTCCCGATTGTACGCGTCCACCGGCAGGTGTATGCCCCGCCGCAACTTCTGCGTCACCTGCGGCAGGCTGTCCTCGGGAATGGTAAACAGCACGGCGATGGGTTGCAGTTGCGTAATCGTGACCATGCCGTTGGCATCGCTGGCGTGTACGATATTGCCGGGGTCTACCAGGCGCAGCCCCAAAACACCGGTGATGGGAGCCGTGACCTTGGAATAAACCAACTGCAGGTTGGCACTCTCGATGTTGGCGAGGTCCTGCTTGATGGTCGCTTCGTACTGCGCCACCAGTGCCGCCTGCGTGTCCAGTTGCTGGGTGGGAATCGCGTTCGTCTTCACCAGTCCCTGGTATCGGGCGAGATCCACCTTCGCGTTGTTCAGCAAGGCTTGGTCCTTGGCGAGCGTGGCTTGCACCATATCCAGTTGAACCTGAAATGGCCGGGGGTCAATTTCGGCCAGGACCTGGCCTTCGTGAACCAAATCGCCTTCGTTGAAACCAACCTTCATCAATTGGCCGTCCACCCGCGATTTGACTGTCACGGTATAGAACGGACTCACGTTGCCCAACCCATTCAAATAGACCGGAATGCTGGAACGCGTTACCTTCGCCACCACCACCGGCACAGGACCAATGCCCGCGCCGCGGCCTCTACCGCCGCCGCCCCCGCCACCTTGCGTTTTGGGTGCAGTGCTGGGGTCGCCGGCGTGCCACACCGCATACCCCGTTATCCCGGCAATAACGAGCAGGAAAAAAACCCAAAGCAGGCCGCGACTTTTCGATTTGGAAGAACCGGGCGGCGTTGGCACGTGCTGTCCGGGAGTGTGCCCTTCCGGTGGCGAATCAGGAACTCTTGTGATTGTAGACATTCAGGCAACCCATAACCGAAGTTGTTTTTCGTTGAATAGCGCCCCAGAGGACGTTATTATCTGAGATCTTAGCAGGTAACAGGTTTGACACGAGGATCGGCATGGTGGCCGCCCGGCAAGCGCGAGATTTCGAGGACGCATAAATGAAGCCATAACCGCCAACTCTCCTTACTTCCCCTTCGTGGCTCCCCGCACCCCGAACACCCAGCGAACCATGGAAAACACTGGTAGGCGCGGAAGGACTCGAACCTTCGACCCTCAGCTTAGAAGGCTGATGCTCTATCCACCTGAGCTACGCGCCCTTACTTCCAATGAGTGTACTAAAACCACCGGCTCATGATGACCTTCTGCTCGGTGTAGAACGCGACGGCGTCTTTGCCGTGGGCGTGCAGGTCGCCGAAGAACGAATTCTTCCAGCCGGCGAACGGGAAGAAGGCCATGGGCGCGGCGACGCCGACGTTGACTCCCACCATGCCGACTTCGATTCGCGACGAGTACTCGCGCGCCGACTTGCCGTTGCTGGTGAAAATCGACGGTGGCGTTGCCGAAGGGCGAGCGGTTCACCAGTTCGATGGCGTCGTCCAGCGTCTTGACGCGCATCACCGAGAGCACCGGGCCGAAAATCTCTTCTTCGGCGATGGTCATCTCCGGCGTGACGTGGTCGAAGATCGTCGGGCCCAGGAAGAAGCCGCCGCCGTCGGGCTTGCGCTGCGCGGCCGTCGCACCAGCGGCGTCGCGCCTTCGGCCACGCCCTTTTCGATATAGCCCGCGACGCTGCTTGCAATGGTCGGAAGTCACCAGCGGCCCC
Source organism: uncultured Solibacteraceae bacterium (assembly GCA_963853855.1). Lineage (GTDB taxonomy): Bacteria > Acidobacteriota > Terriglobia > Bryobacterales > Bryobacteraceae > Sulfopaludibacter. The sequence continues at coordinate 20,281 of CAWKYG010000010.1, read as the reverse complement.
ATCTCGACGCCCGCTCTGCGAGCCGTCGCCGACCGCCAGCGCCTTGCGTGCGCTTCGACCAGCAGATCGAGCAGCGGACCGGCGGCATCGCCCACCGGCACCAGCACGCTGCCCGCCAGGCAGCGCTCGCCCGCGGCGCCGAAGGCCGAGCCGATGATGGCCTCCACGGTCTTGGGCATGTCGGCGTCGGGCATCACCACCAGGTGATTCTTCGCGCCGCCCAGCGCCTGCACGCGCTTGCCCTGCGGCGGCGGCGGTGGTGTAGATGTACTTGGCCACCGGCGTCGAGCCGACGAACGAAACGGCCTTCACCAGCGGATGGTGCAGCAGCGCGTCCACCGCCTCCTTGCCGCCGTGGATCAGGTTCAGCACGCCCGCGCGGCAGGCCGGCCTCGTGCAGCAGTTCGATGGCGCGCGTGGGCGTGAGCGGCACTTTTTCCGACGGCTTCAGCACGAAGGTGTTGCCGCAGGCGATGGCGAACGGGTACATCCACATCGGCACCATGGCGGGGAAATTGAACGGCGTGATGCCGGCGCAGACGCCGATGGGCTGGCGGATGGTCTTGCAGTCGATGCCCGCGCGCCACGTCGTTCAGCGAATCGCCCATCATCAGGCTGGGCATGCCGCAGGCCACTTCCACCATCTGGATGGCGCGGCGCACTTCGAGCCTTGGCGTCGTCGGCGGTCTTGCCGTTTTCGCGGGTCAGGATGCGCGGCCACCTCGTCGGCGTGCTTTTCCAGCAGCGCCTTGTAGCGGTAGAGCACCTGCACGCGGTCCACCACCGGCACGTCGCGCCACTTCAGGAACGCCTCGTGCGCGGCGCGCACGGCGCGGTCGACATCGGCCGCGGTGGCGTAGGGCACTTCCGCCAGCACGGCGCCGGTGGCCGGATTGGTCACGGCGCCGCATGGTGCGGCCCGTCGGGCTTCTCCCACGCGCCATTGATATAAAACGAGACAGTGCCTACGGCAGATTCGGTGGCGATCATCCTTCACCCTCCCATTCCGGTACATCGGCGGCGCCGGCGCGCGCTGCATCAGTAACAACGTAGACGGCGCCGGACACGCCGAAGCCCACGAACCAGGCGTAGTCGTACAGCAACCGCAGCGGCGGCGACCACCAGCCCCAGCAGCGCCACGGCGATTCCCACGGCCAGCGCCACCACGGCGCGCCAGATTGACGCCGTTATCGTACTCGTAAGCGCCGTTGCGGCGGTACAGATCGTCCACCTTCAGCCGCGCGCGGCGCAGCAGGAAATAGTCCGCGATCATCACGCCGGCGATCGGCCCCAGCAGGCCCGAATAGCCCACCAGCCAGCCGAAAATGTAAGAGCTGAAATCGCTCAGCAGCTTCCACGGCATCATCAGCACGCCGACCACGCCGGTGATCAGGCCGCCGGTGCGAAACGAGATCAGGCGCGGGTTGCAGATTGGAAAAATCGTTCGAGGGCGAAACCACGTTGGCCGCCACGTTGGTGTTCAGCGTGGCGACCAGCAGCGCCACCAGCGCGATGAACGCGACCACCGGCTGGTTGAAGTTGCCCAGCAGCTGCACCGGGTCCCAGATGGCTTCGCCGAACAGCACCACCGAAGCCGAAGTGACGGCCACGCCGATGAAGGAATAGAGCGTCATGGCGGTGGGCAGTCCCAGCGCCTGGCCCAGCATCTGCGCCTTCTGCGATTTGGCGTAGCGGGTGAAGTCGGGAATGTTCAGCGCCACGGTGGCCCAGAAGCCCACCATGCCGGTGAGCGACGGAATGAAGAAGCGGATGAACTCGGCGGTCGATGTGGAACTTGCTGGGCGCGCTCAGCACCGGGCCGAGGCCGCCGGCCTTGCCGCGTGATCCACCACAGCAGCAGCAGGCCGATGCCCAGCATGAACGGCGCGCCGATGCCTTCCAGGAACTTGATGGTCTCGATGCCGCGCCAGATCACCGCGATGTTCAGCGCCCAGAAAGCGAAGAAGCAGATCCAGATGCCGCCGGCGCATGTGCCGCGGCGCCGGGCCAGAGAATCTTGCAGCATGGAGTAGATCGCCTGCCCGCCGATCCAGGTCTGGATGCCGAACCATCCGCAGGCCACCAGCGCGCGCAGCACCGCCGGAATATTCGCGCCGCGCACGCCGAACGACGCGCGCACGAACACCGGAAACGGAATGCCGTACTTCGCGCCGGCGTGCGCGTTCAGCAGCATGGGAACGAGCACGATCAGGTTGCCCAGCAGGATGGTGCCGATCGCCTGCCACCAGCTCATGCCGCCGGCGATCAGGCCCGAGGCCAGCATGTAAGTGGGGATGCAGACGGACATCGCCACCCACAGCGAGGCGTAGTTGTAGAGTGCCCCAGGTGCGGCGCTCCAGCGGGATGGGCGCGAGGTCTTCGTTGTAGAGCTGAGGGTCGTGTCAGCCGATGTCGTGCTGCCACTGCTATTTCCATGCGCCTCCGCGCGCCGCGCGCTTGCAGATATTGCCCGCGGCCGGGCTTGCCGAGAAACTGGCCGCCATCCACGATCACTTCGCCGCGCGAGATCACCGTGCGGGCGTTGCCGCTGCACCTGGAAGCCCTCGAACATGGAGTAATCCACGCGCATGTGATGCGTCTTGCGCGCTGATGGTGTAGCGCGCGTTCGGGGTCCCAGATCACGATGTCGGCGTCGCTGCCGGGCGCGATCTCGCCCTTCTGCGGATACATGCCGAAGATGCGCGCGGGCGTGGTGGAGGTGATCTCCACGAAGCGATTCAGCGATAAGTTTGCCCGCATTCACGCCGTGGTGATAGATCAGTTGCAGGCGATTCTCGATGCCCGGGCCGCCGTTGGGAATCTTGGTGAAATCGTCCTTGCCCAGGATCTTCTGGTCTTCGAAGCAGAACGGGCAATGGTCGGTGGAGACCACTTGCAGGTGATCGTGCTTCAGGCCGTCCCAGAGTTTCGGCTGATGCTCCTTGGGGCGCAGCGGCGGCGTGAAGACGTACTTCGCGCCTTCGAAATCCGGGCCGCGCCAGCTCTTCGATGGAGAGCAGCAGATACTGCGGGCAGGTTTCGGCGAAGGCCGGCACGCCGCGGTCGCGCGCTTCGCGCACCTCGTTCAGCGCGTCTTCCGACGAGAGGTGCACGATGTACACCGGCGCGCCGGCGATTTCCGCCATGGCGATGGCGCGGTGCACGGCTTCGGCTTCGGCGCGCGGCGGGCGCGTGAGCGCGTGGTAGATGGGCGCGGTCTTGCCCTTCGGCCAGCGCGCGCGCGACGATCACGTCGATCACGCTGCCGTTTTCGGCGTGCATGCAGATCAGCGCGCCGTTCTTGGCGGTCTGCGAGAGCGCCTTGAAAATGGTGGCGTCGTCCACCATCAGGACGTTGGGATAGGCCATGAACAGCTTGAAGCTGGCCACGCCTTCGCGCACCATGTCGTCCATGTCTTCCAGGCCCGCGTCGCCCAGGTCGGTGACGATCATGTGCAGGCCGTAGTCGATGCGTGGCGCGGCCTTCGGCCTTTTTCCACCAGGTGTCGAGCGCGTCGCGCATGCGCGTGCCGCGCGCCTGGATGGCGAAATCGACGATGCTGGTGGTGCCGCCGAACGCCGCGGCGCGCGTGCCGGTTTCGAAATCGTCGGTCGACGTGGTGCCGCCGAACGGCATGTCGAGATGCGTGTGGGCGTCGATGCCGCCGGGGATCACGTACATGCCGGTGGCGTCGATCACCTTGTCCGCGGACGTCTGCGGGAATGCCGGCGCGCACTTCGCTGATGCGCTCGCCTTCGATCAGGACGTCGGCGGCTCTGCGTTTCGCTGGCGGTGACCACCGTGCCGTTGCGAATCAGAGTGTTCATCATTCGTCCTTGGCGCTGACGCGTGCGCTGCTCCCAGGATTCGAGCGGCTTGCCGGTCTCCACCTGCTCCATGGTGATGCAGTTCTCCACCGGGCAGACCAGCCAGCAGAGATTGCAGCCCACGCACTCGTCCTCATCCACGCGCGGAATGCGCTCCGGCGGCGTTTTGCCGTCGTGGCTCCGGCCGCGAATCGAGCTTGGCGATGGGCGTCACGGCGATGCGCGCGCGGCTGGCGCGCCTCGACCGCTGCCGGCTTGGCGTGGCCGTCGCAGGTGGATGCACTGGTGCGCGCCATCCCAGCAGGCGATGTAGCAGAGGTCGCAGCCGATGCACTTCTCGCGGATTGATGCGCGCCACGATCTTGTAATTCAGGTCGAGATGCTTCCACTCGGTGACTTGCGGCAGCGCTGAGGCCGCGGAAATCGTCGAGGGTGCGCGAAGCCTTTTTCGTCCATCCAGTTGCTCAGGCCGTCGATCATGTCTTCCACGATGCGGATAGCCGTAGTGCATGGCGGCGGTGCAGACCTGCACGGTGCCGCAGCCCAGCAGGATGAACTCCGCGGCCTCGCGCCAGCCGGCAATGCCGCCGATGCCGGAGATCGGCAGCCCCACTTCCGGGTCGGAAGCGATCTGCTGCACCAGGTGCAGCGCGATGGGCTTCACCGCCGGCCCGCAATAGCCGCCGTGCGCGGAATAGCCGCCCACGTCGGGCCGCGGCGTCAGCGTGTCGAGATCGATGCCGGTGATGGAGTTGATGGTGTTGATGGCGGAGAGCCCGTCCGCGCCGCCGCGCTTGGCGGCGCGCGCCACCGCGCGGATGTCGGTGATGTTGGGCGTGAGCTTCACCAGCACCGGCGTGCGCGCCACTTCCTTCACCCACTCGGTGATCATGCAGGCATATTCGGGCACCTGGCCGACGGCGCTGCCCATGCCGCGCTCGCTCATGCCGTGCGGGCAGCCGAAATTCAGCTCCAGGCCGTCGGCGCCGGCGTCTTCGGCGCGCTTCACGATGTCGTGCCAGGCTTCGCGCTTCGATTCCACCATCAGCGAGGCGATCACGGCGTGCTTGCGGATAGCGCTTCTTCACTTCGGCGATCTCGCGCAGGTTGGCCTCGATGGGCCGGTCGGTGATCAGCTCGATATTGTTCAGGCCCATCATGCGCTGGCCGTTCCAATCGACCGAGGAGTAGCGCGAGGAGACGTTGACGATGGGCTCGCCGATGGTCTTCCAGACGGCGCCGCCCCAGCCGGCGTCGAAGGCGCGCATCACCTGCTCGCCGCAGTTGGTGGGCGGGCCGGAGGCCAGCCAGAACGGATTGGGGCAGCGAATGCCGGCGAAATTGGTGGTGAGGTCAGCCATGTTGCGCCTCCAATTGCGCCGCCATGGCCAGCGCCGCGCGCTTGCCGTCGGCCACCGCGTCCACCACTTCGCGCCCGCCGTTGACGCAATCGCCGCCGGCGTAATATCGCGGATTGGCGGTGCGGCCGGTGGCGCGGTCCACCACGATGCAGGCCGCCGTTCAAGTCGATGCCGCGCGTGTCTTCGCAGCAGCGCCGTGCAGCCGCGATTGGCCGAGCGCGGGAATCACCATGTCGCAGGCGAATTCGATACTCCGAGCCCGGCACGGGTTCGGCCTTGCGCCGGCCGCTCGCGTCCGGCTCGCCCAAGCGCGTCTCGCACAAACCGCACCGCCGCGGCGCGGCCGTCGCGCGCCGATGATCTCGACGGGCTGCGCCAGCCAGTGGAACCGCACGCCTTCCACCTTGGAGTGGTCGTACTCGAAGGTGAAACGCCGGCATTTCCGTTCTCGGTGCGGCGGTAGAACAGGTGGACCTCCTCGGCGCCCAGGCGCCGCGCGGCGTTGGCGGCGTCGATGGCCGTGTTGCCGCCGCCGATCACCACCACGCGCCCGCCCACTGCGAAAGTCCGGCGCCGTCTTGTAGCGCTCGATGAAGCGCAGCGCGTCGATCACCCCGGCAGCTGCTTCGCCGGGAATGCCCAGCCGCTCCATGGCGCCCAAGCCCAGCCGAGAAAGATGAGCGCGAACTCGCGTTCTCAATTCTTCCAAGCGCAACGCCGTCGCCCACCTCGCGCCTGGCGGAACTCCACGCCCAGCGAGCGGATCAGGTCCACTTCGCGCAGGCTGTCGGCGGGCGCAGTTTGTATTCGGCCACGCCGTAGGTATTCAGTCCGCCGGGCAGCGGCCGGTTGTCGAAGACGGTGACGGCGTAACCCCGCCGGCGCAGTTCCGCCGCGCAGGCCAGCGACGCCGGACCGCCGCCGACGCAGGCCACTTTGCTCCGTGTGCGTTCGGCGCCGGGGTCGTCCAGGCAGCGTCGCGCGCTTTGTCGTAAAACCGGTCCATGGCGAAGCGCTGCAGGCGGCCGATCTCGATGGGCTTCTGGTTGTAGCGCTGCATCACGCAGGCGCCTTCGCACAGCACATCCACCGGGCAGACGCGCGAGCAGCTCAGGCCCAGAATGTTGGCGTCCAGAATGGTCAGCGCCGAGCCGCGCAGATTGCCGGTGGCGATCTTCTTGATGAAGCGCGGCACGTCGATGTGCGTGGGGCAGGCCGCGGTGCACGGCGCGTCGAAGCAGAACAGGCAGCGGTTGGCTTCGGCCAGCGCCGATTGCGAATCGAGCGCCGGATGCAGCTCGGGAAACTGCTCCAGGTTCCGCTCCAGCGGCAGCGCGGCAGCGCTCATCGAGCGCCTCCCGCCGCCACCGCTCCGCACGCCGCCAGGCTCTTGTCCAGCAGTCCGATGAACTGGTCCACGTCGCCGCGGCCGATGTTCATGGGCGGCGAAATGCGCAGCACGTTGCCGTACATGCCGCCCTTGCCGATCAGCAGTCCGGTTCTCGCGCGCCGCTTCCATCAGCCATGCGCGGTCTGCGGCGGCGGCGGGCGCTTTGGTCTTGCGGTCCTCCACCAGTTCGATGGCCTGCAGCAGGCCCATGCCGCGCACGTCGCCGATGAGCGCGTGCTTGTCCTTCAGCTCCTCCAGGCGGCCGCGCAGATAGGCGCCGGTCTCGGCGCAGTTGGCCAGCAGGTTCTGCTCTTCGATGAAATCGATCACCGCCTTGGCCGCGGTGGTCGTCACCGGATTGCCGCCGAAAGTGGAAATGGTCAGGCCCTTGACCGCATCGGCCACTTCCGGCCGCGCCACCGTCAGCCCGATGGGGCTGCCGTTGCCCAGGCCCTTGGCGCTGGTGATGATGTCCGGCGTCACGCCCCACTGCTCGATGCCGAACCACTTGCCGCCGGTGCGTCCCCAGCCGGTCTGCACTTCGTCGCTGATGAAGATGCCGCCGTGGTTGCGCACGATCTTCTCCACGATCTGGAAATATTCCTTGGGCGGCGTGATGAAGCCGCCGACGCCCTGGATCGGCTCGCCGATGAAGCCGGCGATGCGGCCGCTGGTGGTGGTGCGGATCAGCTCTTCCATATCCTGCGCGCAGCGCACTTCGCAACTCGGGATAGGTCAGGCCGAACGGGCAGCGATAGCAGTAGGCGTTGTGCGCGTGGACGATGCCGGCCTGCGCCGGTCCCAGCCGCCACGCGCCCTGGCCGGTGAGCGTCATGGCCATGGCGCGAGCGGCCGTGATAGGAGTGGCGCAGCGCCACGATTTCGGTATTGCCGGTGTAGCAGCGCGCGGCCAGGATGGCGGTCTCGTTGGCCTCGGTGCCGCTGTTGGTGAAGAACGACTTGGTGAGCTTGCCGCCCGGCGTGATGCGACGCGATCTTCTTGGCCAGCGCGGCCTGCGGCTCGTTGGCGAACACCGTGGAGACGTGCTGCAGCGTGTCGAGCTGCTGGTGCACCTTGGCGTTCACCTGGTCGTTGCAGTGGCCCACGCTGACGGTGACGATGCCGCCGAAGAAATCCAGGTACTGGTTGCCGTCGGCATCCCAGACGTACTGATCCTTGGCGCGCGCCACCACCAGCGGCTCCTTGAAGTAATGGAAAACCGCCGGAAACAGGAACTCCTTGTTGGCGAGAATGATTTCGTCTTTGGTCATGGAGCCTTCATAGCCTTCACCAGCGCCTCGTACATGTCCGGCCGCCGGTCGCGGAAAAACTGCCAGGTCTTGCGGACCTCGGCGATCAGGTCCAGGTCCAGGTCCGCGGTCAGCACTTCGTCCTTGTCGCGCGACGCCTGCGCGATGATCTGCCCGCGCGGATCGCAGAAATAGCTGGAGCCGTAAAACTCGCCGATGTTCCACGGCGCCTCGATGCCCACGCGATTGATGGCGCCGATGAAATAGCCGTTGGCCACGGCGTGCGCGGGCTGCTCCAGCTTCCAGAGATACTCGCTCAGCCCGGCGACGGTGGCCGAGGGATTGAAGACGATCTCCGCGCCGTTCAGCCCCAGCGCGCGCGCGCCTTCGGGAAAATGGCGGTCGTAGCAGATGTAGACGCCGATTTTGGCGAAGCCCAGGTCGAAAACCGGGATAGCCCAGATTGCCCGGGCCGGAAGTAAAACTTCTCCCAGAAGCCCGGCGCCACGTGCGGGATGTGCGTCTTGCGGTATTTGCCCAGGTACGTGCCGTCGTTGTGGATCACGGCGGCGGTGTTGTAGTAGACGCCCTCCTGCTCCACTTCGTAGACCGGAACGATCAGCGCGATGTGGTGCTTGCGCGCCAGGTCCTGCATCAGGCGGATGGTGGGGCCGTCGGGAACCGGCTCGGTGAAGTCGTACCAGCGTGGTGGTCTGCTCGGCGCAGAAATACGGGCCGTAGAAAATCTCCTGCAGGCAGACGATCTGCGCGCCGGCTTCGGCGGCCTGGCGGATGTAGTCCACGTGCTTGTCGATCATGGCCTTCTTGGTGGCTTCCAGCGAGGCATCCGGAGCGGCGGCGTTGGATGCCTGAATCAACGAACAGCGGACGATACGAGACATGTTCCTCCCGGTGAACAGGGCACCATTATCCAGCTTCTGTTACAGGGAATCAACCGCAGGGGCCGGGGGCCGGGGTTGCCGCGTTGCGCCACCAATCCGAGCCGCGCGCGTCAGCAAGCGCAAATACCTATGCCACCGTGTTTAACGTCCACCCAATCCGCTGAAGTGCTCCGAGCGCAAAGTCCGCGGCTGGCATCATCTCTCTATGCTCGATTTCTTCAGCAATTACGCGGAGCGCGAGAGCTTTTGCCTTTAAAGTCGCTTCCTCGGCAGTCGATCCATACACAGTCACGCCCGGCAGTTCGGACACATCGCCAATCCAGCGACCGTCCGCCTCGCGCAGTAACCGGATCGTCAGTTGCATGTCTTTATGGATCGTCATTGCATGTCCTTATGCTATCGAAGCGCAGCGCCCAGCTTTCCCGCCTCACTTCACCGGAATCACCACCTGATCGTGGAACGCGTTGGCCGTCGAGATGGCGAGCGGCAGCGTACCTTGCCCCGAAGGGAACGCGGGCAGGGTCACGTTCATCTGGTACAGACCCGGATAGCCGGGGGCGAGTCCGCTGTAGATCACCGTGCCCGGCAGCCCTCCCACTAATACGGTTGGCTGGGATACCGTGTCATCCGCCCCGGTAGCGCCCACGCCATCGCCGACCGCTGTGGTCACCGCGCCCATTCCGGTCAGATAGACCAGAACGGTTTCGCCGCCGATTGCGGGGGACGCGGCGTTCACCAGGCTGTAATCGGCATGCAGGATCGCTCCCGGACCGGTGCCGTTCTGACTAATGGCGAACGATACCGGGCGCTGTGGGGGCCAGCGGTACCGTCACGGTGTTGGAAGTCGCTCCGTTGTTTGTCACCGTAATGGTAGCCGTGGCGCCCGAGGCGGCGTAAGGCACCACGCAGAAGATCACGTTGGGGCTCACGGCATACATCGGCGCGGCCTTTCCGTTAATCTGGACACTTACCTGGTTCAGCGAAGGCGAATAAGGCGGGGTAGCCACCTGCGGGCTTTTGGCCAGTCCCGTGCCGTACATGGCGATAAACTCACCCGGAGCGATGGGGTTGCCCGCCGGCGCGTAACTGGCGGCGCTGACAACTCCCAGCGGGTTCAGAAAGACGCCGGTACCGCTTAGCGCTGGCATGCGGACACCCAGGTTGATTTCGAAAGCGCCGGGGTCGCCGGGGTCGATGCTGGAAAGTAGAAACAGGTTGCCCTGTCCGCCCAGTGCGGCCTGCATCAGTGCGGAAGGCACGCTGCCGGATCCATCGGCATTCAGCGAATAGCCGTTCACCGCGGTGAAATCCAGATTGCCCTGGTTCAGCGCCTTCAGCCGTTTCGACCATGTGAGACTGCCGGTACCGCCCGGCGACGCCGATCCCGTGAAACTAACCTCTGTCGCCTGATCGGCCGCGTCGAAGCGCAGGCCCCCGGCCCAGAAACTCTGGCCGCCATTCACGTTCCAGGAGGCGTTGCTCACCCCGGTCATGCTCTTCACCCCGATCAGAATATCGTGAGATCCGGCCGTCAGCGTTCCGCCGATCACCAGGTTTCCGTCCGCCGATACATAAATGTTGCGCACGCCGCTGAGCAGTGCGGACGTCGAAGCCGTGCCCAGCGAGAGGCTTCCCGACCCGTCGCCGTTCATCACATAGGTGCCCCCCGTCACCTGTTGAGTGACGGGCGCCCCGCCGTTCAGATTCGCGGCGTGGCCGTTCACCGTGATCGCCGCCAGCGTGCCCGAAGCCGCGGTAGTCAGGTTAAACAAGGCATTCCGCGCGTTGGCGGCCGTGCCGCCGGGAAATTCCAGGGTGGCCATCCAGTAAGAGCCGGAAAGCGCTGCTCCGGAGGCGGGCGCGGGGATAGCCACCAACAAATCGAAGGTGCTGTCGGCGGATTCGGTGCTGGACCCGATCAACGCCTCCGGGCCGAACCGGGCGTTCTCCTTGTCGCCGCTCCGCAAGGGACTGTCCATTGACCACGTTTCCCGCCGGGTCCACCGAGTAGGTCAAGGGACCGCCGGTTTGAGAAACCGCAGCCGCGGTACCGGTCACTTGCTGCCCGGTGAAACTGAAATGGCCGGCGCCGTCGAAGGTCAAAGTGCCCAGGATGCTGCGCGGGTCGGCGATGCCGCCCGATCCATCCGTGCCCAGGGAGACCTGCCGGAAGTAATACTTTCCGTTCAAGGAGTGATTGGTGAGGGTTTGGGCCGGTGCCAGGCGAATTGCCATCACGCCCGCCAGCAGCACCCACCGGCACCCCTTCAGAGTGGTCATAGTTCTCACCCATAGTACGACGCCCGCCAAAAATAATTTGGAACTCGCACCGGGTGTTGGGGTTTGAAATGTAATAATAGCGCTCATACGCGCTCTTGTATGGAGGGTGAATGCGCCAGCCTCGGTGGCTTTCGATTCTGAGTAATTGTACGGTCCTGGTTTGCTCCGGTTTCCTGGCTCTCAGTGCCCAGGATGCCGTCCAACTACCCGTTGCGCACGGGGAGTGCACGTATTTCGGGCCGCAGCGCGAAACGTATGTGAAGCTCGCGCTGCGAGCCATGGGCAGGCCGGGCGGCTCCGATCAAATGCTGGGGCGCCTCACTGAGCAGGTGACCCGCGCGCTGGCGTATGTGCCTCCGGGGAGCCCTACCTACACGTTCGATCAATCCCAGTCGGCGGGCTCGATCGATTCCTACATCTGGGCCGACTTCAAAGCCAACGGCATCACTCCGGCGCCCGCGACCACCGATTGGGAATTCATCCGCCGCGTCACGCTCGATCTCACCGGCCGCATTCCGACGCCGCACGCCGTGCTGAGCTTCGTGGCCGACACCACCCGCAACAAGCGCGCCAAACTGATCGACCAGTTGCTGGCCTCGCCCGAGTGGGTGGACAAGTGGACCATGTTCTACGGCGACCTGTTCAAGAACACGGTCACCTAGCCGAGCACCGGCCTGAACCGCTTCGCCGCAGGGCCGCAACGCGTTCTACCAGTACATTCACGATTCGCTGGCCAATGGCAAGCCGTATAACCAGATGGCCACCGAGCTGATCACCGCCGCCGCCGACCAACAGCTTACACCAACGGGCCTAGCAACTGGATGGTGGGCGGCTAGATCACCAACGGCCCGGTGCAGGACACCATCGGACCAGATGACGGCCAATGTGGCCGACACCTTCCTGGGCATCACTCACGTGAATTGCCTGCTGTGCCACAACGGCCGCGGCCACCTGGACTCGCTCAGCCTGTGGGGCAGCCAACACCACGCGCTACCAGGCATGGCAGCTCTCGTCGTACCTGTCGCACACGCAGATCGCCACGCGGCGATCCGGACTCGAGTAATACCAACGTCTATTACTGGTCGCTGCAGGACAACACCAAGGGCTACACCAACGATTACACGCTGAACACCACCACCGGCAACCGGCCGGCGCGCGTGGCGCCCGCCGGTTGCAAGTCCGGCCAGCCCTGCTACTACGTGCCGCCGCAGTACATCTTCAACGGCGATGCGCCCAAGCCCGGACGAGAATTACCGCGCGGCGCTGGCCCGCGATGTCACCGGCGATTTCCAGTTCGCGCGCGCCGCGGTGAATTACCTGTGGGCGCACTTCTTCGGCATGGGCATGGTGGATCCGCCGGATACCTTCGACCCGGCGCGGCTCGATCCCAATAATCCGCCGCCCGCGCCCTGGACCTTGCAGCCCACCAATGCCGCGCTGCTGAACGCGCTGGCCAGCACTTCATCCAGAGCGGCTACGACGTGAAGGCGCTGATGCGCGAGATCGCCAACTCCCAGACCTACCAGCTTTCCAGCCGCTACAACGGCACCTGGAACGCGGCCTGGCAGCCTTATTTCGCGCGCAAGTTCGTGCGCCGGCTGTGGGCCGAAGAAGTCGCACGACGCCATCGTGCAATCGAGCGGCACCTTCCCGACTTACACCGTTGACCGGTTTCACCGATTCAGGGCTATCCGCCAAGTTCAGTTACGCCATGCAGTTGCCGGACGTGGTCAACGTGCCCGATCGGACGGCACCATGTCAGCCACTTCCTGGACAGCTTCCTGCGCGGCAATCGCGACGACCAGCCGCGCAAGCAGGACGGCTCCATTCTGCAGGCGCTCAACCTGATGAACAACCCGTTCGTGGAACCGCGGCTGCAAGTCACCGGAGCCACTGCCAGCCAGCTGATCGTCGCAGAACCTCAGCCTGAGCAACACCGACCTGATCAATACGCTGTTCCTGAACATCCTCTCGCGCTATCCCACCAGCGCTGAGATGAGCCACGGCGCTTGGCACGCATACCCGACCGAGCGGCCGCGCAACCGCACGCAGGCCGTCCAGGACCTGGTCTGGTCGCTGTATAACAAGGTGGATTTCGTTTTCAATTACTAACGGAGGAGGACGTCATGAGCAACGAACAGGAAAAATTCAACTGCGCGTATCAAGAAGTACGGCTACGACAACAAGACGTTCTTCAACCGCCCTCACTGGACGCGCCGGCACTTCTTCCAACTGGCGGGCGCGGGCGTTACCGGGTCGTTCCTGGCGCAGCGGTATGCCAAGGCGGCCGATGTGACCAATTCGGCGGCATGACCACCAAGAACACGGCGCAGAACGTGATCTTCATCCTGCTGGCCGGCGCGCCCAGCCACACCGACACCTTCGACTTGAAGGTGGTGCCGGGCACCACGCCCGCCAGCTTCGCGCCGGAGACCGTCAACGGCGTCCTGTGGCCCACCGGGCTGCTGCCGAAACTGGGCACAGATGACCGGCCAGTTCGCCATCGTCCGCTCCATGCAGGTCGCACGCCCTGGTGCACTCGCTGGCGCAGACCTGGACGCAGATCGGACGCAACCCGGCGGCGGCGCTGGGCAACATCGCGCCCAATATCGGCAGCGTGGTGGCCATCGAGAAGGACCCGAGCGCAAGCCCGGGCAGGTTTTCCCGACCTTCCTGGCGCTGAATTCGCCGGGCGGCGTGACGCAGGGCTATTTCCCCGCGACCTATGCGCCGTTCAAGGTGACTCCGCGCTACCGGCGGCATCGCCAACACCACCAATCCCGACGGCCAGACGCGCTTCAACAACCGCTGGACGCTGATGCACTCGCTCGACGACACCCTGCGCATCGAACTCGCCCTACGGCAAGCCGATGAGCGACTACAACGATTTCTACACCTCGGCCAACCAGCATGATGTACAACCCGGTGGTGAACCAGGCGTTCGGTTTCACCACCGCCGACAGCGTGCGCTACGGCAGCACCGCCACGGGCAATGCCTGCCTGGTGGCGTCGCAGGTGCTGAAAGCCAACCAGGGCACGCGCTTCATCCAGATCACCTCCAACGACGGCTGGGACATGCACCAGAACATCTACCAGCGGAACCAACCTGACCCGTGGCCAACAACAAGGGCGCGATTCTGGACAACGCGGTTTCGGCGCTGCTGGGCGATCTGAAGGCCAACGGCCTGTTGAGCAGCACGCTGGTGGTGATGGTCGGCGAGTTCGGCCGCACCGTGGGTCCGCTGACCGCCGCCGCCGGCCGCGACCACTGGCCGCAGCAGTTCGCCTTCTTCGCCGGCGGCGGCATCAAGGGCGGCACCATCCTCGGCGCAGACCAACGCCACGGGCTCCGACACGGTGGATTACGGCTGGTCGCAGAATCGCTACGTCTACCCCGAAGATATCGAGGCCACCATCTACTCCGCCATGGGAATCGACTGGACCACCGTGCGCCACGACGATCCGCTGGGCCGCGGTTTCAGCTACGTGCCGACCACCGATCCGGTGCAGTACTCCCCGGTAAACGAACTCTGGGGGAGTTAGTTCCCGTTATATGGGCGCCAACGAGAATTTTGTTCCGTTGCCTCGAATCATGCGGCGATCTTGAGACCAACCTCCCGCAAGAGTGCGTCGAGGTTGTCGCAGATGCGTTGATACAAGCGGTCGAGCTGGCAGCGTTTCTCTTCGGCCCGTTGCGACAGTGCCAGGTTCTGTTCCAGCCAATGGCGCACTTCGCCGTGCAACGAGCCGATCTGCGCTCCCTGGGTCTCGATGACCCCCAGGCGCGCGGCGCGGTCCCGTTCCGATTCCGCGAGCAAGCGTTCCAGCCCGTGTATGCTTTGCAGGCGCGCGGCGCGGTCGCGTTCCGATTCGGAGAGCAATTGTTCCAACTGCTGCACGTTTGCCAAACGGGCGGCGCGGTCCCGTTCCGAGTCTGCGAGCAGCTGTTCCAGCTGTTGCATGTTTTGCAGGCGGGCGGCCTGGTGCCTGGAGATGTGCAATTGCTCGATAGAGCCGCTCCAGCGCCACTCGTGGGAGCGATTCGGTCTGTCCGTCGACTCCCCCGACGTGAATGTATCGACTGGCCTTCAGCGTCGCGGCGGTTTTTGCGATCAACTCCAGTTCCTCCGCGTCATGCCGGTTTCGGCGAGAACGTCTTCACACCCGTGCCCGGTGGGCGACAGCAACCGACCAGAATGGCATTCTTCACAGTATCGGTGGGGATGGTCTTCACGCATGGGGCATCGCCGAAATGACATTCCCAACGGCAGCCAAAACACGGGAGCGGTTGCACGACGCCAAACCGCCCGTCTGGCCGCGGGTCGGAAACGGGGCAAATTGCCCCCGCCGAAGATGGTTGCGACCGGTCGTCGAGTGCTCCGGCCAGATGAAGCGGTCCGGTATCGATCCCCGAAGCAGAATTGGCTCTGGTGCAGGAGTGCCGCCAGCGCGGCGATCTGGCCGCTTTGGCCATCCAAACGGCAGGGTTTGGCACCGCGATCCCTCGCGGCGCGATGCACGGCGTTCACAATATCTTTCTCCGAGTCATGCCCCAGCAACAATGTGGCGGGGCAGCCCATGCTGTTCCCAGAGCCAGCTGACCATCTCGCCGAACTTCTCTGCGGGCCATGCCTTGATCGTCACATTGGCAGCGCCGGCCGGGCAACGGCCACGAAGCGAGCCGGTTCCAAAGCCGCATCGCGAAGGAACGCCGCCGCTTCGCGACCTGCCGCTTCGGGAATGGTCAGTTCGGGACGAAGTTGCCCGACTTCGCGGCCTGTGAGATGGCGCGCCAATCGAAGGTTCTTGTCCCACTCGGAAAAATCAACTCGACGGGAACGAAATCACGATAAATCTCGGCGCACTGACGGGGCAGCCCGGGGCTTGAGGACAATGCGGCTGATGGCGTCCAGTTGGTAGGCCCCAGGCTGACCTGCCGCGCCGACGGAGTGAATGCCGCGATGGCAGCCTCCAGGCCCACGTCTTGTCGAAGCAGGCCGCGACAACGCAGTCGGGGGCAAACTCCGCGATTTGTTGTCGCAACATCCCGAGCGACTCGCGATCAGCATCTGGTCCGGCATGATGGGGATCGCACTTCGTCGTCAGCCACCGGATCCCCTGAGGGGAGCAACGGTATGAGATCAGTGTACCGCTCCTGGACAAGAACACCGATTTCCGTGCTCCGCCATCGTCTTAGCGGACCCGCCCCGAGCATTCGCTCGAACAGGACAATCGCCGTACGTGTCGGGCGGATGACGAGCAATCGTTTGGGGACTGGCGGCCGCCATTTGTGAAACCTCGCTCAATGAAACCCTATCGCTTACTAAAGACCTCGACGAATCCCACTGTTCATACGCAGGGACGACTGTTCACGCCAGCCCCCGCGCCTTCGCTTCGCCGCCGCATCTCTACCCAGACAACCACGGGCCCGTTCCTGAAGCGAGCGCACAACCCGCGCCTGCCTTCCAAGAATCTCGGCCCGTTCTCGTTGCGTCACCAAAACCTCGGTGGCGAGACGGCCACCGACAATGCCACCCATTGGGAGCGACGGATCCCGTCCGAATCTCTCGCAAAAGGCTGCCGTTCTTCCCGCCGCGTGCAAATCCTGTCCAGGGGATTCCCGCCAGCGAAGCAAAAACCGAGAAGTGATACCGCATCGATACGGCGTGTTCGCAACAAGCGAGTCTCGCCGGATATCTCCTTAGGATGCATCCATCGGGGGGGGCACAGCGCTGTCGGAGTTTTCATGAGGCTGATCGTGCGGCGCGCCGCAGCCGCATCGTAGAACTCACCCGCCCGAATCTCATTACAAAAAAACACCGCCACGGTCCCCATCGTGTCATGGATGCGATCGAGATCGATCGCCAGACCTTCATAAAACGAAGTGTCCGACACCCAGTCTTCATGCACGGCATTGACGGCGAGAGCGGGACAGCGCTCCCGTCAGGTGGTCCATCTCGGCTTGCGCAGTTTGTTCGTCGGCCTTTTGTTCGAGCAACCACGCGAGGTCGGCCCGAGGATTACCGGTCTTTCGGTCACCGGGCCGCGAGCAAGGCGTCTCGACTGGCAGCGTCGCGCACCGTGAAGCGATCGATCGCCCGCGCAAAACCGTGGATGAACCGTTCGCTCCGGGCCTCGCGCTCAGACGGATAGACGCCGACGGCGACGGCATGGACACGCTTCTTGTGAGCGTGCGCGGCGGCGATCGATTTCACAATCCAGGCAATGGGCCAATCGCGATCATGTAAGTCAGTCACGACCGTTGTGCCGGGGATTATAGTCATCGCAATCGGTCAGGGCCTGGTCAATAGATACCGCCGATTCTGCCATTGCAGGAACGAAGTTTGTGGGCGCCGCCGCCAGTCCCCCAGGGACTCCACTTCCATCGTCAGACGAACGTCGGATGGCAAGGCCTCGGTCGAGTACATCAAAGACGGCACTATCGCCGAGATTCCGGCCCAATGCCCAACGTGACAGGCATGGATGGTGCGAGGGTGGGCGCGCATTCATGGCATCGTCAAACCGAACGCAAATATACCGCCTCATAATGGTCCTGGATGCTGGCCAGATCCTGGGCGTTTGAAGACCCGCCGACCGTCCGCGCGGACGGTGTAGCCGTCGTTGTGGCCCGTGTACAACATAATGGGCTGTCCGGCATGGACAGGTTGCAGACCGTGCACCTCACAGGTGTGCAGAGATGTTTTACCCCGTGAATGCCAGATGCTGCCGGAGACCGTGCGAATTTTGAGTCGTTCCTTGTAGATCGCTGCGACGAACGCGTCGCATTCCCATAGATTTCCCTGACCCTGAACGATTGAGGTCAATTGTTCGTAGGTCCCCAGCAGGCAGCCTCGCCTAAGCAGTCAGTTCCCGCGCTGAAAACGCATCGTCCTTTCGCAGGTGTAGCGTTTGCAAATTGCCGTCGTGTACGACTTCGCCCACGGATTGGGCGTGAGTATCCAGAATCATGTCGTACCCGTCGAGGAGCGGCTGCAACGGAGGCAGAGGGTGTGCGAAAAATGCGTCGGCGTCGATCCACATGAGGACATCCCACGGTCTGGCTGTCGATGACAGGAATTGGCCAAGGAGAGATTTTCCCTGCCAGGGGTGCGTAATCGGCACCGTACTCGTCAGGACCTCAAGTCCAGGCAATTTGCCCAGCTCTTGGAGCTGCTCTGGATGGAGCCCGAAGTCACACACGGCCAGCGGCAGCGAAGGCATGTTGACCAACCATGAGCCGATGAGCACGCGCAGGTTGGGAAAATGGCCCGAGTCCGCACCCGTAACGATCAGAGTGGATGGAGTGACGCCCGTCATCGGACAGATTCCGGCGAGCGGTTACCCGAGGGAACTGTTACTTGAAGGCCGACGGCAACTTGACGATTCCATGGACAATCTCGCTGTCAGTAGGAAGATTGACCGTTAGCACAAGCGCGCCAATCACGCGATCGGAGGCGTTGTCGACGTTGTTGGAATCGCCACGACCGACATCGACCGTATATCACCCGGCGTAGAAGACATTGGAACTGATCCGGACGAGACGTTGCTCGCCGGGGCCGAGGTTCGGCACGAGTTGCCCCACGGCGCGGAGTCCGTTCCCACAGACGACCTGACCGAGTCGATCGCGAATCTCAAAGCCCGTGCTCCATCCGTGACTTCGCGGGCGGCGACGATTTGAACGATAAGTTCGACCCATTCCCCAACCATTGCAGACGTGCTGTTACCGTTCCCGAGCCAGATCGCGGCGACGCGGACTTCCTGGTTGCCGAAACGCTTGCGGTTGGTCAGATCAATCGGACGATGCGTGGGAACAGCCACCGTGGCGGATGTGAGCGCGTGGGTTGCGCCCGAGGTGCTACGTCCGCTTGGACCCGGACCGGCTGAGCTTCTAGTACAGACGCACGACTTCATCCGCCGCCCCGTATTCCGCACCGAACCGTTGTCGAGCCAGATCGCCCGCTCGCACAGATTGGCAACGGCGATGCAATCACGGAAATGAAGAAAACCGTCGCGCCCGCTTGGCGGAGCGCGCGTATCCGGTCGAAACATTTCTGTTGGAAAGAACACGTCCCCGACGCTCAGGGCCTCGTCCACGATGAGCAGTTCCGGCTCGATGCACACCGAGACGGCAAACGCCAATCGCACGAGCATCCCGCTGGAATAGGTCTTGGTCGGCTGATCGATGAAATCGCCGATGTCCGCGAAGGCAACGATTTCGCCGAATTTGGCGTCGGTCTCCTCCTTGCTCATGCCGCGGATGGCGGCGTTCATGTACACGTTCTCACGGCCGGTGAACTTCCGGGTTGAACCCGCTGCCCAGCTCCAGCAGCGCGGCCACGCTGCCCTTGACCGTCACCTCGCCTTCCGTCGGCATCAGTGTGCCCGCGATAATCTGCAACAGGGTGCTCTTGCCCGAACCGTTGCGCCCGATGATGCCGACACTCTCCCCGCGTCGGACGGTGAAGGAGATGTTTTTCAGCGCGTAGAAATTCTTGAACGATTGGCTGGAATGGCGGTTGCACCAATCGCGCGCGCTCGTCGGGAGAAACGGCATCTGCCCGACCTGGCCGAGGATCGGGCCGTGCAACCGCGCCGATGGCGACGACCAGATCGCGTAAGCCTTCGATAGATTCTCTACCTTTATGACCGTATCGCTACTCAAACCACCGATCCAACGCCTCCCGAGTTAGTTGATTCTTGCCTTGTCGGCAAAAACAGTTTCGCGTATAAGGATATGATATGGATGTGAACGAATTCGTCCAGCAAAAAAATCCCCCTTCGGCAACACGTGTTGCCGTGGGAGATCGCGCGCCATCTCTACCAATACAAAACGCTGCATGTATGAACTGACCAAGCGCGACATCGCGATCCGCTACCGGGGATCATATCTGGGCATTTTTTGGTCGTTTCTTCGCCCCCTGTGTATGTTCTGCGTCTTCGGCGTCGTGTTTGGCTACATCTTCCAATCCAAACTCGGGCGATTTCCCCACGAATCGAAGGTCGACTTCACGTTGACGCTGTTCAGCGGTCTGATGATCTTCGACATGTTGGGCGAATGCCTCGGGCGGGCGCCGACACTCATCCTGTGAACTCGAACTATGTGACCAAGGTGGTGTTTCCGCTGGAAATCCTGCCCGTGTCCGTGGTGGCGGCCGCGTTTTGTCACCTCCTGATCAGTCTGGTCCCGTTGCTGATCGCCGTGGCGATCGTGCATGGATCGTTGCCCTGACGGCGTTGTATGTCCCGATGATTCTCGTCCCGGTTGTGTT
>CAWKYG010000009.1:0-76658 GCA_963853855.1 uncultured Solibacteraceae bacterium | reverse complement strand
CGGCAACTCGCCAACTTTCAGGTGCAGTGCTATCCGGGCGCCGCATCGTACTTCTTGTGGCTTCTTTCTATTGATTGTGGCGGCGCTGGTGATCACGTGGGTGAAATCGAAATGATCGCGGTTCGCCTCAGCGTCTTCTGCTGGCCGCGCGTCGCTTACCGCGGCAACCCTCGTCGTCGGTCACGGCGGGGATTACAGCAGCGTACGCGACGCGATCGCCGGGGCGACGGCCGGGGACACCATCCGGGTCGAAAGCGGAACTATCCAGGGAGCCTGGTACTCGACAAGCCACTGACCCTGAAAGGTGTGGGTAAACCCGTGATCCACGGAGACGAGCAAGGCAGCGTCTTGACCGTGCTTGCCGACGGCTGCACCGATCCGCGGACTCATCCTGGAGCACAGCGGCGGCATGCTGGTGAAGGAGGACTCGGGCATCCTGCTGCATTCGAGCGGCAACCACGTCGAGGAGAACGAACTTCGCGACGTCCTTTTCGGGATCTACTTCTTCGCCTCCAGCCGGAATATCGTCACCGGCAACGTCATTCACGGGCGAGCCTGGCTGGGCGTCGGCGAGCGCGGGAGCGGCATCCACATCTACAACTCTTCGGAGAACACCATCACCGGCAACACGATCAGCGAGACACGCGATGGCATGTACCTGCAATACGCCTCCCACAGCACCATCCGCGGCAACCGCGTCTCCGATGTCCGTTATGGCCTGCACTACATGTACTCGGACGACAACACGTTCGAGGACAATTCTTTTTCCCACAACGTCGGCCGGCACGGCCATCATGTATTCGCAGAGGATCACGTTTCGCCATAACCGGTTTGTGCATAACCGCGGCGTCAGTTCCTTCGGGATTTTGTTTCAGGAAGCCGAGAATTGCGTGGCCGAGGACAACGTCTTCGTGGACAATGCCGTGGGTATCTTCATGGAAGCGCTGCGAGGAACGGTGTTCCGAAGGAACCTGATCGCGGCCAATGACACGGCTCTCCGGATCTTCAGCAGCGCCACGGGGAACACTTTCGAAGCGAACAATTTCATCGACAACCTCAGCCCGGTGGAAGTGATTGGCAGGAGTACCGATACCATTGGAGCGGCGCGCAGAGTGGCAACTACTCGACGAGTATGACGGCTATGATCTGAATGCCGATGGCGTGGGCGACGTGCCCTTCAAATTCCGGAATCTTTCAGCATCTGGAGGGAGACTATCCGCGCATCCGCATCTATCTTTACAGCCCTGCTTCACAAGCACTTGCGGCTGCGGAGAAGGCCTTTCCCGTGTTTGAGGGCTCGCGAGAGTTCGATCGGCGACCGCTGATGAAGCCGGTGGTGCTTGCGACCCCGGGTCCGGAAAGCCGCGGAGGACTGAGATCTACCCACTCGCGATTTCGATGGCCATGCTGCTGATTCCCGTGATGGTTTACAGGAAAGGGAGAAAGCGATGAATGCGGTAGATGTTCGCAATCTCAACAAGCGCTTTGGAACGTTTCTGGCGTTGGAGGACGTTTCCTTCGCCGTGGAACCCGGCGAGGCCTTCGCACTGCTTGGTCCTAACGGTAGCGGCAAGACGACCACTTTGAAGTCGATCGCCGGCCGGCTTCGCCGACCTCCGGCCAAGTCCTGGTGGAAGGCATCGATGTCTGGAGGTGTCCCCGCGAAGCCAAGAGCCGGTTCAGCTATCTTCCGCAGCGGGTCGCTTTTCCGGAAAACCTGACGGCGCGCGAGGTCCTGGAGTTCTATTGCCGCCTGCGGCGCGTGCCCACCAGTCGAGCAGAGGGGGCCTTGTCACGCGCTGGGCTCAACCGGGCCGAGTGCGGCACCAAGTCCGTCGGAACATTTTCCGGCGGCATGTCGCAGCGCTTGGGCATCGCGGTGGCGTTGTTGGCTGAGGCGAATATCCTGATTCTCGACGAGCCCACCGCCAGCCTCGATCCGGAAGGTGCGGCCGGATTTCTGGACACCATCGAACAGCTCAAGCGCGGCGGTACCACGGTGCTCTTCTCTTCCCACGTGCTATCGGATGTCGAGACGCTGGCGGATCGTGTGGCGTTGCTGCTGGATGGCCACTTGGTCGCGGTCGAGTCGGTCGAGCGGCTGAGAAGCGTGCTTCGCCGAGGCGCGCCAACTCGTGCAATGCTGCACGTGCCGACGACTTGGCGGTGCGCGTGGCTCGCCGGGCCGGAGCCACGGAAGCCCGCGTTGACGGACGTGTTCTACCTTCACCTCGGATGCCGAAGATCGAATCTCCATACTTCGCTCGATGGAAGAGGCTGGGTGCGGCGTCGAAAGCTTCTCGACTGAAGAAGGCTCGCTCCAGGAAGTGTATTTGCGATATATCCATGAAAAAGTGCTGATCATCGCGTTGACGGCGTTCGCGGCGTGCCGGACCGGGCCGCCGCGGCCGATTATCGAACCATCCGATATGTGTTCTCGTTGCCGCATGGCGATCTCGCAGAATCGCTACGCCGCGGAGTTGGTGGACCGCGATGGCAACGTGTGGAAGTTCGACGACATCGGATGCATGGTGCGCTACACCAGAGACCACAGTCTCGACCGCAGTTGCAGAGCTACTTTGTGATGGATTACCAGAGTCAGCACTGGCTCGACGGCGCGCGTGCGATCTACGTCAGGTCCGAGGAGATACCGAGCCCCATGTCGGGCGGGATCGTGGCATTTGAGAATAAGGCCAAAGCAGAGGAGTCTCGCACAGCGTCCATGGCGCCGTGCTGACATTCGAGGGTTTATGGAATACCAAATCGTAAAGACCATCGCCGCACAGGAGTTGCGCATTCACGTGCGGAGCAAATGGACGCTCTGTTCGGATTAGTGTTCGGCGCGCTGGCTCTGGCGATCTCCTATTTTGGATTGGTAACCGCCGGCCTGGTCGGCTTTCAAGGGTTTACGCGTACCTCCGCAAGCCTGTTGAACCTGGTGATCTACCTCGTGCCGTTGATGTCGTTGACCATGGGAGCGCTCAGCTTTACGGGTGAACGCGGCGCCGCGGAGTTGCTGTTCTCCCAACCTGTGTTGCGCAGCGAAATCCTGCTTGGCAAGTTGGCCGGATTATTCGTCTCGGTGGCTGGAGCTACCTGTTTCGGTTTCGGCATGGCGGGAGTCGTGATCGCTCTGAATGCCGATGGGGAGGGATCGCTGGCCTACCTGGCGCTGGTCGGGTTGACGCTATTGCTGGCCCTGGTATTCCTGTCACTCGGAACGATGGTAGCGGTGGTGGCACAAAAGAGGGCGAAGGCGTTCGGCTACGCACTCTTCCTCTGGTTCTTCTTCGTGCTATTTTACGATCTGCTGGTGATGGGGGTGGCTTTCTTATTAAAGGAACGGGCAGCGAACCTCTTAATTTTTCTCTCTCTGTTCGGCAATCCCGCGGACATGGTTCGGGTGTCGGCCTTGGTGGCCATGGGCGGCACCAGTATCTTCGGCGCCGCCGGCGCGCTTCTCGTCAAATTCCTCGGCGGAGCGCTCAGTGCAGCACTGCTGATGGTATCGGCCCTGCTGGTCTGGGTCATTGGCCCGATCACCTTCGCGAATCGTGTTCTACGAGGCCAGGACATCTAGTGTTTGGAAACCTTGGGTGATGGCTGTCAAGCGAGTAAGGAAAGCCGCGCCACGCCAATCCGTGGAAGGACACGTTGCCGGTGCACGAACCTACCAACTGATTGAACGCCCTGACGGCTCCAAGGTATTCAAGTGCCTGTTCTGTGGGGTCAAATCCTCCAAGGCGGAGAATATCGAGCGGCTCTACTGCGCTCTCTGCCGTTGGTTCCACGAGCCATTCGACGAAATCCGGGAGGAACTCTCCCGTCATCTGCACAGCGCAGTTCACGCTGTAAGCGACGCGCTGGACGTTGCGCGCGCCGCGCCCGACCCCGAAGCAGTCCACGATCTGGAGGCTGCGCTGCGAGCACTCAGGAAGGCCCTGTCGCGCGGTTGATCCGAACCGCCTTGTGACATAAGTCACTGTGGCGGCGACCAAGCGGAGCCACGCTGAAACAGGAGGGAAGACGATGGCCTATGTAATCGCCGAGCCGTGCATCGGCGTAAAAGACACTGCCTGCGTGGATGCTTGCCCCGTGGATTGCATTCATCCGAAGAAGGACGAGAGCGAATTTGAAGGCGCGCCACAACTATACATCGATCCCCAGGAGTGCATCGATTGTGGCGCCTGTGTGCCAGTTTGTCCGGTTTCTGCGATCTTTGCACTCGATGACTTGCCTACCCAATGGAGCCAGTTCGCGCAAATCAACCAGGAGCACTATCGGAAAGCGCCGGCGCATTGACGCATAATGAAATGGAAGCCCTCGATATTGAGGCGGGAAGGCCGGGATGTTGGAGGCGGAGCTGTTTGCATTCCTGGAGAAGACGGCGGACGCCGCATTTGCGGTGACCAGGGAAGGTCAGATCTGCTCGTGGAACCAGGCTGCGGAGCGGCTGTTTGGATATTCGGCGGCGGACGTGCTGAACCGGGCATGCTATGAAGTTCTGGACGGTCACGGCGCCCTTGGAACGCAGGTCTGTACCGGGGATTGCAGCGTCCAGCAATGCGCCGCGCAGAAGGTGGATATTCCCGATTTTGACCTGGAGGTCAAAACACGTTCTGGCGACAGGATATGGGTGAACGTTTCCACCCTCGTATTTGAAGAACCCCGCCGTAACCGCCATCTGGTTGTGCATCTGGCTCGAGACATTTCGCGTCGCAAGAAGAGCGAAGAGTTGCTGGCCAAGATGCTGGAGATCTCCAAAGAAATGGTGGCCGTCGCCGACCACAACACTCGGGTGGCGCCCGTCTCGCCGCTCTCCGAACAAGAACAGCGAATCCTTCGCTTATTCGCGAAAGCCAAGAACTCTTCCGAGATCGCCCGCGATCTGGGTATCACTCTGCCCACGCTGCGGAATCATCTGCACAGCATCAACGAGAAGCTGCGTACCCACAACCGCCTGGAAGCCGTGATGCACGCCATGCAGCGCGGCCTCATCTAGATTTTAGAAGCCCTGCCCCGCCTGCGGTTTAACGAATGTTCCTTGGTCTGTGACAAACGGATCATTGTGGTCTTGCCGTAAAAGCCTGAACCTATAGAAAAAGGAGGTAGAACGTTGGTCGCAACGACGCCGGAAGGCCGAACACAGTGGCTCATGGAACACTTGGGAAAAGGTGCGGACTCTCGCTCCAGCCTCATGGCCGTGCTACCCACGCGGGAAGACCGGACCGCACTACAGCGAATTATCAGCCCGTGCGAGTGGGAGCTGCAATGGACGGGCGCCTGCCGGGAGGCAATCGACGCATTCCGCCGGACAAGCCCTCCGATTGTGATTTGCGATAGCGATTTGCCGGACGGAGATTGGCGCCAACTTTGGTATATCCTGGCTCGCGAGCCCAATCCACCGATGTTCATTGTGACTTCCAGGTTGGCGGATGAGGCGCTGTGGGCGGAGGTGCTCAACCTCGGCGCATACGATCTGCTGCTGAAACCATTCCGCGCAGAAGAAGTGATCCGCATGGTGCATGTTGCTGCGACGCGGATTGCCCCGGCGAGGCACAAGCTGCTCTGTCGTTCTGCAACATGAACACACATTCAATCTCGGCAGGCAACCTCGGTTATCCGCGAATCGGACCGCACCGGGAGTTGAAGTTCGCCCTGGAGCGATTCTGGTCTGGCGAATGGAGTTCCCAGGAGTTGGTGACGGCGGCCCGGGAATTCCGCGCCGCCCGCTGGCAGATGCAAGCAGAGGCGGGAATCGTTCACATCCCGTCGAATGATTTTTCGCTTTACGACCACGTGCTGGATGCGGCCGTGATGGTCGGCGCCATTCCCGCGCGATACGGCCGGCATTTGGAAGATTTGGACCTGCCCACGTATTTCGCCATGGCGCGCGGGAACAAGTCCGCTTCCGGCGATGGAGATGACCAAGTGGTTCGACACGAATTATCACTACATCGTCCCCGAGTTCGAGCCGGGAATGGAGTTCCATCTCGCCAGCCGCAAACTCAGTCGAGGAGTTCCTCGAAGCAAAGGCTCTGGGGTTCACGACGCGTCCCGTGCTGCTTGGCCCTGTCTCGCTCGGCGCTGTTGGGAAAAGCCCGCAGCGCGCGATGCGATCAGGCAGTCATGCGCAAGCAGTTAGCTGGCGTGTACCGGGAGTTGCTGTTGAGCTAGCGGCAGCCGGGGCAGACTGGGTCCAGATTGATGAGCCGTGCCTCGGTCTCGACCTGCCCGAGGACCACCGCAACCTGTTCGACCGGGTATACGAGATGCTCATCCTACCGGCCCGCAGTCCCAAGATTCTCCTGGCGACGTACTTCTCGGACCTGGGTGAGAACCTGGAATTCACTCTGCGGCTGCCGGTTGCGGGCGTGCATCTGGACTTGGTCCGCGGTCCTGGCCAGCTCGCGCAAGCTCTGGCGCTGGCGCCCGACAACCTGCTGTTGTCGCTCGGCGTGGTGGATGGCCGGAATATCTGGCGGTCGGATCTGGATCGGGCTCTGGAGACGATCCGCATGGCCGCTGGGCGCCTGGGTTCCGAGCGCAGTCCAGGTTGCGCCATCCTGCTCGTTGCTCCACATTCCGGTCGATCTGGAAGCAGAGCATCAACTCGATCCGGAGATCAAAACCTGGCTGGCGTTTGCGCGGCAGAAGCTGGACGAGACCGTACTCCTGGCGCGGGCAGCCACCGAAGATTCGCTGGAACTCGAGGAGCGGCTGGCGGAGAATCGTGCGATTCTCGCCCGGCGTCACCGCGACAGGCCGCCTGCGATCGGCGGTACGTCGCACGGCAGCGGTCCGACCGGAAATGTTCGAGCGTTCCAGTCCTTTTCCGGTCCGACGCGAGAAACAAACCGGCCTGCGTCTCCCGATTCTACCCACTACGACGATCGGCTCGTTTCCGCAAACAGCCGGAGGTCCGCCGGGCGCGCGCCGCTTACCGGTCCGGGAAAATGGCTCGCACGGAGTACGAAGCGTCTGCTGCGCGCGGAAGTCGAGCGCGCCATCCATTTCCAGGAAGAGATCGGGCTCGATGTGCTGGTGCACGGCGAATTCGAGCGCAATGACATGGTGGAGTACTTCGGCGAGCAACTCCACGGCTTTGCCTTTACAGGGAACGGCTGGGTGCAGAGCTATGGCTCCCGCTGCGTGAAGCCCCCTCTGCTGTTCGGGGATGTGTCGCGGACAAGCCCAATGACGACGGTTTGGGCGCGTTACGCGCAGTCTTTAACCGAACTTCCGGTCAAGGGTATGTTGACTGGGCCGGTGACGCTGCTCGAATGGTCGTTTGTCCGGGACGATCTGCCGAAATCCGAGGTCGCATTGCAACTCGCTTTGGCCCTGCGCGACGAAGTGGCGGACCTGGAAGGCGCGGGAGTGCGCATCATTCAAGTGGATGAGCCTGCCTTGCGCGAGGGTCTGCCATTGCGTCGGGCGGAACAAGCAGGTTATCTGCGCTGGTCCGTCGATGCATTCCGGCTTGCCACCGCGGGAGCGATCGACGAGACACAAATTCACACACACATGTGCTATGCCGAATTTGGCGACATTCTCGATGCCGTGGTGCGCATGGACGCCGACGTACTCTCCGTCGAGGCGGCGCGTTCACAAATGGAGCTACTCGACGCTTTCAAGCGGACGCAGTATCCATACGACATCGGGCCCGGCGTCTACGATATACATTCTCCGCGCGTGCCCGATGCCCAGGAGATCGCAGCCCTTCTCCGGAAAGCGCTGGCGGTGTTCCGCCCGGAGCAGTTATGGGTGAATCCCGATTGCGGGCTGAAAACGCGCGGGTGGGACGAAGTATGGGCTGCGCTCCGAAACATGGTAGCCGCCGCCCGGTGTGTCCGCGAGCAGGTGAGTGTGTCTGCCCATTAACGGAGTTGTACCAGTCCCGCCGTATCGCCCACCAGGTGAGCAGAACTATTGGTGGAAACCGCCCCTACGCGATCTTGTCTCCCGTGCTTCAGGGGTTGGTAGATGCACTTGGGATCTTCGGCGAGGAAGTCACCCGTAAGCGCATAGGATCGGGACCGGGACCCGCCACACAGGTTGCGATACTCACATTCGCCGCATTTTCCGTGCAGGTTATCCGCGTTGCGCAGCGTACGGAACAGAGTCGAAGAGCGGTAAACGTCGACCAGCGAATCCCGTCGGATGTTCCCCGCGGGAAGGGGCAGGAAGCCGCTCGGGTAAATCTCGCCGACGTGCGAGATGAACATGAAGCCTTTTCCATCGTTAATCCCGGCTTGCCGCTGAATGACCTCAGGCGGCGCCCCAATGGCCGTGCCGCTCCGGCCCTCGGCCTTTCGGCGCTGCGCGACGTAACGCCGGTAGTGCTGTGCTTCCGTAGTCTTGATATCAAATGATGCCCCTTGCGACAGATCGTAGAGGAATCGGAAGACTTCTTCATACTCCTCCGCCGTCAGATCCTGGGAAGCGGAGGCCCGACCCGTAGCCACCAGAAAGAAGACGCTCCAAAGACGCGCACCGTAGTCGCCTACCACCCGGGCAATCTCGTCCAAGCGGCTGAGGTTGTGGCGCGTGACCGTGGTGTTGACCTGGGTCTGGAGACCGGCTTTTCGTGCGTAATCAAGCGCAAACATGGTCCGCACAAAGGAGCCTTCCACGCGGCGGAATCCGTCGTGACTTGCGGCATCCGGTCCGTCGAGACTGATTGCCATTCGGGCCACATTGCACCGCCGGAATTCGTCGATCGCCGCTTCAGTGAGAAGCGGCGTGGCACTTGGTGTGATCGTCGTCCGTAGCCCGAGGCTGGTGCTCTTTTCCAATAAGGGAAACACGTCGTCGCGCTTTAAGGGATCACCTCCCGTGAAGACCATCAGCGGATCTCCGAACGAGCGGACTTCTTCCAGGAGGCGGAACCCCTCCCCGGTAGTCAACTCGAACGGGTTCCGGTTGGCGATTGCACAGGCCCGGCAGTGCACGCAAGCCAAGTCACAAGCCTGGGTCAATTCCCAGATCACCAGAAACGGCGCATCGTCAAAGCTCCTCATTTCCAAGCTCCCTGCTTCAGGCGCGCAGCGACTTCCACATGATCCGCCTCCGTCGGGGGTGGACTCGCCACATGGAGGGCCACCAGTCGAGTCACCGCCTTCAACCCGCGCGCCTCACCCGCTGGGACGAAAACCGTGGTCCCTGGACCAGCAACCTCCTCCCGGTCTCCTGCGACAAGTTGGCCTTCACCCTCCAGCACCAGCAGAAGCATGTCCACGCCGGGGCGGTGGACAGGGATAAATTGGCCCGGTTCCAGACACGTGAGCACCACCTTGACGCTCGAACTGCCCGCGATCGCGACCGGGTTGAACTTCTCCGGTTTGAACGAAACTGCCTCACGGTAGGAGCTGAGCAATACGGCCATGAGTCCAGCTTAGGGCTGCGGGGCCGGTATGGCAGTGACCTCAGTCACCGATCCTTGCCAGCTCGGCCTGAATGTCAGATTTTTCCGATTCGAATGCCGTAATGATGAAACCGCGAGATTCAATCGGATAATCGGGAGCGATGGTCCGCTGAATCCGAATGGCGGCCGTTCGCCCACAAAAATGTGCGCTTCAAGGTAGCCTCCTGGCTCATTCGGCCCCGCGGCGCTAGTCTATAAGCGCACTGGAGGGGAAGCACGCACAAAACTGGGGAACCGCAGCACACGCTTGCACTCAACGACGAACTGGCCACCGCGGACGGCCTGCATGATGTCGGCCAATTAGAGGTAGCGAAAACCAATAGCGAAGAGCAGATGCGCGCACTTGAGAGCACTCATCCCAAGATTATTCAGGGCGGCATGGGGGCCGGCGTTTCCAATTGGCGGCTGGCGCGGGCTGTCTCTACACTCGGCCAACTGGGCGTTGTATCCGGAACGGCGCTCGATCAGATCTTCGCCAGACGACTGCAGGACGGCGACCCTGACGGTCATATGCGCCGCGGCCTCGATCACTTTCCCTTTCCCCGGATGGCCGAACGGATCTGGAAGGCGTATTTCATTCCTGGAGGTAGACGGCCTGGTAGCCCATATAAAACACTGCCTATGCAGGCGAAGAGCAGCCCTCGCGAATTCCAGGAGTTGTGCATCGCGGCGAACTTTGTCGAGGTCTTCCTCGCTCGCGAAGGGCATTCCGCTCGCGTGGGAATCAACTACCTGGAAAAGGTCCAGATTCCCCACTTGCCCTCCCTGTACGGTGCGATGCTTGCCGGAGTTGCGTACGTCCTGATGGGAGCCGGCATTCCCCTGAAGATACCTGGCGTTCTCGGTAGTTTCATGGATCACCAACCCGCGACCTATTCCCTACAGGCAAGTGGCGCACAGCAGGACGACGACACGACCATGACATTCAACCCCAGGGATTTCATTGAGCACGATCTTCCGCCGCTGGCCCGGCCGTCTTTTCTCGCCATCACTGCTTCCAATACTCTGGCGGCAACGATCATTAAGAAGGGCCAACGGCAGGGTCGACGGGCTCGTCATCGAAGGCCCCACCGCCGGAGGGCACAATGCACCGCCTCGGGGCAAACTGCAACTCAACCCGGCGGGTGAGCCGATTTATGGGGAACGCGACAAGGTTGACTTGGTTAAAGTGCGCGAGTTGGGCCTGCCCTTCTGGCTCGCCGGAGAGTATGGCAGTCCGGAAGGGCTTCGCGAAGCCTTGGCATCCGGGGCCGCCGGTGTTCAGGTGGGAACGCCATTTGCTTTCTGCGTCGAATCGGGACTCGCGCGGGATCACAGGCGAACCATCCTGGCGAGTGTTGCTTCCGGGACGGCACGGGTACTCACGGATCCACTGGCTTCTCCAACGCACTTTCCGTTCAAGATCGTCCAGATGGAGGGCTCACTTTCTGACTATGACGTCTATTCAAGCAGACGCCGGATCTGCGACCTCGGTTATCTCCGTGAAGCCTACCGGACGCCAGAGGGAGCGATCGGTTATCGGTGCGCGGCAGAGCCGGTGGCCACTTATGTCGCGAAAGGTGGAAAGCTGGAAAACACGGTGGGCAGGAAGTGCCTCTGCAACGCACTGCTTGCGAACATCGGCCTTCCCCAGGTGCGGAGCGACAAGGGCGTTGAGAAGGGCCTAATAACCGCCGGAAACGGCCTCGCGGAGATTGCACGCTTTCTACCGGTGAGCGGATGGGACTACAGCGCCGCTGACGTGGTCAGGGCGCTCCTCGATGGGCGTGTCGCGGATTCGCCGGCACTCCATCCCCTCGACTCGGAGGCGTCGCCGTCAGTGGCGAAGCTTTGATGCCGGCGTAATCATCGTCTAGTGCGAGTCATTCAGTCATTCGACAGGCACAACTTACCAGGGGTACCCGCCTTAGTGTTAATCCGATCCGTACGCTCGTGAGCTAGCTCCGGCAAATCGATCCGCACGACTACCTCTTCGAGACCTCGCCGATACGCCGGAATTGAGGGTGCCATTCACCTCGGACCAGTCATCAATTCGCACCGCGCTTGCGGGGTCGGCGCCGCGGGGGAGCACCGCTCTATTCGATGCGGTTGCTCTGGCGATGCGCGAGATGCGGACCGCCCACAATGATCGAAAGGTGCTGTTTCTCGTATCGGACGGCGGCGACAATCATAGTCGTTACAGTGAACACGAGCTCCGCAAAGCACTAGAAGAGGCGGATCTTCAGATTCACGCGATTGGTATTCATGACGGCATGGCCGGCATGGACGAAAAACGCGGGCCCTGGATACAGGAGAATTTGCAGAAACGACAGGCGGTCAACACCACATGGTTAGGAATATCGGCGAGCTTCCCGCAATCGCAGCGCGGATGAGCCTGGCCCTACACGATCGGTATCTGCTCGGGTACAACCCAACCCCGACTGGTCAACCAGGGAAGTTCCGAAAGGTCGAGGTGAGGGTGAAACAGCCGAAGGAAACAAACAGATCCTACGTGTTCGCCCGGCGTGGGTACCGAATGCCCTGAGGTTTCGCACCGTAGCAGCATGCGCCGGCACGCGCAATCCCCCGATCATCAGGCGGTCGCAGCGGCGTTGGGGACGTGCACACCTCCGAATTCACCGGATTGGCGTGTCGCCGGACATAACGGCAGCCGGATGCCTGATCCAGGCGAGCGAACTTCACAACCGATGTCTTGCTTGAACCAAGGGCTAGCCTCGATTTCCACGCTACCCCGCTGAGGGCCTGATTTCGTCAAAAAGCCTCCTGAATGGCCGTATTTCGTCATTTGGTGTTAGATATATACAGTACTGGTAAGTAGATTATGTGAGCGCTATCCAATCAGGGATACGAGGCGCCGGTCAGACTCCGGGCCGCAGCTATATGCATTACCATCCCTGTCTATGGGTACTTGACGCTTACCTCCCCCTCTTCGCTTTAAAACATCTTGACTACATCATGTTTCAGTAGCACTATCGTGATATGGAGTCCAGCACTGCAAATCAATTAACTCCGCCTGGCGATCGGAACTTCTTCCTTTCCCCCCAGTTCCCCATGCAGCGCCAGTATGAAGCCCTCCGCGCTTACCTCCTCGACGAGGAGCCCTCCGCCGACGTCGCCCGCCGCTTCGGCTACTCCCCAGGCGCCTTCCGCGTCCTGTGTCATCAGTTCCGCCACGACCCTCTAAAACGCGCCTCCTTCTTCCGCCAACCGCATCGCGGACCGCAGTCTGCTCCCGCCCGCGATCGCGTTCGTGATTTGGCCGTGGCCATGCGGAAACGCAATCTCTCGGTCTATGACATGCAGCGCGAACTGGCTGCCGCGGGTCATTCCATCAGCGTCAACTCCCTCACCGTCTTGCTCCGCGAGGAGGGCTTCTCCCGTCTTCCCCGCCGTGCCGACGACGAACGCCCGGCTACCGTGAAACCCGAGATCGCCGACGTCGCCGACGTGCGCCGCTTGGATCTGTCCCCCTGTTCCTTCCGTACCCCTTTAGCCGGTCTGTTCCTGTTTCTGCCTTTGCTGGATCGCATCGATCTCCAGGCGGTGGTCACCGCAGCGCGCTTGCCCAGTTCGCAGATGATCCCCGCCGCCCAGGCCGTCCGCAGTCTCCTGGCCCTGAAGTTGATCGGCGCCGAGCGCAAAAGTCACGTCATGGACCTGGTGACGGATCGGGCCATCGCGCTGTTTGCCGGCATCAACGTGGTTCCCAAACGCTCCTACCTGGCGGCCTATTCCTCGCGCATCGATCACAAGGTCTGTCTACGCTTCATGGAGGCATGGTTGGATCAGGTCGAGCAGAGCGGCTTGCCCCATGGCTCCTCTTTCGACCTGGACTTTCATAGCGTGCCCGCCAATACCGACCAGGAACCCCTGGAAAAGCACTATGTTTCCAGCCGCAGCCGCTCCCAGAAGGGGATTCTGGTGTTCCTGGCTCGCGATGCCGAACAGCGGGTTTTGCGCTATGCCAACGCCGGTGTGACCAAAGCCGAACAAGCCGACCAGATTCTCCAGTTTGTCCGGTTCTGGAGCAAACACACCGGCCAACCACCCGCCGAATTGGTTTTCGACTCGCAACTCACCACTTACCAAAAGCTCTCGGAGGTGAACCGCCAAGGGATCTGCTTCATCACCCTGCGCCGACGTTCGGCAAAGATGTTGCGCGAGATCTACAGTCAACCGGATTCTGCCTGGCAGCGGATCAGTTTACCGGCGCTGACCCGCATTTATCGCAACCCCAAAGTGCTGGAGAATCGCGTGACCCTTCCCGGCTATGAAGGCGAACTACGCCAGTTGACGGTGATGGAATTGGGACACGAGGAACCGACCGTCCTGTTGACCAACCACCGCAAACTCGGTCCGGTCGAACTGGTGACGCGCTACGCGCAGCGCATGCTCATCGAAAATGGAATCTCCGAGGCCGTCCAGTTCTTCCATATCAACGCCCTCTCCAGCATGGTCGGGATGAAAGTGGATTTCGATATGCAACTGACGCTCGCGGCCAGTTCGCTATACCGCATAATGGCTCAGCGTATTGGTAGAGAATACATCCATTCCCAGGCCAAAACTCTCTTTCGCAATCTGTTGGATCTATCCGGCAAAGTGGAGGTCACGACCACCTCGGTGGTGGTGACCTTGGACAAGCGCGCCCACAATCCCTATCTGGTCGCTTCCGGCCTGGCCGATCAGCCCACCCCTATGCCCTGGTTCGGCGACAAGAAACTGATTATCCAATTTGCCTGACCCGTGACGTCGTCGCTCAACACGCCATTCACGTTACTAAATTATTACGCGTGGAAATCGAGGCTAGCCTTTAAGCCAGCAGTGCGAGTGATCTACGCTGACCACTGGATGACGCGTCGGTTCGTTACTACCGTTGACGGGTCCGCTTGTCGAAAGCGCGGCCAGCCTTGCAATTTTGGAAATTGCCGGCGCATTGCCTAGAAAAGACAGCACAGCCACGGCCTCGGCAGCGGATCCAAATGAACGATGCAAGGTGAAATAATGAACGGTCTGCCGCTTCAAACCCTGTTGCTGGAATTTCTGGCGGAGCTCATCAATCGATAGAAACACGCTGGATTGTGTCCTCAGCCAGGATTCTAGGGGAAGATTTGGTTTTCACCGAAAAACCGTCGGCGCCGCTAAGGCGGAAGGGTTAACTGGGAAGCCTGAACCCAAGGTGTGGGCCGAGATTCTCGGAATTTCCAAGGCGGCCATCAGGATCGGCAGTCCCTGTCGCTGCTCTGGAGGGTGAAGTGAACGCAACGATTCTCCGAGTTTCGGATACCTGCTCGGGTTTTGGCGAGTCACGGAACCTGCCGTAGTATTGGCCTGTAGTCACGCAGACAAGCCAGAAAGTCTATGAGTTCAGAAACCATGCATCGAATTGTCGGGATCATCGAGGCCGAAGTGAGAGAGAGGCCCTCCGCGATTGAGTTTGAGATGGCCTACCAGGCCCGCGTCGTGATTGATCGAATAAAATTCGCGATCAAGCATACGGAACAGTTTTCAAAACCCTGCATTCATATGCGCGAGGCCGGCCTGCAGTTGTTGGACGCCCTGGAGCGTCTCGAATCTTTAGATCGGCGCTTTCAGATTCGTTCTCGGGTTGCTGCCGACAGAAACGGGACCGTGTCGGAAGCGAAGCCATGATCGGCAACAGGTCCGCGAGCGGAAGGAATCGCAAATTGGACATCAAGCTGTATTGCATCCATCGGCCCCATATTCACGAGAACCATGGCCGGCTGCCATCGTTTTTGTTAGCCGCACGAGGAAGCGTTAATATCCGGGTACTGATTTGACATGGTATCGAGGGGGCTTAGAAGAGCATGGCTGTAGTCCGCTCCACGCTGGATCCGGTTGGAACCGCCAGTGCCATCCACACAGCAAGAATCGAAGGACGACCGGAGAGACTGCTCAGTGCTCAGGAAGTCGCTGAGTGGTTGGGCGTCTCCGCACGGTGGGTTCTAGCTCACGCGGCTGGTCTCAATCGTCCGGTGTTGCCGAGCGTCAAGCTGGGGAAGGCGGTCCGATTCACCCGCAGCGATGTGGAGGAGTTCATTCGCCAATGCGCCCGCCGCTATCGCGCCGTATGAGGAGTTCGTATGGACTTCCGTGAGATCGGGAAACATCTCCCCCGCGCTAAGTGGGGCGAGGGCTGGGTAGAGAAACGTGGCAAGCGCCGCAAGGTATGGGTGGGGTTCTGGTATGAATATGTTCTAGTCGGCGAAAGCGAACGACGGCGCACTCGCGAAAAGGTCCTCGGCACCGTCAAGGAGATCGGCGACAGCCGGCCGAGCGCGATGGCGAAGTTGCGTGAGGTGCGGGCGGAACTCGGAGGGATAGGAGCGGCGCCACCCCAGAATCCCACCGTCGCGGAGCTCTGGGACCGATACCGCGCAATCAAAGCAGAACGCTGGTCGAAGATCATGGAAGGTGCGTTGGTTTCGACCTTCAAGACTTGCGTCCTGCCCGCCATCGGGCAGACCCGCGCTAACGAGGTGACGGCTAGTCAGCTTCAAGGTTTGCTGAACGCTCTGGCGAAGGCTGATCGTAGCCACTCTGCAATTAAGAAGGCGCGTACGCACCTCAAGGCCTTGTTCGACTTGGCCGTTGATGACAGGATCCTAGCCACGAGTCCGGCGCGTCGTATTACCATGCCAAAGCGGATTCGCAAGGTAGATGATACGTATGCGGATCAGGCCGTCGTCCGTAAACTCTTCCAAGCCGCCGGGAAGCGAGACCGAATCATCCTGCGGATCTTCGTTTCCTGCGGTCTCCGTCCGCAAGAGACCTTCGCGCTTCGTGCCAACGACATCGAAACCGGCCGACTTCGGGTAGATGAAGCCTTAAAGCAAGCCGAACGCGGCGCCGCCTTTATTGGTGAACCGAAAACAAGAGATTCGTACGGATACGTGTCGCTCCCCGCGAAGCTGGAGTCGGAGTTGCGAGCGTGGGTTCGCGACGAGGGCATCACGCCCGAAGGCTGGCTGTTCGCAGCGAGCCGAGGTAGTGGCCCCATTCGGCCGAACAACTACGTCAAGCGCGATTTGGCGAAACTGGCAGAGGCCGCCGGTGTCGGTCGGATCGATCTCAGGCGCCTGCGCCGCACCTGCGCGACCTACCTGCGCGACGAGGCAACCGCCCAGGGCCAACTCCGGCACTCGAGCGTCGAAACCACAAAGCGGCACTACCTAAAAGCAATCCCTGCCGAACAGAAGGCACGAGTGGAAAAACTCGACAAGGAACTGTTCGGGCCGGCGAAACTGGCGCAGATGCCACACCGAAAGCGCTCAGCGTAGCCGAAATTGCAGGGGAAGTTGCTGGGGAAAAAATAAAGCGAAAATCGGTTAAGTCTTTTGGAATGTGGTACGCCCGAGTGGATTCGAACCACCGACCTTTTGCTCCGGAGGCCTTCCTTATAGCGGCCTAACGCGGCCTAGGATGTTCTTTCAAGTCATTGAAAAGAACCAGGGTTTCTTCCTGGGAGTGAGGCTGCCGACGTCCTGAATCGCCCACCATACCGTTCACCATATCACTCACCATACCGCTCGAATTTGCCGAATCGGCGGGCCTCTCAACCCACTTACGCAAGATATATTCGTCGTGTTTTCATGGTTTTAGGAGGTCTTGATGACCAACTCGATCAAAGCGGCGTCTATGGCCAAGGTTTGGACCGACCGCAAGAATTGGGCAATGGCCCCAGTATGTTGCGGGTGCGGAGAGCGGTTGGAGATCGCCAAGGATCCTGCCAAACAGCGCCTGTTCCACCAGGGCTGCGACGCTCGTTTGAAAGCTAAGTTGCGCGCCGTCTTCCGGGGCGAGATGACAGCGCGATGAATTGCCCATCGCCGCACGCGTCAACCTGTCGAGGATCGGTTTTATCCAGGCCTCGCCGGAATTCAAGAAGGGCTTTCGCCAACCCCAGCCAGCGCCAGGGCCGTGCGGCCCTCGAAGAACCCGCTGAATGAGGGGCAAACCGACGATCTTGCAGAAGCTGGCTCGTGCCGCGGGTCGCTATGGCCTGGTACCGGAGGACATCGGACCGGCGTCAACGTTCACGGATGACCGGTACATGGCGGATTATCTGCGGTTCATGGCGGCTGGAAACCGCCGAGTGCTTACGGCTGCACCCAGCGGCACCGCGACCGCGCCCGCAAAGCCTGGGCCAAGCTCTTCGCCGAAATGAAACAAGGAGCCTCCAAATGAAACTCCTGACCCCGCAGCTGCTGGCCAGCCTGCCACCGCTCTATGCCCAGGAGAATGTGCCTGATCCGGTCGTGTACGCCAAATTCTTTATGCCGGATATGCCGGATTCCAACTGGACCTGGTATGTCACCGAGGGCGAGGCCGACGAGGATGATTTCCGCTTCTTCGGTTACGTCCGCGGCATGGAAGAGGAATGGGGTTACTTCGTCCTGTCAGAACTCGAGTCCGTTCGCGGCCCGTTGGGACTGGAGATCGAGCGTGATCTCTACTTTGAGCCAGGGCCATTCTCGGAGGTCATGGGCCGGGAGCGCCGCAACCGTGGTCTTTGAGGCGCGTTTGAGGAAGATGCCCGCCCCAACCGGGCCAGATGAAGTCCCTTCGCCAGATTTCCCACGTAGAAGAATCGTTAGTCGACAGTGCCGCTCCGGTACTTCCGAGGCTTTCCGGTGACCTTACGGGCGGTCCCTGGTATCTTTGGGGCCGGGAGGGTTCCGGGAATAAAGAGAAGCTCCTCGTCGGGCCAGAGTAACCCATCCAAACGGGACGACGAGCCACCGCCGGTTGATCGCCGGGTGCGGCAGGGCGGCCAGCTTTTTGTGACAGCGCAAGGTTAAAAATCAATAAAGATAAAAAGACAAAAAGGCATTTTTAACCGGTCCATGTCACAATTGCGGAGGGCGTTCCAATGACGGCAGAGACCCTTGGCCGCATGGAATCAGAGGTTGAGAGTTATGGCGAATTGCATGACGGTCGACGAAGTATTGGAAAGGATTCGGCTCGTACCGGGTGTCCGATCAGCCGAGTTGGGCAAGATACGGGTCCTCATCAGCATGCCCGCGCGGGATTGGTTCCCGGTCCAGCGGCGAGTAGCAGCGTGGTTGGCACTCTGTCCCGGCGCTCCTCCAGTGTTGTGGAAATTGTTAAATGAGGAGCCATCGGGCGCATACGACTCGATGGAGCGGGCGATATCCACTATGACCTAACGGCCTGCGGGGGCAATAGGGTTCCCACCCAATGAGCGACCTCCGGAGCGTGTTCATGCGTGGGCATGGAGGCCGCGAACACCCAAATGAGTGATTACCACAGCGTCCAGCGATTCGACCTCCCCGACTTCGACGAATTGACCCACCGGAAGTTGCTCCCGAAATCGGCTTTGCGGCACGGCGCTTACTACATCGGGCGCTGCCGTCATGCTTGTATCGCCCGCTGGAACGCCAGACAACAGTGATTCATTTCCGCTCACCGGAGCATAGGCCCTAGAGATTCTTGTGGCCACCGCTGCCCATGGATGACCTATCCCTCTCGGTGGCCGACCCCGAATAACCCCCGTTTCCTCCACGGGGGCGCCGCCGGTATTCCCCATCTCCGTTCGGAGCCGGGAACATTCAAGGAATGGCCCGCTCCGGTATTTCCGAGGCTTTCCGTTGGACTCACGGGCGCAGCCTGGTATCTTTGGGGCCGGAGGAGTTTCAGAAACACGGAGAGATATGTCGTCGGCCCAGAATGACCGACTCAAACGGGACGCGAGTCACGACACGTATAAGTCGAATTGCGGCGGAACGTGTCTGCAGTTTCTAATTGGAGGATGAGGTTTCACCCAGGAGTCGAATGCGCTGGTTGATACTCCCCGATATCCACGACAAGATCAGGCTGGCCAATCAGATCATCGACCGGGAGCCACACGACCACCTTCTGTTGATGGGCGACTACTTCGACGATTTCCAGACTGGCGTCACCGATGCCGCCGACACCGCCAAACAGGTGAAGCTGTGGTTGAATGCCCCCAATACCACCTGTCTGCTCGGCAATCACGACATGTCATATGGCTGGGGTCGCCAGAATCGGCAATTGATCTGTCCCGGCTACGACGCGGCAAAGTGGATCACCATCCATGGCACCCTGACGGCTCGGGATTGGCAAAAATTCAAACTGCATGCCTGGCTGGAGGGGGAGGAGGGGCTTTGGTTGGTCAGCCACGCCGGACTGAATCCCGCCCGGCTGGAACGTATTGAGCCAAATGAGTACCGGCGCACAATAGACCACCTCTGTGCCGACGCCTGGATAAATCTGAACCGGGGCGAGCATCACGCACTTCTCGGTCGTGGCGTGAGCCGATCCGGCGACCAGAGTATCGGCGGTATTAATTGGCTCGACTGGGACGAACTGGTGCCGGTCCCCGGCCTGAATCAACTGGTGGGACATACACCGGCCCAGACGGTGCGGCACAAGGACACGCCGTCGAGCCGGAATATTTGTCTGGACACCAATTTGAACCACTACGTCGTGTTCGCGGACGGCCACCTGGAAATCAAGAGCGTCGCGGATCTGCTGGCGGCGACCACGCAGAAATAGAGATTCCCATCCCCGCCGCGAATCGAGCGTTCAGGGGCTGAAAGAACTCCGGAGGCTTCGGTGCCCGGGGAAGCCGAGGCTCGCCCATGGCAAGGTTGAGCCTGGTGGTCGGGCCCACTCGTTCAATTTGAGTAGAGGGCGTCGAGTTCTCGGTCGGCGCGATGCCATTCGTGGAGATCTTCGCTCAGAATGGTCGGCAGCTTGTCAGCCGGTACCCAACATAACCGTCGGAAAACTCGACCACAATAGTACCGTCCTCGGCTCTATCGGCGAAGTCCCCTTGGTCGTTCGGTAGCGCTCCACTACACACGAAATCGCTCACCGGAAAGGCGAGTGGCACGTCGCACCGCAGTTCCATGCTCGTCCGCTGGAACGTTCCACGGTCGTTTGAGTACACGCACTCAGCTTCAACAATTAGGTTGCATGGCTGGTCAGACATGCACGACTCAAACGAATCATACGTCTTCACTAATCTAATAAGGATCATTCTCGGCCTCCTCTTCTTTGCGCCGCATTAGTCTAGTGGTCCTTCTGTGGGCTCATTGAGTATCGACGCTGACCCCTTCAAGCAAGCCAAACCTTCAGCCATCGCGCCGGAATTGGCGTCAGCATCCTATGGTGGCCAAATAGGACCCGATCCCGGCGGCCATAATCCCCATCTCCTTAAGCGCCTTTGCGGTCGGACGAGGGTCTGACCCGCAATGCGGCAAAACGCGAACGCAACGGTTCTTTACTGCCTTCGCGCCAGGCTACCTCACGCCAAGCTTTCTCCGGCAACTCCCGCGCTAACTGCGCCACCGAGATCGGTTGGTGCGTCCGGTCCCGTTGCACCCGTTTGGGCCGCGGCCCCCTCCCGCTCCAAGGCTTGGGCGGCAACGGCTGTCGTTCCAGCGCCCATACCGTCGTCGTGGATCTTACCGCCACCGAATAGTCCAGCTTCAGTTCCGCCACACCATCCCGGAAATCGACACTGGATCCATACACTTCATCGGCCAGCACCACCCCGGGCGGCACCTTGTCCTTCACCGCTTGCCGAATCTGCGCCAGCGCAATCTGCGGCTTGGTCTGGAACTGCACATGCTTGGGTATGTCGACCTCCGTTCGCCGCACGGGGTCATTGGCCCATTCCTCCGGCAGATACACCCGCCAGGCTATGGGCAGACTCCCGATGGAAGTGACTTTCAGTAATCCACATCCACCCGAAGCCAGCGCGTGCAAGGAGGTGGCCCGCCTCGGTATTTCCGGGGCGTTCAGTTGGCCCTGCGCGTTATCGCCGGTATTTCGAGGGCGGTGACTGGTCTGGAGGCAAGGGAAGCGCGTCTCCAGGTCAGACGCGAGAGAATCTTGCGGCTGAAGGTGTCCGCGGTTTCCAATGGGAGGATGGCCAGAACGATGCGTAAGAAGACCTGGACAGTAATCGCGGTGGCAAACGACACGGGACACGTTTGGTCTTGTTT
The DNA here is from genome assembly GCA_963853855.1 of uncultured Solibacteraceae bacterium. Taxonomy (GTDB): domain Bacteria; phylum Acidobacteriota; class Terriglobia; order Bryobacterales; family Bryobacteraceae; genus Sulfopaludibacter. The sequence goes on along the minus strand of CAWKYG010000009.1, from coordinate 55,217 downwards.
GCAAAAGGCAACCGACGCGCACGACGCGATGCGCCAGTGCTCGGCAGAGATGGGGGCGGTGGCCCCATCGAGTTTTCAGATCATTGGCGCGATCTGTGGCGATCACAACGTAATCGCGCCGGGTGAAGACGGCGGGCCGAAAGCCTAGTGCGTCGGAGCCCTGCCCGCGGGCCCTGCTCCTGGGGCACCCAACAATGAAGGAGATTGCGCTCTGAGGGCATCGCTGTGCGAGAAAATGGCCCACCTTGGTACTTCCGAGGCGTTCCGTTGACCTTGCGCCCAGTCCAAGGTATTTCGGGGGCTGGAAGAACTCCGGAGCGTTCCGGGGGAGCCGAGGCCCGCGACGGTGTCGAAGTTAAAGACCGGTGCTGGTGATCGCAACAAGACAGTGTCTTGTTCCTGTCCTGCCCAGAAGAGCAAAAACTTCGTTTCCAGGGCGCGGACCACTTCGCTGCGCTCCGTGGTCCTTCCCGCCTCGGCTGTTCAATAATTAACTCGGCCTATTCCAACCGGCTTTCGGCAACCTCGTCTGTCCCAGAGAGAGGGGTGATGATGGGGAGCGGCACTCGGTCGCTAACTCCTATTCGGTCTCCCGCCGAGCCTTCTTCCGATTGCGTTTACGGGCCAAAGCCTGTTTGACGCGGAGTTTCTGGCCCGGCTTCAAGTAGAAGGAATGCCTTTTGACTTCGCCGATGATATTCTCCTGCACAACCTGTCTCTTGAACCGGCGGAGCGCGTTCTCAACCGTCTCGCCGTCCTGGAGCCTTACCTCAGCCAAGCTGCACCCCCATCCCGCCCCGATTCTTCCCGGGCATCATTCGGCCTCTTGCGGCGTTGAAGCCGTCTCGCCTTGCGCCAGCTTTTCCGTCAGTTCCTTACCGGGTTTGAAGCTCGCATCCCGCTTTGCCGGAATGGTAATGGTCTCCCCGGTGCGAGGGTTGCGGCCTTGGCGCTCCTTCCGCTCTTTCACTACGAAGCTGCCAAACCCCCGCAGGTCTACCCGTTCGTTTGATCGGAGCGCCTCCGCGATCAGGTCCAGGACAGAGTCCACGGCCACTTCAACCTCGACCTTCTTCAGTTCAGTCTTGGCCGCGACCTTCTCAATCAATTGCTGTTTTGTCATTCATTTGAGTTTAGCGGTTGTGCGGCGATGCATGTTCCGCGTTGCTTGATCGCGGCGGCCGGGCTTCGCGCAAAATCCATATCCCCAACCGCCAACCAGGCGGCGATGATCTCCACCCCCAGCCAGACCGGAGTCCAAAGAAATCCCAAAATCCTCCGCGGTACACGTCACGCTGGGCAATAAGATGGACCGTCCCGGTGTGCTTCCGAGGCTCTCCGTTGGGCTGGCAAAAAGTCCCCGGGATTCCAAGGCCGGAGACATGAAGGAAAGGCAAGAAAAACACTTCTCCAGACCAGTCCGCAGGGGCATCTGAATGGATTAGGAGGCCGTCTTGGATGCGAGGTTTGTCAAACCGTGGCGTTAGTTTGTGACAGGCCGCAAGTAATAAAGCAGAATAAATTGAAGAGTCCAGACAAACCCCGGTTTCCGGCGTTCAGGGCAGAATAAATTCCAGAAACACGGGGACAAATACCTGCCGGCCGTTGTCCCAATCTGCTACAAGCTTAGGCGTCGGAGATTGAGCCCGAATCGCCTCGGTCGAGCTCTGTTGATTTTCGTGTCGTCGCTTTTCCTACAACCCAGAGAAACTCCAATGCTTCGTCAAATTTCGTCGGCGACAAGGAAACAGGTTTCTCCTCGCTAATTATACCGAACGGCGCTGGCTCCTGTGTTTTGGTGACGTGAAATCTCACGAAAATGTCAGGCTGATGCCAGCAATAGGTCGTCCCGTTGACATTAAACTTGAATGTAATGAATGTCAGACGCTTTGCAGGTTCATGAATGCCGGAACCACCGCAACGCCCGCAGTTGTCGAGATTATCTCCGTGGCCAGTTCCATCACAGCAAAAGCAAATTCTTGCTGGCGACTCCGAGTGATGCTCGTAACACTCAGTCGAATAGCCGTGTTGGTAGAGGACCTCTATAAGCTGATTCTTGGCACCATAAATTCTTTCTCTCAAAAACGGACCGCACTCACGGTACTTTGCGTAGCGATTGAGGTCGAATAGGTAATTGCAGGCTGCTGGTAGCGCATTACGCCAGTCCGTGTAAATCTCGGCAAGGCGGGCGGCCCTCCGAGTGTGCCGTCCACCTGAAAGCGTAGATTTTTGGACTGTGGGAGCAGGATGGTCCGGGAGTTCTTCAATGACGGGTTGGAAGTAGGCCAGTGAAGGAACTCGTGGCAGCGGTGGCACGTCGGTAGGCCGCACCCTACGCCGGAGGCAGGCCAGCAATAGCGCGGTCTCAACCACTTCGAGGGGAACGCCGCGGTCAAACCCGAAGTCCTGCACGTCGGCACCAGCAGGGATGGTGGCCGATTCGGGTCCGTAACAGGTGTCGAGCGCTGGAGGCCGTCGGCGAATTCGCGGGAAAGCCGTTCAGAACGTCCATCGCTGAATCGAAACGTTTGGCAGCACACCGGTCGGAGAAAGCCTTCGTCAGGCTATCGAAGCTCGTCTTCCTCAAACGCAGCGGATCAGCGCAAATCAACTCCCAGCAATTCCCGCACTTTCGTCACCAGCGCTCCGGGCTCGAACGGCTTCTGGATAGTGTCGATCGCTCCAACGAGTTTCGCCGCCTCCAGAAGCGCGCCGTTCAGATAGCCTGAAATCACAAGGATTCGCAAATAGGGAAACTGGCTGCGTTCGATCTTTAGCACGTCGAAGCCGTCGGGCTCCGGCATGTTCAAATCCAGCACCAACAGATCGGGTCGCCGCCGGCGGACCGCATCCAGCGCGGCCTTCCCTGAAGTTACCGTTAGCACCTCAAAACCGTCCGTTTCCAGGGCCTTCTTCATCATCCGAACGATCTGGCGGTCATCGTCGACAACCAAAACGTATGGGGGACTATTCATAACCGAGCGCCTCCTTCCTCCAACCTCCGTCACTTGCCTTCCCGCTCCAGTATCAAGTTGCGTACCAGCTTCAGCAATTCATCGGGCTCGATCGGCTTTCGAATCGCCGCCGCCGCCCCCAAATACTCCGAAGCCCGCAAACTCTCCGGGAACCTGCCCGACATCGCCACTATTCGCAGCCCCGGCCGGCTGTGATGCAGTCGCTGTATAGTCTCTAACCCCTCCTGCTCCGGCATCGCCAGGTCGGTGATCATCAGATCGATATCGCTCGCCTCGATGATCCGAACCGCCTCGCGGCCGTCGCCGGCCTCCAGCACCTGGTATCCGACGCCTGCCAGGATTTTCCGCACCAGGTGGCGGACCGCCGGCTCATCGTCCACCACCAGGATGGTGCCCGCAGGCCGCCGCGGGCCCAGCGCTCTCCGCACTCTGGTCGCCAGCGCCTCGGCGGAAAACGGCTTCTGCAGATAGCCGCCTGCGAGTTCGAGATCGCGGTGGCGCTGGAAGGCCTGCTCGCTATAACCCGACATGAACAAAACCTCGATTGACGGCCTCAGGGGCCGGATCCGTTCCACCATTTCCGGGCCCGTCATTCCCGGCATCACCACGTCGCTCAGGAGCAGGTGAATCGGCCCGGGATAGCGCTCGCAATGCAGTAGGGCCTCGCCCGGGTTGCTCGCTTCGATCACTCGATATCCGTGATCGCGCAGAACCTTCACCGCCATCCGTCGGAGCTGGTCCTGATCCTCCACCACTAGCAGTGTCTCCGTACCTCGCAGCGTGGCGGGTGCGTCCTCCGGTTTGGCGGGCAGCGTCTCTCTCCTATCCGAACGCGGAAGGTAGATCGTAAACGTCGTTCCCTCGCCTGGCTCGCTGTAAACCCAAATCGATCCCTGGCTCTGCTGGATAATGCCATATACCGTTGCCAGTCCCAGTCCAGTTCCCTCCCCGATCGCCTTCGTTGTGAAGAATGGTTCATATAGGTGAGAGAGCACCTCTGGGGTCATCCCTACCCCGGTATCGGTCACCTTCAACTGCACATACGAGCCCGGCTCCACCCCGGCGTGCAACTCGGCGAAGCTGCGATCCAGCTCCACATTTTGTGTTTCGATCAACAGCTTTCCGCCGCCCGGCATGGCATCGCGAGCGTTTACCGCCAGGTTCATCAGCACTTGGTGCAATCGGCCAGGATCCGCCAGCACGAATCCCAGTGCCGGATCCAAAACGGATTCTATGATGATGTCCTCCCCGATCACGCGCCGCAGCATGGTCTGAACCTCGGTCACTACGTCGTTGAGCTGCACCTGCTGGACCTGGACCATCTGCTGGCGCGCCAGCAGCAGCAGTTGCCGGGTCAATACCGCCGCCCGTTCGCCGGCGATCTGGATCTCCTCGATGTTCTCGCGAATTGGATCGTTGACTGGAAGCCTTTTGAGCAGCATACCGCTGTAGCCGTTGATCACCGTAAGCAGGTTGTTGAAGTCGTGCGCCACTCCGCCCGCCAACCGGCCCACGCTTTCCAACTTCTGCGCCTGCTGCAATTGGCCCCGAAGCTTGGCCTGCTCCTCTTCGGCGAGTTTTCGCTCGTTGATGTCGGTCCACGCGCCAACTGCCTCTTCCGGTGTCAAGCCGGATCTCCACCCGCGTCCAGCGATAGCTGCCGTCCGCGCGGCGGAAGCGGTACTCTTCGGTGCAGTGCCCGCGTGAAAAAAGGTCGGCACGGGTCTGCGCCATCACCCGCTCGCGATCGTCCGGGTGGATGCACGACAGCCACCACTCCGTGCCGATGGCCACCTCCGGCGGATATCCGAAGATCTCCCACACGTTATCGCTGATCCAACTGATGCTTTCGAGGTCGTTTCCGACGATCGCCAGCGTAAACAGCACAGCGGGACTGGACACCACGATGTGCCGCAGCCGCTGCTGCGCCTTGCGGAATTGCGTCTCCAGTTGCCTGCGCTCGGTGATATCCAGAAACGTCACCACCGACCCCACCACCTCGCCGTCGCGGCGTATGGGGTACGACCAGTATTCCGCCGGAAAACTCGATCCGTCCGCCCGCCACAGCACCTCGTCCTGAATGTGTGAAGGTTCCCCGCGCCGGAAGCCCTGGTAGATTCGGCATTCGTCCATCGGATAGGACGTGCCGTCCGCCCGTGTATGGTGTATCAGCGCGTGCATGTTGCGGCCGATGAATTGACTCGTGTCGTTGTATCCCAGCAGTCGCGCGCACGCGGCATTGGCGAACGTGCACAGCCCCTGCAGATCGATTCCGTAGATCGCCTCCGCGGTGGAATTCAGCAGCAGCCGGATGTGCTCCTCGCGGTCGTGCAGCGCGCGCTCCGCGTTCTTGCGTTGAATCCCCAGCGCGATTTCCTGGGCCGCTGTGCCGATAGTTTCCACAGCCTCCGGACTGAGAGGGCAGCGCGCATAAACCGCAAGCACTCCCGCCAGCCGGTCTTCCAGCATCAGGGGGTATGCCGCACACGCGGTGATGCCCGCCCTCTCCGCCCAATCCTTGTCGTCGATCCAGGGGTCGTTCGCTACGTCATTGCTGACATGCGGCCTGCGTTCCTTCACCATGGCGCCGATCCTCGCCAGCGGAATGGGGCGAACCGGTTCGCCATCGAGAGCGGGGCCGGCGTTCGCCTGGAGCTGCGAGTTTCCTACCTCATCCAATGTCCAGATGCCGGCGGAAGCGCCTTCCAGGTACCCTGCCAGCGCCTCGGCACACCGTTGCAGCATTTCCTGCGCCGTGTCGCTCCGGGTCAGAATGGCCCCCACCTGGGCGATCAGCGATGCCTGTCGCGCCCGGTCGGCCAGCGCTCTCTCTGTCTGTTGCCGCGCGTCCACCTCCCGCTCCAGATTCGCCGCGTGCGCCAGCAGGTCGGCGTACAGGCTGCCGTTTTGATAGACCCTGCCCACCTGCGCCGCCAGGATCACCGCGAGCCGCTCATCCTCCTCGCTGAATTGGTCCAGCCCCACCTTGTCGATGAGCCCGATGTACCCGTAGACGCGGGTCGGCGAAGCGATGGGAACGCCCAGCCAGGAATGGATCGGCGGATGCCCCGCGGAAAGCCCCAGCGATTCCGGATTGACGTCCGCATTACGCAGCCGCGTGGGCCGGCTCTCCCAAAGGATCGTCTTCAAAACCCCGGCCCGCGGATCCGGCGATCCGAGCTTCGCCGCCGCACCGGCATCCATACCACTCGTGAACAGCCACCGCAGCCGGGAGCCCGTTTCGTCGAGAATTCCTGTGATGGAATACCGCGCGCCGATGATCTCCCGCGCCGCTGTTCCGAATCCCTGCAGCAGCCGCTGCGGATCGAGCTCCGAGCCAAGCTGGAGGATCAATTCGATCAACGCCGAGAGCCGCTCGTTGGTGGTCTTCAGATCGTCGGTCTTCTGCGACAGCTTGTTCGTCAACAGCCGCAGGTGCTTGCGGTCGAACTCCTCCGCGTTGGGAACTCTGGCGGGCGGAGGCGTGCCCAAGACCCTCGCCACCGCGGCCAGGATGACTTCCGGCTCAGCCGGCTTGACGATCACGTCGGAGATTCCGCAGGTGCGAGCTAGCGCCCGCGCTTCCCGCTCGTGATAGTGCGCCGTGCAAAAGATCACAGGCGTGCTCGCGACTGCCGGATCGAGGCGCATCTGGCGCACCAGTTCGTACCCATCCATGGTCGGCATGAGGATGTCGGCTATCACCAGGTCCGGCCGCTCGGTCTTCGCGATCTCCAAGCCTTCGGCCCCATCGGCGGCCTGCAAGAGCCGGTGGTCGCCATAGCTCAACAGGGCCGCAAGGTACTCGCGGTTGGCGGCGCCGTCGTCGACAATCAGGATCACCGCCACTGTTACTTGTCCCCTCTTTCAGCCAGGCAGGCGCGAATCTCGGCCAGCAGCAGCTCCGGCTCGATCGGCCGGCACAAGAAGCGCGTAGCGCCCAGTGCCAAGCCCTTGATGCGCGCCTTCTCCTCGATCATGCTGGAGGTAATGAGGACGAATGGCACCGGCCGTAGGCTCGGGTCCTGCTTCACCGCCTGCAAGAAGTCGTAGCCGCTTCCGCCGGACATGCAGACGTCGGAGAGGATCAGGTCGCAACTGTCGGCGCGCGCCAGCGCCAGACCATCCTCCATGGTGAAGGCAGTGACTACCTTGTATCCCGAGGGCTCGAGAATGCTCCGTGCCAGCTCCAAATTGATTGCCAGGTTGTCCACCGCCAGAATGGTCTGCCGTTGCGGCGCCGCGGCAAGTACGGGCCGGCTATCCACCGCCGGCAGACGCGGCGCCGCAGTCCGCCTCTCCAGCGGCAGAAAACCCTCGACTTGCCGCACGAAGATCTCCGGATCGATTGGTTTCGCCAGGTAGCCGTCGAAGCCCGCCGCCAGTACGCGGTCCCGATCGCCCACCATCGCCAGCGCCGTCACCGCTACCAGGGGGATGGCACGCAGCTTCGGATGGCTCTTCAGCCATCGGGCCACCTCGAAGCCCTCGATGTCCGGCAGTTGCACGTCGCACACGATCAGGTCGGGGCATTCGCGAATGGCAACGTTCAATCCTTCGCTTCCAGTCTCCGCCGCGAACACCCGGTGACCGGAGGCATTCAACAGGTATGTCATCAGCTCCAGGTTTGCCGGATTGTCTTCCACAATCAGGAGCCGTGCGCTCACTCTTGACCCCTGTCCAACACCAGCGTGAAGATGCTGCCTTTCCCATACTCGCTCTCCAGCGCGATGTGACCGCCGAGCAATTCGGCGAGCTTCCGGCTGAGGTGAAGGCCAAGGCCGGTCCCTTCCTGCCGGCGCCCGCGGGGCGAGTTCACCTGCGTAAACGCCTGGAAAAGCCTGGCCTGATCTTCCGCGCGAATTCCCACCCCGGTGTCGCAAATACGGAATGCGATCCGGTCCGCACCGTCCATTCGCCTCTCCACCCGGATCGACACGCGGCCACCCTCGGTGAACTTAATGGCGTTGCTCGTGAGGTTCAGCAGGATCTGGCTGAGGGCCCGCCGGTCCGCCTGCACCGCCAGGCCGCCTGCTTCGACGCTTGCCAGAAACTCCAGACCCTTAGCCTCCGCCGCCGGCCGCAGCGCCGCAGCCACCTCATCCACTACCCGGCCGCACTCCACCGCCTCGAGGTTGATCTCCACCTTGCCGGATTCGATCTTGGCCAGGTCCAGCAGATCGTTGATCAGCGAGAGCAGGTGTCTGGCGCTGGACTGCACGGTGCGCAGGTGCCGCTCCTGGTCGGGAAGCAAGGGTCCCGGCAGCTTCATCAGCAGCGTGCCGGTGAAGCCGATGATCGCGTTCAGCGGCGTGCGCAGCTCATGGCTCATGCTGGCCAGGAAGCGGTCCTTCGCCAGGTTGGCGTTCTCCAGCTCCAGGTTCTTTTCCCGCAAAGTGTTTTCGAAACGCTTACGTTCCGTTACGTCGCGGATCGAACTGCTCACCAGCACTCCGTCTTCCGTCTCGATTGGGCTGAGGCTGATCTCGACCGGAAATTCGCTGCCGTCTTTGCGAAGGCCGTACAGGTCGAGCCCGCTGCCCATCGGGCGCACCCGCGGATCGTGAAAATAGCCCGCGCGGTACGGCGGATGCTTGTGGCGTAGACGCTCCGGGACCAGCATCTCAACGGTCTGGCCGAGCAACTCCGAGCGGGCGTAGCCGAACAGCTTCTCGACCTGGGAGTTCACCAGGAGGATCTGCCCTCCCTGGTTGACGATCACCATGGCGTCCGGCGCCGATTCCAGAAGTCCGCGGAACTTCCCTTCCGCGTGCGTAGCGGCCAGCTCATTCGTTGCGTCTTTCGAGACCAGCAGGTACCCGGTATGCAGGCCCCCGGTATCGAACCGCGGCGTGGCCACCGCCCGCGTCACAAACCGCGATCCGTCCTTGCGCACCCGCGTCAGCAGGCCTTCCCACTTCCCGCGGCGCAACGCCTCTTGCAGAATCGCCGCCGGCTTCCCGGCAGCGATATCCTCCGGCGTGTGGAGTATGTCCGCCTGCGCCCTTCCAATGACCTCTTCCGGTTCGTAGCCATACAGCCGCCGGGCTCCCTCATTCCACAGCAGGATTCTCCCGTTCAGGTCGTTCCCGATAATCGAGTATTCGGTGAAGGACTGAAGGATCTCCACGATGAACGACAACGCGTCATCGGGCCTTGCGCCGGCAAAGGCTGTGTCGAAAAGCATCTCCGCGGAATCTGCCCTCACCCTCGCCGCGTCCACCGGGAGTTCGGGGCGCCGGCGGGGCGGCGAGCATGCGAGCAGATCTCTCGCCTCAATACTAGCCGTTGGGACTGATATTTGAAATCCGGGAAGGTACTCAAAAAGCGGGCGGGAATCTCACGATTCTTCCGGAGGGATCAATCCATGGCGCATGGCGTGGCGGATCAGCTCCGTCTGGTTCTGAATGCCCAATTTCTGCATCAGGGCTGCGCGATGATTTTCCACGGTTCGCGGGCTGATGTGAAGGAGCTCGGCGATTTCGCCGTTCGTCTTTCCTTCCGCCACCATTTGCAGCACTTCGCGCTGCCGTGGCGTGAGCGTCTCGTGCGGATCGAACGGCCCGGTGTTGGCCTGGTCGATGTAAGCCTGAATTGCAATTTCCGTCACCGGCGGGCTCAAAAACCGGCGGCCGGCCGCCGCCTCGCGGATGGCCCGGAGCAGGTTCTCTTCCGTGCAGCCCTTGAGTACATATCCGGTAGCCCCGAGTTGCAGCGCCTGGGTGATGAATGCCACGCTGCTGTAGATGGAGAGTACCACCACGCGCGTCCGCGGCGAGCGCTCCCGCAGAATCCGCAGCGCCTCCAGTCCGCTCAACCCCGGCATCATCAGGTCGAGAACCAAAACGTCCGGCTTTAATCGCTCCGCCAGCCTCACCGTCTCCAGGCCGTCCGCGGCCACACCCACGACGGAGAAATCCGGCTCCGATTCCAACAATGCCTGCATGCCCCTTCGAACGACGGCGTGGTCGTCCGCCAATACCACCGTTACCGCCATAGTCTCCCCTGATTGGGGTAAGCTCCAGTGTGGCTACGTTGCCGGTTCATCGCCTGCATTTCTGAGCGGCAGCTCCACCGAGACCGTGGTTCCACGCCCCGGAGCGGACTCGACCGTCACTCCCCCTCCTAACAGCATGGCACGCTCCTGCATGCCGGCGAGCCCGCGGGTCCTGGCTGCTTTCAGCGCAGCCTCCGGATCGAATCCGCTCCCCCGGTCTTCGACAAGCAGGTTCAGCACGTTTCCATCGAGCCAGACGCGCACGACGGCGCCGGCTACGCCCGCATGGCGCGCCACGTTCGTCAATGCCTCCTGGATGATGCGATAAGCCGCCGTTTCCACCGCGGTGGCGAAGCGTCCATCCAGCCCTTTGTGCTTGAAATCCACCAGTATTCCCGTCGTCTCCGTGAACCGCTCGAAGAATGCCAGCAGGGCAGGCAGGAGCCCGAGTTGATCGAGGTCGGCCGGCCGCAGGTCGAACGATAAGCTGCGCACCTTGCCCAGAAGCTCGTCGACGATGCTCCGCGCCTGATCGAACCGGGTCTTGACGGCGCCGGCCGGCCATTCCCCGTTAGGCTTGAGGAGGAGGCGGAGGCCAGTCAGCAACTGGCCGATCTCGTCATGCAACTCGCGGGCAAGATGTTGGCGCTCGTCCTCCTGCACCGCCAACAGCCGGCGCGAGAGCGTCTGCAGCGCCGCGTCCGCTTCCTTCCGTTTGGTGATGTCCAGGTGCACGTCGTAAACCGCGATCTGGTCGCCGGGAAGCGATACCGGCACGCTCACCGCCAGCACATGGAGCGGGCTGCCATCCTTGCGCCGGCGCACCGACTCGGTTTCCACACGCTGCCCCTGCGCAACCTGTTGCCGTGCGCCTTTCAAACTCTTCCTGCGCGTCTGCTGGAACGATCAACTCACTCAACCGCCGGCCCACAGCTTCGCCGGGGCTGTACCCGAAGAGCCGCTCGAACTCCCGGTTCACTCGGACCACCATGCCGTCACGGTCTACCAGCGTGATAGCCTGCGGCGCCTGCTCGAACAGCTCATCCAGAAGGTTTTTCTGCTTCTGAAGCTGGTCCACCAGCCCGGTCACCACCGTTGCCAGCATGACCATCACGCTCACCGCCACGATTCCAGCGAGCCCCAGCGACGAAATACGCACTGCATTCGCAAGGTTGAGCGCCATGCCGGAGACGGTGAAACTTACGGCAGCCATGCCCGTGTAGTGCATGGCGGCGATAGCTACGCCCATCGAAAGCGCGCTGCCTGCTTTTCTGAGCTTCCAGCTGATTGGCCCGCCGCGAAACACAAATGCCAGCCACAGTGAGAGCAGCGAACTCACGATCGCCACCAGCACCGAAAGGCTGACGATCGGCGCCGAATAGTGACTCTCGGCCTGCATCCGCATCGAAGCCATCGCGGTGTAGTGCAGCGTCGCGATCCCGCCGCCCTGCAGGACTGAGCCCCCGAGAATCCAGGCCGCCGGCACCCGCGGCCGCGCCACGATGTACAAGGCCAGTGCGGACGAGACGATCCCAGCGAACAGCGCCAGCAGCGCCGTGGGCCAGTGGTACCGCACCGGAATAGGCAGCCGGAACGCCAGCATGCCGGCATAGTGCATGGACCAGATGCCGATCCCCATCGCCAAACTTCCGCAGATCAGCCACACCCGGCGGGCCCGGCCGCGCGCCGCCGTAACATGGATTGCCAGATCGAGCGCCGTGTAAGAAGCGAGTATGGCGATCAGAACGGAGACGACCACCAGGAGTGGATCGTACGAACCGGGAATCTCGGCACCCACAGGCATCGGACTGTTTGAGTATACGTCAGTGTTCGACGCCCATCTATCGGCCAAGACCGGGGAATTTCGCGCGCCGTCACTCGCGATTGATGTCGAGGCGCCTCCGGCCGGTGGACGGTACCGCGCAAGTTTGGAGTGAATCACGCCGCCGCATAAATAGGACGATATGAAACTGGCCGATACCAGGCTGATAAATCAGTTTGACGGAGGTTCATCGTTTCGTCCATCTGTTAAAGATCCATCATGCGTCCGAAGGACCAGTAATGAATGGCGTCGCTGGTCCATCTACCAGTAGACAGGGCCTTCCAACCAATCGATGCAGCCTGCATATGCCGGTAATCATATCTCGTTGCGAAGCATCGATATCCGCAGCTCTATTGCATTGGCAGCCGAGCTGCTATAAGCCCAGCGAAGCACCAAACAACCCGCGTTACGACAGGGAGGATTCGCCGCATGCTAAGCAGAGTTTCCCGCAAGATATCGAACCGCGCAATGGGAGCCGCCGGAGCCGTGAGCTTTTTGGCTGCCGCACTTCTCATCGCTCCACAGGCCTTTGCACAGAAGTCCGACAAGAACCACCGCGATGCCTTCATGCGCGGCGAACCGGACGAAGAGCAACTGGCGCAAAAGGTACGGCACGAGCTACTGATGCTGCCGTATTACGGCGTCTTTGACGACCTCGCCTTCAGGCTGGACGGCAATGTTGTTACCCTGCTGGGCGCCGTAACCAGGCCGATACTGAAGAGCGATGCCGAGGCGGTAGTCAAACGAGTGCCGGGCGTGGAAAAGGTAATCAACCAGATCGAAGTGCTCCCGCTTTCGCCCATGGACGACCGCATCCGGATGGCCGAGTACCGGGCCATTTACGGAGACCCGGTCCTATCCACCAAGTACGGCTATCGTGCCCTGCCTTCCATTCACATCATCGTGAAGAACGGCAATGTCACACTGCGCGGCGTGGTGGCCAGCGAGGCCGACAAGAACCTGGTCTACATGCGCGCCAATGCGGTGAAAGGCGTGTTCTCGGTGAAGAATGAGCTGGAAGTCGAACAGGGAGCATAGGAGGGACCATGGCTACTCTCGCCTCGGCCACGATGAAGTCTGACGATGCGATCCGTCGGGACGTGATCCGTGAGTTGGAATGGGAACCGGCGCTGTCGCATTACGACATCGGCGTCGCAGTCAACGGTGGTGTCGTCACGCTCACCGGTATGGTGCCAAACCTCTGGGCAAAGCTCGAGGCCGAACGGGCCGCCAAGCGCGTATTCGGTGTGCGCGCCGTGGCTAACGATATCGGCCTCAACCTCACTTCGAAGCGGACCGATCCCGAGATTGCGCGCGATGTCGTACAGAAACTCGAGAACCACATTCTGATTCCCAGCGACAAAATCAAGGTCACGGTCCGCGATGGTTGGGTGACGCTGGAAGGCGAAGTCCGCTGGCAGTTTCAGAGGAAGCTCGCCGAGTCGGCGGTGCGCGATACAGATGGCGTGGCAGGGCATCTCCAACACCATAACGATCAAGACCAACGTGTCGCCTGCAAAAGTGAAAGAACAGATCGAAGCCGCGCTCCGCCGGAGTGCGGAGGTGGAGGCCCGCCGCATCACGGTGGATGTCGAGGGGGACAGAGTCATTCTGCGCGGCACCGCCCGCTCATGGAGCGAGAAGGAGGAGGCAGAGCGCACAGCGTGGTCGGCCCCCGGTGTCGCGTCGGTGGAGAACCTGATCGAGGTCGTCTCCTAGGCGACCACGTATTCCAGTTTTATGCGAATGACGAAGCTCATCGTGTAGGAAGGCTTGCTCAAGCTCGCTTCGCCATTCGCGCCAGTTCCGAATCGAGGACTTCCTTTTATGACGATCCCTTTCTGTTCGATCAGTCGGCGGTCTCAGGCAGCCAGAGTATTTATGGTGCTCTCCGTCGCTGTGAGTGCGCACGTGGCACATGGGCAGCCTGCTCGCCTTGGCCCTTCGCAATTGGACCAATTGGTGTCGCGAATCTCTCTCTACCCGGATCCCCTCCTGGCGCAGGTGCTGGCGGCATCCAGCTACTGGGACCAGATCCCGGAGGCCGCCACCTGGGCGCAGCAGCACAGCTATCTGACCGGTGAAGCGCTCGCCCAGGCGATTCGCCAGGACAATGTGGACTGGGATCCCAGCGTCATCGCTTTGCTACCGTTCCCGTCGGTGCTCCAAATGATGGCGCAGGACCCGGCGTGGACGCAGCAACTGGGACAGGCGGTACTCACGCAGCGCGAGGAGGTCATGGATGCCGTGCAGCGCATGCGAAAAAAGGCCAAGGAATTTGGGTATCTGCAATCCAACAACTACATGACCGTGAACGAAGATCAGGGTTATATCGAGATTCTGCCGGTGGCTCCAGGTGTTATCTATGTGCCTACGTACGATCCGTTGGTAGTGTTCGCCCACCCGGCGCACGGCCTGGTTATCGGCGGAGCCATCACCTTCGGCGCCGGTATTACAATCGGGGGCTGGTTTGCTCCCTGGGGATGGGCCAGCCCGAGGCTGCTATGGCCCAGCCACGCCATCGTAATCGATCGTCCATGGGTGAGGGGTTGGGTAGGCCGCGAAGCCTATGCGCACCCTTACTTCCATCCGTGGGTACGCGCCGTAGGGCCACGCCTGGAACGTCACGAGATTCACAGACGCTAAGAAGAATAATGCCCGGGCGATCCAATGACGGTGAGGTGATTGCCATGACTTCAATGACTCGTGCCGGGCTCGCCGCCTGGCTGCTTGTGACTGCTTCGGTATGGGGGCAAATTCGCGTACCGAACCGCGCTTCCAAGCCGCTTTTCGAAGGCCGGCAGGGAAAAGAAAGAACTGAAATCCGCTTCGACCCGGCCACCAACACGGTTACCCTCAAACTGCTGGTGCAGGATCCAAACGGGTATTTCATCCCCAACATACGGCGCGAAGACTTCGTTGCGTATGAGGATGGCGTCCGTCAAACCAATGCGTCCGTCGATGTCGAACATTCCCCTGTGGCGCTGGCGCTGCTCCTGGAACATGGGGGACGGTTTCCGAGCTTGAATCGCGAGCTGGTGAACGATGTGTCGTCCGCCTCACGAGAACTGCTTCACGAGATCGGCGATCGCGACCAGATCGCTCTTTGGATGTACGCAGATAAGGTGCAGCCGTTGGCCGGATTCGCCGAAGGCCGCACAACCTTGGAGCAGATCATGGTAGGGCTGAAGCCGCCTGATGTCTCCGAGACCAATCTCTACGACGCGCTGGTCGCGATGCCGGGCCTTATCCATCCCCCCGGCGGCCGTCCGGCAATCGTCGTGATCTCCTCCGCTATCGATACGTTCAGCAAGGCAACATATCAGGACGCCGTGGCAGCCGCCAGCCGCGTCCGAGCGCCGATCTACGCCATCAGTCTGGCGGGTCCGATGAAGATAGCCGCCGAATTCCAGGGTTCTTCCGTGGCCCAACACCTGAACTGGGAGGATGCGGAGCATAAGCTGCAGGAAATTTGCAAAGCATCCGGCGGCCGCCTCTACTCTCCCACGACGCCGCTGGAACTGACCGCGGCCTACGACGACATGATGGAAGACCTGAAGGTCCGCTATGTCATCACCTACCACTCGTCCAGCAATAAGAGCCCCAATGTTCCGCGCACAATACGAGTTGAGCTGGTGGACCCGGCAACCGGCAAGCCCCTGCAGATAACCGCCGAGAATGGCACTCCCGTGCGCGCGATCGTTACCTTGCAAGAGACCTACACGCCGGCTGCGGCATCCGGCCCGGAGGCTCAATAGAGGCCAGCAGAGATGACCACGACATCACAGCCGGAGTTTCCGGGTAAGGTCCTGATCTTCGGCCGGATCGGAACTCCGCTCGGCTACATGATCCGCGATTTCCTGCATCGCTGCGACATCCCTTTCGAGTGGGTGGAACTGACCGGCGATGAAGACGCGCGCGCAAGAGCCGGCGTGGGTGGTTTGCAAGACAACCGGTTGCCGGTTTGTGTCTTTCCTGACCGCACACGTCTGGAGTGCCCCACCATCCGCCAGATCACAGAACGCCTGGGATGGTTTCGCGACCCTTCGCGCGCGCAGTACGACCTCGCCATCTATGGGGCTGGGCCGGCGGGCCTCAGCGCCGCCGTATACGGTGCATCGGATGGACTGGCGACAGTATTAATCGAACGATACGCGGTTGGCGGGCAGGCCGCGAGCAGTGCCAAGATCGAAAACTACCTCGGCTTTCCGAACGGAATCAGCGGCGCGGAGCTGGCGGAACGTGCGCGCCAGCAGGCCTGCAAATTCGGGGCGGAGATCCTGCTCGGCCGTGAAGGCGTGCGCGGCGAATTCGTCCCGGGAAAGGGAGTCGGTTATCTGGCTGACGGCACCAGGATTGTCGCCCGGGCGACCATCTGCGCCACTGGTATCGAATACCGGCGGCTGAATCTTCCGAACGAGGATCGCTTGGTCGGAGCCGGTGTTTATTACGGAGGGGGCGCCAGCGAGGCCGCGCTGTGCCGCGCCACGGACGATGTGTTCATCGTCGGTGGAGGCAACTCGGCGGGGCAGGCAGCGATGCACTTCGCCGGTGTCGCCCACACTGTGAACATGGTGGTGCGCGGCGACTCCCTGCACGCATCGCTCTCGCGCTACCTGGTGGACCGAATCATGGGGGCGCCCAATGTACAGATCCTGACCAACAGCGAAGTGACGGCATTGCACGGCGCGGAGATCCTGGAATCGATCGCGGTAACGAATCGCCAAAGCGGCGGGTCACAGACATACGACACACGCTGGCTGTTCGTCTGCATCGGAGGTGAGCCGCACACTGCATGGGCCGACGATGTTGGAATCATTCGCGATTCGGCCGGCTACCTGGTGACTGGTCCCGATCTGGAGCAAGACAACCGGGTCCCTTCCAGTTGGCCGCTCGACCGCTCTCCATATTATCTGGAGACCAATATGCCGGGCGTTTTCGCGGCTGGCGATGTGCGGCACGGATCGGTGAAACGCTGTGCGTCAGGAGTCGGGGAAGGGGCTATGGCGGTGGCGTTCGTGCATCGCTATCTGGCCACCGGCTGAGACAGGATACACGATGATCATTGACACCAAATATTATCCGCACCTCAGGCCGGACGCGCCGCCCGAAGTGCCGAAAATGATGCGCGCAGCCGCGATCGAGAAGTTCGGAGGCCCCGAAGTGCTGGCGGTCCTCTCGGTGCCGGTGCCGGTTCCCGGTCCCCACGAAGTGCTGATCGCGATCGACACCGCCGGGGTTGGCAGTTGGGACGCAGATATGCGGGGGGCTGGTCTCCCGGCGGGCGCCCGAAGTTTCCCCTGATCCTGGGTACGGATGGGTCCGGCTGGATTGCCGCCGTGGGGCCCCGGGTCCGACGGCTTCATCCAGGCGATGCCGTGTACGCGTACAGCTTCGATAATCCCAAGGGCGGATTCTACGCGGAGTATGCCGCTGTAGCCGCGTACCAGGTGGCGCCTTTGCCGGAAGGGCTCGACATGCGGGCAGCGGGCGGGTTGGCCACCACGGGCCTGACCGCGCTCCAGGGCATCGACCAGCCGCTGCATGTCAAACCCGCCGATACCGTTCTCATTCTCGGCGCCTCGGGCGGCGTGGGAACGCTAGCGGTCCAGTTCGCCAGGTTGCGCGGCGCGCTCGTCCTGGCTGTTGCATCAGGCGATGACGGCGTGGCGCTGGTCCGAAGCCTGGGAGCGGACGAAGCGATCGACGGCCGGCACCAGGACATTTGCGCCGCCGTACGACAGTTCGCGCCCGGAGGCGTGGACGGCGCTCTGGTTCTGGGTGGCAGCGAGGCGATGGATCAGTGCATCGACCTCATCCGGCCGTCCGGACGCCTCGCCTATCCCAACGGAGTGGAGCCGGAGCCGAAAAAGCGGCGGGGTGCCCACATCGTCCCCTACGATGCCGTCGCCGGTCTCAAAGAGCTTGCATCCCTCAATCGCGATGTAACCGCCGCAAAGTTGCGGGTGCCCATTGCAGCATTGTATCCGCTTGAGCAAGTTGCCGAAGCGCACCGGCGTCTCGCCGTGGGACACGTGCTTGGAAAGATCGTGCTTCGCGTCCGGCGAATGGAAACGAACACATAACGGACACCGGTGTGCGCGGCTGCGAAGGAAGTGATGCTGAACGTTTCCTGAGGCACAAGGGGGCGTCTATGGATAGACAGCCTCCTCCAAAAATTGGACGGGCTCTTCGACGAGTGAGTGCGCTTACTGGCAATATCCAGTGCATCTGCTTCGTCGAGCGTGCTTGGCATCGGACCTGCAAACTCAAGCGAGTGGGATTGGCGTTTCGCCAAAAAAAAAGGAGACAAAATGTCAAAGCCAGAACAACAGGATCAACGTGCACAAGGCCGCGAAGTGTCGCGGCAATACCCGCCGCAAGGCGGTCTGATGAATCGTTCCGCCTATCCGGCGGCATTGCTGAGGCCGCCGGGAGATTTCTTCCGCATGAGCCCCTTTTCGCTGATGCGCAGAATGAGCGAGGAGATGGACCGCGTGCTGGGAGAGTTCGGTTTGAACAGGGACTCGGCAACCGCGGCGTGGGCGCCGACGATCGAAGTCTCTCAGACTGACGGTAAGTACCAGGTGCGCGCGGAACTCCCGGGAGTCAACCCGGCCGATGTAAAGCTCGAAATTACCAACGAGGCCGTGATTCTGGAGGGTGAGCGCAAGTTCGAAACCCAGGAAAACAAGGGTGGCGTACAGGTGACCGAGCGGCAGTACGGACGGTTCTATCGCGCCATTCCGCTTCCCGAGGGCGCCAAAGTGGACGAGGCCAAGGCCAAATTCGAAAACGGTGTGCTCGAAGTGACCGTGCCGGTGCAGGCACAGAAGGAGAAGCGGCGTCAGATTCAGATCGAAGCGGCAGCGCCCGCCCAAGCGGGGTCTGCGTCGGCGCCGGCTCAAGCCGGGTCTTCCGGAAAGGCAGCGTAACCGATCGGACCGAGAGGGGGAGAGTTTCTATGAGAATCGCACTCGCAACGAACTGGTGGGCTCTGGTGATTCGCGGCCTGGCGGGCATCGCTTTCGGCATTCTGACGTTCGCCTGGCCGGGCATCACGCTGGTCGCCCTGGTTTTCCTCTTTGCCGGATACTCCTTGGTGGACGGCGTGATGAATATCGTGGGCGCCGTCCGCGCCATCGAGAAACACGACCGCTGGGGAATTCTGGTGCTGGAGGGTATCGTGGGGATCGGTGCCGCTGCCATCACCGTGTTGTGGCCGGGAATCACGGCACTTGCCCTGGTTTACGTGATCGCCGCCTGGGCCGTGGTCACCGGCTGTCTCGAAATTGCCGCCGCTATCCGTCTGCGGCGGGTCATCAGCGGCGAATGGCTGCTCGTCCTGAGCGGCGCTCTTTCGCTGGTATTCGGCATCCTGCTGGTCATTTCCCCAATCGCTGGGGCGCTAGTGATCGCACTGTGGGTGGGAGCTTACGCGCTCATCTTTGGCGTGATCATGGTGGCGCTCGGCCTCCGCTTGCGCTCATGGGGAAGGAGTGTCATGGCCAGCGGGCACATCCCGGCGACGGCGCATTAAACCCTGTCCGGACCAGCCACCGTTGAAGTGAGCGGTCCGGAACGAACCGTACTGAAAGTAAGAAAGGAACAATAACAATGGCAACTTTGGCTGTAACGCAACCGAAGAGCGACGCCTCGATTCGCGAGGATGTCGTGTACGAACTGAAGTACGACCCCAAAATCACGTCTAGCGACGTCGCAGTCGCGGTGAAAGATGGCGTGGTAACCCTGTCAGGATACGTGTCCAGCTATTGGGAGAAGGACGCCGCCGAGAAGGCCGTCAAACGGATTTATGGCGTGAAGGGCGTGGCGAACGATCTGCAGGTGCGCCTGTCCCTCACCCGCACAGATCCCGAAATCGCACGCGACAGCGTCCACGAACTGGAGAACCACATCAGCATCCCCGCCGACCGGATCAAAGTGACCGTGAAGAACGGCTGGATCACTCTGGAAGGCACCGTGGACTGGCAGTACCAGAAGACACTGGCCGAATCGGCGATCAAGAAGTTGAGAGGCGTCTTGGGTGTGACCAATAACATCGAGGTAAAGCCTCGGGTCTCGCCGAGTGAAGTGAAAAGCAAGATCGAAGAGGCACTCAAACGGAACGCGGAGCTCGATGCCCGCCGCATCACCGTCGAGGTGGATGGCGGCACTGTGAAACTCTACGGCAACGTCCGGTCGTGGGCCGAGAAGGAGGAAGCAGCCCGCGCTGCGTGGTCCTCCCCCGGAACGGTAAGGGTTGATAACTACATCACCATCGCGCCGTAACCGCGTGGCCAGAGGTTGAGGCAGACGACCGCTTGAGCGTGTCGTCTGCCTGTTCCCCTGATCATGGCTGGCTGCGGACCCTTTTTGCGCGTACGATAAAGCGATTCGGAGCCGAACCTACGAAATAAAATGGATAACACGTTACCAGCGTCAGGATTTCTTCCGAGGTGGGATCGAGCACGTAGAGGGCCTTGGGTTTGACCACTTTAATGGAAACGACGCTGTATCGGAACTCGCCGCGTGGTGTAGTTAGCACGATAAGGTCTCCCGCGCGGATGTTTCGCAGCGCCCGGAAGAACGTGTCGCGGTGGCCGGCGAGTCCCACGTTACCGGGTTCGCCAGGCAGCGCGGTGCCCGCGATGTGGCCAACCGCGCGGCTTAGTGTGGTCTCGTCGCTGCCCTCTGCAACTACCGCCGAAATGCCCACTCGCCGAATGGCGATACGTCCCACCAGACCAGCAGGCGCGGACTCTGCTGGCCGCTCGACCTCGCGCTCTCCCCGCCGCTGGTAGATCCAGGCCTCCGCGCGCACGAGGCACGTATAGTTGAGAATTGCGACACCGGCAGCCACAAACACGAGCGACGAAATCCGTAGCGCCTTTCTCATTGGAGCCCGCCCGATTCGCCACCGACGCGATACCCGGTGCGCGTGCGAACGATCAACTTTCCATGGTGCGGATCCCTGGCCGTCACACGAATGGTCCGGTATTCGCCCGGCTTGGCCGGCTTGGACGGAGAATACGCCATGGTGTATTGACTGCGAATATCGCGCGCGATGCGGGCGCAGACGGCCGATACCTGATCCAACTCGGAGGGAAAGAAGGCCAGACCGCCGGTCGAGTCGGCCAGCTTTCGGAGTACCCTGGGGTTGCGGTCATCATCGTCGGGGTCGAAAATGCCAACGGAATAAATGATGGCGCTGGACTGTTCGGCAAGCCTCAGGGCTTGCGCCAGGGTGTGGATACTGGCGTTGTCGCCGCCGTCGCTGATCACCAGGAGCACTTTCTTGTCCGGGCCGCCCTCTTTCAGCAACTCCAGCGCTTTAAAGATCGCATCATAGAGTGCTGTTTTGCCGGTAGCGGGGGATTGGGAGATGGCTTTCTCGAGCTGGATCGGATCGCTCGAAAAGCGCATCGAGGGAGGCAGACCCAATTCCACGTGCTCGTTAAAATTGACCACGAACATTTGATCGCCGGGATTGCCGGCTTGCACGAAAGTCCGTGCCGCGACGCTCACTTCGGCGAGCTTCCGTTTCATGCTGCCGCTGTGATCCACCGCCAGCCCGGCTGTAACGGGAACGTCCTCATGTGAGAATAATTTGATTTGCTGGGGAATTCCGTCCTCGTAAACCTGAAAATCCTGCTCGCTCAGATCCGACACCACATGACCCTTCCGGTCGGTGACGGCGGCATGCAGCACCACCAGGTTGACGTCAACAGAGATGTGCGCCGCCGCGTTCCTTTCGGGCGCCGTCTGCTGCGAGGCGGTATGGGGAAAAGCTGCCGCCAGCGCCAGGAGGGCGGTCACCAACACGATCGGGAGCGTGACCGCCCTCCGTTTGGTGGGGGGCCACATAAACTTAACGGGTGCGGCGGGTTCGTTTGCGGAGCAGCAGGCCCGCAGCAAGGGATAGTCCGCCGATGCACTCCAGCAGCGGCAGCGGGCTCGCGGTCTTCGGCAGTTCTCCAGAGCCGCTGGATGCGGGAGGCGCATCAACCAGTGCTACCAAAGTACGCTCCGGCGTGGGCGGCGGTTCGGGCGGCGTAGCGGGAGCGACGACGAGGAACACTTCGGCAACTCCGACTTCGTCTCCCGATGGTTTCTCGGCCGAGATGGTTGTCTGTTTCATCTCGTTCACCTTTTGCGAGTTCTGGTCCTGGGTGGCAGTAGTGATGTTTGACGAAAGTGTATTTGGCATTGACGGCACGTTCTGCTGGCTCTGCCGGGCTAATTGTACGGCCCTGGTCTTCGGGTACACAAATTCGTCGCCGTAGTTGTCTCCGGGGTAGAACCATGCCTTGATCGCTTCGGGCGCCCCGGCGGCGCGTTCTTCAAACGTGATGAGTGGTTTGGCAGGCGGCGTCATGCGGTAATCCGGGATGGCGAGGAACGTCCCGATCAGGTGTCTTTCATCCTTGTCAAAGATCTGGACGATGTGGCGGTCGGTGGAGCTGTTCAGGAGCTTGAACACGTAGGTTCCGGGCGTCAGCACCCTTCCGGGCACCTCCACAGGCCCGCTGAAAGTGAAGATCGTCTTCTTGTCCCATTCGTCGGCCTTGATCGTGCACGACATGGCCGCGATGCAGAGGCAGGTCAGAGCCGCGATTTTAAAGTTCGTCATTTGGCATCTCCTTTCGGTGTTGATGTCCATTCGTGAACCCATTTCGCACGGCGCTGGCCAATCGCGGCGTCCCCAAGGATTCAGCGCGTTTAGGGCACCGGCGGGTGAGACAAGCGTCGAAAAACGGACTCTTGCGTTCAACTGGACGATGGATCAGGGCGACGTTCTGGTAGTCATCTGCTTGAGTGGCGAATAGCGGGTTTCGGCTAAGTCGTGGTCGACATAGGGTCAGTCGGCGCCATCCGGACTGGCCGTTACGCCGAAGCGCGGAAGGACGTGTCGGAAGCAAGTGCGAACGAGGCGCTGAAAATCATTCCCAGTGAAGCGACTGTGTTCAACTCGATCTTGATTCCATAGGTAGGTTCCTTGCTAGTTGCTAGTGTTGATTCTATTGAGGTGCCTTGCAGATCAACTGCCATGACAGGAGGATCGTTTGGAGCGGGTATTGGGACTCTTATTGCCTGGGAAACATCCCACTACGGGCACGTATTGGACCTTCTGATTGCCACCAAGTGCTCGGGGCGCCTGGAATGAGGAAATGCAAGATGTCGAGGCCGAGAACGCCCGGGAAGAGTTGCTAAACGCAGATCGTTGCAGACCATTCGGGACGGCGGCCGCGCCTTCGTACTGCTGGAATCGGATATGCCGGCCGGCGCCGCGGCCGCTGCGTTGTTTCGCTTTTTGAACGCGCCCATCTATGGAAAGATGGCGCAGGCCTCGAACCTGCCGTCAACGGCTCAAAGCAAGGGGCATATCGTCGGCTGCACATGGCATCGCCCGTGCGTTGTCCCACTGCGATGAGAGAAGCGGCGCCAAGCCGCGGAAAGGATTCGAATATGGCAGCGAGAACGGGAAAGAACGTGCGGCGGGGTATCACGGCATTGGCCGCACTATGCCTTATCGTCATCGCGAGCGCCGGTTGCTCGGCGCCCGCCAAGCAAAACAAAGATGGACTGGAGGGCACGAAGGCCGCCTTCAGAGCGTCTGGCGGACAACCGGCCGAGCCAAGGAGCGAGCAATCCAAGGCGGTGGACCCCGCGGTTGAGGCAGAACTGGAGAGGATAGAGGCCGAAAAACGGGCGACTCTTCTAAAGGATGCCCAGTCGGCGATCGAGGAGACACAAATCGCACTCGCCGCGCTCGATCGGGGCGATGGTCAGGCAGCCATAGCGGCGCTGGGCCAGGCCGAGGGAAAACTGGATCTGGTGGTGGCACGCGATCCGAAAATGGCGCGCGCGCCAGTCACGGTGACCACTTCTGTCCTCGATCTTTATGCCACACCGGAGACCGTCAAGGCGGTATCAAAGGAAGCCAGGGACGACCTGTCGAACGAGCGCGTTCAGCAAGCGCGCCTGTTGGTTCAAGACCTGTGCAGCGAGGCCGATATTCACGTGGCCGAGATTCCGTTGGCAACGTACCCGGCGGCAATTAAAACGGTAGCGCCGCTCATCGATGCCGGACGAATGGCAGAAGCCAAAGCCGCGCTTTACGCCGCACTCAATACGCTCGTGATCGAGACGTTTGTAGTTCCGCTTCCGAAAATTCGGGCGTTGGCGATGCTTACCGCGGCGGGCGAACTGGCGGACAAGAAGGACCGGACAGCGGACGACACCACGAGAATGCACGGCCTGGTGGACGCAACACGGCAGCAACTGCAACTCGCCGAAGCGCTCGGGTATGGGACCAGGGACAGTTACAAGCCTCTCTATGCCCAGCTCGACGAAATTCAGAAGAAGGCAGAAGCCGGCGGCCGTCCTTTTGACCGGCTTCGAAACTCGTTGAAGAATTTCAAATTCTCGAGCTAAATAAAATTGCTCCCAACGAATGATTGCTCTGGTAGAGTAGATGCACGAATCGCCTCTCTGGGGGAGGCTGGCCGTGCGTCCCATCTGGCCAGATATAACGCTAGACTACCGTCCGTTGGACACCGGGCCCTTCAGTCCTTGGGTCTGCGCCATTTCTTGCGGTACGCCATGAGTCAGAACGAACGGGCGCCAATACAAGCCGCTCCGGACTTTCTGTCCGGCGGGGGAGAGATGGGCGCGCTCATCCGCTCCATCGATTGGTCGGCTACGCCCATCGGCGCCGCCGAATCCTGGACACCGGCCCTGCGCATGATGGTGCGCCTGCTGCTGGCGAATCGCTTCCCCCTGGTGCTGTGGTGGGGACCGCAATATTGCCAGATCTACAACGATGCTTACCGCCCGGTCCTGGGTGACAAGCATCCGAGGTCGATGGGACAACGGGCGAGTGAATGCTTTCCGGAGATTTGGCCCGTCGTCGGCCCGCTGATCGACACGCCTTTCCACGGCGGCCCCGCCACCTGGATGGAAGACCTTCAGCTCGAGTACATCCGGTACGAGCTTCTGGAGGAGACTCATTTCACCGTCGCCTATAGCCCCGTACCGGACGATACCGTACCCGGCCGGATCGGCGGGGTATTGGCAACGGTGCATGAGATCACCGAGAAGGTCATCGGCGAGCGCCGGCTGCGGCTGCTCCGAGACCTGGGCGCCGAGTCGGCCAAGGCCAAAACGGCCGTGGAAGCATGTTCTTTGGTCGCCGACACTTTTTCCCAGGATCCGAAAGACATTCCGTTTGCCCTTGTCTACCTGAGGGATGGCGAGCGGAGGCACGCACGCCTCTCAGCCGTTGCGGGTGTCGCAGTGGAAAGCAGCTCGGCACCCGTCGAAATCGATCTTGCATCTCCGACAACCCGCGAGCAGCCTTGGCCCCTGGCCCAGGCGATGCGTGACGATGCCATGCAATTTGTGGGCGACCTGGAAAATCGATTGGGCAAGGTTCCACCGGGGCCGTGGGGGAGCCCTCCGCGATCGGCTGCGGTGTTGCCCATTCGATCGAATATGGCCAACCAGCCCGAGGGATTCCTGGTGTTCGGAATCAGTTCGCGCCTGCGCTTCGACGACGCCTACCGCTGGTTCTGCGAATTGTTGACGAGCCAGGTAGCTACTGCCATAGCGAGTGCCAATAGACACGAGGAAGAGAGAAAAAAATCCGAGGCTCTGGCGGAAATCGATCGCGCCAAGACCACGTTCTTCAGTAACGTGAGCCACGAATTTCGCACACCGCTTACGCTC
Organism: uncultured Solibacteraceae bacterium; assembly: GCA_963853855.1. GTDB lineage: Bacteria > Acidobacteriota > Terriglobia > Bryobacterales > Bryobacteraceae > Sulfopaludibacter. The sequence goes on along the minus strand of CAWKYG010000009.1, from coordinate 29,695 downwards.
ATCCTGGGTCCTCTGGAAGCGCTGGCGAGGCGTGCGGAGGGCTCCGTCACGGTAAGTGGCCAAGACCTCGACCTAATCCGTCGCAATACGCTGCGCCTGCTGAAACTTGTGAACATGTTGCTCGATTTCTCGCGGATTGAAGCGGACCGCATGGTTGCTGCCTACGAGCCCGTGGATTTGCCCGCTTTCACCGCTGAACTGGCCGGCGTCTTCCGCTCCGCCATCGAAAAGGCCGGCCTGCGGCTTTCGATTGACTGTCCAGCATTGGGAGAGCCGGTATACGTGGACCGGGCGACGTGGGAGAAGATCGTACTCAATCTCCTGTCGAACGCATTCAAGTTCACCTTCGATGGGGAGATTGCGGTCTCCCTCCGCCAGTCCGGCCAGTGTGCCGAACTCGCCATCAGCGATACCGGGACCGGCATCCCGGAACGGGAGCTTCCGCATCTGTTTGAGCGGTTTCATCGGGTGGAGGGGGCGCGAGGCCGGACGTATGAAGGGTCTGGCATCGGCCTGGCGCTGGTTCAGGAGCTTGCCAGGATGCATGGCGGCGCGGTGCACACCGAGAGTATATTGGGCCAAGGCAGCCGATTCGTGGTCACCATACCCCTTGGGCGCGCGCACCTTCCTTCCGATCACGTGAGCGAGGCCGAACGCTCTCATACCGTTGGAGCACGCGCGTACTTGGAGGAGGCGCTTCACTGGCTGCCGGGCGCCTCGAATGCGGTTACCGCCACGGAAGGTTCTCAGGCGCTTTCGGCAGACGACCAAGCGTTTTGCGCGCCATCCCACCGCCCACGGGTTCTGCTGGCGGACGACAACGCCGATATGCGCCAATATCTCGAGCGACTGCTGATCGAGAATTATGACGTTCGCGCAGTTGGCGATGGCGAGGCTGCTCTAGCCGAAGCACTCCGGCACGCGCCCGACCTGGTTCTGGCCGATGTGATGATGCCGCGAATGGACGGTTTCGCCTTGCTGCGGGCATTGCGAAACGATCCTGGCACCAACAGCATCCCCGTGGTCCTGCTGTCGGCGCGCGCGGGGGACGAGTCTCGTGTGGAGGGGCTGGAGCAAGGCGCCGACGATTACATCGTCAAACCTTTCAGCGCGCGCGAACTACTTGCGCGAGTGAGCGCCCGCCTCGAGATCGCCCAACTGAACCGCGAGAAATCGCGTGAACAGGATTTACGCCAGCGCGCCGAAGAAGTGGAAAGGCGCACGAAAATCATTCTCGAAAGCATCACGAATGGTTTTGTCGCTGTCGATTGCGACTGGCGTTACACCTATGTGAATGCCGCTGCCGAGCAGATCTTCGGCCGGGATCGTCACGAGATGCTTGGGCGCACGGTATGGGAAGTGTTTCCCGAGGCCGCAGGCACCCGGTTTGCGTTGGAATTCCAGCGATCGATGACTGCCAGAATTCCGGTTGTCATCGAGAGCTATTTGAACCGATCGACCGTTGGATTGCGGCAAGCGGGTATCCATCGGCGGATGGCGGGCTAGCCATCTACTTTCGGGATGTCACCAGGGAGAAGCGCGCGGAGAAGGCCCTGATCGACAAAGAGCGTTTCATTCACCAGATCGCCGATCTCACTCCGGCGGCGATTAGCGTCTTCGATCTGGCAGTCGGCCATGAGACCTATATCAGCCGTGGAGTCGAGACGCTGCTGGGTTACACACCCGATGAGATCGCCCGGATGAAAGACCCGCTTTCCACATTATGTCACCCGGACGACGTTCAACGCTGCCGGGACGACCTGACGCACTTGAGAAAACTTGGGGCTGGTGGAATTTTCGGGATGGAGTACCGGATGCGGCGCCGGGATGGCCAATGGCGTTGGCTGGCGAGCCGGATCACGGCCTTTTCGCGCAACGCTAACGGGGAGGGGTGCCAGTTCATCGCGGCCACGCTGGATGTAACCGCCCGCAAGGAAACAGAGGAAGCGCTGCGCGCGAGTGAAGAACGCTTTCGGCGCTACTTCGAGCTGGGATTGATCGGGATGGCTATCACTTCGCCGGACAAAGGCTGTATCGAGGTTAACGACGAGATGTGCCGAATCCTGGGCTATGAGCGCAGTGAGCTCCTGAACAAGACCTGGGCAGAGATGACACACCCGGATGACCTGGCCGCGGATATCGCCCAGTTCGAACGCGTGATGGCCGGGGAGATCGGCGGTTACACCTTGGACAAGCGGTGGATCCGCAAAGGCGGACAGGTGATTGATTCTACGGTGTCCGTCCAATGCCTGCGCCGCGAGGATGGCTCCGTCGCTTACTTTGTCGCCTTGCTCCAAGACATTACCGCGCGGAAGCAGACCGAGGTGGCATTGGCGAGGTCGCAAAGGGAACTGGAGCAGCGTGTCGTTCGCCGGACCCGTCAATTGTCGGATCTCAATGAAAAGCTGCTCAAGGAGATTGTCGAGCGCAAGCGTGCCGAGATGGAATCGTTGGCCTTGAGGAACGCGGAGGCGGCGGAGCTGACGGCGATGACCCGGCTCCACGAACTCAGCACCCGATTGCTGGCTAACACCGAATTGAAGCCGCTCATGGAAGAAGTCCTCGACGCTACGGTGGCGCTGCAGAAGGCGGATTTCGGCGATGTGCAGCTCTATAACGCGGAAACCGGCGCGTTGGAACTGGTTTCCCAGCGTGGTTTTCAGCAGAACTTTCTGGATCACTTTGCTGTGGTGAACGATGCGTCGACCCCTTGCGGACGCGCTTTGCGGATGCGGCAACGTGTGATCATCGAGGATGTGCAGACGGATGCCGCGTTTGCACCTCACCGCCAGATTGCAGCCTCCAGCGGTTTTCGCGCCGTGCAATCCACACCCTTATTCAACCGCAGCGGCGAGCCGCTCGGTATGATTTCCACACATTTCCGGCAGCCTCACATTCCCTCGGAGCGTGAACTCCGCTTGACTGATCTTTACGCCGCACACGCTGCGGAGATGATTGCTCGCAAACAGGCCGAGACGGCCGTCCTCCGCTACCAGCAGCAACTGCAGACGCTGACGGCCAGGCTCATCGAAGCCCAGGAGACGGGAAGCAAATTCCTGGCCCGCGAACTCCACGACGACTTCAGCCAGAAGTTAGCGGTGCTGGGAATGGATCTGGCAACCCTGGCGACCGGGAACCGGGGATCTTCGCGGGAACTTCGCGACCGGCTGCTGGAACTGACAGGTCAAATCGGCGCTCTGGCGAAGGACATCCACCGCATCTCGCGCCAGCTTCATCCTGCCATCCTGGACGATCTCGGGCTGGCGGCGGCGCTCAGGAATGAATGCGCCGCTTTCGCCGAGCAGTATGGCATCGCCGCCGACTTGAACGTCTCCGACCTTCCACGGGCTCTTCCCGACGATGTTTCACTATGCCTGTTACGGGTGGCGCAGGAGTGCCTGAGAAACGTAGCCAAACACGCCCAAGCCACCGAAGTCCGGGTCGCTTTGAGTTGTGCGAGCGACGAGATCGCAATGGAAATCGGTGATAACGGCCAAGGGTTCAATCTCGAATCCAGCAGAGGAAGGGGAGGGCTTGGCCTGATTAGTATGGAGGAACGGACGCGGTTGGTAGGCGGCATATTTTCGATCCGGTCACAGTCCGGAAAGGGAACGCTAACAAGAGTGCTTGTCCCCTTGCGGCAGAGGGTTTCGTGAAGCGCATTACAGTGCTGTTGGCTGACGATCACGCGATTGTCGTCGAGGGGCTGCGCCGTCTGCTGGAGCCTCAGTATCAAGTGGTTGGCGTAGTGGCGGATGGTCTCGCGCTGGTGGAGGCTGCCGAAAAGTTGACCCCCGACGTCATCGTGGCGGATATTTCCATGCCCCTGCTTAACGGTATCGAGGCCGCTCGCGAGATTCGGACGGCTAACCAACGAATCAAGATTGTTTTCCTGAGCATGCACCCGGACGTGGTCTATGTGTCGGAAGCATTGCAAGCGGGCGGGTCGGCTTATGTCCTCAAGAGTTCCGCCGGCATTGAAATCCTGAATGCGATTCGGGAAGCGCTCAATGGGCGAACATTCGTAAGTCCCGCGATCGACAAGCGTACACTGGAAGCCCAAATCAAAAGGGACGGGAGTTCACCCGATCCGGTCCACAGCTTATCCCCGAGGCGACGGCAGGTGCTCCAGATGGCTGCTGAAGGGCGGAGTACTAAAGAAATCGCGGCGGCCCTGCTGATATCTCCCCGAACCGTCGAGTTCCATCGCTATCGAGCCATGGAGTCACTCGGTCTTCACACGATCGCCGAGTTGGTGCAATATGCCATTAAGCACCGCATAATAACCCCCTGAATGCTCGAATGCCGGATCACACGACACGTAGTTTTTCTAGCTATACAGGGCGGGCTGATCTCCGCTAGGCTACCGCTAGGCTGGGCTAGGCTAGCCATGAAACCAACCGAGGGGCAGCGGCTCAAACTGCCCGGCTGGGCAAGGAATCACGGGGATGAAACTTGCAATGACCCACTGGCCGGAAGGTCTGGTGGCAGCTTCCACAACGCAGCGTTTCCCGTTGCGAGGCCCGACCGCCAGCAAGACCCGCCCGGTGGAGGAGATTGGACGATGCGAGACTTCCTCACGAAGTTGTTTTCTTCCGATTTTATGGGGCATGGCTACTGTTATCTCTGGCGACCGGAAATTGTATGGCTGCATGTTACTTCGGACACGTTGATCACGCTGTCGTATTATATGATCCCTCTGGCCCTGTTTTATTTTGTACGAAAGCGCCGCGATCTCCCGTTCCACTGGATGTTTTTGATGTTCGGAGTTTTCATCTTTGGCTGCGGCACCACGCACCTTATGGCGGTCTGGACTATCTGGCACGGAACTTACCGGCTGGCGGGTCTCATCAAGGCCATCACTGCGGCATCGTCCGTAGTTACGGCGGGAGTGTTAATCCCCCTAATACCGAGAGCCCTGGCGCTGCCCAGTCCGGCGCAGTTGCGCGCGGCCAATCTGGACCTGGAGAGAGAGGTCCGGGAACGCCGGCGCGTTGAGTTGGCCCTGCATAAGGCTTACGAGGAAGTCGAAAATATTGTACGGGAGCGCACCGCCGACCTGGCCAGAACCAATGAACAGCTACAGGCCGAGATCATCGAGCGTAAGCGGGCCGAGGAAAAACTGCGTCGCAGCGAGGAGTTCCTGATTGAGGGCCAGCGGCTGAGCCACACCGGCAGTTGGGCCTGGCGGGTTTCATCCGGAGACCTGAGCTTCTCGCGGGAGACGTTTCAGATCCTGGGCTTCGATCCGGAGCAGCCGGCGCCGTCCTTTCAAACAGCCTTGGAACGATTTCACCCGGACGATCGAGCGTTTATTGACTCGGTTCTCGACGCCGCGATTCGGGAGAGAAGAAATTATGAATTTGAGGCTCGATTGGCGATGCCGGATGGTAGCGCGAAACAGGTTCACTCGGTCGGCCATATCGCCCTCGATGAATCCGGCAACACAGAGTTCGTCGGGACGCTGATGGATGTCACAGAGCGCAGACGGGCGGAGGTGTCGCTGCAGATGGCGCAGGCCCAACTGGCGCACATCGCTCGCGTAACCACCATGGGCGAGTTAGCGGCCTCAATCGCGCACGAAATCAATCAACCGCTGGCTGCAGTCGTGACCAATGGGAACGCCTGTCTCCGGTGGATGGGGGCCACGCCTCCCAACCTGGAGGAAGCCCGCGCCGCGGTGACCCGGATTGTGAAGGAAGGCACCCGCGCCAGCGAGGTGATTGGCCGAATCCGCGGGATGATGAAGAAAAGCAACCGTCAGATGTCGACGCTCGACGTGAATGAACTCATTCATGAAGTACTCACCCTGACCCGCAATCAGATTCTGCGGCATGGCGTTTCGCCCCGCACGGAACTGGCAGAAGGGCGCACCGCCGTGAAGGGGGATGCGGTCCAATTGCAGCAGGTGGTCCTGAACCTGGTAATGAACGGTATCGAAGCCACAAGCGCGAGGAGCGAAGGGCCCCGCGAGATCGTTCTCAAGTCGCAAAACCAGGAACCGGACCGAATCGTCATTTCGGTGTGCGATTCCGGAGTGGGCATCGATCCGGCCACCGCCGACCAGATTTTCAATCCTTTCTTCACGAATAAACCTGGCGGAATGGGAATGGGACTGGCGATTAGCCGTTCCATCGTGGAGGCTCACGGCGGCAAGCTCTGGGCCGAGTCCAACGGGGTGGGTGCAACGTTTCGCTTCTCGCTACCCGCCGTACTCGCAGTTGCCACGGAAGGATAGATCATGTCACAGGAAAACCCGATGGTATACGTTTTAGACGATGATGCCGGCATACGGGAATCGCTGGACGGCCTGATTCGATCGGTAGGGCTGGCGGTGCGCACATTTGGATCCGCTCAGGAATTCCTGCGGTCCCAGCCTTCCAGTGCCCCTGCGTGTCTGGTGCTCGATGTGCGCCTGCCGGGCCTGAGCGGCCTCGACTTGCAGACGGATCTCGCGCAGGCGGATATTCAAATCCCCGTCATTTTCATTACTGGCCACGGCGACATCCCCATGACGGTTCGCGCCATGAAAGCGGGGGCAGTCGAGTTTCTGACCAAGCCGTTTCGCGACCAGGATCTGCTGGACGCGATCCGGCTGGCCATCGAACGCGACCGGATAGCACGCCGGGAAAGACTGGAAGTGGCCGAGTTGCGGCAACGATTCGACTCGTTGACCCCGCGGGAGCGCGAAGTGATGGGGCGGGTGGCACAGGGGCTGCTGAACAAGCAGATAGCGGCCGAGTTGGGTACCAGCGAAGTGACGGTGAAGCTGCAGCGCGGTCAGGTGATGCGGAAGATGCAGGCGGCGTCCGTTGCGGACCTGGTCCGGATGGCAGAGAAATTAGGGCCGCGAACTGCCGGCAGCACTGGTGGATAAGGAGATGCCGAGAGTAGTATCGGAACTATACCTAAGTGTGATGGAAATACCCTTATCGGGGATGTTACATTAGGGCTGCGATGAGTCCTAATAGTGCAGCACCCACGGTTTCTCTGATTGGAGTCGTGGACGACGATGAGTCGGTCCGGGATGCCCTTAGCAGCCTGATCCGATCGGCGGGATACAGATGCATCGTGTTTCCGTCCGCCGAAGCGTTTCTGGATTCACGTGATATGTATAGCACCGATTGCACCGTGCTCGACAACCGCATGCCCGGTCTTAGCGGCCTGGAGCTTCAGCGTCGCCTGCGCGAGATGAACTATCCGGTGCCGATCATCTTTGTGACCGCGCACGCGGACGACTTTGTCCGAACTCAAGCCCTTCAGCAAGGCGCGGTCGCCTTTCTGAGCAAGCCTTGTGGTGAGGACGCCCTGCTGGCTGCAATCCGCTCGGCCATCGAGTCCGGTGCAAGTAATTGAGCAAGCCTCGAGGGGAGAGCAGGGTTTCAGGCAGGCCGTTCGACACGGTGCGCGCGGTTTAATCCGATCCGCGCGCGTTGTTGGAATGCCAAATCCACGAGAAGCACTCCGAACACGAAGGCATAGGCGCTGAGCCAGAAGGCGACGGCGGTGGCCCCGGCAAGCGGCACGGCAACCATCACGAGTCCCAGAGCGATGGAAGCGGCGCCGCTCAAGGCGAGCATCCATTTCCCGCGGGAGCGGGTCCGCCATCTGAGCGCGGTAAAGATCTCCAGGAGACCGGTTGCGAGGCTCCAGCCGGCGATGACATAGATCAGTCGCATCATGGTCACTCCAGGCCACGCAACCGAGATCAGCCCGAAGGCGATGCCCCCGATCGCTTCTAACAGGAGCGGTCCCCAGCGCTGATGCGACTGGGCCGCGGTAATGGCGCCTGCGAGGTTCACCACACCATCGGTCATCGCGTAGCCGAAAAAGAGAAGTGCCAGGTGACTGAGCGAGATCTCGCGCAGTATCAGGAGCAGAACTGCGAGCGCAAGTGCCGCGAAACCGCGAATCAGTAGCGACCACCAGGTGGTGGCGAGAATGACTCTCATGATGTTCAACGGCGTGCACGCCGGGGTCCACTCCGGCTCGCAAGTGAACTGCATCGCGGAAAGCCATGAGCAAAATCGAACACCCCCTCTGAGCAGAGCGATGTCCAGGAGATTCACCAGGAACAGTGGATCCCGTTTCTCGCCGAGTTCACGCGGGAGAACCGCGGCGCGCACGCGAGGCTTGAAATCATCGGCGCCCACAGTGACGTCGGTTTCCACGTAGAGACGGAAAATCGATACCCTTCGACGGTGTTTCGGCCGATATCAAAGACGGGGAACGCACCGTGTGGATCACCTTCGGCTCAACGACAACGGACCATCTGTCCGATGGCATACACGGCGCCGTCGCGATCCGGATGTTACCTCTCACCCAACCCACCGGCGCAATGTTGAAGATAGAAAGCGCCGATGGCACGAAAAACATCCTCTATCTGGCGGCGCCCGAAGCATATGCACTGCCGCCCGGCCGCTAAATTCTTCGCCTCGCCGCAGGTATCGTTAGTTTAATACGAAGATGTGATAGCGCCGGGGAGCGGGCCGGCGTATCTTCGTCTACATGCGATGTCAATTCGTACCACAGGCTCCGCTGATCGGGATCGTAGATGACGACGATGCTGTCCGGGAATCGATCAGCAGCCTGGTCCGGCCTCTTGGATTCCGGACCGCAGTATTTGCAAGTGCCGAGGCGTTCCTTTCCTCACATTATTTGAATGACGCGGGATGTCCGATTCTGAATGTGCAATTGCCGCGGGTCAGCGGTCTCGACCTTCAAAAGCATCTGGAGAAAACGGACCGCTGGATTCCCATCATTTTCGCGACGGCCTATGGCAACGATCACGTGCGAAAAGAAGCGCTCGACCACGGCGTCGTGGCGTTTCTGGACAAGCCATTCTGCAATGAGACTCTTTCAGACGCGATGCATCTGGCGTTAGTGCAGTGCGATGCGGCGCTGGCGTCGAGAGGCCAGGACGCCTATCCTGCCAGCGCGAATCGACGACAGAATTCTATTGATGAGGGGTAAAATATGGCTACATCGGTCAGCGGTGCAACGTGTGTCTACAACCAAGGCAAAATAGTTGGCGAAAGCACAAAACTGCAACGAGTCATGCAACAGGTGGCAATCGTCGGGCCAACCGACTCGACGGTGCTGATTCTGGGGGAAACGGGAACGGGAAAGGGTCGTTTCGCGCAAGCCCTTCACGAGATGAGTAATCGGCGCCATCAGCCTTTCGTCAAGGTGAACTGCGCCGCGATTCCGTTGGGGCTTCTGGAAAGCGAACTCTTCGGGCACGAACGCGGCGCATTTACAGGGGCGATTGCGCAACGCCTCGGCCGCTTTGAGGCGGCGAACCGAGGTACCTTATTCCTCGACGAGATCGGCGATATTCCGGCCGAACTGCAACCGAAGTTGCTGCGCGTTCTGCAGGAGCATGAGTTCGAGCGCCTGGGGAGCGGGCAGACCATCCATACCGACGTGCGGCTGATCGCGGCAACCCATCACAACCTGCGAAAGATGGTAGCCGAAGGTAAGTTCCGGGAAGATCTGTTTTATCGCCTGCACGTCTTCCCCATCACAGTGCCGCCGCTGCGTGAGCGGACTGAGGATCTGCCATTGCTGGTCCAGCATTTTGTGGATGTGTTCGCCCGCCGCATGAATAAGAACATCGAGGTCATCCCGGCCGGGGCCGTCGAAACTATGGCGGGTTATCCCTGGCTGGGAAATATTAGGGAATTAGAGAACTTCATCGAGCGCGCGGTGATCCTCTCAGCCGGCACGGTGCTGGACCCTCCGTTGCACGAACTCGCCGCATTGGAAGAGTGGGCGCCACCCGTCACGCTGAAGGATGCGGAGCGCACGCACATTCGCAAAATCCTTCGCGAGGTGGACGGCGTGATCGCCACCGCCGCAACTCGACTCGGCGTGCCGCGCTCCACGCTGTTCTACAAGATGAGGCGTTTGGGAATTAGCGCGCCGCGTGCGGAAACCTGCCGGCCTCGCGCTCAGACACTTAACGCTCACGGCGCAAGCTCGATTGGAACGTAGTGTGCATCAGGATGGATGGGGAGATGGCTACGATTTTGCTCGTGGATGACGATCGGATGATTCTGTAGTTTTACGATCACGTTCTGTCCAGTCTGAGCGGTTTTCATGTTCTATCGGCTGACAGCGGAGCTGAGGCACTCGACACTGGCGCCCGGCACTCGGGGACGATCGATTTACTCGGTGCGGACATTTTGATGCCCGGCGTAATCGATGGAGTCAAGTTGGCCAGATGCGTGGCGGTTAGCCGGCCGTCCTGGTGTTTGTTAATTAGCGTCCGGTTATCCGAATTCGCCCTTTCCCTCGTCACAGGACATGTTAAGAACGGCGCGGAGTTGTCAGGGGTGCGCCGTTCTTGCGGGGCGAAACGAACCGTTGTGGGCGAGCACCGTACTAGCTAGGCTGGGGCAAGGTTCCCGATATTGCGAGGGCCAGAAGCACCAGGAGGGCAAGTAAAGTAACCGCTGGAAGCCATCAGCCACGGCTTCCTGACGACTGATGTCACACAGTATGCCTAAATCTTTCCAATGGAAATCGTAGAAAATGATCGATTTCGCGCCCTCCTCCGGGATTTGGCCACAGACGACCGTCGCCTTTTGGAGTTCCGAATCGTCGACGGCTGGCCGTACGACAACATCGCCGCGCTACTCGCGGTGCCACGCGATGTCTTGGTAGACCGTGTACGTCGCCTACGAACCGACTTGCGGCGAAAAGCGAAAGTTCCCGGAGTTTGACGGCAGGCCGGTCGGGCGGCGTTCGTGCGAAGACGGCGGGCGACGAAACTGCAACAGTCCTGGCAAGCAAGTGGGCCGTGCTGCCAGTGGGCCGGGCTGTAGGTTGACAGAGTACGTGAAAATTCAGGCGTTGATAGTAAAGCCAAATCCGTCGGTCCTCGCCACAGATCGTGAAAAATCTCGCCTGAGTTCGTGAAATTATCCTACGGGTTTGCCAGCCAATGTTTACCATCTTCGGCAAAATCACCACTCAGCGGGGAATAGTGAGTCCGCACAGTGTTATGGTTGGGGCGGTGGAGAGTGTCGCGGAGCAAGGCGGGTTAGGGAGATAGGGAAGCTGGAACGAGATCGAGCACCATTGGCCGCGGAGAATGTAATAGAGTAACCAGCTGTTGGAAAGCGTCTTTGCCCTGTTGCCAACAACTTCGCAAGACGCTCGTCAATATCTGTTGGGTTCGGGCGCCGTTCCAGGTTCGGTTCCCGCCCCAGGTTTTGCGAGCCACCACCATCAGCCGAATCGCTGCCTCGATGAAGTTGTTGGTGGCCGGAAGGCCCGGACAGTACAGAAATGTGAACAGGTGGGGCTGCTCATGTTGTAGGTGGCGCGCTAAACGCCGATTGGCGGCATGGCACTGTGGGGTTGCCAACAGCCGGTCCAGCCGGGCCTTCAAGCGGCCCGTGGCCACTGCTAATCCATGTTCGCTGACCAGTCCCTGTTGGTGGCGATCCCGCAAGTCGAGACTGTCCAGCAACACATCCAGGACCGCCTGCGGGAACTGTCGCGCTCCCCCGGTCAGCAACTGCAGCAGGTCCCGGCAGCGCAGGATGAGATGCGCCAGGCAGGTTTGGTGAAAAGCCTGCAAAAAACCGTACCAGGTCCGGGCCCCGTCATGCACCAGAAAGCCATCGTATTCAGCCCCCAATACTGCCGCCGCTTCGGCGAAGCCGCGATGCGGCTCGATCAGGTATACGGTGACCGATTCATTGCCGATCACCCGACAATTCTGTAACCGGCCGCCTACACGCCAACCAGTATCGTCCATCCCATTGAATGGACTACGCGCCAACGAGGCCTTCAATTGATGGTAGGTGGGAGCGGCCAAATTGCCCAACCGTTCCAGCGCCCGGCAGATCCCGCTGCGGCTCACCGTCAAGCCGTAACCCAATTGCAGCGACCGGGCCACTCGCTCATGCGATAGGCCCATCTCTTTGTTCCACAGCGCCGCCAGCGACAATGCTTCCGGCCCGATCTGTACCGTCCCGACGTGCAACGCATCGGAGGTCTGCAGCGGATGCCTTCCTTGCACACTGCGTCCACAGCCCGAGCACACCCCCACCTCCACATTAAACCGTCGCACCAGGGTCACGCGCACTATGTCTTCCTGATACTGAGCCTTGGTGTCCCGCAGAACCACATCGCTCTGGCAATGTGGGCAGGAGGGCGGCAACGGCACAGCGATCTGCTCATCCACCCGCAGCGGTGTCCCACGCGTGGCCTGCTGACCGTATTGATCCCCCGGTTTGCGTCCCGCTGTTTTGGGATTTGTTTTGGGATTGTCGCGGGAGAACGGAGCTGTGTTGCGCTTCCTTTTGCGCACTGCCTCTTCTAGCAGTTTCTGCACTCGTGCGATCTCTTGCTCCAGGCGCTCGTTCTCCGCCAACGACCGGTCCAGGCGTCGCTGTAAGGATGCCACTTCCTGCTCCAACTGTTCGGCGCGACCGACCGGATCACTCGCACTCATCCAGCTTAGAATGCCACGGCTTGACGAGTTTGTCCAGCCCCTATCCTCGAACGCCTCTTTTTACGGTGGTTCCGAATGGTAAACATTGGCGTTTGCCACTGTTCTTGAAATAATCCTACATGGCGCCCCGTTCTGTGGTTCTCTGCCCACTGTCAGCGCATCCGGGACGAGTACGGCGTAAACGCTGGACAGGACCGATCCCGAAATACCTCCCTGCCAGAGTCCGATACGGCGACGATACATCCATAGTTCAGAATACCTGACCAATCGAATCGGAACGTGCGGTTGCGGACCAGTTCCGCGTAGAGCCCGCCGTCGTAGGAGTAGTTGATCTCTTCGGTCAGGAGACCGTACAGCGTCGGGCTTACCGCCGCTTTTGGCCGGTTCACCTCGACGTTGAGTGTCGCGGGCACCTGTCCGAGCAGGGCCGGCGCCGCGAGAGCGGTCAGCAAAAAAATGAGGGCGGGGCGATGGATCATGATGTCCTTTCAGCGCATTGCCGTTATTGCGGCTCGACGCCGCCGCTCAAATTAGCGCACGGAATCCTGGTTGTTAAGGACGTTTTGCCGTAGGCCGCGATCTAGTTCGTGGGCATCTTCTGATCTCCGGCGACATGCGTTCGTGCGGGTTGAGCGGGAGCGCCAGCCTTGAGCGTATGCCAGTCCCCTTACAGCAAGTGACTAAAACGAATACTTCAGCCCCAGTTGGAGCTGCCGCATAGCGGTTTGCGTACTGCCGATGATCCCGAAATTCTGGTGCGCGTTGGTGCCGGGCTGGCCGGGGAATGCGGCGCCAGACAGAGATGTTCAGGCTCGGCATGCCCCAGTTCGGATGGTTGAGGACGTTGAATGCTTCCAGCCGGAACTGCAAGCATGTGACTTTCCCTGTACGGCATCCGGAATTGCTTGTGGACTTCCATGTCGAAGGCGAAAATGCCGGGGCCTTCGATGGTGTCGCGGCCCATGCTGCCGAAATAGCCTGGAGGGGCTTCGGTGAACGCCGCGGGATTCAGCCATCGCGAGGGCGTCCGGTTGGCGGCATAGACGCTGGCTCCGGTAGAATTTGGCCGGTCGTAGCCTCCGTCCGATGTTGCGGCATTGTCCACGCCGCCGATGCTCAGGGTGCCGGGTAAGCCGGTCTGCATGGTGATAATGCCACCCGTCTGCCAGCCGCCCGCCACGGCGTTCAACACGCTATTTTCGATGTTGACGCTCCTGCCCTTGCCGAACGGCAGGTCGTAAAGGATCGATGTCACCGACCGGTGCCTCACATCGAACGACGAAAGGCCACGTTCGCAGCGGATGCAGTCGCTGTTCTGGGGAAACAGCGTGTCGAAACCCTGCGTGCGGATGCCGCTGGTGTCGTCGATCGACTTGGAGAACGTGTAGGAGCTGATAATGCTGAGCCCCTCGCCGAAGCGGCGCGTCACCTTCAGGCTGAGAGCGTGGTAGACGCCGTTGCCGCCGTCCTGGACAAGCTGGATCACGCCGTAGTTGAGATACGGCAGCCGCGTGGAGACCGGCGTCGAGGTGCCGTTGCCGAGATAGCCGTACGGAATCGCCTGGTTCGCGTCCTGGAAGCCGTAGAGGTGGTGGCTCTGGTTACCCAGGTAACCGGCCTCAATCACGGTGCGTGGTCCGAACTGCCGCTGTACGTTGAGAAGGTATTGCATGGTATAAGACGTGCGATGGTCGTATGCATCGGCGTAGGAGTACGGCGGCGGAATCTGCGCGACAGCGCCGCTGCCCCCAGGGACGGCATTGCTATAGAACAGATTCGGCACTCCCACGGTGCCGCCGTTCTGTCCGGAGGTCTGCGTGACGCGTCCGGCGATATTGCGCGCCATATCGAAATACGGCGTTACCGATGTCCTGGTTGTAGAAAACCCCGAACCCGGCCCGCACGACGAGTTTCGTATCCGGCGACCAGGAGACGCCGAGGCGCGGCGCCCAGTTGCGGTAATCGGTCTGCATCAGTGCGTCGGGATATGCGCCGTTGCTGCATACCGGCGCCGGCGATGCATGCGTTCCGGCGACGCCGGTAGTGTCGGTCCAGTTGATCGCGAGTCCCTGGTAGGGATCGGTGCAGTTGCCTTGGCGCACAAAGTAGGGCCACTGCGACTGCGGCGCCTGCGGGCCGAAATAGAGTGCCGGCAGCGCCACCGTGAAATCGTTTCCGAGCTGGTCGACCCACGGCGGCGTCAACTCATAGCGCAGGCCCAGCGAGAGCGTGACCTGCGGCGTGATGTTGTAGGTGTCGTCCACGAACGCCGCCTCCGTGTTGCGCTGGTAATTCGCGCTGGCGATCGCCACCGCGACCGTGGATTGGTACAGGTCGCCCAGCAGAAACTCGGCGAACGCATCGCCGCCCGTATGGGTGGGGCTTTGCGTGGCGTTCGGCTGGAAGACGAAATTGCCGCGCGAAAACTGATTGCCCACCTGGTTGAAGTTCTGCCGGTTGTACTCGAAGCCCGAAGCGGAACGTGTGTTTGCCGCTGGTCCAGGACAGGTTATCGACCAACTGCAGCGAATTGTCCTGAATCACGTAGGGCCCGTCGGTGTTATCGCCGATGCCGCTGAAGCCGTCGCCGTTCAGCGAGATCGCGGGGATGCCCCAGGTGGCCGGCGTCGCCGGGGTTGCAGACCCGGAATCCCGAGCGTCCGCTACCACGTTGTTCGAGCCAGCGGAGAGCGTGCCGGTGGAGTTGTAGATCCGCGTGTAGCCGAAGCGGGCTTCGTTCACCAGGCTGCGGCGTCAGCGTGCGCGTGTTGGAGCCCAGATACTGCTCGTAGTTTGTGAGGATCTTGCTGCCCAGGCCGCCGAGACCGTTGGAGGACTGATTCTCGTCGCCCCAGCTATACCGGCCGGTCCACTGCGACTTGGAGGACTCCACGAAATCCATCCGCAGCGTGAAGCCGTCGCGGTTGTTGGGAGCGCTGACGATGAACGGGTAGTTGTTGTTGGCGGTGGGCAGCACAGCGGCGGCGTAGTAGTTCAAGAAACTTCAGCGAGATCGGATCCAGCCGGTTGGTGGGAATCATGTTGCCGGCGAAAGGAGTCTTGCTGGCGCCGGTGGCGCCGCCCGTGGTCGGATCGTAGATGGTGGCCGAGAGCGCGCTGAAGTTGCCGGCCTCCTCGGCCGCGGTGGGCAGGGTATAGTTCGCCTGGCTATCCGAGCGTTGCGTTTTCCACTCGTCGTTGGCCATGAAGAACAGCCGGTTGCGGCCGTTGAAGATCTTCGGGATGCGCACCGGGCCATCGAGCTCGAACCCGTAGTCGTTCCACTTGAACGGCGATTTGTTGGGGTGGAGCGTGCCGAACGAGTACGGCACAGCGTCGAACTTGTCGTTGCGGACGAAGTCGAACAGCGCGCCATGATAGCTGTTGCCGCCGGATTTGGTCACGACGTTGATCTGCGTCGCCTGGTGGCCGAACTCGGCCGGATAGATGCCGGTCTGCACCTTGAATTCCTGGATGGCGTCCACCGAGGGCAGCGTCACGTAAGTGTTGAAATCCGGGTCCGTGTTGTTCACGCCGTCGAGCGTGAAGTAGTCGAACATAATCCGCTGGCCGGCGGCGGAGATCGACTGCGCGGCGCGGTCGCCTCCCTGCCGCGACCCGGCCTGTCCGGACGATGGCGAGAGCGTATCTACGTTGGAGGAGAGCGCGACCAGGCTCAGGTAGTTGCGCCCCGTAGAGCGGCAGTTCCGTAATCATCTTGTTCTCGACCACGGTTCCCACCGCCAGGTTCTCGGTCTGCAACATGTCCGCCGAAGCCGATACCTGGACCGACTCGGTGATTTGTCCCACTTCAAGTGTCAGGTCCTGACGAACGGTTTGCTGCACCTGCACTTCAACGTGGCTGGCGGTAGCTACCCGGAAGCCCGAGTGTTCCACTTTGACGTTGTAGATACCGGGCGGCACCGAGGCGAACGCGTAATCGCCGTCACCGGTGGTCACGGTGGTTCGTGTTGCGTTTGTGGCGATATTCACAAGAGTTACGCCCGCAACAGCGACCGCCCCGCCTGAGGAGTCTGTGATTCGCCCGGTGAGTTGGCCAAGGGTCTGGCCGATTGCCGGAAGACTAATCGACGCAAACAACACGCAGACCCCTAACACGCGAGAGGCGAAGCCTCGGACGCGGTGGCAACGCATAGGTAATTCCCTCCAAGCCAACACAAGGCGTCCTCAATTTCCGGTAGGATGGCCAAGAAATAGATTTGAGGACGCAAACACCCAACTCTGATCCCGGGTAGGGTAACACCGTAGCCCATCTCGCGCTAGGTTTGGTACGGTGTCCTGCATCCAACGGTAATGGAATCTTGCTCTTGGGCCAAGCGTAAGGCTCTAGATTCTACCCGGCTAACGGTTAACCGAGGTAGTTAAGACCCCTCCGCACTCAAAAATGGGTTGTGATATCATTCGCGGAAAGCACGAGGATGTGCGAAAGCGACAGCCGGGGACTTAACGAATCACAGGAACGGGCGGTGCGGGCGGAGCTCAATCGCTTGTTGGAGAGTTCTGCGTTCCGCACAAGCAAGCGATGCAGGGAGTTCCTCGAGTACATCGTCGAGCACACGATTAGCGGTCCGACCGGCGCTCTCAAAGAACGCTCGATCGGGGTGGAACTGTTCCAGCTTCCGCAGGATTTCGATGCAGGTCAGCACACTATCGTCCGTGTGACGGCCAATGAAGTACGAAAGAAGCTTGCGCAGCATTACCTCGCCGAGAATGGTTCCTATCATCCGGTCAGAATCGATATGCCACCGGGCTCCTACTCCGCCGAATTCAGATGGGAGACGGCGGCAGTGGAACCGCCAGCCGCCGAGACCCAGGCGGTGGAATCGCCAGCCACCGAGCCACCATCCGCCGCAACGCCAGGGGCGGAGGCGACTGCCGCCGAGATGCCACCTGCCGAGACGCATGTTCCGGCACGCACGAACTGGGTCACACACCGGGTGATTGCCTGCACCGTAGCTGTTCTCGTACTTGCGGGTGCCTTTACTGCCTGGCGGTGGCGGGCGCTGAATCCTGCCTCGGTAGCCGCCAAGTCCCCTCTGGTGGCCAACACGAATCCGCTGGCGATATCCGCTGCAGGAAACATTCGGATGATCGCGGGCTCCACGGATCCCTACGTCGATCGCGAGCGGGCGCACCTGGGGCCCGGATCGTTTCTTTTCCGGTGGAAATGTGCTCGTCCGCCCGTCCGAGAGGATCTTTCGTACACTTGACCCCGATATTTACCGCCACCTGCGGAGTGGCGACTTTCGGTACGACATCCCGCTGCAGCCAGGCAACTATGAATTGCATCTCTTTTTCGCCGAGACTGGTTTAGCGGATTTCATCAGTGCGGAATCCAGCGGCGAGGGCCAGCGTCTCTTTCGCGTCTCCGCCAATGGGAAGCCGGTCCTGACTGCATTCGATGTGGTGGCTGATGCCGCCGGTTCCAACATCGCGGATGAGCGCGTCTTCCGCAACATCTCGCCTGCCGCGGATGGATTCCTGCACCTGAGCTTTAGCTCGATGAGAAGCACGGCGATGTTGAGTGGAATCGAGGTGCTGCCGGTCAGTGCCGGCAAAGTAAGACCGCTCCGAATCCGAGCGGGTTGGACCTCATCGTGGCAGGATCTCGCCGGACAGGAATGGCAGGCCGACTCCTACTTCCTGGGCGGAAACGCGTTGGTCCGCACTACGAATCCCGCCCAGGTAAGCCACTCACATCGCACCGGATATGGCGCTCTACGCGAGCGAGCGTTGGGGGCATTTTTCCTACGCTCTGCCGGTGGCCGAGGGCCGGTACCGGGTCACGCTGAAATTCTGTGAAGGGCACTACGGAAAACACAACACCGGTACGGGCGGTCCCGGCAGCCGCGTATTTGACGTCTACTGCAACGGCGTAGCCCTGCTGAGGGGTTTCGACATCATGAAAGAGGCTGGCGGAGAAGGCCGGCCGATAGACCGGACCTTTTCCGCGATTCGACCAAACGCACAAGGCAAAATCCTGCTCACTTTTGTACCTGTTGAGGGAATGGCGTGCGTGAATGGCATCGAAGTCGTGGACGATTCGAAATGACCAGGCTGACCGGCATGCCTGACGTCATCTCTGGCGCCGCTTCAGGATTTCCTGGATCTGTTGCCTCGCCACCGGCATTTTATCGACGTTCTCGCGCAGCCAAGCGGTGAAATCCGCCTCGATGGGCGCGGACCAGGCCGCGTCGATCTGGCCCGCCGTGTACTTCGCGCAGGCGCTGGTGGCCAAAGAGGTCGCGCAGGTGCGTGATTTCGGAATACTGGACCACCTGTTCCGCCACTTGCGGTGGGATGAAGAGCACTCTGCCGTCGCGGCCGAGCACCACGTCCCCGGGCATCACCGTGGCCTGACCGATGCGAATCGTGATGTTAATGCCGATCATGGTGGAATTCAGACACGCCCCGGCACTGTAATTGCGGGAAAAGCTTTTATCCCCAAGTCCATCGGTACCCCAAAGGACGTCGGTAGTTCATTCAGGATTTTCAGGGTCATATTCAGCCAAAGTGGACTGTAAAGGCGATCGCCGAAGCCTTAAGCGAATATCTTGGCGATTTGTTCATAGACAGAGAGTTTCAGAAGCTCAGATCGCAGGTTGTGGCGATCGTAAGCAACCAAGGGGTAGTGAGCTAGTCCACGATCCTGCAGCTTATCGATTGCGCGAAGCCTGACCGCGCCGGCCGCCGAGCCCGCGCTTAGCCGCTCGCTTGCTGGTGACACGGCTCCACGGCGTCACCGCCACGGATCCTTTCACTGATGCCGTAGTCGTCGCAATGGCGGTAACCTCACTGCTCGCCATGGTGAGGTCCGCTTTGAGTTCATCGTGGCCCCGCCAAATGAGATCTGCATGCCCGCCTCACTCGGAGAAAGATCGCCCTGCGAGGCCTTCACTTCCCAAGCAAAAATCCCGACTGAAAAAGAATAACGCCTTTCGACCGGCGCGCCTTTTTCTGCCACGAGTACCCAGTGGTCACTGCCTGCCATGTATATGTACCAACCGGGAACCGGCTCGTCTTGCGGCGCCGCGAAACAGGCCAGAGCGGATATGGCCAAAATGGAAATCAGGGTACCTGATGTGATGTTTCTCATCGTGCTTCTCCTGCAAATGTCATTGCTTGCAAATACGTATTCCCAAGCTCGCCAGAAACCCAAACGTTTCGCCAGAGACGCGCCTGGCAGTGTTTTGTAAGTAACGACTATCCCATCGTCATTTCTCTCCCGGCTTTCATTGGTCAGCGTTTTCCGTCTGCAGACACTTTAAGTGTCGGCCGCCCGGTAAAAACACTTGTTGACCGGAAATCGCAGAAAATCGGAGTGGGGTCATATCGAGACACTTTACGTGACGAATCAACGGGAGTTTGCCCACGTCGCGGCCGTCGCCGGGCTTGGACTCGATCAATTCCGGCTAGCATGCCAATGGGGCGACATGGTCCGCGATTCTCGTAACGTCGTGCATTACGGCAGCCAACCGAACGTCCCCAATAATTACACCAATGTTGCAACCCTTCTCCTGGCCGGGTCCACGCACCTTCGGAACCTGCTGATGCTTCAAGCCGCAGCGACTGCGAACCCCAGCACATAGTCCCACCTGTCTCCTCAACAGCCCTATTCCATTCCTTACTCGAACGCAGTCTCCGCCGCGAGATGTCCAATGATGGCCGCGGAGGAATCGGACATTGCCACGTCGATCACGGGCCAAGTCGAAAAACTCCATTGAAAACGCGTGCTTCAACCAGAAACCTGATAGCCTATCGGCCATGCACCGGTTCTTTATCCTGGCGATATCGGCGTCCTCGCTAGTGCTAGTCGCTCAGCTTCCCGCCCCCAACCAGAGTGGGGTCTCCCTGGGGCACATCCACCTGCTGGTGGCGGACCCGGACGCGCAAAAGAAGATCTGGGTGGAAGCCCTGGGCGCCCAAGCGACCCACACTGGAACTCTCGAACTGCTTCGTCTTCCCGGCATCTACATCATCGTGGGCAAAGCGCGGACGGCGCCCACGGGGGGCTCGGAGGGTTCGACCGTTCATCACCTTGGCTTCGCGGTGAAGGATGTGGCGGCAGTGAAAGCGAAACTCGATGCGCTCCACGTGGAAAACGCGGCGGTGAACGGCAACGCCAAACAGATCATGGTGAAATTTCCCGAAAAAGTGACAGTGGAATTGACCGAGGACCCCGCGCTCCCGACCGCCGTGGCGATGCACCACATCCACTTGTCAACGCCGGATCCGGAGAAGCTGCGAGCCTGGTACGTGAAGATGTTCGGCGCCCGCCCCGGCACGCGTGGCAGTTTCCTGGCCGCCTTCATTCCCGGTGGCGAGTTGGACACACGCAAGACGCCGGCCCTGCAATCGCCGACTAAAGGCCGTTCGCTCGATCACATCGGCTTCGAAGTGCGGAATCTGGAGTCGTTCTGCAGACAGCTCTCGGCGGACGGCGTGCAGTTCGAATCTCCCTATCGCGATGTGCCGGCAATTGGACTGAAGATCACCTTTCTCATAGACCCGGAAGGCACACGCATCGAGCTCACCGAGGGATTGGCGGGAAAGTAGCTACTCCCTACCTTCTACGGTATCATCGCCGCAGCGTAAGCCCGCCAACGAAAGCCGCGAGGGGAACGCGCAGTTGGTCCGGCAGCGCATGAGCCTGTGCTCGCGCAGGAGGAATCCGCTGAGCGCCATGGCGTCGCCGAGGTGCTTTGACCTGTGCTGCGTTAATGCCCAACACTTAGCTTTCCGCTTTTGTGGAACTTTCCTTGGAGCCGGTGAACTTCGAACGAACCGCCCGAGCGAACTTGGCAAATGGGCCACGGCCGGCGTCCGGGCGGCTGGCTTCGCGAGCGGCTTCGATCTGCTCGTGCGTTCTCACGTCGGGCTCCGATGTCTTCGAGTGCAGCTTGGCTCTGGTAACCTGCCGCTTGTGCCGCTTGGCGAGTCTCTTGTCCATAGACCAACAGTACAACACCTGCCGTCACCGCAAGGACGTATGCCGTCCAGTCCTCAGCCGAAGCGCTTCCACTTGCATGCCCCTACCGTGGCTTGATCTTGGCGCGGCGCTCGTAATGGGCGGATTCGTCGCGCGCCATACGCTGCGGAGAAGCGAGCACGTGTACATGATCGGCAGCTACCGCATTGCCCATGAGCGTCGCTTCCGGAAGGGGAAAGGAGGGCTGGTTCGGGTTCGTTCTTGCAGGACGATATGGGACCAGCCTGCTCCGAGTCGGCGACCATACACCCAATGCGACGGCTGCTCAGCCGCGATCGATCTTTGAATGGCGGCAGGTGCACCGCCACTCACGGGGCGCGTCTTTATTTCAGCCGCTGCAAAGTGAACTTTGCGACTAGGCAACCTTCGAACATTGACACCAGGAATTCGCGGAGCTCATCAAGGTGTTCCGCGCAGAACTCCTCGACCCGGACATAGCCGTTCGCTGGGGAGTAGCTGATCGAGTGCTCCATCACCTGCGTAGTTCCATCGTCCATAGTGGCCTCACCCCAGCTTTCCTGTTTATCGAGGCCTTCAGGGAGCGCATTATCCCGATACAGCCCGAATCGCTCTGCACGAGTGTCCGGCTGATCTGGCCCGATAACCTTCGGGATCACGAACGGCAATATCGCGACTGCCAATACGCCCTTACGCCGAACTGCCTCATATCCAGTCTGAGTCCGTAAGGCGCGGTAATGGACGCACTCGTCCCGATAGGTTTTCAGACTCTCGATCCATGATGCCCAAGCTAATAGAAAGGGGAAGGGAGGTTTCGGCGCCTTTGTGAGAAACGCAAGCACTTTGCTGATGCTGGTCCGCCTGTTCATTCCGAGATGAAGTGCAAGAACGGTCCCGCCGAAATCAATGGATGCCCGGGAGGCGGCGAGGAAGGCATCGATCTCAAAAGCGATCTCTTGAACAGAAAATCTGCCTGAGACGCTCTTCGTAGGTTTCAGTTTGGGCGAAGGCGGGACTTCGACAGGGCCCGCAATTGTTTTGGCCTTCTCGTGGGCACTCTCGACAAGTCGGGTTATAGTGGCGCAATGGTACGCCGCGGCATCAAGCTTTGCGAGTCGATCTGGCCTATGCCATCTACGCGGCTTCACAACGGAGCTACTTATACAGAAATCGAGCCGCAATCCGGTCCAGCGATCTGTCGCACAAGGGCGGGGAACGCCGGCAGGCCGCCGATTACGTTACGTAGAGCGGACGATCAGGAAGGCGTTCGAAAACGCGCGGAATCAATCGCGGGGCCGATGATCTGGATTTAAAATGTTTTCCGCCGCGGCGAAGTTTGTGCAGGGCTGGTGCACGATTTGAGTGCTCAGGGCGTTCGTGCAAGCGGTGCTGGCACACTCACTGGGATCTCTAACCAGCAGCGGCGACGACGACGACGACAGGTACACTATGTGTATGGAGAAGACGGTCCAAGCTGTCTACGAAGGCGGTGTATTGCGTCCTCTTGAGCCCATACAACTTGAGGATCGACAGGAGGTCACCGTCACGATCTCCGACGAGGGGAATATCCCTCGCGACCATCCGTTATTGGCTTCACCAGAGGAATGGGATGGCACCGCCGACGACGATGTCAGCCTTGATGAAGTCCGACGTGCGTTGTCCACGATTCGCGGCTGGCTCTCCGAAACCATCGTTGACGAACGACGAGATCGATAGTGCCGAGATATTTCCTCGACACGAGGGCTCACCGTTGCCCATTACCCCACTGGCGCATCAAGTGGAATCCCATCGAGCACAAGAGGCTCAGCGGCCCTAGTTTTTGGAGATTTCGGAGAACAGGACAGTTACCCCAAAATCCTCAACTTCATCCGCAACACCAGCACCCGAACCGGGCTCACGGCGATTGCTCCGACGTGAATCTATTGTTGCGTCAGCCCTAAGGCCAGGAAACAATCAGAATAGCAGCGCGTGACGGCGGACGCACAGGAGGTACTAGCATGCCGATTCGGCGTGAGGAACGCGGACTCGAACCGACACGGATAAGGCGTGCTTGCGGCGCACGATGCCGAGCAATGCCAAAGCCGAGAGGCCCAAAACGATGCTCGCCGGTTCCGGCACTGCTGTCAATGTCGAATCGCTCAGCCGGACGTTGTCCCAGTCACCCTGGCTGCCACCCGAACTCAACAGAATCGTGATTGACTTGCCTACGTCGGCCGCGAGTCCAGTGTAAGTTCCTGTAAAGGTTGAAAAGTTGCCAGGTGTGGCAGGAACCCCGGTCGCGAAATATGAGTTGCCGTTAATGAGGAGTGCTTCGCTACCAGGGTCGCCAATGTCTTTCCGAACTCCGACGTCCACCATCAGGGTATAGACAACTCCGAGTTGGACCACGGGGGCCACCGTCTGGCTGATCGACCCGCCGTTGGTATACGCGATCGTGGTTCCGTCAGGCACAGAGTTGAAGTATGTGGTAGTTGCCGGGGGTCCTGGCTTAAATTGTCCGGTTGAACCGGTTGTCGTCCAGCCCGGAATCACGTCCGTGCTATAGGAGCAGTTCGTTCCACAGCCGAATGGTAAGCCGGCAGCGGGGAGCGTCTCAAAAGAAAAGTTGTTGACGAAAATGGGTGAGGCGGAAGCTGTGGGAACGGCGAGAACCGCAGCAACAAGTGCAGCAGGCAGTCCAATCCGTAAGACCGACTTTACCATTTCTTATCCTCCTGAACGCTCAGCTAGTAGTACTACAGGATTCAACTGTAGGCGACCTTTTAACCTTTGTCAAGGTTCACACTAGAACCTCTGGGCTTCCTAGAGAAAACTGTAAGGCAAAGATTTCAAACGCCTTGTTGGATTCGTGGCTTTCTCTTGTATTCGGAAAGTGGTTCCAAAAGCACCAAGAATCTCAGCTTTCCTACTGCGATCTTGGTTGTTCCGGGCGGCCGGCGATGGGGACCGCCGGACCGCCAAGCAACTCGTTCCGGCAGTTGAACATTCATCTGCAACGCGCCATTCACTAGGCCGGGAGCGGCGTAAAGCCATTTTCGGGAACGTCTGCCGCCAACCGGGGCCGATTTTTCATGCTGGCGAAACAGAAGGAATGCCAGATCGAGGAGGGACACTTGATGGCGGACCCACGTGCGCGTAATGAATCGCGATTCCGCCGAAGCACCAGCCCCAGCAGGAACGGATCGCGATCCAGCGTCCAGCCTTTGGGACGCTTCCCTTGCCGCGTCAGATCGGGGCCCGTGAGGATGAACCCGCGGTCGTCCCGCTCGACGAAGCCATCGAGCCATACCGTGCCGGGCGCCGCGCCGATGAAGACGAAGAGAGACGTGGCCGGGACGCGGTCCACCGCGCCCGATTGCGCGCAGGCAATCGAGATCTGCTGGAGCTTGTCTTCGCCGTGGACTGCGACCACCTGCGCGCCGTACTCAACGCGAATATTGGGGGTCTGCGCAATATCGTTGATGAGGTATTGGGACATGGTGGCGCCGAGACTGTCGCCGCGCACCAGCATCACCACCTGGCGGGCGTAGCGCGCGAAGTTGATAGCTGCCTGGCCGGCGGAATTGGCGCCGCCCACGATGTACACATCCTCCTCACGGCAGGAGAGCGCTTCGGTGGAACCCGCCCCATAGTACACGCCCGCACCCTGCAAATGCTCGATGCCCGGCACATCGAGCTTGCGCCACTGGACACCCGTGGAGATGACCATGGCGTGACATGACAACTCGCAGCCATCGGCCAGCGTGATGATGCGATACGGACCTTCGCTCCGGACCTTCACCACCTCCTGCGGGGTGAGGATTTCGACGCCGAAGCGTTTGGCTTGCGCGACGGCCCTGCGTGCCAGGTCGTTTCCGCTCAGGCCGGATGGAAACCCGAGGTAGTTCTCGATTCGCGAGCTCAGTCCCGCCTGCCCGCCCGGCGCCTCGCGTTCCACGATCACGGTCTTCAGTCCTTCGGAAGCTCCGTAAACGCCCGCTGCCAGCCCCGCCGGTCCGCCGCCGACAATCACCAGGTCGAAGAAGCTCGTATCGGAGCGGGTGCGCAGACCAATCCGGTCGGCCAGTTCGCTCTGCGCGGGACCCACCAGCGCCGTGCCGTCGGCGAGGAGCACCACGGGAAGCCGGCTGACGCCCTCGGGGACGGATGCCACAGCCTTGGCTACGTCGGCATCGCGCCCGGCGCTCTCGACATCCAGCCACTGGTAGGGGATCTGGTTGCGCGCCAGAAACTCGCGCATTTCATAGCACCGCCGCGACCACCGCGTTCCGATCACGCGTATGCCCTCGAAAGGCGGCCGGTAAGACGCAGACCATTGATCCAGCAGATCGTCGAGGACCGGGTAGAGATTGCGATCGGGAGGGTCCCAGGGCTTCAACAGGTAGTGATCGAGCTTGACCACGTTGATTGCCCTGATGGCGGCCTCGGTATCGGCATACGCCGTCAGTAGCACGCGGCGCACATCGGGAAGCTGGCGAATGGCGGCGGCGAGGAACTCGATGCCGGTCATGTGGGGCATGCGGTAATCGGCAATCAGAAGGGCTACGGGCTCGCCACGCTGGGCCAGGCGCTCCAGGGTGTTGAGCGCTCCAGGCCCCGAATCGGCGGACATCACCCGATAGCGGTCGCTGTACTGTTTTCGCAAGTCGCGTTCGACGGCCCGCAGCACGTCGGCGTCGTCGTCCACGGCAAGCATGACGGGTCTCGGCATTATTGCTCCATAGGTCCGATCCAATAAAGAGTCTCGATGCCGGGTGATTTTCGCGGATGGTGCTGTAGCGAGATTATCACTTTTTGCATGGTCTTCCCTTCGGCTGCGGCGCCACGATTGTAATGATGATCGCAAACGCCTGATGGTTGTCTCCGAATTCGTCTGGGCCGGCCTTGGCATCAGAGTACTTGCGGGAGAAGCACGGGGACCTTTCGGGGGGCACGGGGAGCTGCGCGTGAACCTGGGGATCGTTGACAACAAACAGGTTGGGGATTGCATCGGCACGGCCGGGGGACGCCGGGGAAAGCTGGTGGAACCTTGGGGGGCACGGCGAGGCCATTTGCGCTCGTGACAGTCGTCGGTACTGTTGAAGACTCGAAACCGAAGTCGGCGACGCGCTGCGCTCCTCGGCCGGGCTGTTCACTTCGAGTTCGTGGCGCTCCCCTCTGGCCGGGATCCGTCGATCGTCAAGTCAACAGTGTTACGCCAGTAGGATTGGCGACTCCCTCGTAGAGTTACCGGCGCTCAGGCGGATCGACGAACACCACATTCACCGTCAGGGGCGCGGTCTCGGACCCATTGGCCCCACTACCCCTCGAATCGCCGCCTGTTTCGTGGCATCCAGGATTTTGGCCACCGGGCCCTGTCGAATTTCCGCATTTGCTACTCGGCATTCTTGCCGCGGTAATTTTCGACCAACATGCTCGTGCCGGCGCTGTTGGGATAGCCTGTTGCGGACCATCGTTTTGGAGTTGCGATGGCGAGGGGGAATTTCGGGGGAAGCGGGGGGATCGTTGGAACCAAAGAGCTTATCAAACGCCGTGGTGCGCCCCGAGGTGCCTGTTGAGCCGCCGGGGGAACTTCGGGGGAAAGCATCGGCACGTGCGGGGGACGCCGGGGAAGGCTCGAAACCTTGGGGGCACGGCGAGGCCATTTGCGCCCGTGACAGCGTCGGCGACGCGGAGCAGAATCTCGACCGGGGCGTCCACTCAGTGACTGTCCGGGTTTGACGAGCACACCCGGCTGTACCATATTTCGGTAAATAGGGGTCAACGCCCAATACATGTTCTCTGCCCCGATCGCTGATCCCGCAACCTGTTGTACGTTCGCTCCCACATTGCGATCGGCTTTTCGGGAAACGGTTCGTGAATGGAGGGGCTGCCGCCGAGACGCCGACGAATCCTCTGGGCCTTTGATATAGCCCTCATTCGCGCGTCCTTGTTCTTGCTTTCATAGCTGAGCTCATAGCAGTGCCGACAACCGAAATACCGCCCGCTGTGCGGTAGGTAAAGCTTTTGCACCCGGCGGCCGCAGCGCTCGCCGTCCACGACGAGAGGGCAAGTGAACCACCATCGGAGGCCCCCGCGATGTGGTCTGGTGGTTTCCAGCCCGATCGCCTCGTTCAGAGGCTTGGCACCCTCCGCCGGGTTGTAGGTCAGGTGAAGCGCCGGATCGCTGGAGGTGTCCACCCGATAATCGATGGAAGCAGTGACCTCGCCGGTGTCAATCCTGGTCCACTGCCAGGTTCCGGCACGTGTTACGCCTTGGCCGAGGATCCCTTCGCGCATCAACTGACTGGCATCAAGTATCCGGCAATGGTCGACGGTCCACGCAAACCGGATTGCCGACGTCCGGAACCGAAGCCGCCCATGAGGGCATTCTACCGAAAACATCAGCAGTTCTTACTCATTTGCAATCAAACGTGGCGGCGCGTGAGGTCCGAATATCGGGGCTAAGCTTCGTATTGTGTTTCACTTGGCCATTTGGCCACGGATTCATGAGTGACTATCGTTTTGAGGAGATTTGAGCAAAGAGTTGATGCTGTTTTGAGCGGATTTGATTACAGATTCCGCCCAATTGTGACTCCGAGGCTGAAGCCCCGATTGGCGCACTGTCATCCGCCGACGTGCAGGGCCAGTTCGCAACTGCTTTTCGCCGTTCCGCTAGCGCCATCGCCCGGTGCTCCTGTCGTAAGTAGCCCCCGCCAGAAACATCAGAACATACCTTGGATGCGGGCGCGTGTCATCAGGAAGATTGCCTGATTTGGGGGCTTTTAGCGCTTTCGATGACGTATGAATTAGCCCTAACCCTTCCCCGTGTGAGATGTTTACATCGAGTTCAAGACCGTTGGACACTATGCTCGAACTGTCCAACTGGGTGCAAAAAGCACACCTTAAGTCCTTTAGATAGGCGGGACCAAAAGCGGTGCCAGAAAGCGTAATGTCCAACTCGACGGCCGCGCCTGCCGAAAGGCGGGGCAACTTATCATGCATTGCCGACGTCCGGAACCGAACCGCAGCTTGGTGATGTCCCAGCTCCAAAGTTGGTTCGGTGCAGCGGCCAGCAACTCGGGCTTATGCTAAGCCGGATGCACGAGTTGGTCGCGGCGCTCGCGAGACTCGCCCTCCTGTTCCAGGATGCGATACATGGTTCGCGTCGAGCAGAGGTACTGGCGTTCGTCTAGCAGGGTGGCCTGTACGGCCGCCGGGGAGCGGTCCTGGAAACGATCTTCATGGTTGAGCAGTAGCACTGGCAAAGCTGACTCAGGCGCCGGCGATGCAGGCGGACCCAAAACAGGACACTGCCGATAAAAGGAAGCGCGGGCCACCGACAGGAAATCGCGGCGGCGACGATGCCAACGGTGGGCGCCAGACGGGTAACCGCGTCCATCAGGGTTGCTCCTCGGGGTCCGCCTTCGGCAGAGGCCAACCCAAAAGTGCGCCCACTTTTTTTGAATACCGATGACAATCGCCGCCTTACGCAGTTCTTCAATGAGGCGCTGGTTCTCGCGCCGTTTCTGCTTCCCCTCTTCCTGCGGATTCCGTTTGGACTTGGGACCGCGCTTATGTGGAGTCAATCCCTTGAGAATTCCGGCCTGCCGTTCACGCCGCCAAGTGACCAGATGCGAGGAGTAAAGACCTTCGCGACGCTGCAAGGCACCGATCGCACCAGGTTGAGCGGCGGCGGCATCAGCCTCAGCCAGAATCCGCAGTTTGTACTCGGTATCGGCAGTAAAGGGCCGGCGCTTTGCATCGGCGACCACCTCTGGTTCTGGTCGCGGCGGGCTGGGCGGCTGGGGCGCGACGGAGAAGCCGAGGAAATACCGTTGTTCTTCACATCGATTCCTGTTCCCGCCTGCTCTGTAATCACGACCGGGAGAACTGTCTCATCAATCTTGGCACGGAGGGATCGCTTCGTTGCTTTGAGTTTCACTGTGGAGGGTCTGATGAACATGAGGGCCGCTTTATTGGTTGCTATCATCTGCACGGCCAACATGGATTCAGTTTGCATTCTGGGGTGCCATCTCCCCAATCAAAACCTCGACCTGGTTTACGTCCGTGTCCACACGGGGCGCGAACCGATGCCCGGTACGATTTTGCACACTGGCGGTCCTTCACGAAAAGGCTCGGCCTTCCGTGATCCTCCCAGAAAGAACAAAATTGTTTTGAGAAGTTCACCGTGCCACCGCTGTCCCAGCCTGATGACCTCATCGATAGGGCTCTTGCGCTCGCAGCGCCGTCCCCTGCCGAGACCAATGAGGCCCTGA
>CAWKYG010000008.1:0-373793 GCA_963853855.1 uncultured Solibacteraceae bacterium | reverse complement strand
GCGTGCGCACGGGCGGCCCGGCTGGGCCTGTCCGGGGGCAGCCGGTCGGCCTGGCGCGGCGGGGCCCGGGGCAGCCGGGGTCGGCCCGGCGGGCGCCCGGGGAGTACCTGTCCCGCGCGGCCGGGTTCGCTGCCGGGATGCTGCTGGATACGATGCCGGGGTGTAACGCGCTGGCCGGGTTCGCGGATCAGGCGGCCGGGGATGACGACCGGTACGACGGGGCCCGCGACGATGAAGTAGCCGGGGCGGTCGCCGCCTGGGACCGGATTGAGGCGCACGTGGCCGCGCGTAAGCATGCGGCGGTGGCGGAGTTCATCCGGCGGCGGCCCGAGCCGGGCTGTGTCCCGGCGGGCCCGGCGCGGATGCCGGCGGCCTGGGATGAGTTCACGGTGACCGAGCTTGCGGCGGTGCTGGGGGAGTCCCGCGGCGCGGCGGAGGGCCTGCTGGGCCTGGCGCATGACCTGGAGGTCAAGCTGCCCGGGACCAAGGCGGCGTTCCGGGACGGGATCGTGCGCGCGTCCAAGGCGGAGATCATCGCCCGGGCGGTCGCGATACTGGACCCGGCCGAGGCCCGCGCGGCTGAGGCGCTGGTGCTGGGCCGGGCCGGGCGGCTGACCCCGGGCGGGCTGCGGGCCGCGGTCGCCCGGGCGGTCATGGAGGTGGCGCCGGAGAAGGCGCGTAAGCGGCGGGAGCAGGCGGCGAAGGATGCCCGGGTGCAGCGGTGGGCGGAGGATTCCGGGAACGCCGCGCTGATGGGCCGCGAGCTGCCGCCGGCCGAGGTGCTGGCGGCGGATCAGCGGATCAGCGCGTGGGCGCGGGAGCTGAAGCGGGCGGGCCTGGACGGCGACATGGACGTGCTGCGGGCCCGTGCCTACCTGGACATCTTGCTGGACAAGGACTCCCGCCCGGTCCCGGCTGGCACCGGCGGGCAGGACGCCGTCGGCGGGCAGGACGCCGCCGGCGGGCAGGACGGCAGCGGCCCGCAGGACCCGCACGGCGGGCCGGACGACCCGGGAGGCGGCGGGCCGGATGGCCCGGGAGGCGGCGGGCCGGATGGCCCGGGAGATGACGGGCCGGGGCCGCGCGGGCCCGGAGGGCCGACGAGGCCGCCGGGGACCGGCGCGCGCCCGGCCGGGGCGGTGCCGGCCGGGTTCTGCGCGCGGGTGAACCTGACCGTCACGCTGGCCACCCTGCTGGACTTGGCTGACCGGCCCGCCGAGATTCCCGGGATCGGGCCGGTCGACCCGTGGCTCGCCCGGGACCTGGCCCGAGCCGCCGCCGCCAATCCCAGGACGACCTGGTGCGTGACCGTTACCGACGAGCAAGGGCACGCCATCGGGCACGGCTGCGCCAGGCCCGAACCCAAGAACCGCAAGGAGCGGGCGAAACGCCGCAAATCCGGCCCGCCGGACGGACATGATCCGCCCCGCGCGACCAGCGGCACCCTCCGGCCGCGATTCTCCTTCACAGCCGCCGGCCCGCACGGGCCGCCCGGCGGATACGGGACCTGGAAGCTCCGGACCGGGGCCGGCGGACAACCAGACCTGCTGGTAATGCTCGACCCGATCACCACCGGCGATTGCGACCACCGGTTCCAGGCCAACGGCCACGACCCCGGGGTCAAGCTCCGGCACCTGAGCCAGGTCCGGTACGCGACGTGTACCGGGCCGGTCTGCCGCAGGCCCTCCACCCAAGCTGATTTCGAACACAACATTCCGTATGAAGCAGGCGGACAGACGTGCCTGTGTAATGGCGGACCTAAGTGCCGGCACGACCATAGGCTCAAGCAGCACCCCGGCTGGAAGGTCGACCAGCTCCCCGACGGAACCTTCCGATGGACCACTCCGTCGGGCCGCCAGTACACCACCGAGCCCACCCGCTACCCGATTTGACCCCCATCTCCGGTATCGAGCGGCAAGTTCTACTGGGTCTCGGTTAGGCGTCTGGCTCCCGTGGCGTTTCTGACGCCGCCGGCGCTGCCCGCGCCGGCACGTCCATGCCCGTCAGGATGATGTCCGCGCAGCGCTCGCCGATCATGATCGTGGCCGCGTTGGTGTTACCCGAGGTGACGGCCGGCATGACGGAGGCGTCGGCGACCCGCAGTCCCGGCACGCCGTGCACCCTCAGGGACGGGTCCACGACGGCCAGCCGGTCGACGCCCATCCGGCAGGTGCCGACCTGGTGGTGGTAGCTGAGCAGCGCCCGCCGGATGTACGCGGCGATCTCCTCGCTAGTTCGGACGCCGGGTCCCGGTGCGACCTCGCGGGCCCGCCAGCCGGCCAGGGCATGCTGGCTGCCGATCTCGCGGGTCATCCGCACGGCGGCCACCAGAGCGCTGAGGTCGGCGGGCTCGGCGAGGTAGCACGGATCCAGGACGGGGGCCTGGGCCGGGTCCGCCGAGCGCAGCTGCAGCCGACCCCGGCTCAGCGGGCGGATGACGCCGGCCAGGACCGAGTAGCCGCTGCCTTCAGCGGGAACGTCGTATCCGGCCACCGGCAGCGGGACGTGCGACATCAGCGGCTGCAGGTCCGGGGTGGCCATCGCCGGATCGCTCGCGGCGAAAAGCTGCGCCTCGAGCTTGTTCGCGCGGCCGCCGGGGACCGGCCGCCGCGACTCCCACACCACCGTAGTGAGGATGTGGTCGTGCAGGTTCGCGCCGACCCCCGGCAGGTCCGCCCGCACCGGGATATCCAGCGCCCGCAGTTCCTCGGCCGCCCCGATGCCGCTGAGCAGCATCAGCTGTGCTGAACCGATGACGCCGCCAGACAGGATCACGTCGCCGCCCGCGCGTAGCTGGCTGATGACGCCGTCGCGCGACATCTCGACGCCCACGGCCCGGCCGCTGCCGTCGAAGAGCACGCGGGTGACGAGGGCGCAGGTCAGCACGGTCAACAGCGGGTTGCCCAGCACCGGGAGCACGAAGGCCGTCCACGCGGTGGCCCGCTTCCCGCCGCGGATGTTGCGGTGCGCGAACCCTGCGCCGAGCATCTCCGCCCCGTTGCAGTCGTCGTTGTACGGCAGTCCGTACTCGGTACACGCCTCGACGAACGCGACGCTGACCGGGTTGGGGTCATGGTTGCGAGTCACTGGCAGCGGGCCGCCGGCGCCGTGGTACCGCGACGCGCCGTCCTCGAAGTCCTCCGAGCGCCTGAAGTACGGCAGCACCTCGTCATACGACCAGCCCGCGGCGCCGTTGTACGCCCAGTTGTCGTAGTCGGCGTGGTGCCCGCGCACGTAGATCATCCCGTTGAGCGAACCCGACCCGCCCAGCACCTTGCCGCGCGGCCAGAACACCGTGGTCCCGGCGGCGTGGACCTGAGGCTCAGTGGCGTAGGCGTAGTCCACCTCGCTGTTCCACAGTTCCCAGGCCCTGCCGGGATCGTGGATCGCCGGGTTATCGTCCCGACCGCCGGCCTCCACCAGCGCGACGCTGCGGCCAGCGTCCACCAGCCTGCGCGCGATGGCGCAGCCGGCCGAGCCAGCACCGACCACTACATGATCGAATTCGCTTCCCGCCGACCCCATGCCATCCTCCAGATGCCGGGCCTGTCAGTACCGATACTCCACCATTTCGGGCGGAAAGGCCCGCAGTCAGGTTACGCCCGGGGGATGTGCCCCTGACCGCGGGCGAGATCAGCGCGGATGCTGTACCGCTGGACGGTCGCCTTCTTCGAGCAGCTCGGCGCCCGCGAGGCAGGGTACGTGCTCGCCTGGCAGCACCCAAGTGCCGTGAACTCACTGATGGGAGATGTAAGTACCAGCAAAAGCCGCGGTGCAAGGGATAATCACACGGGTTGTCCGCCCGGATCTGTCCCGGGACGGACCACGGCGATGTCCGTCGCCGCGAAATCGTCGCCGGTGCATAGCACGGCGTGCCCGGTCCGGTCGGCGAGCGCGTAGGTGAAGCAGTCGCCGAAATTGAGCCCGGCCGGATGCCGCCCCTTGCCGTATCGCCGCCACCCGCTCATCGCACGGTCGGCCAGGTCCGCATCGACGGGTACGACGTCGACCTTTGCGTCACGAAGGAACCGCTCGACAACGTCCTGCCCGGCAGGCCACAGCCGGGCCTCGATGACGATGCCCAGCTCGACGCGTATGGCGGCCGGCATCAGCCGGACAAGGGCATCCTCAAGGCGGGCCGCGAGTTCTTCGCTACCCGGCTGGGCCAGGATGACCGCTACGGCCGCCGACGTATCAACGACCAGGCTTCTCTGCGTCGGCTCTGTCAACGCGGCAGGCCAGTGTCGTCGTAGCCGATGATTTCCTCCGGCGTTCTGTCGTCGGCAACCCGCAAGGCCGCTACGTCGGCCGCCAGCCGCGCCAGCCGCGTTCTCATGCTGGCCGCATGCCCAGCGCGCTCACGGTCCAGCCGCTCCCTGAGCGCAACCACGACGGCCTCGGTCAGCGTCTCACCCGTCTCAGCCGTCAACTCCCTGGCAAGCCGGTCCGCTTCGTCGCTCTTGATACTCAACGCCATGGAAGAAGTATAGATCATATAGCAGACTTCTGCCATGACCATCGCGACGACCTGATGATCTGCGCGGCCCGGTGCGTGGCTGGCGCGGATGATCGACGTGCGAGTTCACCGATGTGAGTGCTGGCTCCAGGCCGGATCGGCGAACCGTGGTAGACATGCGGCATGAGCGCCTCGCCGGTGCCGGACCTTGCTGACGTGCTGGCGGCACGCCAGCGCATCATGCCCTATCTCCAGCCGACCCCGCTGTACCGCTACCCCGCTCTTGATGCGGTGACCGGGGCACACGCCTGGGTCAAGCACGAGAACCATCAGCCCGTGGGCGCCTTCAAGGTCCGCGGCGGAGTCAACCTGGTCAGCCAGCTGACCGCAGATGACAGGCGCCGGGGTGTCATCGCGGCCTCGACCGGTAATCATGGCCAGTCGGTCGCCTACGCGGCGAACCTGTTCGGCGTGCGGGCGATGATCTGCATGCCGGAACAGGCCAATCCGGTGAAGGTCGAATCGATGCGGGCCCTGGGCGCCGAGGTGGTTTTTCACGGCCGTGACTTCGACGAGGCGCGTGAGTACTGCGAGAAGCAGGCCACTGACCACGGATACCGGTACATCCACTCGGGGAACGAGCCGTCGCTCATCGCGGGTGTTGCCACCTGCACTCTAGAGATCCTCCAGACCCGGCCAGATATCGAGATGATCGTGGTCCCGGTCGGAGGCGGCAGCGGGGCGGCGGGGGCCTGCGTGGTGGCCAAGGCCGTCCGCCCGTCGATCGAGGTGATCGGCGTGCAGTCCGAGGCGGCCCCGGCCGCATACCGCTCCTGGCAGGCTGGCTCGCTGCTGGAGGACACCACCAGCACGTACGCGGAGGGGCTGGCGACCCGGACTGCATTCGAGCTGCCGCAACGGATCTTGCGAGAGTTGCTGGACGACTTCGTCCTAGTCTCCGAGGAGGCGCTGAAGGCTGCAACGCGATTGATGATCGAGAAGACACGTAACCTCGTCGAGCTTGCAGGCGCGGCCGCTCTCGCGGCCGTGCTGGACGCCCCCGGTCGGTTCGCGGACCGGGAAGTGGCCCTGATATGCAGCGGCGGTAACATCAGTCCGGCGCAGCTGGTGGAGCTCTGGCCTCGCGGAACGACTTGACGGCGAGCACACGTGTGCCTGCCGGCGGCCGACGAACCCAGGGACAAGCGGCCGCCCGCCCGTACACCACCGAACCCACCCGTTATCCCATATGACGCAGCGGCGCGAACAAAGGATGTCCGGGGACCCGGTGTGCTCGCGATGGGCGAGGCAGGCATACACCGAGATGACCAGGGCTGCTGCCCGCGGGACCGGCCAAGGCTCCGGCCCGGCTGACGTAACGTTTAGATGTCGGCTTGGCACGGCCGTGCCGGGTGTGGTGCCAGTGGTGCGCTCGACAGGCGCGGAGAGGGCCAGGGGGTAACAGAGTGCACAGCCGCGCGCAGGCGTGGTACGGGCGGCGGACCTGGCATTGGCGGGACTGGCCGGCCGAGGTGCTGCTGGAGGGCAAGCGGCGGGCCGGCACGCGCATCAGCGTGGTGATTCCCGCGCGCAACGAGGAGCGCACCATCGCGGGCGTGGTCGGGTCGCTCCGCGCGGCCCTGGTGGAGCGGATACCCCTGATCGATGAGGTGGTGGTCATCGATTCGGATTCGGCCGACGGAACCGCGGCGGCGGCCGCGAAGGCCGGCGCCACCGTGCACGGGGCCCGCGACATCGTGCCGGAGCTCGGCGCCTATCCGGGCAAGGGCGAGGCGCTGTGGAAGTCGCTGCTCGTGACCGAGGGCGACCTGCTGGTCTTCATCGACGCCGACCTCACCCAGTGGGGGCCGCATTTCGTCACCGGACTGCTCGGGCCGCTGCTGGCTGATCCCGGTGTGCAGCTCGTCAAGGGGTTCTACGCCAGGATCGCGACGGGGACGGACGGATCCACCTCGACCGAAGGCGGCCGGGTCACCGAACTGGTGGCCCGTCCCGTGCTGAGCCTGTGGTGGCCGCAGCTGTCGGGCGTGGTCCAGCCGCTGGCCGGAGAATGGGCGGCGCGGCGCGAGCTGATGGAGTCGCTCAGCATCCCGGTGGGGTACGGGGTGGAGCTCTCCACCCTGCTCGACACCGCCGCCACGCGCGGGCTGGATGCCATCGCGCAGGTCGACCTGGATTCGCGCGCCCACAAGCACCAAACCGACCACGACCTGGCCCTGATGGCCGCGGAGTTGCTCATCGTGGCCGAGCGCAGGCGTCCTGTGCAGGGGGCTGGGGAGATGGACGAGGGGCCAGTGCCCGCCAGCCCGCTGCTCCAGCAGTTCGTCAGGGAAGGCGCCCAGGTCCGCCCGGTGGCCCGGCCGATCCCGGTGCAGGAGCGGCCGCCGGTGGCTGGCCTGGCCGGCCGGCCAGCCAGCCGCGAGCCAGCCAGCCGCGGGGGAGCCCGGCGATGAGCGCCCTGCGGCTGGGGGAACGGTCCTTCGGGCCGCGGCAGCGGCTGGTCATGGCGATAGTCAACCGCACGCCCGATTCCTTCTACGACCGCGGCGCCACCTGGGAGGAGACGGCGGCGATGGACCGGGTGCACGAGGTCGTGGCCGAGGGCGCCGACATCGTCGACATCGGCGGCGTGCCGGCCGCGCCTGGTACGGAGGTCACCGTGGCCGAGGAGATCCGGCGGACCGTCCCCTTCGTGGCCGCGGTACGGGCGGCCTACCCCGACCTGGTGATCAGCGTGGATACCTGGCGGCACCAGACGGCCCGCGAGCTGTGCGCGGCCGGCGCGGACCTGCTCAACGACACCTGGGGCGGCTGGGACGAACGGCTGGCCGAGGTGGCCGCCGAGTACGGCGCGGGCCTGGTCTGCAGTCACGCCGGCGGCCTGCCGCCGCGGACCCGCCCGTACCGGGTGGAATACGACGACGTGATGGCGGACGTGCTGGAGCGGACGCTGACCCTGGCCGACCGCGCCGTGACCCAGGGCGTGGATCCCTCGCGGGTGCTCATCGACCCGGCTCACGACTTCGGGAAGAACACCTGGCACTCGCTGGAGGTCACCCGGCGGCTGGACGAGATGGTGGCGACCGGCTGGCCCGTCCTGGTGTCGCTGTCACACAAGGATTTCATCGGCGAGACGCTGAACGCCGGGCGCGACGAGCGGCTGACCGGAACGCTGGCCGCCACCGCGGTGTGCGCGTGGCTCGGCGCCCGCGTCTTCCGTGCGCATCAGGTCACGCAGACCCGCCAGGTCCTGGACATGGTCTCGGCCATCCAGGGTGACCGGGCGCCTGCCCGTGCGGTGCGCGGTCTTGCCTAGCCCAAGGGGGGTCCGGGGGGATGGGTCCCTCCCAAGGGGGGTCCGGGGGGATGGGTCCCCCCGGGAGAAACAGCGGGGGGGTCTGGGGCCATCGGGGTCTGGGGTGTCCCCAGGGGGCAG
The DNA here is from genome assembly GCA_963853855.1 of uncultured Solibacteraceae bacterium. Taxonomy (GTDB): domain Bacteria; phylum Acidobacteriota; class Terriglobia; order Bryobacterales; family Bryobacteraceae; genus Sulfopaludibacter. Next base: position 365,880 of record CAWKYG010000008.1, on the reverse strand, counting down.
AGTGTCCCCCCGGAGCAGCATTGTCGTGGCCATCTGCCCGCCCGCGCCGCTGCTGGCCCGGGAGCTGACCGGCCTGGATCCGGTTATCCCCGAGCTCCGCCAGGCCTGCGCGGCGGCCGCCGGACGACTGGTCAAGTCCTCCCCTGACGTCATAGCCGTCGTCGGGCCGGGGCGCCGCACAGCGGTCTGGCCGGCCGACGGGCGCCTCAACCTGGCCGCGTTCGGCCCGGCGCTGGGTACCAGGGACGGATCGATCCCTGGGTCGGGACCGGCCCCGAGACCCCTGCCTTTTGCGCTCGGGCTCGGCGCCCGGCTGCTCGATGAGGGCGGGTACACCGGTCCGCGGCGGCTGCAGTCGGTGCACTCCGGCGAGCCGGCCGCGGCTTGCCTGCGGCTCGGCGCGGACCTGCGCACTGTGTCCGAACGGGTCGGGCTGCTGGTCATGGTCGACGGGAGCGCGTGCCGCAGTCTGCGGGCCCCCGGGTACCTGGACCCGCGAGCGGCCGCCTTCGACGCGGCGCTCGAGGGGGCGGTGCGCAGCGGCGACCTCGGCTCGCTGCGGGCCATGGACCAGGGCCTGGCGCGCGAACTGCTCGCGGCCGGCCGGGCCGGATGGCAAGTTCTCGCCGGGGCGATGCCCGGCCGGGCCCCCAGTACGGAGATCCTGTACGCGGATGACCCCTTCGGCGTCTTCTATCTGGTGGCCTGGCTCGCGGGTAAGTAAAGGCCCGGATTAGGCGCCGTGCACCGCGGGGTCCGGCAGCCGGCCGGCGGGCGCGGTGCCGTACACCTGCGGCAGCCCGGCGATGAGCTCGCCCGGCTCCACGGCCCGGCCGGACTGGCTCCGGTACTCCCCCGCCGACCGCCAGCCGCGCAGCCGCTGCACCCGGTTCCCGTGCACCCGGAACACCTGGCCGGTCAGCCAGGACGACGCGTCTGACGCGAGGTAGACGACGAGCCCGGATGCGTTGGCCGGATCCTGCGGATCGAAGTCCTCCAGGGCGCCGTCCGGCACCGGGTTCCGCACCGCGACCCCGGCGATGCCGTCGGTCATCCTGGTCAGCGCGATCGGCGAGATCGCGTTCGCGGTCACCCCGTACCTGGCCATCTCCAGGGCGGTGATCGTGGTTAGCGAGACGATACCGGCCTTGGCCGCCCCGTAGTTGGCCTGGCCGGCCGTGCCGAACAGGCCGGTCCCCGAGGTCGTGTTGATGATCCGGCCGGAGCGGGCCACCCCGCGTTTGGCCTCCTCGCGCCAGAAGGCGCAGGCGTGCCTGGTCATCGCGAAGGTGCCCTTGAGGTGCACGGCGATGACCGCGTCGAAGTCGTCTTCGGTCATCGAGAACAGCATCCGGTCGCGCAGGATGCCGGCGTTGTTGACCACCACGTCCAGCCGGCCGAACTCCGTGGCCGCCAGCGCGATCAGCTTTTCGGTGGCCGCCCAGTCGGTGACCGAGGAGTGATCGGCCAGCGCCCGGCCGCCCGCGGCGGTGATCTCGGCCGCGACCGCCTCGGCCGGGGTCTCCGCCGTGCTCTCCCCGTGCAGCCCGGCGCCGGGATCGTTCACCACGACCGCCGCGCCGTGGGCGGCGAGCGCCAGGCAGTGCGCGCGGCCGAGCCCGCGACCACCCCCGGTCACGATCGCGACTTTGCCGTCGAGCAAGCTCATGACTCCTCCTGTATCTCAGCCGGCCCGCAGGACCAGCCCTTGCGCGTTGAAGAAAAAGCCGCCCGGGGTGAGCAAGGCGACCTGCGCGCCGGGCACCTGGCGGCGGCCCGCCTGCCCGCGCAGCTGGGTCACCGCCTCGCGCAGGTGGCCGGCTCCCTGGGAGCCGCCCTCGGACAGGCTGCCGCCGTGCGTGTTCACCGGCACCCGCCCCTTGATCATGATCCGGTTCTGGTCCGCGTCCCAGTTGTCGGCCAGGAACGCCCCGGCCTCGCCCGGACCGCAGAACCCGTAGCTCTCGAAACAGCGCAAGGCCACGACGGTGAACCCGTCGTAGGGGAAGAACAGGTCGATGTCGTCGAGCCACAGGTCGCTCTTGGCCCGCAGGTCGCGGGCGGCCAGCGGCTGCCCGGTGGACTCGAGCCCAGCGGCCAGGTCCTCCTCGGGCGGCGCGGTCATGCCCATGGTGGCCGCGTGGATGAGGACCGGGGCGCCGGCCAGGTCGCGGGCGCGTTCGGCGGTGGTCACGATGAACGCGTCCGCGCCGTCGACCGGCACGTCCATGTCGTACAGGCACAGCGGCTCGCGGATCATCCGGCCGCCCAGGTAGCCGGCCATGGTCAGCGGCTCGCGCAGCACGGCGTTCGGATTGGCCGCCGCGTTGGTCCGGCCGTTGATCGCGATGCGACCGAAGTCTTCCCGTGCGGCGCCGAACTCCGCCAGGTAACGGCCCGCCCAGGCGGCGTAGCCCGCTGAGCCGCGCATGCTCCACGGCTCGGCGTCGCTGTGCCCGTCGCCGGTAGCGGCCCGGCCGTCGGGCAGCCCGAAGGCGGCCCGGCGCCGGAAAGGGTCGGCGTTCGCGCTGCGCGAGAAGCCGCCGACCCGGTAGACCGAGTGGTAGACCAGCGCCACCTCGCAGGCTCCGGTCCAGACCGCGTTGATGGCGGCTACCAGGTGGTTCATGATCGGCGGCGGGACCTTCGTCCACCAGGTGACCGCGGGCAGCCCGAGCGCGGAGACCACGGTGGCCGGGTCGATGCCGCCGGTGAGCAGCCCCCCGCCCACCACGCCGTCGATATCGGCGGCGGTCAGCCCGGCGTCCCGGATCGCCGCGACCGCCGCCTCGAGCACGAGGGCAAGCTCGGTCGTGGCCCCCCGGTCCCGGGCGTACGCGGACAGGCCGACACCCGCGACGGCCAGCTTGTCCTTGGCCGGGTTGCGCCCCGTCATGGCGTCGCCCCGGCCGGACGAAAGGCTGGCCAAGGCGCTCCGTCGCGGTCGATCCAGGTGAGCTCCACCGCAAGCCCGATGCGCAGCCGGTCCCGCGGGCAGTCCACCACCGTGGCCTGCACTCGCAGTCCAGGCTGCTCGGCCAGCTCGATCGCGGCGAGCGGGAAGCCGCCGGAGTAGTCCACGCCCGGCGCCGGCGGCCCCTGGTGCAGGAAGGTCAGCAGGTGCACCGTGCCGCGGCCGCTGACCGGCGCCGGGCTCACCTCGGCCGACCAGCAGGACGGGCAGATCGGGCGCAGCGGGGTATGCCACCGGCCGCACGCCCGGCAGCGGCCGGCGAGCAGCTCATGGCGCAGCAGCCCTTGGTAATACTGCTTATTCAGGTGATCAAGCCGGACCGACGGGAACCGCTCAAGCACCTCAGCGTCGCTGCTGGTCATCACGTCACCCTCCGCGACCACTATTCCGCACAGCTGAATCATCTAAACAAGTTAGTTATATCACGCGATTTCGAGTTAGACTGCGGGTGGGCAGCATCGCGTGGTGAGGAGAGCACATGCCTGATGAACGGTTCTTCGAACCGCAGATTGAGACCATGCCGCGGGCTGGTATCGCGGCCTTGCAGGAGGAGCGGATCCTCGAGCTGGTGCCCTACGTCTACGAGCGGTCCGCGCTGGTGCGCAAGAAGTGGGAAGAGGCGAGGGTCAAGCCCAGCGACGTCAACTCGCTGGCCGATTTCACCGAACGGGTGCCCTTCATCACCAAGGACGACATCCGCCAGTTCCGCGAGGCGGCGCAGGACCCGTTCGGCGGCCTGCTGTGCACGGACTACGCGGACACCACCACGGTCTTCTCCACGTCGGGGACCACCGGAGACGCCACCTTGTACGCGCACGCCTGGGACCAGTGGCACCCGTTCTGGGCGGCCACCGCCCGGGACCTGTGGGAGATCGGCGTACGGCCGGGAGACTACGTGCTGGGCAGCGGCTTCAAGATGCGCGGGCCGCTTTATCACGCGGACCATATGGTCGGCGCCATCCCGGTGCTGGTGAACACGGGCATCGGCGGCTGGGCCACCGCGCTGGACGCGATCCGCCGCTACCGGCCGGTCTACGCGCAGCTCACCGGGCTGGCGCTGGCCGAGCTTGACCACCTGAGCCGGACCACCGACATGCGGGAGCTGTTCTCCTCGTTCAAGGGCGCCGCCTTCGCGGGCGAGCCGATCGGCGCGCGGGCGCGGGCGCAGCTGGAAAGCTGGGGCGTGGAGGTCTACCTGTGGACCTCCACCGGGGACGTCACCGGCGCGTGGGAGTGCGGCCAGCACGACGGCTGCCACGCCTGGGAGGACTGCGTGCTGCTCGAGGCCGTCGACCCGGCCGCCAGCACCCCGGGCACCAGTGCCCCGGTGGCCGACGGGGAACTCGGCGAGCTGGTCGCCACCTCGCTGGACAACCCGGTCACCCCGATGGTGCGCTTCCGCTCCGACGACATCATCCGGATGACCAGGCAGCCCTGCGGGTGCGGCCGGACCCACGCCCGGTTCTGGCCGGTCGGCCGCAAGGGCGATGAGACGATCGTGGCCGGCCGCTCGTTCGTGCCGATGGACATCTGGCGGGCGCTCGAGGGTGTCCCGGAGACCGCCACCGCGCTGTTCCAGCTGGTCCGGCCGGCCCGGGAGATCGACGAGCTGAAGGTCCGGGTCGGCTACGACCCGGACACGACGACGTCGATCCTGGATCTGCGGGACCGGGTGGCCGAGGCGATCACGGCCGCGGTGGGTGTCCCGCCGGTACTCGAGCTGCTGCCCGAGCCGGATCTGCTCGCCCGCGGCCGGGGCGGAAAACTACCCCGGGTGGTGAAGGCATGACGGTGGCATCCAGCGCCGCAGCGGCTGCCACGCTCCGCAGGCCGCGGCAATGGGGCATCGGCCGGTATGAGGTGGCCGGCCGGCTGGTCTATTTCGAGGTCAGCTGGGATGACTGGCAGCGCGATGTGGCCTGGGCGCGCGCCATGCTGGCCGACCACCGTGTCGGTCTGGGTGGGGGCCTGGTCATCGTCAGCGGCATGCCGGAATCACCCTGGTTCGACCCGTTCGAGACCGCGGCCCGCGAGCTGGGCGCGCCGTATTCGATCGGGGAGATCTATGCCTTCGAGGCGTTCCGCACCGGCATGTACGCGCGCCGGCTGCCCATCACCATGATCTTCGGCCTCGACCGGACCGTGGCCGAGGGCCTGGGCGACGAGCTCGCCGAGTTGGTGGCGCGGGTGCCGGTCATCGTGGCCAGGCCGGACGCCGCCGGGCTGCTGGCCGCGGCGGGGGGCCAGCCGTTCATCGTCACCCGGGTGGGGCCGGCCCTCGCGGTGGAGTGCCCGCACCGCCGCGGCGCCCACCTCAACGGCGCGGAGTGGGCCCTGGCCGAGCGCGACGGCGCGCTATTTCTCAGTACCGCGGGCCCGCGCGCGCACCAGGTCAGCCAGGCCGCGCTGGGCCTGCGCGGCACGCTCACGGACGGCCCGTGCGGCTGCGGGCGCAGTGGCCAGCGGATCGTCATTTCCGAGGGAGAGTAAGCAATGACCACCGTCGGGGACATCATCGCGGAGCACCGCCGCAGCTACCCGGGCCGACTGGCGCTCGCCGACGGCGAGGTGCACCTGACCTGGCCCGAACTGGACGAGCGGGTCAACCGGCTGGCCAACGCGCTGCGCGCGACCGGCGTCGGGCCGGGGATGCGCATCTTGTGGCTCGGCCAGAACTCCTTCCGGGTCTACGAGCTACTCGGCGCGGCGGCCAAGATCGGGGCGATGGTGTGCCCCGGCTACTGGCGCTGGGCCGCGCCGGAGATGACCTTCGCGCTCGAGGACTTCAGCCCGAAGGTGGTGATCTGGCAGGAGGAGGAGATCGGCAGCACCGTGCGCGCGGCGCGGGCGGCCAGCCCGGCCGCCGAGGCCGCGCTGTGGCTGCGCCATGACACCACTGATCCCGGACACGGCTATGAGGCCTTCCTGGCCAGCGGCGACCCCGCGGATCCCGGCCTAGACGTGGACCCGGACTCCGCTCTGCTGGTCATCTACACCGCGGCGATCAGCGGCCGGCCGGGCGGCTCGATGCTGTCGCACACCAACCTGATCGCCATGGGCATGTCGGTGGCCTGGCTGGGCGACATCGATGACCAGGCGGTGTTCCTGAACTCCGGGCCGATGTTCCACATCGGCAACTTCCAGTTCTACGGCATCCCGGTGCTGATCCAGGGCGGCACCAACGTCGTCACCCGGCGGGTGATCGCGAGCGAGGTGCTGGACATCCTGGCCGAACAACAGTGCACCCGGGCGTACCTGATGCCGGCCACCGTCACCCAGCTGGTCGAGCTGATGCGCGAGCGCGGCACCGAACTGCCGCAGCTGAAGGCCACCATCGCCGCGCCCCTGTGGCAAGGCCTGGTGGCGGCGGACGACAGCCGCCACGGCCGCGAGGGCGGCGGCATGGGCCACGGCTACGGTCAGACCGAGGTCACCGGCTTCTGCCTGTTCGGCGGGTACGGCGGCCGGGGCGCGGGCAACGCCGGCCGTCCCGCGCCGGTCACCTCGGTCCGGATCCTCGACGCCGGCGGCCGGGAGCGGCCCGTCGGCGAGGCCGGCGAGATCTGTGTCCGCGGCGACACGGTGCACCTGGGCTACTGGAACCGCCCGGAGATCAACGCCGAGCGCTTCCGCGGCGGCTGGTGGCACACCACCGACCTGGGCCGGCGCGAGCCCGACGGCACGATCACCTTCCTCGGCACGATGACCCGCATGATCAAGTCCGGGGCGGAGAACATCTTCCCCGCCGAGGTGGAGAACTGCCTGGAAGCCCACCCGGCGGTAAAAGAGGCCGCGGTGATCGGCATCCCGAGCGAGCGGTTCGCGCAAGACGTCAAGGCGGTCGTGGTGCTGAACGAGGGCGCCAGCGCGTCGGCCGCGGACCTCATCGGGCACTGCCGGCGCCACATCGCCTCGTACAAGAAGCCGAAGACGGTGGAGTTCCTCGACGCGCTGCCGCGCACCGGCGGCTTCGGCAAGGACTACGCGGCGCTGGATGAGAAGTTCGGCGGCGGGGGCTATCCGGGGTATGGGCCGCCAAGGTAGCCGAACGGATCGGGGTGCGCAGCATCGGCGTCGGCCGTGACGTCTCGGATCGGGACGCTATTAGCTGACGCTGTCCGCCGCCTGGGCCAGCATCGCGGCGAGTTCCCTGGCTTCTTCCGGCGTCAGCCCGATCAGCCGGTAGCGGCCGCCGGTGTGCACCGTGATCTCGACCGCCGGAGACCAGGCCGGCTCGGCCGGGTCGTCCGGCAGGTACTGCGCGGTCTGCACGTCCAAGCGGTCCGGAACCGCCGGGCCGCCCGGCTGCGAGATCGTCACCGAGGCCGTCTCGCTGGCGTGGTAGAAAGCCGCGGCGTGCGCGCGTGCGCACCACGCCGGGCAGTGGCCGATGACTGATGGCATCGCTGCTCCTCCCTGTCAGAAACCCAGACCGCGGCCCACGATCTCCTTCATGATCTCGGTCGTGCCGCCGTAGAGCCGCTGCACCCGGGCGTCCCGCCAGAGCCGGGCGATCTCGTACTCGTTGATGTAGCCGTAGCCGCCGTGCAACTGCAGGCAGCGGTCCACGATTTCCCACTGCAGCTCGGTGGCCCACCACTTGGCTCCGGCCGCCTCTTCCGCGGTGAGCTCGCCGTCCATGGCCGCCTGCACGCAGCGGTCGAGGTAGGCGTGGGCGACATCGAGTTTGGTCTTCATCTCCGCTAGCGCGAACCGGTTGACCTGGAACCCGCCGATGGGCCGGCCGAACGCGTGCCGGTCCTGGGCGTACTGGGTGGTCACCGCGAACGCGCGGTCGGCGTGGGCGATCGCGTAGACGGCGATGCCGAGGCGCTCTTGGGGGAGGTTGCGCATCAGGTGGTAGAAACCGCGGCCTTGCTCACCGAGCAGGTTCGCGGCCGGCACCCGGACGTCGCGGAAGAACAGTTCGGCGGTGTCCTGGGCGCGGTTGCCGATCTTGTCGAGCTTGCGGCCGCGTTCGAAGCCCTCGAAGCCCTCCTCGACCACCAGCAGGCTCATCCCCTTGTGCCCGGCCTCCGGCTCTGTCCGGGCGACCACGATGACAAGGTCGGCGAGGATGCCATTGCTGATGAAGGTCTTGGTCCCGTTGAGGATCCAACTGTCGCCGGCGCGGCGGGCGGTGGCCTTGACCTGCTTGAGATCGGAGCCGGCGCCGGGTTCGGACATCGCGATGGCGACCAGCCGGTCGCCGGTCACGAAGCCCGGCAGCCACCTGCGGCGCTGCTCTGGCGTCGTCAGGTCGGTCAGGTAGGGCGCCACCACGTCGTTGTGCAGCGCCAGGGCGATACCCTGGGTCCCGGTGGCGGCGATCTCCTCGGCGATGACCACGCTGTAGCGGAAATCCCTGAGGCCCAGGCCGCCGTACTCCTCGGGGACCATCCAGCCGAGCAGGCCGAGCTCGCCGGCCTTGCGCCAGGCCTCCCGGCTGACCACGCCCGCCGCCAGCCATTCCGCGGTGTGCGGCACGCATTCCTTCGCCAGGAACGCCCGCACCATCTGCCGGAACTGCTCATGCTCGTCGGTGAAGATGGTCCGGCGCACGGCTTCCTCCTCCAGCTCCGCTGGTGACCTGGCTCTCCGCCGGGCCTCGGGGGTGTCGCCGGAGCCCGGGCGAATTAAGATTGATTATATAACTATTTTAGCTGTATTGCGAGGCCGGGTTCAGGCGGCCCGGATAAGTGCTGGCGTCAGCGCGGCCATGGCCCGGATAACGGGTGCCAGGCCGGGGCATTGAACGACTCCTGACGGCGCGGCGGGCGGGTCGGCGGATTGGGGCGGCCCGTTCGGACCCTACCGAGGGACAGCGACCGGGCCGGCGCTCGTGGCGCCCCCGGTAGATTCAGGTAATGAAGAAAGTTCTCGAGCTCCTGGTCTGTTTCCTCCATCCCGTCGCGGTGATCCTCATCTGGGTCGACTTGGCCACCCGCCGTGATATCGGGGGCGGCGCGAAGGTGGCCTGGGCTCTGTTCGGCCTGCTCCCGCTCGTGCCGTTCCTCTACGTGCTGACGGGTGGCGACCTGTGGTGAGGCCGGCGCGACCTGCCATGGCGTGAGAGACGGTCAGGAGCCGGGGCCGATCATCGGTTCGACCAGGGTTCCCCGCTCAACTTCAGTGGCGTATTGCTTGCCGAGCATGCCGAACTGGAGCATGGCCAGGGCAGGGTCCCGGCAAAAGAAAATGTAACGGTGGGTGACTAACGGAGACCCGAACCTGGTCACGTCGCGTGACCAGATTTGGCGGGCACCTTCCGGTGGCGGCGGGCGGTGCGGGTGCGGCGGGCGACTGCCCGCGGGGCAGGGGCATCGGGTGGGAGAAATGCGGTGAATCTGGCGGATTCCGGCGTGTCGTGCCGGAGGCGAGCAACGGAGCCCCCGTAGGACAGGGATTGCTGATGTCTCCGTCCGGAAGGTGGCTCCGTTGCCTCAGTCTGTCACTGCTGCCCGAGAGCTCCCGCCCGGTCCGGGTTCTTGTGGCACTGGCTGGGTCAGCTGCCGGACCCGCGGGACCCGCGGGGCGTGCGGTTCAGCCTGCCAGTGCGTGATCGCGATCGCGATGGCCGCGCGGCTGGCCGGGTGCGACTCGTTCACCGCAGCCGTGCCAGATCAACGGACTTTCGGGCTATTGGGTGCGCGCCCGCCTGACTGCGGGGGGCTATGGGACGCTTCCGCCTTCTTACCAATCGATGACGGTGACAGGGTCGGCTCAGTTCGTTGCGCAGGCGCCGGGAGCGATCGTGACATGTAACGACTGGCAATTCGACACGCCGGCGTTACCGTTCGCCCCGTTCCGGGCAGCGATGGAAAAAAGCTTGTCCTTGGGCTTCAGCACGCCGGCGGACCAGCCGTTTCCGAATCAAACCGTGACGCTCTACGTATCGACGGCCCTGGTAACTTATGGCGCTCAACCGCCGGACAATCCTTCGCCGCAAGAGCCTCCGCCACTGACGTGGCAGTACTGGAACGGCGCGTGGACCAGTTTGAGCGCGGGCGATGGGACGAACGCATTGACGCGCTCCGGAACGCTTCAATTCATCGTTCCCGCGGATTTCGCGCCGCGTCTGGATCATTCCGCGACGCTCTACTGGCTGCGCGCGGTTTGGGACAGGGGCGACTACGAAATCGAGCCGCTGGTTGTTGGAATGCTGCCGAATACCGTTGCCGCGACGCAGGCTGCGACGGTCCGGAATGAGATTCTCGGCTCGTCAGGCGGGGGAGAGAGCCAGGTATTCACGGCCGCGCGGAGTCCCGTTTTGCCCGGGCAGCAACTGCAGGTCCGCGAAGCTGCGCTTCCACCGGCGGATGAACAGGCGGCCATCATAAGCGCGGAAGGCGCCGATGCGATTGTGGTGGACTCATCCGGAATTTGGGTGAGGTGGCACGAGGTGGCGGACTTCTACGGCTCAGGGCCAGGCGACCGGGTATACGTGATTGACGCGATAACGGGGCAAGTGACGTTCGGCGACGGATCGAGCGGAAGAATACCGGCTGCGGGTTCGAACAACATCAGGCTGTCGCTGTACCGAAGCGGAGGCGGCACGGCGGGCAACCGGCCGGCGGGCAATGTAACGCAGATGAAGACCACGGTTCCGTACGTTGACCGGGTGACAAACTACCAGCCAGCCTCCGGCGGGGCCGAAGCCGAAGATACCCCTTCATTACAGGCGCGCGGCCCGAGTACGGTACGGCACGGCGGGCGGGCGGTAACGGCGGAAGATTACGAGGATCTGGCGAGGCTGGCGTCGCCGGGCGTGGCACGGGCAAAGTGCGCGCCGGCGATTGACGTTCAGACCACGGGGGCAACGCCCGTTGCCGGGCAGGTGAGCCTGATCGTGGTGCCGGCGACAACCGATGCGAGGCCAGCGCCCTCCGTGAATCTGCTCGATGATGTACAGGAATATGTCGACCTTCGCCGCATCCCGACGGCGGATCTGTTCGTGGTTGGGCCCCCGTTTGTGAGAGTGGACGTGGCCGTCACTGTCGCACTCACATCTTTCGACCTCTCGGCGGATGTCGTAGCGGCAGTACAGGCATCGCTGGCGAGCTACCTGCACCCGCTTACCGGCGGGCGCGCAGGTGAAGGCTGGGACTTCGGCCGGGCGCCGCATCGCTCAGAGCTCTTCGCACTGGTGCGATCCGTTCCCGGAGTGCAGTTCGTGCGGGCGCTGACGATCGCGCAGACCGGCGAGCCGGCGACCGCGCTCGCCTCCCCTTACTTCCTGGTGTATTCGGGAACGCACACAGTGGAGATCGATTAGATGCCGCTCGCGCTACCGAATCTCGACGACAAGACCTATCAGCAACTGGTGGATGAAGCGACCGCCATGATCCCGAGCATCGCGCCACAATGGACCAACTATAATGCGTCCGATCCCGGCATCACACTTGTGGAACTGTTCGCCTGGTTCACCGAGATGCTTCTTTACCGGATCAACCGGGTGACACCGGCGAACATCCAGGCGTTTATGCGGCTATTGAATGGGCCGGACTGGGTTCCGGCGCCGGGCCAAACGCTCCAGGATCAGGTCCGGCAGACTGTTATCGGGTTGCGCACGCCGCAGCGCGCGGTGACGGCGGCGGATTTTGAATTACTGGCTCTCCGGGCCGATCCATCGGTGGCGCGCGTCAAAGCATTTCCGCGCCTGAACCTTTCCGCGGCGACCGTCGACGGCGGTCCGGTGTCCGCGCCGGGCTACATGAGCGTTGTAATCGTGCCGGAGGCGGACCTGAGCGTTTCGAATCCCGTTCCTTCCGCGGCGCTGTTGAACACCGTTAGCAGCTTCCTCGATCCTCGAAGGCTGATCACCACCGTGGTGAACGTGGTAGCACCGAATTACACCGCGGCGCAAATTTCGGCGACACTGACGCTGTTGGGCGATGCCGATCCCGTGGCCGTGCGGGTGGCGGCGACGTCAGCGGTGCTTTCATTAACACATCCGATTCTGGGGGGATTCCACGGCAATGGCTGGCCATTCGGGCAAGGGCTTTTCGCTTCCGACCTGTACACTTTGCTCGGATCGATTGCGGGCGTCGATTACGTTCAGGATCCGATCGGAATGCAGACTACTCAAAACCGGGCCGTGACTGGTCCGGACGGAATTATCGGCGTGCAGCCATTTCCGGGGGAGCTGATCGACATTTCGACCTTTAATTTGACCCTTCAAGCCGCGGACGGGAGCACGGTTTGATGCCCACCAACGCGCTGCTGAACCGCCTGCCGGCAATCTACGGGGACGACCCGTTTCTGGGCGGCTTTCTCGCTCCGTTCGAGCAGATTCTGCTTGGTCCGACCAGCGATGGCTCCTCGCTGAGCGAAATCGTCTCCGGTTTGGCGGCGTACTTCGACCCGATGCAGGCGCCGGCGGAATTTCTTGGCTGGCTTTCAGGTTGGGTTGCGTTGAACCTGCGCTCCGACCTGAGCGAAGCACAGAGCCGCAACTTCATCGCCAATGCGGTTCCGCTTTACCGGTTGCGCGGCACCAAAGCGGGCTTGGAGAAGTTTCTTTTCCTCTATACGGGGCTCGCCCCGACGATCACGGAGCTGGAAGCGAGCACATTTCAGATAGGCGTCACCTCGACCGTTGGCGTGGATACTTACCTCTCGGGAGGCGCCGCGCATAACTTCCAGGTGCTTATCCGGATTGGCCAGCCGGACCCTGTCATCAGGGCGAGCATTCTACGAATTGCAACGGCGATTATTGAAGCTGAAAAGCCGGCCCACACAAGTTACGTTTTGTCGGTCGAGACACCGTCCCTGCAGATCGGGGTGCATTCCACACTGGGCGTAGATACGATCCTCGACGCGAAGAGCCAGTAATGAGATTTCGATAACGGGAGAAGAAACCAAATGGCAGGTCCGATCAAGCGATTAAACTATTTCGATCATCAGTTTCTGCGCGCGCAGGACTTCAGCGACGAGCAGACGTACCACCTGGAAATGCGTCGTCTGCACAATAGCCTGTTCCATTCTTGGGGCATAGCGACCGGCATGGCGGTGAGCTATACCCCGGGCACATCGGTGGCGTCAGTGGATGCAGGCAAGGCGCTCGATGCGGACGGCAACGAGATTGTGCTGGCGGCGGCGACCCCGACTCAGGATGTATCCGCAATGAAAAGCCAGACGGTTTTTGTGACGATCGCTTATAGTGAGATGCCGACCGATCCGAGCACAGATGCGGGCGCTTCCGGCAACACTCGGATTACCGAGACCGGCGCAATCTCGGTGGCGCCAGCGCTGCCGTCTGACCCGAGCCGTAGTCTGTTGCTGGCGTCCTTGGTGACAGACGCGAACGGTAAAATCACCAGCGTAGATCCGACCATCCGTCGGATCGCGGGGGCCAGCGGCGCCGATGTTCAGGTGCACAGCCTGACGCTCACGGATGCGAATAACCCGGTTACGACCTGGCCGAAGCTATCGGTTTCGGCGCAGGCGTCGTCCAACCTCACCGGCAATCTGGCCGTCGCGGGCAATCTGACCGCGGGAGGCGCGATCACGGCGACCGGAGCGCTAACCAGCGGCGCAATCACTTGCCCCGGCTTAACAGTAACGGGTTCAGCCACCGCCGTTTTTAACCAGGCTGTGGAGGTGCATGGCGCGCTGCAGGCGGATAGCTCTGCCGCAGTTACGGGCAATCTGACCGTGGGAGGAGCGATTAAGGCGACTGGAGCCCTCGCCAGCGGCGCGATCACATGCCCCGGCATCACAGTGAACGGTCCTTCGACGCTCACAGGTCCTGTCACATTGAGCGGCAACATTACGTCGACTGGAGCGCTGAGTAGCGGCGCGATCACTTGTCCAGGCATCAACGTAACCGGTTCTTCGACCCTCACCGGCGCCGTTACGACGGGTCCTGTGAGTTGCGGCTCGAACCTCGTGGTTTCGGGCGCCGCAACCGTAAACGGCAACCTGCAAGTCAATAGCAACGTTGGAGTTACTGCCGGGCGATTATCGTTGAGCGGCGGTAACGGTCCCGCGGGGTTGACAACCTTTAGCAGCCTTTCATACAACGCTCGTCATAACGCCGCTAATAGCGGATTCGACTTCCTGGATGCGACGAGAACCGCGGTATCCGTTCAGATCGACGACAACAGCGGGTATCCGCGTTTTGAAATCACCACCACCACAAACGAAAACAAGACTGGTTGGCAGTCGCGATTCGCTATCAACGGCGAATCAGGCGATACGCACCTTTGCGAGGTCGCCGGAAGCGTGTTCTTCCACGGAGCGGCAGTGAATCTCTCCGACGAGCGCCTCAAGGACAGCATCCTGGCGATCGAAGATCCCCTCGCGAAAGTGTCTGCCATCCGGGGCGTCAGCTACAATCTGACGGCACGGCCGGAACGCGGGCGCGAAATCGGCGTGATCGCCCAGGAGGTTGAGAAGGTGCTGCCGGAACTGGTCGTCACCTGTCCAAACAACGGGATGAAAGCGGTGGACTACGGCAAGCTAACGGCCGTGCTGCTGGAGGCGATCAAGCAGCTTAAGCAAGAGGTGGAAGAACTGAGGGGTGCCATGCCGAAGCCTTTGGCGCAAACGTAGAGAGGCTGTCTATGGATTCAACGACCCACGAATTGACGGTGGAGCCGCCCGGGAGGGCGAAGCACGAGACCGAACATCGCGAGTCTCAGTCGGGTTCCGCCCCTTCGCTCCAACGGAGTCTTCACCCCGTTCTCCAGCTCCAGCACGTCGTCGGCAACCGACGGGTGGGACAGTTGATTCAGGCAGGGCAATTGACGCCACACGGTAAGATACTCGGCATTCAGCGGAAGCTGACCGTCGGGGAAGCCAACGATCAATATGAGCAGGAAGCCGAACGGGTTGCAGAACGTGTCATGCGCATGCCGGAACAGCCCTCTGCCGGGACAATCGCGTCGAGCGCGCTCCCAGGCCTGCGACGCAAATGCTCCTGCGGGGGGACTTGCACCAGATGTTCATCCGAACATGATGAGAGCGAGATTCAACGCGAGCCCGCGGGGTCTGGCAACTCCGGTCTTACGGCGCCGCCGAGCGTACAGGAAGTATTGGGCTCGCCGGGCCGCCCACTGGACGCGGCAACTCGCTCTTTCATGGAACCACGCCTGCAGCGAGACTTTTCAGCGGTACGAGTCCATACGGACGGGGCTGCCGGGCAGTCGGCGAGGGAGTTGAGCGCCAACGCCTACACGGTTGGAGAAAACATTGTTTTCGGTGCGGGCCGGTTTGCGCCGGATACGAGTGAGGGGCGGCACCTGATCGCGCATGAGCTCACACATGTGATACAGCAGGGCGGAGGGGGGCCGCTCGTCCAGCGCGCGCCGGCCGGCGGCGTCGCTTTGGATGTGGCGACAGACCAAACCATAGGGCCCAACGTTGTTCAGCGGTCCCCGGCAGCGGCCCAGGGCGTTGCTCCAAAGTTAACGAAAAAGCCGAGAGTCGTCCTGACCGTCGTGCCGCCGCGAGCGATGAGCGGCCGTGAGTTCGCAATCCTGGCACTGGCGCAGCTCTACGCCGTGGGACTGGACGAGGCCGAGTCGATCCTGAACCAGATGCTAGAGGGCGGCGGCAAGCTCATAGGACACTTCGACACTGGGATCAGCGAGGACCAGAAGGGAAGGCCCGTCACGGTGGGGATCGAATTGCTTCGTGTTGGCGAGGACGAGATCCGGGACGCTAAGGATCGCGCGCAGGAACTGGCGGATCTGCCGGAGGACGAGCGCCACCGGATCGACGACGAGGCCGATCGGCGGTACTGGCGAAAGCACGGCGACGAGGCCCAAACGAGAAAAAAGAAGATCGGCCCTGGACCGGGCCAGGCGACCGAACGCGACCTTTGGATGCGCACGCGGGACGAAGTGGTCCGCGACCGCGACGCGCTTCAGAACCTCCCTGACCAGGCGCGCGAGTTCCTGCGACCCGACGGACGCGATCTCGATCCGGAGCAGTACGCAGCGGCGCTGCGCATCGCCACCAAGGTCAACTCATTCACCGACGCTGATTGGGCGCTCTATCAGCGCCGAGGGCGGATGACGAGCGACAACTATGAGGAGATCGAGCAATCGGTCGACGCGTTTCTCAAGAGCCAGGCGGCCGACCGCAGCATCATTGACCGCTTGCGAGGCACCGAGGAGATTTGGAAGACCATCGAGGCTGCGCGCAAGAACGATCTCATCCTCGACGCCGCAGGCATCATGAACGGGCCACTCAGCAAAGAGTGGGAAACGGCCCAGGCGATGCTGCCGCGCCGCTTCAAGAACCTCGCCGAATATTTTGCGGCGCGTGATGCGTACGTCAAGCTGTTTAGGGAACGCGCCCAAGAGATCGCGTTGCAAGCGCTCGCGGCGAGCGAATCGGTGGTCTACGCAGAGCTGATGCGCTACACCGACAAGGACGAGGTTAACGCGCTGCACGCCAAACTGGCGAAGCTTCGATCGCTCTGGGTCACCTTCGACTATCAAAGCCACCAGGAACGTGCCCAGATGCGCATTCAGGATCCGAACCCGGAGATCACTGCCCTCTTGAACGAGGTCGAAGAAGAGCTCATCGCCCAGTCTGCGGATTACCCGATCCTCGCGGACCAGGAGCTCGATTCCCACGAGTTCACGGACGCCGGCCCAGAGCAACTCGGTGGCCTGCTGCGTCAGGATGCCCACGACCGTCTCCACGACATCGAGAAAACCCGCGCGCGCCTCATCCATGATCCTGAAATCGTCTTCCAGCTCGATCGGGTTCTCCAGATGACCAAAACGGAGCTTGGAGCCACGCCGGGGACCATCTTCGACATGATCGTCGACGCACACCTGAGCAACATCAAGGCCGATCATGCGTTCAAGGCGATTGCCACAGCGATCCTGGCGATCGGCCTCGGCCTGCTGACCGCCGGGGGCGGTACCGTCGCCGTGTTGGCGGGCGGCGCGCTACTCGCTGTGAGCGTGGTAACCAGCGTCGAGCAGATTAAGAACTACGGCGACGCATTGGCCGCCGCGCACACGGCCTTTGACGCCGAGCAGACCCTCAGCAGCGATTCGCCAAGCGCGCTCTGGGCGGCGTTGTCACTCATCGCGATTGGGCTCGACGGCTTACAACTGGTAGCGGCGCTGAAGGCCGCCGGCCCGGCGCTCCACGTTCTCGAGGAGACCGACGACGTCGCCAGGTTCGCGGCAAAGCTGAACCTGGCAAAGAACGAGGGGGTGCTGAAATCGATCGTCAAGGCTCGCCTCGTCGCCCGCGCCCAGGCATTGCGCAAGGAGTTCGGCGAAGCCATGACGGCCCTTGGCAGGGCGTTAAGATCCTCGCCAGCCCGCGGAGTGATGGGGCCCACCCATCTCTTGTTGGCTCACCTGTGGGAAATGATTCCGCCTCTCGCCCGTGCCGCGCGTGTCGCCGCACGGATGGGTGTGCGAAACTTCGAGACCTTCCTGTTGTACATTGGCAGGCACCCGGCTCTTCGGGGCTTCGACATCGGCAAGCTCTCCAAAGATGAGCTGGACGCAATCGAGTGGATCTGGCGCGAGAATTCGGGCGAGCGCGCCGCAACGGCCCCGGCGCGCGACGCACCTCACGCTCCCGAGCCGGCGGAGCCCGAGCCGGATATCCCGGCGACCCGTCCCGCCGCGCCTCCTCCTGCGCCGACCGGTCTGCCCCGGCATCCCCGGTTCATCGGCGATTTGCATCCCAGCGATATGCGCACGGCGGGCACAGGCGGTATCGAGTCGATCGAGCGACGCATCAACACGGTGGACAACAGCCAGACCGTGACGATCACGGGCGAGATCCTTCCGGCGATGGACCGGCTCCGGGCGCCGAACTACAACAACGAAGAGATGTGGCGAGTGCTTCGTGAAAATCACAACCTGCCCGACTACCAGGCCGCCCACCTGGCGGGCCCTGGCTTCGGCGACGAGGCCGCCGCGGGGATGATGCTCGCACCCTCTGAAGTCAACCTGGTGTTGCAGAACGGCCGCGCGGAGCGGTTCCTTCGCCAGGACCTCCCGGCTCTGGCGGAAGCTGCGAGCAGGCGACTCGGCAGGCGTGTGAGTATCCGCTATGTGGCCGTGGCCACGAGCCATCCCGGGACCGTAGCGGGTGGTGCGGCGCTCAAGGAAGTCGAGTACACCTTCTCCGCGGTCATGGACGGCGGCGAGGTGACGCTTGGCCGGATCGAATTCTCGGTCGGGCTCCCACCGGCAGGGAAGGTATCCGAAGTAAACGTGACGCGGCTCGGGGGCAACTGGTAGGGCATCTCCTCAATCATCTTTCAGGAATCGCGGGCGTGGCTGGTTTTGCGAGGGCAGACGCACGTGGGACCCTCGGACACTCTGCTGCCCGGAACGCGGTTCAGTGTTCGATCTCCGCGCAGGATGCGGCAAGTCTCATTCTTCTTCGGCGTGCCGCGGAACGAAAATACTGCAATCTTCGTGCTTGTATACGGTGAAACCAAAGTCGCATCCATTTCAACGTCAAATCCGGAGCGCCTGAAATGCATTGAAGTCCACAGACCGAACCGGCGGTGACCCATGAAGCGGTACAATCTCTTTCCTGAGATGGAGTATTTCGCCAATTCGCAATCACACCTCCTCGCGGAACTGAGCCGCATCGATCTGATGCTGCAGTGGCGCGTCCGCGTGGCGCGCGAAATTCAAACCGTCGATCCGCAGTTTCAGGGATTGTACCTGTCGGATGAGGAGATGGACCGCCTCGCCCGAAACTCCAGCGGACTCCCCCCATGGGCAGAGAGCCCCTTACCGGAAGACCTTCAAACTCGTCTCAACGAAGCCTACGATCGAACATCCCTGCTCGCCCAGTCGAGCGAGCGCCGGGGAGTGGAACTGCGACTACCGCAGCTAATCCGCGCCTTCGGCTTAACGCGTTTTGAGGTTGATGTTCTTCTGATTGCGCTGGCGCCGGAATTCGACCTGCGTTACGAAAAATTCTACGCCTATTTGCAAGACGACGTAACCAGGAAGCTTCCCACCGTCGACCTGGCTCTGAACCTGCTCTGCCGCTCGATGGAGGAAAAGCTTGCGGCCCGGATCCATTTTGAACCGGGAGCCTCACTGCTTCGGAATGGTTTGGTTGAACTTCGCGATGAACCTTCGAACGCATTGCTGCCGTTTCCGGCGAAGATTTTGAGAATTGACCCTGGCATTGCGAACTTTCTGACCGGACTCTCCGCTCCCGAAGCGCGCCTGGCGGACATCGCCGGATTGATGGTTCCGAAGTGCGATTTCCGCGACCTGCTGCTGCCTGCGCATGTACTGAGCGGCCTGCGCAACTTAGAGGGCGCTTCCGGAATACTGCATTTTCAGGGACCTTACGGAGCCGGAAAGAAGTCCTGTGCTGAGGCTTTATGCCTTGAGCGAGGGTTGCGCCTCATGACTGTGAGGGGTTCGCGGCTGGTCACAGCAACCGACCTGGAATACACCCTCAGGCTCTTGGCGCGAGAGTGCCGGCTGCATAACGCCGCCGTCTTCGTGGACGGCTTCGACGCGTTTCTCGACGATTCGAAGCAACCGCAGTGCGAAGCGCTTTTTCGCTCGATCGAGCGGAGCACATGTCTTACGATTCTCGCGAGCGAGGAAGCCTGGGAGCCGCCGGGGTTCCTGTTGAAACGTGGATTCACCCATGTTGAATTCAGCGTCCCGACGTTTGAAATACGCCTGGCACTGTGGGAGCGTCTGGCGCAAACCAGCGGCGTCGATTTCGAGGCGTTGGCCAATCAGTTCAGCTTTACAGGGGGTCAGATCATCGAAGCCATCAACGCGGGGCGCAACCTGGCTAAGTGGCGTGGAATCGATGCCACGGTCACGATGCACGACTTGCTCACCGCCTGCCGGTCCCGTTCGAATCGAAGGCTCGCAAGACTGGCCACCCATATTTCACCCCGTTGCACCTGGGACGATCTGGTGATTCCTCCCGAGCGCCTCCGTCAATTGCGCGAAATCTGCAATGCGGTCAGACACCGTGGCCGTGTCTATGATTCCTGGGGATTCGCGAGAAAGCTTTACGGCAAGGGCATCAACATCCTCTTCTCCGGCGCATCCGGTACAGGCAAGACGATGGCCGCGCAGGCAATGGCCGCTGAACTCGGTCTCGATCTATATAAGATTGATCTGTCCACAATCGTAAGTAAGTACATCGGCGAAACTGAAAAAAACCTGTCTCGCATTTTCGCCGAAGCACGCAGCAGTAACGCGATACTGTTTTTCGACGAAGCGGATGCGCTGTTTGGAAAACGTACAGCGGTGGAGGACGCTCACGACCGTTACGCGAACATCGAGACCAACTATCTGCTGCAGAAAATGGAGGAACACGACGGGCTTGCAATTTTGGCGACCAATCTGGGCAAGAACATGGATGAGTCGTTCACCAGGCGGCTGCACGCGATTGTCGAGTTTTCCATGCCGAATGTGGAAGACCGTCTTCGCATCTGGCAAAGCGTCTGGCCAAAGGATACCCCGCGCGATTCCGAACTCGACCTGAACCTCATGGCAAGGCGCTTTGAGATCTCAGGCGGAAGCATCCGAAATATCGCACTGATGGCTGCGTTCCTGGCGGCTGCTGACGATTCTGGCGCGGTCGGTATGGACCACCTGCTCCGGGCGACCAGGCTGGAATACCAGAAGATGCGAACCGTTATAACGAACGTAAACTTTCTTGACGGATCGGGATGAGGCCGAACGGCTAGTCGTCGGGCATTAGTGACAGCATTCGCCCGCCCATGGACGGTCCCCCGGCCTAAGTAAGCAGCGACCTATTCTTTGGCGGCCTCTTCCACCGTGGGGAAGAAGCGGAAGACCTGATCCAGCAGACTTACGTGGAAGGTGTGGAACACGTGGCCGGTGGCGGCGGCCATGCGCATCTCGCCGCCGGCGGCCATGATTTTGTTGAAACTGGAAATGAAGTGGCCCACTCCGGTACTGTCTATGACAGTGACGCCGGAGAGGTCGAAGATGATGATGCGCTTGCCCTGGGCAAGCAGGGACTGTACCAGTTCGACAACGCGGTTTCCATCGCCGCCGATCATGAGCTTGCCCGCCAGCGTGATTGCCACCTTACCGGGCGCGACTTCGGTATGACTGATCTCCATCAAGCGTACAGTGTATCCTCTCGCAAAAGACGGCGCCAGCGTTAGCGGTACACTTGGGTGTTATGAGCCTGCGAACTCTCTGTGGGATTTTCGTTTTGCTGGCGGGGGCCGGTTCCGCCGCCGACCTGACCGGCAACTGGGTGGTGGCCCAGCCGAATGCCGACGGCACCAGCCGCAACACGTATTTCAATCTGAAACAGGATGGGCAGCGCATCACCGGACACATTCGCGTGACCCAGTTCTACTACACCATCCAGGAAAGCACCGGCGATGCCGGCGGATTCACGCTCCAGGCCATCAGCAAAGACAATCGCAAGGTGACCTACCAGGGGAAACTCGAGGGTGACGAACTGCAGATCGGCACGCGCTCCCGGCCGGGTGCGGCGATGAACACCATGGTGGCGCACCGCGCACCGGCCGGTGAAGGCGCCTATCCCGAACGGCTGCCGCTACCGGCGCTGCACAAGGTCCCGGACAACGGGCTTGCCAAGACGCCTCCCATGGGCTGGAACAGTTGGAACAAGTTTCGCGGCCGCGTGGACGATGCCGCGGTACGGGGCATGGCGGACGCCATGGTGTCGAGCGGCATGAAAGATGTGGGATACCGGTACATCAATATCGACGACACCTGGGAGGGCACGCGCGACGCGCAGGGCAACATCCAAACCAACAGGAAGTTTCCGGACATGAAGGCGCTGGCCGATTATGTACACGGCAAGGGGCTGAAGCTGGGGATCTATTCTTCGCCTGGGCCGAACACCTGCGCCGGGTACGAAGGCACCATGGGTCACGAAGCACAGGACGCCAAAACGTGGGCGGCGTGGGGCATCGATTACGTGAAGTACGACTGGTGCGGCGCGCGGAACCTGTATACCAACGAAGAGATGCAGGCGGTATATCAAAAGATGGGCGATGCGCTGCACGCCACCGGGCGGCCGATCGTATTCAGCCTGTGCCAGTACGGCAACAACGATGTGTGGAAATGGGGCGCGGATGTGGGCGGCAACCTGTGGCGCACCACGGGCGATATCCGCGATCAATGGGCTTCGATGACCAACATCGGGTTCAAGCAGAACGACCTTGCGGAATACGCTCGGCCGGGGCACTGGAACGATCCGGACATGCTGGAGATCGGCAACGGCGGGATGACCGATACCGAATACCAGACGCACATGAGTTTGTGGTCCATGCTGGCGGCGCCTCTGCTGGCGGGCAACGATCTGCGGGATATGACGCCGGCCATCAAGGCGATTCTGCTCAACCGGGAAGTAATTGCCGTGGATCAGGACAAGGAAGGCAGGCAGGGGCATCGCGCATGGAGCGCGGGCGACCAGGAGATCTGGGTGCGCGATCTGGCGGGCGGCGGAAAGGCCGTGGCCGTTTTCAATCGCGGCGGCGAGACGGCGAAAGTCTCGGCGAAATGGTCCGAGTTGCAGATGCACGCGCCCTCACGGGGCCGCGATGTCTGGTCGCATACGGACGTCAGCTTTCAGGGTCCGGAACTGAGCGCCACGGTGCCTTCACACGGGGTGGTGATGTGGGTGGTGCGATAAAATAGAGGCAATGCCGGGAGCAACTGGTGTAGTGGCACTAGCCTGCCTGGGCCTGGCGCTCACGGGCCCCGTTTTTGCGATTGATGCCGATCGGGATTTCGGCGGACGGTGGATCATCGACCCCGATTCCAGCGATACGCGGGCGCTGGGTCCGCAGCCGGAGCGGGAATTCACGGTGACGCAGCAGGATGTAGTCATCCTGATCTCCATGCCGTCGGACGGCCCCAAGCCGGTGGAGTGGTTCTATTCGCTGACGGGCGCGGAGGCGCGGTACAAGGTCGGCGGCGAATCGCGCAATAGCATGGCGAAATGGGAAGGCGCGGCACTGCTGGTCAACACGCTGGTATCGGGTCCGCAGAATTACACGGTGATGGACCGGTGGCTGCTGTCGGGAGAGCATGACACGCTCACCATCGTGCGGCAGATAGTGCGGCGCACGGGAACGGTGGAGGGCAAGCTGGTGTTTCACAAGGTGGCGGCTCCCGCACCGGTGACCGCTGTCGCGCCCGTGGTGGTGGAGGCTCCACCGGAACCACCCGCGGCGCCGGCCCCGCGACCGGCGGAACCGCTTAGGCGCACCGCTCCGCCACCTCCGCCTGAGCCCACCGAACTGGTGGTCCCTGCGGGAACGCGGATTCCGCTGGCGCTGCGCAACACTGTGGACACGAAGCATTCGCACGAAGGCGACCATATCTATCTGCGGACGGAGATGCCGATTGCGGTGAACGACCGGATTGTGATTCCTCAGGGCAGCTTCGTGAACGGCACCCTGACGCTCAGCAAGCCGGCGGGCAAGGTGAAGGGCAAGGCCGAACTGTTCATTCGTTTCGACACGATCGTGCTGCCCAACGGGGTGACGCGCGATTTCCATTCGCGGCTGGCATCGGCGGATTCCCGGGCGCAAGGTACGGTGGATTCGGAAGGAAAAATCACGGGCGAACGGGATTCCCGCGGCGACACGCGCACGGTGGCCACCACTACGGGCGCCGGTACGGCAGTGGGCGGCATCGCCGGCGGTGCCGCGGGGCATCCGATTACTGGCCTGGGCATCGGGGCGGCGGCAGGCGCGGGCGCGGGACTGGCCTCGGTGCTGCTCACCAAGCGGCCCGAAGTGGTGCTGCCGCAGGGCACTACTTTGGAAATGATTCTGGATCGCGATCTGCATTACACCTCCGAAGAGTTAGGCCGTCCGCGCCGATATTAGGCGCGCGGTAACTTTCCCGCCTTGACTGGTACGACTGTTAGTGGTACAACTTGTACCATGACAAAACGTACCGCGGGTGGACCCGTGCGGGCTCCCCTGACCGAACTGGAAAACGAAGTGATGCAGGCGGTGTGGGATTCCGGGCCGAGCAGCGTGGAGGCGGTCCACCAGAAGGTCTCGCGCAAACGGGCGCTCAAGGAAGCCACCATACGCACGCTGCTGCGGCGGCTGGAGCAGAAGGGATACCTGCGGCACGAAGAGGACGGACGGGCTTACGTTTACCACGCCATGGAGCCGGCCCGGAGCCTGGCGGCGCGGGCGGTGCGGCAGATTATCGACCGGTTCTGCCAGGGGTCGGTGGAGGAACTGGTGAGCGGGATGGTGGAGGCGCGGGTCCTGAGCAAGGGGGAACTGGACCGGCTGGAAGATTTCGTGAAGAGCCAGAGGCGAGGAGGGAAGTGATGCAGAGTCTGTTGCTGGAGTGCGCCGTGAGGGCGGCGCTGATTGCATCGGTGACCAGCGCGGTGCTGGTGGTGCTGCGGGTGAGGAGCGCCGCCGCGCGTCATGCGGCGTGGCTGGGCGTCGTACTCTGGATGCTGGTTCTGCCGTCGTGGACGGCGTGGGCGCCGAAAGCGAACTGGCGGATTCTGCCATCCGCGCGGCAGGCGACGACCGGGACCGTGCCCGTTTCCACGGCATGGCTGCCCGCGTCCCCCGAGATGCCGCCCTCCGGCGTGGAATCCCGGCGCTTCGCGTGGAGTTGGTGGACGTTGCTTCTGGCGGCGTACGCCGTGGGCGGCGTTGTCCTGCTCTCGCGCCTGGCGATTGGCGCCGCGCGGGCTCACGCGCTCTTGCGAGGCGCACGGCCGGAGGCAGGGCTATGGACGAGTTCTTCCTGCGTTGCGCCGGTGACGGTAGGCTGGCTGCATCCGCGGGTGATTCTGCCGGAAGGCTGGCAGGAGTGGCCAGCGGCGCAACTGGCGGCGGTGCTGGCCCACGAGAACGAACACGCGAGCCGGCGCGATCCACTGGTACAGTTCCTGGCGCTGCTGAACCGTGCGTTGTTCTGGTTCCATCCGCTGGCATGGTGGCTGGAGCGGCACCTGTCGGCGCTTGCCGAAGAGGCGTGCGATGCGGCGGCGCTGGCCGGCGGGCACGACCCTTTCCATTACTCGCAGTACCTGCTGGAGATGGCGCGCGCCGTGGAGCGCAGCGGAAGGCGCTTAAATGTTTTGGGAATGGCCATGCCGGGCAGTTCCCTGCCCCGGAGGATCCGCCGCATTCTGTCGGGGCGTCCGGCACCTCAGGTCTCGCGAGCCCGAGCAGTGTGTGCCGCCGGCGCGTGCCTGCTGTTATCGGGAGCATTCGCTTCGGGCGCGCTGGCACGGCGGAATCCGCAGGTGAGCTGAGAATGTGCCGCCTTCAGCGCCCACGCCGCAGGCCCAGAGGGAGCGGCTACTGGTGCTGTACTTTCACCTGGGGGTGTTGAGCGCCGGGGATCAAGTGCGCGCGG
This sequence comes from uncultured Solibacteraceae bacterium, assembly GCA_963853855.1. Taxonomy (GTDB): domain Bacteria; phylum Acidobacteriota; class Terriglobia; order Bryobacterales; family Bryobacteraceae; genus Sulfopaludibacter. Next base: position 340,554 of record CAWKYG010000008.1, on the reverse strand, counting down.
TATCGGCGGCGCGGGCGTTCGTCTCGACGCAAATGCAGGCCAGCGGATCGTGTCGCGGTCATGATATCCGACGGCGGCGCAGTTCAGGTCCTCCAGGATTTCACCGCGAACCGCGACCTGTTGCTGCAGGCGTTCGCCAACGTTCCCGAGGGACACGCCACACAGCAGGAGCCGGATCGCATGCTGGATGGGCTCCGCGATGTGGTGAAGATGCTGGCTCCGCTGAAGGAAAAGAAAGCGGTGATGTATTTTGCGCGGTCGATGGCGCCCGGAACCGAAAGCCGGCAATCGCTGATCGATGCCGCCGTGGTCGCGAACGTTGCATTCTCCCCTGTGGACGTAGGCGGGCAGGAGCCGCCTGCCCCGGAGTTTGAAGTGGCATCGGTCAAACCGTCGGCAGTTCCGGCAGGCGGCAGGAGCGGCGGAAATCGCGGCGGGCCGCTCGGGATCAGCATGCCCGATCCCGCACGCGTCAGCGCGAGGGGCGCCACTTTGAACCACCTGATCCAGTTTGCTTACAATGTGCGCGACTTCCAGGTAAGCGGGCCCGACTGGCTCAACGCAGCGCGCTACGATATAGAAGCCAAATCGGCCACGGCGACAAGCCAGGAGCAACGCCGCCAGATGCTGCAGGCACTGCTGGCGCAGCGCTTCGGGCTGGCGCTGCATCGCGAGACCAGAGTTCTTCCGGTTTATGAAATGACAGTCGCGAATGGCGGAGCCGAGATGCCCGAGGTTACCGACGGGGCACCGCCGCCCGGTAAAGATCCCCGTCAACACTTCCTTTTCATGCTGGCGACGACGGGGAAGTTCGCCGACGTGCTGTCGCATTTCCTCGGCATGGAATTACCGATTGTGGACAAGACCGGACTCACCTCGAAATACCGCTTCGTAGTCGATATGGAACCGGAGGGCGACGTGGTGTCTGCCGTTCGCGATCAACTCGGCCTCAAACTGACAGCAACCAAAGCGCCAACGGAAATTCTCGTAATCGACCGCGCAGAGAAGACTCCAATTGGGAACTGATGGTGAGTAAGAGGAGTGGAGCCGGCACGATGGGATATATAATAAAATCCCATCCACGATTGAAGGAGAACACAAGATGAAGCGTTACGTTCAAGTTGCGGCGCTGGCTCTGGCCGTGTTAGCCCCGCTGGCCGCGCAGGCTCCGAAGGGCTGGAAAATGCGGGTTGACCGCAGTTCGGCAGCTTCCGACCCGGACGCTCCCGGCCCTATCAAGTTCGTCACGGAGGGATCGGGCTTTCATGCCACCAATCCCCAGGCGGCAGTTTATTGGAATCCCGCCGATACGGCGTCGGGCACCTATACCCTGAAGGGCACGTTCACACTTGTGAAACCTAGCAGCCACACCAATTATTACGGGCTGGTTTTCGGCGGCAGCGGACTGGAAGGCGCGGAGCAATCCTATCTGTACTTCACGGTGGCGCAGAACGGCACATGGCTGATCAAGAGCCGGAACGGCGAAGCAACCGCCGGAGTCACTCCGAAGACACCCAGCGACGTAGTGAAGAAACCTGGTCCGGATGGCACCTCCGTGAATGCGCTGGAAGTGCGCGTGGGCGCCGACAAAGTCGACTTTGTGGTGAATGGCCAGGTGGTGCACAGCGAACCGAAGACGGGCGCGATGGCGAAGACGGACGGCATTTACGGCATCCGTATCAACCACGTTCTGGAGGTCAAGATCGACGGGTTTGGAGTCTCGAAGTAGTTTGCGCGATCCCTACCTGGAACTCGCGTTGGGGCAGGCACGGAAGAGCCTGTCTGAAGGCGGCATCCCGATTGGCTCGGTGCTGGTGCACGAAGACAAAGTGATTGGCCAGGGGCACAACTGCCGCGTGCAGAGCGGCAGCGCGATCGATCACGGCGAGATGAACTGCCTGCGCCAGGCGGGACGGCTGCCGGCATCGGTGTACCGGCGCAGCACTCTATACAGCACGCTTTCACCGTGTCCGATGTGCAGCGGGGCGATCGTGCTTTACAAGATCCCGCGCGTGGTGGTGGGTGAGAACCGGACGTTTCTGGGCGCGGAGGATTATCTGCGGCAGAACGGCGTGGCGGTGGAAGTGCTGCAGGACGAGGAATGCATCCGGACGATGACGGACTTCATCCGCCGAAATCCGGAGCTGTGGAACGAGGATATCGGCGAATAGATAGAATACCGGCGCTTACGGCAGAGACTCCGCGTTGATTTCGATCACGTGGCGGTCGGGGTCGAGAATATACATCTGCGGAAAGCCGGCGGTGGCGCGCGGGTTCACGATCAACTTGCGAAATGCGTCCTCGGCGTCTTCGCGAAAACCCTGAGCGCGCAGAAACTCCACGGTGGCCCAGTAATCGGCGACGCGCACGGCGAAGTGAATGTCGCGCGTGTCGAGGCCTTTGCCTTCGCGGAACGTGGACTCGGGATGGACGATCAGGTGAAGTTGCTGCGACGCCCCCAATTGGAACCATGCACCCGGAAACGAGAAGTTCGGCCGCGGGATCTCGGACAAGCCCAGCACCTGGCGGTAGAAGGCGCGGGAACGTTCGAGGTCCCGGACGGTAAGGGTCACGTGATGGAGCGAGGCGATCTGCATTAGCGCACCGAGAGGTCGCGCACGTAGATATCTTTGAAGCGCATGTTGCCCTCACCGCCGGAATGAAGCTGAAGGGCGATGGGGCCGTCGGACGATCTCGGGGCCGGGTCCGTGAAGTCCAGAATGGTGATGCCATTCAGAATGGCCACCATGTGATTGCCCTCCACTTTGAGCAGGAATTCGTTCCAATCGGTGGGGCGGATCACCTGTTCGTATTCGGGCGAAGGCCAGGCAATCCAGCCGCGATTATCGCCGTACAATCCGCCGGTGTGGTGATCGAGCGTGCGGTCGATTTCGAACTGCATGCCCTTATCGATATCCACGGTGCCGGGTTTGAAACTGGTGTGGAAGTAGACGCCGCTGTTGCCGTCGTCTTCGCACTTAAAGCGAATGGAGAGCCAGAAATCCTTATACGATTTCTCGGTCTGGAGATAGCCGTACTCTTTGGTCACGCCTTGGCCATGAATGGTGCCGTCTTCGACGGTCCATTTTTCGTGGCCCACCGGCACCCAGCCGGTGAGGTCTTTGCCATTGAACAGCTTGACCCACTGTTCGTTGGGCAAGGGCGCCCGGTTCCGGGGCACCTGGGCCGCCAGCAGGGCGGCGAAGAGACAGCTTGAGACAATGAAACGCAGCACAGCCGACATCATGCCACAAAACTGCGTCGTGCGGGCAAGCTACTTCGCGCAAGAGAAGCTGGCGGCATCGTCGATACTGCCGGCGCCGTTCCATTTGGCGACTTGCGGATAGGGGCAGAGCGGGCGGGTGCGCTCCGTGCCGTGCCTGGCGATGACCGGGCCGGGCGCGGATCCGCTTTCCACCCAGTCTTCGAGCGCGGCTTCCATATCGTGTTGCGCATCGCCGCGCGTGGTGGGATTGGTCGACCAGAAAGAATTGGGGCCGGGTCCACCGCCGCAGTGCTGCATGCCGGGCACCATGTAGAGGCGGACGAATTCGCCGGCAGGCGCGGCGCCCATTTGGGAGACCACGTTCTGGTAATAGTGAATGGCGTTGACGGGCGGAATGGCGGCATCGCTCCAACCGTGATAGAGAATGAGCTTGCCGCCGCGATCCTTAAATTTTTTCAAGTTCGGATCGGTGGCGTTCAGGACTCCGGCCAATTTGGAATCGGCCGCTTTCGAATCGCGATCGGGGTTGAAGGTGCGATAATCCCAGGCGGCATTTTCGTACACCATTTGGGAAAAGAACTGGGTGGAAAAGCCGTAGCCCTGGCTTTTTTCAGGCGCGGTGCCGGTAATCCATCCGGGCCATCCGCCGTTCCCACCTTCACCGCCCGGCGAGTAGCCGTAGTAGAGCGAATCGCCCTTGGCGTTGCGGGGGCCGGCGTAGATCTTGCGCATCAGGGCGACCTGCGGCGCAGTGAGGCAACGGTCGGAATCTTCGCCTTTGCAGAGCAGCGTGGAGGGATCGAAATGGCACTTGGTTGGATCGCTGATGAGGCCGTCTTTCAAGCCGTCCTGCGCATCGCAGGCGCCGAGGGTGGCGGCTTCGATGGCGGGGAATTTCGCGGGCGGGATGAAGCCGGCCGGGTTATCGGCCACTGCGCGGGCCAGGTCTGCGCCTTCCAGCATGAGGCGGGTCCAATCGTTGGCCGGTGCGCCGGCGATGATGCCGTCGTAGTCGGCGGGGAAGCGCTGCGCTTCCATGAGGGCCTGGCGGCCGCCGTTAGAGCAGGAATCGAAGTACGAATGCCTGGGAGCTTCGCCATAAAACGCGGCGATCAGGGCCTTGGCGGTGACCGCGGTTTCATGAATGGCGCGGTAGCCGAAGTCGATCACCTTCTGCGGATGTCCCAGCGCCCAGGTGGCGCCCGGCGTAGCGGCGGCGTTATGGCCGGTATCGGTGGTAGCGGCGGCATAACCGCGCCGGAGTTCCTGCGCCACGCCAGAGAGGCTCAGGGAGCCCGCGAAACCGCCGTTGCCCACACCCTGCAGTCTGCCGTTCCAATTGGCGGCGGGCATCCAGACTTCGAACCGGATGTCGGAATCGTCAGCGGGTTTGATGGTTCCTGCCACACGGCAGAAGGCTGGAAGATTGGGGATGGGGCGGCCTTCGGCCGGCGTGAAAGTGCCCGCGGGTACCGGCTGTGCGAGGCTCACGATAGTATGCGGCAACTTCAACGCGGCAAGGCTCTCGCACGTGGCGGCGGCCGCCGGCAGCGCGCTCACAACAATCAGGACGGCGCAAAGTTTCATGGATTCAACTCCTCTGCCCAGACCCCTTCGAAATCCACGTAATAGCCCTCGATCTGCAGGCCCGGAATGGCAGCGCGCAAGGTCTCGGCCGCGCGGTGCAGTTCCGCGGCGTGGTGTTCGGCTTCGCGAGCCGGGTCGCCGCCAAACTGTTCCAAACCGCCATAGGCGCCGCAATCGGAATGCACTTTGAGGATGACGCGCCGGGTGTTGTGCAGGCGAATGGACTTGCGAATCTGCTCCAGGACGTACTGACGCTCGGCATCGTTGTCGGGCGTAGCAAGGCATTTGGCGCCGCCGGCGACTTTGATGGGGTCGATATTGATGACCCCGGAGCGTTGCAGGAATTTGCGGAAGGCAAGTTCGAAGCGATTGTCGAAGCACCAGAGGACGGCGGCGTCACATTGATATTTCTGACGGGGAGAATCGAAGTGGAACACTTTAGTCATGGTTAGCGGTCCTTCTATTATCATCTTTAGTGGCCGATGAAACTGGGCTTGATTTCCGATACGCATGGGTTGTTGCGCGAACGTGCGGTTAGAGCGCTCTACGGGTGCGGCCTGATTATTCACGCGGGAGACGTGGGGGATGCGAAGATTCTGGAGACGCTGCGCGGGCTGGCTCCGGTAGTGGCGGTGCGCGGAAATATCGATACCGGCGAATGGGCGCAGGCGCTGCCACTCACGGCGGAAGCGGATGCCGGCGGCGCGCGCATTTTCGTGATTCACGACGTGCACGATTTGCGGAGCGACCCGGCGGCCGCGGGGTATCGGATGGTAGTGAGCGGTCACTCCCATAAAGCGGCGAGCGTGATGAAAAACGGCGTGCTGTACCTCAATCCCGGGTCGGCCGGCCCGCGCCGGTTTCGATTGCCGATCACGGCGGCGACGGTGGATCTCGGGGTGATCCCCTGGGCGATGCAATTAATCGACGTAGGCTAGGCATATAATATAGGCCATGTTCAGAGGGGGATACCTGGCCGCGGTAGTCCTGTGTGCAACAGCACTTCCGGCGGCGGAGGTTCACTACGCCACCGACGTGGCTCCGTTGCTCGAAAAGCGATGCTATGGCTGTCATGGCGCGGGGCAGCAGATGAGCGGCCTGCGGTTGGACCAGAAGGACGCCGCGATGCGCGTGATCCAGCCGGGGAACAGCGGCGCCAGCAAGCTGATCCGCATGGTGACCGGCGCCGATGGCAAGGTGATGCCGCCGGTGGGAGCGCGTCTCACGGCAGCACAGATCGCAATGCTGCGGGCCTGGATCGACAAGGGCGCGGAGTGGCCGGTAACAGGGCCTACGACGATGACGGCCTCCACCGCCGCGACGCACTGGTCGTTCCGCAAGATCACGCGGCCGGATGTACCGGCTGTGCGCGACCGGGCATGGGCGCGCAATCCGATCGACAATTTCATTCTGGCAAAGCTGGACGCGGAAGGGATCGCGCCTTCGCCGGAAGCTTCGCGCGGGACGCTGCTCCGGCGCGTGAGCCTGGATCTGACCGGACTGCCGCCCTCGGCGGAGGAAGTGGACGAATTTCTGCGCGACAACCGGCCGGATGCGTATGAGCGCGTGGTGGACCGGCTGCTGGCATCGCCGCATTTCGGCGAAAAGTGGGCGCGGTACTGGCTGGACCTGGCGCGCTATGCGGATAGCGACGGATATGAGAAAGACCGCACCCGGCCGTGGGCATGGCGGTATCGCGAGTGGGTGATTCGAGGCGCTGAATCGCGATATGCCGTTACGACGAGTTCACCATCGACCAGCTTGCCGGCGACCTGTTGCCGAATCGCACCGTGGATACGATGGTGGCCACGGGATTCAACCGCAACACGCTCACCAATCGCGAAGGGCGGCACCGATCCGGAGCAATTCCGCGATGAGCAGGTGCTGGACCGCGCGGCCACACTAGGCACCGTGTGGCTGGGGCTCACGGTGGGCTGCGCGCAGTGCCACGACCACAAGTTCGACCCCATCAAGCAGAAAGAGTTTTACCAGCTCACGGCATTCTTCAATACCCAGGAGGAAGTAAACATTCAGGCGCCGCTGCCGGGCGAACTGGGGCCATACCTGGAGGCGAAAGCGGCGTACGACCAGAAGCGCGCCGCCTTGCTCGACGAGTACAACATTCCCGAGGCGCTGGCGAAGTATGAGGACCGGATGCGCCATGCGGCGCTGCACCCCGGCGAATTGCAGGACGCGGATTTCGCATACGGCGAATTCACCCACACGGTGGACAACGCGCGCAAAGTGCTTTTTATGGACCCGGCCAAGCGCAGCGAAGTGCAGCGGTACGCCATGACCGACGTGTTCATCGGGTCGTGCGGCAATGCCTATCCCGAAGGATTATTGCAACAGCCTGAAGCTGAAGGAAGCTGCGCGACAAGCTGAACCAGTTGAATGCCACGCTGCCGCAGATCAGCTACGCGCCGGTGCTGGTGGAGAACGATACGCCGCCGAAGACGTACGTGCACATCAAGGGCGACTGGCGCGAGCACGGGCCGGAAGTGCAGCCGGCACGCTGGCGGTGCTGCCGCCGCTGCCGCCGGGCAAACCGACGCGGCTGACGCTGGCGCGCTGGCTGGTATCGCCGGAGAATCCGCTGACCTCGCGCGTGGCCGTCAATCGCGTGTGGCAGGAACTGTTCGGGCGCGGCATCGTAGTACACATCGCGAAGATTTCGGAACGCAGGGCGAACCGCCCAGCCATCCGGAACTGCTCGACTGGCTGGCCACGTGAATACATGGCGCGCGGGTGGAGCATGAAGCAGATGATCCGGCTGATTGTGACGTCGTCGACCTACCGGCAGTCGTCGAACGCGCGGCCGGAGTTGGAGGCGCAAGCGACCCGGCGAACACGCTGCTGGCGCGACATGTCGCGGCTGCGGCTGCCGGCGGAACTGGTGCGCGACGAGACGCTGTCCGCGGCGGGCCTGCTGAATCTGCAGGATCGGCGGGCCGAGCGTGAAGCCTCCGCAGCCCAAGGGCGTGGCCGAGCTTTCGTACGCCGGGATCGCGTGAAATGGGTGGAGAGCACCGGCGCCGACCGGTACCGGCGCGGGCTGTATATTCACTTTCCAGCGGACCACGCCGTATCCGCAGCTCATGAATTTCGACGCGCCCAGCAGCCGAACCTGTCCTGCACGCGGCGCGAGCGCACCGATACGCCGCTGCAGGCGCTGAACCTGATGAACGACCCGGTGTTCTTCGAAGCGGCGCAGGGCCTGGCATTCCGCGTCATGCGCGAATCCAGCGGGCCGTTTCGCGATCGTCTTGACGTATGCGTTCAAGACTGACGCTGGGCCGCGAGCCGAACGCGCGCGAAGCCGAGCGGATGGGGAAGTATTATCGACGAGGCGCTCCATAGCATCGAGCAATCGCCCGATAGCGTGGCCGCGCTGTTTCCAAACCGCTGGAGGGCGTGCCGCAGAATGGAGCCGCGGCATGGGTGGAGTTGAGCCGTGTGCTGCTCAACCTGGACGAGTTCATCACGAGGGAATAAACATGGATCGCGAGGAGTTTCGCAGAATTCAAACGCCGCCGCAGCTTCTTCCAGGAGTGCGCCGGCGGCATCGGCATCACGGCGCTGGCGCAGCTGATGGAACAGGAGGGCCGCGGCGGCCGGCGTCGAAGTCAATCCGCTGGCGCCGAAGCAAGCCGCACTTCCCGGCCAAGGCCAAGAACGTGATCTTCATGTTCATGGAGGGCGGACCCAGCCAGCTCGACCTGTTCGACCCCAAGCCCGAGCTGCAAAAGTGGAGCGGCAAGCCGCTGCCGCCGGAGATGACCAAGGACCTGCGCCTGGCCTTCACCAAGCCGAACGCCGCCGTGCTGGCCAGCCCGCGGACATTCACAACCGTACGGCGCAGAGCGGCATCGAGTTTTCCGATTACATCCCGCACATCGGCTCGTGCGCCGACGATCTGTGCCTGGTGCGCTCGATGTACACCGACGCCTTCAACCATCACCCGGGCCAGTTGCTGCTGTTCGGCGGCAGCATTCAGGTGGGACGTCCGACCATGGGCGCGTGGGTGCTGTACGGGCTGGGCAGCGAATCGCAGAACCTGCCGGGGTTTGTGGTGCTGGGCTCGGGCGTGGGCACCAGCGGCGGCACGTCGAACTGGTCCAGCGGATTTCTGCCATCGACTTACCAGGGCGTGGTGTTTCGCAGTTCCGGCGACCCGGTGCTGTACCTTTCGAATCCGCCGGGCATCACCGGCGAGATGCAGCGCGCGCAGCCTGGACGCGCTGAAGGATCTCAATCGAGGAGCACTACGCGCGAGACCGGCGACGTGGAGATCGCGTCGCGCATCTCCTCGTACGAGCTGGCGTTCCGCATGCAGGCGGCGGCGCCGGAGCTGCTCGATTTTTCCAAGGAATCGCCCGAGACGCTGGCGATGTACGGCGATCGACGACGGGCCTTCCAAGCAGTTCGCCACCAATTGCCTGCTGGCGCGCCGCATGGTGGAGCGCGGCGTGCGCTTCGTGATGCTGACGCACGCCAGTTGGGACGACCACACGCGACCTCAATCGCAAGCTGAAAAAGAACTGCGACATGGCCGACCAGCCGACCGCCGCGCTGATCAAAGACCTGAAGCAGCGCGGCCTGCTGGATAACACGCTGGTGGTGTGGGGCGGCGAATTCGGCCGCACGCCGATGGTGGAGATTCGCGATCCGCGCGACGTAAACAACGCCGGCCGCGACCATCATCCGCTGGCCTACAGCCTGTTCCTGGCGGGCGGCGGCATCAAGGGCGGGCAGGTGATCGGCAAGACCGACGACCTGTGCATGAACATCGTGGAAGACAAGGTGCACGTCCACGATCTGCAGGCGACCCTGCTGCATTGCCTCGGCCTGGAACACACGCGGCTGACCTATCACCACATGGGCCGCGATTTCCGGCTGACGGACGTAGCGGGGAACGTGGTGCAGAAGATGCTGGCGTAGGGGGACAGGGGCTGTGTAGCTCGCTTCGCTCGCTGGGGTTAGGACTGGCGGACCCAGTTCCCCGCGTGGCTTGAACTAATGAGTTCCGGTTTCTCCGTGTCTTTCTCCGTGTTCTTCGTGACTCCGTGGTGAAGAAACTCTATCAGTGAATTTCCGGCTCCGCCTGCTCTTTATCGTGACCCAGGAAATCGAAATCGCAGCCCAGATGCGCCTGCGTGACGCGCTCGCGGTAGAGGGCCAGGTAGCCGCGATCCTCCTGGGGGACGGGCCGCTTCCATTGCGCGCGGCGGGCGGCTAGCTCTTCTTCCGCTACCAGCAGATCCAAGCCGGCGGTTCGGAATATCCAGCGTGATCGGGTCGCCATCCCTCACCAGCGCCAGCGGCCCGCCCACGTAGCTTTCGGGCGAAACGTGCAGGACGCAGGTGCCGTACGCGTGCCGCTCATGCGCGCGTCGGAGATGCGCACCATGTCGCGGATGCCTTTCGCCAGCAGCTTTTGCGGGAATCGGCAGCATGCCCCATTCGGGCATCCCCGGACCGCCCAGCGGACCCGCATTCTGCAGCACCAGCACGGAGTTCTCGTCCACGTCCAGGTCGTCGCGATTGATGCGCGCCTCCATGTCGTCGATAATCCTGGAACACCACCGCCGGTCCGGTGTGCTGCCAGAAGCGCGGATCGGCGGCCGCGGTCTTGATCACCGCGCCATCCGGCGCGAGGTTGCCGTACAGGATCGCCGTGCCGCCGGTCTCCGACGAGCGGCGCTTCGCGCGCGCGCGAATCACCTCGGCGATTGATGACCCGCGCGCCCTCCAGATTCTCGCCCAGCGTGTGGCCGTTCACGGTGAGGCAGTCGAGATGCAGCAGGTCCCGGATCTCCGCCATCAGCGCGCGCAGCCCGCCGGCGTAGTAGAAATCCTCCATGAGGAACTCGCCGGAGGGCCGGATGTTGGCCAGCACGGGAACGCGCGCGCGAGATCTCATCGAACGACGCGCAGCGGCAGTTCGAAGCCGCAGCGCCGCGCCAGCGCCACCAGGTGAATGATGGCGTTGGTCGAACCGCCGATGGCCATATCCACGGTGATGGCGTTGCGGAACGCGGCGCAGCGTGAGGATGTCGCGCGGGCTTCAGGTCCTCCCACACCATCTCGACGATGCGCCGGCCGCTATCGATGGCCATGCGGACGTGGTTGGAATCCGCCGCGGGAATCGACGACGCGCCGGGCAGCGTCATGCCCAGCGCTTCGGCGAGCGCGGTCATGGTGGACGGCGGTGCCCATGGTCATGCAGAAGCCCGGGCGAGCGCGCGATGCCGGCTTCGATGGCGTTCCATTCCTCTTCGCTGATGGTGCCGGCGCAGCGCTCGGTCCAGAACTTCCAGAGATCGGTGCCGCTGCCCAGCGGCCTGGCCGTTCCAGTTGCCGCGCAGCATGGGGCCGGCGGGCAGGAAGATCGCCGGCAGGTTCATGCTGATGGCGCCCATCAGCAGGCCGGGCGTGGTTTTGTCGCAGCCGCCCATCAGCACCGCGCCATCGACCGGCAGGCTGCGCAGCGACTCTTCGGTATCCATGGCCAGCAGATTGCGATAGAGCATGGGGCTGGGCTTCATGTAGGTTTCGGTGATGGAGAACGCCGGAATCTCGACCGGAAATCCGCCCGCCTGCCAGACGCCGCGCTTGACCGCTTCGGCGCGCTCGCGCAGATGCGCGTGGCAGGGATTGATTTCGCTCCAGGTGTTGACGATGGCGATCACCGGCTTGCCGGTGAAGTCTTCGCGGCGGTAGCCGAGCTGCAGCATGCGCGAGCGATGGCTGAAGCCGCGCATGGTGTCGGGGCCGAACCAGCGGTAACTGCGGAGGTCTTCAGGTTTCTTTCATGGAGTAGCTCCATTGGCGTGGCGACGCGATCTGCGTAGCGAGCAGGCCGGCGAGTAGCATGCAGCCGGCCAGCACCCACAAGCCGGTATCGTAACCGGCCGGTGCTGGTCCTAAGATAACCGAAAAGCCAGGGTCCGGCGAATCCGCCGAGATTGCCCAGGCAGATCAGCCCCACCGCCGTGGCCGCCGCCGACTTGCCCAGAATCGTGGTGGGCAGGGTCAAGAATGCGGGAAGATACGCCTGCGAGGTGAAGCCGGCCAGGCAAAACATCCCGATGGTGAGCCAGGTGCGGTTGCCCGCCGAAACCGCCAGCACCAGAGACGTGCCGGTGGCCATCATCGGCACGGCGGTGTGCCAGCGGAGTTGGCCAGTGCGGCTGCGCCCACATGCCGTTGAGCAGAATGCCCGCGGCGCTGCAGGCGTACGGCAGGCCGGCGGCGGAGGTGCGGAACATGGCCGGCAGGCTTTTCATGCTCTCGGTGATGGACGGCAGAAAGAAGATCAGCGCCTGATTTCCGGTGACGATCAGGAAGAAGACGGCGATCAGCAGGAACGTCTGCGGATAGCGCAACGCATCCAGGACGCCCACGCGGCCTGTTGCCGACTTTGCGCGCCTCCTCGGCCTTGAGTTCGCCGGTGAGCCACTGCTTTTCGTCTTCCGGAAGCCAGTGGGCTTTGCGCGGGCCGGTCCGTCAGATACCAGAACGTGACGAAGCCCATGGCGAAGGGCAGGAGTCCTTCGAGAATGAACACCCAGCGCCAACCGGCCAGGCCGGCCCAGTGGATGTTATCCAGAATCCAGCGCGAGACCGGCAGGCCCACGGCGATGGCCAGGGGTTGCGCCACCATGAAATACCCCTTGGCTCGCGGCGCGGTCTTCCGCTCGGTACCAATGGGAAATGTACACGATCACGCCCGGGAAGAATCCCGCCTCCGCAATGCCCAGCAGCAGGCGCAAACCGTAGAACTGCGTGTCCGGGCGGAAGGAGGCAAACAGCGGCGTGCCCAGGAAACCCATCAGCGCGGCCACCAGTCCCCAGGAGACCATGATGCGCGCGATCCACTTGCGGGCGCTCCAGCGCTCCACGATCAGGCTGCCGGGGATATCGAGCAGGAGATAGCCCAGAAAGAAAATTCCCGCGCCGAAGCCGATCACGGCGTCGCTGAAATTCAGGTCGCCCTGCATCTGGAGCTTGGCGACGCCCGACGTTGGCGCGATCCAGATACGCCAGCAGGTAGATGAACATCAGGTAGGGCATCAAACGGCGCGTGACGCGGCGCCTGGTGCGGGCGGGCAATGCCTGCTTTCCGGGGCTCATTCCTCTGGTGAGTATATCGGATGATATATTGATCCCGTGCGATTGAACGGAATCATGGCCCCGATCTGTACGCCGTTTGCGGGGGACGGCGAGGTGGATCACGCGGCGCTTGCGGCGGAATATCGCGGCGTATTGCGACGCGGGGCTGGCGGGATTCGTGGTCGCCGGCTCCACGGGCGAAGCGCCGCTGCTCGATGCGCGAAGAGAAGCGGAAACTGTTTGCGACGGTGAGCGAAGCGGGCTCCGGCAGGAGGCTGATTGCGGGCACGGCGGCGGAATCGGTGCGGGAGACGCTGCGGATTGATCGGCTGCGGCGGCAGACCTGGGCTATCATGCGGCGCTGGTGATCACGCCGCACTATTACCGCGCCCAGATGCTGCGCCCGGAGACGCAGGTGGGTTTTTATCGCGCGGTGGCGGAGCGGTCGAAGCTACCCGGTGTTCATTTATGACATTCCGCAAAATACCGGGCATCGATCTTCCGCTGGAGGCGATCCTGGAGCTTTCGGAGCACCCCAATATCATCGGGATCAAGGAAAGCTCCGCCGATCTGGAAAAGATCGCGAGGCTGACGGCGAATTTGCCCGCCGGCTTTCCGGTGCTGGTGGGGTCGTCGGCCAAATTCCACGATTGTCTGCGGCTGGGCGCCACCGGAGGGATTCTGGCCATCGCCAACGCCCTGCCCCGTGCCACGCTGCTGGTCTACGAACGCTATCAGGCGGGCGACGTTGAAGGTTCGCACGAGGCCCAGCGCCGGATTGTGGAAGCGGCGGGAGTAGCACCGCGGTACGGCATTCAAGGCCTGAAGTATGCCATGGACCTGAAGGGATTCTACGGCGGGCCGGCACGCCTGCCGCTGCTGCCGCTGGACGCGGGGCAGAAGGCGGAAATCGCAGCGCTCTTCGGCGACCCCTCGCTATTTTGAAGAATCTTCGCCGGCGGCCGAGAGCAATTCGTGGGTCTTGCTGGTGAGCAGAGCCGCGGACTCCTTTTCATCGAACTGGAAAACCGTCACCCAGCAGGTTATCGACCGTATAAGCGGCCTTTCCAACACCGGACCCATGATGTTGGGTATTGGCAAAGATGTGGTACAGTTCGTGGGCCAGCACGCGACCCACGGCGCGTCCGTACATCGCCTCGCGGACCTCGGCAGCGGGCTCCGAGCAGCCCCGTTTGTATAAAGGAGCGGATGCCGTCGCAGTCGATATCGGCGAACGGAAGGATGGCGCCTTCACTAATGTGGGTCCAACCCAGGGGGCCGGTGAGAGTGCCATGCATGTGCATCACCAGATGGTCCAGGTCGCAGCCGCCCTTGAAGGTGATTACCGCCAGTTCCACGGCTGCTTCCTCGCCGCGGGCAGCACTCAGTGCGTGCCACTCGAAACGCAGGCCCATGGGAGCCATGATAGAGGAAAGCTCCTCGCGGACTGCCTGCAGCACACCGGCCGGAGGTTCCTGCTGAAACTGAGCGTACAGCGCAATAGGGGCCAACGGTGCCCCCTGTTGCCCGCCGAATGCCGGCAAGACTGCCAGCAACAGGCCGACGGACACGATTTTCATCTGTAAAAGACCTTAACTACTTACTTCTCAAATCTGCTTCTTACTCGAGCGATCGGTGACCAATTCCGGGTGTTCGCGCACCCAGCTATTGGCGGTGTGGCAGGCGAAACAGACCGGTTTCGCCGTGGCCAGAATCTCCGGCAGTCTATCGGCAGCGATCGTGGCGATGTCCACCGATACCTGGCCGCCGGTGAGGAGAGCGGGCTTTTGAACCGCCCATTGAATGTTGCCGAACGGCTGGCCGCAGAATACGCACACCTTGTCCGCGTACCATTGCGACAGGATGGTGCGCACGAGGCACCCTTCCGGTCCGGCTTCGATCTGGCTCAGGCATTCCTGCCCGCAACCGGCACGTTCGGGCCAGCGGGAGCAGGAAGACAGGCGCAGTTGGGGAGCGGAAACCATTCCCGTGGACAGTACGCGGCGAACGTCCAAGGCGACACCGGCGGACCGGCGAGTTTCCGGGCAGGTGACCACGTGGGCTCCGTAATACTTGTACAGGACGGAAACCACGCGGATGGTAGCGAGGCACAACAATCCGATTGCGGCAAGCAATACGATAGTATGTACCGGCATAAAGAGCTCCGATTGGGATGATAAGCACGGCCCGGGCCAATCGGTAAGATCATGAAAGAATGGACAGTCTGGAAAAGGCAGTGGGGCGAGGTACACACCGGATGGGTGATTTCACGCTGTCAGGAAACTGGCGCGCGGCGGAAACCGTCTATCGGAATGTGACTTTTCGGGCGCTGGCGATAGTTCCGATTGTGGTGATTTGCAGTCTTGGGGCCATTCCCGGCGATTATGCGTCGGCCCAACAGAAATTCGCGCTGATCGAGGCCGAACGCTTGCGACCAGGCGCGAGGGTGGCGCTAAGTTTGCCGGAACTGACGGCTTATGCCGAGCACAGGTGCCGCCCGGGGTGAGCCATCCACGGCTCCAGGTGGTAAGTCCGGGGGTCGCTGTCGGGAACGGCGATGGTGGATTTCGGCAAGGTCCGGAGGGCGCAGGGCTACCAACCCGGCTGGCTGATGTCGAAGCTGCTGGATGGCGAGCGGCCGGTCAGCGTGACCGCGCGGATCGATTCCGGGGGCGGCAAAGCCACGGTGCGGGTGGAACGGGTCGAGATTTCAGGCTTTCAGATCGATGGCTCGTCGCTGGACTTCCTGATTCAGAATTTCGTGATTCCGCTGTATCCGGACGCCGCCGTGGATCGCCCGTTCGAAATGGGGCATCGTATTGAAAAACTGGACATCCAGCCTGCGGCGGTAGGCGTGTGGATCGGGAAGTGAGCCGTACTGTTTCCAGCGTGGAGGCTGGTACGCCGACGATAGCACCAGCCAAGTCGAGATGCGCCGCGGATCACACTTCTACGCTGACGGCGTTATCCGTCGTCGCACAGGGTAAAATGGGCATATGGCTGAGGACGCAGCGGAATTGTTAACGCACGCATTGAAACTGCCCCCGGCGGCTAGGGCGGCACTCGCCGACTCTCTCATTGACAGCCTTGACCAGGAGGTCGATGAAAATGCTGAAGAAGCCTGGAGAAGCGAGATCGCACTGCGGGTTCGAGATCTGGATTCGGGTGCCGTTCAAACGATCGCTTGGGACGAAGTTCGTCGTCAGCTCCGCACCAGATTGAACGGCTGATGCCAAAGTCTGTTCGCTTCCATCCGGCAGCGCTGCAAGATGCCGACGAAGCTGCCGCTTGGTACGCCGACCGAAGTGTTCGCACAGCAATCCGGTTTCTCGATGAGTTGGATCGCGTTGGGAAGAGACGCCCTCGATTCTGGCACAACCGCACCTAAGAAACGTGAGATCCCTGCAACTTGGATGAACGTCCAAGTGGGTTTGGGGAAAATGACCACGCCAGAGGCCGCTACAACATTGGCGGACATCTGAACGATTAAGAACGCAAGAGCCGGTACGCACGCCGGGCTACGATCAGCTCTTCGTTCGTGGAAAGCGCCAGGACGGCGACCCCGGACCCGTCCGGCGAAACCAGGCGGTCTCCGGTGCCTGTCTCATTCCGTTCCGGATCGATCCGAATGCCCAGAAACTCCAATCCGGCGCAACAGGCGGCGCGCAGGCGGGGGGAATTTTCGCCGATTCCGCCGGTGAAAGCCACGGCGTCCAGTCCGCCCATGGCGGCGGCATAGGCCCCCAGGGTTTTCTTCACCTGGTAAACGAATACTGCCAAGGCCTGTTCCGCCTCCGCGCTGCCAGTGGCCGCGGCGGCTTCCAGGTCCCGCACATCGCCGCCCGCCACTCCCGATAATCCGGCCAGCCCGCCGCCGGTGGCCAGTTGGCGGCGCACCTCTTCCGGACCCCAGCCGTGGCGTTCCATCATGTACAGCACCGCGAACACATCCAGGTCGCCATGGCGGGTGGCGTTCTCCAGGCCCGACTGCGGCGAGAATCCCATGGTGGTATCGATGCTGCGGCCACGATCGATGGCGCACATGGAAGAACTGCCGCCCAGGTGGCAGCTTACCAGGCGCACCGGGCGGCCGAGCATTTCCGCCACGCGCCCGGCGATGTACTGGTGAGAGGCGCCATGAAAACCGTATTTGACCACGCCTTCGTCGATCCAGGAGCGGGGGACGCCGTACAGGCGGGCACAGTCCGGCATGGTGGCGTGAAACTCCGGCTCGAAAGCCGCCACTATCGGCACGCCGGGCATCGCCTCGCGGAACGCCTCAATGGCCGTCAGGTAGATGGCGTTGTGCGCCGGAGCGGCGGGCAGAAACCGGCGCAGAGCGTCGACCACGGCGTCATCCACCAGGAACGTGCCGCGGTACTTCGGGCCGGCATGCACGGCCTTCAGCACGATGGCGTCGATGGTTCCCTCGCCGGCGGAGATTTGCGCGATGGCCTCACGGTAGTCGCGGACGCGCTCCACGCGCCCCTTCGCCCGAACGGTTTCGGACGGCATCTCCAGAACCTGGTACTTGAGTGAAGTCGAGCCCAGGTTCGGTATCAGAAGGTTCATTTGATTCCGCGGTATTGCGTTTTGATGCCCTGCAGGTTTTTGACTGCAAGCGGCTGAAACTGACTCTTAATGGCGGAGCAGTCGCGGTAGAAATTGGCGGCGTCCTGCGGCTTCTCCAGTTTATAATTGGCGAAGCCCAGTTCGTAAAGCACTTCCGCCTTAATTTCCTGGTTGGAGCCCACCAGCGGCAGGGCCGAGCGCAATTCCTTGTCGGCCTGGGGATATTTCACTTCCCGGTAGTACAGCGCGCCGCTCATGTAGTGGGCCAGTCCGGTGATCAGGTTCTTGCGCGCCGCCCAGTCGGCGTCCGAGACGCCCGCGGGTTTCTGTTTCGCGGCCATCAGTTCCACCAGCTTGGCGGAATATTCATGCACTTTTTCCGGCTCTTTCTTGTTCCTGGAATAGTTGTCCGCCACCACCAGGAGCATGTCTTCATCGGTCTGGTCGGTGGCCAGGGTTTGTTCGGCCAGTGCCACGGCTTTATCGTTCTCGCCGGCCTGGCGGTACGCCACGAAGAGCAGGCTCTGCGCTTTGGGCACGTACTCGCTTTTGGGATTCTGCGTCTGCAACTGTTCGATGAGATCGATGGTGACCTTGGGATCGCGCGATTCCGCCGCGGCGCGGTACAGGGCGTAATCCGTATACTGATCCACCTGTTTGGCGTAACTCGACTTCGTTCTTCCAGCTATCCGCCTGCTCGGCATCTTTGGGCTGCGGCGCGGAGGCCATTTTCCGTGCATTGACGGAGGTTACGCCCGGACCACTTCTTTATGCCGGCGACGTCCTTTTTGGCTTCCGCGGCTTTTAGATTCTGCAACGCGGATTCGGGATCGTCCGGATCCAGCGCCAGCAGCTTTTCGCCGGTGGCGATAATCTTGTCGGAATCCCCGGCCTTCACATACATACCCTGCAACTGTTCCAGCACCCAGGGTGTGCCGGGAGATTTGGGGTACTCTCCGACGAACTGCTCCAGCAGCGCCGCCTTTTTGGCCGAGTCGCTCTCTTGCAGCGCCTGTTGCAGAAGTTTGCCCTCTGGCTTCTCTGCGTCGACGTCTTCCATCTTGTGGCGCTGCCCGAAGGCCGCCACGGTGAACGCCATCAGAATAATGAGTGTCCGCACACGTCACCCCCTACATTCGACGGCATGTTACCACAACGCGAGGAAGGTGGCGTACGGTGTCAAGCTAGTGATGATCGTGGCCGAAATCGCGGTGGTTGCGATCGCGGTCCCACTTGTGGTCGTGCGCGACGCGGCCGTGTTCGCCGTCCCAGTACCCGGCGAAATACTGCCGCCCGTCATGATGGGGCGCGATCCAGCGGGCGCCTGCATACGGGGGCCGGGTCCAATAGCCTTCGTGCCAGCGGTAGTGCCTGCCCACCGGATACCAATAGCCTTCCACCCACATAAAGCCGGGTCCGGGCATGACCGGCCTCACTCGCAGGACGCGGGGCGGCGGCGGCGCGCCGATGGTGATCCCCACGGAAATCTGTGCGAACAGAGCGCCACCGGCCAGGAACAGCAATGCGAATAGTTTTCTCACATAGGAGATATTGGCAAAAATGTTCGCAAATGCGCAAATAGCCGCGTGCGATAGCGCTACAATTTGAGGCCGCTTACTACTGAATAAACCCAAGCTGCTTGAGCGTGGCGCGGGGTTCGTCGTTTTCGAACCTGGTGAGCGCGGCTTTCTCGCGGCCGCCATCCACGGCGACGGCGAACGGGTATGCCGTGTAGCCGAAGATGGTTTTGAGTTTTTGGAAATCGCTGGTGACTACGGCGTGGAGCCCGCTCTCTTTCAGGAACGCGCCGGCATAAGCCGCCTGCTCCACGGGAATGGCCACCACGCGGGTTTCACCCCACGCAAAAGCAGACATGCGTTTGGCGGATTCGAAGCAGTGAGTGCACAGCGGGTTAAAGAAGAAGAGCAGCACCTTGCCGCGCCCCAGCGAAAACGGCCGCCCATCCACCACGATGCTCTCGGGAGCCTTTGTGCCGGTCTGGCGCGCGGCCTCTACCCCGTAAGAGACGAAGGCGAACACCGCCACCACGCCGGCGATCACCAGGGCGGTGCGCAGGCTCCCGGACGGTTTCGACCAGATACCGGCGCAGGCCGCCGCCCCCAGCATGAGCATGTCGACCAGAAAAAACTCCGGACCCACCACGCGCTTCACCCACGGAAAGCAACTGCAGTCCGCGCCGCGAAGGGCGCTGTAGTTCAGCAGGAAATAGCCCATGAACACCAGCAGCAGGAAGCCGATCAGGATAGCGCCCCAACGGCGGAATCGCGGCACCAGTATCAACACGGCGCCGAGGGTTTCCGCGATGCCGCATGCCAGGGCGGCGGCCAGGCTCAGGCTGGCGGGCACATTCAGTTGAGTGATTCTCTGCGCCCATCCCTGAGGGTCGACCGTTTTCCATAAACCGGAGGCCAGGAACAGAATGGCGATCAATGCGGCGCTGGTCCAGCTCAGTGCGGTTTTCCAGCCGGGGAGTTCCAACGAGGCAAGCCCCTCCCCAGGGTGTGCCATACTGTGGTTCATGGCCCCATTGTAGCGTTTTCAGGCGCCCTGGGGCTTTTCGCAGCCATGCTGGCCCTCGTACTGCTTCTCCTGGCATCCGCCACGCGCGTGCAACTGGTGGATGAGCCGTTCGACATTCCGGCTCGTGACTGGCGTTTCGATGCGGAGCTGGGATTGCACCAGCATGCAGCCACGCTGATGGCCCGCTTCCAGGTGAGGAGCGGCGGCGACGTGCGTCTTCTGCTGATGACCCGGCAAGACGTGGAACGAATGAGCGACGGCAAGCCGCACGATACCCTGATGACATTCGGGCCGGCTCACTCGGGACGCCTGCAGTACGCCGTACCCCGCCCCGGCGACTACGTGCTGGTGGTGGACAATCGCGACAACTCCGAACCGGCGCGCGTTCACCTTTCGGTGTGGCTGGATTTCCGGCACATCACCGGCATTTCCCCGCAGCGCCAGCTTACGGTGATCCTGCTCAGCTTCGTGTTTTTCTTCGGCGTCGTGGGCTGGTCCGCGCGCAAGATCTGGCGGGGCATGCATCCCTGACTGCGGGATTATACTTACAAATAGGGTGATCATCACTTTCGCGCGCCATCGCCGGCCACTTATCTGGGCTGCGGCGATGTTTTGTGTCCTGCCGGCACGCACGCTTCTGGCACTGGATCCGCACAAGAGCCTGACGCAATATTCGCGCACCTTCTGGACCCAGCAGGATGGATTGCCGCAAGACACCATCCGCGCTATCGTCCAGACGCGGGACGGCTACCTGTGGCTGGGCACCGACGAAGGCCTGGCGCGCTTCGACGGTTACGAATTTGTAGTGTTCACCAAGGCGAACGGCGATCTGCCATCCAATTCCGTCACATCGCTGGCCGCCGATGCGGATGGGTCCTTGTGGATTGGCACCTCGAGCGGCCTGGCGCATTATAAGGACCACGAGTTTCGTACCTTCTCGACCCGTCAGGGTCTTCCGGACAACAACATTTCGATGCTGTATGTCGATCATGCGGACACGCTTTGGATTGTCGCCGGCGTGAATTTGTGCCATCTGCAGGGGGGCGCATTCCAGACCTTTTCGCCGGGTCCCGATCTTCCGGTCACCTTCATGCGCACGGTGGCGGAAGACTCCCAACACCAGCTCTGGGTGGCCGGTTTTACGGGCGTCGGCAAGTTCATCGGGGGGAAATACACACCGGTGCTGAGCGCGGCGGACCTGCGCGGCGAACTGGTGACCGCGCTGTTGCCGGACGATCACGGCAACCTGTGGGTCGTCCGGGAACGATGGCGTGGTTTTGCGCTCGCCCAACGGACGGCTGAGCCGCTTTGGCGTCGCCGCGGGACTGCCCGATCCGTTCGTCCGCATGGTGTGGATCGACCGGGACGGCGGTGTGTGGGCGGGCACCAACGGGGGGTTGGCGCGCCTGAAGGGCGATCGCTTTGTCTCCTTGCGCTCGGGCGCCGAGCCGGACCGCGAACAGGTGCGCTGCATGTACGAAGACCGGGAAGGCGACATGTGGGTGGGTTCCAACGACGGGTTGAGCCGGTTGCGCGACGACGTATTCACGGTCTACGGGAAGCCCGAAGGCCTGCCCAGCGACGAGCCCAACACGGTATTTCAGGACAGCACGGGGCGCATCTGGATCGGGTTTCACGACGCGGGACTGATGCTCTTCGCCGGCGAGAAATCGCGAGTGTATACCACGCGCGACGGCCTGCCCAACAACGAAGTCTATGCCATTCGCGAGATGGGCAATGGCGACCTTTTGATTTCGGCGCGCGGCGGTATGGTTCGCATGCACAACGGCGTGTTTACCAGGTACATTCCGCCAGATCCCCTGGCGCGGCTCAACGTTTTCGACGCGATGGAGGATTGGACCGGGAAGATCTGGCTGGCCACTTCCGGCGGCCTGCTGCAACTGCAAGGCCGGAGCTTCGTCAAAGTGGTGGATAGCGGCGCGATGCTGAGCAGCGCCGTGGTCACGCTGTGCGAAGGGCAGGACGGCGCGCTGTGGGCCGGAACTTACGGGAAAGGGCTCTGGTTCATTCAAGGCGATACCAAAAGGTTGTACACGTCGCAGGACGGGCTCTCGGGAGACCAGGTGCGCTCGCTGCATCAGGATGCCGACGGCACCCTGTGGATTGCAACTTTCGGCGGCGGGCTGAATTCTCTTCGCAACGGAAAGTTTCAGCACTTTACGGCCAAGGATGGCCTGCTGAGCGACAACGTGGCGAAGGTGGCCGACGATGGCGAATCGCTGTGGCTGAGCACCACGCGCGGCATCTGCCGGATCACCAAGGAGCAGCTTCGCGAGTTCGCCGCGGGGAAGCGCAAACGTCTGAATCCGGTCAATTATGGCGTCGAGGATGGCCTGCGCAGCGCGCAGTGCGCGCCCAGTTACCCCATCGGCCGCGGCGGCGAGCGCATGGCGGATGGGCGCATCTGGTTCAGCACCAGCAGGGGGCTGGCGGTGTACGACCCGCATGTCCGCAAACAGGCTCATCTGGCGCCGATCGTCCACATTCTGGAGATGACCTCGAACGGGCAGCCGGTGAATCTCTCTGTTCCCATCCGGCTCGATCCGGGCGGGCAGCGCGTGCAGATCCGGTATTCGGCCATCCACCTGAGCGCTCCGGAGCAGGTGCGGTATTCGTACAAGCTCGACGGGGTAGATCCGGAATGGGTCCACGCGGGTTCGCGCCGTGTGATCAATTACAACCTGCGGCACGGGAATCAACGATTCTGGGTGCGGGCGGAATTGCCCGGCGGCGCGGCGGCGGAACAAAGCCTGAGCTTCGTGCTGCTGCCCTGGTTTTACGAGACGGCCTGGTTCCGCTCGCTTTGCGTGCTGGCCCTGCTGGCGGTGGCATGGGCGGTGTACCAGTTGCGCCTGCGGCAGATCCGCTACCGCTTTGCACTGGTGCTGGAAGAGCGCGCGCGGCTGGCGCGGGAGATCCACGACACCCTGGCGCAGGGCTTTGTGGGAATTTCCTCGCAGCTCGACGCCGTGGCCATGTGCATGCCGGATGAGAAATCGCCGGCGCGCAAGTACCTGGATATGGCCCGCCGCATGGCGCGCCACAGCCTGACCGAAGCGCGGCGCAGCGTGATGGATCTCCGCGCCAGTGTTTTGGAAGGGCAGGCGCTGGGCGCCGCGCTGGAATCGGGCGCGCGCATGTGGACCGTGGGGTCGGGAGTCGCGGTGGAAGTGGATTCCGACGGGCCGCCGCGCGAGCTGCCCCAGGAAGTGGAGCAGCACCTGCTGCGCATCGCGCAAGAGGCGGTGACGAATGCCATGAAGCATGCCGGCGCCACGCAAATCGCCATCAAGCTGCACATGGAAGCACGCAAGCTGCTGCTGCGGATTGTGGATAACGGGCGCGGTTTCGAACAGAAAGACGCATTTTCTTCCATGGATGGCCATTTCGGGCTGATCGGCATGCGGGAGCGCGCCGAGCGGCTGGGCGGCCAACTGCACCTGGCCAGCCATCCGGGCGAAGGGACTGAGGTGGAAGTAATGGTGCCATTACCGTGAGCGAACCGATTCGAATTCTCGTTGCCGAAGACCACCTGGTAGCCCGTGTGGGCGTCAGTACGATTGTGAATATGCAGCCCGACATGATGATCGTGGCGGAAGCATCCAACGGGCAGCAGGCCGTGGAACTGTATCGCAAGCACTTGCCGGACGTGACGCTGCTGGATTTGCGCATGCCCGGAATGGGCGGCGTGGAGGCGGCGCAGGCCATTCGCGCGGAGTTTCCCAATGCCCGCATGATCGCGCTGACCACTTATGGCGGCGATGAAGACATTCGCCGCGCGTTGAACGCGGGCGTGCAGGCATATCTAACCAAGGACGTGCTGCATGACGAACTGCTGAAAGCCATTCGCGCGGTGCACGCCGGCCAGACCTATCTGCCTGCGGCCGTGGCGGCTGCCCTGGCGGCGCAGTTGCCGCGTCCGGATTTGAGCGCCCGGGAAGTGCAGGTGCTGGAGCTGATTGTGCGCGGCCTGGCGAACAAACAAATCGCCTATGCCCTCAGCATTGCCGAGCATACGGTGAAGAACCACGTGAAGAACATTCTGAGCAAGCTTGGGGTGCAGGACCGGACGCAAGCGGCCACGGCGGCCATCCAGCGCGGCATCATTCACCTGTAGGACCGGCATAACTCAATACCGTTCACCTAAGATACGCGGAACGCCCGGTATCCTCCAGGAAGGCAGCAATTTGCGAAGCCGAATACTCAATCTGAGCCGGATAAGGGCGTTTTACGGCCACTATGGCAACCCAATAGCGCATCGGGGCAGAGGAGGTGTGCCTTTCGCGTTGCGGTTCCGGGCAAACCGATCAGGCCACCGCTGCATGTGGACGGTCAGTGCTAGAGCAAGCCGACGAACGGGTTCACTACGCGGACTGTGCCATAAAGCCGGTCGTGCTGAAGATCCTCGGTGAGAATTTCGCCGATGCCGTAGTATTCGGCGTAAGACCAAATGTGCGCATCGAACCAGTTCAACTCGTAGGCCGCGCAACCTCGAATCGCATTGCGCAGAATCGCTTCGTTTGGATAGAGGATCGTGAACTCCTTCAGGAGTTCCTCCGCCTCTCGCAACGCATCAGCCTGCCTGAGGATGGCGTAGCCTCGAATGGGACGCGTTACGGCGGCTAAAAACTCAAGAATCGCCTGGTGTGGTACGCGTACAGAATCTTCAAGAATGCCACGCCTGAGGACTTCGGTTGCAATTTTCTGCTTATCGGGGAAGCGGCCATCAAAACGATACACTAGGATGTTTGTATCAACGAGAGCGGCCACGCCCGTAGAGTTCCTCTCTGGTCCAACCCCTATCTTGAGAGCGCTTGGACTTACGTCCCGGTGATCTCCGCCTGTGGCGTTCAGTCGCTTGGTCGAACAAACGGAGCCTCGATTCCCGATCTTGCGGCGACGCCTGTCTGGCTGATGGAATGACCCGAATCACGTCACCGGCAGCCACCCAGTCGATATTATCCCCTGGGCGGATCCTGTATTGCTGGGCAATCGCCTTGGGAACGGTGACTTGGTATTTGGACGTTACTTTAGCCATCGCTTTGCGGATCCTTCCAATCCTTACAATAGCAAGGAGGGAATCCTTGTTCAATGGCTCCGAAAATCGAGACGAGCCAAACGTGACAGCGCCGCGCGCGACCGTCCCGGGACGCGCCACTCGGAGCACGGTCACAGTTGGGACATGTCCCTCGGCGGCCTAAGTGAACAGCATTGACCCTCAACCCGTTACGTCGCGCGCGGGGCATAGAGTTTTATAAAACTGGCAGCGGCGGCAATGCGGGCCTTCCACCAGGGGGAAATGGAGCGTGGACTGCGCCTCCTGAAAATCCCGGACCACCTGCTCCGGCGCGTCCAGCAGGCTGGGACGCAGGTCCACTTCCACCACCGTATTCGGGCGCAGGAAATGCAGGCAGGCGCGAGAGGGCGGGCGTCCGGCCACCTGTTCGACGGCCATTCCGTAGAGGCGCAACTGCAAGGCGTAATCCTGAGCGCGCTGAGCTGCCTCCGCGGCGGTGACGTTGTCGGTCTTGTAATCGACGATGCAGACTTCCCCGCCCTGTTCGAACCACAGGTCCACCTGGCCGCGAATGACCAGGTCTTCCACCGCGAGGAGGAAATCGAATTCGCGTTCGATGCGTGTGGCCTGCGCCAGGCGCCGTGCGACGGGCCCTTTGCGGAATACCTCGGCCAGACGGACGGCTTCCGGGTCGGGCTCCGCGACGGGAGTGCCCGCCAGCAAGGCGTGAACCTGCGTGCCGAGTTCGCTGGCGGAAAGTTCCTGTTCGCCGTCCTCTTCCCACTTTTTCCGGCGGACTCCAAACTTCAGGTATTGGCCAAGATAATACTCGCGCGGGCACTTGGCGAACCGCGTCAGCGCGGTTACGGTGGCGTTGCCGTCCTCCTGTCCGGTGATTTCGGGCGGATCCAGCAATTCCGCGGCATCGGTCTGTCCGGTGACCCGCGGGGCGGGCATCGGCGCCGGCTCGGGCGGCCCTTCAGGCCGCAACACGCCCAGTTTCCAGGCGCGGCCATCGGGCGCGGTACGCTCCTCGAGCCCCGGCGCCTCCGGGTGCAGGCTGTCGGCCACTACCCTGGCCCAGTTCGCCGGCTTGCCGGAGTAGCTGAGCACCAGGTGCTCTTCGGCGCGCGTCATGGCAACGTAGAGCAGGCGGTCGCTTTCGTGTTCCTCGCGCTGCTTCCATTCGGCGCGCAACGCGTGCATGAAAAGATCGTCCTTATCTTCGCGGGCGGCGGGGTTGCGCCAGCGCGCGCCCAATCCGAAGCGGCGCGAAAACGCCACTACCGGCGGGCTGCTCTCGACGCCTTTTTGCATGGCCGCCACGAAGACCACCGGATACTCCAGTCCCTTGGCCGAATGGACGGTCATCACCTGCACGGCATCCGCCGAATCTTCCGGCGGCGCGTCGGGCTCGCGCGGATTGGACGCCCGTACCAGCGAAAGCTCGTCGACGAATTCGTCCAGCGACATATGCGGCGCGGCGGCACGGGCCTGCGCCAGAAGCTTATCGATATTGGCGGCGGCGCGCGAACCGCTGCACGCGCGATACCCGCAATCGTCCATGGCTTCGAGCAGCAGGCGGTCGAAGGTGACATACTCGCGGCGCTCGCGCCAGAGGCGCAGCCGGTCGCGAATGCGCGCCAGTTTGGCGTAATCTTCAGCGCCGAATTCGTCCACCGCATCGGCGGTGAGCCGCATCAACGCAGTCCCGATGTTCTCGCGGTCGCGCAGGCGCAGGCGCAGCAGCGCTTCGTCGCCGGCCTCGACCAGCGGAGAACGCAGTAGCGCCGCCACGCTGACTTCGTCGCGCGGATTGGCGATCGCGCGCAGCAGGTGGACCAGGTCGTTGACCTCGCGCGACTCGTAAAAACCACGGCCGCGATTCACCAGGTACGGCACGCCGGCCTCTTCGAAGGCCGCTGTGAATTCGCCGATCACCTCGGTATTGCGTACCAGCACCGCCACATTCTGATATGCGAACTCCGCGGGGCACAGCTCCAGAATGCGCCGCGCCACCCACTGCGCCTCGGTGCGCGCATCGGGCGCGGCCAATACTTCCACCGAACAGGAGCGGGGGCTGTCGAACCGGCGCCCGGCCACCAGGGGCCGCTTGACGATGCCGTGGCGTCCTTCGGCCACGGTCTCGACGGCGCTCAGAATATCGGCGCGGCTGCGAAAATTGTCCACCAGGTTGACCAGGTGGGCTCCGCTGTTTTCGATCTGGTCGCGATAGCCGGCGAAGCCTTCGGGCTCGGCGTGCCGGAAGCCGAAAATCGATTGATTGATATCGCCCACGGCATAGAAGCGGCCCGGAGGCCGGACCAGTTCCAGCAGCCGCGCCTGCTGGCCGTTGGTGTCCTGAAACTCGTCCATCAGGACGTGATCGAACTGCGCGCGCAACCGCGCCAGGGCCGCTTCGTTCTGCTCCAGCAGGCGGACGGAGAACTCCTCGAGGTCGGCAAAATCCAGAGCGCCGGCCTGTTGCTTGCGCTCGCGATAGCGGGCGTCAAAGCGGCGCAGAATTTCCAGCAGCAGTTTTCGCTCGGCGGTATAGAAGCGCGTGATCAGACCGTATTTCGCGTTTTCGATCTGCTCGCGCATCTGTTTCACCAGGGTGTATGCGTTGTTGCCGCGCCGGCACTTGTTCAGATTGCACGAGAAGTTCTCCACGGCGCGCAAAGCTTCGAGCGGCGTGGCGGCCTCTACGATGTGCCGCGCGGCCTCCATGGCGCACTCCAGATATTCCTTTTGAGCGTAAGTCCAAGTGGTGAGCCGTTCGGCGCGCAGTGCGCGGAGAGTGTCCGCGATTTCCTCCACCGTGGGGCCGGGCGGGCACGGGAAAAGCCGCCAGTCGGTCCACCGTTTCTCCCGCGCCGCGCATGGCGTCATAGGCGCTCAGGACGGCCTCTTCGAACTCCATCGAAGAGAGGCCGCGAATCAGGGCGCGGAGTTCGGCCGGGTGTTCCTGAAACAGCGCGTCCATGGCCTCCGCCATGGATAACTGCTGGAACCGCCACGATTCGCGCTCGTCGGCAACGTAAAATTCGGGATCGACGCCCGCAAACACGGCGTTTTCGCGCAGCAGGCGCGCACAGAAGCCGTGCACCGTGGAGACCCAGGCGCGCTCCATGCGTGCGCGTGTGGCGGGCGACGCCTGGAACGCCTGCCCCAGCTTCTTGCGCATATTGCCGGCGGCCTTTTCGGTGAAAGTGATGGCGAGAATGCGCAGCGGATCGACGCCCGCTTCCACCAGGCGGCGGAAATACTCCACCAGCACGGTAGTCTTTCCCGAGCCCGGCCCGGCCACCACGCAGGCATCCTCGTTGCGGCGGGACACATCCACGGCGTCCAACTGATCGGCGGTGAAGGTCTCCGTCACGCGCCCTCCGCCGTTTCCGCGGCCTGCCGCGCCTGCACGCGGCATACGTCGGAATAATCGCAGAAGCGGCACTTGTCCGGGTCGCTGGGCGATACCGCGATCCGGCCGGCGCGGATCTCTTCCACAATCTGGAGGACGCGCGCCTCCGTGCGCGGCAGCCAGTCCGGGGGCGGCGGCTCGCTTTGCATCAGGCCGCTCTCGCTCCAGCCCACGTATACCGGGCCGCGTTTCAGCCCCACGTAGAACATGCCCGCGGGCTTCAGGCCGAAGCAGCGTTCGGCCGCCATCAGGTACACCGGCGCCTGCACCAGGGCATCGTTGGTAAGCTTGGCCCGGGTATTCTGCGAATTGCTGTATTTGTAATCGATGACGTAAGCGCGGCCATCGGGAGTTTCATCCAGGCGGTCGATCTTGCCGCCGATGGTCACCGCGCCAGCCAGCGAAAACTCAAACTTCTCTTCCATTCGCGAACGATAGGCTTCGCGCGGCCAGGCGTCGCCGCTGGTGAAGGCGCGCAGATCGTCCAGCATCGCATTGCGCAGCCGCTCGGTGTGATAGACGCAGGGGATGCGCTTCTCTTCCAGCGCGGCGGCGAAAACGCGTTCGAAAAGCGGCTCGATCGGCTGCGGGCTGGGCCCACCACTCCGCCAATACTTCGTGCACGATGGAGCCCTGGGTCATGAAATCCAGCCGTTCGGCGGGACGCGCGGGAGCAGTTTTCAGGCGCAGCATCCTGCCGGCGAAAAATTGGTAGGGGCATTGCAGGTAAGTTTCCAGGCCGGTGGGCGAAACCCGCGCGGTCTTCCGGCTCAGCTCCGCCAGCAGCGCCGGGGCGTGCAATTCCGCCGGAGGGCGCGGCGAGAGCAAATGGCGCGGCCGCGGTCTGACGGCGCGCGCCTGCTCCGGCGCCAGGAGCAGATCTTCCAGGTAGAGCGAGGGCAGATTGCGTTCGCCGCGGGCATCGAATTCCGGGTAGGAGAGCGTCACGCTAATGGTGGCGCGGGTGATGGCGGCATCGAACAAGGCGCGCTCTTCGCGTTCGAACTCCGCCGCGGTGCGCACGCGGATGCCCGCATCGTTCAAGGCGCAGCGCGCGCTATCCGGAAAGAACGGATCCTGCTTATGGAAGCGCGGGAATTCCTTCTCCACCATGCCGCAAACGAATACCACGGGCAGCACCCACTGGCGCGCTTCCGGAGCGCTCAGCACGTGGACCACGTTGCGCCGGTCATCGGGCAGGCGCAGGGGCGTGATCCGCAGGACCGATTCCAGGTGCCGGAAGAAATCGCCGATTTCGATGGCGTGCCGCGGGACCAGCGCCCCGGCGGTTTCCTGCAGGGCTTTTTCGAAATGCTCCAGCGCGGCGGCCTGACTGCGATGCAGCAACGCCATCTCGTGCGGGATGCGGTCGGCCGGCTGCCCCACGCGGAAAAGATCGCGCAGAGTGCCAAAGCGCGCCGCCCATTCCTTCGGCGTGAGAGCAAACGAGCGCCATTCCTCCAGCGCGCCCAGGGCTTCCAGTTTGTGCAGCAGGCGCTCCGCGCCGATGGTGTGGGGCCTGGCATCCTCTCCCACCAGGAGCGCCTTGAGCGCGCCCAGGCCGGAATTAGGGATCTGTTCGCGCACGTCGAAATCGAAGCGGTCCATGGCGCTTGATTCGGCGAAGCGCGGAGCCAGCCGCAACACGGCAAGTGTAGCGGCGTGATCCCAACCGCCCAGCATCGCCTGCACTGCGCCCGAGAGAAAACGCACGGCGGGGTGTTCTTCGAGGTGCAAATCGAAGTAGAAACGCGCCGGAATGCCAAAGCGCCCGAGTGTGGCCCGCAGCAAGGGCACGTAGGTTTCGGGAGTGCGCACGATAATGCCCATCTCGCGGAAAGGCCGTCCGGCGGCATTCTGTTCCAGGATGCGGCGGGCGATCTCTTCGGCCTCCCGCTCCAGACCCGGAGCCTTGGCGACAATCAGCGCCGGCCGGGGACGCGCACCCGGCTCTTCGGTGCGCTTCAGAACGACTGCGGCGTGCTGCCGCATGGCGGCGATGACGCTCAATTCGGGATCGGGCAGCGCGTGAAAACCATCCAGCCAGACGTGCGTAATGCCGCCCAGGCCCTCGCGGGCGATCCGCTCGGCGGCGAGTTCCAGGCGCCGGGCGCGGAGGGCCATGCCGCGATCGCGCAGTTCGCGATCCACCTCGCGGTAGACGGCCAGAAACGCGGCGGCGAGCGGGGCCTCGGGCAGTTTCTCCGCCAGGCGCCGGCTGTCGCATCCCGCCGAGGAGAATTCGCCGATGGTGCGTGCCAGCGAGGCGCAGAAGCCGCGCATGTGGACCACGCGCGCGAACTCGGGCCGGTTCACGCGGCGCGCGGCCTCTTCCACAATCAGGTAGAGCGCCGCATCGGGCACCTGCGGGATATCGCCGGCCCAGTTCTCCACGAAGCGGGAGAAAGTCTGGATGAGGCCGTGCGGAAACACAAAACCCTCGCGCGCCAGCCGGTTTTTCAGGTGCTGCGCGAGGGTGGCGGTGGGCACCAGCAGGCGCACGGCGTTTCTACCGGCCCACAGCGAATGCCGCAATTCATCGAGGATATCGTTCATGCCGTTCACTGGCCGGCGATCCACGCGTGCAGCGTTCCGCCCAGCCGCAGTACGTTCCACCGCGATTTTTCCAGGGCGTACTGCGCGTCGTAAAAGGCGATCCACTTGTCGCTTTCGAGCAGGCGCGCTTCTTCCACCTGGCGCATGGTAAGGCGGCCTTCCTGCATCATGGCGAGGTCCACGTCAAGCTGGCCGCGCGCCACTTCCAGGTCCAGCCGCGCGACATCAGACGCGTTCTCGGTCTTTCTTACTTCCCTAAAGGCCTGTTGCAAATCGGCGGATATGCGATTGCGCGCGTTGGCCAGTTGCAGTTTCAGGCGATTGATCTCCGTCCGCGTCTCGGCTGACTGCGAGCCGACCCCGGGACTGAAAAGCGGCCATTGAAACGAAACGCCAAGCTGGCCGTTATTGCGCTGAAACTTCTGAAAGAATTCGGCATAGTTGTTGAACTTCGCCAGCATTCCGTACTGGGCCACGAGATCCACCTTGGGCAGTCGGGCGCCCTTTTCGCCACGCAGTTCGAACCCTTTGGAAATGAGTTGCGATTCGATCTGCCGCAGTTCCTTGCTGGATTCCACGGCATTCTCGATGGCTTGCGATTCGGAGGTGGGCAAAACCGGGGCGGGGCGCTCTTCGACCGCGGGCCGGATGCGATCCTCGGCGGAATAACCAAGCGCGACGGCAAGCTGAGTCTGCGCCGTGGCCGCGTCGTCATCCAGATTGGCGGCCAACTGCCGGGCGCGTGCCAGGCTCAACTCGGCCTGCTTCAGCGCCAACGGCAGTGCGCGGCCCTCCTGCACCTGCACACGAACCGCATCCAGCACCTGCTGCTGGCTATCGATGGCCTTGCGCGCCAGGTCGCCGATTCGCATGGCGCGCTCCGCATCCAGATACATCGAAGCCACGCGATAGGCCACCTCGTCCTGCTTGGCGCCGACCGCGACGCCGGCGCCGCGCGCGTCTTCCTTGGCCTGGGCCACCGCCATACTTTGCGGGCGATTGAAGATGTCCTGAATGGCATTCGCCTGCACTACGCTGGGCGCCGAGCCTTCGATGCTCATGGGGAAACCGTTGCTGTACGCCAGGCCGCTGCCCACCACCACGCGCGGCAGGAATGGATCGCGCGCCACACGCACTCCGGCGCGCGCTTTTTCCTCATCGAGGCGGGCAAGGGCGACATCGGGATTCTGCTTTTCCGCAAGTTCCACAGTCTGGCGGAGGGTTAAAGTATGAACTTCCGCATGAAGCGCGGCGAGAGACGCGAGTAATATGAAGCCTGCGTTGCGCATAGCTATATTTTAGTTTCCAGTGGGACAGACCAGGGGACAGACCGGGAGGTCCGTCCTACTGGATCACCAGGAGCAGGTCTTTGGCTTCGATGTGCTGGCCCGGCTGCACCAGCAGTTGCGTCACGGTCCCGCCCACCGGCGCGTACACCGTGCTCTGCATCTTCATGGCTTCGAGCACCAGCAAGCGCTCGCCTTTCTTGATCTGCTGGTTCAACTGCACCGCCACCGTGGAGACCACGCCGGGAATAGGCGCGCCGATCTGGCCGGGCTGTGCCGGGTCCGCTTTCGCGCGGGATGGTTCTTTCACCTCCAGGCTGCGATCGCGCACCGTGACTTCGCGCGGCTGCCCGTTGAGTTCGAAGAATACCGTCCGTGTGCCATCTGGATGCGGCTCGCCGACAGTGAGAAACTTGATCACCAGCGCCTTGCCGGGCTCGAGTTCCACCGCCACGTCGGACCCGCGCTCCATGCCGTAATAGAACTGCGGCGTGGGCAGCACGTCCACATCGCCCCAGTTCTGGCGGTTGCGCGCGAACTTCACGAACACGTCCGGATACATCAGGTAGCTGAGCACTTCGTCGCGGAGCGGTTTGCGGCCGATCTTTTTTTCAAGCGCCGCGGCAGTCTCTTCCAGATCGACTTTGGGCAGGTGCGCGCCGGGACGTCCGCGTTGCGGTTTGGCGCCGCGCAGGATGATCTTTTGCAGCTTCTTGGGCCAGCCGCCATCCGGTTCGCCCAGCGAGCCCATGAACATTTCGATGACGCTGGTGGGCAGGGTGAGATTGTGGTCGGGCGTGAGGCGCGCGAACTGCTCCATGGTCATATTGTGATTGGCCAGGAAAATGGCCATATCGCCCACCACCTTGCTGGAGGGCGTGACCTTCACGATATCGCCGAACGCCATGTTCACATCGGCATACGTACGCGCCAGTTCGTGCCAGCGCGCGCCCAGCCCCATGGATTCGGCCTGCTCCTTCAGATTGGTGTACTGGCCGCCGGGCATCTCGTGGATGTAGACTTCGGCGGTGCCGCTTTTGGGACCGGTATCGAACGGCGCGTAAAACTCGCGCACCGTCTCCCAATAATCGGCGCACTGGTTGAGCGCGTCGAGATCGACTTCCGGTTCGCGTTTGGTGTGAGCCAGGGCGGCCACGATGGAATTCAGATTAGGCTGGCTGGTGCCGCCGCTCATCGAAGCGATGGCTCCATCGGCGATGTCTACGCCGGCGTCGGCCGCTTTCAGCACGCTGGCCGCATTGATCCCGCTGGTATCGTGCGTATGGAAGTGGATGGGGATGCCGATCTCCTGCCGCAGCGTCTTCACCAGTTTTTCGGCGGCATACGGCTTGCACAGGCCGGCCATGTCTTTGATGGCCAGCATGTGCGCGCCCATTTTCTCCAGCTCTTTGGCCATGCGGACGTAGTAGTCCAGGGAATATTTATCGCGCCGGGGGTCGAGGATATCGCCGGTATAGCAGATGGCCGCCTCGCACACGCTGTGGGTGCGGCGCACGGCTTCCATGGATGCCTTCATGTTGGGCAGCCAGTTGAGCGAATCGAAAATACGGAAGATGTCCATGCCCTGCGCGGAGGCTTCGTAAATGAATTCAGCCACCACGTTATCGGGGTAAGCCGTATAGCCCACAGCGTTCGAGGCGCGCAGCAGCATCTGGAAGCAGATGTTGGGAATGGCCTGCCGCAGGCGGCGCAGGCGCACGAACGGGTCTTCGTGCAGAAACCGCATGGTCACGTCGAAGGTGGCGCCGCCCCACATTTCCAGGCTGAACAAATGGTGCAGGCGATGCGACACGAAGTTGGCGATGGCCATCATGTCGTAAGTGCGGACGCGCGTGGCCAGCAGCGATTGGTGGGCATCGCGGAAAGTGGTGTCGGTGAGCAGCAGGCGCTTCTGCACGCCGGCCCATTCGGCCAGTCCCGCGGGCCCGAGTTGCTGCAGCAACTGGCGCGTGCCCGGGGGCGGCGCAGCGGGGTCGTGCCTGGGAACCGGCGGAGTGAGAAATTGTTTGGGCCTGGGCTTGCCGGCAACTGTGGGGTTGCCGTTCACGATGGTATCGGCCAGATACGCCAGCAGCCTGGTGGCGCGGTCGCGGCGCGCCTGGAACTTGAAGAGCGCGGGCGTTTCTTCCAGCCAGCGGGTGGTCACGTTGCCGGCTTGGAAATCCGGATGGTTGACCACGTTTTCGAGGAACGGGATGTTGGTCTTGACGCCGCGCACGCGGAATTCGCGCAAGCTGCGGTCCATGCGCTGGCAGGCGTGCCGGAACTCGCGGCCCCAGGCGGTGGTCTTCACCAAAAGCGAATCGTAATAAGGCGTGATGACCGCGCCGCCGTATGCCGAGCCACCGTCCAGCCGGATGCCGAACCCGGCCGGCGAGCGGTACGTGGAAAGGCGGCCGTAATCGGGCACGAAATTGTTGGCCGGGTCTTCGGTGGTGATGCGGCATTGCAGTGCATAACCGTAGAGCGGAATCGCGTCCTGCGCCGGCAGATTGATCTCCGGGCCGTGCAATTCCAGACCCTGCGCCACCTGGATCTGGCAGCGGACCAGGTCGATGCCGCTGACCATTTCGGTGACCGTATGTTCCACCTGAATGCGCGGGTTGACCTCGATGAAGTACCACTCGCCGGAATCGGCATCCACCAGGAACTCGACGGTGCCCGCGTTGTAATAGCCCGCCGACCGGGCAAGAGCGACGGCGGCATCGTGGAGTTCGCGGCGAATCCGGGGGTCCAGCGAAACCGCGGGCGCCACTTCGACCACCTTCTGATGGCGGCGCTGTACCGAGCAATCGCGCTCGTAGAGATGCAGAATGTTCCCGTGCCGGTCGCCCAGGATCTGGACTTCGATATGCCTGGCACGGCGCACAAAGCGCTCGATGAAAACGGCATCGTTGCCGAAGGCGGCTCCGGCTTCGCGGCGCGCCTCTTCCAGCCGGCCTTCGAAATCGGCAGGCTTATCGACTACGCGCATGCCGCGGCCGCCGCCGCCGAAGGCCGCCTTGACGATCAGCGGGAAGCCGATCTCCGCCGCCACCTTGGCCGCCTGTTTGGGATTGCTGACGGGTTGCTCGGTGCCGGGGACCACGCGGACGCCGGCCTTCTGAGCCAGGCGCCGGGCGGCGGTCTTATCTCCCAAAAGGTCCAGCAGTTCCGCGCTGGGGCCGATGAAGGTGATGCCGGCGCGCTCGCAGGCGCGAGGCAGCGCCGGATTTTCGGATAGGAAGCCGTAGCCGGGATGGATGGCATCGACCTCTTTTTCGGCGGCCAGCGAAACAATGCCCTCCACGTCCAGGTACGCTTCCACCGGGCCCTTGCCTGCGCCGATCAGGTAGGCCTCGTCGGCCTTGAAGCGGTGCAGGGCCAGGCGATCTTCCTGCGAATAAATGGCCACGGTGCGCAGGCCCAGTTCATTGGCCGCGCGCAGAATGCGAATGGCGATTTCGCTGCGGTTCAAAGCTAGAAGTTTTTTCATTACAGGTGAGCGGTAACACTAGGATAGCAAGGGTGAAGCGCTCAATATCCGGCTTCGCGTCCAATCACCCGCTCACGGAATTCCGTTAGCCACGCTTCAACCGGGCGGCCCATTTCCGGGTGTTCACCTTTGTGGCGGACGGCCGGTAAGGCAATTTCGGGATGATCGGCGGCGGCAAGCACGGCTCAGAAACAGCAGGGCAACCACCGGAGAAAGCCGCATAGTTGATCCTTTCGCTTGGAAATTCTAACATCATCAGATATGTCATACGCCTTGGATCGCCGCCATTTCCTGCGCGCTGCCGCCGCGCCCATGATTCTGCTCGGCCGCGTACGCCTGTTCGGCGCGGAATACTCTACGCGCGCGGTGGACGTAATGAAGTCGTCCACGGTGATCGACATGCTGAGTCCCATCACCCTTTCAAGCGTGCGCATGACGCAGCTTATGGCCAAGCCGGCGAGTTTCACCGCGGCCAATCTGGCGGACTATCGGGCATCGGGCATCCACGCCTTCCACGTGGCTCTCGGCCTGGGCGGTCCCGAGGCCTACCAAAATACGCTCCAATTTGTGGCGGGATGGGACGGGTTCCTGGCGCATCACAGCGAGACCATGAAGCGGATCGACTCGGTAGCCGATATCGATACGGCCCGCGCCGCGGGGAAAATCGGATTCATTATCGGCCTGCAGAACTCCGAACATTTCCGCACTCCCGCCGACGTGGACTTCTTTTACTCCCTCGGCCAGCGCGTCTCGCAACTGACCTACAACGCGCGCAACATGATCGGCAACGGGTCCACGGAACGGCGCGACGAAGGGCTCAGTGATTTCGGCGTGGCCATCGTCGCACGCATGAACAGCGTGGGAATGGTGGTGGACGTTTCGCATTGCGGCGACCAGACCACGCTGGATGCGTTCGACGCCTCCCAAAAGCCTGTACTCATCACGCACGGCAACTGCCGCGCGCTCAATCCGCATCCGCGCTGCAAGACCGATGAAGCCATTCGCAAGATGGCGGCGCAGGGGGGCGTGATGGGGATCACCGGCGTGCGCATGTTTGTCAAGGCCAGCGAACCGACCACGGTGGAGGACGTGCTCGACCATTTCGATCACGTAAAGAAACTGGTGGGCCCGGAATTCCTGGGAGTGGGAAGCGACATCGATCTCTACGGTTATGACGCCATGCCGGCGCAGGAGCGGGCCGCGCTGCATGCCAATTACAAGAGCTCGTACGCCTTCCGCGAGAAGGACGATATCGAGGGCATCAGCCATCCGCGCCGCATGTTCGACTTGACCGAGGGGCTGATCCGCCGGGGCTACAGCGACGCGGAGATGCACGGGATTCTGGGTGGAAATTTCCGCCGCGTGCTAGGTAAGGTTTGGGTGTAGCTACGGAACGGTGAATTTGTCGTACATCTGCTGTGCGTTCGCCGGGGTGACCATGAGCGAATCCAGAGTGTAATCTTTGCCGGCGTGAAAGGCGGAGTCGTGGAGGATGCGGTTCCCGATTTCGACTGCCTTATCGACGCACAGCGGATAGACGAAGGTTGCGGCAAGTATGCCGTCGATCACTTTCTTGATGCCACCGGCGGGGCCGCCCAAACCATCGACGCCGACAAAAATCATTTCCTTATCGCGGTTCAATTCCCTGGCGGCAAGATAGGCGCCGACGGCCATGGGATCGTTGTGCCCGTAAACGACGTCGATTTGGGGCTGCGCGCGCAGCACTTCGGTCATGCGGTCCTTGGCCTTGGCCTGAATCCAGTCGGCAACCGGGTCGGCCACGATCTGCACTTGCGGATACTTCTGGAAAATCTCGCGGGCGCCTTTGTCGCGATTGATCTCGCCTTCCACCCCGAGCAGTCCGCGCATGGCCACGATTTTTCCCTTGGGCTGGCCGTACTTTTTCGTCAGATAATCCACGATGAACTGACCGGCCATGCGGCCAATGGCCACGTTATCGCTGTGAACATAAGTGGTGTAGTTGGGTTGCAGGATGTCGCGCTCCAGGCAGATCACCGGAATCCCGGCGTCTATGGCCTGGCCCATTACCGCGGTCAGGGCCGCGCGCTCATTGGGCGCCACAATCAGGAGGTTGGGCTTCTGGCGAATAAAGGTCTCCACTTGTGCTACCTGTTTGCTGTTGTCCTGCTGGGCATCGGAAATCACCAGCTTCACGTCGGGATATTGCGCCCATAGTTTCTGCATCAGGGCGTTCTGCATGGCGCGGTAAGGCTCGGCGTTGTTCGCCTGGCTGAATGCCACCAGAAGCTGCTTCTTGCCGTTGCCGGAGCCGCAGGCCGCCGAAAACAGGGCGCAAGCCAGCGCGAATGCCGCCAGAAGTTGCCGTTTCATGTTATGCCGTTTCTCTCTCCCGCTGGACTGCCACCGCCAGCACAATGATCACTGCCTTGATCATCATCTCCACATTGCTATCCACGTTGTTCAACCGCAGCATGTTGGTGAGCACACCCATAATAAGCGAACCGATAATGGTTCCGGCGATGGATCCGCGGCCCCCGGAGAGCGGGGTCCCACCGATAACCACGGCGGCGATCGCGTCCAGTTCGTATGCCACGCCTGCATTCGGATTGCCCTGATGATTCTCCGCGGCATAGAGCACTCCGGCGAAACCGGAGAGCAGGCCGGAAAGCGTGTACACCCAGATTTTGGTGCGACGGATGGGAAGCCCGGCATATTGCGCCGCCTTTTCGTTATCGCCGATGGCCCGCACATGCCGGCCAAATACGGTGCGCGCCAGCACCACGATGAACAGAGCGGCAGCAAGAGCGTAGGAGCCGATCACTATGGCCTTTTCGCGGAAAAGAGCGGCGAAGCTGGCGGCCACATCGCGGCCAAATCCGATATCGATATTCTCATTCTGGGTGATCCACTTCGCCAGGCCGCGGATGCCGATCATCGAAGCCAGTGTCACGATGAAGGGCTGAATTCGCAGCGTGGCGATGACCGCGCCGTTGAGCACCCCCGTGAGCCCGGCCGCCGCCACCGCCGCCGCGATGGCCAGGGCAATGTGCCCCGGATAGGACATACCCGGAGCCATCCGCGTAAGGCACATGGCGGCGATGCACGTGGCCAGCGCCAGAATGCTGCCCACGCTGAGATCGATGCCGCCGGTAAGAATCACAAACGTCATGGAGAGCGCGATCATACCGATCAGCGAAATCTGGCGAAGAATGTCGGTGAGGTTGCCGGCCTGAAGAAATACGCGCGATCCATCGGCCGCCACCGGGCTGATCGCAATGGCCAGAATGACAATGCCGGCCAGGGCGGCGTAACTCTGGAAGCGCGCAGGCATCAGGCGCGGCCTCCGAGGGTGGCGGCGGCGAGAATCTTCTCCTGTGTGGCTTCGGCGGCGGTGAAGGCGGCGGTGACGCGTCCCTCGCACAGCACCAGGATGCGATCGCAGCAGCGCACCAGTTCCGGCAGTTCGCTGCTAACCAGGATCACGCCCTTGCCGTCACGCGCCAGGGAGTCGATAGCACGGTAGATGTCCTGCTTGGCGCCCACGTCGATGCCGCGCGCGGGGTCGTCCAGGAAAAGCACGTCCGGATTGACCAGCAGCCAGCGGCCCAACAGCACCTTCTGTTGATTGCCGCCGCTGAGCGTGGCGACCGGGTCGTGGAGGGAGCGGCAGTGCAGGCCCAGACGTCCGGCCACGTCCTGCATCTCGGAAAGTTCCTGCCCGCGGCGCAGAAACCCCCAGCGCTGCAAACGCGGCAGGACCGCCATGGTGCCGTTTTCGGCCACGCTCATCTGCATCATGAGTCCCTGCAGGCGGCGATCCTCCGGGACCAGTCCGAGCGTGCCCTGCCGGCGAATGGTGCCACCGGAGACGCGATCCATGCCGAACAGTGCGGCGCCGAGTTCGCTGCGGCCCGAGCCTACCAGTCCGGCGATGCCCAGCACTTCGCCGCGGCGGAGTTCGAAAGAAACGTCGTTGAGTTTGGCCGTGGTGAGGCCATCCACCGCGAGCACCACCTCCCCTCGCGGGCGCGGCGCACGCTGGTCGGTTTCCAGGTCGCGGCCGATCATCATGCGGATCACGGCGGCGGCATCGGTATGCGCGGTCTCGACCGTGCCGGTGTTGCGCCCGTCGCGAAGGACCGTGATCCGATCCGAAAGCCGGAAGATTTCATCCATTTTGTGCGACACGTACACGATGGCCACACCGCTCTGTTTGAGGCCCGCGATCAGGGCGAACAGGCGCTCCGCGGCGTCTTCGAACAGCGCACTGGTGGGCTCGTCCATCAGCAGGAACCGGGCGTTCATGCTGAGAGCGCGCGCAATGGCCACAAGCTGCATCTGCCCGATAGAGAGCGTGCGCACCATGCGCCGCATGCTTACATCGAGCCCCACCTGCTGAAGGAACGGACGGCAGAAGGCTTCCATGGAGCCGCCGCGGAATTTCAGATTGCCGATGATGAGGTTTTCGCCCACGGTGAGGTGGCGGAAAAGGTCGAGTTCC
This sequence comes from uncultured Solibacteraceae bacterium, assembly GCA_963853855.1. GTDB lineage: Bacteria > Acidobacteriota > Terriglobia > Bryobacterales > Bryobacteraceae > Sulfopaludibacter. The sequence continues at coordinate 300,233 of CAWKYG010000008.1, read as the reverse complement.
TGGTAGATGATGCAGATGCCCAGACGCTGCGCGTCCACCGGGCTGGCGATCGCGGCCGGGTTGCCATCGATGAGGATGCGCCCCTGGCCGGCGTGTGTGGACCCGGCAATAATGCGGGCGAGCGTACTCTTCCCCGCCCCGTTTTCGCCGACGAGTGCATGCACTTCGCCGGCTTGCACCTGGAGGCTCGCGCCCTGCAACGCGGTGGCGCCTCCATACTGTTTGTGGATGTTCTCGGCCCGGAGAGAGCTCAAGGTTATAGACTAGCGCAGGGACCTTCCCGTTGCCCGCACACTGCGATATGTTCCCAGGCTATGGGGCGGGTGAGGTGCAGATGTTGCGTGCCGTATGTGTGTTTTGAGTGATGCTGCCCGCCGTGGCATACCAGCGGGGCGAAGCCGCCATGGTTCTGGCCTCCGCGGAGCATGAAGCCGGTGGTGTAAAGGTGGAACTGCTGGAAGTCAAACGCGACTCGCCGACCGTGGTTACCGCGCGTTGGCGCTATCGCAACGAAACCAACGAGCCAAAACAGTTGACCGGCGCGCGAACGGGATAGATCGATCCGTACCGGCTGTCCGCGGAGAGTTACCTGCTGGACGAAGTCAAACACGTCTCCCGGGACACGGACAGGCGGCCTGTGGCGTCGCGCAACGGCCAGCCGAACCAGTTCATCTCGGTTCGTCCGAAGCAGACGATTGACGTATGGGCGAAGTACATCGTTCCGGAATCGGTAAATACCGTAACGGTGTCGATCGAAGGCGTCCGGCCGTTCGAGAAGATTGCCATCGCGAAGTAACGGCAATTACTTAGGAGTTGATTTTGACAATCGCGATGACGATCAGGACGGCTACGAACACAAGCAGCAGGCCCCATGCGGGTTTTGCTTCGGGTTTGCTGACCGCGTACGTAGTTCCGGCCCTGCCTCTTTGCTCTGGCGACACCCAAGCACCAACGTAGATGTTCACCCCTGTGTCCGACTCGCCACCACCTGAAAAGTTAGCAATGCAGCTCGGAATGGTCTGTCCCCCCAGCAGGTAAGGCTGAAGCTCGGCTGCGAGGCGGGCTCCAAGAAAACCCAATTGCTCGCCATTGGTACGGAGGACCTTGACAGCATGTGGATCGTATGGATTCTCCGGTTCAGCCTGAAGGATTAGCCGCTCACCGGCGTGACATCGGGCTATGATTTGCTGCCTTGAACTCCCATCAGAATTTTCATGCGTGACTCCTGCAATCTTGGAAAAGAACTCGTCGGTAAATGTCTCTAAAGGACTGATCTTGGCCAGACAGTTCTTGCAGTTGATCGTTTCTGGATTACTTGACACCTGCGGGTCTGCCGAGCGAACGCCGCAAAGAGGCGTTCCCCGCTGGTCCGAGAGGTGAATCCGCTTGACAGGCATAAAGCAGTGAATAAGCTTTCAAGATCTTACGTACTGAATATAGCATTCCTTGCTTCACGAAGACCGAGCGGACAGTATGGGGTGACAAGGCGCCAGGAAAAGAAGTGGGTATCGCCGCGCTAATGCTAATCCTTCCCGATTTCTCCGTTGACGCCCGCCTATCCGGTTGACCCGCAAAATGCCAGACGTTACATTACTGGCGAATGAAGTCCCTCATAGTTCTGGCCGCTCTGTGCGTTGCCACCGCGCAGGGCCAGACATTCGAGGTCGCCTCGATCAAGCCTGCCGCTCCCGGCCAAAACAGCGTGATGTCCCGAGGTGGTCCTGGCACCCGCACACCAGGAACCTGGATGTGCCGCAACATGTCGCTCGCTAACCTGATCTACATCGCTTACGAATGCTCGCGTGGAAGGTCAGCTCGTGGCACCCGCCTCGGCGGAGGAGGTCCGCTTTGACATCGACGCGAAAGTCCCCTCCGGCGCCCCGAAGGACAGTCTTCGTCCTATGCTCCGCGACATGCTCGCTAACCGCTTCGCACTGAGGGTACGTACTCAGCCCAAGGAAGTCCAGGGCTACGAACTCGTGATCGGAAAGAACGGCCCCAGGCTCGCTGAAGCCGCGCCAGAAGGAACGCCCACAGCCCGGCCCCGATGGTTTCTACAGAGCGAACCTCGGCCCCGACGGTTTCCCGGCCCCAATCCCCGGAGTTCCCGGCGTCTGGACCATCCAGAGCCACGTCCGCGCACAGTGGTACCGAATCACTACCGCGAACCTGGCCGACAACCTGATCGGCAACGCCGGCAAGCCCGTCGAAGATGGCACCGGCCTCAAGGGGCTTTATGACATTTCGCTTTACTGGCTGAACCCGCGCCCCGACATGGAACCCGGCGGCCCCGACCTCTTTGAGGCCCTACAGCAGCAACTCGGCCTCAAGCTCCAGCCGAAAAAGGTCACCATCCAGGCGGTAATCGTGGATCACCTTGACAAGGTTCCTACGGCAAACTGAACTTCGGTTCGAGCAGGACATAAGCCGCGGGGATATCCAGGGCACCGCGCCTGCCTAGTTTGACCCGCCCAACCCGACGCGCCGCAGCAGATCCGCAAACCGCGCATCTCCGCGCACCGGGTCGAAGAGCGGATCCACCTTGAGATACACGAGCCACGCCGACCGGTCGTCGTACGCCTTCTGCATCCAGTCGAACGCCTGATCCTTTTCGCCCAGCCCCACATGAATCACCGCAATCCACATGGGCTGTACGTAAGTCTGTTGCGATCGCTCCTTGAGCTGGTCCAGAATCCGGCGCGCCTCGCCTGCCTGCCCCGCCACGGCATAGGCCTGCCCCAGCGCCGCTAGTTCGTTGGTATCGCCCTCGGAAACCTCCAGGGCTTTCTTGAATTCCGCAATGGCTTCGGCAAATGCAGGCTTCTGCTGGTACGCCCGCCCCAGGTACACGTGCGCCGGCAGGAAACTCCCGTCCATCGCCAGCACCTTCTGGCACTGCTCGATGGCCTGCGCATACTGGCGCATGTAGTAGAAACGATACCCGAGCGCCAGGTTGAACGCGGGCGAAAGCGCATCCAATTCGTAGGCGCGCGTCATCTCCGCCAGCGCCCGGTCGCCGTGTCCCTGCGTCATCAGAAGCTCGCCGTACCAGGAATGCGCCGTGGGATAGCCGGTATTTAGTTCAATGGCGCGTTTGAACTCCTTCTCCGCGCCGGCCCAATCCAGGTCGTGGAAGTCCGCCCACGCCAGAGACGTGTGTGCCTCCGCCAGCGTGTCATCCAGGCTGAGCGCCTTCTCCGCCGCGCTCTTGACCTTGGGCAGCACTTCGCGCGCCGGCAGCACGTTGAAATCCGCCAGCAACGCGTACGCGTCCGCCTGTCCCGCGAAGGCCAGGGCATACTGCGGATCTTTCTGGATGGCCTGCTGGAAATAATCGATGCTCTGCTGCAATCCTTCCAGGGTCCGCTTATTCCACTGATACCGGCCCTGCAGGTATAACTGATACGCCGCCGGATCCACCGTCTCGCGCCGTTTGAGCCGCTCCTTATCGGCGCCGGTCACCTGGAGCCGCAGTTTCTCGGAAATCTCGCGCGAAATCTCCTGCTGGGTAGTGAGAATGTCATCTACGTTGCGCGTGTACTGGCTGCCCCAGATCTGCCGGTTGCCGCTCACGTCCACCAGTTCCGCGCTGACCGTGAATTCTCCCCCGCGGCGCACCAGCCGCCCTGTCAGCACGGCGCTCACCTTGAGCTCTTTGCCGGACGCCTGCGGATCCGGCTCTTTCCCTTTGAAATGTGCCACCGCGCTGAACGAGCGCACCGAAAGCTGTGGAATCTGCGACAGATTGTTGATGATGCTCTCGGTGATACCATCGCTCAGGTATTCGGAGTTTTGATCTCCGCCCACATTCACAAACGGCAACACCGCGAGCGAATCCAGCGGCCTCTCCCGCAGCAGGAAGTACCACGCGCCGGCCGCCGCCAGGAGCGTGGCCAGCACCGCCAGCGCAATGGTCCGGCGCATCGCCGGGGGCGCCGGCGGCTGGCTTGGGGAACTCGCTACCCGCGCCGGCGCTACGGTCTGTCTCCCCGAGGACGGCCGCTCGGCGGGAGCCGTCGGCCCCGGCGTCCACGGCTGCGAGATGGTCACGGCAGCGCGATTGGAACTGGTATCGCGCCGCAGCCGCTTCAGATCGGCGCGCAAATCCGAAGCGCTCTGGTATCGCAGCTCGCGATTCTTCTCCAGCGCCTTATCGATGATGCGCTCGATCTCTCCGGCCGCTTCCGGCCGCAAGCGCGAGGGCGCCACCGGCGCGCTCTGCAGTATCGCTACGTAAGTCAGCGCCACGCTGGCAGCGGGAAACGGCAGCACGCCCGTCACCATTTCGTACAGCACCACGCCGAAGGAAAACAGGTCCGTGCGCGCGTCCAGTTCCTCGCCGCGCGCCTGCTCCGGAGACATATACGCGACGGTTCCGATGGCCGAACCCGGGCTGGTGATCAGCTCATCGAGCGCCGCGGTGGCCATCTGCGACGCATGGGGACCGCCCGCGCTGCCGCCGCCCATCATCTTGGCGAGCCCGAAATCCAGCATCTTTACCTGGCCGCGATTGGTGACGAAAATATTGGCCGGCTTGATGTCCCGATGCACGATTCCCCGCGCGTGCGCGGTATCCAGCGCATCCACCACCTGTATCGCGATCTCCACCACTTCGTCGATCGAGAGGCCCTTGGCGATGCGATCCTTCAGCGTCTGCCCCTCCAGGCACTCCATCACCAGGAACGGACGGCCATCGTGTTCGTCGATATCGTGCAGCGTGCAGATGTTGGGGTGATTCAGCGCCGAAACAGCGCGCGCTTCCCTTTGAAACCGCTCCAGGGCCGAGCGATCGTTGGCCAGCGATTCCGGCACAAACTTCAGCGCCACCGTGCGCCCCAGCCGCACGTCTTCAGCGCGATACACCACACCCATACCACCCTTGCCCAGGGCGGAAAGGATCTTGTAGTGCGAAAAAGTTTTGCCGATCACAATGCCGGCTCCTAATGGAGTGGATATTCTTTCGCGCCCGGCAACAGCCCGTTGATCTTGAGCACTTTTAATCCCTTGGGAACCTGGCTCGCATCCACGAACGCCACCGCTCCCGGCGTTCCTCCCACCAGGTCCACTGCCATCTCGTTAGAGTAGACGATTCTGGGCCCGCTTGCGGCTTCCGCGCGAAACACTTTGGCGATCCAGTACTGCCGGAACTGCGCCTCCGACATCTGGTAAATGCTCTTCAACACCACGTCGCGCTCATGCGCTCCCGGCGCGCGCACCAGCAGCGTCACCCGCACGTTCGAGGTCCAGAACTGCCGGTCGCCCAGAAACAGCCGCCGCAGTTCCGCGAACGACAGGTTGTCTACCGGCACGTCGGGACGCACCACAATCGCAATGTCCGCGGCCTGCGCCGCCATGCTCGCCATGCCGATTACCGCCACCACCATCGCCCGTTTCCAAATAATCCAGTTCCTCATGGGCTGCCCTAAAATGTGAAACTCGTCTGCCCGAAGAACCCGTAGAAAGAGGGGAGATCCCGCCGCACGTACCGGCGGAATTCGAACTTGAACGCCGCAAACGTGGTGATGTCATACCGCACTCCAAACGTGGAGGCGTGGAAAGTCGGCACCACCGGCCGGAAAATCGCATCCGATTTCGGCACATGAATATATTCGAAGCGGTAATACGGCTTCCAGAGCCTCTGCAGCCATGGCAGCCGGTACGCTGTTTGTACGTAGTACGCCTGGCTGTTGGATGCCGTTCCGCCCCCGATGGGCCGGTGTCCCACGTTGGCAAATTCCGCGATAAACTCCGGCGTCTCTTTGTGCCAGACCAGGTGAGCCGATTCGATCCACTCCCGCGCGGCCGGCGCCGTCAGCGGGTTCAGTTCGTCGCGATACGCCGAGGCGCCCACCTGCAGCGCGTACAACGCATCCGGCCTCACAAACGCATTCACCAGCCAGGCGCGATTGTTGTTGATGTCGGCGAAATCGCCGCCGCGGCTGATCACCTGCCCGCGCCCGTTCCCCATTCCCGCGGCGTAATTCAAATTCAATCCGCCGGCGGGAATGGAGCCCTCGGCCAGGCTGCCCACGAAGTGAACCGGAATGAAACTACCGCCGAACTGTGTCATCTCCGGCCGGCTGATGGTGGTCTGTAGCCACTGCCCGTGATGGAACGCGGTGTTCCAGTAATTGATAGGGGTGTGATAGCGGCCGAACGACAGCTTGAAATAGTCGTTCACGTCGTAGCGGATAATCACACGCTCCACCTCCGCGTTAAACCCCGGCGCCGGAGGCGTTCCCGTGCCGGCGTCCGCGCGCGCCGTGAGCGTGAGTTCCCCGAACATGGTCACTTTGGGAGAAAGCGCCGAGCTGAGATGCAGAGTGAACTGGCCTTCCTCAAATCCGCTGTGCGGCGAAAGCAGCGTCTGCGCGCCGAACCCCGTGGCCGCGCTATGCAGGTCGGTTGCCGAGAAATCGATATCGCCGAAGCCGGAAATCTTGAGCGATGGATAGACCGGCGCGGCTTCCGCCACCGCCGCCTGCGGCACGGGCGGCTGTTCATGGGCTTCGTGTATGGCCTGTGTAGCCGGGACCAGGGGCTTCGCAGCCGCTTTCGCGCCCTCCAGGTCCGCAACCCGCTTCTCGAGCCCGTCAATGCGGGCCAGCAGCCTGTCGATCAGTTCTTTCGTCGCCGGGTCCATTGTCTGTCCCACGGCCGATGGCGCACCCAGTCCCAGCGCGACGAACAGCAGCAGCACAATTCGACTCATCTCTTCCCTCGGTAGTTCGTCACCTATAGTCGGCGAATATTTGTAGAAGAGTATCACAAAGGTGAAGCGGGCGCTTCGGAAATCTGCCTAGTGCCTTTGGCCCGTTAACCGGCCATTGCGGATCAACCCGGACGCCTCGCTCGCAGCCACTTCGATGCGGTCGCCGGCGAACCGGATGTCCAGCGTGTAGTGATTGATATTGGCCACGAAGTTCAGATCCAGCAGAAACTCACTGTCGCCAATCCATTTCCCGGTGGCCCCGGCCGGCATGTGGAATGGACCGTTCGGAACCAGGCGATACTCGCCGTCCATGCCGGTGGGAAAACTCAGCGGCTGCCCGTAATACTTCACGTCCACCCGCGCGTCTCCGCTTTTCGGAAACGTCAGCGCCAGGCTATCCAGCCGGGAAGGATTCACCGGAAATTCGTACACCACACCCGAGACCGCCCCGACCATCGGCGGCAGCGGCGCAACCGGCCCGGCCGGCGGCGCCTTCCGAGCCTCTTCTGCCCGTTGCCGCAAATGCGCATACGCCGGCGGATTCTCCGGCAGCGCTCCATCCGATTTCACCGCCTGCCGCACCAGGCGAGCCATCTGTCCGGCGTTGCCGCCCGCCATGCTCACCACCACCATGTCCAGGTCCGGCCACACGATCAGCGATTGTCCCCCGCGCCCCGTTCCGCCATATTGCCGTCCGTTGGGTCCATTGCCGGCGTTCCACTCAAAGCCCATGCCGCCGTGCTCGCCGCGAGCGCCAGTGGGCATGGCCGTAGACATCGCCACCCAGTCGGCCGGCACAATCGTCTTGCCGTCCCAGACACCCCCGTGCAAATACAAATATCCGATCCTCGCCAAATCCTGCGGCAGAAGATGGCTGTCGCCCCAACCGTGACTACGGCCCTGCGGGTCGTCCGCCCACACCACGCCGTGGATTCCCAGCGGTTCGAACAGGTACTTCCGGGCGAACTCCGCCTCGCTGGTCTGCGCCGCGGCGCCAATCGCCGCACCCAGCAGGTGGTACCCCGGACTGCAATACGCCGAGTGCGTGCCGGGATCGTACTTCATCGGCAACCCGAGCGCAAATTGCACCCAGTTCGCCGACCGCTTCATCTGCTCCAGTTCCCGTTCGCCGGGCAGGTATCCGCAATCCAGTCCAGACTCCATGCGGAGCAGATCCTCTATCGTGATCCTTTCCTTCCGCGCCTCGGCATTCGCCGGGCTCTCCTTCGGAAACAGCGGCAGCACCCGCTGGTCAAGACGCAAAAGCTTATGTGCCACCGCCACCCCGGTAAGCACGGATGTCACGGTCTTGGTCACCGAGGCGAGATCGTGCGGCGTCCGGCCATCGTAGGGATAGAAAGCCGCGTCCACGACGGCATAACCATGCCGGATCACCAGCAGGCTGTGGACACCCAGATGCTGCTCCCTCGCCTGGTCGATGATCGCCGCCAGCGCCTGCGAATCGATGCCCTGCGACTCCGGAGTCGCCGTGCGCCATTTGTCGCCGGGCCAGTATTCGGCTCCGCGACAGACCGTGGCCAGCAACAATCCGCAGCAGACGGCACGCAGCATCACCCGGCCATTATATCCGCCCTGCCCCGCAGGCTCCATCGCATCAGCCACTTACGCGCCCAAACCTCCCCACCCCCACCCCCCCCAACCCCCGTCTTCCTCCCCATCCCCAACCCCCTCCCCCAACCCCCGCCTTCCTCCCCCGCCTTTCTGGTAACCTTTTTGCGTCCCCAGAGTATTCCCTTATGAAAAGCATGGAGGACGAACAGATCATGCGCGATGTCCGGGCCGGGGAGGTCGGCAAGCTGGAAATGCTTTTCGACCGCCACAGCCGGGCGTTGCTGCACTATTTCTTACACCTCACCGGCAACCGCGCGGTGAGTGAAGATCTGGTGCAGGAGGTGTTTTTCCGGATCCTGAAGTACCGGCACACCTATCAGAACGAATCGATCTTCCGCGCGTGGATGTTCCAGATTGGCCGCAATGTCCACATCGATCATGCGGCGCGCCACAAGGCGGAGGTTGCCATGCCGGAGGATCCGACGAACTTCAGCAGCGGCGAAGTATTGCCGGACCGCCAGGTTCAGAACAAGCAGGAGGCCGCTCTTCTGCATCGCGCCCTGGCTTCGCTGCCGGAAGAAAAACGCGAAGTGCTCATCATGAGCCGTTTTCTGGACCTGAAATATGAAGAAATCGCCACCGTTCTGAAATGCGAAGTGGGGACGGTCAAAGTGCGAGTCTACAGGGCGCTGCGTGAACTAGGCGACCGGTTTTTCGCACTGCGTGGAGAGCGAGCAGCAACATGATTTGCGAACGGGTCAAGGAACAGATTCCCGAATGTCTGGCGGGCCGCCTGGAAAAGGCGGAACGCGAAAAGGTCATCGAACACCTGGAAACCTGCGCCGGATGCCGTAATGAGCTGGCGGAGTTGGGAGCAGTCTGGCGCGGCATGGAGGCATTGGCCATTCCCGCGGAGCCCGAACCTGTAATGAAGAGCCGGTTCATGGAAGTGATGGAAGCCTACCAGGAGGGTTTGCTGGCGGCGCAGGAACATGCCCGCCGCGAGACGGCCCCGGCCGCCGCCGCTCCAATGCGGGGCTGGACCGGCTTCTGGCCGCAGCGGCCGGTGTGGCAGTTCGCGCTGGCTTCGGCCCTGTTGGTGGCTGGCATCTTCGCGGGCCGTTTCGCCGCCACGCCACGCGGCGAGAATCCGGAAATGGCGCAATTGAAAGGGCAGGTGGAAGGCCTGCGCCAACTGGTGGCCCTCTCTATGCTGCGGGAGCAATCGCCCAGCCAAAGGCTGCAGGGCGTCACCTATAGCGTGCAGATGGCGCAGGCGGATCCGCAGGTGGAGCAGGCGCTGCTGCATGCCGTGACTCAGGATCCCAACATCAATGTGCGCCTTTCGGCAGTGGAGGCCCTGGAGAAATATGCCGGCAAGCCGGAAATCCGGCGCGCCCTGGAAGATGCCATCGGGGTACAGGAATCGCCGCTGGTGCAGGTGGCGCTGGTCGAACTGCTGGTCCACATGAACGATACCAACTCCGCGCCCGCGTTGGAAAAAGTGGTGCGCGATCCCCAGACCGATGAGACTGTTCGCCAACACGCCGCCCAGGCGCTCCAGAGACTGGGCGCAAAAGATATAGGAGTACCCAGATGAGACCGCTCACCCTGCCGGCAATGATCCTGCTGACCGTCCTCGCCGCCGGCGCGGCCGATTGGCGGGACTGGAAATACGAGGACAACGAGACCCTTACGCGCTCTTTCGACGTCCGCGGTTCCGGGCGCAAGCTGCTGGTAGACAACATCAGCGGCTTCATCCACGTGACCGGGTATGACGGCACGCAGATCCAGGTGAACGTCCATAAACACATCCAGGCGAGGTCGCCGGAAGCCGTGCAGGATGCCAAGCGCGATGTGAAGCTCGACATGTCCCAGCAAGGCAGCTTCGTCCGCCTCTACGAGGACGGCCCTTTCCGCGGCAGCAACGGCACCAACTATCGCGGCGAGGATTATTACGGCTATCGCGTCAATTTCGATTACGAAATTCAGGTGCCGCGCGAAACCGAATTGAGCCTGAAAAACATCACCAGCGAAATTACCGTGAAGCGCACCATCGGCAATTTCGAGATTCACGGCCTCAACGGCGGCATCGATATGGATGAGGTGGCAGGTTCCGGCACCGTTCGTACCTTGAATGGCAAGCTGCGAGTCGCGTTCGCCAAGAACCCCGAGCGCGATACCGAGTTTCACACGCTGAACGGCGCCATGGATGTCTATTTCAAAGAACCGTTGAATGCCGACCTGCACTTCAAAACGCTGAACGGCGGAGTCTACGCGGATTTCGATGTGACGCCGCTTCCCGGCGTGACGCAGGCTTCGGAACAACGCAACGGAAAATTTTATTACCGGTCCAACCGTAATGGATCGGCGCGCGCCGGCAAAGGCGGCCCGGCTCTGACGTTCGATGGATTGAACGGCGCGATTCGCCTCCACACGAAGACTTTGTAGAGGTTACTGTCATGAAACGCTTCAGCGCCCTCCTGGGCACGACATTGGCTGTTTGCGCGCTTGCCGGCGCGCAGGAATTCGCGGGGAATCGCGTCGTCGTTCCCGGACGCAACGGGTCGCACGCCCGCATCGTGGAAGCCAGTGTCATCAATGGTTCGGTGGTGGTCAGGACCGGCAGCGGCAACGACATCATCGTGGAAACCGCGGGGGCTCGCGGGCGCAGCTCGTCCGATAGCCGCGCACCGCAAGGGATGCATCGCATCGATGTTCCCTGGAACGCGCCGCTCCAGGTGGAAGAAAGCGGCGATACGGTTCACGTCAACGTCTCCCCGCGGGCCGACGGGGACACCATCACCATGACCGTCCCAACCAATACTTCCCTCAAACTCAACCTCACCCACGGCAGCATTACCGTGGATGGCGTGCACGGGGAAATCGACGCGGAAACCACCCACGGCGATATCAACCTGAACGATGTTTCCGGCACGGTCGTGGCCAATACGGTTCACGGATCGTTGCGGGCCACAATGAGCCAGGTCGATCAGTCCAAGCCCCTGTCCTTCACCACCCTGAACGGAGATATCGACGTCGCCCTGCCCGCGGATCTGAAGGCCAACGTAAAACTGCGCGCCCTTCGTGGCGAGATCTGGAGCGATTTCGATATGAAACTGACCGGCAGTTCCCCCTCGATGCGCCGCTCCGGCAACGGCCGCATGCAGATCATGATGGATCGAACCATGAATGGCACCATCAACGGCGGCGGCGTCGACGCCACGTTCTACACCGTGAACGGCAAAATCACGATTCGCAAAAAGTAGCGCGGCAGGCCTTCCGATTCAGAGACGCGACCGTAAGGGAGCGTGTGCCACCCGCCTTTCATGAGAGATCGTGAGACTCGAAGACGCTCATGGCGTCACCCTATTTCTAACGTGCCAGAATGGTTCTTCACCCCCATGGTCGAAACCATTCATCCGGCTTCAGCCGCAAATACCCAGGTAGCGCTCTTCGATTTCGATGGCACCCTCTCCCTCATCCGCACCGGCTGGATGCAGGTGATGGTGCCCATGATGCTGGAAGTTCTGGCCGAACTCCATACCGGCGAAACCGAAGACCAGTTGCGCACCGGTGATCGAAGACTTCGTCTGGCGGCTCACCGGCCAGGAGACCATCTACCAGATGATCGCCCTGGCCGAACAGGTGAAGCGCCGCGGCGGCGCCCCGCTCGATCCCCTGATTTACAAACGCCGGTACCTGGACCGCCTGCACACTGTGATCGCTGATCGCCTGGAGGAACTGCGCGGCGGCCACTGCGCGCCCGACAAGTACCTGGTCCCCGGCGCGCGCGCCCTGCTGGAAGCCTTGCAGGCCCGCGGACTCAAGCTCTACCTCGCCAGCGGAACCGATGAGCCGTACATGAAGGAAGAGGCCGTCCTGCTGGACGTGGCGCGCTACTTCGATGGCGGCGTCTACGGTGCGCTGGATGACCCGGAAGCGTTTTCCAAGCGCCTGCTGGTGCAGAGAATTCTGGGCCTGCCCGGAGTGCGCGGCAGTCACCTGCTGGCCTTCGGCGATGGCTACGTGGAGATCGAAGAGGTCAAACAGGTGGGCGGGGTCGCCGTCGGGGTGGCCACTGACGAGCCCGAATGCCAGGCCCCCGACGAGTGGAAACGCCAACGCCTGATCGGCGCCGGCGCGGACTACATCATCGCCAACTACCTGCCCACCGATGAACTCCTCGCGACGCTCTTCACTCCGCACGAGCCGCTACCAGACCTTCGATCGCTCGCGTCTCCACATCAAGCCCCTCCGCGAACGGTGCCACGATCTTCACCTGGATAGTTGGCTGGCGCTCACCGACCCGGCGCCGCTCTTTTCGCATCCGGACCTGGCCGTAGTGGCCGGCCGCCTGGCGGAGGCGCGCGCTTCCGGCGCGGCACGCATCCTTATGATGGGCGCCCATGTGCTGCGCGCCGGCGTCAATCGCCACCTGATCGATCTGCTCGAGCGCGGCTACCTGGATCACATCGCCATGAACGGCGCGGGCGCCATCCACGATTACGAACTGGCGCGCATCGGCGCCACTACCGAAAGCGTCGATCGCTACATCCGCACCGGCGAGTTCGGCCTGTGGCGGGAGACCGGCGAGCTGAACGACTGGATCCGCGAGGCCGCCCAATGCTCGCTCGGCCTGGGCGAAAACCTGGGCCGCCGCATCGACGCCTCCGATTTCCCGCACAAAGACCTCTCCGTGTTTGCCGCGGCTTACCGTGCGGGCGTGCCCGTGACCGTACACTGCGGCATCGGCTACGATATCCTGCACGAGCACCCCAATTGCGACGGCGCGGCCCTTGGCGCCGCCAGCTATCGCGACTTCCTGATCTTCGCGCGCACGGTGGAGCGCCTGGAAGGCGGAGTGCTCCTCAATTTCGGATCGGCCATCATGGGTCCGGAGGTGTATCTGAAAGCGCTCGCCATGGCGCGGAATGTGGCACTGCAGGAAGGACGCGCCATCCGCCGCTTCACCACCGCGGTCTTCGACCTGGTGCCGATTCACGGCGACCCGCGCAAGGAACTGCCCAAGACCGATCCCGGCTACTATTTCCGCCCCCACAAAACCATCCTGGTGCGCACCGTTGCCGATGGCGGCGAAAGCTTATTATGTTTGCGGAGGGCACCGCGCCACCGTCCCCGCGCTCTGGCGCCTGCTCGTACAGTCATGACTGCGGCCGCCCTGCTGTCTGCATTCCGCGACCTGAAAGTGCTCGTGGTGGGCGATGTCTGCCTGGATCGCTGGTGCCGCTACGACCCCTCACTGGCCGATCCCTCGCGCGAAACCGGCATCCCGCGCATCGGCGTAGTTGCGACCGAAGTCACACCCGGCGCCGCGGGCACGGTGGCATCGAACGTCGCGGCTCTGGGCGCAAACGTGAGCGTGCTCGGCGCGATTGGGGAAGACGGCTTCGCCTGGGAGCTGCGGCGCGCGCTGGATTCACGCGGCATCGCCCACGAACTCTTGCTCAGCTCCCCCGAAATCGCCACCTTCACTTACACCAAGCTGCTCCGCGTGGATAGCGGCGTGGAAGACCTCCCGCGCGTGGACTTCATCAATACCAAACCCCTGCCCCCGGCCATCGACCGCGAACTGGTCCGCCGGCTGGAGGCTGCGGCGCCGCAATTCGATGTGATCCTGGTGTGCGATCAGGCCGAAACCTCGCAAGGCGGTATCGTCACACAGGCCCTCCGCCAGAAACTGGAGCACCTCCCTGTCGGCCCGCTGGTCTGGGTGGATTCGCGCATGAGGGCCGAACTGTTTCGCGGCGCGGTCGTCAAACCCAATCGCGACGAGGCCGAAGCCGCCTGTCTGCGCGTACTCGGCCGGGTGGACTATGCCGCCTTCCGGCGCCACGTCGCGGCCCCCATCCTTATCGTCACGCATGGCGGCGACGGCGCGTTGTTAGTGGACGCTAACGGCGAAACCTGGGTCGCCACCCGCCGCGTCGAGCATCCCGTGGACATCTGCGGCGCGGGAGACAGTTTCTCCGCCGGAGCCGCGCTCACCCTGAAGGTCACCGGAGATGCCGTGGCCGCGGTGCGCTTCGGCAACCTGGTAGCCTCCATCACCATCATGAAGAAGGGCACCGGCACGGCATCGCCGGACGAGGTCCTGGCCGCCGAACGGCTCAGCGGTTGAAGTCCTGCCCCGCCTGCGCCTTCTTCAGGTAGCCTTCCACCGCCGGCTTGGAGTTATCCGGAACTTTGCCGGATGCCAGGGCTGCCTGCAGGTGCTTCGCCGCGTCTTCGAATTTTCCCGCCGCCGAATCCACCCGCGCCTGTGCCAGGTGGCCCACCCAGAGATCCGGGAACCGCGTGGCGACCGTGCCAAAAGTAGATAGGGCCAGGGCATCCCGCTTCTCCGCCTGCATCTGCCGCCCAAAGAAATAAATCTGGATGGCAGTGCCGATCTTCATAGCCCGGTCGTAAGAGTCTTTGGCATCGGACGCGCGGTTCAAGGCCTCCAGCAGTCCGGCCTTGGTCATCGTGTTTTCAAAGCGCTCTTCATTCTGGATCGAAAGGTCGGCCCAGTGCAGCGCTTCTTCCAGGTTGGTCTTGTGCTGCAGACAAAAACTGGCGGCCTCATCCCAGCCCGTCCAGTTGTACTGCTTGCCGCCGCGCAGTTCCCGTCGCAGGCTCCGCAAAGTAGTATCGACCGTATCGACCCCTACCGTAAAGGGAACCGCAAGCTTTTCCCAGCGCAGGGTCACCACCGCGGAATCGGGCTTCACGGCATCGAAATCGTAGGCGAGAGCCTCGTGGAAATCGGTGGGCTGCGGCTTCACCGTGACCCGCAGGGCATCTTCGGCTTTGTCATAAGTGAAGCTGCCCCAGGACGTGGAGTTCTTCGAGAAGATGATTTCCCACGAAACGGTCCCCGGCATCATGTGCAGTCCATAGGTTCCCGCGGGCAGCGGCTTTCCTTCCACGGTGACCGGGTCGGTAACCTGGAACGTGGTATTTTCATTGGCGCCGGCGCGCCAGACTTGTCCGTAAGGCACCAGCCCGCCCCAGATTTTGCGCCCGCCCACCAGCGGACGATGATAATTGATTGTGATTTCGGCGACACCCAACCGCTGGCTGACGCTGGCCTCCTGGCTGGCTTTCGGCAACGTCATCATGGTCTGTGCGCCGGCCAATGCAGCCAGCGAAAGGTAAACTGCGGCACTTAGAAAACTTCGCATGGAATCCCCCTGATCGCGATTATGGACGCGCGCCGGCGCGAACGGTGAGGCAGCCGGCGGGAACAGTTAAAGCTTGTTACGATGCCGCACCCGCAAGCTGTCCCAGCTACCATCGGCCAGCCAGCCGCCGTCCACCCGCAGTTCCATGCCGTTTACAAATCCGCTGAGCGCCGGATCCGCGAGAAAAGCAATGGCTTGGGCGATGTCGTCAGGCCGCGCGAAACGCGCCATCGGGACGCGGTTTTCAATATCGGCATCGCTGTAGCTGCCGCCCGCCTGGTCGGCCACGTCCATCTCCGTCTTCACCCAGCCCGGGCAAACCGCGTTGCAGCGGACACCCCTGCCGCCCCACTCGGCGGCCAGCGTTCGCGTCAAGCCGATAAGCCCGTGCTTGCTCGCATTGTAAGCCGCACGGTCGGCGATACCCGACAGCCCCGCCACCGAAGCCACATTCACGATGGCGCCCGAGCCCTGCGCCAGCATGGCCTTGCCAAAGGCGCGACAGAGCAGGAAAGGACCTGTCAGATTGACATCCAATACGCGCCGCCACTCGCTCGCCGCAATCTCTTCCGCGGGCCGGATGAAGCTGATTCCCGCATTGTTTACCAGCACGTCCGCATGTCCGAAATGGCCCAGCACGGTGGCAGCCATGCGCTCCACATCCGCCTCGCTGGATACGTCGCCGGTCACTTCGATCGCATCGCTCCCCAGGCCGGCCACCGGCTGCAAATCGACCAGGGCCAGCGCGTAGCCTCTGGCCGCGAACAGTTCCGCCGTGCGGCGCCCGATACCCTGGGCCGCTCCCGTGATGACCGCCACGCGTGTGGTGTGCATTTCTACAGCATAACCTTCGTTATGCCATTGACTTTAACAGGGGCAATCAAGGGAAAAAGGGGCGGTTGTCTTAACAAAAGAGACTAGTGCCGGTAAGTTCCTTTTTCTACCATTAAGATGCGGACCAATATGTCTACTTCCGTTACGGCGCCCGTCCTGGTTTACGATCGCATCGAACAGAATCGCCGCAAGACAGTCACGCTGGTGATTGTGGCGATGCTTCTGACCATTCCCTTCGTGTTGGGACTCAGTTTCGCCGTGGCCGAAGGAATTACCTGGCAGGTCAGCCGTCAGGCACATCTCAATCGCTTTCATGAGTTGCGCATGCAGAGGCTCGATCGTCAATCAGACGACCTGGCTAACCACCGCATCTCTGCGCGCGACCTCAGGAGTTCCCGGGACAGCGATCTGGCCGCGGACCTGAAAGCGGCCAGCGAGTACTCGCCCGACGAAAAATCCATGCGGCTCGAGATTCTGGCCGTCGTCGCGCTCGGACTCTGCGCCGTGCTCGGGCTTTTCGTCTGGAGCTTCGCCTCATCGCCCGTCAGCAAGCTGCTGACCATGGTGGGCGCTCGTCCCGCAGCCAACGAAGAGCGCGAAGCGCAGAGCACTCTGGAAAAGCTCGCCGGCTCCGCTGGACTGCCGGTACCCAGACTCTACGTCATCGAAAGTACGTCGCTGAATGCATTCGCCGCGGGTATGGACCCGGAGCACTCCGTCATCGCCGTGACTCACGGTCTGCTGGCCCTGCTGAATGCGCGCGAAATGGAAGGCGTGCTGGCGCACGAACTTTCACACATCGGCAATCGCGATACGCGGCTGAATGTAATGGCAGCCGCCTTCGCCCTGTTTCTGCGTATGCCTTATCTCATGCGGCGGCGTTCCCGCCAGGGCCGGCCGCTGGCCAATCCTTTCTTCGGCCGGCCGCGCATGGGCTATTCGCTGCTGTTTCTTCCCATACACATCTATCTGTTCCTGATTGCGCCGCTGCTGGCTGCCATTGTACGTTCGGCTATCTCGCGCAACCGGGAATTCCTGGCCGACGCCGACGCGGCGCGGCTCACCCAGTACCCGGAAGGCCTGATGCGCGCGCTGGCCAAGATCGCCGGCGCCGGCTCCGCGGTTGTCGCCTCCAATCCCGCGGTGTCCCATTTGTACTTTGCCGATCCCACCGCGCCCGGGGTCGCATCGGGCCTTTTCCGCGGCTCTCTGTTCGCCACCCACCCGAGCATCGAGGATCGCGTGAAGCAGCTCGTGGCATTCGGAGCATCCTCGGACGAACTGGAAGCGGCGCTCACGGCCGGACGCAATTTTGCCCACGATCATCCGCCCCTTCCCCTGCACGACGGCGCCGCCGCGAACTCCGGCGATGAGCTCGCCCTCATCACCTCCGGCAACCCCATGGGCAGGGTCTTTCGCGTGCTAGGCGACGACTCCCCGCTCTACGACCGCGACTGCACCACTTCCATGGTCCTCACCCGCGTGAAAACGGGCGACCTGCTGGTGGTGTTCGACGACCCCGGCAAAATGCGCCAGGTCATCACCGCCGACCAGACCTTCGGCTACCTTCCGTTCGCCGTGAAGCTCCAGCGCATAGATATGATGCCCGCGGATATTCACAGTGCCGATGCCCGGGAAAAGGCGCGCGCCGCCGCGGAACAGCCCAAGCCGCTGCCCGCAACCACCATAGCGGCTCCCGTCGCCGTGACGCGATTCGGCCTGACCCCCCAGCAGATCGTGGTCTGCGCCGGCTTCGGCGTTGTGGTGTTCGCCGGCCTGCTTGTCGCGCTACTCGAGTTTGGGGGAAAGTAAGGGCGCGATCCGGTATACGTCTGCCACACGTTGCGGCGAAGCAGCACGTCGGGCTTCTTCAGGTCGTCGCAGCGAAAACGAGTCGTGGTGTTGCGGGTCCTGATTCACCGCCAGAGCCGCGCAGACCATGTTCTTGCGGTTAGACTATGACCTATGAACTATTTCCTGGCCAAGAGCGAGCCGTCCGTATACTCCATCGATGACCTGGAGCGCGACAGGAAAACCGCCTGGGACGGCGTGACCAATCCGCAGGCGGTGAAGAATATTCGCGAAATGAGGCCAGGCGACCGGGTCTTCATTTATCACAGCGGCGGCGTATCCGCCATCGTCGGGCTGGCAACGGTCCGTTCGGCGCCGCGCGACGATCCCAAAAATCACAAGTCGGCGGTCGTGGATCTGGAGTATCTCGGGCGGATCGACCCGCCGGCTACACTGGCGCAGATCAAACAGTCGAAGCTATTCGACGATTGGGCCCTGGTGCGCCAGGGCAGGCTCTCGACCATGGCGGCCCCTGAATCTTTCGTCGACTGGATGCGGGCAAGGTATCCCAAGGCCAAGATTTAGGGCAAGCCTGTTCCGTGGCGTAGAATGGATCTGTGGCGGCGGGATGGCGAAATCGGCAGACGCATTGGACTTAAAATCCAATGGACCGCAAGGTCCGTGTGGGTTCAATTCCCACTCCCGCTACCAGCCAGTGGCACACGAATTCACCCATAAACCGGCATGCGGTAGGGCGGACCCCCGGTCTGCGGCCGACGCCCTCGTCGGCCTCCCCGTTTTCACCTACAGCCCTGTCCGCACCGCAGCCAGAAAACGGCGCCGCTCGTCATCCGACGAAATCTCGGACGCCAGCGCGTTCTGCAGTTCCTCCGCGCTACGGGCGCTCTTGGCGGCGCGGGCCACCATGATCTTTGCAATCGGTCCCAGAAACGGCGCCAACACCTGCGCCATGCGGTCCAGCATCGCAGGGTCGAATATCACCACCGGCGCGGGCGTGGGCGCAGGCATCGCCACCGTCATGGTCAATCCGGGATTCGTTTTCAGAAAAACCGCGCGCTCCTTGGGGTCTTCGATCTGTGCGGCCAGCACCTGCCGGATCTCGCTCATCGACCCGTAACGCCGCGCCGCATCCGCCACCAGCCGCCGCGCAATCGGTCCGATGGCGCGCGCCAGGCGTGTCTCCAGGTCTGCGAGTTCCGCCGGAATCGCGGTCGTCGAACCGGCGCCCCCCGTGACCGAAGTGGGAGCCGCCGGCCGCGCCACCGGTTGCAGTGCCGCCTGGAATTCCCGCGCCGTTTGAAAGCGTAAGGCGGGGTCCTTAGCCAGCGCGCGCATAATCGCCGCGGAAACGAATTGCGGCACCATCGGATTCACAGCGGCAGGTTCCGCCGGCACCAGGCTCAACTGCGCGTTCATCAACGCAAGCTCCGTATCGCCGTAGATGGGCCGCCGCGCCGTGACCATCTCGTAAAACGTCAGCCCCAGCGAGTAGATGTCCGACCGCGCGTCCGCCTCGCCGGTCCGGACCTGTTCGGGCGACATGAATGCCAGCGTCCCCACCGCAAGACCTGTCCCGGTGAGACGCACCCCGGCCTCCGACCGTGCGATTCCGAAATCCGTCAGCTTGACCACTCCCCCGCCCGCGATCAGAATATTGGCCGGCTTGATATCCCGGTGAATCACTCCGCGTTCATGCGCGAACTGCAGCGCCGCCAGCATCTGCACGATGTAGTGGACCGCCAGCGGAACCTGTACCGGCCCGCGCTGCAGCGTCTCTTCCAGCGTCACCCCCTCCACCAGTTCCATGATCATCACCAGCCTGCCCTCTACCCGCAGCGCGGTATGCAGCGCGGCGATATTGGGATGCTGCAGGCTGGCATGCACCTTGATCTCGCGAAGAAAACGTTCCGCCAAAGCCGGATTCTCGTCCAGGTCCGGCAGCACCACCTTCATGGCCTCTTCCCGTTCCGTTAACAGGCTGCGCACGCGGAACACTTTGCCCATGCCGCCGCGCCCCAAAACGCCGGTGACTTCGTAGTCGCCGAAGATATCGCCGATTTGAATGGGCATTAATTTGACTGTAACGCGATCCCTCCACCAATGCGAGAGACATTCGGTGCGATCCTGTGGAGATGCCGCGCGGCGGACTCTGGCGCAATCCCGATTTCCTGAAACTGTGGACCGGACAGGCCATCTCCCAAATCGGCTCGGCCGTCAGCGCCCAAGCCTTGCCGCTAGCCGCCGTACTGACGCTCGGCGCCACACCCTTTCAGATGGGCCTGCTGAACGGCGCCGGCGCTGCCGCCATTCTGCTCTTCGGCCTGTTCGCCGGCGCCTGGGTGGATCGCTTTCGCCGCCGCCCCGTCCTCATCTTCGCCGATCTCGGACGCGCCGCCGTCTACGCCGCTATCCCTGTCGCTGCCGTCTTTCACCGCCTGAGCATCAATCACCTGTACCTGGCCGCCGCAACCGGCGGTCTCCTGACCGTCTTCTTCGATTCCGGCTACCAGGCCTACGTGCCGGCCCTGGTTCACCGCGAAAACATCCTGGATGCCAATGCCAAGCTGGCCCTCACAGTATCCATCGCCGATATCACCGGCACCGGCGCGGCCGGTCTGCTGGTGCAATGGCTCACCGCTCCCATCGCGATCCTGTTCGATGCGGCCTCCTTCCTCTGCTCGGCGTTTTCCGTCTGGCGAATCGAGGCGCGCGAACCGCCCCCGAAAATAGATGGTCCCCGCGACATGCACCGTGAAATCGCCGAAGGACTCCACGAGGCATGGCATAACCCCACCCTGCGCGTCCTGACCAGGCGCAAAGGCACGGCCGCTTTCTTCATGGGCTTCATCGGCTGTCTATACGTGATATTCGCGATCCGCGAATTGCACTTGAGCCCGGCGCTGCTGGGCGGCATCATCGCCGTGGGTGGAGTAAGCAACCTGTTCGGCGCCCTGATCTCCGAGCGGCTCGTCCAGCGCTTCGGTATCGCTCGCACCCTGCTCGGCAGTGCGCTCGTCGCCGGCGCGGCCGCCCTGCTGCTTCCGTTGGCGCGTGGACCCGTCCCCGTCTGCGCCGCCACGCTTGCCTTGGCCCAAACCGCCGACATGGCATGGCCCATCTATCAGATCAATGAACTGACCCTGCGCCAAACCGTAACTCCCGATCGTCTACTCGGCCGCGTCAATGCGGCGATGCACCTGCTATTCCGCGGCATCATGCCGGCCGGCGCACTGGCAGGGGGCATCCTCGCCGAATCCATCGGCATGCGCGCCACCTTGTTCGCAGGCGCCCTCGGCTTCCTGCTTTCCTCCCTCTGGCTCGTCAAACTGTCGGTCATTCATCCCGTAAAGCCCGCATAGGATCGATCCCCGGCGCCTGCAAACGGCAGCACCGCAATGCGGCCCTCAGGTCATTTGATCTTTGCCGCAGCCAGGCTGGCGGGCACTTCGAATGCGTCCGGCGGATCCGGATGCGCCGGGTCGAAGCCCCGGAAGTCGTCCACAATATATCGGGCAAGCTCCAGTCTCTGCACTTTGATGCACTCCACCACGCACTTCGCTAATTCATAGGCGCCGTATGCGCTATGGTGCGTGGCGTCGTGGCCGCCGGAGAAGGCCAACCACGATTTTTCCCGCCCCAGTGCTTCGTAGAGCGTCGTGCTCATAGCAGCCAGATCGATCAGCGGCACGTTCTCTTCTTTCGCCGTCTGGCGAACAGAAGCCGGAAACTCGCCCAGCGTGTTCCTGACGCGCCCCTGGGCGTCGAAATTTCGCCGCTGCATCGGAGTGACCAGTACCGGAATCGCGCCCCTGCGCCGCGCTTCGGCAATGAACACCTTGAGGTATTGCTTGTGCGTGGTGAACGGCTCTACGTACGTCTGCGGCCAGTTCTCCTTCATGTCGTTGTGACCGAATTGAATGAACAGATAGTCGCCCTTGCGGATCTGGCTCAGTATCTTGTCCAGCCGGAGGCCGGTAAGGAACGACTTCAAAGTCTCTCCCGATTCCGCATGATTGGCAACAGCCACGCCGGGCTTGAAGAACCGCGTGATCATCTGGCCCCAACTGGTAGTGGGCTCCCGCGGCTGGTCGGTAACCGTGGAGTCGCCCGCCAGGAACACGGTAGGAATGTTATCGACTTTGTGGATTTCGATGGAGTCCACGCACGGTCGCGTGTTGCTGAATTCCAGAGTCAGCTTGTCATCCCAGTGCAGCACTCCCTGTTCCCGGTCGTTCAGCCGGACGTGGTCTCCGCCGGGTGCGTTCTGGGGCGGCGGCGGGAGTTTGGCATTGCGAACATTGACGTCGAAGGTGTGCGTCTCAAATCTGCCCGCCGCGGTTTCCACCCTCTCCAGCATCAGGCGTCGTGATTCGGCCTTCACGGTGGTGACACAGGCCAGCGCCGGATCGCCGAATTTGATCGTCACGCTGTAGTTCCCCTCCGGTACGCCTACGGAAAAGAAGAAAGGCTTGGCGCTGGTGACACCGCCCAGAAACGCAATCGGTGCTGTTCCCAAATCGAAGCCGTACCCCAGCTCTTGCGTATACGCCGTATCGTGCCAGACGCTGATATACCCGGGTTTGGCGGCTCCGGCCGAGAAGTCGAATGCGAAGGAAGTGGCCGGCGGGCCGGCGCCGGCTGCGGCCAGGACGGCAATCAGGGCAATCAGGCTGGTTTGAACGATGCGATCTGCCATACGGATCTTGTGCAGACTTTCAGATTGATTGTACCGTTGTGAGTCCTGATAATGGAGGCCATAGCTGGAAAAATCCGTCTGAATTTCTAACGGTTATGATATTCTGTCTCAGACCTGCGTGGAAAACACGGGCTATCGGAGGAATTATTGCAGATTCGAATGCCGTTGTTGGTGGCCGGTGTCTCGGCCGCTTCGGCAGGTTCGCCGCTCGCGCGGATAGCCGGCGCTCTGCCGGGAATCCGCACCCGCGGAAAATAAGACCAAGCCATTGGCTGTCGTCCCTGGAAAACGAAACGCGGGTTCCGGCTCCGTCGCTTGGAAATGGATTGCCATCAAACCAGTCGTCCTGCTGGCCGCCCTGTTCGCGGCGGAATTGATCTGCCTTTCCGTCTGGCTGGACACTGCCACCCTCTCTAATCGCACTTTCCTATTGGCGGCCATCGGCTCCTTCGGCCCGCGAATTCTGCGTGTGGTGGTAGTCTTTTCGCTTCTGTTTGCCACGTTCGCCTTTTTGACATACCCGGCAAGTCCCGCGCCGCGATTCCGGATTCGCTGGAGCCTGCTGTCTCTCCACGCCGTGGCAATGCTGTGCTTCACCGGGCTTTCCTTTCTCCTTTTCACGCGCCAGGTGTCACTTGCTTCATCCAACCTCGCGGCACTCTGCTGGTTGGCCGCCGGACTGGCTGCTATCCCGCTGGCGGCTCTGGCGTTCCTCCCGCTGGATGCCTGGATCCGGATGATCCGGCCCACCCGATTTCTATGGCTCTACGCAATGTCCGGGGCCATCGCGGTTTCCTTCGCCGGAGACGTCGCCAGACTGACGTGGAAGCCGCTTTGGAGATTGACATTCCGGCTCGTGCACACGATGCTCGGCCTGTTTGTTTCCCCGGTGGTGGTGGACCCGAAAACGCTGATCGTGCAGGCCCCGCACTTCTCCGTACAGATCACCCCGCAATGTGCCGGCTTTGAAGGAATCGGCCTGGTTCTGGCGTTCGGCGTAATCTGGCTGCTGCTGTTCCGGAAGGAGTGCCGGTTTCCGCAGGCGCTGCTGCTGCTGCCCGCGGGTGTGGTGTTGATCTATCTGTTGAACGCCATCCGGATCACTGTTCTGCTTCTGATCGGCAACGCGGGCGCCCCGCGGATCGCCGCCGGGGGCTTTCATTCGCAGGCCGGCTGGATCGCCTTCGCGGTGGCTTCTTTGGGATTCTGCTTCGCGGCGCAGCACGTCTCATGGATCGCGGTGCAGCCCGTGGACCCAGTGCCGCCCGTCACAGGCGCCAATCCCACGTCGGCTTACCTGATTCCGTTTCTGGCCATTCTTGCCGCCGGAATGCTGGCCACCGCGCTCTCCGCCGGTTTTGAGTGGCTGTACTGCCTGCGCTTCATCGCGGCTTCGGCGGCTCTCTGGTTTTATCGCGATTCTTACCGGACACTCGACTGGAGATTCAGTTGGAGAGGTCCGGCAGCCGGCGCTGGGCTCTTTTTCGTCTGGATTGCCATGGACCACTGGAGCGGCGTACCGGCCGGTCGCGCAATGCCCGCCGCGCTGGCGGCCGCTCCGGTGGGACTGCGGATCGCCTGGATCGGGTTCCGTGCAATCGCCGCCGTGGTCACCGTGCCCATCGCCGAAGAACTCGCATTTCGGGGCTACCTGCTACGGCGGCTTAGCGCGGCGGACTTCGAGCACGTCAAGTGGAGCGCCGTCTCCTGGACGGCGCTGGCGGTTTCGTCATTGCTGTTCGGTATGCTGCACGGCCCCCGTTGGCCCGCCGGCACGCTGGCCGGACTGCTGTTCGGATGGCTGGCGATGCGGCAGGCGAAAATCGGCGAGGCCGTCGCCGCCCATGCCGCGGCCAATGCCTTGATTGCCGTCTACGTCCTGGCCGCCGGCCAGTGGCAGTTGTGGTGACTTCGCCTAACTCCCGCCGCCTTGCTCCTGCTCCACCGGATACGCCGCCCGCACAAACTCCAGCGCCTCCGCCCGGCTCACGATCCGGCTCTCGAGCTGCGCATCCTCTACCGCGGCCAATATCTCCGTAAACCGCGGACCCGGGTGGTACCCCAACGCAATCAGGTCCGCCCCCGTCAGCAGCCGCTCCGGCTTCATTTGCTCTTCCGAAAACTCCGCCAGCTTGCTCTTCGCCAGCTGATAATTCTCCAGCCGCTTGTTGCTCGAAATCACGTCGAGCCGGTGCAGTTCCAGGTGCTCCTCGAAAGCCGGCATGCGCAGAAAGCGCTTCAGCGTGCTCTCCTTCATGCGATGCAGGTCTTTGAACTTCATGTGATTGGCCACCAGCGCCTCCACCTGCTCCATCTCGTCGCGCGAAAAGCGCAGGCGATTCAGAATGCAGTGCGCCATGGCCACGCCTTCTTCCACGTGCCCGTCGAAGCGGATCCGCTCCGCCACGCGGAACGTCGGCGGCTTGCCCACATCGTGCAGCAGCGCCCCCAGCGCCAGAGTCAGCGAAGGGTGGTCCAGCCCTTCCAGCAGCATCAGCGTGTGCGTCCAGACGTCGCCTTCCGGATGATACTCCGGCGGCTGCTGCGACGCCCTTCATGGCCGCCACCTCCGGAAGGATATCGGCCAGCATGCCGGTGGCATCCAGCAGTTCGAATCCGCGGCGCGCCCCGCCTTCGGTCAGGATGCGCGCCAATTCGTCGCGGATCCGTTCCGCCGCCACTTTCAGAATCAAGGCGTGATGCCGCTGGATCGCGGCAAACGTGTCCCGCATCGATCGCAAAGCCCAGCCGCGCCGCGAAACGCACCGCCCGCAGCAGCCGCAGATGGTCCTCGCCGAATCGCGTGTCCGGGTCGCCGATGGCGCGCACCATGCGCCGCTCCAGGTCGGCGCGCCCGTCCACATAGTCCAGCACCTCTCCCGTGTCCGGGTCCATCATGAGCCCGTTGATGGTGAAGTCGCGGCGCAGCACGTCCTGCCCGCGGATCGTTTTCGAAGTGGACGCTGCCCGGTCGCCGGCCGTCCTCGTAGTCGTGATCGCTGCGGAACGTGGCCACCTCCACCTGGTGGAACACGTCGCGCACCAGCACCACGCCGAAGCTGCGCGCCCACCCGCCCCGACCGCGGAAACAGATCCATGATGCGGTCCGGCCGCGCATCCGTGGAAATGTCGAAATCCTTGGGCTTCTGGCCCAGCAGCAGGTCGCGTACGCACCCGCCTACCAGGTACGCCTGGTGCCCCGCGCCGCGGAGCTTTTTGATCGTCGTCAGCGCCAGCGTTTCCGAGTCCATGTGCCGCCTGTCCACCCCTGCCTATATGCTAATATGTGGATGCTTAGCTCCACTTGGAGGCGGGGAACCATCTATTGGGGTGCAGTCCCGTAACAGTGATCGAGGAGAGATTTTAGTGTCATCCCCGCAACGGCCGGCAACGGTCAAGGTGGTTGTTGCCACCACCGTGATGCTGTCGTTCATTTCCTTCTGGCGCGCCGCCGCCATCGTCCTCAGCGATCTTGCTTCCTCGGCTTACTATGTCGGCGGCATCGCCGAGCACGCCATCGGCAAAGCGGCGCCCTGGTTCATCCTGGCCATCATGCTGTTTTCCTACGCCGTGCGCGCCATCTACATCGAAAGCTGTTCGATGTTCGTGCGCGGCGGCGTGTACAAAGTGGTGCACGAGGCCATGGGCGGCACCCTGGCCAAGTTCTCCGTCTCCGCCCTGATGTTCGACTACGTGCTCACCGGACCCATCAGCGCCGTCAGCGCCGGCTTGTACCTGGGCGGCCTGATCAATGAAATCGGCGAGCACATGAAGATCGCCGGTCTGCACGTCTATCCGCCGTATTTCGCCGCCGCCTTCGCCGCCGTGGTCACGCTTTACTTCTGGCGCAAAAACATCATCGGCATTCACGAATCCAGCGAAAAGGCCCTGCGCATCATGCAGATCACCACCGTGATGGTGGTGATTCTGATCGTCTGGTGCCTGGCCACCATCCTCAAGAACGGCTACAACCCGGTCCCGCTTCCCCTCCCCGCCAACCTGCACTTCGATCCCGAGGCGCTGGGCTGGCTGAAAGGCACGGTAGCGCCCTCCATCACCGCCATCGCCATCATGATCGGCCTCGGCCACTCGCTGCTGGCCATGAGCGGCGAAGAGAGCCTGGCCCAGGTGAATCGCGAAATCGCCCACCCCAAGCTGAAGAACCTGGAACGCGCCGGCTTCGTGATCTTCATCTACAGCATGCTGTTCACCTCGCTGGTCTCCTTCTTCGCCGTGATGATCATTCCCGATGCCGCCCGCCAGGACTTCCTCGATAACCTGATCGGCGGCCTCTCCATGTACCTGATCGGCCCGCTTTCGGTGCGCCTCCTGTTCCACGGCTTTGTGGTGCTGGTGGGCACGCTGATTCTGGCCGGCGCCGTCAACACCGCCATCATCGGCTCCAACGGCGTGCTCAACCGCGTGGCCGAAGACGGCGTGCTGCCCGATTGGTTCCGCCATCCGCATCAAGAACTTCGGCACCACCTCGCGCCTCATCAACCTCATCGTCATGCTGCAACTGCTCACCATCCTCATCAGCCGCGGCAATATGCAGCATGCTGGGCGAAGCCTACGCCTTCGGCGTGGTCTGGAGCTTCGCCATGAAGGCGCTTTCGGTGCTGGTGCTGCGCTACAAACAGCCCGGCGGCCGCGAATGGAAGGTGCCGCTCAATTTCCACATCGGCAGGACCGAAATTCCCCTCGGCCTGATGATGATCACCGTGTCGCTGTTCGCCCTGGCCATCATCAACGTGCTCACCAAGAAAGTCGCCACCATCTCCGGCGTCAGCTTTCACCATCGCCTTCTTCATCGTTTTCGAGCTCTCCGATATCTACAACCGCAAGCGCAAAGCCACTCACGACACAGGAAATGGAAAAATTCCGCCTGGACACGCGCGCCGATCTTTCCGCAGAGAGCCATCAGCGTGCGGCCCGGCAACGTGCTGGTGGCGGTGCGCAATCCCCACCGCCTGCAGCACCTGGCGCGCATCCTGGCAAGACCGATACGCGCAAGATGGATATCGTGGTGCTTTCGGTGCGCCAGGTGACGCAGGCCGGCTCGGGCGAACATGGGCTCGAACGCCGAACAGATCTTCTCGCGAAGACGAAACCGCAGGTCTTCACCCACGTGGTGACGCTGGCCGAAAAGGCCGGCAAGCACGTGGAGCTGATGGTGGTGCCCGGCTCCGACCCCTACGAGGCCGTGGTGCAGACCGCCGCGCGGCTGCAATCCTCGCGCATCGTCATGGGCCTCTCGCCCAAGCTCACGCCTTCCGAGCAGGGCGCGCAAGTGGGCCTCTTCTGGGAGCAGCTTCCCGAGCCGCGGCCTTCGCTCTCGCTCGAAATCGTTCTGGAAAACCAGAAGGACGTCGTGTTCTTCAACCTGGGACCGCATCCGCCGCGGCTTTGGCCCGAGGATATCGACCTGGCCCACCGCCTGTGGCTGGAATTGAGCGCCCGGGGCCCGGTCGCAAACTGCACCACCGCGACATCATCGGCGTGGCCCTGCGCCGCATGAAGGCGGAACTGCATTCCGACCGCGCCCACGAAGTGGTCGACGACGTGCTCCGCGAGGTCGGCGCGGCCACGACAATGTCCACAGTTCGAACGGTTCCGGTCCGGCTTAGGATAGGAACAGAGACTGTTTATATCGTATCGAGGTCCTGTATGCCCTCCGGCGCGGCTCGGTCCCCCGGCCGCGAAAGTCGTCGTCGCGACAACCGTAGCCCTCTCGTTCATCTCCTTCTGGCGCGCGGCGGCCATCGTCCTCAGCGATCTCGCTTCCTCCGCCTTTTACGCCGGCGGCATCGCCGAACACGCCATCGGCAGAAGCGCCCCCTGGTTCATCCTCGGCGTCATGCTGTTCAGCTTCGCCGTTCGCTCCGTCTACATGGAATCGCAGCAGCATGTTCGTGCGCGGCGGCGTCTACGTGGTGGTCCGCGATTCCATGGGACCGTTCGTCGCCCGGCTGTCGGTCTCCTCGCTGATCTTCGATTACATCCTCACCGGCCCCATCAGCGTGGTCAGCGCCGGCCAATACCTGGGGCACCTGCATCAACGAAATCGCCGACCTGAACCATCTGCACTGCGCACTTCCGCCCAACCTGTTCGCCGCCGGCTTCGGCGTCATCGTCACCATCTACTTCTGGTGGAGCAACATCAAGGGCATTCACGAATCCAGCGGCAAGGCCCTGCGCATCATGCAGATCACCACCGTCATGGTGGTCGCCTTCCTCATCTGGTGCCCCATCACGCTGCTTGCTGGCGCACAAGGTGCACATCCCGCCCGCGCCCGTGCCGCGCAACCTGCAATTCGCGCCCGAGGCGTTGGGATGGCTTCGACGGCACCATCTGGCCGCAGATCGGCGCCGTCGCCATCATCATCGCTTTCGGCCACTCGCTGCTCTCCATGAGCGGCTTCGAAACGCTGGCCCAGGTCTATCGCGAAATCGCTTACCCCAAGCTGAAGAATCTGCGCTACACCGGCAACCTGGTCTGCATTTATGCCGTGGTTTGCACCGGCGTCATCACCCTGTTCGCCGGCATGATCATCCCCGACCAGTCAGCGCGCACAAGTACGTGGACAACCTGCTGGGCGGCCTGGCCATGCACCTGGCCGGACCGCCGCTCTGCGCCTGCTCTTCCACGTGTTCGTCGTGATCGTCGGCGTCTGATCCTGTCCGGCGCCGTCAATACGTCCATCATCGGCGCCAATGGCGTGATGAACCGCGTCGCCGAAGATGGCGTGCTGCTCGATTGGTTCCGCAAGCCGCAGCGCAACTTCGGCACCACCTACCGGATCATCAACCTGATCGCCCTGCTGCAGATCGTCACCATCGTGCTGAGCCGCGGCGACGTCTACCTGCTCGGGCGAAGCCTACGCGTTCGGCGTGGTGTGGAGCTTCTTCCTGAAATCGCTGGGCGTGCTGGTGCTGCGCTACCACCGCCACGACCAGGAATACAAATTGCCCTTCAACTTCCACCTCGGCGGCATGGAGATTCCCGTCGGCCTGGGCGCTCACCACCCTGGTGCTCTTCCTGGTGGCCATCGCCAATCTCTTCTCCAAGCAGATCGCCACCATCTACGGCGTCGCTTTCACCGCCGTGTTCTTCGTGATGTTCACCATCTCCGAGCACGTCAACCTCAGAAAACTCGCCAACAAGAAAGCCGGCCTGGAAGAATTCAACCTGGACATGCAGGCCGAGGTGACCGCCGAGTCCGTCCACGCCCGCCCCGGCTGCGTGCTGGTGGCGGTCCGCGACTACAACCACATGCCGCATCTGCAGAGCGTGCTGACCAAGACCAACCTGCGGCGCCACGATATCGTGGTCATGACCGTGCGGCCCGTCTCCACCGGCGCCGGCGAGTACGAGCTCTCCGAGCAATCAGCTCTTCGCCGATTATGAAAGGGAACTGCTCTCGCGCGTGGTCACCATGGCCGAAAAGGAAGGCAAGACGTGGACCTGCTGGTGGTGCCCGGGCGTCGATCCTTTCGATGCCATGGTGCAGACGGCCGCTAAACTGAAGGCCTCGCGCCTGGTCACCGGCGTCTCTTCGCGATGGATTCCGAGGAACTGGCGCGGCGCATCGGCCTGGCGTGGGAGAATCTGCCCGAGCCCCGCCATCCCTTCTCGCTCGAAATCATCAGCCCCGGCCGGCCTTCGGTCTACGTCAACCTGGGCCCGCACCCGCCGCGGTTGTGGCCCGAGGATCTCGACCGCGCCCACGATCTCTGGCTGGGGCTGCAGGAAGCATTCGGCTCCCGCCTGCACCATCGCGATGTCGTCGGAGTGGCCCTTCGCCGCCTGCAGAAAGACCTGGAAGGCGACCGCAAGCACGAAGTCCTGGCCGACCTCGAAAAGGAAATCCACGGACCCGACAAAAACAACGGCCAGTAACGCAGCGCGCCCGGCCCCATCCCTAACCCCCATCCCTAACCCCTGCGCGCGAAGCGCGCCTCGCCCCCATCCCCAACCCCCATCCCTAACCCCCGCGCGCGAAGCGCGCTAGTTCTGGCCGCGCGCCGCCGGCGGTCCCGGCGGCGTGAAGTGGAAGTGCAGGATCACCTCTCCCGGTACATGCTGCCCGCCCTGCACCGCGGGCGTGAAATCCCATCGCCGCGAGGCATACACTGCGGCGCTCGAAAGCTTCGGGATAGTGCCTTGCATCGGACAGCAGCTCGGCATAATCCACCGTGCCGCCCTCATTGACATACACTCGCACGTTCACCTCAACCGGGTCGGTCAGTTCGGCGCGCTCCCCGGCGGAAAGTTGTGGATTGACCTGACGCAGGGGTTCCGGAGGCACCAGCGGCGGGGCAGCTTTGTGCAGTCGGCGTAGCAGTGGAATATGACCCACCACTTTACCGATACGCGATCCGCCCACCGGTTCGGCATCCACCTGGATAACCGGTTCCGGATCCCGCGGTATGTTGCGCACCGGAGGTGGCGCTGGAGCGGAAGCAACCACGGCAGGCCGGGTGGCGACGGCAGCGGGCGCCGGAGGAGGCGTCACGGGGGCGGCCGGGACGGGAGCCTCTGGAGCAGCTTTACGGGGCACGGGAGAGGGCGAAGAGCGGGGTGGATCTTCCGCGCTCCGCTCCGCGACACCCGCTTTCACCACGGGGCGCGCCGCTGGGGGTGGAGGCGGCGGGAGGGGTTCCTCCGGCCGGGCGAATGGACTGGGCAGCGGATCCAGGTCTACCGGATAGCTCCGCACGGGACGAGTAGCAGCCAGCGGTTGAGGCATCGCGGCAACCGTCTGGCTGAAATGCGGCGGCTGGAAGTGCTGGAACAGGGCCGCTCCCGCGACAATTCCCGCCAGCAGGGCGAGCACCTCGATCCCGCGCTGTTGCGTTCGGCTAAACGACCATTTCGACGCGTCCGGACGGCGCGGCGCGAAAAGTAAACTGGTGTACCAGGGCGAATTCGTCACCCTCCACGGTGAAGAATGCGGCCCGCTCCAGGCGCGGATGAAGCAGCAGAAAAAGTGCGTCTGGCCGAGTAAAGTATTGGCCGAATAACAGTGCTTCATCTGGTTGAATCTGCGGGAATTCCCTGCTGGCTTGCGCTCGGTACATGCCCACCGCATCTTTGTGCCGGGTGACACTCTCCTCCAGTTGCTCCAACTCCACCGGCTCGAAGTTCTCAATGAAGATGATGTGGCGGGCGTCCTCTAATACCGACCGGCCGAGCAGCAACCCGACCGAACCCGCAACCGGGCCGGGCACCGCCAGCCTGCCGAGTACGCCGAGCGAAAGGCGGATGGTCACAGGCCGGGTCGGATCGCTCCAGACGTAATTCGGCATGCCGACTGTCGGAGCACGCGGTACGCCAGTGTACCTATCTATGCACTCACCAGTGGCAAAATCACACGATCCAACTCGTCATCCGTCCACTCGGAAACCGTCTACGCCCCGGTGCAGGTTCCAGTGCTCGGTATGGGTCGCCGTCTCCCCCGGTCGCAGCCGGGTGAGCGGACCTAAGGTCTCCAGTTCCAGAATCTCCGCGTTGGTAAAGGTCTCGAAGGAACAGCCGAAATCGGGATACCGCGCCGGGGTGGTTTCCGCCGTCACGCGCTTCACGAACAGTTCGCCATTCAGCAGATACGCACCCCACGTGTCCCTGTGGAAGCTGCCGAGTTTTTGCGGGACAGAATTCTGCGGATCCTGTAACAGCACCAGGTATTTTTGTAATAGTCGCCAGCGCGGATCGGCCAGGTTCGTGAAGGCCCACATCACCAGCGGGTTGGTAGGCGCGAGCACTTCCGGGTGAGTGCCGCGCGGCGGAAATCCATGGATGCCGGCCCCTCCCTGAGCCATCATTGTGAGAACCCAAGGTGCCAGTTCACAATCATTTGCACCCATATTTCGAATCTTATGGATTACCTCAACTGCGGCGCCCTGCCCGTCCAGTTTGACGGTGATCTGCTTCTCCAGCCCGGTGAGCGGCTCGACCGGCGCGGTCGCCTCCAAAACGTCTCCCGCTACGGCGATATCGACGGGATGGTTGTCCGGCGCGTAACTTTTGACCGGGTCCTCCGGCGCGATCCAGACGCGATGCCCGCCCCGAGGCTGCCACTCGGATTCCCCCGATTTACCAAGCTGCCCGGCAAATTCCTTGAACAGGTTCTGGCCCCCCACGAAGCCGTACCGCATCACCCGCGGCCCTACATCTCCGGTAACCACGCACTCCACCGTGCCGTTCGAAACGCGGTAGCTGTTGGGCCATCCGTGGAAGTTCGTTTTTTTGATCGACACCTTCATGTAGTTATTGAGTTGCCGCCCCGATCAGTATAAGCCCGCTGGTGTAACCCACTAGCATGAGCACGATGAATTTGTTTGTTCCGGCGGGCGCCGATTGGAACTCGCGCCAGATAAACAAACCCCACAGTGCGGCCACCAGAGTGGCGCCCTGACCCAGCGCGTAGGAGATGGCCGGACCCGCCTCGCCGGAGGCGATGACGTTAAAGCAAAGGGCTAGCATCCAGATGCAACCGCCTAGAATTCCAATGCCATGCAGTCTGGCGCTGCCGGCGAAATACTGCCCATAGGTGACGTGCCCGGCGCGCATGAAAATCGTATTCCAGACGAAATTGCTGCCCAAAACGCCGGCTCCGAAAAATACCAGCGCGACATACGGCGTCAGGCCGCCGCGTTCCGGCGAAATCGAGTGCATGAGTTGCGGGTAGAAAAAGCCCATGACGCATCCGGCGATCCCGGAGAAGATGACCCCGCGCAGAGGATTTTTCCCGCGCTGTGCGGCAGTTTACTGTGCGAGATCGCCGACATCACCATGGCCAGCACAATCAGCCCCACGCCCGTGAACAGCAGCAGCGCGTCACCCTTGGGCTTTTCGATAAAGCTCTCCACCGTTCCGATCACCAGGGCGAGTCCCACGCCCACCGGAAAAGCCACGGACATGCCGGCGGCGTCGATTCCCACCACCAGCAGGATGTTTGCCAGGTTGAAAATGGCCCCGCTGATCAGCGCCGGAAGAATGAAGCCGAACTGCGCGGCTCCAAGATTACTCCACGCCGGCATTCCCTCGCTGCCCATGCTCCCCAGGGTGGCGGCGAAAACAATTCCGAACAGCAGGACGCCGATGGCGTAGTCCCAATAGAACAGCTCGAAAGGCCATTTCTGGTTACCCGCCAGTTTCTGGGTGTTGGCCCAGGAGCCCCAACCGAGCATGGTGATCACGCAGAACGTGATGGCGATGGGCAGACTGTGGACGAGGAACATAAGAGACCTATCAGAATAGTGCACCGCATACTCCGAGACAAGCCGCCGATAGCGTATGCTCTACTTTATGAAGCTTCACCGAATCGCCGCTCTCACCGTATGTTGCCTGCTCTGCGCCACCGAACCGAACCAGGCCACCAAACGCTGGTGGTCGCATGTCGTGGCCCTGGCCAACGACGGTATGGAGGGCCGCGACACCGGCACCGCCGCCTATGCGCGCGCCGCCCGTTACGTGGTGACGGAATTCGAAAAGGCCGGCCTGAAACCGGCAGGCGAAAAAGGCTACTACCAGACGGTGCCGCTGCACGTGATTCGCCTGCGCACGGATCGATCCAGCGTGGAACTCGTCCGGCAGACCGGGTCGACGAAACTGGAATTGCTCCGCCAGATCACCACGGCTGCCCGCGCGGGATTGCCCGAAACGCTGGAAGCGCCGCTGATCTTCGCGGGGTCCGACGAAGGCGCCGACCCCGGCGCGTTGCGTAATAAAGTAGTGGTTCAACTTCCGCGCGCCGGCCGCGGTGCTCGCGGAAGCAGCCCGGGCCGCTCGGGCGTCCTGGCCACCATTACGCTCGATGCCACGGGCGGTCCGGAGCCCCCACGGTGGCCGGTGGCATACTCCGTCGCCATGAGCCTGCGCGATACCCAACCCTCGCAAAAACAGGGAGCTGGATCTGCCCCCCTAAACTTCCGCTTCAATCCGCAATTCGCCGATTTGCTGTTTCAAGGCTCCGGCCATACCTATAAAGAACTGATGGACCTTCGTGCCGCCGACAAGCCCCTGCCCCGCTTTACAATCCCTGCGACCTTCAAGGCATCCTTGAAGGTGGAAAGCGCCGACCTGGAATCGGACAACATTCTCGCCGTGCTACCGGGAACCGACCCGGTGCTGTCCAAGGAGTACGTGGTAGTGTCCGCGCATCTGGATGGGTACGGTTTCGGCGAGCCCTGGAATGGCGACCGGATTTATAACGGTGCGTTCGACGATGCCGCGTACGTCGCCACCCTCATCGATATGGCGCAGCGGCTGCACGACTCCGGAACGAAGCTCAAGCGGTCTCTGCTGTTCTGCGTGGTAACCGGTGAAGAAAAAGGACTGTACGGCTCCAAATACTTCACCGCGCATCCCACCGTTCCCAAAGAACAGATGGTGGCGGACATCAACCTCGATCAACTGCGGCCCATTTTCCCGCTGAAGACGCTCACTATGCTGGCGATTGACGAATCCACCCTGGGCGATACCGTCAAGCAGGTGGCGGCGCCCATGGGCATCCGCATTCAGCCGGACCCGGAACCGGAGCGCGGACTGCTGCGCCGCAGCGATCACTACAGCTTTATGCAGATCGGCGTGCCGGCTACCGGGTTCATTTTCGGCTACGAACCCGGCTCGCCCGAGGAAGCCGTCTACCGCCGATGGTACGCCGAGCGGTATCACAGTCCGGCGGACGACATCCACCAGCCATGGGTTCCCGAAGCCGCCGCCAAATTCAACGACTTCTTTAATAACCTGGTCGCAACCCTGGCGAATGCCGGCGAAAGACCTCATTGGAAGGCGGGCAGCAGTTTTGCAAAGTAAAAGTGAAGGATGATATGACCTGGCGTCCCAATCGAAATCAATGGCTGGCCTTCTGGCCGGCCGCCATTTTTGCCGTGCTGAGCCTGATTTCCGGTGCCTGGGTGACTGCCCTGCTGCTCTGTGCCGTGGCGGGAGTCCTCATCTGGCAATTGGATTCGCGCGGCAAGCGCCCGGAGAACATCGTCATCCGGAGTGTGCGCTGCGGCGATTGCGGCGCGATCGGTGAGCCGCACTGGGCGCGCTGCCCCAAATGCGGCGCCGCCAACTGGAAAACGGAAGGCTGATCAGAGACGCGCGCGTCAGCAAGCGATATTTTTGACGGACCCTATTCCAGAATCGGGAAAGCTTCCTCGCGCTCGGCGACCCCGCTGTCGAGGAAGCGCGGATCCAGCAGGCGCGCGGTATCCACGTTGCCCATGGCGGAAAGAATGGTCTCCTTCAGGTGCGGATGCTCCTGCTCCAGGTCGCCGAACAGATCGCGCAGGGCGCGCCGCACCGTGCCGGTCCGCTGCGAGCAGCCGCACGGCACCACCGGAATGCCCATCTGCGCCGCATACGCCGTAGTGATGTCTTCGGTCACGAAAACCAGCGGGCGGATCAGCCGATACTCCCGCGCGCGCGACCAGGTGACCGCCGGCAGCGCGCTCAGTTTGCCGGTGAACATGGTGTTGCGCAGCAGAGCTTCGCAAAAATCGTCCGCGGTGTGGCCGAAGGCAATCACGTTGACGCCCAGGTTGTGCGCGATTTCGTAGACCGCCCGGCGGCGAAAGCGGCTGCATAAATCGCAGCCATGATCGGGCTGATCTTCCAGCAGCCGCAGCGACGGCGAATCGCGGAAATAGGTCCACGGGATGCCGCGCGATTGCAGATATTCGCCCGTGGGCTCGATGGGCCGCAGAAACTTGCCCTGCTCCACGGTGAAGGCGCAAACCGAAAAATCGATGGGCGCGCGCTTCTGCAACAGCAGCAACGCCTCCAGCAGCGTCGCCGAATCCTTCCCGCCGGAAAGCGCCACGGCCACGCGATCGCCATCGCGAATCATTTTGAAGCGATGGATCGCCTCCCCCACCTTGCGCAGCAGTATCTTTTCCAGTTCCACTGTAACCAGTATAGACGCCGGTCCGGGTCACTTCTCGGTGAGTTTGTGGCTGTCGGCGGCGCGCAGGGTCAGGCCGTAAATCCGCTTCAGTTCGGCAATCTGTCCCAGGGTCTGTTTGGAGAACGGCGCCTTGCCTTCGAAAGCGTGCAGCACGATTCCCTCCAGCAGGTCGCCCAGCGAGAGATCCTTCAGTTCGGCCAAACCCTTCAGCACCTTCAATAACCGTTTTTCCATGCGCACGCCCGTCTGTACGCGCTCGACTTGAATCATGGTAGATACATACCCGGGTACTATGGTACATCAGTGGGGGCTACCGGGCCGTCTTGTAAGCCTGGGGCGCCACCGCCGACCCGCGGACTACCAGGCTGGTGCCGATCCGGTACTCGCTGCCGCCGGCGGCGGAATCGCTCAACATGGCCCACAGCGCCTGAAAGGCGACCTTGCCGATTTCCGTCCGCGGCACGAAAACGCTGGTCAGCGCCGGCTGCGTATACTCGGCGATCAGGATGTCGTCGAAGCCCACTACCGAAAGATCCTCAGGCACGCGCACGCCGCCGTCGTAAGCGCAGTGCAGCACACCGATGGCGGTCAGGTCGTTGGCCGCCAGGATGGCTGTGGGCGTCTGGCTCTTCAGCATTTTGGCGCAGGCATAGTAGCCGCCCTTTACCGTGAAATCGGATTCGTAGGTGCGCCCGGGGTCGATGCCCAACTGCACCGCGGTCTCGACGAAAGCCCTCTTGCGGCGCTGCGCCGAGTGCAGCGTTGAGGGTCCCCCAATGTATGCAATGTGCTCATGGCCCAGGTTCCGGAGATACTCCAGTGCCTCGGCAATGCCGTGTTCGTAATCCAGCAGAATGTTGCTGATGTGCCGGTCCACGCGCCCCAGGTCGAGATACACCGCCGCAATCTGATGCTCCGCCAGCATATCGATCACGGCGGGATCGATCTGCGAGGTGAGGATCGCCATGGCCGGAACCTGCAAGCCAATTAAGCGTTTCACCGAATTCAATGTGCGGTGCGAATCGTAATTGGTGTTCACCACCAGTGCATCCATGTTATGGATTAACGCCTGATCCTGAAATGCGGCGGTAATTTCAGGGAAAAACGGATTGCGGATGTCGGATATGACCAGACCCATCAGGGTGCTGCGTCCGCTGGCCAGGTTGCGCGCGGCCTGATTCTGCGAATAGCCCAACTCCTGAATTGCCGCCAGCACCCTTTGGCGCGTCTGGGGGCGAGTGCCCCGGGTTCCGTTCAGAACATGGGAAACCGTAGCAATGGAGACCCCAGCCTTCAATGCGACATCTTTGATATTGGTCGCCAGATACGCCCCTCCGGAACCGGGCTTTTCCATCATAGACTCCGAAATCGCGAATGTAAACTGCGTTCGCCGTTCTGTTCGGTTTCGCACGTAAATGTGAAACGCTTACATTCGAACGGATCTGCCAGGCGAATTTCCCGGCGAACTGGAACATCCGGGGATCGCCCCGGGACGGTATCCATTTCGCCCAAAAACGTCTCACAACCTGCTTTCCAGCCCAATATCGCTATCTTCAGTTATCGTACTCCGGATACTATTGGCCATATTGGAAGATGAGCTTTTGGCCGATAGAATGAATGCGAGTGGAGCAGACTACGACGCGACCGGGTTCCAGCCCCGCGGCGACAGCGGCGGAGCAGGCCACCGTCACGGTGTACGAGGAGTTCGGGCCGGCGCTGCTGCGCTATGCCGGGCAACTTGCTGCCAGCCCGGATGAGGCCCGCGACGCCGTGCAGGAGGTTTATCTCCGTTACTTCGTCGAGGTCCGGTACGGCAGGATTATCGAAAATCCACGGGCGTGGCTGTACCACGTGCTGCGGAATTATCTGCTGGACCAGATCAAAGCGGCTCCGTCGCGCCGGGAAGTGCCTACGGCGGATGTGGATAGCCTGACTCCCCAGAGTGACGTGAACCCGGAGAATCTGTTGCAGCGCTCGCAGGGGGCCCGCGAGATCGCCAAGGTCCTGTCGGGCCGCGAGTTTACCTGCCTGACGCTGCGCGGAGAAGGGCTCAGTTACTCCGAAATCGCCGAAGCCATGGACATACGTATCGGCACGGTAGGAGCAACCCTGGCCCGTGCACAGCAAAAACTCCGTCGGCATGGCGGCTGCGACCAAAATAACAGTTTCACGGGAATCGCCCAGGCGTTACTCTGTTTGGTGCAGGAGGCGCTGACTTATACAACATCCTGATCCGGAATCCCGTTTGCATTCCGGTAAGGTGGTCTGACCGAGGACCATTGCGCCGGCGCAAGGTAGGGTGAGTCAGCCCAACAGGTGGCGTAATGCTCGTGCCTGTTCCGCGGTAAGCGATTCGCCGTATCGGTCAGAAAGATATCGTGCCAGGTGAGGGACACCGCGATCCGGCGGGCTGAACAGGCACTGGTGTAACGTACGGGCGAGTGCGGCGCGGGTCTGCTCCAGGCGGCGACGGGGATCGAGAAGGTCGTCGGCGGCTTCCACGCCGTGCAGCCGCTTCTCCAGAGAAACCGCCATGTCTGCCGCCATGCCGAGGAAGGCATGCGCACTCAGATCCTCGCCCCTTTTGACGCGCTGCCACGCCGTGACGAGCAGCAAAATGACGTTGTCCAGGTGGACGTCCGGATTCACGTGTGCGGCCCTGCCAGCGCGCGACTGCCGTGCGGCCGTGGACAGGTGAGCCTCGAATTCGCCGCCGCCTTTCACCACCCGGTAATCGTGAACTACCCACAGCGAAGGAGAGTCGCCGGCGGAGAATATCGCCAGGTCAATTTTCGCGAAGTCCTCCAGCAGAATCGTGCAATAGTGCTGGAGGTGAAAGGCGCAAATCAGGATAGAATGCGGTTCAGGAAACCATGCGCGCACATCTTGCACGGCACTCAGGTTCCGCGCGACCAGCAGGAGATCCAGATCGCTGAAGCAATCTTCCTGATGGCGCGCCAGCGAGCCGGTGATCGCGGCGTGGAGGATCTCGGGATGACCGGCGATCGCCTGGAGCACGTTCGGAGGCACTGTCTCATGTTGCCATATGCTATAACCGCGTTCAGCAATGCTTACCAGACGTGCCTTCGTGGCAAGTTCCGCGGTGCTGGCCGCGCCGCCGCACCCCTCCCGCAGGTGACCGGCCCGCCGAATCTGCTTACTTCCCGGTGGAACCTGTCGAAGATCGCTGCCAGCCTGCTGCCGCGTGAGCAGTATCAGCCCTTCCGCGACGGCTGGGATGCGCTTCCCCAGGACGCCCGCGCGGCCCTCATCGCTTCCGGCGAGCGCGCGCTGAAAGGCGCCTGGGACGTCCTGCCCGCGAGCATGGCGCTCGAGTTCGCGCGCAACGGCAATCGCTCGCGCTATGAAGCTTTGCGCAACCGGCGGCGCACTCGCCTGCAGGAACTGGTGATGGCCGAGCGCCTCGAAGGCAAAGGCCGCTTCACCGACGAAATCGTCAACGGCGTGTGGCTGACCTGCGAGGAAACCTTCTGGGGCGTGCCCGCGCATCTGGGCGCGCAGAAGGCCGGCGTGGGGCTGCCCGATGTCACCGAGCCCATCGTGGACCTGTTCGCCGCCGAGACCGCCGGCCTGCTCGCCTGGACGCTCTACCTGCTCGAAGGTCCGTTGCGCGCCGTCTCGCCGCTGATCCCCGAGCGCATCCGCCTCGAGACTGACCGCCGCGTGCTGACGCCCGCCCAGACCCGCGACTTCAGTTGGATGGGTTTCGCCGGCCATTCGGTCAACAACTGGGACCCGTGGATCTGCTCCAACTGGCTGACCGCGGCGCTGCTGGTGGAGCGCGAGGAACCGCGCCGCGCGCTCGCCGTCTACCGGATTCTCCGCTGCCTCGACAATTTCCTGAACAGCTATGCCGATGATGGCGGCTGCGATGAAGGTCCCAGCTACTGGGGCCGCGCCGGCGCCTCCCTGTTCGATTGCCTCGAACTGCTGCACCAGGCCAGCAGCGGCGCGCTGCAACGGCTTCGACCTGCCGCTGGTCCACCAGATCGGCCTCTACATTTGCCGCGCCCACATCGCCGGCGAGTGGTACACCAACTTCTCCGACGCACCGGCGCGCGTCTTCACCAACGGCGACCTGGTCTACCGCTTCGGCAAGCGCCTCAATGATGACGACGATGAAGAAACACGGCGCCTTCGCCGCTTTTTTGCGTGACGAGCACGCGCTTGCCCGGCGACAGCATCGGACGCCAGCTGCCGGCCCTGTTCGACCTGGCCGAGTTGCGGCGTGCGCCGCGCGCGCAGGCGCTGCTGCGGGATGTCTGGATGCCGGGTATCGGCGTGATGGCCGCGCGCCGGCAGGAAGGGTCCACCCAAGGTCTTTACCTGGCGGCGGAGGCCGGCAACAACGGCAAAAGCCACAACCACAACGACGTGGGCAATTTCATAGTGTATGCCAACGGCAAGCCCGCCATCATCGACGTGGGCGTGGAGACCTACACCGCCAAAACCTTCAGCCCGCAACGCTACGAAATCTGGACCATGCAGTCGGCCTTTCACAACTGCCCGACTATCGATGGCGCGATGCAATCCGCCGGGGCGGCCCTTCTCCGCCAGCGATGTGTCCTATCGCGCCGGCGATCAGGGCGCCGAACTGCGTGCGAACCTGGCGGCGGCCTATCCGCCGCAGGCCAAACTGGAGCGATGGATCCGTTCGGTGCGGCTGGACCGCGGCACCGGCGAAATCGAGGTGGTGGACGACTACGCGCTCACCGCACCGGCCAAAATCATCACCCTGACCCTGATGACTCCCTGCCGTGTGACGCCGCACGGCCCCGGAAAACTGTCGCTGGAGGGTACGTTACAAATCGCTTACGACGCCGCGCTGTCCCCGGCCATTGAAGAGATCAAGCTGGAAGATGCACAACTGCGCAATGTATGGGGCGAAAAATTGCACAGGATCCTTCTGCGGGCGGAGAACCCGCCGCAGCGCGGCAAGTGGATTCTGAAAATCAGCCCCGCCGCCTAAGCGTTTGTCAGGAAATAACCATGCCAATCGATCTAATGGTTTTCTGACGACCACTAATCGCATGACACTCAATCTACAGAGCCGCGCGCGTCAGCAAGCGGTCTTCTTGAACCTATCGCGTGTGGCCGATTTCGTAGACGTAGATCGTGCGATCCACATTCGCAACGTTCACGATCTGGGCCTCCAGAGGCTTCCAGCCGTGAATCGGAAACTGGAACGAAACAACCCGCGTGCCCGGCCGCATCTTCTCCAGGTTGGGGCGCAGTTTTTCGTTCGAGAGTGTCAGGAAGTACATCGTCACCACGTCCGCGGGACGCAAATCCGTCCGTAACGCGCTGCCGTGAATGATGGAAATCTTATCCGACAGACCCAGCGCTTTCACCTTCGCCCTGGCTTTCTCGCACAGGTCCGGGTCGATCTCGATGCCTACTCCCCGGGCGCCGTATTTCTGCGCCGCCGTGATCAGGATGCGGCCATCGCCGCTACCCAGATCGTAAATCGTCTCACCCGGCTTGACATGCGCCATGTCCAGCATTCGTTCGATGATGGCCGGCGGAGTGGGAATGTTCGGTCCCAGGTTTTCGGCCGGAGAAAACTGCTGAGCCAGCGCTGGAAATCCCGCGCACGCCACCAGCATTACACTTGATAAGACCCGCATGTTACTTACTGAGACGCGCCGCCCACAATTCCCGTTCTAGCGAATTTCAACTTTACGAGGCGTCCCATAATATCCGTCCAGGCGAAAAATAGATCTCGCGGCCGGCTGATGGTAAATTCAACGCCTTTGAGATATTTCACGCAATTCCCAATGGCGTCCTTCCACGGGATTTACCTGCGGGTTCAGGTTGTAATTCATGTAGAAAACAGGGAACTTAATGTCGCCGAGTTGTTTCAGCGTGTCAGCCGAAATGCCATTGTCGAGCATGACTTTAGGCCCGGCGAAGATCACTGCGTCAGGCTCGTCTTTGGCATCCTTCACTTCGCTGGTGATCAGGTTCGAGAGGAACTCGGTGTCGCCGTGCTTTTGGGTCAGCCGCTTCAGGTCCACCGTGCCCAGATTGAGCGAGGTCAGCGCTTTGTCCAATCGCCGGAAAGTCGATTGTGGAAGCTTTTCCTGCCGGTAAATCACCCGCTGCTCCTGCATGTTGTAGGCGACAATCGAGAATTTGCCGATCCGCGGCTCGCGGGCAATGCTGCGCAGGATGGACACCAGGGCATTGGTATCCAGCGGCCGCAAGGTGGCCGACGACGAATCCTGCGGCGCAAAATTCACCATGATTTTCACGTTCAGGGGTTTGTCGCGCTGGTCCCGCTGCACCGGCGGTTCCTG
This sequence comes from uncultured Solibacteraceae bacterium, assembly GCA_963853855.1. Lineage (GTDB taxonomy): Bacteria > Acidobacteriota > Terriglobia > Bryobacterales > Bryobacteraceae > Sulfopaludibacter. The sequence goes on along the minus strand of CAWKYG010000008.1, from coordinate 257,181 downwards.
TTTGAACGGCTCGGTATCCATGGGCCTGATGGCATTCGCCGCGATGTCCAGCGACATCGGCTTGTCTTTCGGCGACAGGCTGGCCTCCGAATCCCAGTGGAACGAGCACACCCGTTCGGCCCGGTCCCGCATCAGCCAGTCGACGTGATACTTCCCCTCGCCCACGTTGAACTCACCTTGCAGGAAGGCCGGGCCCCTTTCGTCTTCATCGATCGCAGGCACTGCCACGTGCTGCGAAAAATACGTGGAATCGTCCGGCCGGTCGGTCGGCGTCACCCGAAAAACCATGGTCAGAGTGTTCTCCGTACCCGCCAGTTCGCTGAAGCGGAACACTCACTTCATAGCCCGTGTGAAATTTCATGTCGAAGCCGAGAAGCGGCTTGTTGGGAGTCACTGTGCAGGGAAGGTCTTTGCGCGCTTCCTGAGATTCCAGGACGGCGGCATCTGTCGTGAATAGCCGGACCATTCCGCCTGGAGAAGCGGCCGGCATGAGTTCCTGGGCGGCCAGCACTCCGGGAGTGAACAAAAGCACTCCACAGATCCATCTTGTGCTGCTCCCGCGCCCGTGTCCATCGAACGACCTCGGCACCATCGATATTCGCCTGAGCACCTGTGGCACCAACTTTTCCATTACAACTCTACAACTGATTCAAGTATTATGCCGCAATTTTAGGAAGGCGCAACAAGTAAAACCCCACACTCTCCTTGGAACCTGCCGGCACGTACCATATCGACAGTAAAATGGTACTCATGTTCGGAATGGACCGTTCCAAGAATCAAGGAGACGCAATTCCACGACCCGAGGGGCTGCCTGCGGACGTCATCGTGAGTCCCGATACGCGCCGCAGTGAGCGCATTCCCCCGGGCCAGTCGCGTACCAAAAAGTGGCCCGTGCTGGATGCCAGCGGGCCGCCCGCGATCGACCAGGCCGGTTGGAAGTTCCGTATGAGCGGCCTGGTTCAAAACCAAACCTCCTGGAGTTGGGAAGAGTTTGTAAAACTTCCACACGTGAAAGTTTTTGCCGACTTCCATTGCGTCACGCGCTGGTCGCGTCTGGGCAACTTGTGGGAAGGTGTATCGACGCGCACCCTGATGGAGCAGTGCGGCGGAGCCAGCCCCCGGGCGGCGTTCGTCACGGTATACGGATACGACCGCGGCTGGACCACCAATCTTCCGCTCAAAGATTTTCTGGCCGGGGATGCGCTCGTTGCCTTTCTCCACGATGGCGACCCGATTTCGCTGGAGCACGGTGGTCCGGCACGACTCATCATTCCGTCGCTCTACGCCTGGAAGAGCGCCAAGTGGGTGGCCGGTGTGGAGCTGACCGAAGAGGACCGGCCGGGCTTTTGGGAAGTCAACGGGTATCACATGCGGGGCGACCCGTGGCATGAAGAGCGCTACGGATTCTGACCCGCCGCACACCCGCGAATTGCCTCCAACATGTTGGTTACCCGGAGACACTCCGGATCGAAGCCAAATGCCCGCAGCGCCTGCCGCACCTCGGCCAGGTGGTTCTCGTATGCCGGAAACTCCACTACGGCATCGACTCCGAGTTCATGATGAATCTGCGGGTTGATCGGAAACGCGATGGAGGCCAACGCCTCCAGCAATGATTCCAGATGCCGCGCCGCAACCTGAATGGAAATGGAGACCAGCGCGCCCTCGCTCTCGGAGAGGGACAAGCTGGCTGGAACTGCATCGGGCCAGACGCTCATTGAAAATCTCCAGCATCCGGCGAAGGGGCTGTACCAAACAAAAAACCCTGGAGCCCAAAGGCGCCAGGGTCAGAATGTTTTGAACAGACCGACTCGCCTTTAGCACTTTTTATCGTGGTTGCAATTAGCAGGGCTCGAAACCCTAAATCAATCCACGTCAACCTTCAGGATAGCACTCCATCCACCTGCGGGCAATGAATTTAATGTTTGTAGTGAAATCCTGTAAGTACTAGCCCGGAGCGATCTCGGTTAGTTCCAGCACCAGCAGCGTGCCGCAATCGGCACAAACAAGACGATTGTCCTCAGTCAGATAAACCGCCGTCGAGTCGCACCTGGCGCAGGCCGCGGTGGGATCGGCCGCTTCGGGCAAGGGAGACGGCGGCGCCACGCCGCTCAGTCTTCCCCCCATAGCTTTCGTTACCGGCTCGAAGGTAGTGCCGCAGTCGCCGCACACATGGTTGAAGCAGCAGTTCGGAGTGCAACTGTAAAAAACACTGCCGGAACCGCAAACCGGGCAATTCAGTTCGAGCTTTCGTGTTTTCACTTACTGCTTGGCCGTGCCGAAGTAGGCGGGATCCAGAATAATGGTGGTTTTCTTCTGGAGATCGTCCATGGCCTTCTGAACCTGTTCGGGTTTCAGCTTTTTCAGGATCTCGGGCTTGACCTCTTCGAAACTCTTGAGCGTTTTCGAATCCAGCTTGATGATGTGATATCCGAACTGGCTTTTCACCGGCGCGCTGATCTTGCCTGGTTCCATGGCGAACGCCGCCTGCTCGAAGACCGGCACCATTTGGCCGTGGTGGAAGGGCGGCAGATCTCCCCCATTGGCGGCGGAACCGGTGTCGTCGGACTCCTTGATAGCGAGCTCCTTGAAATCCCCGCCCGCCTGCAATTGCTTCTCGATGTCTTGCGCTTTAGCCAGGGCCTCTTCGTCGGTAAGATCCTTGGCGCCTGCTTTCAATGGCACAGGCGACCCTTTCATGCGGACCAGGATGTGCCGGGCATGAGCCTCTTCGAATTCGGTCTTGTGATCGTCGTAATACTTGCGCGCCATGGCGTCATCCACCGTAATGTGCGCGTTCATGTCGGCATACACGAGCCCGGCGAGTACATTATTCAACTGGAACGCGACCTGAGTGTGATAAGCCGGGGTCTTGTCTATGCCTCGTTTTCTGGCCTCTTCGGCCAGCACCAGCACCTTCACCATGTTGTCTCCCAACTGCTTGCGGCCGGGGCCGGAGCGATACATGGGGCGTGACTGCTCGGGCAGCGTTTCGACGATGGCATCCAGTTGACCGGCGGTCATCTTGGTCTCGCCAACCGTCAGCACCACCGTGTCGGGAGACACTGGGGCGGGCGCCTTGGGGGGTCCGGCTACGACGGGGAACATCCCTTTCGGTACCGGGGTAGCATTAGCCGGAGCCGGCGGAGGAGGGGTTTGCGCCAGCATATACGCGGCTGGGCACAATAAGAGCATACTGCGGAAAAACGTCATTTCTTCATCATAACAGCGGCTTATGCCGTTGCTCTACTGCGCCGGTTCGACAATCGCGGACATGGAGCCTTTGGAGCGCTCGAGACGCCAGTCCGGGCCATAGGCGTGGATCTGGTCGCGCGCGAATTCGGCTTCCGGTAACTCGCAGGTGATCAATACGGTTCGCCCGGCGCGGTCCACTTCTTCGGCATGACGGTAGGCCTGTTCCAGCGAGAAGATGAAGATGGTCTGGAGCATTTCGATCACGTAGTCGTAGGTGTGATCGTTATCGTCCAACAGAACGACGCGATAGAGAGGAACCAGCCGTTCCTGTTCGATGACTTCCGTTTCGGGAGAAACCGCCGGCTTCGCCATGACACACCGGCGCGCTGCCGGTAAATCCAGTATGCGCTATCGGGCCGGGGCCGGACAAGCGCCCGGCCGATCCCGGTACTATCCCACCAGTTCCGGTTCGGGAACGAACGACCGGTCCCGCCGGCCTTCCAGAATCAGCCGCTTGTATTCCACCGGATCCTCGCACGGGATGGCGAATTCCTTCTCGATGCGTTCGCGGAATACCGGGCCGGAGTTGTACGCGCAGAACGGATAGATGCGGCCGTTGGGCGCCGCGTAGTGAATCACGCAGCGCTTCACGCGCTCCACATCGTAATTGTACGAATCCATGAAATGCATGCCGGCCAGCATCAGCGTGCGATAGGTGAAGCCCTTCTGCTCGCTTTCGCCCCGGCCGAGCCGCTTATCGGTCATCCCCTGCAAAGTCTGCAGGAACTTGTTGAACGTCAATCCCTCCGGCGCCTTCTCTTCGTGGAAATATTTGCGCAGGTTGTTCCACGCTTCCACCTTGGTGAAGAACTTCAGCCGGCGCTTTCCGGCCTTGCGCGCCAGTTCGTCCATCTCCCGCAGCATCGGGCCTACCTCCACAAACTGCGTCACCGGCACGGCCTTCCGGTTCTGGTCCACGAACAGGTATGTCCCCAGGGAGCAGTGCGGATGGCAGCTCAAGGTGGTGGTCTCTTCGCCGCGCAAGGCGCTCAGGAGCTTGGAGAACGGCGTCACGCAGGAGAGCGGAAACCAATCTTCGTACGGGTCGCAGATGCCCGTCTGCTGCTGCACCGCGTGGGCGAAGTCGGCCAGCGTAAACCGCTTGGCCTCCAGTTCGTGGCGCGCAATCCGCCCGGTGAACGCTACCGGCTGGAAGCTGATGCCGCTGGTGCATTCGATGTATTCCAGCGCCAGCCGCAGGATGTCGCCGATCTGGTGATCGTTTAATCCCTTGACGATGGTGGGGACGAAGACGATCTTCAGTCCGGCCTTTTTCACATTTTCAATGCACTGGAGTTTTTGCTCCCACAGGGCTTCGCCGCGGGTGCGCCGGTAAATCTCGTCGCAGACGCCGTCGAACTGGAGATACAGCGTGTGCAGTCCGGCCTCTTTGCACTGCTGGGCGAACTCCAGGCTGGTGAACTTCAGGCCGTTGGTGGCCACCTGGGTATGCGAGAAGCCCAGTTCGCGCGCCAGGCGCAGCGCATCCAGGAATCGCGGGTAGATGGTGGGTTCGCCGCCGGAGAACTGCACGATGCGGGTAGCCACCGGCTTCTGGTCGCGCAGCGCCTGAAGCATCCGGCGCACCGTGGCGAAATCGGGTTCGTAGACGTACCCCGCGGCATTCGCGTTGGCGAAGCAAACCGGGCAGGTCAGGTTGCAGCGGTTGGTCAGATCCACATTGGCGAGCCCGGTGTGGCTGGTGTGCATGTTGCACAGGCCGCAATCGGTGGGACACTCCTTGGCATCGCCTACAATCGGGTTCATCGTGCCGCGATTGTCGCCGAAGCTCCACTGCTCCATCTTCAGGTACAGCCGGGCGTCGGACGATATGATGTCGCGAAACTCGCCATGCTCCGAGCACCGCTTTTCCATGACCACCTTGCCGCCTTCTTCGAAGATCGTGGCATCGATCAGTTCGCTGCACTCGGGGCAGAGCGACTGCGTGGTCTTCGGCAGGCCCGTCTTGAGAGGCTGAATGTGCGTACCCGTATATGTAGTTTCGGGTTGTAATACCTGAAAGTCTGCCATGATTACCGATTGTAAAGCGAACCTGGCCCGTGCCCTATCAGTGGATGCTAAACGGTTGCTTACCTCGGTTATATGGAGGGATTTGAGGCGCGAACGGGGATTGGCTGGACAGGCCGGAAGGCCTATCCTACAATGCAAGTTGACCCCCGTTCTGGATATTCCTCACGCTGCCGGTGCGTTCGCTTCGGCGTTCCTGGCAGGCGCCATTAACTCCGTAGCCGGCGGAGGCACCCTGGTATCGTTCCCCACCCTCATCTGGCTTGGTCTGGGTTCGGTAACGGCCAATGCCACCAGCACCGTGGCCATCTGGCCGGGCACGGTGGGCAGCGCGTGGGGATACCGCCGCGAAATGTCGCAGGTGGAACCACGATTCTGGCTCATGATTGTTCCGAGCCTGGTGGGCGGCATCTCCGGCGCGCTCCTGCTGCGCTTCACGCCGCCTTCCGTGTTCGATCGCCTGGTGCCCTTCCTGATTCTGTTCGCCACGCTTCTTTTCATGGCGCAGGAGCCAGTGCAGCGCGCCCTCAAGACCGGCGAGAAAAGCACGCGCCGCTCCACCTCCTGGCTGGTATGGGGCTTGCTCTTTCAACTGGGCGTGGGCCTCTACGGCGGGTATTTCGGCGCCGGCATCGGCATTCTGATGCTGGCGGCGCTCAGCATTCAGGGGCTCAAGAATATTCACGAGATGAACAGCCTCAAGGTCGTTCTGGGCGGCAGTATCAACGGCGTCGCCGCGGCCTATTTCATCTTTGCGCGCATGGTCTACTGGCCCTACGTGTTGCTGATGGCGGTGGCCGCCATTCTGGGAGGATGGGGTGGCGCCGGCACAGCGCGAAAGCTGGGCTCCAAAGCGGTCCGTCGCATCGTCATCGCCATCGGTTTCTTCATGGCGGTCGCCTTATTTGTGAAAAGATAGATTGGCATGAAGCACGCGTGGATCCTGGCAGCGGCCCTGCTTGCCGGTTTGATCGTTCTTCCCCGCTATCTGGATAGCTGTTCGCCCGCGCCCGCCGAACTTCGCTTTACTACCTATCACAACATGCTGCCCGCGGAGCTGGCGCGCGGCCAGGTCGGAGTGCTGCGTCCCCACTTCCGGCGGCGGTCGCTGCTCCTGGCGTACCGCGGACTCTCGGGCCTGCCGCTGCTCCCGGACCACGCGCCCGCGCCGGATGGACCCGCCGCCGCAGTGGGGGATTTATGGCTGCAGGCCCGCCTGCTGGTGCCGGGTGCCTCCGTGATGCGTCCGATCGATCCCACGAAGAAGGTTCCGGGCCAGGATTATCAGTTCTACGCCAACTGCCTCGATGACGCTTTCGCCACCGCCACCGCTACTTTGCAGAAACGGATCGCGCAATGGGGCGCCAGGAGCCCGCAGTTGGCGGAATGGCTCCGTGGCCAGGATCAGGTGTTTCAGAACTGCTCCGCTGGTCCCGCCATTCCCGCGCCCGTCCCGGCGGGCGATCGACTGCTCTCCGCCGATCGCGATTACCAGATCGCCGCCGCCGAATTCTACGCCGAACAGTATGACCGCGCCGCCGCCGATTTCGACAAGATCAGCGGCGATGCCTCCTCGCCCTGGCACGATACAGCCCGCTACGTCGCCGCGCGCGTCCGCATCCGGCAGGGCACCATGGGCAAGGATGCGGCCAAACTCCGCGATGCCGGCGCCCGCCTGGAAGCCGTCGCGAAAGATCCCGCCGCTGCCAGGTGGCACGCGCCGGCCGAAGCGTTGCTGGGATTCGTCCGCGCGCAAACCGAGCCGCAAAAACAACTGGTGGTGCTCGGAAGTCAACTGATGCAAACAGGCCCGCCGGGACAACTGGAACGCGTGCTCACCGACTACACCAGCATCTGGGACCGTATGGAGACGGACAAAGCGTTCGTGCCGCCCCCGGACAGCGACGTGGCTCAATGGATCGCCGCGTTTCAGTCCGGCCAGCCCGCCATCGACACCTGGCGCGCCAGGAAGACGATGCCATGGCTCGTCGCGGCGCTGCAAAAGGCGCAGACCAGCGATCCCGAATTGATCGCCGCGGCGCACGCCGTCAAGCCCGGCTCGCCCGCCTGGGATAGCGCCACCTATTACGGAGTCCTGGCGCAGATTCGTGCCGGCCAGGCCGACGCCGCCCGCGCCTGGGCCGATGAGGCGCTCACCGCCCGGCCCATGCAATCCACCGCCAACCTGCTGCGCAGCGAACGCCTGCGCCTGGCGCGCGATTGGACCGGGTTCCTGGAATTCGCCCCGCGGCGTCCGGTGACGGATATGTCCGATGAAGACGATGGCGATGAGCCCATCGACGATGCCACGTTGAAGCAGCACCCGGTCGCGCTGGATGCCGATAGCGTGACCGCCTTGAACCATCGCGTTCCCCTGTCGCTCTGGCTCGATGCCGCGCAGAACAGCCTGATGCCCGCCAACCTTCAGACCGATATCGCGCAGGCGGGCTGGGTGCGTGCCGTGGTCCTGGGCAACAGCGACCTCGCGCGGAAATTCGCCGGGCGTCTCGGAACCCTCAAGCCCGCACTGGCCGCGGAGATGCGCACCTGGCTGGCCGAAAAGGACCCGGCCGCCGCACAATTCGCCGCCGTCTTCCTGATGCTGCGCGCTCCCGGCTTGGAACCGGTGATCCGTTACGGTTCCGGCCGCGAAACGCCGGTGACGAAGAGCGACATCTTCCGCGATAACTGGTGGCTGCTCCAGCCCATGAAACGGGCATACGACGGCGAGCACAATCACCAGGCGCTCTTCGACCTGTACCCCGACGGCCAGTTCGGACCCACCGGGTTTCTACCCGAAGCCGAGGCCACCGCCGCCGCCAAAGAGTGGCAGGACCTGAACCAGCGGGCGCAGAATTCAGTCAACTATCTGTGCGCCCAAACGATCGACTGGGCGCGCGCCCATCCCGAAGATCCGCGGGTGCCGCAGGCCCTGTACCTGGATGTGCAAGCCACCCACTACGGCCCCTCCGACAAGTCGAGCAGTTACTCGCGCCAGGCCTTCGACCTGCTCCACCGCCGCTATCCGAACTCCGAGTGGACCAGGAAGACGAAGTATTGGTATTAAGGAAACCTGTGTCGGTGGGGCGGACCCCCCGGTCCGCGGCCGACGCCCTCGTCGGCCTCCCCGTTTTCTGGAGGCAGTACCGGCCGGCGCGACCAGGGCGAGGTCTGCGGGCTGCTACGGCAGCAAGCCGTACACGTTCACCGCATCGTCGTAGTTCGGGACGTACACCCGGCCCTTCACCACCAGCGGCGGCACGAACTTCACCAGCGTCCCCAGGCGGTCCCGCCTGGCACGCTGCTCGCTGTTCCACAGTTCCACCAGCGTCTGCGCGTCGAAGGCCCGCAGCACCCCGGGAGCATTTCCGTGGTCGGCGCTCTTGTTGTTCGTGTGCGTGGCCCACACGATACCGGTGCCGGCCTTGGTCCCGTCCGAAGACACCGTGAGCGTCCCACCCGGCGACCCGTGATTCGGAACCGTACTCTTCACCGCCGGCGCAGGCTCGATCCGTCCGTCCGCGAATCGGAAGCCCTTGAGGAAGTCGGCCTCGCACCACAGGTAGATCATGCCGTTCCAGTAGGCCGGACCGGCCATGATCCTGCCGCCGTTCACTTCTATGCTTTGCAGCAGGCCATCCGCGTCCTCCGTCATGTGGCCGAGTTTGCGCGAATCGAACAGGTAAAGGATACCCTTCTTGCTGCCGGCAAGCAGGAAACTGGTGCCCGGTATCAGCATCGGTCCGGTCGAGCCCAGGTCGGCATCCCGGTCGTTCAACGCCTGGTAATCGTGTGGAGTGAAGTAGTCGTCCACCACCAGCGTATTGCCGCGGATCCGCAGCTTGATCAGCGACGTGCCGAAGTCGCGCTTCCCGTCCCAATCGCCGTTACCCACTTCGTAATAAATCGCCCCGCTCGCATCCACCGCCGGTCCGCGCCCCGATTGCCAGATGCCCCCATCGGCGCCGTCCGGTGTGGTGCAGAGCGCCGCGATCTGCTTCAGGTCCTTCGCGCCGTAAGCCATCACCCAGCCGTGATACGGCCGGATGTCTTCGTGCGATGCCCACGCGATCACCACCGCGCCATTCACCAGCGCCAGCGATGGCCGTTGATTGCCCGCCCTGGCATCGAACCGGAGCAACCCGCTTACCGCGTCCTTCGCCGTGCTCGCCACCGCAGCTTCGATCCTCGCCGGCTCCGCCATGTCCTTCCCGCTCCGGACGTCCATCTTGTACAGCCGCTGCACGTAGCGCCCGCTCTCCTTTGTCCGGGCCAGCAGGTACATCGCGTTGGCCGCCGCGTCGATCGCCGGCGTGCTCATGATCCCCACGTTGCCTACCACGTTCAGGTCGTTGTTGTTCGTAACGTCCGTCACCGGCACCGGCGTGATCCCCGCCATCTCATCGGTCAGCGTCCGCATCCAGAGAGGCGCGCCCGCCTTGTCCGCGTCGAACGCGTACACCTTGTCGTTCATGGTCGCCACGTAAAGCACGTTGCGCTTTCCGCGCCCGGGAATCGCCACGTCCGAAAGGTATAGCGGTTGGGCATACACCGCGCCATCCACAAAGTAACTGTACAATTTGCCGAATTCCGCCACCTTTATATTGGAGGGGTTCAGCGCCGTCTCGTGCGTATCGGCGGCAGTCGATTCGCTATCGTACCGGTTCACCGTCACATTCATCTGCGCCGCCAGAGAACCTGCGGCACACAAGACCACAAGCAGCCTGGTCATTTGAGTTCCAGGGTAATCACTTCGAAAGGCGCCATCTTGAATTCATGCGGCACGCCGGATTCCAGCGTCACCGGTTCGCGCCCCGCGTCGCTCTTCCACGGGCTCACGGCACGAAAATGGTGCGGCGCCTTCGGCGGCAGCTCCAGCGCCTTTTGCACATCGATGGACATCGCCTGCGGTTGATCGCTCGGGTTCCGCAGCGTCAGAATCCCCTTCGCCGGCGACCATGCCGCCCAGCCATACGGTTCCAGCTTCGCCGGGTCGCCGCCAATCCAATGCGTGTCTACCAGCGTCCCCGCGTTGCCGCGCGACCACTTCGCCGCTTCCGCCAGGTCGTCCCAATTCTGCCCGCTCAAAAGGTCCGGCGATATGTACATCTCCTGCAACTGCGTCCCGGTACCGAAGTAGTCGCGGATCTCGCTGCGAAAATCGCCCCCCGGATCGTCCGCCAGGTTCCTCGCCTTCGCTGCGTAAATCATGCCGTGCAGCATCAGCGAATTGATCGGATACAGCGGACCCGCCGACACCACGTGCCGGAAAACATCTCCATCGCGATACGTGATCCACTTCTGCCGCCACGTGCCGACGCCCGCGAAGCTGTGATCTTCCCCGCCCCTCCAGATCGAATCCGCATACCGCAGCCAGAACGGCGAAGGGTATGTGCCCGTCGTCAGGTTTACGAACAGATCCGGCTTGGCCTGCCGCAGGTCGGCAATCAGGTGAAGCGCCGCGTCGAAGTCGCTGTCGAACTCGCTCCCGGGGCTCACTCTGTTGGCATTCCCGGTGCCGTCGATCTTGAACTGGTTGACGCCGAACTCCGTCACCATGCGATGACATGCTTCGCTGAAGCGCTTGTAATATTTGGGTCCCGAAAGCGCGAAGCCGCCGTCCACAATCTCGAATCCCTGCTCTCTCCCCAGCCGGATGCGGTCCTGCTTGGGCTTGCCGTACCCGCCCCACGGCGACATCCACACGCCGATTCCGGCATGGTATCCCGCGGCCGCCTTGGCAATGTTCGAAAAACCCTGCGGGAATCCCGCATGGAAACTCCAAAGGGTAGCCGGATCGTCCCATCCGTCATCGAACATAAAGGAATCCAGCGTGACCCCGCGCTTGCGGTTCAACTCTTCCCCGAAAGCATGCACCCGGTTCAGCACCGCGGCTTCGTCGTACTTCGAAAAGTACCCGATGTCATACCACGTGTTGTAGTGCAGAAACGTGCGGTAAGGGTGCGCGCGCTGGTCCTCCACGTAGGTCAGGAAATCCCGGCGGAGCTGCCCGGGCGCAGTCGTTCCGATCACCGCCGAGCAGGCGAACGATTGTCCCGCGCGGACCGGCAACTGCCGCGCCAGCGAGCACCGCACGCGCGATCCGGTGACCGCCGTGCTGGAAAGAGGATGCTCGAATGCCAGGTACAAGCGGTCCGCCACCGCCGGCGACCCTTTCACGCGGCCTACCACGGCCACCTGCGGCAGGTCGAAATCCCACAGCACAATCTCGCGGACCGGCAGGTCGTTCGCTCCGGCCGCGATCGTCAGCTCGTACCGCAGATATTTCGTGCCGTCCAGCAGAATGGCCCGCCAGTTCAATACCGCGCCCGTCGCGGAATCGCGAAACGTCGCCGCCACCTGGTGTCCCGCCCGGCGCCCCGCCCGCCGGATCGACCGTGGCTCGGCCTCGACGCGTGTTACTTGCGGGCGGCCCTCCGTCGCCATTTCGCTGCTCTTCAGCGTCCGGCCGCCTTCCAGCGAGACCTGAAATACGTCGGCCGGCACGGCGTGCTGCGCAATACTGACGGCTTGCAAGCGGCCGCCGGCAGTCTTCCAGGCTGCCGATATTTCACCGCCCGAAAGGCTCAGCGTGTCGCCGTGCTGCGCCCCAAGCGCCTGCGGAAGCGCCAGTGCGCCCAACCACCGAATAATGTCCCGCCGCGTACCGAATAAACCATTTTGCGTCATAAATGTCACTGTCCTGTTACCGGGCCCGTCCTATACTCCAAATGGAGACCTGCCATGGCACGAACCATATGGACTGGGATTCAGCGGGGCGCCGAAGCTGTACTGACAGCGCTCCTGATGATTGTCTCGCTGGCCGTTTTCTGGCCCATCGCCTTTGCCCACCGCCGTTACCTGTTACGGTAAGGCGCGTCAGAGCTTCCTGATCCGCCAGTTGCGGTACTCGATTTTCATCGGTCCCCCCACGTGTACCTGCACTCCGATCAAACCCTCCATCGTGCGTCCTTTCGCATCGTCGTCAATCGTCACACTCATCAGGCGGCCGTTGATATTGTGCATCAGTACGTTTTCGCGCACCACCAGGTGAATGGAATTCCAATCGGCCGTGATCAACCCGGCCAGTTCCTTGTTATCGCCTGTGGTGGAAACCACGATCGGCGTTCGCGTGCCGGTCACTCGGGTCACCTCCCCGCGCACCGCCAGGAACAGGCGGCCTTTTTCTTCGTAATTGTTTCCCGTGTAGCGATTCTGCCCGTCGATATCGCACTGGTACCCGCGCATGGCGAACTTGTTCGCCGGGGTGACGGCATCGGGAACCACCACGCTGCGGTAATTGATGCCGCTGTTCCCTCCCGTGGTGATCCGGTAATCCACTTTGAGTTCGAAATCCCGCGGCGATCCCTCGCGCCAGATCAGGAACGTGTTGCTCTTGATCAGGGTCTCGGGAGTGATCTCGCCAGTCATCACGCCATCCACTACCCGCCAGTATTTCGGATCGCCTTCCCAGCCGCTCAGCGTCTTGCCGTCGAACATCGGGGTGAAGCCCGGCTCATCGCCGGTAAGTGTCTCTGGCCGGTCGCTCTGCTTCGGAACGTACGCCGTCTGTGCGCCGGCCGCGCCGGCAATCAAACCTGCGAGGAAGGGCCTGCGCCCCAGTGTCTCCATAAAAATCCTTTCCTGTCAGTTTACCAGCGGCGCGTCGCGTTGGTCCGGAACCGCGGCGCCGCGGTTTTCCTGTTCACCCCCGTCCCCAGCCACCCGCGCGCGAAGCGCGCCACAAATCCCCGGCCCCAACCCCCGTCCCCTGTACCCGTCCCCATCCCCACCACCCGCGCGCGAAGCGCGCCACAAATCCCCGGCCCCCGGCCCCTGGCCCCTGGCCCCCAAGCGCGACCCGCCCCCGTCCCCCCTCGACTGCCAGGTACCTAATTCCGTCGCAGGCCCGCTAATCTCCGCGCCTTACAAAATACGTCGAGCAGCATTTTTTCCGTCAATTTTCGCGTGCTGGTGTTTTGCTGGCTGGGGTGATAGGAACTGAGCAGGATGGGATGCCCCGGGGCGATGGGGAAGTGCCGGTTGTGCTCGAAGGGGAATGCGGCGCGGCTCGCGATCACTCCGCGGGATTTGAGGATATCGAGATAGGTATCGAACGCAATCCTGCCGAGGGCGACCACCACGCGCGGTTGTAACAGGTCGAGTTCCCGCTCCAGGTAGGGACGGCAGGTGCGGATCTCCCCCGGTGTGGGTTTGTTATCGGGCGGGGCGCAATGCGCGGCGGCAGTGATGTAGACATCGCGCAGGCGCAAACCGTCGTCCCGCGAGACGCTGTGGGGCTGGGAGGCGAAACCGGCCTGGTAGAGCGCGCGGTAGAGCCAGTCGCCGGAGCGGTCTCCGGTGAAGATGCGGCCGGTGCGGTTGGCGCCGTGAGCGCCGGGGGCCAGACCCAGCACGAGAATGCGCGCTTGCGGGTCGCCAAAGCCCGGCACGGGCTTGCCCCAATACTCCCAATCCCGGTAAGCGCGGCGCTTGACTGTGGCTATATTGATACAGTGTTGGACCAGGCGCGGACACTGGCGGCAGTTAATAACTTCTCCCTGTAAGATATTAAGCAAATCATTCATTTTTTTTGTTAAGATGAGGAAGAAATTGGCTTGACGAACCAATGGCGTGGTGCCAAAAATTGAAACATCCGGTTGCTCCGATCGGATTTTTCATGCGCTGCTCTGGCTATATTCCCTCCGGCCGCCACCGTCTTGGTGCGCTGCATCTTCATATGAACAGGTTACCTTTATTCATCGCGGTCTTCTTCCTGTTGGCTGCAGTTTCGATGCCGGCGGCTCCAACCAGGCGGCGCCGGCATCGTGTGTCCCCGGCAGTAGCGACCAAGCCCGCAACCGTTACGCGAGCACTGGCGATCCAGCGTGCGGCCTCCGTTCACAAGGCGTCGGTGCCGGCCAGGGGGACGGTGACGGCTCCGGTGATCGCCGGCGGGCCGTGGACGGAACCGACTTATGCCGATTCCACGGTGGGCGATAACGTGGATGGCGATGACCTGGTAGTGCGGCGCGCGGCAGTTGACGCGCTGGGAAATTTCAACGGGTCTGTGGTGGTGGCCGATCCGCAAACGGGCCGCATTCTGACCATTGTGAACCAGAAACTGGCGCTGAGCAGCGGTTTCCAGCCATGCTCCACCATCAAGGTGTCGGTGGCGCTGGCGGGTTTGAGCGAAAAGGCGATTCAGCCCGCCACCAAATTCCGCCTGCCCGGCCTGGGCAGAATGGATTTGACCTACGCGCTGGCACACTCTATCAATTATTACTTCGCCACCCTGGGGGAGAAGCTCGGATTCGAGAAGGTGAGCTATTACTCGCACCTGTTCGGATACGGGGAAAAGGCGGGGTTGGGGATTCCCGGGGAACAGCCGGGGCACTACCCCTCCGCGCCTCCGCGTAACGGCGGAGTGGGCATGTTGACCAGCTTTGGCGAGGAGATTCAGCAGACGCCGCTGCAACTGGCCGCCCTGATGAGCGCCGTGGCCAATGGCGGCACACTGTATTACCTGCAATATCCACGGACGCCGGCGGAGATTCAAAGCTTCGTGCCGCGCGTGAAGCGGCGTCTGGACATCGGGCCGCTGATTCCGGTGATCAAGCCGGGGATGCGCGGAGCGGTGGAGTTCGGCACGGCACACCGTGCACGCGAAGACGGACCCATAGCGGGGAAGACGGGAACGTGCAGTGAAAATCACACCCACCTGGGATGGTTCGGCTCCTTCAACGATGTGGGCAACCGGAAACTGGTGGTGGTGGTGCTGCTGACCGGCGGGCGCCCGGCGATCGGTCCGCTGGCGGCGGGGATTGCGGGCGACGTATACCGGCGGCTGGGGGAGAAGAACTACTTTGCCGGCACGCAACCCATGACGCCGGGGTCGCTCATCGCCAGCCAGATCTGCTGTTCGCGGTAATTCAGCCCAGGCAATTGAAGAATTCGCGATAGAAGTCGGGGTGCGATCTCCAGCTTTGGCCGGTGACCAGTTTGCCGTCGCGGACGGCGGGCTTGTTGGTGTAGGTGCCGCCGGCGCGTTCCACCTCGATGCGCACGTGCGCGTGGCAGGTGACCGTGCGGCCTTTGACCACGCCCGCGGCGATCAGCACCTGAATGCCGTGACCGATAGCGCACAGGCACTTATCGTGCGAGGCGAATTCGTGAACCAGGCTGAGCAGGCTGGCGTCGTTGCGCAGGTACTCGGGGGCGCGGCCTCCCAGAATCAGGATGGCCGCGAAGTCCTTGGCGGCAACGGCGGTGATGGCGACGTCGGAATCGATCGAGTACCCCTGACGTTCGACGTAGGTTTCCCACCCGGGTTCGGTATCGTGCAGGACCATGTGCAGGCGCTTGCGCGAGGGAGCCGCCACGACCGGTTCCCAGCGTGCCTCCAGGAAGCGGTGATAAGCGTAGAGCGCTTCGTAACTATCGCCGCCATCGCCCGTCACAATCAGAATTTTTCTGCTCATGGCCGCTCCTGCTTTCGTCAGCATAGCAGTCCCGATGCCACAATAAAACGGTGGATGTACTGGTGATCGGCGGCGGCGCCGCGGGGTTGATGTGCGCCATCGAGGCGGGCAAACGCGGCCGCACGGTGACCGTGGTAGAACATAGCGCGGAGGTGGGCCGCAAGATTCTGATCTCCGGCGGCGGGCGTTGCAACTTCACCAATCTGCACACGCGGCCGGAGCATTTTCTTTCGGCGAATCCGCATTTTGCCAAGTCGGCGCTGGCCCGTTTCCGCCCTGCCGATTTTGTGGCGATGGTGGAACGTCACGGCATCCCGTACCACGAGAAGAGTCAGGGGCAACTGTTCTGTGACCGTTCGGCGCGTGATGTGGTGGCGATGCTGGAGAGAGAATGCGCCGAGGCCGGCGCGCGAATTCTCACCGGGTGTGTGGTCCACGCGGTCGCGCCGGGGTTCGCCGTCGAGACATCGGCCGGACGGTTGGAAGCTGCCAGCGTGGTGGTGGCTACCGGCGGGCTTTCGATACCGAAAATCGGCGCCACGCCGCTGGGTTACACGATCGCGCAGCAGTTCGGATTACGGCTGGTGGAGTGCCGTCCGGCGCTGGTGCCGTTAGTGTTCGACCGGCAGGATGCGGCGCGGTATAGCGGCCTGGCCGGCGTCTCCACCCTGGTGGATGCCGCCGCAAACGGCTGCGTGTTCCGGGAGAAGATGCTGTTCACCCACCGGGGCCTGAGCGGGCCGGCGATTCTGCAAGCCTCGTCTTATTGGAGGCCCGGCGAAGCAGTTCAGGTGGATCTGCTGCCGGGGATCGATCTGATTCGCGCGGTGACGGAGGCGCGAGCCGCCGGCGGGCGGCTGGAGATGCGAACGCTGGTCAGCCGTTTTCTACCCAAACGCCTGGCGGACCGATGGTTCGAACTGCACGGCGGCTCGCGGCCTGTGGCGTCGCTGGGCGACCGAGAACTCGAGGCCATGTCGGCGTCCCTGCACGCCTGGCGGGTGGAGCCTGGCGGCACCGAGGGCTACGAAAAGGCCGAAGTCACCGGCGGCGGCGTGGATACCGCGGAGCTGTCATCGAAAACTTTCGAAGCGAAAAAAGCGCCGGGCCTGTTCTTCATCGGCGAAGTGGTAGACGTCACCGGCCATCTGGGCGGTTTTAATTTTCAATGGGCTTGGGCTTCGGGGTACTCGGCTGGACAGTACGTGTAGGGTCCAACTTCTTCATAATGGCACTCACGTACTCCTGCGTTTCGGGAATGTCGGGAGTGCCGCCGGCCTGGTCCACCGTGGTGGGGCCCGCATTGTAAGCTCCCAGCGCTTTGGCCAGATCTCCGCCATACTTATCCAGAAGCTGTTTCAGATATTTCGTGCCGGCATCGATGTTCTCCTTGGGGTCGAAGACATCGAGCAGCCCGAATTGTTCCGCCGTGGCGGGCATGAGCTGCATCAATCCGAGCGCGCCCTTCCGCGAGACGGCGCAGGGTTTGAAGGCGGACTCCTTTTCGATCACCGCCCGGATAAGTGCCGGGGCGAGCCCGTGTGCCTGGGCGGCGCCATCGATCAGCGGCGCAATCACCGGGTCGCCGACGGCGTTGCAGACCGGCTCGGGAGGATCTTCCGGGATCATGGTCGCGCCGGCCAACTGGGCCTGCCGGTGTATGGACAACTGCTGCCTGGCAATGGAGGCCTTCTGCTTCTCCAGCGCCTCGCGCATGGGTAACTGGGGATTCGATACAGCGGGGGACTTGGAGGGCGGAGTTTCGGGGGGATCGGGGGTTTGCGCCAGCGCGCTGGAGACGAGCAGAAGCAAAACGAATCTCATCAGGAAACATATCGGCACGGCACGCGGAAAACGTTAGGACTGTTCTCGTACAATACCGGAATGCGTTCTCTCTACCTGCTAGCGATACTTCCCCTGGCGGCCACGGCCGACGACGCGGTCCTCACACGGGTGGCGGCCCATGCCGAACGGTTCGGCGCCATCTCCCGGCAAATCTGGGAGTCTCCCGAACTGGGCTTCCACGAGCAGAAATCCTCCGCCCTGCTGCGCGACGAGTTGCGGGCCAACGGGTTCACCATTGCCGGCGCCGTGGCTGGGATGCCCACAGCGTTCACGGCCACCTGGGGCAGCGGCAAGCCGGTGATCGGCATCATGGGCGAATTCGACGCGCTGCCGGGCCTTTCCCAAAAAGACCAGCCTACGCAGGACCCGGTGACGGCCGGCGCGCCGGGCCACGGCTGCGGCCACAACCTGCTGGGCAGCGGCGCCGCGCTGGCGGCAGTGGCGGCCAAAGAGGAGATGCAGGCGCGCGGACTGAAAGGGACCATCCGCTACTATGGCACGCCCGCCGAAGAAGGCGGCGGCGGCAAGATTTACATGATTCACGCCGGACTGTTCCGCGATGTGGACGTGGTGCTAACGTGGCACCCCGGCGATGCCAACCGGGTCAGCCTGCACTCCAACCTGGCCAACAACGGCGGCAAGTTCCGTTTCTATGGCATTGCCTCGCACGCCGCGGCCGCGCCGGACAAAGGACGGTCGGCGCTGGACGGGGCGCTGCTGATGCTGCACGCCATCGAGATGCTGCGCGAACACGTGCCGCAGGAGACGCGCATGCACTACATTATTTCCAACGGCGGCAGCGCGCCGAATGTGGTGCCGGCCTTTGCCGAGGTCACTCTGGTGGCGCGGCACCCGGATATGACTACGCTGGACGGCATCTGGCAGCGCATCCTGAAATGCGCGCAGGCCGGCGCCCTGGCCACGGAAACGCGCGTGGAAGTGGAGCAGGGCACCAATTATGCCAACATTCTGCCCAACGATGCGTTGAACGAGGTGGTGGGCCGCAACATGCGCAAAGCGGGCGGGTACGAGTACACGGCCGGCGAGCGACAGTTTGCCGAACAGATCCAGAAGACGTTTGCCGGTGCGAGGACCACGCCCGGACCTGACAAGGTGATGGCGGACAACTCGGAAGGCTCCGGATTCGCGTCCAGCGATGTGGGCGACGTGAGCTGGGTGGTGCCCACGATTTCCTTCACGGCCGCGACCTGGGCACCCGGAACGTCGGCACACACGTGGCAGGCGGCGGCGCAGGCGGGTACCAGCATCGGCCGGAAGGGAATGCTGGTGGCGGCGCGCACCATTGCGCTCTCGGTGGTGGACCTGGTGCAGGATCCGAACACGATCGACGCGGCCAAGACTTCGTTCGAAAAGCGGAAGGCGGGGCGCGCATGGAAGACGCATATCGCGGCGGGCTCGGCGCCTCCTTTGGATTATTGGAAATCGGAAGGGCGGTAGAACGGGGGGGTCTTCACCACGGAGGCACGAAGAACACGGAGAGAGCACGGAGCAGTCAAAAGGAATCTCGCTTCTCTCCGCGTCTTCCTCCGCGGCTCCGTGCCTCCGCGATGAGTTCCCCGATTTTCTCTCCGTGCTTTCTCCGTGTTCTTCGTGCCTCCGTGGTGAAGGCGAGCGAATCAATTTTCTGTCGGCGTTTTTTCGATGGAATCGACTACCAGCATCTCCACGGGTCCTTTGTGTTTTTCCAGCTTGAGACCCAGATCGTGCTGGACGACTTCGAAGAGGGTGGGTAAGTCTGTTACGGCGGGGGCGCCTTCGCGCTCGTAGCGGAGGGCGAAGTAGTAGTTGCCGGTCATGCCGGTTTGGTCCCACACCATGGTTTCCAGCAGGCGCTGGAGCATCTCGCAGAATTGAAATATGGAGACCCGGCGACCCGTAATGGCGGTCACGTTGCCGCCCGGGCCGGTGGCGAAGATCTTGCCTTCGAAACTGGCAATGTCGGCGTTGCGTACCCACTCGGGCAGGGGCGGCGGCGGATCTTCCGCTTTCGCCTCCTTGATTTTAGGGCCGCCTTTGGCGACGGAAAGAGCGTAGCCTTCCGCCTCTTTGGTTTCCAGGTGCGACACCATGTGGAAGCGGTCGGCCAGTAGCGATTGGAACATCAGTCGGATCTGATCGTCGGTGGCGGCGGGGTCGGTCTTCACATCGAAGCGGTAGATGTTGCGGCTTCCGGGCACCGGCCCGGAAATACGAAAGGGCTGCATCTTGTAGGCGTAACCGACCACGTATTGCAGGTCGGTGCTCCAAGAGACGCGCCCGCCGGAGCGGGTTGGCCGGGTCTCCAGCCATGGCTGGTCCACGGCTTTTACGGAAGCCACTTCGAACTTCAGGGGCGCGGCGGTCTGGGCGTGCAGGATGCCGATGGCGACCGGCAGTGCGATGGCCCCAATCGCGGCGGCGGCGAGCAGAAGTCTTTTCGGAATGGTCAGGCGGTGCGCCACGCGGCCGGATACGATCTCCGCGATGCGCCGCTTCAGATTGGCGCCCGTTATGCCGGAGACACAGGGCGCCGGCGATTCCAGAAAGAACCGGCACACCGTGAGAATGCCCTCGGCGTAGATCTGCGGATCGGCTGCCGTCCGCACGACTTCTTCATCGCAGGCCCGCTCGCGTTCGGCGGCCAGTTGCGCGCGGATCCACCATACCAGCGGATGGAACCAGAAGACGACTTCCACCATCATGTGGATGGCGGCGGTGAGATTGTCACGGCGGCGCACATGGCACAACTCGTGCGTGAGGACCGCGGCAAGTTGCTCCGGCGCGAGACGCGCGGCGATGCCGTCAGGAAGAATTAAGACGGGCCTGCAGATGCCGAAGACGCCCGGTTCGATTCGCGCGGAAGAAGACTTCACGGGGATGGGCAGGTCGAGGGGCAGGGGGGCGGCGGTGCGTTCGATGGCGCGGATACGGCGGAGGCATCGCAGCCAGAAAAGCAACCCGGCCACAGCGCCGCAGAACCAGACCGCAAGCAGCAGCTTTGGAAGCAGGGACGGCGCCGGCGCGCCGGCGGGCGCGATGAGTGAAGGGCTGGCTGATCTGATTACGACCACCGCCACCTGCGGCCGGGCGAGGGCTGCCGTGGGACGCAACGCCACCTGGCTACCGGCGCTGACCAGCAGCGAAAACGGGACCAGGAATTTGATGGATGCCGCCAGCCAGAGCCCATACCGCACCGCGGCGCGGTTCTTGCGCAATGCCAGAGTCAGGACCCACACGGCGGCGCCGAACACGGTCGATTGCCAGAGATGGTTCGCCAGGGCAGGCATAGCACGTCACCCTTTCTTCTGCTTGCGCAGCGCTTTTTCGGCTTCCTTCACGTCTTCCAGGGTCAGTTCCCCGGACTCCACCAGGTGCGCCATCACCATCTTGGCCCGGCCCGCGAAGAGAGACAGCAGCTCATCCACGAGGCGGCCCTGCGCGTCGTTGCGCGAGATGACGGCCTCGAAGATGTTGGCGTTGCTGATGCGCTTCACGCAGCGCAGGGCTTTCTTCCGCTCCAGGCGGTAGACCACGGTTTGCACGGTGGTGTACGCCGGCCGGCCCGGCTCCGGGAAGGTCTCCTGAATTTCCCGCACGGAGCACGCGCCCTTCTGCCAGAGGGCCTCCAGTACCTGCATTTCCAACTTCGTCAGTCGTGGTTTGGGCATGTCACTAGACTACGACAGCGTTTATGCTACTACGTTAATAGTCCGATTGCAAGAGTTTTAACGCGTCAGGCTTCCGCCAGGATGGTGGCACACAACAGGACCAGGGCGATCCACAGGCCATCGGCCGCCAGCAGGTGCAGCATCTGCAGCCAGACCGGGGCCAGCAATAACATATTCAGGAGTCCCAGGGCCAGTTGCACCGCGGCGAGAGCGATCACCAGGCGGGCCGCGCGGCGTGCATCCGGCAGGCCCAGGGCGCCGGCGGCGAATACGAACAGCCAGGCGCCCACACCCGCGGCGAGCACCGGATGCAGACCGCGCAGGCGCAGGAAAATGTTGGCCGCGGGGTCGAAATCCTGAGCCAGTCCGGCGGACAGCGAGGAGGCGGGAAAGAGCGTATCCGCCAGTGCGGCGATCACGCCGGTCGCGCCCAGCAGCATCACCGATACCAGCGTGGCGCCGGCGATCCAGGCTGCGCGGCCACGCAGGCGCACGCCCGGCTTGCCGCCACCCCACCAGGCAGTCAGGGTCAGGACTGCCACCAGGGTCAGGGTATTCATCAGGTGCGCCGCTTCCCATGAACCGCGGGCCGCCGATTGGTCCTTGGCCACATGCTCCAGCAGCACCAGGAACGCGCCCAGCACCGCCTCGATAAGCAGAAACACGGTCGAAAGCACGGCTCCGAGGCGCGCCATGTGGCCGCGTGGAAACGCCCGCAGCGCCCATACCAGGAGTCCGCCGACCAGCAGCAGGTCGATGCCGCTGGTGGCGCGATGCAGGAACTCGATGGCTTTGGCCAGCGTGTCAAAGGTGGGGGAAAGGTTTTCGCCGCACAAGGGCCAATGGTTGCCGCATCCTGCGCCGCTGCCGCTGATGCGCACGAATGCTCCCCAGAGGATCACCGCCAGATTGTATGCCAGGACGCTCCAGGCGAAGAGCGCGAAGGGCCGGCTGGAGACGCGCGCCGCAGTTTCGGTTTTCAGCATGGGCGGAAATTCCATTGTAAGGCCCTTGACAGCGCCCGGCGTCAATGTTATTTTTGCAGCATAGTGTTGCTTTTACAACATAGAGCGCTGGGCGTGGCAGGGTTGGTTTGCTGCCTGGCCTCGGCTCAGACCTTCGATGCGGCTTCGGTAAAGCCGGCTGTTTTGCAACGCGGTCCGATGGTGGAACCGTCGGGTGGACCCGGCAGCAAGGATCCGGGCCGGATCCACTATCCGGCCGTCACCTTGCAGCTCCTTCTGGAGCGGGCTTACAACGTGAACAGCTTTCAGCTTTCAGGACCCGGTTGGCTGGAAACGGATCGTTACGACGTGGATGCCACCCTGCCGGCGGGCACCACCATGCCGCAGTTCCGCACGATGCTGCGCAATTTGCTGGTGGAGCGGTTCCAACTGACGGCCCACACCGGGACGAAAGACGTTTCGGGCTTTTCCCTGGTCGTCGGGAACAAGCTGAAGCTGAAGGAATCCGCGGGACCGCCCGCCCCGCCGAACGATGGCGCTCCGGCGCGCTTTCCGAGCAACTCGGGCTGAAGCTGGAGGCCGGGAAAGTAGCGGCCCAAGTAGTGACGATCGACCACATCGAGAGGACCCCTACCGGGAACTGACATGACCAGGAAAGACGGACATCGCACTTTGAGCCGCCGGGAACGGCAGATGATGGACATTCTCTACCAGCGAGGACGCGCCAGCGCCAGTGAGATTCACCAGGCGCTGCCGGACCCGCCCAGCTATTCGGCGGTGCGCGCCAAACTGCGCGTGCTGGAGGAAAAGGGGCACGTGCGGCACGAGGAAGAATCGCTGCACTACGTGTATGTGCCCACCATGCCGCGCGAGACGGCTCGGCGCTCGGCGCTGCGGCACATGGTATCGACATTTTTTGAAGGATCGGTGGAGCAGACCGTGGCGGCGCTGCTGGATCTTTCCGCCGCGAACCTGTCGGCGGAGGATCTGGACCGCATCTCGCAACTGATCGAAGACGCAAAGAAGGAAGGAGCCTGAGCATGACTTTCGTGGCATTTTTGACGCAATGCGCGTGGAAGGGAAGCATTCTGATGCTGGCGGGATTTCTGGCGGCCGGGCTGCTGCGCGGGCGGTCGGCGGCGCTGCGGCACTCGGTGTGGGTGGCCTGTTTTGGCGCGCTCCTGGCGCTGCCGGTGGCCATGGTGTCGCTGCCGCGCTGGGCCGTGCTGGGGCGGCAGGAAAAACCGGCGATGGTGACGCCGTCCGTCCCTGCACGTGCGGTCAGCGTGAGTGTGTCCACAGTCTCGGCGCCGGCGCGGGAGCCGGTCAACGTGCCGCTGTGGATCTGGCTGGCGGGCGCCGGGATGACGGCCTTCTGGTTCCTGGCCGGCATGCTGCGGACCTCCTGGATGGTGCGGCGCGCCACTCCCGCGCCGGACGCGGCGGAACTGGCCGGGTCGCTGGGAATCGGGAGGCGCGTGCGCGTGCTGTACAGCGAGGCGGCCTCCATGCCCATGACTTGGGGCCTGTTCCGGCCGGTGGTGGTGCTACCCAAAGGCGCCGCGGAGTGGCAGGCGGCGCGGCTGCGGACCGTGCTCCTGCACGAACTGGTCCATGTACGGCGGCTGGATCTTCCGGCGCAGCAAATTGGCCAGGCGGCCTGCTGCCTGTACTGGTTCCATCCGCTGGCCTGGATGATGGCGCGGAAGCTTCGCACCGAGCGCGAGCAGGCCTGCGACGATGCCGTTCTGGCGCGCGGCGTTCCGGCGCCGGAATATGCGGGACACCTGATGGAGATGGTGCGCGCGCTCGCGGCACGCCGCCATGCGTGGAGCCAGGCGCCCGCCATGGCGGAAGTCTCCGGCCTGGAGCTGCGGGTGCGCGCGCTGCTGGATTCGCGGCGCGATCGCCGCCCGTTGAACCGGCGCAAGGGCCTGGCGATTGTCGCGGCCGGGGCGGCGCTGCTCGTGCCGCTGGCGGCGGTTTCCGAGACGCGGCCGGCGCCAGTCGTGGTGGCCGTGCCGGCTCCGGTTCCGGCGATTGTGATGCCCGCGCCGGCGCGCGTCGATGTTGCGGCTCGTCCCGTGGCCCGGCGGAAGCTGCTGGCTTTTGCCGCGACGCCCGCTCCGCCGCAGGCCGGAATCGGCTCGCTGGCCGGGACGGTGCGCGACCCCAGCGGCGCGGTGGTCCCCGGCTGTAGCGTGGGGCTGGCCAATGTGGATGGTTCCGGCCCGTATACCGTACAGACCGATAACGTCGGACAGTACCGCTTCAACTCCGTGCCAGCCGGCAAATACGATTTGGAAGTCCGTGCGCCCGGGTTCACGATGTTCAAGCTGGAGCAACTGCCGGTGACTGCCGGCAACGCGGCGCAGATCAACGTTAACCTGCTGGTCGGAAAAGTCTCGGAGGCGGTGACGGTGCAGGGCAAACGGTCGGGCACCGCGGTTCCAGCCGCCCCGGCCGTGGCGCACCGCATTCGGGTCGGCGGCATGGTGCAGATTTCCCGTCCGCTTAGGCAGACGCGGCCGGTATATCCCGACGACCTCCAACAACTTGGGGTGGAGGGTACAGTGAGGCTGCAGGCGGTGATTTCCAAGGAGGGGATTCCGATCGATCTGCGGGCGGTCCCGAGCAGTGTGGATCCCCGGCTGGTGCCGCTGGCGATGGATGCCGTCTCACAATGGCGTTATTCGCCGACTCTGCTGAACGGCGAGCCGGTGGAGACGGTCACCACAATTGACGTGACCTTCACGCTGAACCAATGAGACGGAAAAGGGGACAGACGCATTTTTTAAATGCGTCTGTCCCCTTTTTGGGTTTCTCCACACTTTCGCTTGCGCGATGTAGAGCATTCCTATATCGTGGTTGTTTCCGCTATGCCATCAAAAACCCCTATCACCGTCGCGCACGGCGACGGCATCGGCCCGGAAATCATGAACGCCACGCTCCAGATTTTGGAAGCGGCCGGCGCGGCTCTCGAGATTGAGACCATTGAGATTGGCGAAAAGGTTTATCTGCGCGGCAATACCGCCGGAATCGAACCGAGCTCCTGGGATTCGCTCCTGCGCACCAAAGTCTTCCTGAAGGCTCCCATCACCACCCCGCAGGGCGGGGGATTCAAGAGTCTGAACGTCACCACCCGCAAGACGCTGGGGCAGTACGCCAACGTGCGGCCCTGCGTTTCCTACCACCCGTTCATCGACACCAAGCATCCCAATATGGACGTGGTGATCGTGCGCGAAAACGAAGAGGACCTGTACGCCGGCATCGAGTATCAGCTCACTCCGGAAGTCACCTCCTGCATCAAGCTGATCTCCCGGCCGGGCAGCGAGAAGATCATCCGCTACGCCTTCGAATACGCCCGCCTGCACAATCGCAAGAAGGTCACCTGCTTCATGAAGGACAACATCATGAAGATGACCGACGGCCTGTTCCACAAGGTCTTCGACGAAATCGCCGCCCAGTATCCCGATATTCAGAAGGAGGCCTGGATCGTGGACATCGGCGCCGCCAAGATGGCCGACACGCCGGAAGCTTTCGACGTGATCGTGATGCCCAACCTCTATGGCGACATCCTCTCCGACGTGGCCGCGCAGATCGCCGGTTCGGTGGGCCTGGCGGGGTCGGCGAATATCGGCGAGAAGTGCGCCATGTTCGAGGCCATCCACGGTTCGGCGCCGCGGCGCGCCGGCCAGAACCTGGCCAATCCTTCGGGCCTGCTGCTGGGTGCGGTTCTGATGCTGGTGCACATCAACATGCCGGAGACGGCCGAGCGGGTTCACAACGCCTGGCTGCGCACCATCGAAGACGGCGTCCACACCTACGATATTTTCACCGAGGGAGTGAGCACGCAGAAGGTCGGCACCAAAGAATTCGCCGCCGCGGTGGTGGCGCGCCTGGGGCAGAAGCCCAATATCCTCAAACCGGTGAAGTACGCCAAGCGGCCGGAGGGCACCGATGCCGCGCCCGCGGCGCACCAGTTGACCGCCGACAACACGAAGATGGAGTTGAAGGGCATCGACGTGTTCGTGTACTGGCCTTCGCGCAACCCCAACGCGCTCGCCGAGGCCATGGGCAAGTTCGCCGGTAACGGCCTGACCCTTCAGATGATCGATAACCGCGGCGTGAAGGTGTGGCCGGCCGGCCGCGCGGAGACCTTCTGCACCGACAGTTTCCGCTGCCGCTATATTGCCGCGGGAACCGCCGATATGGCGGCCTGTCTCGGCGTGCTGCAGCAGGTGGTTGCCGCCGGAATCGACATCGCTTCTACCCAGTCGCTGCGTACGTTCGACGGCGTGGCGGGCTTCACCCTGGCACAGGGACAATAACTATGAGCGAGAATACGCCGCTGGTGGCGGTGATCATGGGCAGTAAATCGGACTGGGAGGTCATGCGCCAGGCCGATGAGATGCTGACGAAATTCGGTGTTCCTCACGAATGCCGGGTGCTTTCCGCGCATCGCACCCCGGCCCAGACGGCGGAGTACGTCGCAGGGGCCGAGGAGCGGGGCGTGGAGGTGATCATCGCCGCGGCGGGCGGCGCAGCGCACCTGGCGGGAGTCTGCGCCGCGCACACGGTGCTCCCGGTATTGGGCGTGCCGATGGAAAGCGCCGCGCTGAAGGGCCTGGATTCTCTGCTTTCCACCGTTCAGATGCCCGCCGGAATCCCGGTGGGCACCCTGGCGATCGGGCCGGCCGGGGCGCGCAATGCCGCCCTGCTGGCCGTCGCGATTCTGGCGGGCAGCCGTCCCGCGCTTCGGGACAAGCTGCGCGCCTTTCGAGCGGAACAGAGCGCCAAAGTTCTGGCCGAGACGCTCCCCTAGAGGACCGCTTACTAACGTGCGCGGCTCTGTAGGTTCAATGTGTTACAGAGCCGCGACCGTTAGGGAGCGGGTTTTACCACTGCGTCCAAGCCTACTGCGGAATTACCGTGCCGGTAGAGACCGTCGTTCCCGAACTCTGCAATGTGATCTGCCCGGTGCCGCCGCTGGTTTCAGGCAACAGGCCGCTGAACGAGGGCAGCGCAGTCATCGAGGTGCCGCTCGAGGACGGGTTCTGCGCGAACGTAAGGGTCAAGTTACAGGTCGGCGAGAGGGCATAGGTGCCGCTGGCGTTTTGGGTCTGCACCGAGCCATCGCTGTAAACGTATGCGGTCATCATGAACGAGCCGGCGCCATCCAGGGTGAGTGTGCCGATCGTGGCGAACGGTTGAAGCGTTGCCGCTGTACTGGTCCCGGTCCCAGTCCCAGTGCCCAGTGCCCGTGCCAGTTCCAGTGCCAGTGCCCGTACCCGTTCCCGTTCCGTCCAGTTCCCGTTCCCGTTCCCGTTCCCGTTCCGGTGCCAGTTGCAGTGCCTGTGCCCGTTCCAGTCCCGGTGCCAGTGCCTGTTCCGGTGGCCATTGCCGCGTTGGCGCCAAAGTAGCTAAAGCCAAAATTCTGCGAACTGGTCAGCGGGGAGCAGAAGTTGGCCGACCGTTGCAGCATACCAGTCGCCCCGTTGCCATTGGCGTCGGTCTCCAAAAACAGAACCTGCTGACCCTGCGACACCACGACCGCGTCGTAGGTCTGCCCGCCGTTCACCTTCATGCTGGCAGTGCAATCGCCGTTCACCGAATAAGTGCCCACGGAGATTTTGTTGCCCGACTTATCGGAGCCCAGGATGTTGCCATTGCCATCGAAATAGAACCGCCCCAGGCCGGGAACATTGCCGTTGATGCTCGAAGCGTTACCCACCAGGCCGGTGGCGACGGACGAACTCGAAGTTCCAGTCCCTGTCCCGGTTGTAGTTCCCGTCCCCGTCCCCGTCCCGGTGCCCGTGGCAGTACCCGTGCCCGTACCGGTGCCGGTAGTGGTCCCGGTGCCCGTCCCCGTTCCGCTGGTGGCGGAGGTAGCCGTATTGTTCACGGTGTTGACTACGTTTGCGAACGCCGCGCTGGTGAGTGAAGAATTGTAGGTGCCCACCAGATTGGTGTTGTTACACGACCCGGCAGCAAATGAAGGGAGAGGAAGCCCCAGACCGCACAGCAGGAGGCCTCCGCCCATCGACAGTTTCTGTATCAGTGTCATTGCCTTGCCTTTCCCTAAATCGAGGATTTCGGAAGCCTGAACTCGTCTGGAACCGCCTCCGCGAACTGAAGTATAGAAAATCGATTTCCCGCCTGCGGTGTGGTGCGATACGGCGTTACAGGAGGGGGTCGCGAAGGTCACGTTGCGAGCCCCGGTTTGGGATCGTTTTTTACGGCGCGGTCGCGAAGGAGGCCATTTGCCTGCATGTTATGATGAGGGTGAAGTTACCTTGCAGGAGGAAATATAGATGTTGGGAACGCTAGGCACCTCGGAGATGGTTTTCATCTTCCTCCTGGCGCTTGTCCTGTTTGGCCCCAAAAAACTACCGGAAATCGGACGAACTATCGGAAAGGCGATCACCGAGTTCCGCAAAGCTTCCAGCGAGCTGAAGAGCACCTTCGACCGCGAAGTCAGAGCGTTGGAACAAGAAGCAAAACTGTCGGAAGTCACCGACCAGTTTCAACACGATACGTACAATTACGACTACTCGTCGTATGAAGCCACGTACGAAGGCGCATACGGCGACAATTACGAATCCCACGCTATCGAACCACCCACTGCAAGCGCATCCGCAACTCAGGACGCTGAATCTCCGTCTGCCGTCGCCATAGAAGGCACCATAGCCCAAAGCTCTGAAATCGCCGAACCGCAAGAGTCGCAGCATGCCTCTTCGGAATCCACCGGTCAACCGGAGCACACGGCCGCCTCTTCCTCGCCGGCGGAACACAACGCATAGCGAATGAGTTCATCTGAAGGAACCCCAGGGGCTGGACTGCCCCAAGTTGGCAGTGCGTCCGGTACCGGACCGGTCGACGCTATTGAGAAACTGCGGCGTCGCATCGGCGCTGCCGGGGGTGCTCCTCCCCCTTCCCCTCCCACTGGCGGAGGGGAAGACGAGGACGATGACGGGATGCTTCGCATGTCCTTCCTGGAACATCTGGAAGAACTGCGTTCGCGCATCATTCGCTCGGTTATCGGGATTGGCGTGGCCTTCACCGTCAGTCTCCTTTTTAGCAGCAGGCTTTGGGATTTCGTGCGCCAGCCGGCCAAGATCGCCCTCACTAGCCTCGGGTACGATCCGAACCTCTATGTCATTTCACCCATGGAGGGGTTCAATATTGTCTGGTTCAAGCTGCCGCTGGTCTGCTCTATCTTCATCTCATTTCCCTGGGTGCTGTACCAGGTGTGGGCCTTTATTTCTCCGGGTCTTTACCGGCGGGAAAGAAGATGGGCGGCTCCCTTTATCCTTTGTTCCAGCGGATTGTTTTTGCTCGGCGGCTGCTTTGCCTATTTCGTAGTGTTCAAATACGGGTTGACCTTTCTGTTAGGCATCGAGCACGGAAACGGTGTCAAGGCCATGGTCAGCATCACCGAATATTTCGACCTATTCGTGAATGTGATGCTCGGCGTGGGAGTGGTTTTTGAGCTTCCAGTGCTGATTTTCTTTCTAACTCTGCTGAGAATCGTGACACCCGGCTTTCTGATAAGGCATAGCCGGTACGCCATTCTGATCATTTTCATCATCGCGGCGGTCGTTACCCCCACACCTGATGTCTTCAATATGATGCTTTTCGCTTTGCCAATGTGCGGGCTATTCTATGTCGGTATCTTCGCCGGATACTTGCTAGTACTCCATCGCGAGCAGCGAAGATTCCCCTGGAAGAAGGTAGTCACCGTTGGTGCGGCCGTACTGTTGCTACTAGCGGCGGGAGTATACCTTGCCATTACCAAGGGTTGGCTCAAGCTGGTACCACACTGGCCATTTCTGATTCGATAAGAGTCATTTTCGCTAGAATTAAATTGCGCATCCGATGTAACATTCTGTTTACCGTGTGTTCCGAGCACGGTATTCAGCCGATTTTTGTGATGCGATGGATCTATATAAAGCGATTCAGGACTTATACGCCGAGAAAGAAAAACTCGAGCGCGTAATTGCTTCCCTGGAGGAATTACAAAGAACAGCGGGCGCGGTTCCAGCAATTGCCAAAACCAGCCGCCGTGGCCGTAAATCCATGAGCCCGGCGGAGCGCGAAGAGGTATCTGAGCGCATGAAACGGTATTGGGCCGGACGCCGCGGTCAAAAACAGTCGAAAAAGGGGACCGACGGACAGTAGGCCTTGCCTGTCCCGTCGCCCGGTCTTCCGGTATTTAAGTCTTTTCGGGCTTGAAATACCAAAGCCAGAAATATTGCTCTCCGGCGCCGTTGTGGTAGCGCATTTCGAAACCGCAGCGGCGTGCCATGTCGCGCGCTTCTTGTTCGGTGAAAGTTGCGCCCACCCAGCTATCGCCGGGATCGATGCGGCCCAGCGGCGCGCCCTGTACCTGAAATTTAAATAAGCCGCCCGGACGCAGCAGGCGATGCGCCTCGCGTACGTAATTTTCAACAATTTCGCCGCTGGGAATGTGTTGAAATACCATTGTGGAAAAGACAAAATCCACCTGCACGCCCGCTCCGATGCCCAAGCGATTCCACCAGTGCCGCCGCACCACCGAAAGGTCCTTCCCGTTGTTGCGATAAATCCGCGCATGGGGAAAATCCCGCACCGCGTGACGCGCACGCGCCACCATCTCACGGCTGATATCCACGGCGTAGACCGTCCCGAAGAACTGCGCCAGGGCCCTTGTAACGCGGCCCGCCCCGCATCCAATCTCCAGCACAGCCATCTCTTTCGGATCCCGCCCGCGGCAGATGTTGGCAAGGTCGTTCAGGATATCTTCGCGCATGGTGAGTTCGCCGGATTCCCAGAACTCCTGGTCGCTCCACTCGCTTTGCCCGGTGACCACGTAATGACGGGCGTTCTCGCGCGCTCGCCGGTCCCAATCGCGCCGCATTTTCCGCAGTTGCCGGATGATCTGGGGACTCGCCATTTGTTATATTGTAAATACCTGCCACACTCGTGTGGGCGAGTAGCTCAGTTGGGAGAGCACGGCGTTCGCAACGCCGGGGTCGTGGGTTCGAATCCCATCTCGTCCACCATTCGCTATCCTGAAATACATCAAACGTCGCCACCGAAGGGCATGGCTAGATTCTGGTGGATGGCAAACTCCACCAGATGGCGCCGGGCAGCATGATGTACTCAGCCTCGAACCGCCTGCACGGAATCAAAAACACCGGCAAAGATCCGTTGCTCTTTTATTTTTACAAGTGGCGGAAATAGAGTGACGGCGCGCCTATACCCTTCGGTACTGGTGGGACCTTCGGGTTACGTCCCGATCAGGTAATACTGGAACCGTTACCGCTACGATTGTGTAACGAAATTCGGGGTGCGATGCCGGCGCACGGCAAGCGCGATCCCACCCAGCACAAGACCCGCAAACAGCCCCGCCGTGACCATTGCCAGGCGGTTCGGCGTAAAAGCGTGTTCCGGCAGGCTGGGAGGATCCAGCAGTTCGACCGCACCGGTCCGGCGGAGGACCCCGTTCAGCACTGCCTGCGCTTTGTAGCGGTCCGGATAATCGAAACTCACCAGGCATACGTTTCCGGCGGGGGCGGCGATATCCTTCACTGCCAGGTCGCGTTGCAGGTGCTCGAGCGCGTGCCGATCTTTGGGATACAAGCCGAACTGCGCGATCAGCGACTGCAGATACGCGCGGTCGTTCACCACGGCCCGGATCGCCTGGATGGCATCGCCCGCTTTGGCGCGCAGCACTGCCTGCGAGCGGAATCGATCCGGAATCAGGAAGGTCGCCGGCAACACCGCGGCCGCTACCAGCAAGCCCGCCAGCGCAATCAGCGGCCATCGCCGGATGCCCAACAGCACCAGGCCCACCGCGAGTCCCAGCACCAGGCCCGCTGCCAGCCACGCGGGACGGTTGGGCGAGAAGGCCCTTTGCGGCAGGCTGGCCGGGTCCAGCACTTCCAGCGGCGCCGTGCCTTTCAGCGCATCGACGAATTGCGCCGTAAGCTCGCTGGTGACCGCCTGCGCTTTCCGCGGATCTTCCCCGTTGAACGCTATCGAAAAGGCCAGGCTCGGGGCCTGCGAATGCGGCGTGCCCAGCATTCGGACCTGAATCCGGCGATCGCGCAGGTTCTGCACAATCTCTTCCAGCGGCGTGTGCTTTCTTTCCTCCGGGTACAGTTCGTACTTCTGAATCACCGTGGCCAGCGACCGGCGGCTCAGGATCGTCTCTTCGGCCTGGCTCAGTTTCTCCACGCGCTCCTCCGCCGGCGCCGGCGCCATGCGCAGCACGGCGACCGACTGATATTCGCCAGGCGTGCGCCATGCCGCCACACCGGCAATCAGCAGTCCCGCCAGTCCGCACACTCCGGCGAAGCGCCACACTCCTGCCGATACGATTTGCATCTTGATCGCTCCCTTGCAAATGTCCACGAACTCCCGCCAGCCGCCGCCGGCGTCTTCGATCAGCGCATCCAGTTCGGCGCCGTAGCGCGCGCGCCAGGCGGACGGATAAAGCGCAGCCGCGCATCGCAGCAGACGTCTCATGCGTGTTTGAGCCGCCGCTGTACCACTTTCACCACGTGGTCCAGGCTGGTCACCTGGGCTTCCAGGTGTTGCCGTCCGGCGCCGGTGATGGCGTAGGGTTGCCGCCGGTCCCGCGCGCCTGTGGCACGGATCCAGCCCCGCTCTTCCAGGCGTGTAATGGCGCCATACAGGGTTCCCGGCCCCAGCCGCACACCGGCGAATCTCTGGATGTCTTCCATCATGGCGTAGCCATGCTTTTCGCCATCGGCGAGGCTCGCCAGCACAAGTAATGTTGGATCGCTCACAACGTATTACGTCCCACGTAGTATCGTACGGCGTAATATGTAGCGTGTCAAGAGGCGCGCGCGGCGCCCGTCAATTCTCCGATGGTCTCCCGGCGTGGTCCACAATCAGGACTTCGAACGGAACCTTGGCCGCGATCACCTTCAGCCCCAATTGCTCCTGAACAATCGCGAACAGCGCGCCCACATCCCCCTCGCGCGCCGCCGCGGGCGCGGACTTCAGCACGATGTCATACGTGCCCGCGATGCCGGTCCGGTCCACCACCGGCAGGTCGATTCCGCGCAATTGCCCGAACATCCGCCCGAATTCCGCCAGGGATGCGTCCTCGAACACGAAGCTGCCGTTGCGCACTCGCGGCAGCGATTCGGCGGCGTGAACGGGCGTCGCGCCGGCATGGGGCGGCGGAAGTTTGGGCCCGCCTTTGGCGATAACCAGTTCGTACACGGGGAGCATCCGGGTCTCCCGGTGAAGTACCAGCTTGAATCTCCTGGCCAGCAACTCCTGAAGCATGACTCTCAATTCGCTGACCGGCACGGGAGCGCCCGTTCTGGCGAGAATGTCGTAGCTATCCGCGCTCAGGTGCTCTGGCGGAACCTGAAAAGGCGCTACGCCATAAGCCCACTGCACACACTCGCGCAGCCCGACATTCCACATGCTGAGGCTCGCCGGAGTGTGTTCGATGCGGGAACGGTTGCCCCCCTCGCGTGCCGCCGAAATGGCGGCGGGCTTAATAGACGCCGCGTCGAAGGCCGCGGGGGACTGCCCCACCATCACCGCGAGCCGCCGCCAGAAAGACAGCCGCTGCCGCTGCGGCATTGAACTGGAACGCCATGCCATCAGTCTACTAATTGGACGGTCCTGTCCCCAACCCCTCGCCACTCTGCTACTATTGACCGTTCCGGAGGAAAATTGAAGCTCACATTCTGGGGTGCGGCCGGTCAAGTCACCGGCTCGATGCACCTGGTCGAGGCTGCCGGGAAGCGCTTCCTGCTGGATTGCGGCCTGAATCAGGGACGCCGCAAAGAAGCCGACGAGCAAGAACCGCAATCTGCCGTTTGCGGGCTCCTCCATCGACGCCGTGGTGCTTTCTCACGCCCACATCGACCACAGCGGCAATCTGCCCACCCTGGTCAAAAGCGGCTTCGCCGGGCCGATCTACACCACGCCCGCCACCATCGATCTGTGCAACTGGATGCTGCGCGACACGGCGCACATTCAGGAGAACGACGCCGAATTTCTGAACAAGCGGCACGACCGTCGCAAATCCATGGGGCTGGCAGAACGGCCACGTCGTGCCGCTCTACACCATGGAGGATGCCGAGCGGACCCTGCCGCTGTTTCATCCGGTGACCTACCACGAGCCGCACGAGCTGGCCGGCGGCCTGAGCTACACGGCATACGACGCCGGCCACATCCTGGGCTCCTCCTCCGTGATCCTGCACGGATTCCACCGGCGCGGCGCCCGTGCGCCTGGCTTTTTCGGGCGATGTAGGCCGTCCTGGCCTGCCCATCATCCGCGACCCCGAGCCGCTGCCGCCGGCCGAGTACCTCATCATGGAAAGCACCTACGGCGGCCGCCTGCACAAAAGCGTCCAGCCACGTGATCAACAAGCTGGCGGATGTGGTAAATCGTACCGCCCACCGCGGCGGCCGCATCATCGTGCCGGCGTTCGCCGTGGGGCGCACGCAGCAACTGGTGCTGCTGCTCCACCAGCTTGCCGACGAGAAGCAGATTCCCAACATCCCGATCTTCGTGGACAGCCCCCTGGCGTTGAACGTGACCGAGGTGCACCGGGACCATCCGGAGTGCTTCAACGAGGAGACGTACGCGCTACCTGACCAATCACGAAGACCCGTTCGGATTCCGCCGCCTGCAGTACGTCACGCGAGCGCCGCGGAGTCCAAGAAGCTGAACGATCTGCACGGGCCTTTCGTGGTGATTTCAGCCTCCGGGATGTGCGAAGCAGGGCCGCATTCTGCACCACTTGCGCAACAATATCGAAGACCCGCGGAATACCGTGCTGATCACCGGTTTCCAGGCGCAGGACACGCTCGGGCGGAAGCTGGTGGAGAAGTGGCCGGAGGTCCGGATCTTCGGCGAACCCATGCGGGTGCGGGCCGAGATTTCCAGCCTCGACGAGTTGAGCGCGCCATGCCGATCAAAGCGAGCTGCTGGAGTGGATCCGGCCGCTGGCTCCTTCGCTGCGCAAGGTGTTCCTGGTGCATGGAGAAGCGGCCCAGGCGGCCACGCTATGCGGCCTGTTGCACGCTAAGTATGGACTGGAAGTCGTGGTACCCGCACCGGGCCAGAGTTTCGAACTGGTTTAGGATGTAACGAAAGGTCCACCGGGGCCATCTATACTGGAAGTGGAAAGATAAAGGAGTACCGCTGACGTGAGTCCCACACCTACCTATCAAGAGCCGCCGCAGCGCTCGGGCCTGATGACCGCTCTGGTCGCCGGCGCGCATCATTGCCCTGGTGGCCGCCAACATTTACCTCTTCGTCCAGTTGGATCACATGAAGACGGATCTGGCCCAGACGCACGACAAGCTGCTGACCGAGCTGAGCAATTTGCGCGACGCGTCCAGCGTCAACACGGCGTCGCAGCAACGCCACCTGGAAACGCTGAAGGAGGAACTGGAGGCTGCCCGCGCCCAGGCACGCGACCAGGCCCGCTCCATGTCGAGCCAGGCGAAAGCCGAAGCCGCGGCGCATGCCGATCAGCTCGCCAGGCAACTGCAGGCCGAACAGGCCAAGGTGCAGCAGCAGGTCACGCTCCGAAATCAGCGATGTGAAGCAGACGGCCACCCAGGCCAATACCAAGATCGGCGAAGTTTCTTCGGATGTAGGCAACCTGCGCAGCCAGGCCACGGCCACGCAATCGCAGCTCGACAAGACCATCGCCGACCTGAAGTCCACCAAGGGCGATCTGGGCGTGCAGAGCGGCCTCATCGCCACCAACGCCACGGAACTGGCGGCGCTGAAGCGCCTCGGCGAGCGCAACTACTTCGAGTTCAAGTTGGGCAAGGAAGCCGAGAAGAAGCCGCAGCGCGTCGGCGATATCACCATCCAGCTCAAGAAACTGGACCCCAAGAGAAACAAGTACACCATCAACGTCATGGCGGACGACAAGCTGACCGAAAAGAAAGACAAGAGCGTCAACGAGCCGATCCAGTTCTACACCAGCAAGGCGCACCAGCCGTATGAGATCGTGGTAAACTCCGTGCAGAAGAATCTGCTTGTAGGTTATCTTTCCACCCCGAAAGAACAGACCACGCGTTAAGGAAAGGCGGCAGACGCATTTTTCCGCCGGCATCTGAGAAAATGCGTCTGTCCCCTTTTTTATGCGGCGATACGCGGCGTATTTTTTCGGCTGACCGTTATCGGGCTCTTTAACTTCAGCCGGGACCTGACGCGCCGCCTGTATCTGCACGAACCTACCCGCTGGCAGCAACTGCTGGTTTCCTGGATGGTGGGGATGTATATCTCCGCCGCCCTCACGCCGGCGATTCTGTGGCTGGGCCTGCGGTGGCCCATCGAGCGCCGCGGCTGGCCCCGCCGGGTGAGCCTGCACGTCCTGTTCAGCATCCTGTTTGCGGTGGTCGAGCTGGCCCTGGAAGCCATTGTATTCGCGCGTTTCGGCCTGCTCGCCTCGGCGCTGACAAGCTCCTTCTGGGTGGCATTTCCGGCGCTGATCGTGGCCGGGTTTCACGGCAATGTGATCACTTACTGGGTGATTCTGGGATCCAGTCGGGCTGGCGATACTATCGGGAGTACCAGGATCGGGAGCTGCGGTCGGCGGAACTGGAGAGCGAGGTGATTCGCGCGCAGCTCAGCGCGCTGAAGGTGCAGCTTCAGCCGCATTTCCTGTTCAATACCCTCAACGCGATTATGGTGCTGGTGCGCCAGCAGAAGGTGCCCGAGGCCGAGGAAACACTGGCCCGCTTCAGCGACCTGCTGCGCTGCGTGCTGGAGGACGTGGAAGCCCAGGAAGTGCCGCTGCGCCGGAGCTGGAGTATTTGCGTCTGTACCTGGGCATCAACAGGTCCGCTTTTCCGACCGTCTGCGCGTGGAGATCCATGCCGATCCGCCTGTGCTGGAGGCGGCGGTGCCGCACATGGGGCTGCAGCCGATCGTGGAAAATGCGCTGCGTCACGGGATCGGGCACCGCGCCTCGGCGGGCAGCATCCGGGTGAGCGCCGCGCGCGTGAACGGCACGCTCGAGGTCCGCGTGCAGGACGATGGGCCGGGCTTCGGGGCCGCCGTGGCGGGGCAGGGAATCGGGCTTGCCAATACCAAAGCCCGGCTGCATCGTCTTTATGGGGAGGGGCTCGCCTGATTACCGCGAATAGCGATGGCGGCGGCGCGGTAGTGACCATGGTGCTGCCCTACCGGGAATTGCCATGCCACTCACAACCCTGATTGTGGATGACGAACCGCTGGCGCGCGAGGGTCTGCGCATGCTGCTGGCCCGTGACGCCGCCGTCACCGCGATCGAGGAAGCGCGGAACGGGCAGGAAGCCGTAGCCGCCATTCGCGCGCGCCGCCCCGACCTGGTGTTTCTCGACGTGCAGATGCCGGGGATGGACGGGATCTCGGTGATTCGCGAAATCGGCCCCGAGCGCATGCCCGCCGTCGTCTTCGTGACCGCGCACCACCGTACGCCGTTCAGCATTCGAATCCACGCATCGACTACCTGTTAAACCCTTCACCGCCAGCGTTTCCCGAGCGCCCTGGCGCGCCCCAAAGCCCGCCTGCCCGGCGAAGCGCGCCGGCAGCGAACTCGCTTCCGTGGTGGAAAACGTCGGCCTGCGCTACGTCAAGCGGCTGGCGGTGCGCGCGGTGGGCCGCATTTTCTTCGTCGATATCGAAGAGGTCGAATGGTTCCAGGCGGCAGAAAACTACGTGGAGCTGCACACCGCGCGCGGCACCCATCTGTTGCATGTGGCCATGAATACGCTGGAGAAATCGCTCGATCCGGAACTGTTTCTGCGCATCCATCGATGCCTGATCGTCAACCTGCGGCGCATTCGGGAACTGCAGCCGGCGACGCACGGCGAATATGTCGTGGTGCTGGAAAGCGGCGCGCGCCTGGAATCCGGCCGGACCTATCGCGAGCGCATTCGTTCGCT
Organism: uncultured Solibacteraceae bacterium; assembly: GCA_963853855.1. GTDB lineage: Bacteria > Acidobacteriota > Terriglobia > Bryobacterales > Bryobacteraceae > Sulfopaludibacter. The sequence goes on along the minus strand of CAWKYG010000008.1, from coordinate 219,015 downwards.
CACGGCCAATCCATTCTGACGCCGTCCCGTTGGTCAAACTGCGCGGCCAATTCGTCAAAATCGGCTTCGCCGCCAGAGGGGGATCGTGCAAACTCGGAGCATGAACAGACTGAACTGGAAAAAATGCGTCTGTCCCCTTTTCTTGTGCCTGTGCGCGTTTGCGGGGAGGTTCCGTTTCCGACGGGTACAGCACATGCACGTGCTCCAGTACAAGCTGAACAGACCCGATTCGCCGGCTTCCGGTTGCACCATTTTTACGCCAACACCGAGGCGCTCGCCGGATATCGCACCGGCACGTTTCCCGATGGGGCGGTGCTGGTGGACGAACGCGTGGTGGACGGGACGGTGCGGAGCGTCGCGGTGATGCGGAAAGACGGCGCGGGCTGGGGATTCGATGTGTTTGCCGGCGGCAAGCCCGCGACGCATGCGCCAGCCGGGGTGACAGCCGCCTGCGCCGATTGTAGAACTAATCCCCGGCCCCAGGCCCCTGGCCCCCAAGCGCGACGCGCAACTAATCCCCCATCCCCAACCCCCACCCCCCAACCCCCACTCTTACCCATCCACTTCTGTTCTTTCCACCAGCTTGTCCACATGCACACAGTAGATAGCCGCCTTGCCGTCGCGATCGCTCTGAAAGTAGATTCGCTGGCTGTCCGGCGAAAAAATGGGGCAGGTCTGCTCCGGATGGCTGGCCTTGTGCTCGCACAGAGTCAATTCGCGGCGCGTGATCCGCAGCAGGATCAGCACCGTGGGAGACGCGGCGCTGGCGCTGGCGCCCACGAATACCGAAGAGTTGTGATTGCAGCCGAAGGCGGCGTACTGGCTGGTCTTGGCGACGAGTTTGTCGCTGTTGCTATCGGGCGTCAGTTCGCGAATGGCGTGCAGTTGCCTGGGGTCGTCCGGGTAATTCAGGTACAGCACGGTCTTGCCGTCTGGCGCCCAATTGGCGGTGCCGATCTTCCCTGGCGCCGTCTTCAACTGCCGGTTCTGCTGGCCGTCGGAATTCACCAGCCACAGGGCGTCGTCGCCGCGGCGATACAGAATCTGCGCGCGCATGGGCCGGTGCACCGGGTCGCGCATCACGAAGGGCGCTTCCACCACCGTCCGCGCCACTCCCTGCGCCAGCGGCACCATCCGCAGACGCGATTGCTCTCCCCGCCGTTCGGCGAAAGTGACATGCGTGCCGTCCGGTCCCACGCTCATGCCCAGGCACCTCTCCCAGCCCTCGGGGACTTTGTAGAGTGCCCGCTCCCGCAGGCTGGACACGCCCGAGATGTTCAACTCGCGCGCCGCAAAATAGCAGAAGGAACGGTTGTCCGGCGTGAGGGTCAGGGACGCGCCATCCAGGTCTTCGGTTTGCGTCAACTGCCGCCCCTCGCCGTTGTTCAGATCGATGCGGTAGGCCTGCGGACCCTGGCCGCGGTCTCCGCAGAACAGCATCCAGTTGCTGTTGCGGGCGATCATGCGGTTGTAGGGCGCCGGCAGCGTGCTGGAGTACGCCGGGTCGGTGAGCCGGTAGACGTCGAGTTCGGTAGTCGGGTCGGAGTACTTTTTCCAGGCCGGGGGGAAGGGTTCGCCTTTGCGGCCTTGCGCGCGTAACCCCGCCGCAGCCACCCCAGCCAGCAAAAGCCCTCGGCGCGTCATCAATACCGATGGTAGCAAGAGGAGCCTTAGGCGGTTCAGCACCTCGTCGCGCCATATGAAACTTGGTTAGATCAGGCCGCGGCGCTGGCGGTCACCAGATGCGCCGCGGCTTCCCCCAAGGAAGAGAGCCAAGGCGGGCTCGATTCTGGAAAGCAGGTTCTCACCGGCCACCCGGCCAGCAAACTCGTAACGTTATTCCGCCCCATTCCTGGAGTACCTGGCAGCCTCGAATCCGCCGCCGAAAACGATCCGGATAAACACGCCGACAACGTATGGGCGCTGGGCGGCGAGTTCATCCGCGAACTCAACGATAACCCGGCTGTGAGAAAGAAGCCGTGGAACGTGTACTCTCCGGCGGATCAGCAGAGTTCGTTCGGCATTTCCCAAACGAATCAGCCTGTCGTTACTCATGCCGGATCGCTGCCGCTGGATCCATCCGCGACGCCCGGCGGGCGGGGCCATAACTCGCGGCAAGCGCAACTCCCCCGAAGACGAGCAACACCATCGCGTACGCCACAGGCTGCGCCGGCTGCGTTTCGTAGAGTAGCAATTTCATCAGCATCGACAGCCCATACGCCAGCGGCATACCGCCTGCCAATCCCGCGCACACCAGCATCAGACAGCGCTTCTGGATGGCCCATCGTACCGATCCCGGCGGCGCTCCCAGCGCCAGCCGCATGGCGATTTCCTGCTGCCGCTGGTTGACGCGATAACTGATCAATCCGTACAGCCCGAAGGCCGCAGTGATCAGCGCCACGATGGCAAACGCCGCCATGATCGTCAGACTCACCCGCGGACGCAAAATCGTCTTCGACATTTCGCGCCGCAACGGTTGAAACGTTAACGCAGCGTCCCGGTCGATCCCCGCGATCTGCTTGCGGACGTCCCCCATGACTGCCAGCGGGTCGGCCTCCGTGCGGATCACCAGCGCCATGGGCGCATCGGAAAGCTGCGCGTACGGGCGGAACATGGTGGGCGCCGGGGGAGCGTCCACCGCTAAATCCCGCAAATCGCCGACGATCCCCACGATCATCTTCGGACTCCCCGATCGACCCCACAACAATCGCTCACCGATCGGATCCTGATTCGGCCAGAACTTCCTGGACATCGATTCGCTGATGATCACCACCTCGGCCGAACCGTTCGCGTCGCGCTCCGTAAAAAGCCTGCCCTGCTTGAGCGGGATGCCAAGCGTCCTAAAAAAGTCGGGAGTCACTGCTCTCCATGCGGCCGTACGGTATTCCGATGAAGCAACGTCACTCTCCAGACGGAACCGGTTGGCCGTGCCGTCGCCGCTGAACGGCGCGATGTTGGTCGCGCCGGCCGAGACGATTCCCGGCGTGCGCGCCAGTCGCGACTCAGCTTCGCGGAAGAACGCCACGCGGCGGAGATCGTCATAGGACCGGCCGGGAAGACTGACCTGCACGGTCAGGACTCGATCCGGATCGAACCCCGGATCCACCGCTTCCAGCCGCAGAAAACTCTGCCAGAGGAGGCCGGCACACAGCACCAGCACAGTCGCGATTACCACCTGCGCCACAATCAACGCATCCCGCCCGCTGGTTCGTCGCGAGATCTGGCGGCCTCCCTTCAGTCCGGCCGGACGGCCGGTAAACGGCGCGAAGAGAAGCGTCGTAGCAAACAGAATCAGAAGCGCGATTCCCATCGTCGGGAATGTCAGTTCCACCTGTGCCATTCGGGGCCAGGAATCCGCCGCGAAGCTTCGCACCGCCTGCAGCGCGAATTGGGCCAGCACCGTGCCGCCCAGAGCGCCGGCCAACGCCAGCAGACAGTTCTCAGTCAGCGTTTGCCCAAAAAGCCTGCCTGCGCTCGCGCCCAGCGCCTGGCGCGTTTCCATTTCGTGACGCCTGGAAATATTTCTCGCCAACTGCAATCCAGCCACATTGGCGCACGCCAGCAGCCAGAGGAACGTCACCGCGCCAAAGATCATGCGGATCGTATTACTGGTGCGCGGCCCGACCACTTCGTCCGAAAGCGGAATCAATTGCAGACCCCACCCGCCATCGCTATGTGGACTCTGCCCCGCCATCGACGCGCCGATCACCGCGAGTTCGGCCCGCGCCTGTGCCGCGCTCACGCCCGCAGCCAGGCGGCCCACTGCCTCGATATCGTGCGCGGTACGCGACTCGGTCGCTTTAGGCGTCAACGGAATCAGCACTTCCGACCCCGGCAGCAGATCGTGCGGCAGGTCGGCAATCCCCACCACGGTGTAGCTTTCGCCATCCAGCGCAAGCACGCGCCCCACCACGGCGCGATTTCCCTGCCATTTCCGTTCCCACAAAGCGCGGCCGATCACCACTTCCTTCGGCTGGCCGGAGAACGCGCGACCGCCAATTGGCGTCACGCCGAATAGCGGGAAGAACGATGGAGTCACCGCCCCCGCCTGGATCATCTCCGCATCCCCGGTGCCTGTCAACGAGAGTTGCACCTTCCTGTAGGCGGCAACCGTCTGCAGCGACCTCGCGCGCTGCTGCAGATCGAGCCATGCCGGCTCGGAAAACGGCCACAGCCCATTCCGCGGGTCCACCTGCTTGATTGCCACCAGATGTTCCGGCGACGGGTAAGGAAGCGGCTTCCAGAGGAACGCGGAGACAACGCACAGCACCGTAGTCATTGCGCCCAGTCCCACCGCCAGCGTCGCCGTGCACGCCAACGTGAACGCCGGATTGCGCCGCAGCGTGCGAATCGCGAATTTCAGATCCTGCCAGAAGTTTTCGAACAACGGAAACCCGCTCTGTTCGCGGTACTGCTCCTGGAACGACGTGACGTTGCCCAAATCGCGCCGCGCCGCGGTATGGGCGTCCGGTTCCGCCATACCGCGCGCCATATACTCGCCGGCCAGCATCTCGGTATGAGTGGCAATTTCCTCTTCCAGATATCCGGTACGGTCTTTGTGGAACAGGCCGGCGATGCGCGCCAGCCACATGCGCCCGTTCATTGCGCCGCCCCCAGCAACCGCGCGAGCATCGCCACCGTCTGCAGCCATTTGGCCTCTTCGTCGACCAGTTGCTTCTTGCCCGCTTTCGTTACGGAGTAGAATCGCGCCCTCCGGTTGTTCTCGCTGATACCCCAATCCGAACGGATCCAGCCCTTTTGCTCCAGCCGCAGCAAAGCGGGATAGATAGTCCCCTGATTCAGCTCGAGCGACCCCTCCGCGACTTGTTCAATCCGGCGCGCGATGCCGAAGCCATGCAGCGAGCCCATGTTGGCCAGAGTTTTCAGGATCATCAAATCGAGTGTTCCATAGGGAACCTCGGATTTCATTGCCTTCATGGGATGCGCTCCTGTTGTCTGTCAACAAGTATAGGAGCTATTCTGTTGTCTGTCAACAGGACATCGCCGCATAGCTATCGCGGAGCCGGTGAGCCACACTCAGGTCTTCGCTTTCTTACGTCCTTCTCTGAACACGCATCGGAGCCGCGACCGTGAGGGAGCGGTTGGCATGGTTATTTCTCGACAAACGCCTGGGATCGGACCCTTGAGGAAACGGCATCGGCTTCGCTTGAACGACCCCTACCTTGCGCCGGTGCTGCGCGGAAGACTGATCAGGTTGGCCAGAAGCTGATACGCGCCGTCGGTTCCCGCCGGCAGTTGACGCCACAGCCCCAGGCCGAGATAGATCCAGCGCCCCTTGCCAGTACTTCGCCTCCACCAACGAGCCGAGCTTTTCGCCGGGATTGTCCTTGAAGGAATCCGTCATCGACACCAGATCGATGTACTCTTGGATCCTTCTCGCCCAGGAAGTAAAGGCCGCGCTCCTGCACCCAGTCCTGCCCAGGCCGCCGGGCCGATCTTGTTCGGGAAATTGAATACCGGGTCGGCCGGCGCCAGCACCTTGACGGGCACGGTCTCATCGGCAGACGCGGTTGCCGCTGACCTTGGCGGGGTACGGACCGTACTCCGCCTGGTTGAACTCCATCTTGTTGTACTGCACGATGACCGTTCCGCCGCGCTCCACATAATCCAGCAGGCGGCGATTGTAGGCGCGCAGATCGGCGCGCCGCTCGTAGGCGCGGACGCCGGTGATGATCACGTCGTGCTTGGACAGGTCGCCCCAGGCCAGTTCGTCCTGGTCGATGAACGCCACCTTCGCGCCCAACTGTTCGATGGCCGGGGCACCTGATCGCCCACGCCGACGATGTAGCCGACGTTGATATTCGGCGTCGTCTTCACGTCCACCACCTTGAGCGCGGTCTCGGCCGGCTTGATCACCTGGCGGCGCTGGATGTGCGGATACTCGATCTCCTGATACCCCGTCGGTGAACTTCTCGCTCGCCGGTGGCCGGCGAGGTGACCACCGCGCGCAGGGTGTACTCGCCGTCTTCACCTGCGGCGGGAGCGGTGACCTCGAAAGCGGCCGAGAGCGCTTCGTCCTCGTGGGCGAAGCTGAGCGGCACGCTCGCGGGAGTCGGCTTTCCAGCCCGCGGGCAGTTCGAGAGCCACGCTGGCCTGCGCCGCGCCCTTGGTGCCGTTGGTCACCGTGACGTGGATCTCGCGCTGTGACCGGTCTGGCGGAAGCGGCCGCCGGACTGGGAATCACCGCGAGCGCCGGCGTGACGCTGTACCGAGAAAGCCGGGACCACGTTCAGCTCCATGCGCTTGTCGCCGAAGTAGATGTCCTTCACGTAGCGAAATTCGACCGGCATCTCGCGAGTGACTTCGACGCTGCCCGCCTTGACGTGGAACGTGACGCGGAACGGGCGTGGGGCGAAGGGAACGCCGAACTGGCACGCCGGGATCGAAGATCTTGATGGCCTGGTTCTCCGGGTGCTTCCAGTAGTTGTCGTGTGAAATACGGCGTGGTCAGCTTGGCGTTCTTCGGGACGTGCGCGTCGGAGGCGCAGGTGTAGACACGGCATCCTTCTTCACGGCGCCCGGCTTGCAGGCGCCGGGCGCGTCGAAGCCGGCGATCGTGACGCCGGTCACGCTGACCTCCGACGCGCCGCGGTTCACGGCGAGGAGCGAAAGCTTCACCGGCTGGCCGGCGATCACCAGGCCGTCGTCGGCCACGGCGTCGAAGGTGACGCCATGCGCGGCCAGCACGGCGTCCTGGTAATCGCGTTCCTTGATCGTTGAGACGGAAATCGATTTCGTAGCGCGGCGGAGTCGGACAAGCCCATCGAAGGCGAGCTGCGCGCGCAGGGCGCGGATGGCGGTGAGGCCGCCTCGACGGGCGCGGCGGTGCCGGCGTCGTTGCCGGAGTCGAAGGCGTTCCTGCGCCTGCCTGCGCGTCGGCGGCAATCGCGGCCAGCGCTGCCGGTCAGCGCCTGCGGCGGATTCGGTCCGGCATACTGGCCAGGGCGCTCAGGCTGGTGTCGATGCCGTCGAACAGCGAAGTCTCGCTCTTGTCCATCTGGCCGGGAATGGTGCTGTCGATCAGCTGATAACCCGCCGCCCCCGCGCCCGCCGCGTCCGCCGCCCAATGCCCGGCAGCGGCGGCAATCCGCCGGTGCCCTGGCATTTGTGATAGCTGCGCGCGTCAGCTCCGATCTCCGCGTAGGTGCGGCCCAGCAGCGGATCGTAGGCCGCTGTGTTCACCGGCGTCAGCTTCACCGGCGGCGTCGCCGGTTCCGGGGGCGCCGCCGGAGGCGCCTGTCCGCCGCGTCCGCCCCGTCCTGCCCCGGCCGCCTCCAAAGCCCGCACGTGAAGTACAGTTTCTTCGGCTGCCAGGGCCGGAGTCCTTCTTCGAACTGTTCGCGGATACTTCGAGGATCGCCCGCCGCGCGATACGCTTCGCGGACCAGGATCGTGGTGGCTTCGTGCGCGCGGTCGCCGCCGCGGCCCTGAATGTTCATGGTCACGATCACGTCCGGACGCAGCGTGCGGATCAGGCGGACGTAATCGCCCACGATCTCCTCCCGGCCCCACTTGTTGATGACTTCCTGCGGATCGAACGAATAGCCGTAGTCGATGGCGCGCGTGAAGTACTGCTCGGCGCCGTCGATGCGGTGCGCCGAGAGCAGTTCGGAAGTGCGCAGCACGGCCATATCGCGGAACAGCTCGGGGCCGATTTCGTTCTGGCCGCCGTCGCCGCGATTGTTCTGCACATCGATAGAACGCAGGCCCATGCCATAGCCGAACTAGGCGAACAGGGCGTTGGTCTCGTCGTCGGGGTGCGCCGGAGCCTGCATGAAAGTCCCGGAAACGCTGAGTTTGCGCAGCGCCAGGCCCAGCGCCGCGTGACCGCTATGCTGCGCCACAATCGGAAACGCCATGCGGGTCTGCGCAAGCAGGATTCCTCCCATCAGGATAACGGCAGTTCCAGTGGCAATCAGGGCAAGGCGTCTCATGGGATTCACGGCGTAGTATATATCATGTGACATGTGGGCCGTTCGTTGCAAATCGCCGTCCCCGCCTGGCGATCCGGCGGTGGAGCGGATGAACCTAGCCAACTGCCATCGCGCCGTCAAACTCGAACTCTGTCGCAAACTGCTAGCCACTCCCTATTCGGATCTGCTGCCTAAGCCCACTGACTACCCGGACTTCTGCGCCAGACTCCACCGTTGCCCCAAATGCCACATCGGAACCATGGTGCAATACCAGGTTCTCTTTCCTTGTTACGGCCCTGTGCCGATGCTGATGGACACTTCATGACCATGCCCCGCCCGAACTCGCCGCTCCAACGCTGCCCTGCCGGCATTGTGTCGCTGGAGTGCGCCCGGATCACTCCGCCTATTCAATTCCGGCCCTTGATGAACTCTTTTTTTCACCTCCAAGATATCCTTGGAGCACCCCAAACTATCCGCTCCCAGAGAAACGACACCCCGTCGCCGCTTCCAAACCAACCAACACCCCACCCCAGAACCGAACAAAACCCATTAAAGACAGACTTTCATCCTTCGGTTTAGCTCACTGCACGGTTTACTCGGTGTTCGCGGCGCACAAGATCACCTGCTGAACCGGCTTTTCGGCGCCGCGAAACCGAGCAAACCTTTTTCAGTCACACCACTTCGCTATTTCTTAATCCCCTCGCAACAAACCACTTACACTAACCTTGTTGGTGGAATCCATAACTTCGTATGATTTAATGTAATTGGAGTAAGAAGTATGGAAGATCAACTTACACAATCGAAACCGCGCGATCCCCGCGCCCTCAATGCATACCGGCACGGCCTCACAGGCCAGGTCCTCATCCTCACTCCTGAAGATGAAGCCGCCTATAAGGCCCACTGCCACAACATCCACGAATACTATGCCCCCGTCGGAGGCATGGAAATCGAGCTCGTCCAGGAGATCGCCGATGATCGCTGGCGCCTCAAGCATGCCTCTGCCCTCATCAACAACAGTTTCGCCCTCGGCATGACCCGCCCCGATACCATCACCGCGCACCACCCCGAAATCGACGCCGCCTTCGCGCAAGTCCGCACCTGGCATGACGACCCCAAAACCATCGCCCTGCTCAGCCTCTACCAGCAGCGCATCAAGAACAAGGAAACCAAAACCACCACCCTCCTCCGCCAGTTGCAGCAGGAGCGCCGCGAAGCCCTCAAGCAAGCCGTGGAAGAAGCCGCCCTACTCTCTCAACTCGCCGCAAGCAAAGCAGAATCCTTCGATATCCAACGCGATCTCCCCCGCTTAACCAGCTACCCACAATTTGATTTTTCAGCCCCCGAACTCGCCCCCTTAATCCTCCACGCCCAACGCCTAGCCGAGGCCAGAAAGCTCCTCCCCAAGCCCCAAAAGCCGCTACGCATGGTCGCCTAAACTTGACTAATCCCCCACCCCCAACCCCCATCCCTAACCCCAAGCGCGAAGCGCGTTTTTCCGGCCCCCGGCCCCCGGCCCCCCGCGCGCGAAGTGCGCGACTAATCCCCCACCCCCAACCCCCACCCCCAGCCCCCGCGCGCGGAGCGCGGCTCTTTCCTGTCCAGAAACTCGCCCAGCGAAATCGGCACCGCCACCTTCAGCATCAAAGTGAAGAGCAGGAAGCCGAGCGCAAAAATCCCCGCCGCAACGCGCAACTCCGTGATCGTCGGATAGTATTCGTAGATCTCGCCCAGCGCGTCGGGCGTCAGACCTGGAATGATCAGTCCCATTCCCTTTTCGATGTAGACCCCCGCGTAAGTCGCCAGGCATCCGATATTCAAGAGCAGCCAGTTGTGCCGCGCCTTCGGCGACAATGAAGAGCGCGAACGCCGCAGGTTCAGAAACACCGCCGACCACGCGTAGGGCACCAGCGTGTGGTGCGAGCCCAGTCCCAAAGTACCAATACCGCGTGAATTGTAAGTGCTGGGTGTTCGAGTAGAACTCCTTGAACGCCTCGGCGCCATGCAGGAACAGGTTCAGAAACATGGCGTACGCCATCAGTTCGGCGATCTTCCAGATCGCCTGGTCCTGGATTTCAAAGCGCGTGAACCGCCGCAGCACCTGCATCACCACCAGCAGAATCGCCGGCCCCGAGCAGAACGCCGACGCCAGAAACTGCGGCGCCAGAATCGACGAATTCCAGTAAGGGCGCGCCGCCAGTCCGTTGTACAGAAACGCCGTCACGGTGTGGATCCCCACCGCCATCGGAATCGATAGCAGCACCAGCGGCACTACCAGCCGCTTGCTATAGTGAGCGCCCGTGAAACGCCCGGTACAGAATATGCGTCGCCACCACGAAGTTCACCAGGAAGTACAGGTTCAGCACCAGCACATCCCACGCCAGAATCGACCGCGGAAAGTTGAGGTGTCCGAACGGCGGAATCAGGTGCCAGAAGCGGTCCGGCCGGCCGATATCCACGGTCACGAACAACAGGCACATCGTGATGGCGCTGATCGCCAGCAGTTCGCCGTATATCACGATCTCGCGAATCGGCTTCCAGTCGTAGATGTATGCCGGAATCACCAGGACCACCGCGGCCGCCGCCACGCCTACCAGAAAGGTGAAGTTGCCGATATAGAACCCCCAACTCACCTGGTCGCGCATGGCCGTCACGCCCAGCCCGTAGCGCACCTGGTGGGCATAGGCCAGCACTCCCGAGACGATCAGCAGACGCCAGAAACGCCAGCCACAACGCGTAGGCCCGGTTCCCCCGGGTCATCAGCCGCAGGCTTCCGCGGGCGAAGCCGCTGAACAGCCGGCATGCTCTCTGCTGGATTGTCAAGTGGCATAGAAGTAGAAAAACCTCGGTACCGTGTTCAATTCCTCTTTCAGGACCAGCACTCGTTTGTGCTCGATGATGTAGCGGATCTCGCTGTCTTTGTCCAGAAGATTTCCGAACTTCCGGGCCCCCACCGGGCACACCTCCACGCACGCCGGATAGCGCCCGGCGCGCGTGCGCTGGATGCAGAAGGTGCACTTCTCCACCACGCCTTTCAGTCCGCGGCCGGTTGCCCAGGTAGTGCGTATTCGGGTTGAGTTCCTTGGCCGGAATGGTGGGCTCGCTCCAGTTGAAGTGGCGCGCGCCGTAGGGGCACGCCGCCATGCAATAACGGCAGCCGATGCACCAGTCGTAATCGATCACCACGATGCCGTCCTGCTCCGTCCACGTGGCGCCTGTCGGGCAGACCTTGGTGCACGGCGGGTTCTCGCAATGCTGGCATGCGACGGGAACGTAGAAGTGGCCTTCTTCGGGAACTTCGCGCCGGGTTGTAATAAGGGTCGGCGTGCGAGAAATCGACGCCCTTTTCCTTCTCCATCGAAAGCACCCGGATCCACTGGATCTCGGGATCGCGCGACTGGTTGTTCTCCGCCACGCAGGCATACACGCAACGCCGGCATCCGATGCAGCGAGAGATATCCAGCGCGTAGGCGAACTGCACGCCCGGGATCGGGCCGGCATCCGATACGTTCACTTTCTGCCCGTGCTCGGCATACTTGCGCTCCATCTCCTCGATGGCCGTCCTCAGGCGCTCCTTGGGCGCCTCGTACAGGCGCTTGGGTCCGCACGCCGTCATCACCCAGCTCGCGGCGGCCGAAGCCGCGGCGATCGTGAACAGCCGGCGCGAAGGTTTCGTTGGTGTCGTCGTTTCCATCGGATCCCTTTCAGTCCAGTCCCGGCCGGTGCGGCGGCTTGGGCGCGGGCTTGGGCGCCAGTGCGCGGAACCGCGGCTGGTGCGGATTGTGGCAGTTGGCGCACAGCAGATACTGCTTGGCGCCGTTCCAGTTCCCGGTGCGGCGTCCGTGGACCCCCGCCCGCCAGTCGCGCAGTTTCTCGCCATGACACTGCCCGCACAACCGGTACGATTCCTCGAACGGCACCGGCTCGCCGCTCGCCAGGTGAAGCGTGTTCGCGGTTCGTCGCATCGTGGCAGTCCAGGCACCAGCGGTGAGTCTCGTCATGCTTCAGCACGATATCGGTGTGCATCAGGGTGAGTTCCCGCCGTGTCCGATTCACTGGCATCCCTTCGTGACAGTTGGAGCACGGAAAGATCCCTTCCGAAAACGGCGGCGGCGGCACTTCCAGCCGCTCCTCCGCCGGCGGGTTCTTCGGCCCATCGCCCGCGCCCAGGGCCCCCACCATCAGCATCGCCGCCAATATCCGTCTCATGCCAGTCCTCAGGCGCAGCGCGCTTCCACCATGCGCTGCACCTCCCGCACCCACATGGTCTGGAACGTTTGCAGCCGCTCCCCGATCACCGAAGCCAGGTTCATGGATACGGCGTACCCTGCTCCCGGGGTTGGCCGCAAAGTGATCCATCAGCGCCTCCCGCGAAAGCGCCAGTACCTCCGTCTCCAGCGGCGCCGTAGCCGTCAGCGTAAAGCGGTAAGGCGGAATCAGCGCCGACCATCCTACCGTCTGCCCTGGCGCCCGCTCTTCCACCAGCATGTCTTCTTCGTGGCTGCGGACCTGCATCGGCAGCGTCAGCCGCAAGCGGCCTCGCGCGATCAGGTAGATGCTCCCCGCCACGTCTCCCAAGTGAAAGAATTCCGCCCCGCTCGTCAGGATGGTCCGCTTGGCCAGCTTCATCACCTGGCCCGCATCCTCTTCGCTCAGCCCGTTCAAAAGATCTGCCTTCACCATGGTGTTCCCCTTCTCAGTTCACCAGCGTCGATATGGTCCGGCTGTGCAGCAGCGCCGACGTTGGGGGTTTGCAGAAACGACTCCACCGCGGCCTGCTCCAGGCGGACGTGATTCTCAATCTGCAGCAGCAGCACTTCCAGCGGAACCCGCGGCATGCGCCGCAACCGGAATCGCCGGTTGTGCCGGCGGTTGCACGAAGAAGCGCGCGCGCGGCCGCCGCTTTCACCAGTTCCGGTTTCACCTCCACAGCCGGCGCCGCCGATCGCTCGGGCCGCGTCGCCGCTCCAAATGCCAGGCACGCCACCGCCAATCCGAACATGCTCAAGCAAGCACCCATCAGCAACATTTCCATCGTTCGGGCCTCCTCTTCCTCGGCGCCTGCATATTGCACGGCGAGAGCCAAATCGAAAACAGCATAAAAATGCTCGATTATCTGCAATCGCCCCATCGCATAAACTCCGGCGCCTGTCAAAATGTCATGCCGGCTCCTGACGTTTCGTCAGTCTCCGGCCCATAATTTGACGGGACCCGCGGACTGTGACATGATTCGAGCATTCCGGTCAGAGAACATCAGACCGCCTGTCGCCAGCATGACCATCGGACTGGCGGTAGGGGTCACGGCCGCGGTTGTGCTGGCCTGCTGCGGGCAGCGCTTATCTCTTTCCCAGCACCATATGAGGTCGCTCCTCGAGACCGCGCAGTACACCGCGCTGGCAGAGGGCGACCTGATTCGCGTGGCGCTCGAGCATCAGATGATCGAGAACGACCGCACCCTGATCGCCGCGCATGATCGAAAGCTTCCGCAAGCAGGCCGCGGTAGACCGGCTGGTGCTGCTGGACCGTTTCGGCACGGAACACTACCCTGCCGGCTCCGGTCCGCCGATGCCGACCTCCAGATCAATTCGCCCACCTGCCAGGCCTGCCATCGCTATCCGCCCGAGCAGCGCGGATCCAGCCGCGTGATCGAAACCCGCGGCGGCACCGTCCTGCGCACCGTGGTGCCCGATTCGCAACCGCCCGGAGTGCTACGGCTGCCATGATCCGAGTCACAAGATCAACGGCATCCTGATTCTGGACTACCAGGCCGATCACATTCGAGCGAAGCCATGTCACGCGACCTGCGCTGGCTGGTCTGGGGCACCGCCGCCATCACCCTGCTGCTGGTGGGCGCCATCGGCATCGTGATCCGGTTCGCCGTGCTGCGGCGCCTGCAGCGTTTCGAAACCGCCGCGCGCCAGATCGCGGCCGGCGACCTGGAACAGCGCGTTCCCGCGGAGGGCGGCGATACGCTTTCCTGGCTGGCCCGCGAGTTCAACACCATGGCGGATTCGGTCACCGGCCTGGTGGGCGAGGTGAAGCAGCCAGCGGGAACGCCTCGAGACGGTCATCAACAGCATCGATGACGGCATTGTGGTGCTGGATCCGCACCGCACCATCGTCGCCGCCAATGACGCCTTCCTGCGGCGCGCCGAACATTCCCGCGAGGAAGTGCTGGGCTGCCAGTGCCGCGATGTGCCGCCTGGGGGCTGCACCGTTGACGACTGCCCGACGCTCGCCTGTCTGGGCTCGGGCTCGAGCCAGGTCCGCATCTGCGAACGCCACACCCCCGGCGGCGCGACCGTCTGGGAAGAAGTCCACGCCTCGCCCATTCGCGACGGCGCGGGAAAGCTCCAACAGGTAGTCGAGGTCTGGCGGGATATCTCCGAGCGCCGCGCCGCCGAAGCCCACCTGGCCGAATCGCACCGCCTGGCATCTTTGGGCACGCTGGCGTCCGGCTTTTCTCACGAGCTCAATACGCCGCTGGCCACCGTCCTGACCTGCGTGGAGGGAATCCTGCGGGAACTCGGCGGACGAGGGCGACGTCGGAGCAGATCCGCGAAAGCGCCTCCATCGCCCGGGAGCAGATTCTGCGCTGCCGCGGCATCACCCAGCACTTTCTGCGCCTGTCGCGAGGCCAGCGCTCCGCGGGCGATATCGTGAATCTGAAGGCCGCGGTCGACGGCGTGGTTCGCCTGATCGAGCCCACCGCGCGCGCCCACTCGGTGAGCATCGAAGTTCGTCCGCTCGCCGGGGACCTGCACATCCGCGCCGATGAAGCCGAGTTGCAGCACGCCCTGATCAATCTGCTGCTCAATGCCATACAGGCTTCGCGCGCAGGCGGCCGCGTGACCGTCGAGGTGGAAGCCGCGGGCGGACTCCGTTCGCATCCGCATCACCGATGACGGCTGCGGCATCGCCCCGGAGAATCGCAAGCGGATCTTCGAGCCCTTCTTCAGCGCGCGCGAGGGCGGCACCGGCCTGGGCCTGTTCCTCTCGCTCAACTTCGTCCGCAGGTGGGGCGGCGATATTCTGGTGGAGAGCATCCCGGGCCAGGGGTCGACTTTCGAAATCGTGTTTCCCGTGCTGGCGAGCGATCGATGAAACGACGGCTTCTCTCTTCTGGTGGATGACGACGCGGCGTTTCGCCACGTGATGGCCTGCGAACTGCGCCGCCTGGGGCACCAGGTGGAAACCGCCGTCATCGGGCGAAGAGGCCGTCAAGAAGCTCGAAACGCTGGAGGCCGAAGTCGTTCTGCTCGACCTCCGGCTGCCCGGCATGGACGGCCTGGAACGTCTAAAGGCCATCCGCGCGCGCAATCACCGCGGTCGAAGTCATCTTGCTTACCGGGCATGGCTCCATCGATACCGCCATCGAATCCATCCGCGTCGGCGCCTTCGACTACGTGATCAAGCCGTGCCCGCTGGATGAACTGCAGATCCGCATTCAGCGGGCGCTGGAACGCCGTTCCTTGCGCCATCGCGCCAACCTGCTGGAACGCGGGCTGACGCCGCCCGGACCTGGCCGGCTCCTTCCTCGGCGAGAGCCCCGAATTCCAGCGCCTGCTGCACCTGGTGGAGCGCGTGGGTCCCAGCGATTCCACGGTTCTCATCGTGGGCGAAACCGGCTCGGGCAAGGAACGCGTCGCCAAGCTGCTGCACGCCCGCAGCGCGACGGAAATCGCGCCCCTTCGTGGTAGTGGATTGCGCGGCGTTGCAGGAGAGCCTGCTGCAGAGCGAACTGTTCGGGCACGAGCGCGGCGCCTTCACCGGCGCCGACAAAGCCAAGCCGGGTCTGTTTGAAGTGGCCAACGGCGGCACCATCTTTCTCGACGAAATCGGCGAGATCAGCCCGTCCACGCAGACCAAGCTGCTGCGCGTTCTGGACAGTCGGTATTCCGCCACGTCGGGGGCACCAGCGAAATTCGCGTGGACGTGCGCGTCCTCGCGGCCACCAATCGCGACCTGCAGACAGATGGTGCGCCAGGGGCAGTTTCGCGAAGACCTGTACTACCGCATGAGCACCATCGCCATGGAGATTCCTCCGCTGCGCCGGCGCGGCAGCGACATCGAACTGCTGGCCCGCCACTTTATCGGCGTGCTCAACGAGCGATTTGGTGCGTCCAAGTTCCTGAGCCCCGCCGCCGTGGAGACGCTGCGGCGGCATCACTGGCCGGGCAACGTTCGCGAACTGAAGCACGCCGTGGAAGCCGCCACGGTAGTCTGCGAAGCCTCGGAGATTCTGCCGGAGCACCTGCCCACGGCGGTGCGCAGTGCCCCGCGCGCGGAGAACGGCGTGCTGCCCACGCTGGACGAGTTGGAACGGGCCCACATCCGGCGCGCGCTCGAAGCCAGCAAAGGCCACCGCGGCAGCGCCGCGCGCATCCTCGGCATCAGCGAACGAAACCTGTATCGCAAACTGAAGGAGCACCGCCTGCTGTCGTAAGAAGCATGCCTGAGACCCAGCGTGGAAACAGTCCGGCCGGTCGCCCGAATGCCCGGTGGCGCATTCTGCGCTGGCTCAGCGGTCTGTGGGTGCTGCCGGTTTATTGGTTGCTGGGCTGGGTTCTCCCTCCCTCGCCGCTGGCCAACGGTCTGCTTTTGGCCGCCACAGCCCTTCTGGCTCCCGTTCCCGCACTTCTGGTCTCCGTCCGCCAGCGGAGTCGCGCCCTATCGGACGCGCAGAACGCCCGCGAACAGGCAGAGCAACTGAAGCTGCAACTCGAAACCGTGCGTTACCGGACGGCGAGATTGCGGGAGGAGCTGTCGGCCGCGGACCAGCAGGCCCGGCTGTCGCACCAACTCACGCTTCTGGGCCAGTTCACGGCCGGCTTCATGCACGAATTCAACAATCCGCTGGCGATTGTGACCAGCCGCATCGAGGTGCTGCTGGAAGAGCGGGCGGAAGATGCCGAGCTCTGCCGGGACCTGCAGCAGATGCTGAAGGAGACGCGCTACATGGGAAACATCGCGCGCACCCTGCTGCAGGCGCTGCGGCGGGAGCGCGGAGGCGAGGTATTCGAGCCTTCGGCTCCCGTCCGAAGCGCTGGAAGAAGCGCTGGCGGCGCTGCTCCCGTTAGCTCAGGAGCGGGGAGTTCGCGTGGTCCAGGAACTGGCCGAGGCGCCACGCGTCAACCTGCCGGGCCATGTGGTGAGTGAAGTCGCCCGCGGCCTGTTGAGCAACGCCCTGGAAGCGCTCACGGGCGGGAAGGCGCCACCATCTGGATCCGGCTGGAGCCGTACCGCATTGCCGGAGCCAAGGTGGTGCTCCGCATCGAAGACAACGGGCCGGGCGTGCCGGAAAGCATCCGCGAGCATCTGTTCGAGCCTTTCGTTTCCCAGAGTCCGGGACGGGAGCGTCTGGGGCTGGGCCTGTTCCTGGGCGCCAGCCTGCTGGATATGTATGACGGCCGCATATGGTATGAAGAGAGAGCGGGCGGCGGCGCCAGTTTCGTGATCGAGATGCCCCCGGCGCGTTTTACGCGGGGCCAGCCCTACCATTGGTTTGCCGGAGGTGATCCATCGTGAATCGCATCTTCGTAATTGACGACGAGGCGGCGATGGGCGAGAACATTCAGCGCATGCTGAAGCTTCCCGACACCACCGTGACGGCCTACACCGATCCCGGTGAAGGCCCTGGCGGATGCGCTGGCAAAGCCTCCCGACCTGGTGTTGCTGGACATGCGCATGCCCGGGATGTCGGGCGAAGAACTGTTCGCGCGGCTGCATCAGGCGCATCCCGGCCTGCCCATCGTTTTTCTCACGGCTTTCGGATCGGTGGAGGGCGCGGTGCTGGCCATGCGCAACGGCGCCTTCGACTACCTGCAAAAGCCCTTCAAGCGCGAAGATCTCCTGCTGGTGGTGAAGCGGGCGCTCTCCCACGTGGAATTGGAGCAGGAGGTCGGCCGGCTGAAAGGAAGGCTGGAGGCGCTGGGCGAAAGCGATCATCCCCAGAGCCGCAGCGCCGTCATGCTGGACCTGACCGAAAAGGCCCGGCGCGCCGCCGCTACCGATGCCACCGTCATGATTCTGGGCGAGAGCGGCACCGGCAAAGAAGTGATGGCCCGCTTCATTCAAAGCCAGAGCCCGCGCAAGAACAGGCCTTTCGTGCCGGTAGAGTGCAGCGCCATGCCGGGCTCGCTGATCGAGAGCGAGTTGTTCGGTTACGAGCGCGGCGCCTTCACCGGCGCGGAACGCACCAAGAAAGGCCTGATCGAATCGGCCGACGGCGGCACGCTGTTCCTGGACGAGATCGGCGACCTGAGCGTGGAACTGCAGACGCGCCTGTTCCGCTTTGTGGAAGAGCGCCAACTGCGGCGCCTGGGCGGGCTCGAACCGGTGCGCGTGGATTGCCGGATTCTGTGCGCCACCAACCAGGACCTGGCGGCCAAGATCAAGGCCGGCACATTTCGCGAAGAGCTTTACTACCGCCTGGGAGTGGTGACGGTGAAGCTGCCGCCTTTGCGCGAGAGGCCGGAAGACATTCCCCACCTGGCGCGTTTCTTCCTGGAGCGATTTTCCCGGCGCTACGGCAAGAGCCTTTCGCGCTTCGCCGCGATTCTATGAAGCGCTTCTGAGGCAGCCCTGGCCGGGCAATGTCCGGCAGCTCAAGAACGTGATGGAAAGGCTCACGGCGCTTGCACCCCGGCGGCGTGCTGGAGCCGGAAGACATCGCCGAGGATCTGCCGCCGAACGGCACGGCCTGCCAGCTTTCCAGTCTTCCGTGGAAAGAGGCCAGGGAACAGTACCTGGCCAGCTTTGAGCTCTCTTACGCCCAGGCGGTGCTGGCGCGTTGCGACGGCAACATCAGCGCTGCGGCGCGCGAGGCCGGCGTGGATCGAAAGACCTTCTACACGCTGCTCCGGCGAGTCTGGGGAATAGATTCCACAACGTCCCGGCGATTTCGGGGAATCAGCTCCCCATATCGTAATTTCGGCTCTTCTAACTTATTGAGATAAAAGGAGTCCATATTGTGGCTATCGAGTTGCCATACGGAGCGGCATGGCTCTACCGCGTAGAAAGTCCTGGCTCCCGGCTGTCATGCCGATTCTGGCTGGTCCTCGTTTTGACCCCGCAGCCGGGACGGGCGATTCCGGCGTTTGCCCGAAAGTACGGCGTGAAGTGCTACACCTGCCACACCATTCCGCCCGCTCTGAATAAGACCGGCTACATGTTCAAGCGGCTGGGATACCGGATGCCTCCCGACGAGATGGATGGGACCAAAGCGGCGCCGAAGATTGCCACGCTGGACAAGGACATCAAATTCAGCATCACCAATTCGCTCGCGGTGATCGCCCAGGGCAGCTTCACCGTGGACAAGACGAATGGGCGAGCGGCGTCACTCCCACCTCCAACTCCAGCTTCAATCTGGATGAAGCCGCGCTGTTCGTGGCCGGGGCAGTGCCGGACACCGGATTCTCCTACTTCGCGCACTTCGAGCTGTACCAGGGCGGCAGCACCGACCTGGAACAGGCGGTGATGAGCTACACCGGCGGGCCGCGCCAACAGCAGCTTATTTCGTCAAGGCCGGCGAAATGCACATGCAGGAGGGAGAAGGAACGCGGGCAGCCATGTTCTACAACCTGTTCCCCGATCCCTCTATCCTGCTCGACCAACACCAGCCCGATCAACTTTTCGCTGGACCAGCATCCGGTGGGGGTCGACGTGGGATACACGTGGGCATCGAACTACTTCAAGCAGGTGTTCGCGGTCTCGGCCAAAGTCACCAACGGGCTGAACGCCGACGGCAGCGAGATCCTGTTCAATTCCACCAAGAACTCCAAGGATTACTGGTTCGATGCCGATTACTGGTTCGGACCCGATGGCGGCGTCACTTTCATGACGTACCGCGGCACAAAAGACCAGATGCAGAACCATGGGAGCCCCCGACGAGTTCACCTACCGCCCCACCATCCGCCGCTACGGCGTCTTTGGCAACTACCTGTTCTTCGACAAGCTGGACGTTCTGGGCGGATACATGCGGAGCCACGACGACTGGCAGGACGAAGCCGGCAACCCGCTCACACACTTCATTTCGAATGGCTACCGCGCCGAGGTGGACTACTACATCCAGCGCGGCTTCGCGGTGATGGCCCGGTACGACCGGTTGAGCCAGACCATCGCCAGCGGGCCGGCAAACCATACGTACGCCTGGAATATCGGCAGCGAGAAAGCGCTCACGGAACTCGGCAACGTGGTGGTGCGCGCCAGCTATGGGCACGAGACCGATCAGGACCCGACCACGGGCGCGCTGTTTACCGACAAACTGTTCAAACTCGATGTGCGGGTGATGTGGTAGAAGGACTCCCGCCTGTCCCTTTTTAAAGGAGCGATATTGATGAGACGACTGATTCAGATTGCCCTCCTGCTGGCGCCCCTGTCATTGGTGGCGCAGACCAGCAATGTGGTGCTTCCACAGGACAAAGGGCCCGACAAGATCGATGTGAGCGCCTATCCGGCTCCCCAGCAGGCGGCCTACAAGCTGTTTTCCAGCAAATGCTCCAAGTGCCACACCATCGCGCGGCCCATCAACACCATGATGAAGCGCGATGAATGGGAGCGCTATGTCAAACGCATGATGCACAAACCCAACTCCGGCATCAGCGACAACCAGGGAAAACAGATCTTCGAGTTTCTGGTTTTCGACCAGACCGAGCGAAAAGACAAGAACCCGAAGGCTTCTTCCCGGCTCTGAGCGACGAGGAAATCGACAAAGCTGAAGAAGCAGTGAAGGGAAGCCGCCATGCGCTATCAGCGTCACAGTCCCGGACCGGGAATACTTCGACCGCAACATTCCGTGCCGTACCGCCTGCCCCATCCACACCGAATGCGGGCGGTACGTGCAATCCATCGGGGTGTCGCGGGATGAAGAGGCTTATCTGCTGGCCCGCGCGCCCAATCCCGTTTGCTTACGTGCTGGGACGGATCTGCGCGCACCCTTGCGAGGATGCGTGCCGGCGCGGCAAAATCGACGAGCCCATCGCCATCTGCGCGCTCAAACGATACGCCACCGAGCGCCACAACCTGGGCACCGGGCACGACCCGGCCCGCAAAAACCTGCCGCCGGCGCGCAAGCGCAAGCAGCGAGTCGCCATTGTGGGAGCGGGGGTGTGCGGCCTTACCTGCGCGCACGACCTGGCGCTGCTGGGCTACGCGGTAGAGGTTTTCGAGTCCGCGCCGGTTCCCGGCGGGATGCTCTATCTGGGCATTCCGCACTTCCGGCTTCCCCGGGAAATCATCAAGATGGAAGTCGATAACATTCTGGCCCTGGGGGTCAGGCTGCATACCCGCATGACGCTGGGGCGCGACATCTCTTTTGCCCAACTACGCTCCAAGTTCGACGCGGTGCTGCTGGCCACGGGCCTCAACAAGGGCCGCGAACTGAACATTCCGGGCGCGCACCTGGCGGGAGTCTTCAACGGCATCGACTTTCTGATCAACGCCAACCTGGGCTACGAAATCGAACTGGGCAAACGGGTGGCGGTGGTGGGCGGCGGCAACGTGGCCATCGACGTGGCGCGCGCGGCGGTGCGGTTGGTGCACGAGTCATGGTCGAGCGGCGCCGCCGAATCCGGCGCGGAGAGCCTGCAGCCTGCCTTGGATGCCGCGCGCATGGCGATGCGCTCCGGCGCCGAACAGGTATGCCTGGTCAGCCTGGAATCGCGCCAGCAGATGCCCGCCTGGCAAAGCGAAGTCCACGAAGCGGAGCACGAAGGCATCGCCGTGGACAACGGGTGGGGGCCGAAGGAGATTGTAGGCGCGGATGGCGTGGTGACCGGGCTCAGGGTGCGCGCCTGCGTTTCGGTCTTCGACGAAAACGGCCGCTTCAACCCGGCCTTCAGCGACGAGGAAAAAGTCATTCCCTGCGATAGCGTGGTGCTCGCCATCGGCCAGCAGGCGGACCTCTCCTTCCTCGGCGGCGACACGGACGTTCAGGTGACGCCGCGCGGAATTCTCAAAATCGACGAGAACCTCATGACCACGGCGCCCGGCGTCTTCGCCGGCGGCGACGTGGCATTCGGACCGCGCGTGCTGGTGGAAGCCGTGGCCAACGGGCATCGCGCCGCGCGGTCCATCCACGTCTACTTCAACGGCAAGAGCAGCAAGACGGTGCTGAGCCGTTTCCGCATCTTCCACAACTGGGAGATGCCGCGCGGCTTCCTGGGAATCCCGCGCCAGACCATGCCGGTGCTGCCGGCCAATCGCCGCATCGGGATCGCCGAGGTGGAACTGGGTTTCGACGAGGACCAGGGACGCGCCGAAGGGCTGCGCTGCCTGAAGTGCCAGGTCAACACCATCTTCGACGGCTCCAAGTGCATCCTGTGCGCCGGATGCGTGGATGTCTGTCCCGAGAACTGCCTGCGCCTGGTGGACCTGGTCCAGGTGCAAGGCGATGAGCGGTACGACGCGCTGATTCGAAATCGCTACGGCGTGTCCGGCTGCCGAACTTCCCGCGGGGCAGGCGGGCGCCATCATCAAGAACGAAGAGAAATGCATTCGCTGCGGCCTGTGCGCCCAGCGGTGTCCGACCCATGCCATCACCATGGAGGCCCTGGAGCAGCAGGAGCGGGAGGTGTTCGAATGAAGTCGACGATCCTTTCTTACCTGGGGCAGCGCCGGGCTGGTGGCCCTGTGGTCCGCGGTGAGCGTGAGCCTGGGAGCCGTGGTGCGGTTCCTGACGCCGAGCGTATTTTATGAGCCGCCGCAAACCTTCAAGATCGGCACACCGGCGGATTTTTCCTTCGGCCCTCCCACGTTCCTGGCGGAAGAGAAGATCTATCGTGTTCCGCGATCGCGAGAAGGGCTTCGCGGTGGCCAGCGCCGTCTGCACTCACCTGGGCTGCACGGTGGGGTATTTTCAGAGCGACGAGCGCTTCCATTGTCCCTGCCACGGCAGCGTGTTCGGCGCCGATGGCAAAGTGCAGCACGGCCCGGCGCCGCGGCCGCTGGAGTGGTTTGAAGTAACCCTGGCCCGCGATGGCCAACTGAGGGTGGATAAGGACCACCCCGTCCTGCAAGTTACCGCCTCATGGTGTGACGATGAATCCCCTACGAGATATCTGGCAGTCGCATCGTTCGGCGGGACCCGCTGTCCACCGACAAGGGGAAGACCGAATTCGTCTTCCTCAACGTGTGGCTTCACATTCATCCCGCCAAAGTGAAGAAAGAAAACCTCAAGGTGAAGCACACGTTCTACCTGGGGTTCATCACCTTCTTCCTCTTCCTGATCCTGGTGACCACCGGGGTGGCGCTGATGTTCTACTACCGGCCCCTACCCGCCGCAGTCCTACCAGGACATGAAGGACCTCCAGTTTGTGGTGTACCTGGGGAGCTTTCTGCGCAACATGCACCGCTGGTCGGCGCACGGCATGGTGATCTGCGTCTTCCTGCACATGTGCCGTGTGTTTTACACGGGCTCTTACAAGAGGCCGCGCCAGTTCAACTGGGTGATCGGCGTGGTGCTGTTCCTGCTCACGCTGGGGCTTTCGTTCACCGGCTATCTTCTGCCCTGGGACCAACTGGCCTACTGGGCCATCACGGTGGGAACCAACATCGGGAGCTACGCTCCGGTGGTGGGAACAAGCATTCGCGAATTGCTGTTGGGAGGCCACACCGTGGGCGAATCGGCGCTGCTGCGCTTCTACGTGCTGCACGTGGCGGTGCTGCCGTCCCTGGTGACCCTGTTGACCATGGTGCACTTCTGGCGGGTCCGCAAAGATGGCGGCCTTTCGCGGCCGGTATGGAAGTTGAAGGACGAGAAATCCGCGGACGCTGGTGACCATCGGCGCGCCAGCGAACGATGCTTCCCTGGCCGCCGTGCCGGCATCCCGGGACAAGACCTACGGACTCATGGAGGTGGTGACCGGCAAACCCATCTTTGAAACGGTGAGTGCGGAGGAGGAAGAAGATACCGTCTTTTCCTATCCGTATGCCTTCTTCCGCGAGGGCATCGCCCTGCTGGTAACGGTAGCGACCGTGATGGCGGTTTCGCTTTTCTGGAAGGCGCCACTGGAGGAGTTGGCCAATCCGGCAAAGACACCCAACCCGGCAAAGGCGCCGTGGTATTTTCTCGGTCTTCAGGAACTGGTCAGCCACTCGGCCCTGCTCGGCGGCGTGATCGTGCCTGGCCTGGCCGTGCTGGCGCTGCTGGCCATTCCCTACGTCGACCTGAATCCCAGCCGGCGGCCGGCCGATCGCAAGTGGGCCATCCGCGCCTTCACCCTGTTCGTCGTGGTCAATGTCGTCCTGATCATCGTGGGGACGCTTTTCCGCGGTCCTGGTTGGGCGTTGGTGCCGCCATGGGTCCACATTACGGGGGCCGAGTAAATGGAACGGAGACTACCGCAGTTCTTCTTCGCGCTGAGCCTGATCGTGCTGGCTCTGATGCTGGGAGCCGTCTGGCAGGCCGGCACCCCCGCCTGGAAAACGTACCAGCAGGAGTTTCACCGGCTGGAATCGGTGGGAGAACCCAACGCCGCGGCCAAGAGCGACGTG
The DNA here is from genome assembly GCA_963853855.1 of uncultured Solibacteraceae bacterium. Lineage (GTDB taxonomy): Bacteria > Acidobacteriota > Terriglobia > Bryobacterales > Bryobacteraceae > Sulfopaludibacter. The sequence continues at coordinate 194,590 of CAWKYG010000008.1, read as the reverse complement.
TTGAACGCCGCCCTGGTGATCCGCCAGGATCTGCTGCCCGGTCTGCAGCGCGTAGACCGCTGCACCACCTGCCATCTCGGCGTGGAAGACCCCACCATGAAGAACGCGCCGCAGCCCTTCACGTTTCACGCCAACCTGGCTCCGCACGTGCCCGCCAAGTTCGGCTGCACGGTCTGCCACGGCGGGCAGGGGCTCGCCACCGACAAGCAGAACGCGCACGGGAAGGTGGAGTTCTGGCAGGAGCCGCTGCTGCCCAGGGATTACATCCGCGCTTCCTGCGGGCGCTGCCATAAAGAAGGCGAAGTGCCCGGCGTGCCGGAGTTGACCGAAGGCCGCCGGCTGTTCGAAACGCAAGGGTGCCGCGGCTGTCATAAGCTGAACGGCGTGGGCGGCAGCGTCGGTCCCGACCTGACCGAAGAGGGCGCTGTCCACCGGGCTCCCGGATTGGCTGGAGCGCCATTTCCTGGACCCCAATGCCGTCTCGCGCAACTCGCCCATGCCCAATTTCCACTTCACCAAAGAGCAGGCGCGCGCGCTGACCTTCTACATGCTGTCGCTCACCAACGAACAGATGGGAACCTACTACTCCAGCGTGCGGCTGATCCCCAGCGCCAGCTATGGGCGGCAGTTGTTCGTGGAAAAGAACTGCATCGCCTGCCACAACATCGGGGGCGTGGGAGCCAAGACGCGGGCCCGACCTGGCGGGCATCACCAAAGAGCACTCTCCCGGCTGGCTGGACGAGCAACTGGTGAATCCGCAACTGATCTATCCCGGGAGCATCATGCCGGCCTACGATCTGGAAACCAACGCCCGAAAGGCCATCATCGCGTTTCATGGCCTCCGCCACCGCCGAAGACGCGCAGGCCATTCTGTCGCAGCGGACCAGGCCGCTGACCCCCAGAGATGCCGCGATCGAAGCCGGCAAGCAGAACTTCTCGCGCTTCGGATGCGTAGGCTGCCATGGCCTGCAACTCCAGGGCGGCGTGCCCAATCCCAACAGCCAGGGCGGCGAGGTGCCATCGCTCCTCCACGCCTCGGACGACTACACCGAAGAAGAGGTGATCAAGATCATCCAAAACGGCAAACAGCCGCCGCTCGACAACGCGGCCAAACCGGCCCCGCCGCTGTACATGCCATCCTGGAAGAACGTCCTGACCGATGAAGACATCCATCGGATCGCCGACTATCTCTGGTCGCTGCAAAAGAAGAAAGACGCCTGGTAAACTATTTTGCTGTTTAAGAGTTTAAACTATGAATATATGGTCTGTGCCTCGGAAACATGCGCGCAATTGTACGGTTGGGATTCGCAAAGCAAGGCATGGCACGGACCGAACGGGCTCAGCCTTACCGCCGCCCGGCCGGGACCCCTGGAGAAAGCACTCCGGCGCGCTCCGGGGCAGTCGTGGTACGGTCCCCTACGCTGCTCGAAATCGGGCCCGCAGGCCAGCCGCTTCTTCGCGGTGATTCACCGCCTACCGGATTGCGCGGTCGCCATGGTGTACTGCGACGAATCCAAAACCGGCCCGCTGGAACTGATCGCGGTCGTTCCGGCGGAGCGCCGCGGTGCGCTCCGGCCCGACTTTGCGTTCGAACTGGTGGCCTTCGCGAGCTTTCTGGGTTCGCTCGGCGAGGGCGCCGGTCTCGCCTTGAGCGAAGGGATCGCCGGCGCCATTGCCGAAACGCCCGATTCCGACTCGCTGGTGTTTTCGCTCTGCACCGGGCTTTGGGCGGGGGACCTGGATTATGCTCTTTCCCGCTGCGTCGAGAAGATTGCGGCCGCCATGCTGGATTGGATGCAGCCGCGATAAATCGACTATACGAAGATTCGAAGAATCGAATATACTAGTATTCAGACGTGCCGCTCACTCTTCAGTTGTATGCCGCCGGCCTGCTCGTTTTCATTCTGGGAACCGTAACAGGCGCCGCCTGCCATTTTTGGGCGCGCTCCGCCGGCCGGATTTCCACATTCCTGTGCGGGGCCGCTCTGGTGGGCGCGCTGCTGGAAGCCGGCGCTGCGACCGGCGGCCTGCTCGGCGGGTCCGACTTCGCGTGGACGCTTCCTTCCGGCATTCCCTATATCGCTTACAGCATCCGGCTGGATCCCTTGTCTTCCTTCTTCCTGCTGGCGCTTTCCCTGCTGGCCGGCGCGGTTGCAGTGTACTCGGTGGGGTATCTGAAACACGGACCGGCCGGGAAGAACCCTGCATTGTCAGGTTCATTGCTGCACGCAATGCTGGCCGGACTGACCCTGGTCTTCACCGCCTCCGATGTAGTCTTCTTCCTGATTGCGTGGGAGATCATGGTGGTCTCCTCCTACTTCCTGGTGGTGACTAACCACGAATCCGGTGAGACCCGGCGAGGCGGATTGCTGTATATCCTGATGTCGCGCGCCGGAACGGGCATGCTGTTTGTGGGACTTCTGCTGTTGGCCCGGGCTGCCGGGAGCACGGATTTCCGGGCGATGCATGCCATCGGCGACAAACTGCCGGCGGCCACCGGCGGGTTGGCATTTGTGCTCCTGTTCCTGGGCTTCGGCGTGAAGGCCGGCATTATTCCACTGCACATCTGGCTGCCCGCGGCGCATCCGGTGGCGCCCAGCAACATCTCCGCCCTGATGTCCGGCATCGTGATCAAGACCGGAATCTATGGCATGGCCCGCGTGTTTTTCGATTTCTACGGAGGGCTGCCGGCATGGGCCGGAATGCTGGTGCTGCTGATCGGCGTGATCTCGGCGCTGCTCGGCGTGCTTTACGCCCTGATGGAGCATGATCTCAAGCGGCTGCTGGCGTACCACAGCATCGAAAACATCGGCATCATTCTGATGGGCTTCGGCGGGCGCCCTGCTGTTCCGCTCCTTCGGGCATCCGGTGCTGGCGGCCATCGCGCTCACTGCCGGGCTGTTCCATACGTTGAATCACGGACTGTTCAAGTGCCTGCTATTCCTGGGCGCGGGCAGCGTGCTGCACGCCACGCACACGCAAAACATGGAGGAGATGGGCGGATTGATCCGCCGTATGCCCTCGACGGCGCTGTATTTTCTGATCGGGGCAATCGCCATTTCCGGCCTTCCGCCGCTCAACGGATTCGTGAGCGAATGGCTCACGTACCAGGCGATGCTGGCGGGCTTCGGCGCCACTACGGAACTGACGCGAGTCGCCTTTCCCATCGCCGGCGCGCTGCTGGCTCTGACGGCCGCTCTGGCCGCGGCCTGTTTCGTCAAGGCGTTCGGCATCACCTTTCTGGCGCTGCCGCGGAGCAGCCAGGCGGAAGCCGCGGAGGAAGTGGCTGGTTCCATGCGGGCCGGCATGGCGAGCCTGGCGCTGGCGTGCGTGCTGCTGGGACTGGGGGCAACCTGGTTTCTGCCGGTCTTCGACCCCATCACAGTGCGGGCCTTTGGAACCCGTGTCAGCGCGAGCGTGGTCTCGGGAAATGGCTTTCTGTTGATGGCGGGCTCGCCGGTGAGGGGCACGGTATCCACCCTGCTTCTGGCGTGTATGCTGGTGGCGCTGAGCGTGGTGCCGCTGTTTCTGTGGCGAAAGTGGGGGCGGCAGCAGAAACGCGTTACGGGCCCGGCATGGGATTGCGGCCTGCCGGGCCTGACCGCCGAAAATGAATACACCGCGACCGCGTTTTCCAAGCCGCTGCGGATGATCTTCGCGGCCATATTCCGGCCGCGCCGGGAGATTCAGGCGGAGTTCGAAGTCTCGCCATATTACCCCACATCGATTCACTTCGAATCGGAGATTCCACCGGCCTTCGAGAGGCACTTTTACGATCCTCTGCTGGAGGGCGTTCTGCGCATGGCCCGGAGCATGAAGATGGTCCAGGCCGGAAGCCTTCATGCGTACCTGGCTTATATCTTCATTACGCTGATTCTTCTGCTTGTGTTCGCGGTGCGCGGATGATCGGGGGGATCGCGCTCGGGATGGTTCAGACGGCGCTGGTGCTGCTGTTCTCGCCGATGATCGCTGGCTTCGGCAGGACGCTGAAGGCGCGCCTGCAAACACGGCGGGGACCGGCACTCCTGCAGCCGTACCGGGACCTGTACAAGCTGCTGCGCAAGGGCATGGTGATTCCCGAAACGGCCTCCTGGATTTTCACGGCAACGCCGTATGTGCTCTTCGCCACAACCCTGCTGGCCGGCCTGCTGATTCCGACCGTCTCCGCGCGGGCTCCGATGAGCTGGATCGGCGGAGTGCTGGCGGTGGTGTATCTGCTGGCGCTGGGCCGCTTCTTTCTGGCGCTGGGAGGAATCGACGCCGGAAGCCCGTTCGGCGGGTTGGGCAGCAGCCGCGAAATGACCATCTCGGCGATTGCCGAGCCGGCCCTGATGCTGGCGGTATTCACGGTGGCGCTGAGCGCCGGATCGACCAATCTCAGTTCCATGGCACAGGCTGCCGTAGGGCAAAGCTGGCGTTTCCTGGCGCCCTCGCAGATGCTGGCATTTGCGGCGCTGTTCATCGTGCTGATTGCCGAAACCGGACGCATTCCCGTAGATAACCCGGCCACGCACCTGGAACTCACCATGATCCATGAGGCCATGATCCTGGAGTATTCGGGACCGTATCTTGCGCTGATCGAATGGAGCGCATGGATGAAGCAGATGATCCTGATGACCCTGCTGATGAACGTGTTTTTCCCTTACGGCCTGAGTGCGGACGGGTCGGCGGGAGCCATGCTCCTCAGCGTCATTCTCTTCGTCGCGAAACTCGCGATTCTTGCCCTGGCGGTGGTCCTGGTGGAAACCACCAACGCCAAAATGCGATTGTTCCGGGTGCCGGAGCTGCTGGCCGTGGCATTCGTGCTGAGCGCGCTGGCGCTGATCTCCACGTTTGTTTTCGGGGGCAGGGCGTAACCCATGTTCTTCTGGCAGGATCCGCAATTCGGCGACCGCATGATCACCCTCATGGCGGCGGTGGTGCTGGTGCTGCAAATTATGATGGTGGCGCAGCGCTGGGTGGTCACCAATATCCGGGCGTTTGCCGTGCAATCGTGTCTGCTGGCCGGCATCGCCAGCACCATCGCGTATTTCAATCGCGCGCCGCACCTCTATATCGCCGCGGTAGTGATGCTGGGGCTGAAAGGAATTCTACTGCCGGAGATCCTGCGGCGTCTGGTATCGCGCATTGGAATCCGGCGGGAGATCGAGCCGTTCGTGAATGTCCCTGTATCGCTGATTATCTCGGGCCTGCTGACGCTGCTGGCATACGTGATCTCCGAGCCCCTGCAGGCAGGGCCGGTCCCTGGAGTAGCCGGGCTGGGCCGCAACACGCTGCCGGTGGCGATTGCGCTCTTTTTGATCGGGTTTTTTATGATGATCAACCGGCGTAAAGCCCTCACGCAGGTTCTGGCCTTGCTGTCGCTGGAAAACGGGCTGTTCCTGGCGGCCATCTCCCTGACGTACGGAATGCCGATGGTGGTGGAGATGGGAATCTTCTTCGACGTGCTGGTAGCGGTGATGATTCTGGCCATTCTGGTGTATCGCATTCGCGAGACGTTCGATTCGATGGATGTCAGCCGCCTGAGCCGGCTGAAGGGTTGATGGCGACGATGACGATTCCTCTGCTGTTGCTGATTCCGCTGGCGGCGAGTGGATTGACCGCGCTCGCCAGGGAGCGTCGCGCCATGGAAATCATCCATCTTGTTTCGGCGCTGGCGGCGTTCGGACTGGCGATCCGGCTGGTGGCAGAGGTGCTGGCGACGGGGCAATCCTCCGCCTGGAGCGGCTACCTGTTTGCCGATCACTTAAGCGCGCTGGTCCTGCTGCTCACGGCTTTCGTGTACCTGGTCTGCGCCCCGTATTCCATCGGGTATCTTCGCGCGGAAGAGGGCATCGGCCTGGTGAAACTGCGCCGGTACTTTACGCTGACTCCGCTGCTGGCTTTCTCCATGTTTCTGGTTACGGTGGCCAGCAACCTGGGGGTGATGTGGGTGGCGCTGGAGGGCACCACGCTGGCGTCCATTCTGCTGGTGACGTTTTATGGCCGGCCCACCTCGCTGGAGGCCGCCTGGAAATACGCCATGATCGCCGGCGTGGGGCTTTCGATGGCGCTGTTCGGCACCATCCTCACGTATTACGAGGTGCACCAGGCGCTGGGCACGGAGAGCCTGCGCGCACTGAACTGGCCGGTGCTGGCAGCCAGCGCGGCGAAGTTCGATCACACCGTGATGCGGCTGGCGTTCATCCTGGTTCTGCTGGGCTACGGGACCAAGGCGGGTTTGGCGCCCATGCATACCTGGAAGCCCGACGCATACAGCGAAGCGCCCACGCCGGTGGCGGCCCTGCTGGCTACGACTGTGCTCAATTGCGCCCTGTATGCCATGGCGCGGTTTTACGTGGTGACGGTACGCTGCCTGGGTCCGGCGTTCCCTTCGCAACTGCTGATGCTTTTCGGGCTGCTCTCCATCGGCATCGCGGTGCCTTTTATTTTGGTGCAGCGCAGCTACCGGCGCCTGCTGGCATACTCCAGCATCGATCACGGCGGAATCATGGTACTCGGGCTGGGCTTCGGCGGCGTTCTGGGTCCGCTGGGAATGCTGCTCCACATGACGTTCCATTCCGTGATCAAGCCGCTGCTGTTCTTTTCCGCCGGCAACGCGCAGCAGCAGACAGGAAGCGATTCGCTGAAGAAGACCGCCGGCGGGCTGCTGCACGCGCTGCCCATCAGCGGCCCGATGTTCCTGCTGGCGGCGCTGGCAGTGACTGGCACGCCCCCTTTCAGCCTTTTTCAGAGTGAGATCCTGGTTCTGCGCGCGGGTTTCGGCGCGGACCACCCGGGATTATCGATGCTGTTCGTGGCCATGCTGGTGGCGATTTTCGGCGGGTTCTTCTACCACGTCTCGCAACTGGTGCTGGGTCCCGGAAGCGGGCCTCCGGGCGTGGAAACGTGCAGGTGGAAGACTTACCCGGTGATCGGCTTGGCCGCCATGATTCTGGTTCTGGGCTTCTGGCTGCCGGCGCCGCTTTATGCCCTGGTACAGGGCGCGGCGCACGTACTGGCGGTGCATCCATGAGCAGGCTGGACGAAATCCTGGCGGCGGGCGGGGAAGTGTTCGCCGATCCGCGGACGGCGCACCCTGGCGAGATCTATATCGACCTGCGGGGAACCGATGCCCGCGGCGCGGCGGCGTACCTTCGGGCGGCGGGATGCCGGCACGTCTCGGTCTTCGCCGAGGATCGCACGGAGGAAGAATCTCTGGCGTACCTCTATTACGTTTTCGAGCATGCCGAAGACCGGCGCTACCTGGTGGTGCGCGCGCCGGTGGATCCGCGGCAGGCCGAATTCCCGTCGATGGCCGCGGAGGTCCCGGCCCTGAACTGGCAGGAGCGCGAGATTCAGGACTGGTTCGGGATCGAGGCGATAGGCCACCCGAATCCCCGGCGCGTGGCTCTGCACGACAACTGGCCGGATGTGCATCCGCTGCGCAAAGAGTTTCCGATTGAAACGGTGCTGCCGCCCTTCGAGGGGGAACGGCACGTTTACCGGCCGACGCTGGGGGAGGGCGTCTTCCAGATTCCGGTGGGGCCGGTTCACGCGGGCATCATCGAACCGGGGCATTTCAATTTCGCGGTGGCCGGAGAACCGATTCTGTACCTGCAACTGCGGATGTTCTACACGCATAAGGGCATCGAGAAGCGGTTCGAGCAACTGCCCCTGCACCATGCGGTGTTCCTGGCCGAGAGCGTTTCGGGCGATTCCAGTTTTTCGCATGGAACGGCATTCTGCCAGGCGGTGGAGCGGATCGCCGGCGTCGAGATTCCGGCGGCGGCCAAGGTGACGCGCACGATTCTGCTGGAGCTGGAACGAATCTATAATCACGTGGCGGATATCGGCGCTATCGCTACAGACGTGGGATTCGTGATTGCCAACGCCCACGCTTCGCGGCTGCGGGAAGCGGTTCTGTGCATCAACGAGGAGCTGACAGGAAGCCGTTTGCTGCGCGGCGTGGTGTGTCCGGGCGGGACCCGGCGGGCCCTGGATCGTGACCGGCTGCCGGCGATGCTGGCAGCGCTGGCGAACTTCGAACGGCAGTTCGACGGCGTGGTGGACATGATCGAAAGCTCGGATTCCACCAGAGACCGGTTGGAGCGGACCGGCTTCCTGCACCCCGAGAAGGCGCGGGACCTGGGCATTGTGGGAGTGGGCGGGCGCGCCTCGGGGCAGGACCTGGACGTGCGCCGCGATCACCCGTATGCAGCCTACGATTCGCTGCCGTTCGAGGTGCCGGTGTACCAGGAGGGCGACGTGATGCGGCGCATGCAGGTGCGCATCGATGAAGTGCGTCAGTCGCTGGCGCTGGTTCGTGCGGCGCAGGCGTGCCTGGAGAGCGGCAGCCACCGGGTGCCGGTGCCGCCCCTGCCGGTGGGCGAATGCGCGCTGGGGGCGGTGGAAGGATGGCGCGGCGAGATCCTGTATTGGATCCGGGCCGGTGAGGACGGCCGGATCGCGCGCTGCAAAGTGAAGGACCCTTCGCTGAACAACTGGCCGGCGCTGGTGGAGGCGGTCCAGGGCAACATTGTGCCGGACTTTCCCGTCATTAACAAAAGCTTCAACCTCTCGTATTCCGGAACGGACCGGTAGATCATGTTCAAGATTCTCAAGAAGAGCTTCGATACCGGGCTGGTAACGATCGGCTATCCGGACGCGGCGCCCGAAATTTCCGGGAGTTTCCGGGGCGCGCCGCGATTCGATTTTGCCCACTGGCGCGACGCGCGTCCGGCGGCCGCGGCGTGTCCGACCGGAGCGATATCGATCCGCGATGCCGGCGACACGCGCGAGGTGACGGTGGACTACGGGCTGTGCATCTTCTGCGGCGAGTGCCGTGAGGCGGACGCCCGAGCAGTCGAAATCACGGGCGAATTCGCCCTGGCCATGCGCGACCGGCAGGAACTGGCGATCACGGCCGGATACGATCTCCACGCCGATGGGACGCAGCGCCAACTCACCAGCCTGAGGCAGGCGGACCGGCCGGTGGACTGGGGCACCCGGATTCTGGAACGGAGCGTGCAACGGGCCATACACCAGACGCTGGGACGGTCGCTGGCGATCCGCGAAGTGGATGCCGGTTCCTGCAATGGCTGCGAGGTGGAGATCACGGCGCTGAACAACCCCATCTACGATGTGGAGCGTCTGGGCATTCACTTCGTGGCCTCTCCCCGCCACGCGGACATGCTCCTGGTAACGGGACCGGTCACACGCAACATGGAACTGGCACTGCTTAAAACCTACCGCGCCATGCCGGAGCCGAAGGTGGTGGCGGCGGTGGGCGCGTGCGGAATCAGCGGCGGCATATTCGGGCGGAACTATGCCACGGCGGGCAGCGTCGACCAGGTGGTTCCGGTGGACGTCTACATTCCCGGCTGTCCCCCGCGGCCGCACGCGCTGCTGCAAGGGATCCTGCTGGCGGTGGGAAGGATGGCAGGAAAATGAGCCAGGAATTGCGCCGGTTCAAAGCCGAGATCTTCCAGGCGCTGGCGCATCCCACGCGGATTGCGATTGTGGAAGCGCTGCGCCACGGCGAGACGTCGGCCGGTCAACTGATCGAGCGGCTGGGGCTGGAGCAGGCCAACGCATCGCAGCATCTGACGGTACTGCGCAGCAAACAGATCGTGGTCAGCCGGAAGGAAGGCAACCAGGTTTTCTATTCCCTGCGCGACCCGGTGTTGATTGAAGTGCTGGATATTCTGAAGCGGTATTTCTATTCGCAGCTTTCGCAGACGATGTCGATGCTGAAAGAGATTCAGAAGGAGAAGGCGACGACCAGGAAGTGATTTTCGCGGCCGGTGCGCCGAGGACCGTGATTTGCGCTCGGGCTGGTTTTGTGCGGGAATGTAGGAATGCGTCGAATCCCGCTCCTTTTAGCGTTAACGATGACCGCTTTGGCGGCCGCCCCTCCCACCCCGCCGGCCAAGGAGACGACCCAGGACCAGCGGATGAAATGGTTCCGCGAGGCCAAGTTCGGCCTGTTCATCCATTGGGGGCTCTACTCCATTCCCGCCGGCGAATGGAAGGGCAAGGCCGATTCCCGGCATCGGCGAGTGGATCATGAACCACGCCCAGATTCCGGTCACCGAATACGAACAACTCGCCAAGCAGTTCAATCCCGTCAAGTTCGACGCGGAGGAGTGGGTGCAGATGGCCCAGGACGCCGGGATGAAGTACATCGTGATCACCAGCAAGCATCACGACGGCTTCGCCATGTACCATTCGCAGGTCAGCAAGTACAACGTCTACGACGCCACGCCGTTCCATCGCGATCCGCTGAAGGAACTGGCGGCGGCGTGCGCGCGCCACCACATCCGCTTCGGCTTCTACTATTCGCAGGCGCAGGACTGGCACGAACCCAACGGCGCCGGCAACACCTGGGATTTCGGTCCGGACGATAAGAAAGACTTCGACCAGTACCTGCGCGGCAAGGCCGAGCCGCAGGTGAAGGAACTGCTGCACCAACTACGGTCCCATCTGCCTGGTCTGGTTCGACACGCCGCGCATGATGAACGTGGGAGACCGCGGCGCAGCGATTCGTCGACATCGTGCACTCGCTGCAGCCGGCGACGTTGATCGACGGCCGCCTGGGCAAAGCCGGCGACTACCGCTCCATGGGCGACAACAGCATTCCGCACCAGGTGGTGAACGGGGATTGGGAAGTGCCGGCCACGCTGAACCACACCTGGGGCTTCAAGAAAGACGACACCGACTGGAAGACGCCGGAGGATCTCACCTTCAAGCTGGTGGACATCGTCAGCAAGGGCGGCAACTACCTGCTGAACGTCGGGACCGACGTCGGAAGGCGTGATCCCGCAGGCCAGCCAGGACAATCTGCGCGACGGTGGGCCGCTGGCTGAAGATCAATGGCGAGGCCATTTATGGCGCCGGTCCCACGCCCTTCGGCGAGGAACTGGGCACGGTGGACAATACCACGCACGACAAAAAGGGCAACCCGGGCTTCAAGACGGCTACCGACTGGCGCTGCACCACCAAGCCGGGCAAGCTGTACATCACGTTCTTCAAGTGGCCCGCGGGCAATTTCGAATTGAACAAAGTGAAGGGGCACGTGGTGAAGGCATACCTGCTGGCCGACCCCGCGCACAAGAGCCTGGCCGTGAAGCAGGATGGCGATCGGGTGACCGTCACCCTGCCCGGCACAGCGCCCGGCCAGATTGCGTCTGTGATGGCGCTGCAGACGAAATAGCTAAGTCGGGCATCCTCGAAGATCGCTCACTCACGTTCGCGTCTCTGATCAGAGCCGCGCGCGTCAGCAAGCGGATGTACTACGCCGCCGCGGAGCCGACGGCGAGGGTGGATTCCTTGGCGAAGATCAGGCGTCTGACGCCCGCGTCATATTCCACCAGCAGGCGATCGCCGCTCTGCAATTGACCGGAGGCGATCAGGTTGGCGATGGGCTGTACCAGGAGACGCTCGACGGCCCGCTTGAGATGGCGGGCGCCGTAGCGGGCGTCGGTGCCTTCGGCGAGCAGGAAGTCGCGAGCAGTTTCGTCCAGCGAACAATCGATAGAAGCCGCGCCGGTGGCCAGCAGGATGCGCTGCTCCACGGCTTCCAGTTCCAGCGTCAGGATGCGCTGCAACTCCGCGCGCCCGAGCGGATTGAAGACGATGGTGCGGTCGATGCGGTTCATGAACTCCGGGGAGAACCGGCGCCGCGCGGCTTCCGTGCCGGCGTTGTCCAGTCTGCCGGCCTGGGTTGCCGGCACGACCGGATCGTGGACGCGGAAACCCAGACGAGGCCGCAGAATTGCGTCCATCTCGGAGGCGCCCAGGTTGCTGGTAAGGAAGATCATGGAGCGGGAAAAATCCACGCGCCGGTTATCGCCAAGCGTCAGGGAAGCCTTGTCAAGGATCCCGAGCAGCAGGTTCCACAGGGCGTCACTGGCCTTTTCGATTTCGTCGAAGAGCACGAAGCTCAGCTTGACCTTGTCGGTGTAAAACTGATCCAGGGCCTCCTGGGAAAGCAGCGCATGGGTTTCCTTGTGGCCCAGGTATCCGGGGGGCGAGCCAATCAGTTTGGCGATCTCGTGACCGTGCTGATATTCGGCACAATCGATTTTGATCAACGCCCTCGGATCGCCGACCAGGCTCTCCGCAAGGGCTTCCACGGTCCGGGTTTTTCCGGATCCCGTGGGGCCCAAAAACAGGAAGTTCGCGATGGGTCTGCCCGGGTTGGACATACCTGCCAGGAACGTCTGGTAAACATCGACAATCTGCCGAATGGCCGCATCCTGTCCCACGATGCGCTTCCGCAGGTTCTCTTCCAGCGTCTCGCCTTCCGTCCCCATTTTGGTGGGGTCCAACAGCATCTTGAGTCCAGCCATTTTCGTTCCCCTTCCACTTATACATATGCGTGGGAGGGCACGGCGGACTCATGCGTGGTGTAAATGTTTGTGACGGCTTTCGTAAAGGCCTGTCGGGAAAGGCGGCCCGGACGGTTTACTCGTTCCAGTTTTTGCCTTTGAAAATGCCGTTCATCATGGCGAAGAACTGTCCGCCGTGCTGCTGCTGGTCCTTTTCCAAAGTGGGATAGATTTTGGCAAAAGCCTGGAGTTCGATGGCGGCCATCTGGGCTTCGGCCGCGGCGTAGTTGTTTACCGCGGTATTGATGGAATCCTGGCTGCCGGAGGCTACCGCCTCGGCTATGGCCTTCCGGCCTTTGAGCAACTGCTCGCGGACAGGAGCGGCATCTTTCTCGCCCTCGTCCAAGGTGGTCTTGACGAGCTTTTTCTGGTCCTTATTCAGCTTGAGCATGTCGGTGATCATTTCCATGCGATTGACGCGGACCATGGAGCCACCGCCACCGCCACCGCCCATGCCGCCCATGGATTCGCCACCCATGCCGCCACCACCGCCGCCACCGCCACGCTGGGCGAACACCAGGGTGCTGGCCAGTAATCCGGTAATCATCAGTTTCGTCAACATCGCGGTCTCCTTACCGGCCTCCCCGGCCCATACCTTCGCCCGCACCTTCGCCCATACCGCCGCCCATCCCTTCGCCCGCGCCGCGAGAGCCACCGGCGGGCGCGCGCTTCCAATCCCGGCCGGCGAACATTCCGGCGATCAGGTCCTCGAACACGGGAGCCGCCTTGGCCTTCTGTTTATCGTCCAGCGAGGCATATACCTTTTGAAAAGCCCCGGTCTCGATGGCTTCCTCCTGGGCCAGAACGGCGGTGAAGGCCTTCATCAGGTTGTCCCAATCGGGGCCGCTGTTCTTGCCGGAGAGGAGCATCTCGGTGACCCTGCCCCGCCCGTTGCGAATCTGCTCATTTAAAGGCGTGGCCTTCTCCTGGGCACTATCGAAAATCTTGCCTGCCTCCTCCTTCTGCTCCTTGCTGAGTTTGAGTTTGTCAGCGATCATATCCAGGCGCGACTGGCGAGGCATGCGCGGCATATCCATGCCGCCCATTCCACCGCCTCCGCCGCCTTTTTTCCCCTGGGCGGACACCAGTCCGGCCGCCAGCAGGGCTGCCAGCAACAGCCTGATAACCATGTATTACACTCCTTCCGCCGCGGGTTCCAGCAATAGTACGCCGCGGCAAACCTCTTTGTCGGATTACTCGATTAGATCACGATTTCAGAGCGAAGTGTGCGGCGCAGGACGTTTGGAGGGGAGGACAAAAAAAGCGGAGCCCGCGGGGGCTCCGCCAAGTCAGTAGCGAAGAAGGATGTTACGCGACCCGGGTCTGGCGGTTCGCCTTCTCCCAATCCTGGTACTCGCGGTCTGCCTGTTCGCGGGAGTAGCCGTACCGCTCCTGGAGCTTACCGATCAACTGGTCCTTCTTACCTGCAATCTGGTCCCAGTCGCTGTCGGTGAGTTTTCCCCACTTCTCGCGCATCTTTCCTTTCATCTGTTTCCACTGGCCTTCCATCTGGTCGGCATTCATGATTGCTACCTCCAACACGATACAATGCACCCGGTGCTCCAATGATCGGGTCCGTACCAAATGCATGACGAAGATACAGCTATTGGCGGAGCGCGGGCGCTGTTCCCGCAGACGCGCCACTCCCTGCTGGAGGCCGCGTCCGGCAGCGTGCCGAATGAGGCCCTGGATCAAGTGATGGCGATCTACTGGAAACCGGTCTACCGGTTTATCCGACTGAAGCTCGGCAAGGATAACGAAGACGCCAAGGACCTGACGCAGAGCTTCTTCGCCAGCGCCCTGGAGCGCGATTTCTTTGTGCGCTTCGACGCGGCAAAGGGCTCCTTCCGGAATTACCTGCGGATGGCGGTGGAACGGTTCGGCGCGAATCAACACGCCGCGGCGCATTGCCAGAAACGCGGCGGAGAGATCCGCATGGAATCCCTGGCAGACCACGACGTGCCTGGGGAGTCGCCTGAAGAGGCCTTCGAGCACGAATGGCGGCGCCAGTTATTCGCGCTGGCAGTGGAGGATCTGCGCGCCGGCGCGGCCGCCGAAGGCAGACAACTGCAGTTCGCCATTTTTGAAGCGTACGACCTGGCGGAGGGCGAGCGTCCTTCGTACGCCGCGCTGTCCGCGCAATATGGAATCGCCGTGACCAGCGTCACCAATCACCTGGCGTGGGCACGCGGTCAACTGCGGGCATTGGTGGCCGGGCGGCTGCGCGGGGTCACGCCGGACGAGAGGGAACTGCGCGAAGAGATGCGCCGCCTATGGAATTGAGCGACCATGTGCTGGATCACCTCCGGCGGGTGGCAGACGTGCCGGACCTGAGCGCTACGCGCTACGAGTTGCGCGGCGAAATCGGGCGCGGCGGTATGGGCGTGGTGTACGCCGCGCACGACCGCGAGTTGGACCGGGTTGTCGCGCTGAAGGTGCTGGACGGGGCTACCGAGGGCGAAGCGCAGCTCATGGCGCGATTGGAACATCCCGCCATCGTGCCGGTTTACGAAGCGGGCCGGCTGCCGGATGGCCGCTCCTGGTACGCCATGAAGATGGTTTCCGGAGCGCGCCTGGACCACTATCTGGCCGGGGCGCCTACGCTGGCGGAGAAACTGCGCGTGTTCCGGCGGATCGCCGAAGCGGTGGGGTTTGCGCACACGCGCGGCGAGATCCATCGCGACCTGAAGCCCCAAAACGTGATGGTGGGACCGTTCGGAGAAGTCTACGTGATGGATTGGGGAGTGGCCGGGGTGGGCGGGACTCCGGCGTTCCGGGCGCCCGAGCAGGCGGTGGATGCGCGTTCCGATATCTATGGGCTGGGCGCGCTGCTGGCTTACGTTCTGAAGCCTTCCGCGCCGCCGGCCCTCAGCGCCGTTGCCGCCAAGGCGATGCAGGGCGATCAGGCGCGGCGCTACCCGGACGTGGCGGCCCTGCTTGCCGATATCGAGCGATTTCAGGAGGGACTGGCAGTGGAAGCGTGGAGGGAGCCGCCGTGGCACAGCGTGAAACGGTTCGCTTCCCGCAATGCGGTATTGCTGTGGCTGCTGGCGGCTTATGCGGCTGTAAAATTTCTGCTGTTTTTCCTCAGAAATTTTTAAAGGAACCGGCACTCGTGCGGAATTCCAGGGAGAGAGGTGCAATATGACGAACAAGATATGGATCGGCGTGGTATTCGGTCTGGTGCTGGGCTTCCTGGACGGAGCCACGGCGTGGTTTTATCCGGAGACGCGCCCGGTGATCGGCGGCATTCTGGTGGGCTCGTCTTTCAAGGGCCTGCTGGTGGGTGTGCTGAGCGGCTGGTTCGGCCGGAAGGTGAACTCGCTCGGGTGGGGTATCGCGGTGGGCGCGAGCCTGGGTCTGCTGTTTGCTTTCGCGGTGGCGTACATGGACGCGCAGCAGGGAACGCCCCACTATCTGGAGATTATGGCGCCGGGATTCACGGTGGGCGCGGTCATCGGCTTCCTGACGCAGCGGTTGGGAAGGCGCCCGAATTTTGAGTAGCCTTGGGTACAATATATGGCATGAGGATTACTGTTTTGGGGCTGGCCCTGGTGCTGTTGCTGTCCTCCCAGGCCGCCAATGCTCCGGTCGACAAAGAGAAGATGCTGGGGAACCAGACAGCACCGGTGACACTCGAAATCTTCAGCAGTTTCGACTGCCCCCATTGCAGCGTGATGCACCAGACGGTACTGCCGCCGCTGATGCATGATTTCGTGATACCGGGCAAGGTGTGCGTGGTGAGCCGGGAGTTTCCGCTTTCGGGTCCGGGCCATCCGTGGGCCCGCGAGGCGGCCAACTACGCTACCGCCGCCGCGCGCATCGGCAAGTACGATGTAGTGGCCGATGCGCTGTTCAAGAACCAGATGGCCTGGGTGATGAACGGCAGGGTGTGGGATACGGTGGCCTCGGTGCTGACGCCGTCGGAGCAGGCGAAAGTCCAGGCGCTGGCGAAAGACCCGGGCGTTCAGGCCGAAGTCCAGCGAGATGTGGATGCCGGCACCGCGGCGGGGATTACGTCTACGCCGAGCACGATCGTGGTGACCCGGGGGAAACGCAGTGTACCGATCGCCGGCGCGCAGAATTACGAGTTGTTCAAGCAATATCTGAACGGCCTGCTGGCGCACTGAGAGGTGTCACAGATTCCGGGCGGGCGGTGTTGAAGAAGTGGGAGTGATTACGATAAGACCATGAAGCTTCGCGCCGCCGTTCTGTTCGTGCTGGCCGCCTGGGTGTGCTCCGGCGCCGACAATATCAAAGGAAACGCCTTCGGAAATCCGGCCGCGCCGGTGATGATCGAGGTGTTCAGCGATTTTCAGTGTCCCGCCTGCAAACTGCTGCACGACACCGAACTGCCGCGCCTGATGAAAGAGTACGTGATTCCCGGCAAGGCGTACCTGATCTATCGCTATTTCCCGCTCGACATGCACCCCTACGGAAAGAAGGCCGCCGAAGTGGTCGCGGCGGCGGCCCAGCTTGGAAAATTCGAAGAGGCGGCGGACGCCTTGTTCGACAAACAGCAGGAGTGGGGCGCCACGGGCAAAGTCGAGGAGACGGTGGACAACGTGCTGACGGCGGCGGAGCAGCAGAAGTTGCGGGCCCTTATGCTGGCGCCCGCCCTGCAACAGACCATCGCCCACGATGTAAGTGAGGGCTACGCGGTGCCGGTGACGGGCACTCCGACGCTGCTGGTGACTTACCGGCTGAAGCGCTATCCCATCGGCGGGCGCGAAGTGCTCAAATACGAATGGGTAAAGGCAATGCTCGATGACTTACTCTCAAAATAGAGTTTTGCGCATCACCACCGTGGTTCTACGGGTGCTGGTGGGCGGCGTATTCCTGGCTGCGGCGTACGCCAAGCTGAAAGATCCCTGGGCGCTGTTTGCCATGTCGATCGATTCATACGGCATTCTGCCGTTGCGATGGGTGGAATTCGCCGCCAGGACGCTGCCGTGGTTCGAGGCGGTGCTGGGCGTGGTGCTGATTGCGGGCATCTTCAAGCGGATTGCCACGGCCACGGGCACGCTGTTGATGCTGGTGTTCATCGGCGCCATGGCGTGGGCCAAACTGCACGGCAAGCAGATCGACTGCGGATGCTTCGGACCCGGGGAAGCGATTGGCGTCTGGAGCATTCTGCGCGATGGTTCGATCGGCGCGGCCCTGCTGTTCATCACGGCGATGAGTTTCTGGCAGGGCGGGAAAAGAAGGCGGCCGGAGCCGCCGTGGATACGGAACGCGCTTACAGTGTCTGACCCCGCCAAGAGCGTCCTGGCACGGGAACTGGCCTATCACGAGAAGCTGTATTCCGGTTTCGCGCAGTCGCATTTCGCGCGTCCCGCGGTGCGGGCTCTGCGGGCCCACATGGTGCGGCGCATCCTGGAGCGGACGGGCGCCGGCGCGCGGACGCGGGTGCTGAGCCTGGGCTGCGGAATCGGCGATACCGAACTGCTGCTGGCGCCGCATGTGGAGGAAGTGGTGGGGCTGGACCTATCGCCGGCCGCCATCCGGCAGGCGCGGGAGGACGCGCGGCGCCTGGGAATCGGCAATGCGCGTTTTGAAGAGGGCACGCGGGCGGCGGGGCGATTCGGCTGCGTGATCGCGATCTTCTTTCTGCATCACCTGCCGGATGACGAACTGGCCGGTCTGCCGCTTCAGGTGAAGGAACTGCTGGCGCCGCAGGGCGTGTTCTATTCGCTCGACCCCAGCCGCGCGCGACTCTCGGGAAAGGTTGGACGTCTGCTGATTCCCGGCATGATGCGCCGCTATCAGACGCCCGACGAGCGGGAACTGGAGCCGGAGACGACCGCGGAACTGTTTCGCCGCGCGGGTCTGCGGACGCAAGCAGGCATTTACGATTTCGCTTCGTCTCCGCTGGCCGGCCTGCTTCCCGGCTGGCGCGCGGGGTACCGGGCGATGCGGGCCGCGGACGACTGGATTCTGAAGACTCCGCTGCGGAGCGTGGGCAGCAATTTCGAGCTGGTGGCGAGAGTGTAGCGGCGGCGTGGGCTGCTTGCGGGTGGGGCGGGAGCAAGGTGACGGGCTTGTGCGCTCGTCGAGACTTCCCATCATCAGGTGTCCCGGTCCCTTGAACTGGAAAAGGCTGCCTTCCTGTTTGCGCGTAATCCAGGAGTTGACGGCCAGCAGTGCGGCGCCGAGTACTTCGACTAGATGGGGACTATACGTCCATATGGCGTCCGAGCGGACGGTGTTTCATGGCAAGAATCCATCAGCGCCCCCCGTATGAGCCTCGTGCTCTGGGCTGGACCAGTGTACGAGCGGTGCGGTATTCGACCAGAGGCGCAGGAAGCCAGACGCGACGTGGCGACTACGGATCAAGCGGCTCTGCTGCGGACTCGAGCCCCATCGTGCCTTCTGCGGTCAGCTATTCAGCTATAGTGATTGAGACATCTATGCGGCTGCCCGCCATCTGCCGGAGGATCATCGCCACGGATACTGGCGTGCTCGTTCTATCTGCGCTGGCGTTGGTCGCGCTGCACACCGCGACTAACGGCGAATACGGATTCCACCGCGATGAGCTGGCCACAATTGACGACGCTCGGTTCCTCAGCTGGGGATACGTGGTGTACCCGCCGGTTACTCCCTTCATTGCCCGAGTGTCGCTGACGTTGTTCGGTGTGTCGATGATTGGACTGCGCTTCTTCGCCGCCCTGGCAGTGGGAATCGCCATGGTGCTGACCGGTTTGATGGCTCGCGAAATCGGCGGAAGACGACCGGCGCAGTTGGTGGCTGCGTGGGCGGCGGTGATCGCTGGGCCGGCAGTGAGTTTTGGGTACCTGTTCCAATATGTTTCCTTCGACTATCTGTGGTGGGTGCTGGCAGCCTGGGTGACCATTCGTCTGCTGAGATCCGAAGACCAGCGCTGGTGGCTGGCGTTGGGGGCCGTCGTCGGCCTCGGGATGATGACAAAGTACACAATGGCGTTCCTGCTGGCGGGCATCGTCGGCGGCATTGTCCTGACCAGACCCCGCTGGCTGCTCCACAAATGGATGTGGTACGGAGCCGCCGTCGGCCTCCTGATTTTCCTACCCAATCTCATCTGGGAGGTCCGGCACGATTTCATCACGCTGGATTTTCTGAGCTTCATCCATGCCCGCGACGTCAGGCTTGGCCGCGCAGACGGGTTCCTGCCCGCGCAGTTCTGGGCGGTGACGAATCCTGTCACGGTGCCAATATGGATCGCGGGGCTTTATTTTCTGTTCGTCAAACCAGAGGGAAAGCGTTTTCGCATGATCGGCTGGATGTACCTGATCCCGTTGGTAATCCTGCTCATCGCCCGAGGCAGGCCCTACTATCTCGCACCGGCCTACCCCATGCTGCTTGCCGTGGGCGCAGTTTGGGGCGAGCGATGGTTGGAAACTTTGTCTCTCGCGACTGCTGGCACCATACGCAGGGTGGCTCGGAGAAGCATGGTGGTCAGCGGCATTGCGACATCCGTCCTGGTTCTGCCGCTGGCGCCGCCCGGTTCACGCTGGTGGAAAATTGCTGACGCGACGAACCAAAATCTCAACGAGGAATTCGGCTGGCGCGAAATGACGGATGCAGTGATTCGCGCTCGCGATTCGCTGCTAGCGGATGACGCCCCCGTCGGCATTCTGGCTGGCGATGCCGGTGAAGCCGCCGCCATCAATCTCTATGGCCGCGGTCACGGACTTCCGGAGGTGATCAGCGGCTCGAACTCGCATTGGCTGCGCGGGTACGGCAATCCGCAGCCCGAGACGGTTGTCGCGGCAGGTTTTCTGCGCGCCGACCTCGAGACCGTCTTTTCGTCCTGCGAGCTGGCTGGCCATTTTACGATTCCCTACGGCATCGAGAATAATGCCATCCTCGGGGATCACACGGACATTTTCGTGTGTCGGCGCCCACGTGAGCCGTGGGATGTATTCTGGAGGCGATTTCACTCGTTTGGGTAGAGCTTGACGGAGGTCTCCTGCTCGAAGCCTGCCTGCGCCAGAGGGTTGCATGAATCCCGGCTGGTCGCTCGACGTTCCGGACGCCGGCTGGAATTGGTCCTGTGCAACGTAGGTAGCACTTGGCCGTCTAAACCTACTCGCGGATGTACTTCATTGAAGTGGGCGTACAGTCGGCCACCCTTCCACAGTCGGATTCCGGGCTTCGGGAGGATCGCTTCAGACCGTAATAGAAGAGTGCCGCGTGATTCGCCCTCAGCGCCACTTCGACGAGATGGCGACTTATCCGGCCAAGTGGATTGCTTTCGCGTCGGCGACCATCCGTCCGCCAATGCAGCACCCTCCCAGGCAAGGAGCTACACTGAAGCTGGCCGGCCTGCTTCCCGGCTGGCGCGCGGGGTACCGGGAGATGCGGGCCGCGGACGACTGGATTCTGAAGACTCCGCTGCGGAGCGTGGGCAGCAATTTCGAGCTGGTGGCGAAAGTGTAGCGGCGGCGTGGGCTGCCTGCGGGTTGGCCGGGAGCAAGGTGACGGGCTTGTGCGCTCGTCGAGACTTCCCATCATCAGGTGTCCCGGTCCCTTGAATTGGAAAAGGCCATTAGTCCTCACCGCACGCGAGTTCAGATAGGGATGATTGGGCAGGTCGGATCCAACCGCCTGAGGTCGTGCGGATCGCTTGTGACGATGTGGTCTCCGCGCTCCCTGGCAAGAATCACGACCGAGGCGTCGATGATGTCGGCGGTATCGGTGGCGCCGCAGAGTTCTCCGCAGGCGCGGGCGAGTTGTTCATCGAGAGGGATAATCTCGACTTCGTCGATCCGCAAAAACCGCGCCAGTGTGACTTGAATACGGCCGTCCCGCCAGGCTTGCCCCACCACGCCGGAGGGCACTCGAAATTTGAGGCGCTGTGCCAAAGCCCGATCGAGCAAAGCGATCAGTCGCTTGTCGCCGCGATCCAAGGCGATCAAAGCGCCGGCGTCCAGTGTTATCCCCGTCCGCGCCGCGGCAGCATGCGTTCTGCCCATTTGATGTCCTCCGGCGCTGGCTCGCCATGTTGTTCGATCAGATCGCGAAGAAGCGTCCGGAGGGAGTCTCGCTTTTCCTGTTCCGCCAGGACGCCGGCAATATAGCCCGAAACCGAATCTGCTCTTCCGGCGCGGACTTCCCGGTGGACTCTGGCGAGTTGATGCTTCGGCAAGCTGATGGCGATCTTTGCCTTGGTCATACCAATATCATACCGCCAATCAGTCTGCGACAAATAGACGGTTCTTCGAGAAAAGTCTTACGATTGAAGCTTCCCAACGTCGGACGGGGGCATGGGGCTCGTGCCCCCAGGTGCGGTTTGGAGGCTCCCTTGATCCAGGGCCCCTTCGGCGTAGAGATCCGCAATCATGAAGGCGCGCTGAACAAACATTCGCGTTGTCAAGTACCCACTTAAGAATCCGACGGTTGTGAAGTAAACCAGCACGGAGATGATAAATGGGACCTGATTACGGCCTAGCCTCGATTTCCACGCGTAATAATTTAGTAACGGGAATGGCGTGTTGGGCGACGACGTCACGGGTCAGGCAAATTGAATGATCAGCTTCTTGTCGCCGAACCAGGGCATAGGTGTGGGCTGATCGGCCAGGCCGGAAGCGACCAGATAGGGATTGTGGGCGCGCTTGTCCAGGGTCACCACCACCGAGGTGGTCGTGACCTCCACTTTGCCGGATAGATCCAACAGATTGCGAAAGACGAGTTTTGGCCTGGGAGTGGATGTATTCTCTACCGATGCGCTGGGCCATCATGCGGTACAGCGAACTGGCCGCGAGCGTCAGTTGCATATCGAAATCCACTTTCATCCCGACCATGCTGGAGAGCGCGTTGATATGGAAGAACTGGACGGCCTCGGAGATTCCGTTTTCGATGAGCATGCGCTGCGCGTAGCGCGTCACCAGTTCGACCGGACCGAGTTTGCGGTGGTTGGTCAACAGGACGGTCGGTTCCTCGTGTCCCAATTCCATCACCGTCAACTGGCGTAGTTCGCCTTCATAGCCGGGAAGGGTCACGCGATTCTCCAGCACTTTGGGGTTGCGATAAATGCGGGTCAGCGCCGGTAAACTGATCCGCTGCCAGGCAGAATCCGGTTGACTGTAGATCTCGCGCAACATCTTTGCCGAACGTCGGCGCAGGGTGATGAAGCAGATCCCTTCCCGATTCAACTCCGAGAGCTTTTGGTAGGTGGTGAGTTGCGAGTCGAAAACCAATTCGGCGGGTGGTTGGCCGGTGTGTTTCTTCCAGAACCGGACGAACTGGAGAATCTCGTCGGCCTGCTCGCCTTTGGTCACACCGGCGTTGGCATAGCGCAAAACCCGCTGTTCGGCATCGCGCGCCAGGAAGACCAGAATCCCCTTCTGGGAGCGGCTGCGGCTGGAAACATAGTGCTTTTCCAGGGGTTCCTGGTCGGTGTTGGCGGGCACGCTATGAAAGTCCAGGTCGAAAGAGGAGCCATGGGGCAAGCCGGCTCTGCTCGACCTGTTCCAACCAAGCCTCCATGAAGCGCAGACAGACCTTGTGATCGATGCGCGAGGAATAGGCCGCCAGGTAGGAGCGTTTGGGAACCACGTTGATTCCGGCAAACAGCGCGATGGCCCGATCCGTCACCAGGTCCATGACGTGACTTTTGCGCTCGGCGCCGATCAACTTCAGGGCCAGGAGACTGCGGACGGCCTGGGCGGCGGGGATCATCTGCGAACTGGGCAAGCGGCCGCGGTGACGACCGCCTGGAGATCGATGCGATCCAGCAAAGGCAGAAACAGGAACAGACCGGCTAAAGGGGTACGGAAGGAACAGGGGGACAGATCCAAGCGGCGCACGTCGGCGACGTCGGCGATCTCCGGCTTCACGGTAGCCGGGCGTTCGTCGTCGGCGCGGCGGGGAAGACGGGAGAAGCCCTCCTCGCGGAGCAAGACGGTGAGGGAGTTGATGCTGATGGTGTGGCCGGCGGCAGCCAGTTCGCGCTGCATGTCATAGACCGAGAGATTGCGTTTCCGCATGGCCACGGCCAAATCACGGACGCGATCGCGGGCGGGAGCAGACTGCGGTCCGCGTTGCGGTTGGCGGAAGAAGGAGGCGCGTTTTTGAGGGTCGTGGCGGAACTGATGACACAGGACGCGGAAGGCGCCGGGGGAGTAGCCGAAGCGGCGGGCGACGTCGGCGGAGGGCTCCTCCTCGAGGAGGTAAGCGCGGAGGGCTTCGTACTGGCGCTGCATGGGGAACTGGGGGGAGAGGAAGAAGTTCTGGTCGCCAGGCGTCGTTATCTGATTTGCAGTGCTGGACTCCATATCTCGATAGTGCTACCGAAACATGAAGTAGTCAATATGTTTTAGAGCGAAGAAGAGGCGGCTAAGCGCAAAGTACCGATAGACAGGGATGACGATGCATATAGCTGCGGCACGGAGTCTGAACGGCGCCTCGCATCCCTGACTGGATAGCGCTCACATAATCTAATTATCAGTACTGTATATATCTAACGCAAACAGTGAGAAATACGGCCATTCAGGAGGCTTTTTGACGAAATCAGGCGCTCAGCGGGGTAGCGTGGAAATCGAGGCTAGCTCACCAGCAATCATGCTGGCGAGGCGAAACAGAAGCCCCGGCACTTTTCGCAATTCCACCAAGCCTACACCTACGACGATTTTTGTGAACCAGTCTGAGACGTCATCGAGATTCGTGTTGACCATTAACTGGTATGCGGGGCGAGATGGCAAACTGCCCGCAGCCTCTAATCTGGGATGTACTCCGTCAGGCTGTGGGTCTCTTTGAAGTACGCGCGGAATGCCGAACAGGAAGCCAAATAAGGCGCCAACCACAAAACACGCTAAAGCCCAGAAAAAGACGGTGTAGCCATTGCTGAGGACACGAAACCCCCACAAGCCAATCAACACAACCAAACCGATGATGAAGCCCGTAAGCAGAATGTTCCGCGTTACGGCCAGGTCAAATTGAAGCTCGGCCAGCACAGGGTCCCGCCGAACAGCCTCTGCGCCTGTGTGTGCGGCGCGCGATTTTATCCCAAACATCTCAAAACCTCCTGAGGGGCTCCGACGAGGATATCAAAGCAAACGTGAAGTGTTTCGGGAGGTGGTCCTTAAACGGGGTTCGTGGAAGCGTGGCGCCGCATGTGGAGGAAGTGGTGGGGCTGGACCTTTCGCCGGCCGCCATCCGGCAGGCGCGGGAGGACGCGCGGCGCCTGGGAATCGGCAATGCGCGTTTTGAAGAGGGCATGCGGGCGGCGGGGCGATTCGGCTGCGTGATCGCGATCTTCTTTCTGCATCATCTGCCGGATGACGAGCGGGAACTGGAGCCGGAGACGACCGCGGGACTGTTCCGCCGCGCGGGCCTGCGGACGCAAGCAGGCATTTACGGTCTCGCTTCGTCTCCGCTGGCCGGGCTGCTTCCCGGCTGGCGCGCGGGGTACCGGGCGATGCGCGCCGCGGACGCGAGAGTGTAGCGGCGGCGTGGGCTGCTTGCGGGTCGGCAGAATTACCGGAGCCCATAGCTTACACTCAAACTACATGCTCAACCGGGGCTATGCCTACACCACAATCATCAGCAGCAAATACCATGGACAAACCCTGCTCTCCCACTTGGCAAGCCTTTACCCCCACTCAACCCCACAAGCCTGGCAACAAAAACTGAACAACGGCGAAGTCACCCTCAACGGCGTCACCGCCACCGGAAGCGAATCGGTCACTTTAGGCCAAACCCTTGTCTGGAACCGTCCACCCTGGATCGAACCAGACTCCCCTCAGCACTTCGAAGTCCTGTTTGAAGACCCCCATCTGTTGGCCGTCAACAAACCCAGCGGGCTGCCCACCCTCCCCGGCGGCGGCTTCATGGAAAACACCCTCCTGCGCCTGGTGCAAAAGCAAACCCCCAACGCAAACCCTGTCCACCGGTTGGGCCGAGCCACCACCGGCATCGTCCTCTTCGCCAAAACACCGCAGGCGGCCTCTAATCTATTCGCAAACTGGAACACACCCAAAATTCAAAAAATCTACCGGGCGCTGGCTCAAAACATTGCACAGCACGACGCCTACGAAATCCTCACACCCATCGGCCTCGTACCGCACCCGCTCATCGGTTCCGTGTGGGCCGCCAACCCAAGTGGCAAACCGTCAAAGTCATTGGCAAAGGTGATCTCACGCACCACCAGCACCACAACATTTGAGGTAAGCCTAAATTCGGGCCGCCCTCATCAAATCAGAATCCATCTGGCATCCATCGGCCATCCCCTGGTAGGCGATCCTCTGTACGGCTTAACCGGCCAGCCTCTTGAAAATCTCCCCGGCCTCCCCGGCGATGGAGGATATTTCCTGCACGCCCAATTTCTGAAATTCCACCACCCCATCACCGGAGAACAAATCAATCTTGAGGCAGCTTTGCCGTCCGGATTCTCATTGCATCAGTAGGTTCACGGCGGGAATCAAATCAGGGTGGCCTTCTAGGCTCCTCCCAGCGGAACCGCTCCTCTCGCGTCGGCCTTCTTCGCATCCAAGAAATACTCCTCGTCGAATTCCAAGTCTTCTCTTAAGCGTGCCAGATGAAGTCCGTTGCTTGGATGAAACCAGGACTCCACGGCAGGATCATCAGCGTTCTCATCCCATATGATCTCGATTTCTCGAGGTTGAAGGCCTGTTCGCAGGACCCAGACTTCTCCGCCTGGGGCAGCGGCCAAATACTGCCGTGCTGCGGCTAGCTAGCGTTGGTTCGAGTATGCCACCGCGAGCGCTTCGCTGACGCAAGGACACCAATTGAAAGTGGTCACCCGGCTTGGCACCTGCTACGGTTTTCTCGAAGTCGTGAAAGGCGGTGAACAATACATTTCCCGGAGAGCCGCCGCCGCAATAAAAGCAGTGCCAACCAAACAAGACGTCGCCGGTTTCAAGATTCGCCCGTACCTTGTCCAAAACTCGCGGCATCAGCACGTGACAGACGCCAGATACCCACAGGTGGAGGTCGGAGGTCTTCGCGTGTTGCAGATCTTTCGCAAGCCGGGGAGGAAGAACTTCTCTCTTCTGTAAGACAACGGCGAACAGAAGGGCGGCCCCGGGGGATTCCTCCTTTAGCCGATTGTAGAGCGATTCCGTAAGACGGCCGTCGTTGCGCAACACTTCGATGCGTTCGCCGACCCAGCGGTTGACACCTTGGCGGCCCTCAGCCTTGGCGAATTCTACGATCTTCGACGTGTCCATCCGTCCGAAACCATCTTAATCTTTGTCGCGCCCAAGCCGCTCACTTGCGCTGTCACTTACTTCTTCGGAACCAGCTATTGCGATAGAGTGATGATTTTGTATCAGACGCCCGATGAGCGGGAACTGGAGCCGGAGGAGACCGCGGACGACTGGATTCTGAAGACTCCGCAGCGGCGGCGCAGGCTGCGTACAGACCCATCGATCAGAGGAGATAAGGCACCAGGGCAGCGGTCCGATGAGCATAGGCGGCATACGCCTCGCCGAACTGGGAACGCATCCACTGTTCCTCCATGCGGAGCTTGATCCAGAACGCGAGGAAGATGAGAACGAAAACGATGAACCCGCGCACTTGGGAGATGGCAATCGCCATGCCAAGGAAACCGGTCAGAATGCCGGTGTAGATGGGGTGACGGACCACGGCATAGGGACCGGTGGTGATCAGCTCGTGGCCCTGCTTAATGGTGACGGAGCGGCTCCAGTTGCTGCCGAGGTGCTCGCGCGCCCAGACGGCGAACAGAAGGCCGGCGATGGTGACGGCAGCTCCCAGCCAGAAGGGCCAAAAGCCAACCGGCCAGAGCTGGAGGTAAAGCCAGGGCAGCGGGATGCGAGTTGTCGAGAGGAGGGCGATCGCGATCAGGAAAATGAAGACGCGCAGGATGCGCGAGGCAGCCGGCTCGAGGCGCTGGGTGGTTTTGGTATTGGCGGCTTTGATCTGCCAGTAGAGAACAAAGAAAATCCAGACCACGGGAAAGAAAGATTTGTAGAACCAGAGCATTCAGGACCTCAGGGCGCTGAAGGTGTTTACGCAGGTGAGCGAGGGGAAGTTCCAGGGCACGGGACCGCGCGCCACTCGCATCCGGCGCGCGCGAGCACACCGAAATCGTCTTGCGCCGCGAGGGTTAACAGTTCTTAACTTGACCCGCGTCATCCCGCCGCCGTAAGCTAAGAATTCTTGGTATGGGACGCAAGGCGCAAAAGAACGATTCGTTGCCCGGTTCACTGGACATGCTAATTCTGCAGACGCTGTCGCTGCGCGACCTCCATGGATACGGCATAGTCCAGTTCATTCAACAATCGTCCGACAATGAGCTCCTCGTCGAAGAGGGCTCGCTGTACCCCGCACTCCAGCGGCTGGAGCTAAACGGCTGGATCGAGGGTGTCTGGGGCGTGACGTCGAAAAATCGGCGGGCGAGGATCTACAAGATCACGGCGGCTGGCCGCAAACAACTGGCGGTGGAAACCCGGAAATACGCGAAACTCACGCTGGCGATTGCGCGCGTAATGGGAGCGGAGTGACGGACGTGGTACGGCGGCTGAGGTATTGGATGGACAGCGCCCGGCGCGGCGAGGCTCTGCGCGAGGAAATGGAACTCCATCTTGCGGAAAAAGCCGAGGAACTCGAAGCAGACGGGCTGACGGCGGAGCGCGCCCGGGCCGAAGCGCGCCGGCGATTTGGCAACATCGGACTGAAGCACGAAGAGTCACGGGAGATCTGGATGACGCGATTCTGGTCGGAACTTTGGCAGGATGTACGCTATGGCTGTCGCACGATGACCGCCAACAAGGCATTCAGCGCGCTGGCGGTCCTGTCGCTGGCGCTCGGCATCGGCGCCAATACGACGATCTACAGTTTCATGGAGTCGATCCTGTTGCGCTCGCTGCCGGTGGCCGAACCCGAGTCCCTGGTGGTCTTGAACTGGCATAGCCTATCGCCCCAGGACGACGGCGGGCAATGGGTAGTGCACGGGTTACAGGGCCTTTTCTGGCCGGGCGACACAGGCGACCTGGTGAGCGGGATATTCCCGTACCCCGCGTTCGAGACGCTTCGCGAGGAGCATTCCGTCTTTTCCACGCTTTTCGGATACTTCAACGGGCATAACCGCACCCTGGCCATCCGCGGGCAGGCCATGAGCGCCGGCACGGAGTACGTCACCGGCGGGTATTTCCGCGGCCTGGGCGTGTCGCCGGCCGCGGGACGTCTGATCGACTCCGAAGACGACCGTCCAGGCGCGGCGCCGGTCGCCGTAATCAGTTTTGTTACGAGCCAAAATCGCTTTGGAGGAGCGCCGAATGCGATTGGACAGTCGATTCTGGTCGATAACATTCACTTCACGGTGATCGGCGTCGCGCCGCCGGAATTCTTCGGAGTGGACCCTGCGGCGGCGCCGGACCTGTACCTTCCGTTGCACACGAATCTGCTCGTGGACGGCGCCCGAGCGGCTCGCATGTATAGCGACGGAAACTTCTACTGGATCGAAATGATGGGCCGCCTGCGTCCCGGCGTGAGCATGGCTCAGGGGCAGGCAGCGCTGGCTCCCCGTTTCCATCAATGGGTGGCCGCCACGGCGAGCACCGACGGGGAGCGCGCCAAACTGCCCGCGCTGATTCTGAATCCCGGCGCCGCCGGTCTGGGCAGCTTGCGCCGCCAGTATTCCAAGCCTCTGTACGTGCTTCTGGCGATGGTGGGATTGATCCTGGCGATCACGTGCGCGAACATCGCCAACCTGCTGCTGGCAAGGGCCGCGGCGCGGCGCCGGGAAATGGCTGTCCGGCTCAGCCTGGGAGCGGGACGGTTCCGCGTGGTGCGGCAGTTGCTTACCGAGAGTGTGATGCTGGCGTCGCTGGGCGGAGCCCTAGGGGTGGCGTTTGCGATCTGGGGCATGCGAACGCTGACGTATCTGCTCTCTGGCGGGCAGAGGAACCTTACGCTGCACGCGGAATTGAACTGGAGCGTGTTGGGCGTGACGGCGGCGCTCTCGGTGGTTTGCGGCCTGTTATTCGGCCTCGCTCCAGCGATTCAGGCGACGCGTCCGGACGTCATGCCGGCGCTGAAGAATGGACGCGGGGGCGGAGCGCGCCGCCGCGCGCAGGACGTTCTGGTGGTCGCCCAAATCGCGATGTCTTTTGGCATCCTGGTCGCCGCGGGTCTGTTTGTCCGGACACTCGACAGGCTGCACTCCATCCCACTGGGATACGCCCGCGAGCACATCCTTCTGTTCACGGTGAATGCGCGCCAGGGGGGGCATCGCGACCCGGAGATCACCACTTTTTACGAGAACCTGCGCCAGCGCTTCGAATCGATCCCCGGAGTGAGCGGCGCGACGCTTTCAGGATCCTCGATCATCAGCGCCGGCATGGCCGGGGGGGCATACAGGGGGGCAATGAAGATCGGCGCTGTCACCATCCAAGGCGCAGGGGTCATAGCCACCGGACCGCGTTTCCTCACGACGATGCAGATTCCGATCCTGGCCGGGCGTGAGATTGACGACCGCGACCAACCGGGCTCCACGCCGGTTGCCGTGATCAGCGAGCAGTTGGCGCGGACTTACTTCGGGAACGAGAATCCGGTGGGCCGGCGCATCACGTTCGTGGACGACGAGCGCGATCTCGAAATCGCCGGCGTGTCGGGTAACGTACGGTACGGCAGCCTGAAAGAGGGGAGTCCCATGACCGTGTTCGTAGCGGCCACCCAGTTTCCTCCGTTCCAAGTGACCTACGCGCTGCGCACCGCGGGCGATCCGCTGACGTATGCCAGGAGTGTGCATGAGATGGTGCGGGAGGCGGATTCCCGCATACCGGTCACGAACGTGGTCACACAGTCTGCGGAAATCGACCGGACGATCAGCCGGGAAGTCATGTTCGCGAAACTATGCACGGGTTTCGCGGTTCTCGCTTTGCTGATGGCGTGCGTGGGACTCTACGGGACGATGTCCTACAACGTCGCGCGGCAGGTTGGCGAGATTGGAATCCGTATGGCTCTGGGCGCGCAACGCGGCGCCGTGGTATGGATGGTTCTGCGCCGCGTTCTACTAATGACGGCGGTGGGACTCGCGATCAGCGTGCCTGCGGCGTTGAGCGCGTCCCGGCTTGTCAAATCGTTTCTGTTCGAGACCCAGCCCAATGATCCGGGAACCCTGGCGGTGGCCGGCGCCGTCCTGGTAATTGCCGCGATACTGGCTGGTTATGCGCCGGCACGGCGAGCGTCCCGAATCGATCCGCTGGCGGCTCTGCGGCAGGAGTAAGGCATGGTCCTTCGTGCAGGTTGACAAACTTGGCTTGGCCGGTCCGCACTGAAAGCGTGCAGTCCGGAATCGTCTCACGAGAGCGACGGCGCTACTACGCCGCCCCGAGCCAGCCTACTGTATATAGAGGATGGCTCCGGTCTGCACTCCCTGGCAGGTGTTGCCGCCGTTGGTGCACACACCGGGAGTGATCAGCAGCGGACCGGGGCTGGCGGTTGGAGGCACCTGCATGTTGATCTGCGTCACTCCGCATGCAAGTGCCGGGGCGCTGCCCGCATACTGCACCGGACCCCCGCCCAGCATGACCACACTGTACGCGGAGGGAAGTTCGACGGCGCTATCGGGGTTCAGTCCTCCGGTGGGACAGGCAGGGCTGATGGCCGGAAATCCAGTGCCCCAGAACGTCACCACGGAGCCGGGTGCGGCTGGATTCGACGGGCCGTTGAGAGAGCCGTCCTGGTTCTCCGCCATGGCTTGGGCCGTGAGGCCCACCAGCAGGCGAAACAGGCCGGGGTAGGCGAAGTTCAGCGGTACGGTCACCGGACCGAAGGTGTTCCCGCTGTAAGTGAGCGTAATGGTGGTGGACGATTGTCCGCTCAACTCCATGGGCGCTTGCACGTTCACCTGTCCCGACTGCGCGTAAAGCACGGGCGCGGGTGTGCCGCCGAAAAACACCTGCACACCTCCGAGGGTGACTGGAAACCCTCCCGGGCCGAACGGCGCGGCGACGCCGGCCGCAGGCCCGATACCCGACCCAAGGAAGGTGAGAAATTCGCCCGCGATGACTGGAGTGGGCAGGAACGTCGCGGAATTGAGCGGGGACAAGGTCATGCACGGAGGAGCGGACCAGCCCGCCCCGCCGAAGGTGATCTCCGCGACTGTCCCCGCCGCTGACAGCACCAGCGATCCGCCATTCATCAGACCGAAGCCGGCAGGGAGGATCGCAGGCACATTTACCCAGGTGGCGTCAACGAGGGTGCCGGCGCTGCTGAGGTGCAATACATAGTCTCCACCGCCTTGCTCAGGGCCGCCCGGGGCGCACGGCAGAGGTGCAGACGGGGTGACCGGTATTTGGCCTGGCCCCGCTCCCCCCAAGATGTACAAATCGCCTGCCGGACCCAGCACAAGCATAGCGGGATCGTCGAGATATGTGGACCATATGAGGGACCTGCCGTCCGGCGCTATCTTTGCGACGAACCCGCCGGGCGAGGTGCTTGCGGCCGGCACCACGGGTTGCGGCTCGAACGTGCCTCTGGTTGTGGGGAAATCAAGCGACGTAGAGCTTCCCGCGAGGTACACGTCGCCGCTCGCATCCACCTGGACCGTGTTGCCGTTGTCTTTTCCCGATCCGCCAAGGTACGTAGAAAAGACGATGTTGCCTGACGGGTCGAGCTTCGTGAGAAACGCGTTCCGCACGCCGGAGAGCTTTGTCTGCAGGGCCCCCGCCGTTACCGGGAAGTCGGGCGAAACCGTCCATCCCGTGACGTAGACATCGCCGGCCGCGCCGGCGGCTAGCGAGGCGGCGGGGGAATCCTGATCCGATCCGGCGAGGATCTTGCTGTAGACTACGGCGGAACCGTCCGCGCTCAGCTTGACGACGCAGGCATGGGAGGGATAGCTGGTCGTGGAGGTGACGCCCGAGATATACGCGTCGCCCTGCGGATCGACGGCGATCGCGCCCGGCTGCGCCAGGCACGCCGGCAGATAGGTGACATATAGAAATTTACTTCCGTCAGCGCTCAGCTTGGCCGCGAAGGCGGCGGTGAGGAAGTTACCGGGTTTGGCGGGGCCGGTGGTGGTCGGGAAGGGACTGCCGGCGGTGCCGGTAACGTAGACGTTGCCGGACGCATCGATCGCTATGGCGGACCCAATGGCATTGCTGGCACCTCCGAGGAAGGTGGCAAATACCGTGTTGCCGGTGGGGCCGGTTTTGGCGATGTAGGCGTTGTAGCAGGGTGCCGGGAATACCGAAGGGGGCGTGATTAATGTGCACGTACCGCCTCCGGGTTGCGGTTGCGCGGCGCCCGGTGTGGTTGGGGCAGGAGGCATCAAGCCTGTGGTGGTGTAGAGGTTCCCGGCGCCGTCCACCGCCGTGGGAGCTGCGGCCTGGAAATCCATGAACTGATGAGTCACGAAGCTGCCGGCGGTTGGCTGGGCTTCCGCGAGGGGGGCGGTGGCGATGTACAGGATGACGCCCGCCACCGCGAGTCTGGAAGACGCAGAGATGAGTCTGGACGACGCGCGCGGGGTCGCACCTGCGACGGACTCCATGGCACCTCCTGCAATTCGACGATCCGGGGGCAGCAATCCGGTTGCCAGAGTGCCCGCATGGCCGCACACTACTGCCAGGGCATATCGGAAGGTGGCGGCCAGCCTGGCGCTGGCGGCATGGCGGGCCAAACTGCACGGCAAAGCAAATCGATTGCCGATGCTTTGGAGCCGGGGAGGCGATTGACGTATGGCGCGGAATATTTCGCGAACTCCGGCGAGATCTTTCTGTGCGCAGGCCCTGCTACCACAGTTCCACGTTATCGCCCAGAGGTTGTTCGGCGGCGGCCTCGGCTGGGGCGCCCTGGAGCGCCAGTTGGTGAACATCGCGCTCGGTTTGCATGGTGTACCGGCCGGCGAGTTGCTCGAGGCTGGGCGCTCCCTCCGGGTCCGCGGGAAGGAGGGCGGCGATGCGTTCCAGTTCACGGCACGCCCGCTGTAGCACACCGGCAACCAAAACGCCCGCCGTAAAGCCGCTCCGCAAGGCATGAATGTCCGCGGCGAGCCGGGCGCGCGTTTCGACGATCTGCTGGACCCGGGAGTAGCTGAGTTCGCTGGCCGAATGCATTTCCAGAATGGCGTGACGCAGAAACTGGCAGGCTTCGCCGGCCTGCTGCTGTCGATCCTCGCCGTCCGAAAGACGCCGGGCCGCGTCGCCGATGGCCGCGAGCGCGCCGGCGGCATCTTGGGTTTTGCCGGCGGAATCGGCGACCATTTTCTGCATGACGCCGGCGATGACGCTCAGCGGATCGCCGCCAGCGCCGATGTGCGCGGACCGGATGGTGGCGTTGATGGCAATCTGCTGGATGCGAATCTCGACGCTGCCGATCTCGGCGATGGATGTACGCATCCGGGCGGCCAGTTCTTCGATGGTGCGAACCGTCGCGGGCATGCCGGCGTCCGCCGCGTCGCAGGCGGCTACCGCTTGCAGAACGGCGGAAAAGCAGCCCTCCATGCGTACAAAGAAGGAGTCGTGTTCGTGCCCGCTACCGCCGGTGAACAGCAGGCTGGCCTCTGCCATGCTCTCCAGACGGTCCGCGACCGCGTCCAGGTCCCGCTCGATACCCTCTACCGCCGAAGCAAACACCCGCCCTGCGCTCTGCAACTGCGACGACTGCAGGGCCACCAGAGAACGGCCAGGCGGCGCTCCGCCCGAGAGAGGCCGGAGAGCCTCCATGACGTGTTCGATCTGCTGGCGCGTGATGTCGTGAAATTGAATGGAACGTACCAGGTCATTGACGGCCGCGCCCAGTTCTTCGTACTGCGCGGCCTGGCGGACGGTGGCCTCCGCGGCCCTCTGTTGCTGCGCGGTGAAAGCCTGCATGCCTTCCCGTACCGCGGCGATGAGTTCGGGGAGTTCGCGAAGCTGTTGTTCGCGCAGGGTCACCGCATTGCGGAGGGCCTTCTCCACGCCTTGATCGAGCGTGGCAGCCGCGGCCAGAACCAGTTCGCCGCTGGCCTGAATGCTCTCCGAGAGCGGCCTGACTTCCTCGGCCAGATCGGCGAAGCCGGCGCTGGTGGCTCCCAGGCGGGATGTTTCAATCCGGGTGAGGGTGCAAAGGGTCCGGAAGGTGGCGACCGCATGGGTGAGTCCGGAGAAGGACTGCCGCACACGCCGGGCCAGGGCACGCACGTTCTCGAGGGAATCTCCGCTGGCTTCGATGCGGGCGCGGATGGCGCGCGAGTGCTCCAGGACGCACTCCAGCGCCTGCGCGGCATTGCGCCCGTGTTCGCCGGACGTCAACCCGGCGAGCGCCGCCATATCCGCGGCAATGCGGCGCGCGCAGCCGCGAAACTCCATCAGCTTCTCGCCGACGGCCAGGAAATCCCGCTCGGTTGAGCGGTTGAGACTCTCGAGATCGGCGATAACGTTCTGGATGCCGGCGTTCCACACCGTGCCGGCGGGGTTCCGGGAAAGACGACGCGCGAGCGCGAACAGGCTGGGCCGGGAGCGGATCGTCTCTGAGAACAAGCGTGATAGATGGATTTGCACCGCAATCTTCTCATCGGCGGACTTACGAAAAACTTCCGAAGATTTCCGATTTTGCGATGTGCGACTAAAGTCCCACGGGGAAAACTGCCGATAAGAGTCATGAAGGGACGCCCGCAGTCAAGTTCCACCATAACTATGGAAACACACGAGCCTGGTTCGCTCATCCGCCTGCAAGAGGATTCGACGGTCGCATCGGCGGCGGCGTTGAAGCAGCGCCTGCTGGAGGGGCTGGCCGGAGGAGGAGACATCCGGTTGGATCTGGAAGCCCTGGAAGATGTGGACGTCACGCTGTTGCAGCTTCTGGTTGCCGCCGGGAGGGAGGCGGCGCACTCGGGCGCCAGAATCGTCACACGAATGTCGCCGGCCGCCGGCGCAGCGGCGCGCGATGCGGGTTTCGATTCGCTGCCTGGGGTGGAGTCACAGGGGAGGAGCGATGGCTAAGGTGATTCTCACGGTAGACGATTCAGCCAGCGTGCGGCAGATGGTCCGGTTCACTCTTTCGGAAGCGGGTTATTCGGTGATCGAGGCGGTGGATGGCCAGGACGCCCTGCAAAAACTGGCGCAGCCGGTTCACCTGGTGATCACGGATCTGAACATGCCGAATCTGGACGGGATCGGGCTGATCCGGCTGATTCGCGGCAACCCGGCTCGCAAGGGCCTGCCGATCCTGATGCTCACTACCGAATCGCAGGAATCGCGCAAGCAGGAGGGCAAAGCCGCCGGGGCCACCGGCTGGATTGTCAAGCCGTTCAGCACGCAGCAGATTCTCGCCGTAGTGAAAAAGGTACTGGGATGATCGACAAATATCGGCAGGCTTTCCAGGAAGAAGCGCGCGAACTGCTCGCGGAACTGGAATCGGCGCTGCTGGAGTTGGACGAGAAGCGCGATGACCAGGAAGTGGTGGGGCGTGCCTTCAGGGCGCTGCACACCATAAAAGGGTCGGGCGCGATGTTCGGCTTCGATGACATTGCCGGCGTCGCGCACAACCTGGAAGCGGCATTCGACCGGCTTCGGAAAGGCGAACTGGCGGTATCCACCGAGCCTGATCAATCTCGCGCTGGCCGCCGGCGACCAGATCAAGACGATGCTGGACGCGCCGGCAGGAAGCGGCAGGAGCGAGCCGGAGCGCAGCGGCGGAGATCCTGGGGCAACTCCGCGAGTTGACCGACGGACCGGTCAGCCACGTGGCACATTCACTTCCGGCCCGGTCCGGATGTCCTGCTGAATGGCACCAATCCGCTCCTTCTGTTGCGGCAACTGGCGGACTTGGGAAAGACGCGAATCCAGGTGGACACATCGTCGATCCCACGCCTTGCCGAGTTGGATCCGGAGCGCTGTTACCTGGCATGGGATATCATCCTCAGGACCGCGGCGCCGGCGGAGGCCATCCGGGACGTCTTTATATTCATCGAGAGCGAGTGCGAACTGACGGTCGAGCCGGCCGGCGGTGCCGGACTTGGAGGCGACCCCAGGCTCCAAAAGCGGTGGTTCCGGAGTTAGCGGCGACGCCCGCGCCGGCAGTTCCCACGGGGTCGGCCTCCGTGGGGGCAGGCAAGGCGAGTATCCGGGTATCGGCCGAAAAGCTGGATCAGCTTGTCAATCTTGTGGGCGAACTGGTGACCGTGCAGGCGCGCCTGAGTGAAGTCGCCGGCCGGCTGGACGACGCGGACATTCTGGATATCTCCGAAGCGGTAGACCGGCTTACGGCGGCGCTGCGGGAAAACTCCATGAGCATCCGCATGCTGCCGCTGAAGCCCACCTTCGACCGGTTCCGCCGGCTGGTTCACGACCTGGGAGTCGAACTGAACAAAGAGGTCGAGCTCACAGTCGAAGGGGCCGACACGGAACTGGATAAAACCGTAATCGATCAACTGAACGATCCCCTGGTCCACCTGGTTCGAAACGCCATGGACCACGGCGTGGAAACGCCGGAAGAGCGGAGGGCGGCCGGCAAGAAGGCTACTGCCAGAATTCATCTTTCGGCCCATCACGCCGGGGCCCACGTGCTGATCCGGGTGGCTGACGACGGGCACGGCGTGGACGCGGAAGCGGTGCGGGCCCGGGCCATCGAACAGGGGCTGATCGACGCCGATGCTCGGCTCTCGGAGGCGGAGATCCTCGCCCTGATCATGGCTCCGGGCTTCTCGACGGCGCGCCAGGTGACCGATGTTTCCGGACGCGGGGTCGGCATGGACGTGGTACGGCGGAGCATCGAGGGTTTGCGCGGATCGGTCGAAATCGCGAGCACGACGGGCGCGGGCACTACGGTGACGCTGCGGCTGCCCCTGACCCTGGCGATTATCGACGGGCTGCTGGTGCGCGTCGGGCAGGCTCACTTCGTATTGCCGCTGGCCAACAGCCTGGAATGCATCGAACTCACCCGGCAGGATATCCAGGACGCTCACGGCCGGCACATCGTCAATGTGCGCGGCGAGATCATTCCCTACATCCGGCTCAGCGAGTACTTCCAGATGGAGACGCGGCGGCCGGATCGCGAGCAGATCATGTTAGTCGAAACCGAGCAGGGACATTACGGTTTCGTAGTGGACCAGGTTTTGGGAGATCACCAGACGGTGATCAAGAACCTGGGCAGGCTCTATCGAAGTGCGCAGGTGGTCTCAGGCGCCACCATTCTGGGCAACGGAAGTGTGGCCCTGATATTGGATCCGCACCGTCTGGTGCAGAACGTTTTGCAGACAACCACTCACGACCGGCGCTCAGCCGGCGGGGCAGGGCAAACCATCATTCAAAAAGGAAAACAGGACAGATGCAACGCAAAGCAGACAGTAAGAACAAAGCCCAGCGCTCCGGCAATGGCGGTTCGGCCGTACTGGATCATGGCGCGCGAGAGGACGGCGCTCGCGCGGCTGGCCATTCGAAGGCAGGCGGCCTGGAGATTGAGAACGTGTCCCGGGAGATCCTGCGGCTGGTCGAGGCATCCCGCCAGGGCCGGCTGGAGGAGCGGGGCAGAACCGAGCAGTTTCACGGGACCGCGCGCGAGATGGTCCAGGGCATCAACGAGATGTTGGACGCGATCCTGCTGCCGATCGGCGAGGGCAATCGCATTCTCAGCCAGATTTCCGGCGGGAAGATCGACGAACTGATCTCCCAGACGTACCAGGGCGATCACGAAAAGATGAAACTGGCCGTAAATAATGTCGCGCTGGTTCTGCAGGGTCTGCAGAAAGAGCTGGTGCGGCTGACGGAGGCGTCCCGCGAAGGGCAGCTTTCCGAGCGCGGCAAGCCGGACCAGTTCCGCGGCGCCTATGCCGACATCGTCAGCGGCGTCAACACCATGCTGGATGCCATTCTGCTTCCGGTGGGCGAAGGCAATCGCATTCTGGCACAGATTTCCGGCGGCAAGATCGACGAGCTGGTCATGCAAACCTACAAAGGCGACCACGAGAAGATGAAGGTATCGGTCAACAATGTGGCGGTGGTTCTGCAGAATCTGCAAAGAGAACTGGGCCGCCTCACCGAGGCTTCGCGAGAGGGGCAACTCTCCGAACGGGGCAAGCTCGACGAATTCCGCGGGGCTTATGCCGACATCGTGCGGGGAGTCAACAAGATGCTGGACGCCATTCTGCTCCCGATCGGCGAAGGCAATCGTGTTCTGGCACAGATTTCCAGCGGCAAGATCGACGAGCTGATCGCTCAAACCTATCAGGGCGATCACGAGAAGATGAAGCAGGCGATCAACAATGTGGCGACCGTTCTGCAGGGTCTTCACAAAGAACTGGGCCGCCTGACGGAGGCTTCGAAAGAAGGAAAGCTGGCCGAACGGGGACATCAGGATCAGTTTCAGGGCGCTTACGCGCAGATCGTCCAGGGAGTAAACGGCATTCTGGACGCGGTAATTACGCCGCTCAACGTGGCCGCCACGTATGTGGACCGGATCAGTAAAGGCGATCTTCCGCCCCAGATCACGGACAGTTACCGCGGGGAATTCAACAACATCAAGAACAATCTGAACGCGCTGATCAGTGCCATGGACGATGTCACGCGGGCGGCGGAAGAGATTGCCCAGGGCAACCTGACGGTGGTGGTACGCGAGCGCAGCGCGCACGACAAGCTGATGCAGGCATTAAGCAGCATGGTCGCGGGACTCACGCGCACGGTGACCGACGTGCGCGGCATCGCGGGCGAAGTATCGTCGGCCAGCCAGTCGATCAGCGCGGCGTCGGTACAGGTATCCAACGGAGCCAGTTCGCAGGCAGCGTCGGCGGAAGAGGCATCTTCCTCGATGGAGGAAATGGTCTCCAACATCAAGCAGAACGCCGATAACGCGCAGCAGACCGACAAGATCGCCACCAAGTCGGCCAAGGATGCGCAGGAAAGCGGCAAGTGCGTGCTGGAGGCTGTTTCTGCCATGAAGGAAATCGCCAGCAAGATCTCGATCATCGAGGAAATTGCCCGCCAGACGAACCTGCTGGCTCTGAATGCGGCGATCGAGGCGGCGCGCGCCGGCGAGCACGGCAAGGGATTCGCCGTCGTGGCGGCGGAGGTACGCAAACTGGCGGAGCGCAGCCAGAAAGCGGCCGGAGAAATCAACCAGCTCTCCAGTACGACGGTCAAAGTTTCCGAGAAGGCCGGGGAGATGCTTGAAAAGCTGGTCCCCGATATTCAGAAGACGGCGGAACTGGTACAGGAAATCACAGCCGCCAGCAAGGAACAGGACACCGGCTCGGAGCAGATCAACAAAGCGCTGCAGCAACTGGAGAAAGTCATCCAGCAGAATGCTTCGGCAGCCGAAGAGATGGCGTCGACCACCGAGGAACTGACTGGGCAGAGCGAGCAGTTGATGAGCGCATTGGGCTTCTTCCGCACGGGAGAGACCAATGAGGCTCATGCTGCGCGGCCGGCCGGAAAGCCGGCTGCTTCCCTGACGAAACTCCGCGACGCGGTATCTCAGGGCGCGCCGAAAAAGGCCGGAGTGTCTCTCAAAATGCGGGAGGTGGGTGACCGCATCGATAAGGAATTCGAACGCTTCTAACGAAGCGGAAGGGAGCGAACGATGAGCGTTACGGAAATTACCGACACGCGGCAGTACCTCACTTTCAAGCTGGGGGACGAAGTGTTTGCCACCGACGTCTCCAAGGTGCGGGAAGTGCTGGATTTTACCAATATCACCAAGATCCCCCGCACACCGGATTTCATGAGCGGCGTGATCAATCTGCGTGGAAACGTGGTGCCGGTGGTAGACCTGCGGCTCTGTTTCGAAATGTCGAAGACGGAAAAGACGGTCAACACCTGCATTGTGGTGGTGGAGATGTTGCTCGAAGGCGAGTCGACGGTAATCGGCGCGTTGGCTGATTCGGTCGAGGAAGTGATTGACCTGGAGCCGGAGCAGATTCAGCCGGCGCCTCGAATCGGCACGCAAATCCGGACCGATTTCATCAAGGGCATGGGGAAGCGGGATTCGCAATTCATCATGATCCTGGACATCGACCGGGTTTTCTCCGCCGAGGAATTATCGGCGGTGCGCACCGCGGAGGGTTGCAAAACTCCCGCGGAAGCTCACGTCTGAAAAGGTTCGGGACTCCGGGGAACGGGGTCCCGAATTGATGACCCATGACGATCACAACCGAAGGTTTAACGGAGAGCGATTTCGACCGGCTGCGCAGGCTGATCTACACCGAGTCCGGTATCAGCCTGGGCACGGACAAGCGGACAATGCTGGAGATCCGGCTGCGGCGACGCTTGCGGGGGCTCAATCTTTCGTCCTGTTCCGAATACTGCGATTACCTTTTCAGTCACAACGCGGAACGGGACGAACTGGTGCACCTGATCGATGCAGTCACTACCAACAAGACGGATTTTTTTCGTGAGCCGGGCCATTTCGACTATCTAACCCGGTCCGCGCTGCCGGAACTGTCGCGGCGCAGGGGCCCGGGCCGGAAATTCCAGATCTGGAGCGCCGGTTGTTCCACCGGAGAGGAGCCATACACACTGGCGATGGTGCTCAGTGAGTATGCCCGGACATGCTCGGGCTTCCGCTTCGGAATTCTGGCGACCGACATCTGTACGGAGGTATTGGCCAAGGCCTCCATGGGAGTTTTCAAATCGTCGCTGGCACATCCGGTTCCTCCCGAACTCCGGAAGAAATACTTCATGCGCAGCCGGGACCCGAAATCGGACCTACTGCGGGTGGTACCGGAATTACGGGCGCTGATCGAGTTTCGCCGGCTGAATTTCATGGACCGGGATTTTGGCCTGGCGGAACCGCTGGACATCATTTTCTGCCGGAACGTGATCATCTATTTCGACCGTTCCACCCAGGTGCGGCTTCTGGAAAAGCTGACCCGGCAGTTGACGACCGGCGGCTATTTCTTCGCGGGCCACTCGGAATCCCTGCAAGGGATGGACTTACCATTGACTCCGGTGGCGCCGTCGGTATATCGAAAGTGACTATGA
Organism: uncultured Solibacteraceae bacterium; assembly: GCA_963853855.1. GTDB lineage: Bacteria > Acidobacteriota > Terriglobia > Bryobacterales > Bryobacteraceae > Sulfopaludibacter. The sequence continues at coordinate 153,354 of CAWKYG010000008.1, read as the reverse complement.
GCGCCAGCCTCACGGTGTTGCCGGACCTGAATCTGCAGCCGGGGGAATTATACCTGGCGCGCGACCCGGCGATCCTGCGAACGATCCTGGGATCCTGCGTAGGGGTGACATTCTGGAGCAAAAGGCTGGGCGCCGGAGCGCTGTGTCACGGCTTGCTGCCGCGATGCCCGCCGAACGCCGTGCCGGCGGAGGGCTACCGTTACGTGGACTACAGCATCCGTTACCTGGCGCAGCAGTTCGACATGCTGGGAGCCAGCCGGCGGGAGCTCGAGGTAAAGGTGTTCGGCGGCGCGGACGTCTTGCCGGTTGACAGTATGGTGCCGGGCAAGCCGACGGTGGGAGCGCAGAATTGCGCCGTGGCGCTGGAGGTGCTCCAGCAGGAGGGTTTCGTCGTATCCGCGTCCGATATGGGCGGGCGAAGAGGCCGCCGCATTCATTTTCACACTGGTACCGGCCTGGTCCTGCTGCACCGGCTGGCCCTGTGGAAGGAGCCGTACCGAACCAATGGCAAAGCCTAAGATTCGCGTCCTGATCGTGGATGATTCCGCGGTAGTTCGCCAGACGATGCAAGATGTTCTATCGCGGGATCCGGCGATCGAGGTGATGGGTACAGCATCCGATCCTTTCGTAGCCGCCGAGCGGATGAGGGTGGAAGCGCCGGACGTCATCACACTGGATATCGAGATGCCGCGCATGGACGGGTTGACGTTCCTGCAGAAGATCATGCGCGAGCACCCGCTGCCGGTGATTATCTGTTCAAGCCTGGCGGAGTCGGGAGCGCAGAGCACGCTCCGGGCGCTGGAGTACGGCGCGGTGGATATCATTGCCAAGCCGCGTCTGGGGAGCAAACAGTTCCTGGAAGAATCGTCGGCGCTTCTGTGCCAGGCGGTCAAAGCCGCGGCAAGTGCGCGGCTGCGGGTTCCGCGGCCGGGCAGTACAGTGGAACCAAAGCTCTCGGCGGATGCGATTCTTCCGCGGTCCACCGGAGCCCTGCTGGAAACCACCGAAAAGGTAATTGCGGTGGGAGCGTCGACCGGCGGCACTGAAGCCCTACGGGCGCTGCTGGAAGTACTGCCGCCGGACACTCCCGGTATTGTCATCGTGCAGCATATGCCGGAAGTGTTTACGCGCGCCTTTGCCAACCGGCTGGATAGCCTGTGCCAGATTTCGGTAAAAGAGGCGGAGTCCAACGATACCGTGCTGCGCGGGCGGGCGCTGATAGCGCCGGGCAACCGGCACCTTCTTTTGAAGCGAAGCGGCGCCCGATACTATGTGGAGATCAAGGATGGACCGCTGGTGAACCGCCACCGTCCCAGTGTGGACGTGCTGTTTCGATCGGCGGCGCGCTACGCGGGCCGGAACGCCGTTGGCGTGATCCTGACCGGGATGGGCGACGACGGCGCGCAGGGACTGCTCGAGATGAAGCAGGCCGGGGCTCCGACCATAGCCCAGGATGAGGCTACCTGCGTGGTGTTCGGCATGCCAAACGAAGCCATCAAACGCGGCGCCGCGGACCAGGTGCTGCCGCTGCCTTCGATCGCGGGAACGATGCTGGCCCGGGCGCGGTAAAGACCGCTTGACACGGGTAAGGTGTGGCGGAAGCTGTGCATAACGCATCATGAGAAGGGCCGCAGATGTGCTGGTGCGCGATGTCCGGTACGGACTCCGTGCATTCGGGCGAAGCCCGGGATTCGCCGCCGCGGCGGTACTCACACTGGCTTTAGGGCTGGGAGCGAATACGCCAATTTTGGCGGTGTTGTACAACGTGGTGCTGCGGCCTTTGCCTTATCCGAACGCTGGGCGGCTGGCCAAGGTGTATCTAACGGTAAATGCCGACCGCCGGGGAGTGCGCGATATCGGTTTTTCTTATCCCAAATACCAGGAGTTGCAACGCACCAACACGGTCTTCGAGGCGCTGGCCGCGTACGCGCAACGCAGATACACGATCATGGATCCGGGGCCGGCCGATCCCGACGTGATCGGGAAGACTCTGCGGGTGGATGGGAACCGGGTGCAGATCGTTGTTGCCCGCCCCCGCCCGCACAGACCCGTGCTTGCGGCACTACGGCACACGGCTCTTACCTTGGATGTGACCCCCTTCGGAATCCGGCGCCAGGTTGTTACACCCGCCCGCTCACGCCAGCCAACGGCTGGGGCACATGGAATCCCGCCGCGGCCGATGTCGGCGCAAGCCGGCTTATCCCGACGATTGCGCTTGCTGACGCGCGCGGCTCGGATCGGAATTAGTTCAACCGCTCCGCTACCACGCGGGCCACATCCGCAACGGGAACGTCCGTCGATTGCCGGGTCTTGCGGTCCACCAGTTCTACGGAACCGCCCGCCAGTTTCTTGCCGACGACGATGCGGAAGGGGATGCCGATCAGGTCGGCGTCTTTGAACTTCACGCCGGGGCGCTCGTCGCGGTCGTCGAGCAGAACGTCCAACCCGAGTTTCCGGCATTCTTCATAGATCGTTCGGGCCGCTGCCGCCTGGGCCGCATCGTTGAAATTCGCGGGCGTCACCACCACCTGAAACGGGGCGATGGCGGCGGGCAGAATCATGCCGTCCTTATCGTGATACAACTCGATCGCCGCCGCCAGAATGCGCTCGATGCCGATGCCGTACGACCCCATGATGGGGGTGACTTCCTTGCCGTCGGCGGCCAGCACGCGCAGACCCATCGACTCGGAATACTTGTACCCGAGTTTGAAAATGTGCCCGATCTCGACGGTCTTGCGGATCACCAGAGGCTTGCCGCAGTGGATGCAGGCGTCGCCTCCGTTCACCTGGCGCAGTTCGCGAATCTCCGCCTGAAAGTCTTCGCCCAGCGTCACGTGGCGCAGGTGATAGTCGTTCTTGTTGGCGCCGGCGATCATGTTGCGCCGGCCCACCAGAGCCTGGTCGGCGTAGACCGGCATGTTCTTGACGCCTATGGGACCGAGCGACCCGGCCTCGGCGCCGAACCACTCCACGATCTCGTCGGCGCGCGCCGTGCGGAATTCCGGATCGCCCGCGACGGCGCCGAACTTGGTCTCGCTCAATTGATGATCGCCGCGCAACAGCACCAGCACTGGTTTGCCGTCCGCCACCAGCACCAGGCTTTTGATCTGCGAAGTCTCGGGCAACCCGGTGAAGGCGGAGATATCGGCGATGGTCTTGCGGCCCGGGGTGGAAAACTCCTCTGGCGCGAGGTCGCCTTCCGGATCCTGGGCGCCCGGCGGAGCAGGCACGGAGACGGCCTTCTCCAGATTGGCGGAATAGCCGCAGTCCTTGCAGATGGCAATGAAATCCTCACCGGCGTCGGACTCCACCATGAATTCGTGCGACTGGCTTCCGCCCATGGCGCCCGAATGCGCCTCGACCACGGTATATTCCAGGCCGCACCGCTCGAAGATGCGGCAGTAGGCTTTGTAGTGTTTGTCGTAGGCGGCGTCCAGGCCGGCCTGGTCCATATCGAAGGTGTACGAATCCTTCATGATGAACTGGCGGACGCGCAGCAGGCCGCTTTTGGGGCGCGGCTCGTCGCGGAACTTGGTCTGAATCTGGTACCAGATCTGCGGAAGTTGCTTATAGCTGCGCAGTTCGCCGCGGGCGATGACGGTCATCACTTCTTCGTGCGTCATGCCCAGGCAGAGGTCGCGGCCGAACCGGTCCTTCAGGCGGAACAGGTTGTCACCCATCACGTCCCACCGGCCGGACTCCTGCCACACCTCGGCTGGGTTGAGGCCGGGGAGCAGCATTTCCTGGCCGCCGATGGCGTCCATTTCCTGGCGCACGATGTTTTGAATTTTCAGCAGCGAGCGTTGGGCCAGAAACAGGTAATTGTAGATACCCGCGGCAAGCTGGCGGATGTATCCGGCGCGAAGCAGCAACTGGTGGCTGGCGACCTCGGCTTCGGCCGGGTTCTCGCGCAGTGTAGGAATGAACAACTTACTCCAGAGCATAGGGTTGTGAAGGGAAAACTCAATTCTAGCATGGTAAAATCGGACTTATCCCCTTATGAAGATTGCCATCGCCGCGGACCATGCCGGTTTTGCCCTCAAAGAGCAGTTGCGGGGCAAACTGGCGGAATCCGGCATCGAGGTGGCGGATTTCGGAACGAACAGCCGAGAGTCGTGCGACTATCCCGATTTCGCGGAGGCGGTGGCGCATGAGGTGGCCGAGGGCCGGAGCGACCGCGGCATCCTGGTCTGCTCGACAGGAATCGGCATGGCGATTGCCGCCAACAAAGTGGATGGCGTGCGCGCGGCGCCTGGGGTGTCCGAGGACGAGGTCAGGCTGACGCGGGAACACAACGATGCCAACGTCCTGACGCTGGGCGCGAAATACCTGGACGAGGCTCACGCGCTGAACCTGGTCGATATCTTTCTGGGGACCGAATTTCTCGGCGGCCGCCATGCCCGCCGCGTCGCGAAAATCGCGCAGCTTGAGAAGTAGACACGGAGGCAACATGACGGCAGCAGAAAAGATGCAGCGGCGCCTGGCTCGAAGTGGACCCCGCGATTTTCGAGGCGATTCAGCACGAGACCGAGCGGCAGAACTCGCAACTGGAATTGATCGCCAGCGAGAATTTCACTTCCGAAGCCATGCTGGAAGCCACCGCGTCGCGTCTTCACCAACAAGTACGCCGAAGGATACCCGGGCAAGCGCTACTACGGCGGGTGCGAATTCACGGACGTGGTGGAGAACCTGGCCCGCGAGCGCGCCAAAAAGCTGTTCGGCGCCGAATACGCCAACGTGCAGCCGCACTCCGGGTCGCAGGCCAACCAGGCGGCCTATTCCGCGGTGCTCTCGCCGGGCGACACCATCATGGGGCTGAACCTGGCGCATGGCGGGCACCTGACGCACGGCCACCCGCTCAACTTTTCGGGCAAGACCTACCATGTAGTGCCGTACGGCGTGCGCCAGGAAGACGAGCAGCATCGATTACGACGAACTCGAGCGCCTGGCGCGCGAGCACAAGCCCAAGATGATCATCGCCGGCGCCAGCGCTTATCCGCGCACCCTGGATTTTGCGCGCTTCCGCCAGATTGCCGATTCGGTGGGCGCGCTGTTTCTGGTGGACATGGCGCACATCTCGGGGCTGGTGGCGGCGGGCCTGCATCCCAACCCATGCCAGTACGCCGACATCGTTACTTCCACCACGCACAAGACGCTGCGCGGGCCGCGCGCGGGCATCATCCTGGCGAAGGAAAAGTTCGGGGCGGCCATCGATAAGACGGTCTTCCCGGGCATGCAGGGCGGTCCGCTGGTGCACGTGATCGCGGCCAAGGCGGTGTGCTTCCTGGAAGCCATGCAGCCGGAATTCGTCGACCTACCAGAAGCAGGTGGTGGCCAACGCCAAGGCGCTGGCGCAGAGCCTGATGGACGAAGGCTTCCGCGTGGTCTCCGGCGGCACCGACACGCACCTGATGCTGGTGGACGTGTTCTCCAAGGGGGTGAAGCGGCAAGGAAGCGGAAGAGGCCCTGGACCGCGCCCGCATCACCGTCAACAAGAACGCCATTCCTTTCGACGTCAACAAGCCGTTCAACCCCAGCGGCATCCGCCTGGGCTCCCCGGCGGTCACCACGCGCGGATTCCAGGAGGCCGAGATGCGGCGAGGTGGGCGCGCTGATTGCCGAAGTGCTGCACAACATCGGGAATGAAGAGACGATCGCGTCGGTGCGCCGGAAAGTGGGCGAACTGACGGCGCGTTTCCCGCTGTACAACTGGAAGCTCGACCCGGTCCGAGCCTGAGGAATGCCGCTGCACATCGCCATTGACGCCCGGCGCATCCGGGACTTCGGCATCGGCACGTATATCCGAAGCCTGGTGCATGCGCTGGCCGCGATCGATACGAACAACCAGTACACGCTGGTGAGCGGGCCGGGCGATGTGCGCACGCTGGCCGGCCTGCCGGAGAATTTCCGCACCGCCATTTACGCGCAGGACGACCACTCGGCGCTGGACCATGTGCTCTTTCCCATCTTCCTGCGGGGCCTCTCGCCGGACCTGGTGCACATTCCGCTGAACCGCGTGCCGCTGCTCATGATCAAGCCGTACGTGGTGACGATTCACGATATGGCCAACCTGTTTTTCGAGGACGCAATCCGGGCATGCGCCTGCGGCTGCGGCGCTTCCGCTTCCGCCGGGGCCTGGTGCGCGCCAACCGCATGATTGCGGTCTCCGAAGCCACCAAGCGCGACGTGGAGAACCTGATGGGCGTGCCGCCGGAGCGGATCCGCGCGAGTCTACAATGCGCCCGATCCGGACTTCTGCGCGCGGCGTCGGGTCGCCGGCGCCGAAGAAAAACGGCGGATCCTGGAGCGCTATCAGATCAACTATCCGTTTCTGCTCTACGCCGGCAACATTCGCCGCCATAAGAACGTTCCGCGCCTGGTGGAAGCCTTCGCCGTGGTGCGCGAGCAGCTGGCCGCCCATCCGGTCTATCGCGATCTGCGCCTGGTGATCATCGGCGACACCATCTCGCAGTATCCGGCGGTGCGGCAGGCGGTGATCAAGAGCAAGATGGAGCACCAGTGCGCTTCCTGGGCTTCGTTCCATTCGATACGCTGCGCTGCTTTTACGAATCGGCGGCGGCTTTCGTGTTCCCGTCGCGCTATGAAGGCTTCGGCTTGCCGCCGCTGGAAGCGCATGGCGTGCGGCACTCCGGTGGTGACGTCGAACATCAGCTCGCTGCCGGAGGTGGTGGGCGATGCGGCCGTGCTGGTGAAACCGGAAAACGTATTCGATATCGCGCGCGGTATCCGCGAAGTGCTGCTGGACGACGCGCTGCGCGCCGAACTGATTCGGCGCGGCCGCGAACAGGCGGCGCGTTTCAGTTGGGAGCGCACCGCCCGCCAGGTGCTGGAGATTTACCTGGAAGCGGCCCGAGGCGTGTAAAGTACTGACATGGGCCCGACCCGCAGGGAGTTACTGTCGTCAGCCGCCGCGTTCTTTTTCGATCCCCAGACGCCGGCCGATCTCACGCTCACCATTGGCGCCGTGGAGGCCGAGATCGCACCCAGGCGCACGGTACGCACCACGGGATACAACGGTGCCTTTCCCGGCCCCGTGCTGCGCTTCCCCGAAGGCCGTGCCGTGACCGTGGACGTTGTCAACCAAACCAGCTCGCCCGACCTGGTGCACTGGCACGGCACGTACATTCCCTCAGACGTGGACGGGTCCGCCGAAGAAGGCACCCCCATGGCGCCGGCCCGCGGGCAGCGGCGTTATTCCTTCGTGCCGCGGCCTGCGGGGACGCGCTGGTACCATTCGCACGTGTATGCGGGTCACAACCTGCACCGGGCCACTTACTCGGGACAGTACGGCGTCCTCATTGTGGAGCCGCGCCAGAATCCCGCCCGCTACGACCAGGACGTCCCGCTGGTTCTGCACGGCTGGAATCCTTATCTCTCGACGCATGGCGGTGGAGGCGAAGGCGATGAGGGCTCGCTCGAAGTCCACTACGGCGCGCACACCATCAACAGCCATGCACTGGGCGCGGGGGAACCGGTACGGGTCCGCCAGGGGCAGCGGGTTCTCTTTCGCATTGTCAACGCCAGCGCCACCCTGGTCCACCGGCTGGCGCTTCCCGGGCACAAGTTCATCGTCACGGCGCTGGATGGCAATCCGGTTCCGAATCCAGCTCCGGCCGGCGTACTGGAACTCGGGCCCGGCGAGCGAATTGACGCCATCGTGGAGATGAATCAGCCAGGTGCCGCCATTCTGGGCGAAGTGGACGACCAGGTCCGCAAGCTCGGTATGGGCATTGTGGTCGAATATGCCGGCCGCTCTGGCGAGCCGCAATGGGTCGCGCCGCCCAACGAGCGCTGGGACTACACCCGCTTCGGCCGGAACGAGACCGCGCCTGAACCGGAGGAGCGCATACCGCTGGTGTTCAAAAACAAGTGGGCCGGCAACCGCGCCGTGGACCACTGGACCATCAACGGCAAGGAATATCCCAAGACCGCCCCGATCCAGGTCCGCTCCGGCGGCCGGTACCGTCTGATTTTCGATAATCAAAGCGACGATATGCACCCGGTACACCTGCACCGTCACTCGTTTGAACTGGTGAACGTGGCCGGAAAACGCACGCGCGGCATATTCAAAGACGTGGTGGACGTCGTGCCGCGGAGCAAAGTGGAAGTCGATCTGGTGGCGGACAATCCCGGGCCTTCGCTGTTTCACTGCCACATGCAACTGCACATGGACTTCGGCTTCATGACCATGTTGGAATATGCCGGTCAGCCCGCGCCAGCGCCCATGTCCCATAGCCGCGCCTGATGTTCTACAGTGTATAGAGCATCACCAAAAATCAGTGCACAGGGAAGAGGGGTCTTGCGTTATTTCATCCTGGCTGTCGTTCTCTTGAGTTTTGGCGCTGCAGGAGTGCGCGCCCAAGGTAATTACGAAGTGCAGGTCTACGGGTCGGACCTGGTGCAGCCCGGAGTCACGATGGTGGAACTGCACAGCAACTTCACCGCGTCCGGCGAGAAGCGAACCATCGATGGGGTGCTTCCGACGAATCACGCCGAACATGAAACAGTGGAAATCACCCACGGGTTCAATGAGTGGTTCGAGACCGGATTCTACATTTTCACCAGCATTCAGAGCGATGGCCACTGGTATTACGTGGGGTCGCACATCCGGCCGCGGTTCTCGGTGCCGGAGAAATACCATCTGCCGGTGGGGGTCAGCATCTCGAATGAAATCGGCTGGCAGCGGCCGAACTTTTCGGGCGACACGTGGACCTGGGAAATCCGGCCGATTGTGGATAAGAAGATCGACAAGTGGTACCTGGCATTCAATCCGACGTTCGATAAGTCGTTTCGCGGGCCGGAAGCTCACCGGGGGTACGAATTTTCGCCAAACTTCAAGTTCAGTTACGACGTCACGAAGAGGGTCGCGGCCGGCGTGGAGTATTACGGCGCGCTTGGCCCGGTGACCGGGTTCGATCCGGTGCGCGACCAGCAGCAGCAGATTCTACCGGCAGTGGATATCGATTTTGGGCAACGCTGGGAATTCAACTTCGGCGTGGGAGTGGGGGTCACCGGGGCGACGGACCACCTGCTGATTAAAGCAATCCTGGGTTACCGGTTCAACTTCAAGGGCAATAAGAATTAGGGCTGCGGGCCGGCGGATTTCTTTACCACGGAGCCACGGAGAACACGGAGAAAGCACGGAGAGAAACCGGGTGAGAATCAGATTTTAACACTCCCGCCAGAAGAGTTCGGCATCGCTGCGGCGGACGTAGTTCGCGTCTAGTGCGGCCGGGTCCTGGGCGCGGCCTTCGCGATATGCTTGGAGCGCGAGGCGCGCTACCGCGGCGGCTATGGCGGGCGGCGCCTTCAACACGGGCGCCGATTCGAATGGCGTGCCCGCCAGAGGCAAGTCCAGATCGGTAGTGACGAAATCGAGTTCTGCGCACGGGAGCCGTTCCAGCCATGTAGCCAGGGGGCCGACGCTCTCGGGCACCACCAGCGCGCCGAACGCATCGTAGACCGCACCGTACACCTCGCCGCGCCGGGCGTCCAACACCACCGCCCGCAATGGAGAGTTGCCGAATGCGGCCAGCGCCTGCAGATTGGAGACCGCTACCGCGGGCTTGCCGTGCGCCTCCGCGAGCCCTTTGATGCAGGCCAGGCCAATGCGCACTCCGGTGAACGAGCCCGGGCCGGATGCGGCCGCGAAGCAGTCTACATCCTCCGACTTCACGCGGTGGCGCTCCAGCAATTCGCCCAGATGGCGATAGAGCAGGTGCGCGAAGCCCTGCGGAGCGTGCAGCGCAACCTCTTCGAGAAGGCCGGCGCCGCGGCACAGCGCCAGACTGCCGAACTCATGCGTGGTGTCGATAGCGAGAATCAGCGGCTTCACTGAGTCAGGTCGAATCCTTTGCTGACCAGGTAGACCTTGCCATACGAGTTCATGCCGTATAACTTCAGGAGCATGGTTGCGGGATAGTGGTATGCCAGTCCGAGCTGAGGCGTGAAGGTGCCCTTCGGTCCGGTGGCCAGTACGCGATAGCCGCGATGATCCGCCGTCACTTCTCCGGTCCACAGCCACATCATCTGCCGCGTGGCGCGCGTGGCCTTTTTGATGGTGATCCCGAAGGGCGTTGCCTGCCCGACGCGCAGCGCTTGAGTCTTGGGTGCATCCACATCGAAGGGAATCTTGGGAGGGTCAACCTCCACTTCCTGCATCTGGATGTCGGAAGCCTCGAAATAGTAAGACTTGTTCATGCTCTGCAGGGTGGATTCCCGGACCACATGCAGCACCCAATCGTGATAGCGGTCCGGCGGCTCGCCGGTGAAATGCTTGCCGTGATATTTCTTGGCCACCATGGTGGTGCCGTCGACCGGATCCATCCAGATGACGTCGTAGCTGTGATCCTCGACCGTCAGCTCGATGGGTCCGGGCTTTTCGATATAGACCAGGTACTCGACGTCTTCCAGCGCGAGCGCGCGACCGCCATCCACGTCATAGTATGGTTCCAGGTCCCAGTGGCGCGTGGTGGCCATCATGTCATACCAGGCCGTCATCACCTTGGCGCCCGGCGAATTGACATACTCGGGACCCGAGCCGGTATTGGAGTAAGTCACATACTGGCCATCCATGGTGGCATTCCAAAGATGATGGCGGAAAGCCGTCGGATCGACGTCGCCCGGTTTTGTCTTCCCCGCCCCGCTATCTTCCCGGCCGCACTCCAGATTCACTTGCGGTACGGGATACAGTTGATGCTCGACAGCGGCGACATTATCGTCCGCGGTGCCGTAGGACGCGAAATCCTCCCATCCATCATCCAGCAGCGGCCCTGACGTGATGTGCGCTCCGCTGGTGCGCGGATGCTGATAGCCATCCATTTGCTTGATGGCGGTGCCGATCTCCTTCAGGATGTCGCGGCCATCGGGGTAATCTTCGAAGTAGTCCACGCCCTGCCACGTGATGTTCAGACCCGCGTAGCGTCCAACGAGGAAGCGAATAAGGAGGCGGCGATCGTTGGCGGTGGGAAACTGCTGGAGCAGGTACCCCGCGCCTCCGGTCAGAATCAGGTCGGCAGCGATGCCTTTGCCGTTCAAATACTCGATGCGCTGATCGAGCTTCTGGAAGTACGGCAGCTCCGGTGTGCCGTCCGGCGAATATGCCGTGCCGAGCCCTTGCGCCATTACCAGGAAACGGAGATGGTTAAACTTCTGTGCGGCGCGGGCATCGGCGACGGCGCGGAACTGCGCGTCGTCCAGGTTCATCAGCAGAAGTTCAGACGCGCCCATCCACAGGTGCGCACGTTTGCTCTCCAGGTAAGCAAAGTGGTGCACGTTGGCCACGCGGAGAAAACCCGGCGCATCGGACGGCGCGGCGGTGAACGACCCCTGCTTATCGTTCCATTCGGCGATATTGCTGGTCAGGTGCCAATCCCAGTCGCCGGCTTCGGTTGGTGTAAACCGGATCACCATGCGCCGGCCGCCATCCCAGTAGGCCGGAATCGGGTAGGTCTTCTGGTGGGGAGAGCGCAGCTCGGCGCGCAGGTCCACGGTGGCGTAAGGATTCGGATGCCTTGCGGATTCCTGGTCGCTGAGTTGGAAGACCATTTCGCAGGGTGAATACGCGGGCGTATTGGCACAGGGAGGCGCAGGCGCGGGAGCCTGGGCCTTCAACAAAGAGAGTGCCAGTGCGACACCCGCACCGCCCCATCGTTTGACCATCAATACCTCTTGTACCACGGACGCGCGACCTGTCTCGCGTGGTACACTCGCTAGCGGTGAAACTCGGGGTAGTGCTGTTTCAATTGGGGGGTCCGGACAGTCTGGCAAGCATCGAACCCTTCCTGTACAATCTCTTCTGCGATCCGGACATCATCGATTTTCCCTTCGCGCGAATTGCCCGGCAACCGCTGGCGCGGCTGATCTCCTCGACCCGCGCCAAACACGTGGCGCACCACTACGCGAAGATTGGCGGCAAGAGTCCCATCCTGGAACATACGGTCCGGCAGGCGGCGGCGCTGGAGGCCGAGCTGCGCCAAAGCTGCGATGCCCGCGTTACGGTGGCGATGCGATACTGGAAGCCGTTCACGCAGACGGCGATTGCGGAACTGGAGCGCTTCGGCGCGGAGCAGATCGTGCTGCTGCCGCTGTATCCGCAGTACTCCAAGACTACAACGGGCAGCAGCCTGAACGAATGGAATCGCCACTGGAAGGGGGCGGCGCCGGTCCACGTGGTCCAGGATTTTTATCGCGACCCGGAGTACCTGGCTTCGTTCGTCGAAATCATCGGGCGCTCGATGGCGCAGTTCGAGGATCCGCGCGACGTGGACGTGATCTTCAGCGCGCACAGCGTGCCGGTGGCGGTGGTGGAAAAGGGCGACCCGTACCAGCGCCAGATCGAAGCTACAGCGGACCTGCTATGGGAGCGCGGAGCGTGGCCCGGGCGGCGCCACCTTTGCTATCAGAGTAAAGTGGGCGCTTCGCGGTGGCTGCGTCCCACCATGCACGAGACCATCAAGCGGCTGGCGGCGGAGGGGAGCAAGCATCTGCTGGTGGTGCCGGTCTCCTTCGTGTCCGATCACGTAGAAACGCTGCACGAACTGGAGATCGAGCACCGGGAGCAGGCGCGGCTGCTGGGAATCGCGGATTATCGGGTGACGCCGGGGCTCAACGATTCGCCGCGCTTCATTCGCGCCCTCAGCGCGCTGGTGCAGGCGCTGGTCGCTTCGGGGACGTGCCGCGCGCATTGCGGCTCCGTTTGATCCAGCCGATGACCGAAAGCACGCTGCCCACGGCGCACACGACGATCAGGCCCACGAGGATGTCCTGAACCACGACATTATCCGCCCATAACAGGATCCGCCGGCCGAAGCGGAGTGCCAGCACACCCAGGAGGGTGAAGCGCACCATGCGCGCGGCACCGACCACCGCCATCATGCGCGCCCGGGGATATTGCAGCGCCGCAGCCGCCATGATGAAGGGCGTGAACGGAAAGGGCGGAGGCGCAATGGCAGCTACGATGAGCGCCCAGGCGGCATTGCGCTTCACTTTTTTCTTCACGTAGTTGAGCCGCGCTTTCGGCAGGTGACGCTCGAGGCCCTTCTCTCCGGCGGTTCGCATCACGACGTCCACCAGCAGGCAGCCCAGCACCGATCCGGCGGTGGACATGGCGGCATAGTAGATGGTGAGCTCGATGGAATGGTAGCGGGCGCTCATGGCGACCACCAGCAGGTCGTTTCCCAGGGGCGCAAACAGGAAAGAGGAGTCCAGAATTCCGAGCACCAGCAGGCCGATTCCTCCGAACTTCCAGAAGAAAGCCAGCAGGACGGCGCTCAGGTGTTTCATAGCGATGGGAAGGTACACGTTAAGCGCCAAACGGCGCCGGATCACCGGGTGTTGGAACGTGACCGTGCGAATACGCCCATCCAGAAGGCCTTGCTGCCCGGCAGAGCGCGATCATATTGATTGCTCAGGTCGAAACCGCGAGCTGCCAGTGTCTCGATCAGCCATCGCGGATCAACCAGGGAAAGGTGAGGATTCAGAGCTTGCATCGAGAGAAACGGGCTTGGGCTGACCTCCCCGCCTTCGCCGGGCATCTGCAATACAACCGACAGGGCACCATCCGGAGACACCAGGGACAGTGCGTTTTCCAGGCAATGGCCGGTCCCTGCGTGTTCGAAGACCAGTGCGGCGTGAACCAGTTGCACCGGTTCCAGATCGACCGCTTCGTGCGCCAGGTCCACACAGTGCAGTTCCAGCCCGGGCAAGCCGGAATAGCGGCGGCGAACGGCTTCCAGATACGAGGGATTCACGTCCAGCCCAGCGATCCTGGTGGTGATGCGCGAATCGATGCGATCGAGGCCGTTTCCGCCGGCGATTCCGAGCACCGCGACGGATGCCGGGCGCAGGGACCGGACGGCGACGGCAAACAGATCGGCAAGGGCATCCAATTGTTCGATGCCCGGAGCGCTCATGTGCGCTTCATAGTCGTCCAGCGGCACGCTCCACCACGGGTTTGCCATATCCGTAGGGTAAAGCTTCGGCCTGCCGCCGCACAGCCGCTGTGCTCCACCAGGGGGAAAGCAGGCTCACCGCCGTGAGTCCGTAGGGCACCGCCGGGGAGGCTGTGAAGAGGCCTACACCGTAGCGGATGGACACAAACCACAGGGCTACAAGGGCGGCATTTGCCACAAATCCAGGCGACTTCCATTCGGACCGGAACCCCGCCCGCACCGCGAGGGTGAACGGCACGGCCACGATCAGGTCCACCAGGTAGTGCCCCCCGGCGGACAGCGCGTAAAGCAGCGTGAAGCCAGCGAAGGCCCACAGGATAGCCCGGAACCAGCGTGCCAGGGGCGGAGCGCACCACAACAGGCACAGGATCCAGGCCGTGTGCATGGAGGGCATGCAGTTCCTCGCCGATAGCGGCATGGATACCGGAACGACCGCGGCATGAGGGATGCGATACGGAAAATCGCCGGGGAACACGCCACCCGGACCCACGGCCGGGCAGAAGAAATACAGGGAAGTCCCGGCGATCGCCAGCCAGATGGCGAATTGAATGAACCGGCGAGCCTCTTCCACGGAGCCATATCGCTGTAAGAGCAGGTATAGGAGCGTCATGGCGATGGGCAGGTTGAAATAACAAATGGCGCAGGTGTGCAGGAGCCAGCGATGGGACAGGAGCAGACGCGCACCCAGAAACGACGCCTGGAAGCCGAAACTGCCATCCACCGCATACAGGTAGCGGTCGAGAGTGACTGGCAGGAACGAAGCGGAGATCCCCAGCACGAAGGTAGAGCCGATGGACCAGAAGGGCGGGAACAGCAGGTGGGACCATGCAATCCGCCGCTCCCGGCCGGCCCATTTCCAGACCAGCATCAGGACGGTTGCCGCAAGACAACTGGCAAAAAAAGGGTTGCCGGTCAGGATGTCTATGAGCACACAGTAATTATGGGCGGGCGCCAGGGAGGCGTTCAATGATGACTAACGATGTACGGGCGTTGTTAACCCTTTGAGGAAGTCCTGCAGGTCGTCGAAGGATATGGCCCAGGCGGTGCTGGGGCTATCGTAACCTTTCAGTTCCACCTGGCGCTCCACGAAAGGCGCTATCCGGGGCAGGCGCAGTTCGGCAAACGTGCGGTCGCCCAGGGCCACGCCCAGGCCCAGGGTTTTGGTGGCGGTCTCTAATCGGAATGCGGCGTTGACGGTGTCCCCGAGCGCGGTGTATTCGCTGCCTCCCACGATGGCCGAGCCGGTATTGAGTCCGGCGCCGACCCGCAGAGGGTGCGGCAGCGGGAGGGTGCGGTGCAGGTCCGCAGTGGCGGTGTGGATTTCGCTGACTGCCTGCAGAGCGCGCAGCAGGTCGGCGCCGATTCGCGCTTTTTCGTCGTGCACCCACACGGCCATCACGGCATCGCCTATATATTTTTGCGCCCAGCTTCCATGGCGCTGCACGATCTGCCCGACGCGCAGAAACCAGGTGCCGATGGCCTGGGAAAGGACCGCCTCCGAGACGGAGCGGGCAAGTGGGGTGAAATCACGGATATCGACGACGGCGATGGTGGTAAGGGTGTGCACGTGCAGGGCGGTGGTGGGATCGTTCCGGGTGCCGGTGGAGACCGGCGACGCGGACGCGGAGGGGTGCGCAGGGCTGCGAAACAGCATTTCCTGGTCACCGAATACCAGGCGGTCGCCATCCTTCAACAATTGCGGCACGCTGACGCGTTTGGAGTTGACGAAGGACCCGTTGCGGCTGCCCAAATCGACCAGCGAGAAATCGCCATCGTCTTTCTTTTGAATGAGCGCGTGCAGCCGCGAGACACTCCGGCTATCCAACATGACGGCGCAGCCATCGCCCCGTCCGACGGCCCATGACAAGGCGTCCGCCAGAGGAAATCGGCGAGATCCGGCCTCCAGAATCAGGTATGCCTCTGAACTCGCAGTGGACACTCAAACCAATTTAACATCTGGCGGCAAAATGGCGTCCCGAAGGGACTCATGATGTACGTACAATCACGTATCAGTCCTAAAAGGACCATTGGTTCTAGTACGAAAGGCTGTAATCAGAACCTTTTTAAGGAAAGAATATTTGGATAAAAGTTAAACTATCTTTTGGGAAGCGCCGATCATAACAGCGGTACACAAATGGCAATCACCCAGATATTCATCTATTTACAACTGCTGGATCTACTGACGACGCTCGTGGGATTTCGACTCGGGGCCGGCGAAGCCAGCCCGTTTATTCGCATGCTGATGCACGCGGGGCCCGCCATCGGGGTACTGGCATCGAAGGCGCTGGCATTGACCCTGGGCGCGGTATGTGTCTACCAGCGCAAATACAACCTGATGCGCTGGGCCAGCTACTGGTACGGGCTCCTGGTGGTCTGGAACCTGGCCGTCATACTGACCGCTCCCGGTCATCCTATTCACGGGTAGAGGCCGTTTCGAAATTGACATCGCGGGCCTCGGATACTAATTTATTAGTATATGGGCAAGAGCGTTGTGCCGTGGATTCTCCTGATGGCGGGTTTTGCGGCAGCGCAGCCGGCGTTCGACGTTGCCTCGGTGAAGCCCAGCCCCCCTCCAGAAGGGGATTTGATTAATATCAACCTGGGAGGAGCGAGCCATGGGGTGGTGACACTGGCCAACACTACTCTGAGCGAATGCATCCGGTATGCCTACGGTTTGGCAAACGAGGACCAGATCGCGGGGCCGGACTGGATTCGGGACCGCCATATCCGCTTTGACATCACCGCCAAAGCGCCGCCGGCGACGCCTCCTGACGAACTTCTGGCGATGATGCAGACTTTGCTGGCGCAGCGGTTTCACCTGGTATTGCATCGCGAACCCCGGCGGATTGCGCATTTCGAACTGACGGTGGTAAAGAACGGGCCGAAGCTTCCCGCCGCGCCGGGCGACGGGCCGAGCGCGCGGCGTTACTACGGTAAGGGCCGGCTATCTTATACCCACGTGCCGATGGACCGGTTCGCCGTGCTGCTCTCGCGGGTATTGGGCCAACCGGTCTTCGATAAGACCGCGTTGAAGGGCGCCTTCGATGTGGAACTCGATTGGCTTCCGGACGACGCGGCGCCCGCCCCTGCGGAAGCGGACAACGCGCCGCGGCCGGATATCTTCGCCGCCATCCAACAGCAACTCGGGCTCAAGCTGGAGGCTTCGAAACAGCCGGTCGAGGTGCTGGTGGTGGACGCGGCCGAGAAGGTGCCGGTGGCGAATTGACTCCGGCGTGGGAATCGCGCTAAATTGGCACCCAGCAACCGGAGAAGGCTCTGGAGGGTGAGCACGTCCACGGCATCCGTACAGAAGAAATTCACCGAAGCACTCGATGAACTGGTCGCCCAGGTAAAGCAGGACCGGTCCATCCTGGCTGCGATTCTGTGCGGGAGCCTTTCGCACGACACGGTATGGGAGAAGTCCGATATCGACCTGGTGCTGGTGACCATCGACGATAAGACGGTGGAACAGGCCGGACACGCACTCTACGCCGGCGGCGTCAATGTGCACGTTTCCCTGATGCCGCGGGCGCAGTTCCGCAAGACCGTGGAAGGCGCCGTCCGCAACTCGTTTGTGCACTCCCTGCTGGCCAAGGGGCGCCTAATCTACACGCATGACGAGACTATCGTGGCGCTGTGCGGCCGCCTGCACGAAATCGGCGAGCGCGATTTGCAAGTCCAACTCTTCGGCGCGGCCGCACACGCCGTGACCTGCATCGATAAGGCTCACAAGTGGTTCCTCACGCGCGGCGACCTGAACTACTCGGCGCTGTGGATCCTCTATGCCGCCACGCCCCTGGCCAAGATCGAAGTGATGAGCGCGCGCCGGCTGGTGGACCGCGAGGTGATCCCGCAGGCGATGCTTCTGAATCCGGCGTTTTTTCAGACGATCTACGCGGGCATGTTAAACGAAAAGAAGACGCGGAAGAGCGTGCAGGCCGCGCTGGAGGCTATCGACGGCTACCTGGCGGAGCGCGACACCACGCTGTTCGCACCCGTTTTGGAGTACCTGCGCGAAGTGGGCGAGGCCCGCTCCTGCACGGAACTGGAAGCGCACTTCAAACGTAACTTCAATATCGAGGGCGTCACCATGGCGTGCGAGTACCTGGCGAACCGCGGGCTCATCGGTAAAGCGTCCACCCCCCTCCACCTCACCAAACGCAGCAGCGTCCTGGTGCAGGAACTTGCCTTCGTACACCTGGGAGAAGAGCCCGATGAGTTCTAAGGCGGTCCGCGTGGCCGCGCGCTCCACCATCGAGGTGCGGGGCGCGCGCGTGCACAACCTCAAGAACATCTCGGTGGAAATTCCGCGTGACAGGCTGATCGTGGTAACGGGCCTTTCGGGCTCGGGCAAATCCAGCCTGGCCTTCGACACCATTTATGCCGAAGGCCAGCGCCGCTACATGGAATCGCTGTCCACCTATGCCAAGCGCTTCGTCGCGCAGGTGGCGAAACCGGACGTGGACTTCGTGTACGGACTCTCGCCGGTGATTTCGATCGAACAGAAAACCATCGGGAGCAATCCGCGATCCACTGTCGGCACCATGACCGACATCGCCAGCTACCTGAACCTGCTTTACGCCACGATCGGCGAGCCGCACTGCCCGCGTACCGGCGAGGCCGTACCCAGCCGCACGGCAAGCCAGATCCTGGAGGCGATTCTCTCGCTGCCGCAGGGCGCGGAGATCGAACTGCGCGCACCCATCTTCCCGCAATACGGCGAAGAGCTGGACTTCGTCTGGACCGAGGTCCGCAAGAAGGGCTGCCGCACGGTGATCATCGACGGCAAGGCGGTGGACATCTCCGGAGAGATCGAGCTGGACGAATCCGGCGTGCGATGTATGGACGCCGTGGTGGACCGTTTCGTGGTGGGGCGTAAGCACGAAAAGGCCATCAAAGCCGGCATCGCCGCCACGCTGCTGGTGGGCGACGGACTGCTCCAGGCGCAGATCGTGAAGGGCGCCGGCAAGGCCGAGAGCGAACGCTTCTACCGCGGCCTGTGCAGCCGGACGCACCACCTGGTCTACGGCGACATCCAGCCGGAGTACTTCATGTTCAACAACCCGGAGAGCGCCTGCCGCACCTGCGGCGGCCTGGGGGTGCACAAACTCACCCATCCGGAATTGCTGGTGCCCGATCCGCGCCGCAGCATCGCCGGCGGCTGTTTCGTGAAGGAGGCCTTCAAGTACAACCCGGATACGTGGGACGGGCGGGTGATGTACAGCCTCTCGAAAACGCTGGGATTCTCGCTGGATACGCCGTGGGAGAAGCTGCCCGGCGCGGTGCGCCAGGCCATTCTGGAAGGGCTCGGCCGGAAGATCAGGCTGAGCGTCCCGCCCGAAGCCAAGGTAAAGCGCGAAGAGGCCGAGGGCAAAGAGATAGGGTTCGGGGGGATCGCCCGCCGCATCGAACGCCATTACCGGCGCTACCGGCAGCGCGGCGAGGCGAGTTCCGGCATGGAAGCGTGGCTCGACAAGGTAATGGTGGAGCACATCTGCCCGGACTGTAAGGGCGCGCGCGTCCGCGCCACCAGGCTGCTGTTTCACCGTGGACGGCAAGACCATCTACGAAATGGGCCAGTTCCACTTCGATGAGTTGTACGACTTTCTGGGCAGCGTGAAACCGGCCGGCCGCGGCGCCGACGCCGGGCGGCACGTGCTGGGCGAAGTGCGCAGCCGGGTGGACCTGCTGTTGGGCATCGGGCTCGACTATCTCAGCTTCAATCGCCGATCGAGCACGCTTTCCGGCGGCGAGGCGCAGCGCATCCGCCTTTCGACGCAGATCGGGTCCGGCCTGATGGGCATGCTCTACGTGCTCGACGAGCCCAGTATCGGGCTGCATCCGAAAGACAACGTGAAGATGATCGCCACGCTGGAGAGCCTGCGCGATATCGGCAACACGGTGATCGTAGTGGAGCACGATGAGGATACCATCCGGGCGGCGGACCACATTGTCGAGATGGGTCCCGGGCCGGGCGTGCATGGCGGCGAAGTGGTGGTGCAGGGCACGCTCGCCGACGTGCTGAAGTGCAAGGCGTCGCCCACCGGGCAATTCCTGAGCGGCAAGCGGCACATTGAAACGCCCTCGCGGCGGAGGAAGGGCAAGGGCGCGGTGCTGACGGTGCGCGGGGCGCGCGAAAACAACCTGCAGAACGTGGACGTGAGCTTTCCGCTGGGTACGCTGGTAGCGGTGACCGGCGCCTCGGGTTCGGGCAAGAGCACACTCATCAACGAGATCCTCTACAAGGCGCTGTGGAAGCGGCTGGTGGACACGCGCACGCTGCCCGGTGAGCACGACGCCGTGGAAGGCGTGGAGCATGTGCACAAGGTGGTCAACATCGACCAATCGCCGATCGGACGCAACAGCCGCTCCAACCCGGCAACGTATATCGGCTTCTACGACAACATCCGCGACCTGTTCACGCAGGCGCCGCTGGCGGTGGAGCGCGGGTACAAAGCCGGCCGGTTCAGCTTCAACGTCAAAGGCGGGCGCTGCGAGGAGTGTCAGGGCGAAGGCGTCATCACCACGCAGCTATACTTTATGCCGGATGTGGAAGTGACCTGCGGCGCCTGCAAGGGCGCGCGCTTCAACAGCGAGACGCTGGATGTCACCGTACGCGGCAAGACCATCGACGATGTTCTCAATATGCCGGTGGAGGAAGGCGTGGCCTTCTTCGCAGGCGAGCCCGCGGTCGGCAAGAAGATCGAGGTGCTCAGCGATCTTGGCCTGGGCTACCTGACGCTGGGGCAATCGGCCACTACGCTTTCGGGAGGGGAGGCGCAGCGCATCAAGATCGCCACCGAGCTAAGCAAGCTGCAGCGCTCCAAGCACACCGTCTACATCCTGGACGAGCCCACCACGGGTCTGCACCTGGCGGACGTGCAGCGCTTGCTGGAATCGCTCAATCGCCTGGTGGATGCGGGGCACACGGTGATCCTGATCGAACACCACCTCGATGTGATCAAGACTGCCGACCACGTGATCGATCTGGGGCCCGAGGGCGGGCACGCCGGGGGGCAGGTGGTGGTGACGGGCACGCCGGAACAGATTGCGGCGTGCAAAGCGTCGCACACGGGCCGGTTTCTGAAAGCGCACCTGGTGGCGTAGGACTGGCGGTTGGCTGCGATTTGGACACCTCCTTCCGTATCGCCCACCGGAGCCGAGTGCCGCGATATCCTGATAAGGGACCGAAGAGTCCTATGGGTATGGGTGTTGGCTGGACGTTAAGCAATGCGAAGAAGGAAGGTCTTCAATCCGAAACGGCGCCTCTGTACGGACGCACAACTTGACGGCAAGCGGCACATGTTTGAGGATCTGGCGAAGCGCGTCCGATACAGTGGGAATCCGGAGCACAAACGGAATCCGGGTGACTTCGGCCTAGACCCGCCCAGTTCTCCCCGCCCCGGCAAGACGTTGTGTGACGTCTTAGAGATTCATACTCGAGCGGCGGCGGCCGCGCTCCTGAGGGCCGGCTTGAGGAAGGGAACGTTTAGCGTGCAGGAGCGTAACGGCTGGCCACAAAACGTTTGGGCTATAACTGCGGATGGGGAACCACTCGAGGCACAGCTAGAGGGAGATGGCGTGTACCACGGGTATCCTATGCCTCAAGACGACCCTTTTCGAGAGGATGTGCTTGCTCGATGGAGTCAATTGTGACATCGAATTTCGTTATCCATGTCGACTGGCTGCCGTCGTCGCACGGTTCACCCGAGATCCGTGAAACTTCGGCACTCCTGGAGGTCACCATAGGGGACAATGTTGCGACTCGCTTTGATGACGCCTGGTCAAAGTCGATGCAGCGGAGCGCGCGAGTGTCTGTGTATCCGCTGGCACTTTGGATAGCGTCATCCTGGTGGAGGTTGAGGTGGGAATCTCTACCATTTCGCACGAAACCAGACACCTCGTGGCGAATGGCTCATGAGATGCCGGGGGCAGGTCACGGCTATCTTTGGCCGCTATTAACTTTTGCGAGTGACGGCGAAGCGATAGATGCTACCTGTCGACCCTCCAATCCTCTATCTGTTGAGCCCGTGCGTTACGTTGCGGACTTCAACGACGCCATAGAGGCGCGCGCTTTCGAAAGAACCCTTGACGAATTCGTCGGCCTGGTGCTCGCCCGCCTTGATGCGGTTGGTCTATCGGGTACGGAGCTTCGCCTGCTTTGGGACGAAGTCATGGAGGAACGTGCTGATTCTTCCGCCACTCTCAGGAGAACGCTTGAAGCCAGATTAGGCTTTGAGCCAGACGAGTCTCCCGATGCTCTTCTCTCACGGCTCCTAAAGCTGTCGGAGCAAGCTGGAACCTTGGCGGCCGAGGAAATTGCTCCTACTTGCGCCGGGTCCGATCCGGCACAAGCCTTGGACAGCATCGAGGCGTTCGCCGGCTCCAGCGGAACATCCGCGCATTTCGCTAATCCGGTTGCTCCTCTCTCGTTACGGTCTAATGGCGCCGCGACACCATGGCAGCGCGGCAAATACCTGGCGCGCGAAATGCGCAAAGCCTACGGCCTCGGTTCGGGTCCAATTACCGACGAAGAACTCGCGGGGATGCTCACGATCCCCGCCAACGCCTTCCAGAAGGGACCAGCCACCGGGGCGCGCCTACCTCTCGGGTTAGCCATCAGGAACGGAAGAAGCGGCGACTTAAAACTACTCTTCCGTAAAAGAAATCGGCCTGCTTTACGATTTGAAGCGACGCGAATGATGGGGGATCAGATCTCAACTCCGGTCCAGGAGCGGTGGCTTCCAGTGACCGATACCGGAACAGCGAGACAGAAGACTCAACGGGCATTTGCTATCGAATTTTTGTGTCCCTTCGTAGCGCTCGACGAATATCTTCAACACGATTTTTCAGAGGAAGCAGTGGAGGATGCCGGAGAATACTTCGGCGTTTCTGAATTGGCAGTCCGGAGTCATCTGGCCAATCATGGACGAATTCCATACGATGCCGTGACGGTCTAGGAGAGAACTCTCGAAACACGCCGGTAGCTCCTGATACCTGACGGTCGCCGCATCCTCGCTGACAGTGCGCCCTTCGGCGGGCAACCGGAAGATCGGAGGCGCGGGAACCACGACAGTTATTCGGGAATTGCGGGGAATGCCACGTGCGCCACGGTGTCCTGCTGTCTGTCTTCGTAGGAATTGAGCTTGCGCTCGTCACCATAGAGGAAGCCGAAGAAGACCAGCGCCACCAGGAGCAAGCCCACTTGTACCCGCCGGTGGGGCTGTACCGGTCCGAGAAAGGCGCACACGCAAATTGCGACGCCCAGCGACATGCGTTCGGCAATGTAGACCAGGGCGTGATTCAGGCCGGGAATCAGGATGGTGGTGGGCAGCAGCAACACGCCCATAGCGCTCAGAATGCAGATCTGGAAGGGCAGGCTGGAGGCAATCCGGCGGGCGCCGGAGCTGTGCAGCAACTCCAGAAACATCAAACCCCAGGCGACCAGCAAGCCTATCAGCACCACGTAATACTTCCCGTCGAAGAGCCAACCCTGATCAACACCGGAGGTGAGTCCCGATGCCAGCGGCGACCACAGGTGAACGGCCGTGCCGCCGGCCCAAAGGTGAACTCCCAACATCAGGAGCAGCGACGCTGCGGTTACGTCCGCCCGCACACGCTGCGATACGCGGCGCGCCACGAACAGATAGGCCACCAGCACGATCATCCAGAGGAACGGCAGGGCGTGAGCCACATAGGCCAGCAAACTCAACGGAACGGCGGCGGCGATGCGACGGGGCGTCGAATCCCAGGCTAAGGAGAGGACCCAGAAACACAGGCCGAGGCTCAGGTAAAAATTGAAAAAGCCCATGTGAAACACCCAGCCGTAAGCAAACATGGCGATGCAGGGAAACAGGTGCCAGGGACGGCGTCCCGCTACTGCGGTGACGAAGGCGAAGGCTCCCCATGCGAAGGTGAGCACGGCGAGCGAAACGGCGATGCGCTGGGCAAATTCGGCATTAAACACATGGAACAGGCCGGCCAGCAACAGATCGAAGAGCACATTGGTGCCGCGGTGGACCAGCAGGAGCCCGTCGGAACCGCCTGTTTCGATCCAGTGAGTGAGCCAGGCATTGTTCAAATGGCTGGAAAGATCACCACCCTGAATGCGCGGCTGCCAGTAGACCGGCGCCAGCACGAGGAGGGAGACCAGCACGTAGCGGCGCCAGCCTCCCGTCCATTGCTTAATCTTCGACGGCATCATGTGGTCTCCAACCGGAGCCTCTGAAACTCAGGGATCAACTCGAACGGCGTCGCCACATTGCCGATCGCCTCGCCGATCTGCTGAATACTGCTCTCGGAAAGATGCGATTCGGTTTGCGCCGCCAGTCGCAGATACCCAATCTGCATGGGATCGATGCGCATGATCCGGCAGCAGGTCGCATCCACCGCCACCGGAGCGCTTCCCGCAACCAGCACTCCTGCCCGTTTCGGCACGCCCTGGATGGGGCCGTTGCCCTCCATCCCCACGATTCCATCCACAATGGCAAACTGGCGCGGAAATGCGATATGCAAATCCGCGATGGATTCCTCGATGCCCGCCCAGTGAAGCGCGTTCTTGGGCCACCCGTAGACACCGCTCGGCACCACGCCGAAAAGATTCTTCATAGAGAGCGTGGCGCCCACCCAGTGGTGCGTCTTCATCTTGGCCATGGAGACCAGCAGGTCCGCGCCCAGGGCCGTGTTGGGGAGATAGAGTTTCCCGATGCGCGAAAACTGGCGGGAGGGATGCACCCGCGTCACGTCGTCGAGGTTCAGGTCGGTAAACAGCTCTTCGAAGTCCGGTACGATTTTGAAGTAGCCGGCGGCGTCGGCCAGGTCCAGAGTGTTGCGGCGATGTCCCGGCCCTTCGCCGATCTTCACGCTGGCGGCGCCCATGGCGGTAAACGCTTCCAGGGCCGCATGCACCACCAGGGGATTGGTATTGATGCTGCTTTCCGGTTCGAATTCGACCAGGTTCGGTTTCAGGACGACGTGGCGCCCGCGCACATCCAAGGGGTGCATGGCCAGCATGCGGCGCATGGTGTCGTAGAGGGTCTGGTCGTAGGCCGGCGCCTTGATCACCGAAACCTGGGCCGGAACAACCATGCGTGCCACGTTGCAACCGGCCAGGCCCACGGCGGCACAGCCGGCGGCCGCGGCCACCCACTCGCGGCGGGTGATGCCGTTCGGTCCAGTCCGGGTTGCAGATTGCGCGGCGGTGTTCATACCAGGTTCACGAATAGACCGCGTCCTTGCCGCTGGGCGCTTTCCACCAGAACGGCCAGTGACGTTTCCGGAATGGTGTGCTGGGCCAGACCGGTGGGGGCGCAGAATCCGGCGGGAAGCTGATCGTGCGCGCCCAGGCCGACACGGAGCCAGTTCAGGGCGTCGGCAGAGCGGCACGCGCTGAGAAACTGGAGAGCCACGCGGATGCCCTGGTCGATTCCGGGATGCTTCCGGCCGCGCAGGGCAGCCAGGGCCATACCTGTAGTTTCCGGATAGGCATGCGCCGCATAACCCAAGGCATTGGAAGATCCGTGATTCCAGCCGCCTCCCTTGCAGATCCGCGATAGCAGAAAACTCTGGCCCTCCTCGATGCGCCCGCGGAACTCTGTGGAAGCGGTGCGTCCTTCTTCTTTCATCAACGCCAAAACCGCGATGGAAGTGGGACCTACCCATGCGGCGGTGCCGGGCAGCCAGGGCCAACCGGCAAACCTGGTTTCCGGCGATGGGGGATTGCCCAGAAGCCATTCGCGCAGCCGGTAAGTGCGCGTGGTCTCTTTTCCCTGCATTCCGAGCAGCCAGCGAAGGGCGCGGCCGTGCATCTCCGCCCCCAGTTCGGCCGGGGGCAAGAGGGATACCAGGCCGGTGACCCAGGTGCTCTGGTCAACGCCGGTTCGGGGAGGCCAGCCTCCGTCGGAACGGCGCGCCATTCGAATCCAGCGCATTCCGCGCTCCGCGGGCGCGGTTTCGCCCGCGGACAGCAGAGCCATCACGGCGTATACCGTAGGCTCCGTCCAGGACCCGCCGCGGACGTAGGGCCACCCACCATCGGAATTTTGTTTGCTAATCAAGGCGGAAATCGACATACGGGTCCCAGGCTGGCGAGAAGACGTGAGTGGCTGTGGAATCGTCGCCAGCCCTCAGGCTGCGAAGGTTACCTGATCGCGCGGCGCCGCCGCCGCGAGAGAAGCAGCACGAGTGTAATGCCGGCCCCCAACCAGATTGCTCCCTGAACTGCAAGATCCACGGTGTACTCCTTTCATGGCTCGTTCGGTGTTCCTCTGACCTTCCGCGCGGCCTACCGGGGGGTTCTGCGAGTCCGGCGCCGTCTGAGGAACAGATAGATGGCTCCTCCAGCGACCAACCAGATCACGCCCTGAATTGCTGTCGTGTTCATCGTCGTTATCTCCTTTTCTTAGTGATTACTACCCTCCCGCGTTTTTCATCATCGGGAAGAGATACTTGAAAACCTGCAGGATGCCCGGGCCCGCCGCCACAATAAGCATGGACGGCAAGATGAAGAAGAAGATCGGGAAGACCAGTTTGACACCGACCTTTCCGGCACGTTCCTCGGCTTCCTGCCTGCGCCGGACGCGCATAAAATCGGAATGGTTGCGCAGGGACTCGCCCATACTGGTTCCAAAGCGATCATTCTGAATCAGAATGGCGACCAGTTTCCGGATTTCCGGTTCGCCGCTGCGCTCGGCGAAGTTGCGCAGCGCGTCACTGCGCCGTTTGCCGGCCCGCATCTCGAGAGTCACCAGCGACATTTCCTCGCTGAGTTGGGGATGGCTCACGCGAAGTTCGTGGGCCACATGCTGAATGGCCTGGTCCAAGCCCAGCCCGGCTTCCACCGAGACGACCAGAAGATCCAGCGCATCGGGGAGCGAAAGGCGGAGCACTTCCATGCGCGCCTTGACCTTCTTTTCCAGAACGAATTTGGGCAGAATCCAACCGGTGCAGCAGCCGAAGCCCAGCAGCGCCACCTTCATCATGGGATTCGGCGGCATGTGGGAATCCATCATCAGGCACACGATCAACATGCCCAAGGTGGATACGATACGGACTCCGTAAAACACCGGAGCTGCATTTTCGGAGCGAAAGCCGGCGCGGATCAAATCCGTGCGCAATGTCGCCGATTCCGTTTCCGAAGACGGGATGCGCGAGCCGATCTGATGGAGCAGCGTGACCAGGGTACTGGCTTCCGGCTCGGAGGAGTCCTTCAGTTGGGCTTTCTCGTCGGTGATGACCGGATTGCCGAGCTGCTTGAGGAACTTGCCGGGTTTATAGAAGACGCGGTAGCCCACCCAGGTGAGCAGCACCATTAACATCAGAAATGCGCAAATGCTGAGTACAAATGGATGTTCCATATCACACCTTGATGTTGATAATCTTCTTGATAAAGAAATTCCCCAGGATCTGCGCGATGATAGCGCCGCCGATCATCTACTTCCCGTCGGAATCTTCCGCCATTCCCTGCAGGTATCCGGGAGCTACCACCAGCAGCCCGAGCATGGTGGCGACGGGCAGCAGGGTCAGAATCGTGGCCGTCAGGCGTCCGTGGGCGCTGGCGGCTTTTACCTGGCCTTTCAGACGGAACCGTTCACGGATCACGTAGGCCAGACGGGTGAGAATTTCACTCAGGTTGCCGCCGGTCTGCTTTTGCAGCAGCACCGAAGAGGTAAAGAACCGGACGTCCAGGAGCGGCACGCGGTCGGTAAAGTTGCGCAACGCGATATCCAGCGGGGCGCCCAGGTTCTGTTCGTTGAACAGCGCGCGGAACTCCTGCCCCAACGGGTCCGGCAGTTCGTCGCCGACCATTTCCAGGCTGATGGAGAAGGCATGCCCGGCGCGCATGGAGCGCGCCAGAAAGTCCAGCGCTTCGGGAAACTGTTCCTCCAGCTGCTCCAGGCGTTTCTTGCGCTTGTGCCGGACAAACAGATAAGGCATGGTGCCGAAGGTAACGGCGAGAATCAACGCGGTAGTCGGGCCGTTCATAATAAACGGCACCAGGGCTCCCAGGCCGAGTCCCGGAATCATGGCCAGGCCCATGGCCGCCAGCAGGCGGGTGGAAGACCAGCTCATACCGGCCTGTTGAATCTGCTCCTGCGCATGCTTGGTGAACTGAAAGGTCTTGATAACGCCCTTGAGACCGCCGGGTTTCTCCAGTTCAATTTCCTTCAGCAGGTTGAGTGACGGTAACCACGTTTTCGCCGGATGCGGTCTGCAGCATCCCGGTGACCTGCTTCTTCCGCCGCGCATCAAAGAACTTCAACGCCACGCTCACCGCCAGCAGGATGAGCGCGAAGACGACGACGAAAGATACAATTACGCTGACAGGCATCAGCTAATCTCCACCACGGTCTGGAACATCTGCGGGGGCAGCGCGATGCCGCACTGTTTCAGCCGTTCATAGAACTTGGGACGAATACCGGTGGCGCGGAAGCGGCCCAGAACCTTGCCGGCTTCCGTAATGCCGGTCTTTTCGAACAGGAAAATATCCTGCAGCGTGATGATGTCCTGCTCCATGCCCACCACCTCGGTAATATGGGTGATGCGGCGGGTTCCGTCGCTGAAACGGGAGGTCTGAATGAACAGGTCGACCGCCGAAGCAATCTGCGCGCGAATCGAACGAATACCCATATTCGAGTTGGCCATGCCCACCATGACCTCGAGGCGGCCCAGACCGTCGCGCGGGGTGTTGGCGTGAAGGGTAGTAAGGGAGCCGTCGTGACCGGTGTTCATGGCCTGCAACATGTCCAGGGCTTCTTCCGATCGGACTTCACCGACGATGATGCGGTCGGGACGCATACGGAGGGCATTGATCACCAGTTGCCGGATGTGAATCGCGCCCGTGCCTTCCACGTTGGCCGGGCGGGTTTCCATGCGCGCTACGTGGGTTTGTTGCAGCCGCAGTTCGGCCGCATCTTCAATGGTGACGATGCGCTCGTCTTCCGGAATATACGAAGAGACAGCGTTCAAGAGCGTGGTCTTACCGGAACCGGTTCCGCCGCAGATCAGAATGTTCAGGCGCGCTTTCACGCAGCCCTTGAGCAGTTCCAGCATCCCTTCGGTCATCGCCAGTTTGGCAACCAAGTCCTCACCCTTGAGCGCGTGGCGGCCGAACCGGCGGATAGAAAGCAGCGGTCCGTCGACGGCGACGGGCGGAATCGCGGCGTTGACGCGCGAACCGTCAGGCAAGCGGGCGTCAACCAGCGGCGACGATTCATCCACGCGCCGGCCCACGCGCGATACCACTTTTTCGATGATCCGCAGGAGGTGGGCGTCGTCTTTAAACTCCACCGGCGTGCGGTAAAGTTTGCCGCCGCGTTCCACGTAAACCAGGTGCGGCCTGGTAACCAGAATGTCGCTTACGGTGGGGTCCTGGAGCAGTGGTTCCAGCGGGCCGAGGCCGAACACCTCATCCAGGATCTCCTCAATCACCCGGTCTTTTTCCACCAGGCTGAGGGGTGTCTTCTCTTCTTCGACCAGCTTGGCCACGGCAGCGCGGATCTCGGCGCGGACGCGGTCGCCCGGCCATCGACGAGAGGGCTTCCAGATTGATACGGTCCAACAGCTTCCGGTGGAGCGTGAACTTCAGCTCCTGGTACTCCGGCGTGTAACCTTCCCGGTTAAAGAGCCGGTTCACCCAACCGGTCTCGCGGTTGTCGCCTTGGCGCGATCTCGTATCTACTACTGCACCCATATCGTATTGTCCTTTGTCCAATAACAGAATTCGCACTCGCGGGTTCGCCGCCAGCGGCGAAGCCGTACGCAACCGAAGCGCTATTTCCCCATCAGCCCGAATAGTTTCTTCGACCCGTTTGGCTTCTTTTCCTCCAGGTTGGCGAGTTTCAATGCCAGCTTGGCGATCTGCTTGCCCAAATCGGAACTTCGATTCAGCATGCGTCCCTCGGCGTAGGTTTCGTACAGTTCCGGATAATCGTTGGGAACCATGAAGAAGATGGGGATTCCCAGCATACGCTCCAGTTCCCCGGGGGTGATATCCAGCCGTTTCGGCGCGCGGTTAAGGATCAGGCGGATGCGATTCTTACCGAAGCCGCTGTCCAGCAGGGTCTGAATGATTTGTTTGGACTGGTGCAGCGCGGGAACTTCCAGGGTGGTCACCAGGCAAACCTCGTCAATCTCTTCCAGTGCGGCCATACCCATGCGGCTGAGGCTTCGCCCCAGGTCCACGAGCGTAGTGTCGTAGTGCGGACGGGCGAAGGCCAGCACGTGGCGCACCTGTTCATCCTTGGGCTGCTGCTTGCTCGCCAGCGCCAGAGGGGAAGCCACAATCTCGACGCCCGGGATGCCGTTAGAGACCAGGGCTTTCCAATAATGAATGTCCAGGCGGTGCAGGTTGTTGACGGCGTCAAGGATGGAGTAAACGGCCTTGGTCTTGGTGATAAAGCCGACCATGCCGGCGTCCAGGTCCAGATCGGTCAGCAATACTTTCTGATTCTGGCGGCCCAGTTCGGCGGCTACGTGCGTGATCAGTGTGGTGGCCCCGCATCCGCCTTTAGCCGACAGGAACGCGTAAGCCTTGCCGCCCGCTTTGGTTCCGCCATCGCGGCGCCGGCTACGCTCGGCCGATCGCTTCTCCAGCGCCCGTTTTAAGGGCTCCTGGAGAGGCGGAAAGAGGTACTCGTTGATGCCGGCGCGCAGCGACGCCAGAATCGCATCCGACTCCGCGGTGTTGTTGAGGGCAATGATCATCGGGTCGCCGATGGCATTGCGAATGGACGACACCAGACCTTCCAGCGGCTCCTTCCAGCCGCTGATGTCCACCAGCACCACGTCCGGCCGCATACGTTCCAGGCGGTCCAGGAAGTTGCTGACATCCCCGATGTCCTGATGCTCGACAATGATGCGGAACGGAAGATCCGCCAGACAAGCCTGGGCCTGCTCCCAGAGGTCGCGATTTTCGATTGCCAGCCCGATGGTCAGCGGATACATGTCTCTTCTCCACCCCGGCGGCTCATTTTATGACTCCACCCGGAGCGCCCGGAGGTCCAATCGTCGCTGGTTGCGGAACCGGCGGGTTGCCCTGCGGGCTCTGCGTGTTGCTCTGCGGCGTGGCCGTCTGCCCCTTCATCCGCTCCTGCAGCAACTGCTCCAGCGGCATCGAATCGTTGGGCGGATGCACGGGCACGGGACCCGTCTTATCCATTCCAGGCTGTTCGATGGGAGCGTCGGTGTTCTTCTTCAGGAATGGCATGGGCATTTTCAACTGGGTCACCGGTTGGCCCTGCGGAGAGGGGCGGACCAGTTCCGGAGTGACGATGACCAGCAGTTCGGTATTCTTCTTGGTGATGGCGCGGCTCTGGAACAGCTTGCCGAGGATGGGGATGTCTCCCAGACCGGGGATCTTGCTGAAGCTCTCAGTGGCATTGTTGTCCAGCAGACCGGCAATCAGGAAGCTCTGTCCGCTCTCGAGTTCCACCTCGGTATCCACTCTGCGGGTGGAAAGCGCGGGAACCGTGAAGCCGGAGATCTGCACTCCATTGGCGAAGTCCAGAGAGCTAACCTCGGGGTTCACCCTCAGCCGGATGGTCCCGCGGGGCGTCACATTAGGCAGGAAATTCAGGCGGATGCCATATTCCTTAAATACGATGCTCACGGCGCCCAGACTCGTATTGCCCTCGACCATGGGGATGGGGAATTGACCGCCGGAAAGAAAGCTGGCCTGTTGGCCGTTGATCGCCAGCAGGTTCGGTTCCGACAGCATCTGGAGCAGGTTCTTGGCTTCCAGGGCCTGAATGGTGGCGCCCAGATTGATGTCCTTTCGGAACAACAGAACGTTGAGGGCCTGGGAAAGACTGAACGTTCCGCCCTGATCGATTTGCGTAGTGCCAAACTGGCCGGTGGTGATGCCCGTGGATTGATTAAAGGCGGCAGTAGCCAGATTGATACCGAGCTGTTGGGAGGCGGAACGGTCTACGTCGGCGAACTTCACTTTGAGCAGAATCTGAGGCTCCGCCTGCGGTATTTTCACGCGGAGGAGGTTAATGGCTTTGCCCAGGGTCAACACCATGGCCATGACGCGGTCGGCCGAGTTGACGTCTTTGACGGTGCCGCGCACAAAGGCCGTTTCGTTGTCCCAGGTGATGTTGATGTCGTCGTCGGGAAAGTCGCGGGCAATCTGCTGGCGAACGGCATCCAGCCGGACCGGGCTGGGACGCACGGTCAGTTCATACATCATCCGGGTGCCATTCTGCTGCCAGACCATCAGGGTGGTGACGCCCGGCGCCTTTCCGGTAATCAGCACTTCTTTCGGGTTGATGGCAACGGCTTCCACCAGGTCGCCATTGGCATAATAAATCCGTTGAATATTGATCGGGCTATCGATGGTGATCGACTTACCCACAGTGACCATGAGGTTCCCGGTAAACCCTCCCGCGGGCGGAGCCGCGGGCTGGTCGGCCGGCTTATCCTCCGCGGGAACAGCGGCCGGGGGCTTGGCGGCAGCCTCGGCCGGACGAACCTCGTCGGCCGCGCGAGCCGGCAGTCGCGTCAGAAAGCTGCCGCACACCGCCAGCCCGACGAAAATAGCAATATCTCTGAGCCGTGCCACTTATTTGCCCCCCTGGTTGGTGTTGTTGTCAAAATTGACGTGATTTTTCGTAGTACCGGAGATGATTTCCATGACGAACGCCGGTTCCTTCTTGGGCGGCGGTAGCGGTTGCGAGACGGCGACTACGGGCGCTGCCACGCGGGGCCTGGCGGGGGCTATGGGCGCCACGTCGCCGGGCTTCAGCACCTTGGTTCCGTCGAACAGCTTCTGCAGCGCCGTCCCGGAGGTTTTGGCAAGATCGTGATCCAGGGGGTTGCGAAGATCGAGTTGGATGGTGGTCTGTTTGGATGCCAGGCTGAGTTGTTCGGCCTCATCCGGCGTCACGAGCAGGTTGATCACCGGCACGGCGACTGGCTTGCCCTCGGCATCCTTCTTAAATTCCTGGCCGGCGGAAAGCACTTCGAGGTTCTGCAGCATCGTCTTGGTGACCGGGCCAAGACCGTTGTCACCGTGAGGCGCGGACCCCGAGATCAATACGTCTACGCGCATACCGGCAACTACGAACCCGGCGACACCTACAACGTCGTTCACCGGGATGGCGACGGCCCGCATTCCGGGAGGTATCATCGAGGCTAAACCGCCACCTGCCCCTTTAGGGGTAAGGCGGGATTCGATGATCGGCTCCTTGGCAAAAATCTTGGTATTGACGCCGCGTCCTACCAGGTCCTGGATCTTCACAACCGCGCCCGTCGGCACGGCACCCGCCCAGTTTTCGAGCTTGACATCTTCTTCCTTGATGACAGAGCCCATTTCAATGTCGTGAGTAGCCAGGACGACCTGCGTAGTCACCGGCGCAGCAGCGCTTGTCGTCTGGGGCCGGTTGATCAGCAAGCGGTACAACAGCAGGCTGGCGCCTGATGCGACCACAAACGCAAAGAGCAAAACGCCCACAAATCGTTTATTCATCCTAGTTCCCTATCTACTAAATGGCTTTGTTTCGCCACCCGGCGCGGCATTCGCAGTGCGCGGTGCCGCTATGTGTTCCTTTTTTCAAAAAATGCCGCAACGTGTTCCCCCAGATTCCTGCTTGTCACACGTTGCGGCCCGGAAGTGCTGGTAACAATTCACCAGCCCCGAGCCGCGTCGACTTCGCGGCTCGGGCGGGTCATGCCGTTCGTTGATGGCATTGAGCCGGCATGCCCGCCCCCAAGAGACTAGCTCGCCTGCGTGTTAGCGTAGTTGAGCTGGCTATTGGTGGTGTTCCAAATGCCCTTGATGTTGCCGCCGGCGCCGATAAACAGGGCGGCCGAAGCCAGAGCCACGAAAGCCATGAGCAGGGTGTACTCGATGAGGTCCTGGCCCTGTTCTTCATTCCAAAAGTTGCGCAATAACGTCATTGTGTTTTCGCTCCTAAGTCTTTGTCTTTTTTTGTGTGATCCGTAGATCACCAGCCTCTGTTTTCGTGATCTTGCGATCACGGCCTGCTCCATCACCGGTAGTGACGGAATTCTTTGCGGACGCGGTATTCTGCGACCGGAATACCACCGCGATGCCGTCGTCATAGACCACCCGCCAGCGGGAAGACTCCTTGAGTGCTCCTGCCAGGGGTGTGCTCGGGGGCATCAAAACTGTGTTAACGCCAAAGCGGTCCAGGGTCTGTTCCCATCCATAGTTCACGCTGATGACGTCGAGATAGGTCTGGTTGAACTTGCTGCCGTAAAAATCGCTGCGGCCATCCATGAAGACCTTGGTCTTCGGATAAAGCCGGTAGATGAGGTAGTCGCCCCACTGGTCGAACGTGAAAACCCTCGCCGACGGGTCGAGGTGCATCTTCTGGACGGCGGCCACCGGAAAGCTTTTCGGGTCGAACTCCGGGCGAAACTTCTGCGGAGGATGCGGGCGCGTAGAGGAGTGCGACTACTACCAGGATTCCGAGCACGCTGGCAGGATGCCAGCGGGAGATCTGGTCGGTCTCGGTCATGGCGGCGGCGGTCTCATTGAACCTGCGCCCGGCCTGGCGCACCCATTCGGCCACGTTGAAGGAGGGCAGGCGGTCCAGCCATGCCTGCACCACTGCCGCCGGTGGCGGGAGCGGCCACAATCATAAAGATGGGAATGTTGCGCGTGGAGAGCAGCGCCGCGTGGGCCCACATCAACAGCAGCAGCGGTTCGGTGAAACTGCCCTTGGAAGCAAACCAGTAGCTGGCCAGCGCGCTCAACAGCAGGATGCTTTCGAAGAAAATCGCCAGCGGATGATGGAAATTCACCGAGAGGAATTCCATTACGTGCTGGCCCTGGTAGGGGTCCGTCAGATAGAGCCAAACGTGCTGGTGCAGGCGATATCCATAAGGGTTGACCAGGCTCGCCGCCAGGCAGGCGGCGGCGCTGAGGAAATACCCGGCGGCCTGGCGTTTCACCGTGTCGCGCTCCGCTCCGAGGCCGGGCGAGAAGAGCAACCGCAGTGCTTCACCCACTCCATAGGTGCCGATCATGATGATGCCCACGAAGAATCCGCCGTGCAGGTTGGTCCACACGATGGTGGCCAGAGGCAGAATCACCAGGTAGGGAATGCCGTGGAAGCGGGTCTTGCCGGCGCGAACGTTTTCCAGCGCGCCATAGAAAAGAACCAGAAAAACCAGCGTAAAAAGGTGGGGGCGGGCCAGCCAGTGGACCGACGAACCCACGGCCGCGGTCATGGTAATGGCAATTGCCACGATGGCATTGCTCCTGCGCCGGACCAGGCGGAACAACAAAGTAAAGGTAAGGGCAATCAGCAGAATTCCGGCGATGGCGACGGCGGCGAGCCCGCCGTGGCTATTCAAAAATGCCCAGATTATATCGGTCAGCCATTCCCAGGCGTACCAGGCGCCGTCGGGTTTGGAGTAGGAAAAGATGTCGTGCGTGGGAACGCCGTGATGGGCCAGAATCCACTCGCCGGTGCGAATGTGCCAGCCGGTGTCGCAGTCGCCCAGCAAAGTTTTCAAACCATCCATACGCCCGAATAGAAAGAATATGGGCATAAGAAATGCGAAGTCCGTCAGCGACGGCAACAACTTTACCGCGAATTTGGAATTCTTGGCTTCCATCACCCTACTCAAGCCATCCAGGAATTAGCGACGGGCTGCGAACTTTCAAATGACCGGAGTCGGTCATGAAACGCCCGGAAATCCATATAATTCACGCGGAGCGCCACCCGGGGGCAGTCCTGCTCCAAATCGATTACCCGTATTACGTTACCCTGCACATGAATGCACTTCTGGCCAAAGCCATGATTAGCCGGCAGCTCGACCTCGACCGTGATGATCTGACCCAATGCAGGCACCGGAAGAGCTGCATTCTCACCCCTCCAGGCGATGAGAATTCCGCTGCGGCTGATGTTTTCGGTGTACATCGCGCTGCGCATCCAGAGCGCCGGCGACGTCACGTGACAGCGCAGCTTGATTTCGATGCGCGGACTCTCTCTCCGGTTGATATTCCTCATCTGGGTTCAATCTGACATTGGCGAATTTAGCGCCAACCCCCTTGGTCATCAATATCGTAAATGGGCTATACCGTTTCGTTGCCGAAGGTTATCAGGAAATAAATTCCCACGAGGAAGCGTTCGCCGGCCGCAAAGTTAATGGAAGGTTAGTAAACCGTAACAGTACAATGCCGGCGATAGCAGTAGGGTTATTAGAGGGCAATTAACCGTAAATTATTGAGTTTTTGGCAGAATTCTCTCGAGACAGGTAAACTCGTCTATATTACTGATTTTACAATGTTTATGTTAAAATATTGAACTCAGGGTAATTCCTGATACCCCAAATATTCCAGGAATATTACACGAAAATAGTGGAGAATTATTATTGACAACGGAAGTAAATAATTGGAGAATTCAGGGGTACAGCAGGTACCGCCATTACTGGACAAAAATTCAAATGTCTGCGCCGAAGAGCAACTACAACGGCTGGCGGGATTGGCTGAAATAAGAAGGTGGAGAATATGACGCGAATTCTTCTTTATAGTGACGAACCAATCCTGGCCAAAGGACTCGAATCCGTGTTGCGCCAGGTGGACGGCTTTGAGTTGCTACCGACTTGCGGGTCGGTGGCCAGCCTGATGGAGCAGTTAAACGCCGGTGCTCCCGACCTGGTCCTGATGGACCTGACGCCGGAAATCACCTTCGCCGTGCTTAGCGAAATGAAGCACGCGATGGTGAACTCCAGGATCGTTCTCTGGGTGAATTCGATCTCCACGGAACTGGCTTTCCAGGCGATGGGTCTGGGTGTCCGCGGAATTCTGCGGAAGACCCTTCCCACCGACCTACAGGTGAAATGCCTGCACAAAGTCCAGGCCGGCGAACTCTGGTTCGAAAAGGCCTTG
This sequence comes from uncultured Solibacteraceae bacterium, assembly GCA_963853855.1. GTDB lineage: Bacteria > Acidobacteriota > Terriglobia > Bryobacterales > Bryobacteraceae > Sulfopaludibacter. The sequence goes on along the minus strand of CAWKYG010000008.1, from coordinate 116,517 downwards.
ACCGACAGCTTCCTTTGCGCCCGCCGCGTGGCATTGACCCAGCGCGAAGGCCAACTGGTGAGCCTGCTTTCCCAGGGATTGAAGAACAAGGAGATCGCCACCACCCTGATGATCTCCGAAGGCACCGTGAAGGTTTATCTGTCGCGCCTGTTCCAGAAGGTCGGAGTGAAGGACCGCTTCGAACTGGCGCTGTTCGGCTTGAAGAACCTGACCACCGGCCAGCTTCCGGTGGGCGAAAAGGGACAACGCGGCGCCGCGCATGCCCGGTCTGCGCTCACTGGTGCTGGAGCGTCCGCAGGAACGCGTTGAAGCGCCTGCCCGTTTCGCTTCCCCGCTGCGTCCCGTGGCATCGCGCCATTACTAAACACGGCGGCCTGGGTGTTTGCGCCTGCTGACGCGCGCGCCTCGGACCGGAGCGACTGTGCAGGGGCGGCCGATTGCCGCCCCTTTATGTTTTTTAATCGGCCGGCCCCTTTGTTTGTTCGTTTTTTTTGCTATTGTGAACAGAGGGATATTGTTATCCACAGACCAGTTGTAGCCTTTGTAAGCTGCCTGTCACTGGCAGTTCTTTTGCCTTCCTGCGGCCGATCGGTGACGAATGCGCCTCAGTCTTCGACGGAGGCCGTCGCTCATGATCGATACTCCGAGCCCACGCCCCGTAGCCGGGATGCCAATGATGTGGCGCGGTTCCTGGCCGGACTCCCCGGGACAGAGGGTAGCCCCTTCGCCGAACTGGAAAAGACTGACGCCTGGAAGCTGCACCGCAAGGAACTGGATCAACGCTGGGATGCCATCGAAAAGAGCACCCTGCCGGCCATGCGCCGGTTTCAGGCCAGTGAGCTCAGCGCGCCTTCGATCGAGAAATCCGTGGCGTTCTACCCTTTCAGCGGACCGGACGCCCTGATGCTGACGGTGTTCTTCCCCAAAAACCCAACCTATGTGATGGTGGCACTGGAACCCCCAGGCACCCTGCCCACGCTGAAACAGCTCTCGAGGGGTGATTTGAATGCCAAACTGGTGGCCGTTCGTAACACCGTTTCCTCAGAACTGGGTAAGAGTTTCTTCGTCACCCGGGAAATGGACCGGCAGTTTCGCGGGCAGGTTACCGACGGATTGTTCTCGCCGATTCTGAATCTGCTGGTGCGCAGCGGCCATACGATCCTGGGTTATAAGTACGTGCGGTTCAGTGAAAAAGGCGAGATTGTAGACCGCGGCCCGGTAGTCTCCACCAAGGCCAGCGACAAAGGCGTGGAGATTGACTTCTCGACCGACGCGGACCAATCGGCGCACAAACTATTTTATTTCTCCGTGAACCTGGACAACGAGCACATGGAAAAGAATCCGGCCTTCCTGGCATACATGGCGAGCTTGCGGAATGTCTCCAGTTATTTCAAGGCCACGTCGTACATGACACATAAGGATATATTCTCCATGATTCGGGATGGTGTGCTGGAGCACAGCCGGGTGATCCTGCAGGACGATTCGGGCATTCCGTACAAGTTTTTCACCGGCGGCGGGTGGCAGGTGACCCTGTTTGGCGGATATTCGCGCCCCTACGGCAGCTTCCGCTGGCTGGAACAGCCTGACCTCCGCAAAGCATATGACACCAATGCGCGGCCTCTCGCCTTCCGCATCGGCTATGGCTTTTCCAAGGCGCCATCCAACCTGCTGTTAGCGGTGAAAAACACCACGCCTCCGAACAGCAAAGCGGAACAGAGATAAACCCACGCGATAGACTGTCTGGCAGGAGCTTTTATGCGAAGCTGTCTGCTGCTGCTGCTGGCAATGGTTGCCAGGGCAGGAAGCGTAGAGGGCACGGTGACCAATTTGGTTACTGGAGGCCCCGTCAAAAGGGCCACCGTCACGCTGGTGAGCCCCTCGCTACGAGCCCGTTACATCGCGGGGACTGACGACCAGGGGCAATTCCAGTTTCCCGACGTCGAAGCGGCCCCGGATTATGTCCTGGAGGCGGGGGCGCGGGGCTTCACCATGCCTCCGGAGACGCGACAGGCGCCTGAGGGAAAAACGCCCGATTGCGGTCACCCGGCAGGAGAGCGTGAAAGGGGCGGCGGTGAAACTGGTGCCGCTCGGCGCCATTAACGGCAAAATCACCGATGCGGACGGCGAACCCGTTCGGGGCGTTTCGGTGCAGGCGTTGCAATATCAATACCGCGCCAGCGGACGCCGCCTGGATATCCGCGCCGGTGCCGTAACCGACGCCAACGGGCAGTATCGCATCTATTTTCTGCCGCCCGGCCGCTACCTGGTGCGCGCCTACATTCATAAGACGCCCCCGGGTCCGGAGGAGCCATCCCCGCACGTCCACAATTTCATTCCGGCGGAAGGCTTTCTGCCGGCCTATTATCCCGGGTCGCCCGAGGCGGCGGCGGGGGCTGTGGTGGAAGTGAAGGCAGGCGCGGACCTGAACGGGTACGACCTGCGGCTGGCGCGTGCGGCGGCATTTCACATCCGAGGCCGGGTGGACGGTGCGGCGTCCAATGCCCGCGTGGCTCTGGCGCCGTGCGCCACGCCGAGTCTGGATTATGGATCGGTTCTTTTTGCGGATGTCCATCCGGACGGTACCTTCGATGTGCGCGGCGTGACTGCGGGACACTATTGCCTGGCAGTGGCGCGTGCCGGAGGACGTTTGGCGGCGGCGGATGCCCAAGTCGACATAAAGGATGCCGACCTCAACGGCTTGACACTCGCGGCGCCCGTCCGGGTGAACCTGAACGGTTCGATTCAGATGGATCCGAGCCAGACGGACAGGCCGCCGAAGCTGGCCGTGATGCTGTCCGACCTGGACACTCCCGGCCTGCTCCTGGGAATCGGGCAGGTGCAGGACAACGGAGCATTTTCGCTCAGAAATGTTCCGGCGGGGCCGGCGGACCTGATGGTGGCCGGGGAACCGCCGGGCGATTATCTGAAGTCGTTCCGGTTCGCCGAACGTAACGCCCCGGGGCGATTCGAAGTGCCGCGGACAGGCGGAACGCTGAACCTGGTGATTGGCACCGACGCCGGCCAACTCACCGGAAAAGTGCAGGATCAGGACGGCAATCCAGGCGATCACATGCTGGTGACGCTGGCGCCGAAGGGCGACCTGGCCGCCCGCACAGACCTGATCCGGACCGCCGCCACCGCCGATGACGGCAGCTTTCAGATGCCGGGAGTGGCTCCCGGAGATTATGACGTGTATGCCTGGGAGAGCCTGGACGAGAACGCCGCGCGCGCTCCGGATTTCCTGAAGCTGTTCGCTTCGAAGGCGAGCAGCGTTTCGGTGCAGAGCGCCGGGGCGGCTTCGGTGCAACTCAAAGGTGTACCGGCTGAAGATATGGAGGCAGCCGTATGGAAACCCAGGCCGTAATTCTGCTGCTGGCCGCGGCGGCGTTGGAGGCGCAGACCGGCGTCGCGGTGTCGGGCAAGGTGGTCAGCACCGTGGGCAACACGGCGGTGAAGCGCGCGGTAGTGACGCTGCGCGGGGAGGAAACATACCTCTGCGAGAGCGGCGCCGGCGGGCAGTTTTCGTTACAAGGCGTGGCGCCCGGCCGGTATGAAGTGGAAGCCTCGCACGAGGGCTTCCAGACAAAGCCGGAAGCGGCGGTCAGCATTGGACCCGGCCCTGCGGCCCTGGAACTGCACCTGGTCCCGCTGGCGCTGATAGCCGGCAGGATCGTGGACGAATTGGGCGACCCTGTGCCGGATGCGGCGGTGGAAGCGGTGCAGTTCCGATACCGGGCCGGCAAGAAGCAGTTGCAGTCCGCCGCCCGCGCTAAGACCAACGATCGGGGCGAATATCTCATCGCCGATCTCGCGCCCTCCCGCTATTACGTGCGCGCCTCCGATTCCGAGCACGATCCACCCATCATCGGCGACTATACCGATCGCGGTCCGCGACGGCTGCAAGTTTATGCGCCGGCTTTTTATCCAGGCACGCGAGACCCCAATCGCGCATCGATGCTCACGGTCGGCGCGGGTGACGAGTTGCAGCATCTGGATCTGGAGATTCACCGCGAGAGCGTCTACTCCATCCGCGGGCGCATGACGGCGGACACTTCCGTCGGACTGATCCGTCGATTTGACGAACCTGCCTTGGCTTACGCCACGCGGCCGAGTGGCAGCGGCCAGTTCGAAATCTGGGGCCTCACTCCGGGAGCGTACGCGGTTACTGGCAAACGACAGTCGTCGTTGTATGCGATGCGCAAGGTGGACATCCTGAATGACGACGTGGATGGTGTAGACCTGACGAACCCTACCACGATCGCCGTAACCGGCAACGTGCGGACAGGCGGCGTGAAGGGCTTGCGCGTGGTCCTGCAATCCGAAGAGGCGGCGGCCCTGGACATCGACACGCCGGTGCGGGCCGACGGCAGTTTCACCGTGAATGCCCAGCCCGATAACTACGTGGTGCATCTGCAGGGCGATGGCGTATGGCTTAAGTCGATGCGTATTGGCGATCGCGAAGTACCCGACCACCGCTTTGTTCCGGGGCATATCCAGGGGCCGCTGACGCTTGAAGCGTCCACCGAAACGGGACAAATCGGCGGAAGCGTTACCGATGCCAGCGGCCAACCTGTAGCGGGAGTCAATGTCACACTGCTCCCGGACCAATCTTTGCCCTATTGGTCTGACCTGGCGCGACTCACCACTACCGACGGAAGCGGGACTTTCACGCTCCGGGGCGTCATCCCCGGGAATTATCGACTGTTCGCTCTCGCCGATTCCGAGGCCGGCGCGCCGCTGGACGCGGAGTTCCGTAAGCCCTTCGACGACAAAGGCACCCTGGTGCAGGTGCAGGCGGGCAGCAGCACTGCTGTTCCACTCGCCGTCATTCAAATGAAATGAGGTAGTGCGTAACTCCGGGACAATTCCGGGAGTCTAGTTTACATATGGGCTGCTAATCCTGGATGCGGATCTGCGTCCCGTTTTGCATGAAGTACCTGTTGATGCTGGCTGTGTGTACGGTTTCTATGCTGCGAGGGCAAAACGACCAATCATTTATTAAGAACTTTCCGCTGCTTGCCGCGCTCGATACGGATCACGACGGCGTGATCTCGGCTGCGGAAATTGCCGGGGCGCCGGCGGTTCTGCATTCGCTGGACCGGAACGAAGACGGGAAACTCGAGGCCGAGGAATGCGCCGATGGCGGTGAACGCGGGCCGAGTTCCAGCGATATGGTGAAGACCCTGATGGCCTTCGATAAGAACGGCGACGGCAGGCTCGAGCGCAGCGAAATGCCGGAACGAATGCAGGGACTTTTCGATCGCGGCGACCTTAATAAAGACGGCGTCCTGACGGTGGAGGAAATCCGCAAACTGGCGCAGGCGGAGCAGGCGTCCCGGCCCAAAGAGCAGGAAGGCGATCCGGCGACGCGTAAGCGCATGGAAAAGGTGATCATGCGGGTGGTCCCGGTGCTCGCCGCCCTGGATACCGATCACAACGGCGAGATTTCCGAGGCCGAGATGCAGAACGCACCCGCCGCCTTGAAGACCCTCGACAAGAACGGCGACGGCCGTTTGACCGATGCGGAAGTGACCCCCGACTGGGTACGTGTTTTCGTGGCGCAAGGGATGGTTCAGTTCGATACCGATGGCGATGGCCGGATTTCGAAGGAAGAAGCGGACGCGCCGAAGGCCAGGCAATTTCGTGCGACCATGCTAGCGGCGGACCGCGATCATGACGGTTATGCGACGGAGGAAGAATTAGTCGTGGAGGTGCGCCTCCGGGCGGACGCGAACCACGACGGAGTGGTGACGCAGGAAGAAATCCAGCACGCGCTGCAATCCGGCGCACTGGCGAAAGAAGAAGTCCACCAGCAATGAAGTGGGTAGTGTGGTTGCTGGCAGCGGCTGCAATCATTTGGCTTTTGGCGCCGAATTCCGCGCGTCTACGAGGACGCGCCAGTACCGACGTCTCCGGCGACCTGGTCGAGACGATGATGCATTTCGACCGGAACGGCGACGGAAAACTGGACAGGAGCGAGGTGCCGGAGCGCATGCAAGGGCTGTTCGACCGCGCTGATTCGAACAAAGACGGCTTACTCACGCCGGAGGAAATCAGAACACTGGCCAAGGCGCAAGCCTTGCAGGTCCATCGATAATCATGAAACCAAAATCCCTGGTTGTTTGCGGTGTTGCAGCATTGGTGTTGAGCCTCAGCGCGACATCTTCCACGGTGCTGCGCGAGCGCACCTATGCGTTTCATTACGAGAATGTATTGGGCACGTCCCTGGAACTAAAGGTGGGCGCGGCTTCGCCTGAAGATGCCGGGAGGGCGGAAGAGGCGGCGCTCGGCGAAATTGAACGCGAAGCGAAAATTTTGAGCTCGTGGGATGCGGGCAGCGAATTCAGCCGCTGGGAGCGAACGCGCGGAGAACCGGTACGGGTATCGCCGGAACTAATCGAAGTGCTCGGGCTGTTCGACCAATGGCGCGACCGTACGGGCGGGGCACTGGATGCTTCCGCCGAGGCCGTGACGCGCGTATGGAAGCAGGCCGAAGCACGGCAGGAACTGCCTTCCGGCGCGGACGTGGCCGCGGCGGTTGCGGCGGTGCACCGGAAGCACTGGCAACTGGATACGGCGAACCATACCGCGACGCACCTGGACGCTACCCCTCTGGCGCTGAATTCTTTCACCAAGAGCTACATCGCGGGTCATGCGGCGGATGCCGCGCTGGCGGAAGACGGCGTGCGGCGCGTGGTAGTCAACATTGGCGGCGACCTGGTGGTGCGGGGCGAGGGCAGCGAACTGGTGGATGTGGCGGACCCGAAATCCGATGCGGAAAACGCGGCGCCTATCGCCGAACTCCAAGTCAGCGGCCGCGCCGTCGCAACCAGCGGCAACTACCGGCGCGGAGAAGCCATCGGCGGGCGGCATTATTCGCACATTGTGGATCCGCGGACGGGAATGCCGGCGGACCAGATTCTCAGCTCGACCGTGGTGGCCGTGAACCCGGCGGACGCCGGCGCCATGGCTACCGCTTTCTCTGTGCTGCCGCCAGCGGAGAGCCGGCGCGTGGCGGCGGGGATTCCGGGCACCGAATACCTGCTGATCGCAAGCAATGGCGCGCGCTTCATGAGCCCCGGATGGGCTGCACTGGCGGTTGCGGCACGGCCTGCGGCTGCTGCGGTGGCCCCACCTCCCGGTCCGGTCTGGGACGAAACGATGGAACTGACAGTCACGGTGGATCTGGCCCGGCTGGAAGGCCGCGCCCGGCGCCCGTATTTCGCCGCCTGGGTGGAAGACGGCGACAAATTCCCCGTGCGCACGATGGCCCTCTGGTTTCAGAAAGAGCGATATCTGCCCGAGTTGCGCGCGTGGTACCGGGCAGACCGGCTGCGCGCCATGGCGGAGGGCAACGACATCACGCGCTCGGTTTCCAGCGCAACCCGCTCGCCGGGCCACTATACGCTGGAGTGGGACGGCAAGGACAACCAGGGCAAGCTGGTGAAACCCGGAAAGTACACGGTCTACATCGAATGTGTCCGCGAACATGGCGGATACGACCTGTTCCACAAAGACATCGATTTCAACGGCATGCCGGCCAAGATTCAACTTCCAGGGGGCTCCGAGATTGCATCCGCTTCGCTCGACTATCACAAAATCACCCGATAGGTCTCCGGTCCCGGTGCGCCAAAATCCCTTGTGGAAGCGCAAGCTGGCTTCGGTGTCGCGCTGGCTGCACATCTATCTTTCGATGTTCAGCTTCGCGGTGCTGCTGTTTTTCGCCGTGACCGGGCTGACGCTGAATCACGCGAACTGGTTCGAGGGGCAGGAACATACGAGCCAGTTCAAAGGCAGTATCGACCGCAAATGGGTGGGCAAAGATGTGGACAAGCTGGAGATAGTGGAATATCTGCGGCGCACGCACCACATCACCGGCGCGCTCCACGATTTTCGCATTGACGACACGCAATGCTCCGTGGCATTCAAAGGGCCGGGCTACGCGGCCGACGCAGCCATCGACCGCGAGACCGGGTCTTACGAAATGACCGAGACCCGTATGGGGTTCTGGGCCGTGATCAACGACCTGCACAAGGGCCGCGACAGCGGGGCGGCCTGGGGCATGGTCATCGACATCTCGGCGGTGCTGATGACGCTGGTCTCGATCACCGGATTCGTGTTGATCTTCTTCCTGCTGAAGCGGCGTTTCTCTGGGTTGCTGATCTTTTCCATCGGGCTGGTGGTGATCGCCGCGGCGTGGTGGAAGTTCGTGCCGTAGCGCAGGCCCGCGCTATTGCTGTCTCAGGGCGATCATGGGATCGATCCGGGTGGCGCGGCGCGCGGGCAGCCAGGTGGCCACGAGTGCGATAGAAGGTCAGGAAGAGCGATGCGGCGGCGAAAGTGGCCGGGTCCAACGCGCTTACATGCACTAACATGCCGGAGACGAGGCGCGTGAGAACCAGCGCGGCGGCGATGCCGCAGGAGATCCCGGCAAGTACCAACGCCATGCCCTGCCGGATCACCATGCCGATGACATCGCGGGGCTGCGCGCCCATGGCCATACGGACGCCGATTTCCTGCGCGCGCTGATTCACGACACACGCCATGACGCTGTAGAGTCCCAGGGCCGCCAGGAACAGGCACAGGAGACCGAGCGAGCCCATCAGGCTGGCGGCGACTTTTTGCGGAAAGAGAGCGACCTGCGTGTATTCGGTGAGCGACACGGCATGAAATGCGGACGCGCCGGAATCGGTGGCGGCGACGACGTGACGCAGGGTCGAGATGGCCTGTTCCGGCTCTCCGGCGGTGCGGATGAAGAAATCGAGCTCGTGAAGGCGGTAATTCTGCGCCTGGCGGAAGGACACATAGATGAAGGGCCTGGGCGGTTCGGCGGGGTTGAAATACTTGCTGTCGCGAACCAGGCCGATGACGGAAGCCCACTTACCGAAGACGCGCACTTTGCGTCCCAACGGGTACTCGCTGTGGAAGAAGCGCCGGCTGAAAGCCTGGTTGACGATCATGACGGGGGCAGCTTTGGCGTCGTCGGCGGCGGTGAAATCGCGGCCTGCCAGAACGGGAATGCGCATCACGTTGAAATAGTCGGGAGCGACCATCGCGCGACTTACGTTCATGGATTCACCGGTGGCGCGCACGTAGCCTTGGGGTTCCACGTTGTTGTAAGGGCCGGCGGTGGTACTGAGGGGCGTGAAGTCGGCGTAGCTGACGGATTGAATCCCTGAGGCGGACTGAAGGGCGGTGCGCAGGCGCATGGCAAACTGCCCCTGCTGAGCGGCATCGAATCCGGTGCCTTCCAAAAAGAAACGGCCGAACAGGACGTTGCTGCTATCGAAGCCGGGATGGATTTCGCCGGGCGTTCTGGAAACTGCGGGCGAAGAGTCCAGCGCTCACCAGGGCCAGTGCGGCGAGCGCCACTTCGGCGACCACCAGCAGGTTGCGGGCGCGGTGGCTGAAGCCGCCGGCCAAGCCGCTGCGTCCGCCTTCCTTCAGGGCATCGTTCAAATTTCCGCGGACCGAGAGCAGCGCCGGAGCAGCGCCGGCCGCCAGCGCGGAGAGCCCGCAACACAGCGCGGCGAAGGCGGTGATGCGGCCGTTCAGTTCGAAATCGCGAGCCAGGGGGATACCGACATTGGGCACCAGCGCGAGGAGGGCGCTCCACATCCACGGCATAATCAACAGGGCGGCAAAGGTGCCGAGGATGGCGAGCACCAGGGTTTCGGTCATCAACTGGCGGGCGACCCGCCAGCGCGATGCGCCGAGCGCCAACCGGACGCCGAATTCGCGATAGCGGACCACGGAGCGGGCCAGCAGGAGATTGGCGACATTGGCGCAAACGATGAGCAGCAGCACCAGGGAGACGGCCATCAGGATACGCAGGGGGGAGAGCAACAGGTCGCCGGTACCGCTGTGCGCCTTCCACGGAGGCAGGATATTGGCGGACACGCCGCGGTTGGTGGCGGGATACGTGGAGGCAAGGCTGGCGGCGAGTGCGGAAACTTCAGACTGCGCCCGCTCGACGGTGACTCCCGGTTTGAGGCGAACCACCATGGAGGCGAAATCGCGATAGCCGCGGTTGGTGAACAGGGACGCATCCATCATGCTGAGTTCCGCGCCCATGGACGCGGGCAGCCAAAGATCGAGCTGCATGGCCGGGGCGGTGCCTCGAAAGCGCGCCGGCGCCACCCCGAGGATGGTGAGCGGGCGGCGATTCACGCGAAGGGTCTGACCGATGATTTTGGGGTCCGAATGGAAGTAACTACGCCACAGGCGCTCGCCGATGACCACGACGGGATACGCGCCGGGCGTATCGTTCTGGCCTCCGGAACGGAACATGGTTCCGAGGACCGGCTTGACACCGAGCACTTCGAAGTAGCCGGCGGAAACCAGTTCGCCCCAGGCCGGGCGAGCGGTTTCCGTATCGCCGATACTCACGGAGCCGTAACGCTGCAGGGCCAGACCGGAGACCAGCTTGAGGCGAGACCCGAAATCGGTGTAGTCCAGCCAGGAGACGCTGGTTCCGCCGTTCGGCGCGCTGGGAATCGACATTTCCAGGACGGCCAGTTCGTCGCTGTGAGCGGCGGCAGGAAACGGGTGCAGCAGGAGTTCATCGATCCAACTGAAGACCGTGGTGCTGGAGGCGATGCCCAAAGCCAGAGTGAGGATGGCAACCGCGGCGAAGCCCGGGCTGCCGGAAAGAATCCGCAGCGCGAATCGGAAATCCTGGATGAACGTTCGCATGACGCCATACCTGCGATGCACGTCACGGTCTAAACGTAAGCGATTCATTCTATTTGTGCGGCCGGTTGCGCCCGGTGCGATTTCGGCTATTGGTGTCCGAAATTGGACACTCTCATTGTAGCGCCCGAATAAATCGCGCAGATCAGGCTGACGGAATTATTGCCGGAGGGCGGCGGTGGGGTCGATTCGGGCGGCGCGGCGGGCGGGGAGGCAGGTGGCGCAGAGGGCCAGGGCGGCGAGGCCGAGGGCGGTGGCTATCGACGTGGCGGGGTCGGCGGGCCGGACCTCGTAGAGCAACGTGGCGAGAAAGCGGGTGAGGGCCAGGGAGGCTCCGATGCCGAAGGCGATTCCCACGCCGGCGAGCAACAGGCCCTGGCGCATGACCATGGCAAGGACGGTGCTTTGTCTGGCGCCGAGGGCCATGCGGATGCCCACTTCGCGGGTGCGAAGACTCACCGCATAAGAAATGACGCCATAGATGCCGATGGCCGCGAGAGCCAGAGCCAGGAGGCCGAACACAGCCAGCAGGGCCAGGGTGAAGGTGCGGGCGGCCAGAGTATCGGAGACGTAATCTTCCAGCGGGTGCACCTGGTAGACGGGCTGGGTGGGATCCACGGCGAAGAAAGCGGCGCGCACGGCTTTTACCAGGCGGCTGGGATCGTTGGTGGTGCGGGCCACGAGATTGTAGCCGAAGCTGAGGTCCTGGGCCTGGGCGAGGTAGGCCTCCATGGTGGAAGGCCGGTCGAGCCCGTACTGGCGGACGTCGCCGACGATGCCGACGATGGTCAGCCACTCTTTATCGTCATGCCGGCCGCCCAACTGGATGTGCCAGCCGATGGGGTCTTCGCGCGGGAACTGCGAGAGGGCGCAGGATTCGCTGATGAGCGCGACTTTGGGAGTGCCGGCGCGGTCGCCCGAATTGAAGTAACGGCCGCGCTTGAGGGGGATGCGCATGACGCGGAAATAGTCTGGCGATACGGAGTAGGCATCGGCGGCGGGCGCGCTGGATTCGTTGGCCAGCGGGCGGTCCTGAATGTGGAAGCCGCGCCGGTCGAAGCTGGCCATGGGTAGAGTGCTGACCATGGCGGCGCTTTCGATGCCCGGAATGGCGCGGAGGCGCTCCATCACCTGCTCATAGTAGTTAAGCTCGGCCGCGGGCTTCTGGTAGCGCTCGCCATAAACGTAAGTGGACAGGGTGAGGACGTTGTGCGGATCGTAGCCCGGATTGACGCCGGTGAGACGGAGGAAGCTCTTGCCCAGGAGGCCGGCGCCCATCACCAGGGTGAAGGCCAGGGCCAATTCGGCTGTCACCAGGAGGCGTCGCAGTCCGTGGCGAGAACGGCTTTCGGTGGAGCGGCCCATGTCCCTGAGGGAGTCGGCAAGATCGACGCGGGAGCTGCGCAGTGCGGGAACGATACCGGCGAGCAACACGGAGAGCAGGCTGGCGGCGAGGGTGAAGCCAAGCACGGGCGCATCCACGTGAATCTCTCCGGCACGCGGGAGCTGCCGGGCGGCATAAGTGACCAGAGCGGAGGTGGCCCAAAACGCCAGGAGCAAGCCGAGCAGACTGCCGGCGCCTGCCAGCAGCAGGCACTCGAGAACCAGTTGACGGACCAGGCGCAGGCGGCCGGCGCCCAACGCCGCGCGCACGGCCATTTCCCGGGCGCGGACGGTGGCGCGCGCAAGCACCAGGTTGGCCACATTGGCGCAGGCGATGAGGAGCACCAGGACCACGGCGCCGAGCAGCACCCACATAGCCCGGTCGACGCCGGCCACCAGGTAATCGCGCAGCGGCGTAATGAGGACAGTGGTGCCGGGGCCGTAGTCTTTGGGATGTTCGCGGACGATGTCGCGCAGAACGGAATTGAGGTCGGCACTTGCCTGCTCCACGGTCACGCCGGGCTTCAGCCGGCCGATCAATTGCAGATGCTGGCAGCCCCGGCAGGCAAAAGGCTGATTCAGCGCATAGCCGAGCGGCGAGTACATTTCGGGGACGGTGTAGCCATTGGCCAGGGGCCGGAAATCGCGAGGCAGCACGCCTACCACGGTGAAGGAGGCGTCGGTGAGCCGGATAGAGCGGCCAAGGACGTGGGGATCGCCGCCGTACCGGCGCATCCAAAGGTTGTAGGTGAGAATCACTTCGCGGCGCGTCTCGGGGCGGTCCTCTTCGGGAAGGAAGGCGCGGCCCAGGGCCATTTTGATGCCGAGGGTGTCGAAGTAGTCGTAATTGACGCGCAGGCCCTGAATCACCTCGGGCTCGCCGCTGCCGACGACGGCGCCGGATGAGTCGCGGAAAAGGGAGAGGCTCTGCAGGGTGCGGTTGCGGTCGCGCAGGTCGCTGGTGGTGGTGAAATCCACGGTAACGTTGCGCGGGTCATCGGGATCGGCCTCGGCGATCTTGACGAGGCCGCCGGGGTTGGCGTAGGCAAGAGGCTTGAGGAGCACGCCGCGGACTACGGTGAAGACGGCCGTGTTGCCGCCGATGCCGAGCGCGAGAGAGAGCACGGCGGTAGCGGTGAAGGCAGGACTCTGGCGTAGCGAGCGCAGCGCATAGCGCAGATCGTGCCACACGGATTCGAGAAGGCTGACGGTGTTCATGCGATAAACCTCTTCGCGGATGAGCGTGGGATTTCCGAGCTTCCTGAGTGCGGCGGCGCGGGCGGCCGGGGGCGTCATGCCGCGGGCGATATTGTCTTCGGTTTCCGAGTCGATGTAGAAGGCGAGATCGCGCGCGATTTCGCGATCGAGATGGCGGCGATGAAAGAAGTGGCCCCAAGGCATCGGAATCTACTCTTCAGCAGGCCGCAGGACGCGGGAGATGCCGGAAGCCAGGCGTTCCCAGCGGCCGGTCTCGACGGCAAGGTGTTTTCTGCCCGCGGCGGTAAGGCGATAGTAGCGGGCTTTGCGATTGTTTTCCGAGGTGCCCCAGAAGGACGAAATCCATCCACCGGCTTCCAGGCGGTAGAGCGCGGGGTAGAGCGAGCCGTGCTCCACCTGGAGAATCTCCTGGGAGCGGCGTTCGATGGCGTGGGCGATGGAATGGCCGTGCGCCGGACCGAGCACCAGGGTCTGGAGGATGAGCATATCGAGCGTGCCTTGCAGCATGTCTCCCATGGGGGCCATTCTACTCCATATGACGATCGAAAGGAAGAAAGGTCGCGAATCTCTGTCGCTGCCGGAAATAAAGCCGGGAGACGATTAGGCTGTCTAGGGAGAACTTTTGGGGTTCGGACTGCGTATGATCTGAAGGAATCATGCTCGAAGTCTCAGGACTGCGCAAGAGTTATGGCGACCTGGTGGCGGTGGATGGAGTCTGCCTGCGCGCGGATAAAGGGGAGACGATCGGGCTGCTGGGTCCTAATGGCGCGGGAAAAACGACGACGGTCTCGATGATCGCTGGCCTGGTGCGGCCGGATGCGGGAGAGGTGCGCATCGACGGACGCACGCTGCGAAGCGATACCGACCCGGCGAAGCGCAGCATGGGGCTGGTACCGCAAGACATCGGCCTGTACGAAGAAATGTCCGCCCGCGAAAACCTGCACCTGTTCGGAGCGCTCTACGGCATGGAGGGCGGCAAACTCAGGCGGGCGATGGAGGAAGCACTGGACCTGGTGGGTCTGCGGGAACGGGCCAAGGACAAGGTGAAGGGCTTCAGCGGAGGTATGAAGCGGCGGCTGAATCTGGCCGCGGCGCTGCTGCACGATCCGCAATTGCTGCTGCTGGACGAACCCACGGTGGGCGTGGATCCGCAGAGCCGCAACGCGATTTTCGACAACCTGGAGGCGCTTAAGAAGCGCGGCAAGACCCTTCTGTACACCACGCACTACATGGAAGAGGCCGAACGCCTGTGCGACCGGCTGGTGATTATCGACCACGGCCGGATCATCGCCGACGATACGTTGCAGGGACTACATCGCCTGGTGCCTGCAAGGAATCTGCTGACGGTGGAACTGGAGGACGGCGCGGGGAACGGGTTAAGCGTGGAGGAACTGCGGCGCGTGCAAGGCGTGGAATCGGCCGAACTGCGAGGCGCGACGGTGCGGATCGGCGTACGCGACCTGTCCGGCGATTCGGCGGCAATTCTGCAATGGCTGCGCGAACGCGGCCACCGGTTCGATCACTTGGCCAGTGAGCGGGCCAGCCTGGAGACGGTGTTTCTGACGCTCACCGGAAGGAGTTTGCGCGACTAATGCTGATTCCGTTTCTGGCCCTGATTCGCAAAGACCTGCGGATTTTCTTTTCAGACCCGCGCGCGGTGTTGATGAGCGTAGTGGCGCCGATTGCTATCGCGTCGTTCTTTGGCTACATTTTCGGAGGCGGCGCCGGCAATGCGGATACCAGCAGGATTCCGGTTCTGGTTGCCGATTTGGATGGCAGCGCCTTTACGCGTGAGGTGGTGAGCCGGCTGGAAGGCGATGCGTCGCTGGACGTGAAGCCGGCGACGCCGGAACAGGCTCGGGAAGCCGTACGCAAGGGCAAGGCGACGGTGGCGCTCGTGATTCCGAAGAACTTCGGGAGCGATGCCACGCTTGCGTTTCTGATGGGAGCGCGGAAGCCCGAGTTAGGAATGATGTTCGACCCTTCGCACGGGGTCGAAATGAAAATGCTGCAAGGTATGTTGTCGGGCGCGGTGATGCAGGCGGCGGGCAAGCAGATGTCGGGCGGCGGCAGAGAATTGACCATGCCCTTTAAGGTGATTCCGAGGCGGTGACTTCGGGGCTCGGCGTGGCATACAACGGATACGCGCATTCGTTCGGCGGCATGGGCATCCAGTTCCTGCTGATGGTGGGAGTGGAAGTAGGGGTGGGCCTGCTGCTGCGCCGGCAGCAGGGAGTATGGAAGCGGATGCGGGCGGCGCCGCTCTCGCGCACCGTGCTGCTGGGCAGCCGCGCGGCCAGTTCGGGAATCACGTCGATGGGCACGCTGATTCTGTTGTTCGCATTTGCGCGCGTGGTTTTCGGGGTGCGCATTCAAGGCAGCATGGCCGGATTTCTGGGCGTGTGCGCGGCCTTTTCGCTGATGACCGCGGCGTTCGGACTGCTGATCGCCAGCGTGGGAAAAACGCCAGAGGCGACGCGCGGCCTGGCGATTCTGGCGACGCTGCTGATGGTTATGCTGGGCGGAGCGTGGGTACCGACCTTCATTTTCCCGAAGTGGCTGCAGGCGCTGACGGTGGTGATTCCGACGCGATGGGCGATGGACGGGCTGGATGCGGTGACCTGGCGCGGGCTGGGCTTCTCGAGTGTGGCTTTGCCGATCGGGTTACTGTTGGGCTGCGCGCTGGCATTCGGTGCGGTGGCGGTGGCGCGGTTCCGGTGGGAAGCGGACTAGGTTTCTAGCATAGCCAAAAGTGAGAATTCGTCTCTCACAATTCTCACGCCGCGAGCAGATCGAGAACCCGTTGAATTGCATGATCAGCCTTGTAGTAGGCGGTTTCGACCTTGCTGGCAGGCTTGAGGGTCTCGTCGGGCCGATGATGAAACAGGGAGTTGGCCAAGGGTCCACAGACGCGCTTGTGAAACAGAATAAACATGAGTGCCGCTTTGACGCCCTTATCGGTGAGGCGGTAGCAGTAGGCCCTTCCGATGCGTTCGAGCAGTCCGTGGGCTTTCAGTTTGCGAAGATCGTATCGGAGTTGGGAGAGGGTGTAGGTGGTGGCCGACAGGCCAAAGGTGGTGAGGATGGCTTGGTGGATGTCGGCTGACCGCCATCCGTT
Organism: uncultured Solibacteraceae bacterium; assembly: GCA_963853855.1. Classification (GTDB taxonomy): domain Bacteria; phylum Acidobacteriota; class Terriglobia; order Bryobacterales; family Bryobacteraceae; genus Sulfopaludibacter. The sequence goes on along the minus strand of CAWKYG010000008.1, from coordinate 100,106 downwards.
CAATTGTGTGCCGCCGTGCAGCAGCACCTCCATCAGCCGCATCATCCGGGTATCGTGAATCTTGATGCCGGCGATTTTGGTTTTGCCGGCCATGATCGGCAGAGCCATCCGTTGAAACAAAGGAAAGTCGACGTGGACGTTCAAGGATTGCGCTTCGAAACCGGCGAAGCGGTCGGTAATCGCGACGAGATTCTGGCGCAGGCGCCCCAGGTTCTCTAACCCTTTGTTGAGGCCCAGATCTTTCATCCGGTTGACGCAGACCTCGACCCGCAGGAAGGTGCTGAATTTCTCGTACATGCGGCCCACCAGGTTCTTGCAGTAGATGCGCAGCACGTGATGGCCGTGGTCGAGCTTTTCGAGCACGCTGTACAGTTTGCCGCGTAGCCGTTTGGTGACGCGCACCCCGAAGATGTAGGCCACCTTGTCGGCGGCCAGGCGGAACAGTCCCATCTCGCAGGACTGTTCAAAGATCTTGTGGATGGGGAAGTGCCGTTTGAAGACGAAGTTGCGGCAGTACTCGATCTGGTTGATCGAATACTTGCGGTCCAGGTTCACGGCCTTGCGATCCTTCTCGGAGAACTTCGGCCCCAGCAGCCAACTCCAGTAGTTCAATCGTTTTTCGATGGTGGCAGCGCTGAGCTTGTCGGCCGCCGCTTGCAATGCCTTCGGGTCCGCGGTCGCCAGGAACGCATTGTCGTCCTTCCGAAACGCCACTCCCTGACGGCGGAGTTCGATCTCCATGAAGTTGTGGCCATTCAGATAATAGGTCGTCTGGAAAGGGAAGGTACGTGCCGACGCACATGGCCAACGGACCGATCACCGGATCGCGGATGTAGAAGTAGTAATGCAGGTATCGTGAGGGGACGCGCCGGATGATGCGGTAGTTCGGATCGTCGGTAGGGAACTTGGGCATCTTCGAGGTGAACGTGCTGCCCATTTCCATGCTGGTGAAGATGCAGTAGACCCCATGTTGATTCCGCCGCTCCATGCGTTGCAGATGAGGCCGGACTGCATCCTCCTTGCTTACGCCCTTCTCGGCTCTCAGCATGGGGATGTTGTGGTTACGGGCGTAGCCTTCCACCCATCCCCGGTACTCCGAGGTGCGCTTCGCCAGGACTTGCGGGGTGATGGGATACTGGCCGTGCACGTCGCGGAAGAAATGAACGATGTGCTCCGGCCGGGTCAACAGCGGCAGGTATCCCTGGATGACGATGCGGTCGAAACAGTGATATACAAAAACCAGGAAGCGTTCGAAAAGCTTCGCGAAGGTTTCCATCGGTCGCCTCCTCAGTGGTTTGGCTGGATACCAAAATCATCTGTCCAGGCGGCCGGTGGAATCAACTGTGCCCTCGCTCAGATGCTCAACTCCCTCTCCTTGGGATTTCAAGGGCGCAGCCCTTGGTTATCTTTAGATACAACGCCTCGATGGTTTCCTCGATGGGCGTCTCGTAATCGATGCGGTGGTTCTGGTCCAGGTCCACGTAGCCGGCTCTCCGGCTACTCCAAGACCATTCGCGCCACTTCTTCGAGCCCAGACAGACGCGCGAGACCTTGAGCCCGGCCGGTCCCAGCCGGTTATATTGCATCCTTTATCTGTAACACCGGCGACGGGCGATTCCGGATATACTGCTCTGGTGAAACCAATTTTTTGGGGGCTCGCCCTGTTGCTTGCCGCGGGAGCGCAGCAGCGGCGCGCTCCTCAGCAGCAATATCGCAGCACGATCGTCATTTTCGATCGCGCCGCCGGAACATCGCGGGCACTCTACAAGGCCGACACGATCTTCGAGGCGCCGAACTGGTCCCACGACGGAAAGTACCTGCTGGTAAACTCGGGCGGAGATCTGATGCGGCTCACGGTGGAGGGCGCCTCTCCAGAGCCAGAGAAGATCGATCTGGGCGCGGGGTACCGCTGCAACAACGATCACGGCTTCACACGCGACGGCAGGATGCTGGCATTTTCGGCCACCCTGCCTCCGGCGCGCGCCTCGCAGGTGTTTCAGGCCACTGCCGATGGCAAAGACGTGCGGCTGATGACTCCGGTGGCGACGGCCAGCTATTTTCACGGCTGGTCGCCGGACTCGAAGTGGCTGGCCTTTGTGGGCCAGCGTAACGGCGTGTTCGAACTGTACCGCGTGGCGGCCGCCGGCGGACCCGAACAGCGTCTCACCTCGCGCGGCGGGTACGACGACGGACCAGATTACTCTCCCGACGGCAAGTGGATCTACTTCAATTCCAACCGGTCGGGCGGCTGGGACATCTGGCGGATTCCCCCGGATGGCGGCGGAGAGGGCGACACCAAGGCCGAGCGCATCACCAGCGACGAACTGGAAGACTGGTTCCCCCACGTTTCGCCGGACGGCAAGTGGATTGTGTTCCTCTCGTTTCCGAAAGGCACTGAAAACCACAACGGCAAAATGGCGGGTGTGCAACTCCGGCTCATCCCGACGCCCGGGAAGAAGGCCGCCGCCCCGAAGATTCAGGTGCTGACGACCATCTTCGGCGGGCAGGGCACGATCAACGTGAACTCCTGGTCACCGGATTCGAAGAAATTCGCGTTTGTCACTTACGAACCGAAGTAGGGCGCCTTTCGGGCTGGTCACCCGCGGGTCAAATGGTATATGGTGATCTCCGGCGGCGCGCCTACGCGGATGGGAATAAAGATAGTGCCGATGCCGCGATTGACGTACAGTTGACTGCCCGGCTTCTGAAACAGGCCGGCCACGTACGGGGTCACGAGCCGGCTGGGCGCGATTTCGGGGCTGATGAACTCGAGCGCCGCTTGTCCCCCGTGCGTGTGGCCGGCCAGGCTCAAGTCGATTCCCAACTCCGCCGCGCGATCGAAGGTATCGGGGTTGTGGCTCAACAGGATGTTCACGCGGTCGCGCGCAACCAGGCCTTCGATATTGGCCAGTAGATGCTCCACAGGCGGCGAAGGGCCGAACTGGTGGTGGCTCTGGAAATCGACGCCGATCAGGTTGAAGGATTCGCCGTGGGCCACAACCGGCACGTTCTCACCGCGCAGGATCCGCACGCCGGTCTGGCGGAACAACTCGGAAATGGAGTTTTCCACGCGCGTCCATGCGTCGTGATTGCCGAGGCAGCCGTACACGCCATAAGGCGCACGCAGGCCGGAGAGCGCCTCCACCACGGGCCGCTGGGTGCTCGCGTCGAAGGTAACAAAATCGCCCGTCAGTACAATCAGGTCCGGCTTCAAGGCGTTGGCGATGGCCGCGTATTTGCGGATCTCCTCGACGGGCATGAACGGTCCGATGTGGATATCGGAAAGCTGGCAGATGCGGAACCCCTCGAACTGCCGCGGCAGTTTCGGCAGCACGATGCGCTGGGTGGGCGTTTCCAGGTTGAGGCGCCCGTAAAGCAGGCCATAGGCGCCGGCGACAAAGGGAGTTGCCGTCGCCACGGCCGCTGTCCGCCCCAGAAACTGGCGGCGCGGCGGCGATGGCAGGTCCGGCTTCACGACAACTTTGCGGACCGCCGTCACCAGGCCTCGCGGAATGGCGAACAGCAGGGCCACCAGGAAACCGAAGATGGAAGAGGCCAGCCACCAGCGAAAGGGAGCGGTAAGCAACGCGTCGGCGAGGGTCAGATGAACGGCGTCGCCGCGGGGGCCGAACCATCCGAAATTAAAGGCCAGCGCCACTGCGTACGCGGCCAGCACGGCGCCGCACACCGCCATCCGCGGGAGCCGGGCGGGAAACAGCCGTAGGGCCAGAAGGTACGCGCGCCGCGCCCAATACAACTGCGTGGCGGCAAAGATGAGAAGGACAATCCGGAATATAGACATGCGCCCGAGTGAGAACTATTCTCATTGTGACATCGCAGGGGCGAAGTAGGGAAACTCGCTCCTTGACGGTCGCGGTCCCGGTAACACACTGGATCTCCGAGCCGGTCTTGACCTCAAGGCTTGCGCTGGATGCCGCGAGGTGCCGGGTGAAGTGTAGACCGAGGCATCGACGGGCGAGGAATCGAGCTTCGAAAAACGAATTCCGGGCGGGCGGAAAAACAAGCGGGTTCCCCGCTTTTTACACACCTTGCACTTCTACCTATGCTATAGGTAGAAGTACAAGGTATGCCGGAAAAATCAGATCTCCCGCAAGGTACGCTCGACCTTCTCATTCTGAAAATCGTGGCACTCGGGCCGGTGCACGGCTATGCCATCGCGCACCGCCTGCAACAGGTGTCGCGCGATGTGGTGCAGGTGCCGCAGGGATCGCTGTATCCGGCGCTGCACCGGCTGGAAAACCGCGGCCTGCTTGCGGCGGACTGGAAGGAGACCGAAACCGGCCGCGAGGCCAAGTTCTATCGCCTGACCCGCAAAGGACGGGCGCGGCTCGAAACCGAAACCGCCGGTTGGCAGCGGCTCGCGGAGGCGGTCGGCCTGATCCTCAGGCTATCGGAAGGAGGCGCGGAGTGAGCTGGTGGTCGCGCTTGTGGAGGCGCCGCCAAATGGAGGCGCAACTGGACAAGGAGCTGCGCTTCCATATCGAACAACATGCCGCCGACCTGGTCTCTCAAGGCCGCGACGCCGGGGAGGCCATGCGTCTCGCGCGCCTCGCCTTGGGCGGCCCCGAGCAGGTGAAAGAGGACTGCCGCGACGCCCGCGGCACGCGCTGGCTGGAAGATCTGTGGCAGGATTTCCGCTACGCTCTGCGGACCCTTCGCCAAAAGCCGGGCTTCGCGGCCGTCGCCCTGCTCACCCTGGCCTTGGGCACGGGAGCCACCACGGTCATGTTCACGGTGATCAACGGTGTGCTGCTCAAGCCGCTGCCGTATCCCGATCCCGGCCGCCTGGTGCTGGTGCAGGAGCGGACCGACTATAGCACCTTCCTGGGCAATCTCTGGGGATTCGCCTATCCCAACTTTGCCGATTGCCAGCGCGAAAGCCGGGCTTTGGAGATGACGGCCTGGCGCTTCACCACCGCGACTCTCAGCGTTCCCGGTCCGGCCGAGAACGTGAGCGGCCGCCAGATCGGCGCCAATCTGTTTTCGGTGCTCGGCATTCCGCTATTCCGCGGGCGCACTTTCCGTCCCGAGGAAGACCGGCCGGGCGGAGTGCCGGCGGCCATCATCAGCTATGCGCTGTGGCAGCGCCGCTTCGCCGGAAGCGCGGGTGCGCTCGGTCAGCCCCTGGTGTACGACGGAAAATCCTATACGGTGGTCGGCATCGCGCCAGCCGGATTTCAACTGGACCAGGGAGATGCGGATGTGTTCACGCCGCTTTCTCAGGACGCCGTGCCGTACCTGCAAAATCGTGAGGCTCATCGTTTCCTGGTTTGGGCGCGCCTGCGGCCGGGTGCGACTCTGGCGCAGGCGCGGTCGGAGCTGTCCCTGGTGGGCCACCACCTCGCCGTAGAGTACCCGAAATCGAACAAAGGCCGGGGCTTCCTGGCCGAATCCCTGCGGCCGGACGTGGGCGACGTCGGTTCCACTCTATGGCTGCTGTTGGGCGCCGTCAGCCTGGTGCTGCTGATCGCCTGTGCCAACATTGCGAGCCTGCTGCTGGCGCGGGCCGTTTCCCGCGAGCGGGAGTTAGCCATGCGGGCGGCGTTGGGTGCCTCGCGCGGACGGCTGGCGCGTCAGTGTCTGACGGAGAGCGCCGTGCTCGGGCTGGCCGGCGGCCTGCTCGGGATCGTCCTGGCGCTGGTGGGAACCCGCCCGTTCGTGGCCTTCTGGCCTGGCAGTTTGCCGCGCGCCGGGGAAGTCCGGCTGGACTGGCATGTGCTGCTGTTTGCACTGGCGGCCTCGCTCTTCAGCGGCTTTCTGTTCGGCCTGGCGCCCGCTCTGCGCTTGCGCACGCAGGCTCTGGAACGTTCGCTGCGCGCCGGCGCACGCACAGTCGCGGGACATTCGCGGCGGCTGCACGGGAGTTTCGTGGCGGCCGAGATTGCCCTGGCGGTGGTGCTGCTGGTGTGCGCCGGGCTGCTGGGACGCACCATGCTGCGCCTCTCCAATCTGGACCCCGGTGTGAATGTCCGAAACGTTCTGACTGCCCGGATGGCGCTTTCCCCGGCCACCCTTCCCTACCCCGCTCAAATCCGCGCCGCCTGGGACGATCTGCTGGAGCGCGCGCACCGGGTTCCGGGGGTGGAGGCCGTCGCTATGGTCGATACCATTCCCATGCGCGAAGGCAACAATCAGATCGGCTATCGCACCTCCCCCGCCGAGGTGCCGGATAACCAGCAACCGGCGGCGCTGGCCACCAGCGTTTCGCCGGACTACCTGAAGGTGATGGGCGTCCGGCTGCTCGAAGGCCGATTTTTCGACGATCGTGACCGCATGGGCCACGAATCTGTAGTGGTGATCGACGAAGTGATGGCGCAGCAGGCATTCGGCGGGCAGGACGCGTTAGGCAAGCACCTGTGGATCGACCTGGGCGGCGACCCGGCCCGCGTGATCGGCGTGGTGGGCCATGTGCGCTATTGGGGTCCGGCGGGCGACGATCAGGCCAAGGTGCGTGCGCAACTCTACTATCCGTTTGCCCAGGTGCCCGACCGCCTCCTGCGCCGCTGGTCGGATCTGATGTCGATTGCCGTTCGCACCAGGGTCGCGCCGTTGAGCGTGGTGGAACCGCTCAAGCAGGCCGTGCGCGGCGCAACCGGGGATCAGGTGCTTTACGAGGTCAGGACCCTGGACCAACTGGCGGGCGATTCGCTGGGCCGCCAGCGTTTCCTGCTGCTGTTGTTCTCCCTGTTCGCCGGCCTCGCCATGCTGCTGGCCTGCATCGGCATCTACGGCGTGCTGGCTTACCTCACCAGCCGGCGCGCACCCGAAATCGGAGTGCGCATGGCGCTCGGCGCTACCGGGGGCGAGGTGGTCTGGCTGGTGCTCCGCCAGAGCCTGGGAATGATTCTGGCGGGCGCCGGTCTGGGCGCCGTGGCAGCGTTGGCAGCGGCGCGGATCCTGCTACGCCTGGTGCAGGGCATGAGTCCGGCGGAGCCTGCGACGCTGGCGATCACGATTCCGGTTTTGGTGCTGGCCGCGTTGGGCGCCAGCCTCATCCCGGCGCGCCGCGCCAGCAGGCTGGATCCGCTGATCGCCTTGCGGCAGGAGTAGCGAGGGCAATCCTGAAGGCTACTGGTGGCTCACCAACAGATCCACATCCGGCTTAAGATAAGGAAGGATACCGTCACGGAAGCTGTCGAGGATCTGAACCCGTTCTTTAGCGACGGCTGTTGGATGTTCGTCCATCTGGCCAGACAGTCCCATTTTGGCGTGATTCTCAGGCGGGGACCAACCGACTGGTGGCGCTTGACTCTTTGGGACACGGTAAACGATTGTTTTGAGGATGGCCAATGGTTCAGGGGCCGCATTTATCCGGAGAAATGCGATGTCTCTCCAGACGGAAGACTGTTCGTCTATTTCGGCGGCAAGTTTAGCCGTCGCGCGGAAGCAAAGGGATACCGAACCACCTGGACCGCTGTGAGTCGCCCTCCATATTTGACAGCCCTGGCGCTGTGGCCAATCGGGGACACTTGGGGCGGAAGTGCAATTTTTCCTCGACAACGCGACTCTGCTACTCGGCAGTTCCAGCCCGGACTGGCCGAAACACCATCGGAATCACCCGCCAGGCCCACTGCATGTACTGACTTACGGAGATTTGTCGAACAGCGATCCACGTTATCATGCAACGTCTGGCGCGCTACACGGGTGGGTTCAGCACGAACACTACAAAGACGAACTCGGCCGCGGCGAGGTCCGCACAATCTCTGGCAGGCTGGCTCTGGCCCGATATGTTCCCCTCCACCTGAGTCCTTCGAGAGAACCTACGCTGTACACTATCTACGGACCGGATAACCGGCCAGTAGCTGCCTTCCTGGCGCATTGGGCTGACTGGGATCAACGGGGCCGCTTAGTGGCAACAGTCGGCGGACGGGTCTTGGCGGGCGAACTTACCAGCGGGGACAAACTCAAGTGGTATCAACTCACTTCAATGCATGAACAGCGCCCCGCTAGCATGGAGCCCCCATCCTGGGCACAACACTGGTAGAGAATTCGCGGCGCTGGCCGCGTTGCGCGCCAGTCGCATTCCGACGGCATTCACTTCACCATCCGCTTTTCCGACTTTTCCATATAGCGTTCCAGATCTGCACCGGGAATTCCCTAAACAAAGCGAATTAATTCATTGCTCGATCACAATCAGTTCGCTGATGGGACTGGAGAGATGAGCGATACGTATCGCATTCCGGCGGAGCACTTCAGAAGCAACCGCTGGCTAGTCGCATGAGCGGAGCATGACCACCTTCGCGCCTGAGATCTTCCCAACCAGAGATTCGAAATCGCTATCGGTCGGGACCAGGACGCTTTCGGACTCGGGGAACAAATCTTGCAGCAGCGCGACGAGCCGCGGTGACAGGCTTTCGTCGAACCGCGGAACTGCTGGCCCTTCTCGGAGTGTTCACGAACGTTTGATTCGCGCACGAGTTGCGATCGAAAGAAGGTCCCGAAGAGCGTCATTCACCGACTTCGAATCTGGAAATGCCCGGCTCAATTCCGGCTCAAGGAGTACTACGTTGGTGCCGGCCCGATATCGATCCACGTACTTGCCGCGTACGCCGCCGGAAAAATCGTACTCCGGTCGCATCTCCACCGCCGACCGCTTAGAACGGGGCTTCTTCTTGGTATTTCCGACTTTCATGCCTTGTCGCGGCGCGAGCACTGATCAATCGCGTCCGCTCTCCTCTCACAGTATGAACCACTACCAGGAGCCTTCGCTTGTCGGACATGCCGATGGTGACAAAGCGCTCCTCCGCGGCGCCGTGATCCGGGTCTGGAATCGTAATCGAGAGCGGGTCGCCAAACACAGTGCTTGCCTCCGCAAATGCAACCCGATGTTTACGACGGTTGGACGAGTCCTTTTTCGGATCCCATTCAAATGGCAGCCCTTGCATCCTCTCTGAGCTTAACGAATTGTAGAGGGCATTGGATGACAGGCCGCATTTGGTCGTATCGTCGTTCCGGACTCTGGCGGACGGCGATTCCGCCTCGTGGATTGTTCCTGGCGAGATTTATCACGATCTGTGGCGGAACGGATTCGAGTTGCGATCAACGCATTCACTTCACCAGCCGCTCTTCCAGTTTTTCCATGTAGCGTTCCAGCATGGGGTGGAAATTGGAGTGGACCATCATGCTGATTTGTACCGGAATGGTGTCCAGAAAGAACGCGAAAGAGCGGAACAACCAGCCGCTCACCGGAATCAGGACGAAAAGCAGTGCGACATTGACTGCCGTCGCCAGTTTGGGATGGTGCAAACTCAGCAGCAGCAACACCAGCCCCAGGCAGATATCGAACCAGATCAACCCGCTGCCGGCTTCGCGAATCGGACCCTCCTGGGCGGTCAGAATGGCCTGGCCCAGGATCTCGACTCCGGCCACCATGCCGACCGGCGTGGGGTACGAGTCGCGTCCCGCCTTGTAGGTTCCGCCCAGCAGCACGATGGTGCCGGCCAGCAGGTTTCGCATGTGCTCCACGGCTGGATTCAGGGGACTCTGGGCAGCGATCTCGCGCGTGTCCATCAGGGCGCCGGCGGGAATTTTGCGGATCTCGTGCCCGTCGCCGCGATAACGAATCAGGAGCCGGTTCTCATTCCAGCCGGCTTCGGTGCGCGCTTCCTCCGGCTGCGGCTTTTCCTGCTTGGGACAAGTTCCATCCTTGACCATCTGCCGTACCACCAGCGGAAATGACGGGTACGCCACGGTCTCGCCGCCCGGCCCCAAAAGGTATTGGCCCGGATACTGGCGCACCCGCAGGTCGGAATCGGCCTGCATGGCGGTGAGTCCAAAGCACACGGTGGCACCATCGGATCCCAGCACCTTGTCCAGATTGGCGATGCGCAGTGGACCGGACGGGTCGGCATCGAAGAGGCGTGCCCATACCAGGCGCCCGGGCGCAGTGGGAACGCGCGCCGCGTCGGCCGGACGCCAGTCCTCGGTATCCAGATCGACACCAATCACTTTCGGTGCGAAGTATTGCAGCGCCCCGATGATCCGGGCCACCTGGACAGGATCCAACGGGCTGCGCCGCTGAAACCGCTCGGCATAATCGTCGTCGTTGATGATGACAATGACGAGTCCGGTGGCAGGCGTCGAGGTGAGAGTGCTGGGCATACTGTCCAGCAAGGCACGCTGCGGCCAAGCCAGCAGGTTGCTGCTCTCCAGGAAGCGGGTAGCGCCGGCCCCGGCCAGCACAAACAACACCCCGGTAATGAGGTGCCATTTCAGGTTGTGATGCCCTTGCTTGTGTTGATGCATGGGCGGCTACCGGGAAGACTGAAGACTGTGCTGTATGGCGCCCAGGGTGAGGCGCAGAAAGGTGTGGCGCTCGTCCTCGCCCGCCGCCTGCCAGTTTGCCGTCACGCCGGCGGCCTGCGCCAACCTGCGGGCAGCGCGCGACTGCTCCGCGGGAGCGACAATCAGGACCGTGGCGGGATAGGCGCCCTCCATGGATTCACCTGTACCGGAGAGTTGGTACAGCCCGTTGCATTTCGGCTGGAAGTCGCCCGCCTCCACAGTACGCTCTCTGCCGGCAAAGTGAACATGGCTGCGCCGCAGGCGGAGGGAGCATCCAGCGGTTCCAGGTAAAGGTGCAGTTCGACGGCCGGCGCCGCGCTGAGAACGGCCGAAAGGTCCAGTCTGTCCGCGCCGGAGGCCACCACGGCATCGCGCAGTTCCACCGGCGGCGGTCCGGTGCCCGCCGCACGGCTGGTCACGAAGGCCACCGGCGGCAGGTGCTTGTTCTCCAACCGGTCGAGGAAAGCGGAAAGAGCGCTTTGCGCCTTCTCCCGTGGGGGAATCCGGATTGGCTGCTTACATTTGTCGGAGTTGGGACACTTGAGGTAAGTGCCGTCGTACAGGACCAGGCCCAGCAGGGCGTTCGGGGGATTGCTGTGGAGTTGTTCCCCGGGCTTTACCGCAGTCCCGGCCTTCAGGGTACGATCCTGGCCGTTCAGGGTGGCAGTCCATTGGCCGGCGCATTTGAGAATGTACCCGGAGGCAGGATCGTCCTGGGCACGCGCGGCCAACGCCAATAGAAGAGCCAGTCCCGCAGGAACCCAGACAGCCCGCATAAGGCCAATTAAAGCACAAAGGCGCTCCCCAAATCCTGGAGAAGCGCCTGAAATCGTGAGAACCGCGGGCTTAAACCTGGAAGGAACTGCCGCAGCCGCAGGTGGACTTCACCTGGGGGTTGTTGAACTTGAAGCCGGCCCCCTCGAGCGTTTCCACGTAATCGACTTCGGCGCCATCCAGATACAGCAGGCTGGCCTGATCGACGAAGACCTTCAGACCCATCGTAGCTGTAGGTCTTGTCCAGCATATTGGGCTGGTTCTCGAAAGCCATCGAATAGCTGAATCCCGAGCAGCCGCCGCCCACCACCGCGATCCGCAGTCCGGCCGGCTACGGCTCCTGGGAGGACATGATCTCTTTCACCTTGCCGACCGCTTTTTCCGTCAATTGCACCATGCGTTGTTAACTCCTGATTGAAGCTCTGTGCGTCCCGATTATACCAATCGGGACCGGACTGCTCCACTGCTTCAGTAGTTTAGATGTAGCAACAAGGCAGTTCCGGTCGCGAAAAATCGCGGAGATCGTCGCAGCGCGACTGGCTGGGGACCTCGGGTTGAACAGGTACACGGTCCTGCTATGTGTGCTATCTTGCAAATGGTGTTCGAGCCGCAAGTGCTTGAAACCCGGAACCCAGCGATGCGTCGGAAGCGGTGTATGGGAACACTGACCGGCGCCCTCACACTTCCCGCGTTCGGCAGCAAGGTTGCGGCTAAGATCTAGAGTGGACTACCAGAACACCCCGGAAGGCGCCTTGGTGCGCCGGGCCCAGGCCGGCGACGAGGCGGCGTTCCGCGAGATCGTCGAGCGCTACCAGTCCAAGGTGTTTTCCATCATCCACGGCATCGTGCGGCAGCGCAACGACGTGGAAGACATTGCACAGCAAGTGTTTGCCAAGGTCTACCTCTCCATCAAGAATTTCGATTTCCGCAGTTCGCTGATCACCTGGATCTATAAAATCACGGTGAACGAGTGCTTCGACTACCTGCGCAAGCGGAAGGTGCGCAAGCTGGTTTACGAGAGCGACCTGAGCGAAGACGAAGTGCGGCGGGTGGAAAACACCGAACCGGCCGTCGACCGGCAGTCCCGGCGGATGCCGCCTGGCGCAGCGCGACTACGTTGTGAAGCTCCTCAGCCGGGTTTCCGAAGAGGAGCGCATGTTGTTGATGATGAAAGAAGTTGAAGGATATTCCGTGGAAGAATTGGCGGCACAGACGGGCATGAACGAGAACACCATTAAGGTGAAGCTGTTCCGCGCGCGCCAGAAGCTGGTGAAGGCGGCGCAGCGGCTGGACCGCACTCCCGGTCTGGTAGCCGGTTGAGCGTTCACGGAAGTTTGGGTGGTCCCGGAAGCGGACAAATGAGACCCGCAAAGGGGTAGTTTAGGGTGGTAATTTAACTTTTGTAAGGGAAGAAACATATGCACGCGGTAGTGATGGACAGCCTCGAGGAGTACCTCGCCGGCGTGCTGGAACCGGCGGAAGTCACGGGAAGATCGAGGCACATCTGAACAACTGTGACCGTTGCCGCGAAGAGATTCGCAGCATGCAGGAAGTCTCGCTGTTGTTCCTCTCTTTGCGATCCGAGGCAGAGCGGACGGCCCCGCCTGCCGGTTCTACTGCCGGCGTCATGCAGAACAGGTCAGGCGAGCGCGGAGCCGTCCCTTCGAGTGGCAAACATGTTTGTGCTGGATTTGGCCTTTGGGCGGCGGCTGGTGTTTGCGTCCCTGCTGACGCTGGCGGTGCTAGGCAGTTACCTGGTGACGCGGGAATCGGGCATGCGCGGACGGCTCCTTCTCCGGAAGCCGTCATGGCGCAGCAGGATGCGCCCGGTTTCGATTCCGCTCCGGCGCAGGACAATATGCTGGTCACTCTGACGGCCTATGAACACTAATCTCCTGGAGAAGCCGGCGGTGGCATCCTGGGACCCGCGGGTGGTTTGCACGCTGGCGCTGGTGCTGGTTTTCTGCACGGCGCGGCTGTAGGCGCCCTGGTCATGGACCTGGGAGTCCACAACCGGCAGCGTCCTCGAACTGCGGCTTTCGATACCCCGGCCGGCAAGGCCCTGTACTTCGAGAAACTCAGGAAAGAACTGAATCTTACGCCCGCGCAATCCGAGCAGATGGAATCGGTACTAAACGATTTCTGGCAGTACTATCGCACGGTCCTGGGCGACAGCAAGATCCAAGGTGGAACAGCTACTTACTCCCACGCAACGCGAGAAATTCGAACGTCTCCTGGCGGAACAACAGCAGCAGGCCGTACCTTGATTCTCTCCCGTAACAGGTTGACATAGCCGGCTGCGGCGTGGAAAATAGTTCTGCTTACATGCACGTTTCACGTTTGGCTTTAGGAGTCGCGGTCCTGTCCGCCGCCCTCTTTTCCGGCTGTTCCAAGCCAGCCGCTTCTTCGGAACGCACTTATCCGATGGGCGAGAAGGTAGCTGTCGGACCGTTTCTCTACACAGTGTTCGATACCCAGTGGATGACCCACCTGGGTGCGCCGCCGGATGAAAAGGTGCCGCAAAATCGTTTCTTCCTGGTTCGGGTGAGTGTCGTCAACAGCAGCAGTCGACGACGTGCCATGGTGCCCGACTATGTCGATGGAGGACGATAAGGGAAACAGCTATCCCGGAATTGCGCGACGGAGATGGCGTGCCCGAGTGGATCGGATTTCTGCGCCGGTCATCCCGCGGATTCGGTCGCCGGGAACCTGCTGTTCGATTGTTCCGCCGGCGCACTACAAGTTGCGGGTAACCGACGAAGACAGCGAGCGAGCCGCCTGATGGATATTCCACTGACTTTACGTCGGATGCTCCGGATGTTGCCCACGCCCGGCGGGATCCAGTAGCACAGGCATTCCTGCCTGTGTCGGGTTTGTCGAAATTGACGCCGAACAGCGCTGCGCCGATTTAGAATCTGAAAGCATGTGGACCACCGCTGGCGGCGCTGTTTTTTTTGCAGGCCGCCAACTCCAGCGCCGACGGGATGAAGGCGCTGGAAGCAGGCAAATACGAAGCCGCCGCGCAAGCATTCCAGAAAGCCATTGCCGCCGATCCCAACGACTACACCGCGCATTTCAACCTGGCGCTGGCCTACGGTTTCCTCCAGCAAAGACGCTCGAGGGCATCGCCGAGTACCGCAAGACGCTGGAGCTCCAGCCCAAGTTGTACGAAGCAGAATTGAACGGAGGGATCCTGCTGCTGCGACAAAAAAATCCGGCCGAGGCCCTGCCGCTGTTGGAAGCCGCAGCGGCGCAGAAGCCCGCGGAGTTCCGGCCGCGCTTCTATCTGGCAGAATGCCAACTGGAGACCGGCGACGCCGTCAAGGCGGAGGCAGAACTACCGGCGGCACTGGAGCCAATCCCAAAGTCGGCCGCCGCGGAACTGGGCATGGCCCACGCACTGGCGCGGCAGGAGAAGCTGGCGGAAGCCGCGCCGCATTTTCGCCAGGCCGCCGAACTCGACCCAAACTACCGCGATGCCCTGCTGGAACTGGCCGGCCTCTACGAAAAGAACAAGCAACCGGAAGAAGCGCTGGCGATCTATCGCGAATTTCCCGATAATGCCGCCGTACAGGAGCACGTGGGCGCCATGCTCCTGGCAGGCAACAACAGTATGCGGAAGCCATTCCCCGGCTGGAGGAGGCGTATGCCAAAGATCGCCACCACGGCCAACCGGGTGGCGCTAGCCATGGCGTACCTGTTCACCAGTCAACTGGACAAAGCCCTGCCGCTCTTCGACCAGGCAGTCGCCGCCGAGCCAGCCAATTTCGAGCTGCGCATGGCGTACGCGCGGGCGCTCCGCGACCGCAAACAGTACCCGGCCGCCGCCAACCAGTTCTACGCGGCCCTAAAGCTCAAACCCGATGACAAAGCGGCATGGCGCGAGCTGGGCGCGATGCTGTACCTGGCGGACGACTATCAGCATGCGCTGGCGGCGTTCGATAAAGCGCGGCAGTTGGGCGACAATACGGCCGGTCACTGCATTTCTTCGCGCCATCATGCTGGACGAAATCAGCGAGCCCGGCCGGAACTGCGAAAAACCGCGCTGGAGGCCTACCGCCAGTTTCTGGAACTGAGCCAGGGCAAGAACCAAAACCAGGAATGGCAGGCCCGGCAGCGCGTTAAGCTGATCCAGAGGGAATTGGAGAAGCGGTGAAGGGAACGCGAATCTTCGTGCTGGCGGCGATTGTTCTGGCCGCCGCCCCTTGCGCTTCGGCCGACCTGGCCAAAGCCAGGGCGGAGCAAAACCTGGAACGGCGCTCCAAGCTGGCCCTGGAGAATGCCACCGCGGAGTTGCAGGCCGCCCGTGAAGCCTATCGGACGGGCGATTCGCCGAAAAGGTCGCCGCGCATATCGCCGCGGTTCAGCGAATCCGTGGAGTCTGGCATACGTCTCGCTCAGACAGACCGAACAAGGATCCGCGCAAGAGCCCAAAATGGTTCAAGATACGCGGAAATTTCGACGCGCGACCTGCTGCGCAGCTGGATAGCTTTCAACGAGGACATGAGCTTCAACGAGCGCGCCGGGCTCGACCAGGTGAAGGAGCGGATCCAGCAGGTGCATGACGATCTGCTGGTGGGCCTGATGGAGGGTAAGAAGCACAAATGAAGACCCTGCTGACGTGCATCTGCTGGCGGCTGCCTGCGGCCCGATGGCGCTTGCGCAGCAGCGCGATTTTCTCACCGCCGACGAAGTGGACCAGATCCGAGAGGCGCAGGAGCCCAATACGCCGCATGGTGCTCTACGCCAAATTCGCCAAGCGAGCGCGTCGACCTGGTGCAAGAACCTGCTCGGCCAAGGACAAACCCGGCCGCTCGCCTGATGATTCACGATGCTCTGGACGACTACGCCGAGCATCATTGACGCCCTCGACGATGTGGCCGACGATGCCATCGAGCGACAGGTCGACATCAAACCGGGACTTGCCGCCGCGGCCAAACTCGAACGCGAATCCTTGCCATTGCTCCAGAAAATCAAGGACAGTCCGCCCAAAGACATGGAGCGCTTCGAGTTCGTCCTGACCGACGCCATAGCGACTACCAGCGACAGTCTAGACGCCGCGCATCAGGACGTGGACCAGCGCACCAAGGTCGTGGAAGCGCGCGACGCCAAGGAGAAGAAAGAAATCCGCGACGCCATGTCCGGTCCGGAGCGAGAAGCCAAAAAGGCCGAGGACCAGAAGGCCGCTGACGCGGAGCAGAAGAAAACCAAGCCACCCACCCTGTACCGCCCCGGAGAGAAAAAGGACGGCGGGGGCGGACAATAGGCGAGAGTTCAATTCATCGCGGAGACGCCGAGGCGCTGAGGAAGACGCGGAGGAAATCGATATTTTCTTCTCCGCGTCTTCCTCCGCGTCTCCGTTCCTCCGCGATGAGTGTTGGCTTCTTTACTCATACCGCAGCGCGATGATCGGGTCGATTTTCATGGCGCGCTGGGCGGGGATGTAGATTGCCAGGGCCGCGGCGGCGAGGAGGGTGACGGTGATGCCTACGAACGTGTCCGGGTCGTTGGCGGTTACTCCGAAAATCAGCGACGACATCGCCCGCGCCATGGCGTAAGCTAACGGCAGGCCAATCGCCAGGCCGATCCCGATGGTCCACAGGCCTTTACGGAACACCATAGCCATTACACTGGGTCGCGGCGCGCCCAAGGCGACGCGAATGCCGATTTCGTGAGTCTGCTCCGACACCATGTAGGCCATGACGCCGTATACCCCGATGGCGGAAAGCACCAGCGCCAGCACGCCGAAAACTCCCATCAGCACAGCCATGTAGTTCAGCCCGATGGCGCGGTCGTGAATCGCCGTCGCCATCGTCTGCACCTCGGTGATGGGTTGCTCCGGATCCACCGCGCGAATCGCTCCCATCACCGCCGGCGCCAGGCGCAGAGGATCGCCCGCCGTGCGTACGCCCACGTCGAGCCACAATGCCGGGAACTGCTGGTAGGAAACATACAGGCAGCGCCTGGGTTCGCGATCGTAAGGATTGTGCGGCATGTCGCCGACCACGCCGACAATCGTCATCCACGGGTTCGCTGAGTCCGCCGCCCCGATTTTGATGTGCCGTCCGATGGGTGACTGCCGGCGCCAGTAGCGGCGAGCCGCGCTTTGGCTGATCACCGCCACTTTGGGCGCATCCGCGCCATCGCTCTGATTCAGGAAGCGTCCCGCCACCAGGGGCACGCGCAGCGTTTCGAAGTAGCTCGCGCTGGCCACCTGGTACATGGCCTGCGGAGGGCTGGCCGGATCCACGGTCTGGCCCTCAATGGCGAAGATCCGGCCGTTGGAATGGTCGCTATAAGGCATGGCAGTAACTACCGCGGCGTCACGCACACCGGGCAGCGCCTGGATCCGCTTCAGCACGTCGCGATAGAACGACAATCTCTGGAACGGCTCGTGGTACTTGTTGTCCGTCAGGGCCAGGCGTAATTGGAGGAGGGTCGCCGGTTCCAGACGCGCGCCGGTATCCACCATGTTTTTGAAGCCGCGCACCATCAACCCCGCGCCCACCAGCAGCACCACGGCCAGCGCGATTTCGGCCGTGACCAGAACGTTGCGCAGGCGGTGGCGCCCGCGGCCCACCGAAGAGCCGCGCCCGCCCTCTTTCAGCGAATCGGTGAGGTTGGGTCGGGAACATTGCCATGCCGGCGCGAGCCCCGACAGAATACCCGCTGCCACCGCCGCCGCCAGCGTGAATGCCAGCGCCCGGCTGTCCAATTGCATGCTCTTCCAGCCGATGATGTAACGTTCGATCTCGGGCGGCATGCCATTCTTGATCACGGTGAGACCCCACTTGCCGATGAGCAGGCCTAGCGCCGCACCCGCCAGCGAGAGCAGCACGCTCTCGGTCACCAGTTGCGTAATCATGCGCCAGCGGCTGGCGCCCAGTGCCGTCCGCACGGCCACCTCGCGCAGGCGCCCGGTGGCACGCGCGAACTGCAGGTTGGCGACGTTGGCGCACGCGATCAACAGCACGAACAGCACTGCGCCCAACAGCATCAGGGAATACTGCTCGGTCTCGTAATCCACCAGGAACCGGTGCGCCGGCCAGATCATGAACCGCCGCGTCTTGTTGGTCTCCGGGTACGACGCGGCCAGGCGCGCCGCGATACTGCCCAGTTCCGATTCGGCCTGGGCGAGGGTGCGCCCCGGCTTGAGCCGTGCCACCACGACCAGCGAATCGCTCTTGCGCGAGGCGCGCTGCGCCGGCGTCTGCGCCAGCGGCGTCCACACTTCGGTGGCGATCGGGAAATCGTAGCTCGCGGGCATGACTCCGGTCACGACGAAGTTCTGGTCGTCGAAGCGCACGTTCCGCCCCACAATGGCCGGGTCCGCGCCGAAACGGCGACGCCACAGCTTATCGCTCAGCACCACTTCCCGTTCCCTGCCGGGCTGGTCCTCACCCGGCTCGAAGGCACGGCCGAGAGCGGGCTGGACACCCATCACATCGAAGAAATTGGCGCTCACCAGTGCCTGTTCCACACGTTCCGGCTCATTGCCTCCACCTACGATGTTGGCCGAACCATATTGAAAGTGGGCGATGCCCGTGAGCGAAGTACCGTCGCGGCGAATGTCATCCAGGTCCGCGGGGGTAATGTTGTTCCAGTCGTTGGGGGAGTCCGGGATGCGCTGCAGCAACATCACCAGCGTTTCCATATGCGGCAGCGAGACCGGCTTCCATAACAACGCATCGGTGACGCTGAAGATCGCCGTGGTCGCTCCGATTCCCAGCGCCAGCGTGAGCACCGCGGTAATCAGAAATGCCGGAGAGTGGCGCAGGCTGCGCGCCCCGTAACGGATGTCCTGCCAGAGATTCACGCTTTTCCCTCCAAAGAAACCAATACGACCGGAACCGGCCGGGAGTTCGCAGAAAACTCGGGCTATTCGTGCTTTTCCAGTGTTAACGTGATGGTGCCGATGGTGATCTGCATGCGCACGCGGATCTGGACGGGCAATCGCCGCCGGTCGTCGGTAAACCAGAGATTCAAATGCGCCGGCCGGTGGAAGAGTACATCATTGAACAAATATACTTCGTAGCGGATTGTGTGGAAGGTGCCTTCCGGCGTTTTGATATCTTCGCGCGCCTGTGCTTCCACTTTTGCCAATGCGCTTTTCTTGCCGTCGGTGACCGCGACAGTCGCGCTCTGCCCCGGCTCCAGCGGCAGCGTACGCATGTAATACATGCCGCCCACTACATCGTGTACGCAGGCGGGGATATCGATCTGGCGCTGCAACAGCAGGGCGTTCTTGATGCGGTCGCGCTCCACGTAGTCCGCCTTGCGCGCGGTGGAGTCGTAGGTGATGCGGGTTTCGCGCTGCCGGCTGCCTTCCTGCGAGGTGAACAACGAAGATTCGGCGCACTGGTTCGGGCCAAGATTCACCGCGTAATTGTCTTCCACCCGGAACAGCTTGGAAACCAGCCCCACCGACTCCAGATGCAGGTTGACGTGCCCCCCGCCACGCGCCGTAGTGGTCCATTCCACGGTGGCTTTGCCCGCAGTAATCAGCCGCCATTCCACGTTATATTGGAGCGTTTCCCTGGCAGGCAACGGATTGTTCTGTGCAAAGACGAACGCGTAGCCGGCCAGCAACAAGGCCATCAACCGGAAGAGCATGAAAGAGCCAGTGTCTCAGATGCGGCGAGGGCGGCGCAAATCCGCGGAACATCGCTACAGCCGCGAACGTATCCGCTAAGAGGCCCCGGCTAATAACCGCACCGTTGGTGCGTCATGAAAAGGGATAATCGAAGCATATGGCATCTGGCACCCTGGTTCGGCGTCCGGCGGTACTGCTCGCGCTGGCTCTCTGCGCCGTCGGCGGCGTGGTGACGCTGCTGGGCAGACTGGTCAGTGGTCCGGGCGTGGATTTGAAAAAGACGCCGCTCACCAGTGACGCGGGCGGCCATTCCTACCCTGCCTTCGCGCCGGATGGCAAGCGCGTCGCCTATAGCGGACACGACACGTCGAAAGATGCCGTATTCCATATCTTTGTGCTGCCCGTCGCCGGCGGCGGTGCGCTGCAACTGACTAGCGGCGAAGGCAACGACGTGGGCCCGGCATGGTCGCCGGATGGCGCCAGCCTGGCCTTCCTGCGCATTGCCGGCGACCGCGCGCAGGTGATCGTGATTCCCTCGGCGGGCGGAGCCGAACGCATAGTCGTCGAGTTCGACGCGCCCGGCAGCGGCGAAGACGACGACGATGCCGAGCTTTCGCCCTCCGTGGCCTGGACGCGCGACGGCAAAACGCTGCTGGTCTCCGCGCCCGCGGGTGACCAAAAGATCCCCGCCATCAGCACGGTGCCAGTAGGCGGCGGGACGCTGCAGGCGATCACCAGGCCGCCGGAGACTTCCCGCGGCGATACCAATCCGGCGGTTTCGCCCGACGGCAAAAACGTCGCCTTCGTCCGCAAACTGGATGGCGGCCGCGCCGACCTGTACCTGTGTGACCTGAAAGGCAACGGCGTCCGGCAACTCACCTTCGACAACAACGCCATTCGCGGCATCACCTGGACCGCGGGCGGCGAGGACCTGATGTACGCGGCCGATCGCGTGGTGGGATGGCGGCTGTGGCGGGTGCCCGCGTACGGCGGCAGTCCGCGCGATCTGCTGGTGAGCGGCAACCACGCAACGTATCCCACCGTGGCGCTCACCGGCAATCGCCTGGCGTTTACCGAAAGCCCATCGGTGGCGGAGGTCTGGATCGCGCAACTGGGATCGGGAGAGCCCGAGCATGAGCGTCCCCTGATTCGATCGTCGGGCCGGGAGACGAATCCGTCGATCTCCCCCGACGGCCAGCGCGTGGCTGACATCTCCGATCAGAGCGGCGAGCAGGAGATCTGGATTACCGACGCCGATGGCACGCGCACACAGCTTACGCGCCTGGAAGGGCGGCGCATGAGCCAGCCGCTTTGGTCGCCGGACGGCAAGACACTGTTGTGCGTGACTCGCGGGCAGAATGGCCCGGAAGTGTTCTCCGTCCCCGCGGCGGGCGGCAAAGCCACGCGCGTGCTGAACGACGCTACCGATGCGTCCTGGTCTCACGACGGCAAGTCGATTTACTACACGCGCTTCGACGGCACAATCTGGAAAGCCGCGGCCGATGGAACCAACGCGCACCAGATCACGATGCGCCGCGGCGGCGGGGGCGGCGACCCGCACGAATCGCCCGACGGTAAAAACGTGTACTACCGGAGCCGCCGTGCCATCTGGCGCATTCCGGTGGAGGGAGGCGACGGAGAAGAGGCCTTCGTGCCCGAGCACGACCTGATGTGGGGCGGCATTCAGGTCACCCCCAAGGGCATCTACTACCTGGAGTTCGAGCGCAGCGGCCGCGCCCTGGTGGTGGACTTCTACGATTTCGCCGCGAGGAAAAGCCAGCCCGTGGTCCGCTTCAAGAACAACAATCGCTTCGACGGCTACTCCATTTCTCCCGACGGCAAGCATGTGCTCTACAGCAAGGTGGACCAGAACGAGACTAACCTGGTAATGGTGGAAAATTTCCGGTGAAACAGGACGCGGCATTTTTCGAAGGCAAAGAGCCGGTCCTGATCTTCATCGCTAAGCGGCTTCGCGATGCGGTCCGCCTGGAAACCCTTCTAGGCGAGGCCGGCGTCGATTTCGGAGTAGAAGCCGACGAATACAGCGGCGGGTTGATTTTTCGGACCGTGCGTGCCGGAGCTTTTTTCTATGTGCTTCCGGAAGCAGTGGCAGCCGCTCATCGGGTGCTGCGCGACAATGGCTTTAAACCCCAGGAAGTAGCATCTTCATAACGCGCCGAAATTTCGGCAGTTCCCGCTCTGTACCCCGGCTCACATCAGTTTTTTCCCAACCGCACTTCGTCGGTTAGACTGGAAGAACGGTTCTATGCCCGCACAAATCTCCCTGGGCCGCGCGCTCTCTCAAGCTCGCGAGCATACCGACGAATTGTTCACCCTGCTCCGCCCCGATTCGTTGTACGAACGTCCCATTCCGGAGCGGCATCGCATCATCTTTTATATCGGGCACCTGGAAGCCTTCGATTGGAACCTGATCGCCCGCTACCATCTGGACAAAGCCTCGTTCCACCCTACGTTCGACCGGCTGTTCGCCTTCGGCATCGATCCGCCGCCGGGCCAACTGCCCGCCGATCAGCCGTCGGATTGGCCGGCCCTGAGCGAGGTGGAACGGTACAACCGCCGCACCCGCGATGAGATCGACGAACTGCTGGATCACGTGCCGGAGCAGCTAATGCACGTGGCTCTGGAGCACCGACTGATGCACGCCGAAACATTCGCCTACATTCTGCACAATGTGGCGCACGAACGGAAGATCGCGCCTTACCTGGCTCCGCCCGCCGCCACGCCCGCCGTCCGATGGCGCGCGATTCGTGGCGATCCCGGAAGGCGACGCCCGGTTGGGGCTCCACGATCGTGACGCTTTCGGCTGGGACAACGAATTCGGCGCGCATACGGTTCCGGTGGCCGCGTTCTCCGTGGCGCAAAACAAAGTCACCAATGGCGACTACCTGGCCTTCGTGCGCGAAGGAGCCGCGCCGCCTTTCTTCTGGGTGGATCGTGCCGGCCGCTGGTTCTATCGCGGTATGTTCAGCGAATATCCGCTGCCGCTGGAGTGTCCCGTCTACGTGACGCACGACGAGGCGCAAGCCTTTGCGCGCTGGCGCGGCATGCGCCTTCCCACGGAAGCGGAGTATCATCGCGCCGCCTCGCTGGCCCCGCCGCCGTCACCCGCGGCCGACAATTTCGATTTTCATCACTGGGACCCGGTCCCCGTCGCCGCGTCCGGCGAGCACGCCGCGCAGCTTACCGGCAATGGCTGGGAATGGACCTCCACGCCGTTCGCGCCGTTTCCCGGCTTTGAGCCGTTTCCGTTCTACCGGAATTACTCCGAACCGTTCTTCGATGGCCAGCATTATGTGCTCAAGGGCGCTTCCCCGCGCACTGCCGCCTGCTTCGCGCGGCCCTCTTTCCGCAACTGGTTCCGCCCGCAGTATCCGTACCTCTACGCCACATTCCGGTTGGTGGAAGACTGATGCCCGCTCCCGCGTACGACCATTCCTTCGCTTCCGCTGTGCGCGCTGGCCTGACCAGCGTGCCGCAGAAGACTCTTCCCTGCCAGTACTTCTATGACGAGGTGGGCTCCGCCCTGTTCGAAGCCATTACCACACTTCCGGAATACGGGCTGACCCGTGCCGATGCTCGCGTCCTGCAGGCGCATGCCGGCGACCTGGCCGAACTGCTGCCCGCCGACCTCGTGGTGGCCGAACTCGGCAGCGGCACGGGAATTAAGACACGCCCCATTCTGGAGCAGATCTCGAAACGTCGCGCCGCCATTTACTGCCCCATCGACGTCTCCGGCTCCGCGCTGGACAAGTGCGTGCTGGAGATGAGCGGCGTGGCGCAGGTGTTCCCGCTCGAAGCCACATACCTGGAGGGACTGCGCGCCGCCGGCGAGCGCCGCTGCGAAGGACAGACGCTGCTGCTGCTCTTTCTGGGCAGCACCATCGGCAACTTCGAGCCTGAGGCGGCAATCGATTTCCTCTACTCGGTGCGCCAGGCGCTGCAACCCGGCGATGCCCTGCTCCTGGGCACCGATATGATCAAGCCCGTCGAGCACCTGGTGGCCGCCTATGACGACCCAACCGGAGTCAACGCCGCTTTCAATCTGAACCTATTGGCCCGGATTAACCGCGAACTGGACGCGGATTTTAATCTCCGCCGGTTCGAGCACGTGATTCGCTATGCGCCCGCCGCACAGCGCATCGAAATGCATCTGCGGTCGCGAGTCCGTCAGTCAGTGAAGATCGGTCAGGCCGGCTTGACGGTGGAGTTCGCGTCCGGTGAAACGATCTATACCGAATCCTGCCACAAGTTCCGGCCCGAGCAGATCTGCGAAATGGCGCGCGCCTGCGGCTTCCGGCTGGCGGCGCAATGGATAGACGAGGAGTGGCCTTTCGCGGAGAATCTGTTGATGGCGGCCTGACCGCTCCGGCACTCACTCCGGCAGCGGCATTCCCTTGGTCTCCGGAGCGAAAGGCAGCGCCGCCAATCCCACCAGAAATACCAGACACATGGTCACGCCGGCATAGCGCAGGGGTTCTTCGTACCCTTTGAAGACGTTACGCGTCAGCAGGCCGAGCGTAAAAGGACCGGCTGCGGCCACCATGCGGCCCACGTTGTAGCAGAAGCTGGTGCCGGTGCTGCGCAAGCGCGTGGGGAACAACTCGGGCAGGTAGATGGCGTAACCGCCGAACAGAGACAACTGGCAGAAGCCCATCAGGGGGATCATCCAGAGCATGTCGCTTATGCTCTTCAGGTTCCAGAACGTGTAGGCAGTCATCAGCATCGCAGCCACAAAACTGACGGCGAATGCTTTCCGTCGGTTAAAATACTGCGCCAGGTAAGTGTAGGCGTAGACACCGAAGAATCCGCCCAGATTCTGCAACAGCGAAGTGACGCCGATCCAGATGTCGGTCTTGCCGGCCAGTTCCGGGCCGCTGAGTCCCTGCGCCCGGAAGGACGTTTCCAGGACGGGACGAAACAGATCGTAGCTGAAGAAGCCAATGCCCCACAGGCCTACTACGCCGGCAAAAGCCAGGAGCAAGCCGACAATGGAATTGTGCCGCCAGCGGGGTTCCCCCAGCAGGTCGGCGAAGGAGCCCATGCGTTTTTTTTCGGCGCGGGATTTGATCCACTGTTCGGGTTCCTTAAGCTTCTTGAAGACCACCAGCGCCAGCGGCGCCGGCAAGGCACCGGCCAGAAACATGAACCGCCAGGAGGAAGCGATGGCGCCGGCGCGCACCATTTCACCAAGCACGATCCCGGTTAAAGCGGCCAGCATGTTGCCCACGGCGGAGAATGCCTGCACCATGCCGAGCGCATAGGGGCGCGCGCGGTCGGGAATCACTTCCGCCACCAGCGCTACACCCACGGCAAACTGCCCGCCGACGCCGAATCCACAGAGAAACCTATACGCGCTGAAGTCCAGAACGCTTTTGGAAAATACGCTCAGTCCGGTGAAGATGGTGTAGCAGAGAATGGTGAGCATCATGGTCTTGGCGCGGCCCAGCCGGTCGCCCATTATGCCGAACAGAATTCCGCCCAGCGCCCACCCGACCAGAAACACGCTGGTCGCCCAGGCCGCCTGCTGGTCCACCACACCGGCGGAAGCGCCGGGCCCGAGCAGTTCACGAATGGCCGGCTTGCGCGCCAGGTTGAACAACTGCTGCGCCATCGTGTCGAACATCCAGCCCATGATGGCAACGCTCAAAACGAACCAGTGATAGCGCGTGAGTTCCGTGTACCATTTGTATTTGGTGGCAGACCCTTGAGAAGGCATGAAACGTTATTGTTTCGGAAATACCGCCGTGATTCAAGTGCGCGGCGGGAACTATTTCACCACCGGCGCCACCCGATCGCCGGATTTCAGCGGGTTCTCC
Source organism: uncultured Solibacteraceae bacterium (assembly GCA_963853855.1). Lineage (GTDB taxonomy): Bacteria > Acidobacteriota > Terriglobia > Bryobacterales > Bryobacteraceae > Sulfopaludibacter. Next base: position 74,597 of record CAWKYG010000008.1, on the reverse strand, counting down.
CCCGGTAATGCAACCAGGTCGCCTTCGGCGAGCCCTTCGGTCACCTGCACTAAGGTCACGGTGGAGTTCCCTGTTTTCACCGGGCGTCGTTCTGCAGCATCGCCCTTGAGCGCGAAGACATAATCGCCGGTGGCATCGTGGTGCAGGGTCTCTTTCGGAATCACCAGCGCATTCCCGGAAACAGCCGTACGGATCTCGGCATCCACGTTGGTGCCGGGAATCAGGTCGCGTCCCGGATTTTCGATGGTACAGACCACTTCCCCCACTTGCCGCGAACCCAGAGCCTCAATGGACGTGGGCATCCTTTCCACCGAGCCCTGCCACTGTTTGCCCGGCAGCGCTTCCCAGCGGATGGTGACCGGCTGGCCGATTGCGACGCGCCCCAACAGCGGCTCATCTACATAGACGCGCACTCGCAAACGGTTCAAGCGTCCGACATTGGCCACCAGGTCGCCCACGTCGAGATAGGCTCCCGGCCGGACGGCCAGTCCGTACACTTCGCCGCCGATCGGGGCGCGCACCAGGCCCTGCGCCACGCGGTCGCGGGCCAATTTCAAAGCCGATTCGGCATCCTGCAGGCGCGCTTTCGCAGCCTCCACGTCGGTCTTACCCACCAGCGATCCACGCCGCTTTTCCAGACCCGAGATTTCTATTTCCGACTGGTGTACTTTGTCCGCGGCCGCCTGCACTTCTACCGCAGTCACAGCCTGTTTGGCTTGCAGGCGTTTCAGCGTGTCGTATTCCTTCTGCCCGGTCTGGAGATCGAAGCGGGCTCGCGCCAGGCTGCCATCGATCTCGGCCAGTTGGGAGGGTCTGCCGCCTGCTTCCAGCGCCGACAAGGCAACCCGTGCTTCCGCAACCTTGGCTTCCGCCCCATCTAGATCGGCCTGCAGCGACGGATCGGTCAACTCCGCCAGCACGGCGCCCTTTGCCACCGTCTGCCCTTCCTGAACGGGCACCCGGCTCACCAGTCCATTGGCCGCGGCGCGAACGGCTTGCCACTCGACCGGCTCAGCCTTTCCGTTCGTCGGCAAAGTGCTGACCAAAGTCTGCCGCCGCACGCGCGTAAAGTTGACCTCCGGGAGGGCGTTTTTTCGCACAATCCCCCAGGCGATCAACACCGCCGCAAGGAGCGGCAGTGAGAGCAGCCACTTTTTCAATTAGTTTGGTCTCCACCTCCTATCTTAACCATTGAATTTCGTACTTCACTGCACTACCGACAGGCCGGATTGCCTTCGCGGCATCAGCAGAACCGAGGGTGCCACTGCGTTGCCGTCGAAATGCGCCAGCCGATCCGGCCCACTGAACAGGTTCTTACGCCCGAAGAGCGCCAGGTCCAGCCGGTCGTTCATTCCGAGTTTCTTAAATAGTTTGTAGAGGTACGCCTTAACCGTACCTTCCGTGATCCCCATGGAAAACGCGATTTCCTTATTCTTGCGGCCTTGCGCCACTAACGACACAATCTGCCGCTGGCGCATGCTGAGTGCGACCGGCTTGTGCGACAAGACGTTTTCCAGCAGATCTCTCTCAAAGCAAAGCGCGCCCTTCTGAACGCTCCGCAGGGCCGCCAGGAAGTTTTCGATCGAGGTATTGCCGGGCAGGATGCTGCGCACACCCAGTTGCATAGCCTGGAAGGCGAAGTCGCCCTCCAGATCCTGTCCCCAGAGTACGACCCGGCAGCGGCTGTCGATATTCCGGATCTCCTGCAGGTCGCAAAGGCTCATGGCGGTCATCAGATAAATGAGCAACACATCCGGCGTGGCCGATTTCAGGTAGTCCAGGAGGCTTGCCAGGGTGTCTTGACAGGCTACCAATTTGAGATCCTTCTGGCTTCGCAGAACCGCGGCCAGGCCTTGCGCGATGAACGGCTGCTCCGTGTAGATCGCGATCCGAATTCTCTGATCTCGCTTCACCCTGTATCTATCGGAGATTTGCCGGTGAAGCTTTAGGGCCCTAAAGCCGCAACCCGATCCCGCCGATGGTTTCCGCATGTGCAGGTCAAGAACCCTGACGGTGGCTTTCCTTTTTGTGCTGGCGCGGATCCCCGCCCTTGCGCAGGATCCGGCCAAGCTCATAGTCACTGTCGGCAAATCGCTGATCGTAGACAGCCCGTTGAAGATAAGGCAGATCGCTACCGCTAACGGCGATCTCATCGAATCGGTGGCGATCGGCCCCAAGGAAGTGCTCATCAACGGCAAGGCGCCGGGCGAAACCTCGCTGATCGTATGGCTGGAGAACGACACCCGGCTGGTTTACGATCTGGTGGTGAGAGCGGCCACGTGGCGTCTGAATGCCATCCGCGAGGAGATTGCGCGTGAAGCGCCCGATAGCCAGGTGAACGTCACGGTCGAGAACGACACCGCATTCGTGCGGGGCAGAGTGAAGGACCTGTTTTCCGCCGGGCGCGTGATGGCGATTGCCTCTACGTTGGGGAAAGCCATTAACCTGCTTCGTGTGGACATTCCGCCCGTTGAGCCGCAGATTCTCTTGCGCGTGAGATTCGCCGATGTAGATCGTGCGGCGGCGACCGACCTTGGCCTTGACCTGGCGAGTGGCGCGTTCAACCAAAACACGGCAATTGGACCGGACGCGCCGATGAGCCTGACCGGAGGGCCGCCGTTTCTGCTGAGTCAGGCGATCAACCTGTTCCTGTTCCGCCGGGATCTCAATCTGGCTGCGGCTATTAAAGCGCTGGAATCCAAACGCCAGTTGCAGATGCTGGCCGAACCGAACCTGATGGTGATCAATAACACCGCGGCGAATTTCGTCTCGGGTGGGGAGTTTCCCTTTCCCGTGGTGCAACCGGGCGCCGGAGCGAACTCCATCAGCATCGCCTTTAAAGAGTACGGCATCAAGCTGGGGTTCTTACCGGTTGTTACAGCCCGCGGTACCATCCGCCTGCAAGTCAGTCCGGAAGTGAGCGCTCTGGACTACACCAACTCAGTTACGGTAGCCGGAACCACCGTGCCGGGAACTTCGACGCGCAGGGTGCAGACGGAAGTGGAATTGGAAAGCGGGCAAAGCTTCGTGATCGCCGGACTGCTGGATACCCAGACCACCGAGACTCTTTCGAAGATCCCCGGCATCGGCGACATTCCGGTATTGGGAAAGTTGTTCCAGTCCAGATCGATCTCGCGCAACAACAGCGAACTGCTGGTGCTGATTACTCCCGAGATTGTACGCCCGATACCTGCCGGCCAGCGGCCTCCGGCGGTGGAATTCAAGACGCCGTTCCTGCCGTTCCTCGGTCCGGGCGAACCACGCCAGCCCGGCATGCAAACCACGGGACCGGTCCCCGTACATCCGCCCACGGAGAGTCTGCCGTTCGAGCAATTGTTGCAGATGCAGAAGCCGCTGCCTCCCGGGGCGTCAACGCCGCCGGCGGGGAACAGCTCAAATGGAGGGCATCAAAACTGATCCGATTCGGCTCGCTGCCTTCCAAACCATGGAAGGTGCACTGGACCGAGTGCTCCCACCGCCTCCCGGATTTTGCCGATCGGAGGAACGCTCTGCTCGATCATCGCATCGGCATCTATTTCTTCGGCAACGCGGCCGCTCATCGACCAGGGGGAGCCGCCACCGGCATTTTGCCACGCGTGGAAGACCGGCAGGCCGCCACGCTCTGCCCCGCTGAATCGCGGAGCCTCGGACCGCCGCACCAACGGATTGCGCAATTTCGCGAACGCGGGCGCCATTTCGACAAGGACGCTTTCGAGTTCGGGACACGCCTCCAGCAGGGTCTCCGGACCGATCGGCAGACTCATAGCGCACCCGCCGCTGCCGGGACGCCGTACCGACATCCTGGGTCACTTCCAGCGTTCCCGCCCATAAACCGGATCCGAAATTCAGCCACATTTTGCCGCCCGGCCAGAAGTTCTGCGCCATCCGTCCGAGGATGGCCCAGCTCCGGGCGAAGACCAGGTTCGGGCCTTCCGAAAAGGCCGACCTACGGATGCACTGGCTCGTCGTACCGTTCGCGCGGCTCTACCAGACACCAGCCGTAACGCGGCGAGGACGCCCATATCTCGTCCCTCGTTCGCCGCGAATCTCCCCAGACAAATGGGAAACGGGACCTACTCCTCTTTGTTAGATAATTTCGTGGACCGCGCTCCTTGCGCAGATAGCGCTTGTATACGTCCTGCAGTTCGTTGAGCGCCTGCCGCCATTCCAAAAGCGGTGCCGATGCCCTTCAATGACTTGTGTCACGGGCCGCTAGGCCCGCAACCCTACTGGTTCAGCACGAAAGCATAAACCTGATCCCCACCGGTGGCGAGGACGTACTGCTTGCCGTCCAGCATATAAGTTTCGGGAGCGTTGCCGCTCGCGCCGATGCGCGCATGCCAGATCGGCTTGCCGTTCTTGGAGTCGTACGCCACCAGGTTCTGGCCGTCGCCGCTGAACAGCAGTCCGCCGGCGGTGGTCAACACACCGGCGCTTCCGGATACTTCATGCCGCCACACGACCTCGCCGGTCCGGTAATCGATCGCGTCGATAAAGGAGCCGTAGGAGAGCCCGCCGCCGCCCATGGTTCCACCCAGCCCCATGGATCCGCGCGGATCGGGGTCGATCAGGTAAGTGATGCGCAGCGAGTTGTTCTCGGGCACGTAGAACAGTCCGGTTTCCGGCGAGAAGGAAGGCGGAGGATAGTTGGTGACGTCGCCGTTGACCAGCGATCCGGGAATGGTGGCATCCTTCCCGGGATTGCGTATGGGCCGGCCCTTTTCGTCGAGTCCCGAAGCCCAGTTGTTGTGCGTTCCGAACTTCCCCGTCACCAGATGCTCCCCCGTCACACGGTCCAGAACGAAGAAATACCCGTTGCGCTCGGCCGTCATCACCATCTTGCGCGTGCGGCCGTTGAACGGCACATCCGCGATGATGGGCGTCTGCGTGGAGTCCCAATCATGCGTGTCGTGCGGCGAAGTCTGGTAATACCACGCCATCTTTCCGGTATCGACGTTGACCGCCACCAGCGAGCACGTGTACAGGTTGTCTCCATCGCCGCGGCCGGTGGTGTAAGCCGGCGTCGGATTGCCCGTGCCGAACATGTAAAGGTGCGTTTCGGGATCATAGGCGCCGGGCACCCAGGGTTGGGCGCCGCCGTGCCGCGCCGCATCCAGGCTGGCCCAGGTTTTCACGGCGGGATCGTCCGCTGTCATGGGAACCGTGTACAGAATCCACTGCCGCTCTCCCGTCTCGGGGTCGAACGACTGGAGAAAACCGGGCGCGTCCATATCGTTGCCGGTCCCGGCGAGCACGTGATCGCCGATCACGACGGGCGCCGTGGAAGAGAAGTACTGCTCGTCGAAGCTCGAGATTTCCTTCTTCCATTTCTCCTTGCCGGTCTTGGCAGTCCAGGCAGATCAGGTAATCGTCATGCACCTCCAGGTACAGGTTGTTGTGCCACATCCCCATGCCCCGGTTGCCGGTGTGGGTACCGCCGCGCGTCTTCCAGTAGTAGTGCCACAGGATTGTGCCGTCCCGGGCGTCCACCGCCCAGGCGTTATCGGGCGACGACATGTAGATCACGCCATCCACCATGAGAATGCCGCCGCCCAGCCGGGGCGGACCGCAGGTGTTCAGGTCGCCCTTGCCAAAGCCGCCGACGATGATGGGGGCCGCCGCGGCACCTCCGCCCCGCCCGCCGAATCCGCCTCCGCCGCCGCCTTCGGCGCCCGTCGCTCCGCAGCCGGTCGTGAATCGCGTGACCCACGAGAGGCTCAGGTTCTTCACCGTCGATTGATTGACCAGTTTCAGGTCGCTGAAGCGCTTGCCGGTGTAGTCGCCGGAATAAGTGGGCCATTGCTCCTGGAGCGGCCTGAGGATCTCCGGCGGATTGAGGCCGCCTTGTGCGAACGTGAATGCTGGAAGTAACAGCAAGGAAGAAGCGAGATAAGTAGATTTCATAGGAAGCTCCGTCGTATTACTTCACGGTGGCCAGATAGGCCGTCACGTTGTGCATGTCGTCGTCGGTCAAAGCCGGGACGAGTTTCTTGTGCGCCTCGTTCGGATCGTGCACTTCGACCTTGGGCGCATCGCCATCGCGCGCGATGGACCTGCGGGTGCCGTCGGGAAGGATCATGGTGACGATGAAGTCGTCTTTGCGGACCAGGGTGCCTTCCAGCTTCTGTCCGCTGGCCAGCGTGACGGTCACGGTGGAAGGTTTCGCGTTCTCTCCACCGCCGCGCCGCCCTCCCCCGCCGCCTCCCGTCACCCACGTATTCTGCAGCGTGCGGGGATCGGAGTACCTGGAGGCGATGCCCTTCAGATCGCCCGCGACCGAATGGCAGCTTGCGCATTTTGCCTGGAAGTATGTCTCGACCGGCAGAGGCGCTGCCCACAAGCACGTTCAGCTTGTTCGGGTCGACAGCCCCCGGCGGACGGGCCTGGGTGCCTACCTGGGCGAGCACGCTGTGGATGTACTCGGCCACAGCCGTAGTGTCGTCAGCGTTCAAATTGAACGCGGGCATTCCCTTGTCCTGCCGCGAGCCGTGAACGATCGGCCCGATGACTTCACCGTGCTGGTCGCTTAATGCGGAAAGCGAGCGGAGCAGGCTGGGGCCGCCCTGGTCGCCGCCGCGCAGGTCCCCACCGTGGCAGGCGGCGCAGTTGACACCGAAGACCGCCTTGCCTCGCGCGATCACTTCCGGCGATGCCAGGGCGCGTGTCTGCTGCGGGAAGGTCGGCCCCCGGCCTCCACCTCCCCGTCCGCCGCGCCCGCCGCGGCCTCCGCCCCTCGCCGCACCCGCGCCCGTCTGTTCGGGCGGCTGTGCCCAGATCATGCCGGACGCGCACAGGGCATAGGCACAGGCCGCTACCACTGCCAGTCTCTTCATCCTGGTATTCCCCCCTCTGTTCCTAAGTATGATATCGCGTGTTCGAAAGGACGCTATAATGCAATGTAGCCGCCGGTGATGGAGCCCGCCATCAACCGTCTCGAGTCCGTCTCGGGAATGATGGCTCCTACTTGTGAGGAGCTATGATTCTGAGCACGCTTGAAACCGAATCCACCCAATTCCCCTGGCAGGCGATTCTGAACGTAGTGGAGGAAGTGGGGGCGCGTTACCGGATCTCCGCGCTTTCCAGCCTTCTCGCATGCACCCGGGTGTCGGTGGGTCAGGACCAAATCAGCATCGCCGTAATGGGGCGATTCAAAGCCGGCAAGAGTAGTTTCCTGAACCATCTCTTCGGACGCAGCGTCCTTCCGGCCGGCGTAGTGCCGGTTACCGCCGCAGTCACCGAAATCCGCTATGGCGCTCGCGAACGGGCACGCGTGCGTCACCAGGATGGGGGCGAGGTGGAGGTCCCCCTAGACCAAATCGGCGCCTACATCTCCGAAAAAGGGAACCCGGAAAATACGAGGCAGGTCCGCCTGATTACCGTAGAACTGCCCGAACTGCGCCGGTTTCGCGGCCTGAACTTCGTCGATACACCCGGTCTGGAGAGCGCCCTTTCTCATAATACGCAAACATCGCTGGACTGGCTGCCGAATGTCGGGCTGGCATTGGTGGCAGTCAGCGTCGACCCGCCCCTTTCGCAGCGCGACATCGACCTGCTGAAGAGCCTTTACCAATACACACCCAAGGTCGCCATCCTGCTCACTAAAGCGGACCTCCTGAGCGATTCGGAACTGGCCGAGGTCCTCGAGTACGTACGCACTCAGCTTGTCAGGAACTTTACTGGAACGCCTCAGGTCTTCCCTTACTCTACAAAGCCCGGCTGGGAGCGTCTCCGCCACGCCCTCGAAGCGGAGCTGATTGCCGGCACACTGGCGCGCTTCGCCGAGGAACGCGAATCGATTCGCTCGCGGAAAATGCACACGCTTCTACGGGAATGCGGGGACTACCTGACCCTCAGTCTCAAGTCGGCTGAAGTGGTCGAATGGGAGCGGCAGGTCCTGCGGCAGCACGTCAACCTGGAGAGGGAAATCGCCGAAGAGGCCAAGTCGGCAATCCGGCTGGTGGTGCAACATGCCGCCGCTTCCACGCGCTCCCTGGTGAGCTTTCAACTCGAGGCTCACCAGGGCGAGATGGAGCGCACGCTGCTCGCCGCCTTCGAGCACCAATTTCCAAAATGGAGCGGTAGCCTCGCCACAATGCTTTCCTCGTTCGAAGAGTGGCTGGCAGGCGCGCTGCGCGACGAACTGGACGTTCTCTCAGTCCGGGAACGCAGTTCGTTCCTGTTGCCGCTGCACAAGGTCCGGAAACAGGCAGTCCGCGCACTTCAACAATTTCGAGATCGCCTCTCGGATCGTACTATGCGTGCGTTCGGTGTCCCGCTACGGACCACGGAAACCGAGATCGACATCGTGGAACCCGCTGCACCCGATATCCGGGTCGGCCGCGTCTTCGACCGAAACTGGGAACTGCTATCGCCCCTCCTGCCCGTCTGGATGATCAAGCGCGCGGTCCATCGCCATTTTGCGCGCACGATCGTCTATGTGGTTTATCAGAATCTCAGCCGGCTCAGCACCCAGTGGGAAGAAAGTATCCATGCCGCGTTATGGGCCGTTGAGAAGGAAACCCGGCGGCGCCTGGAAGAGTTGACGTCCACCGTCGAACATCTGGTAGCGAATGGCGCCACCGGCCGGGCGCCGCAGCTCCGCGCGGATCTGGAGCGGGTGGAACAGGCGCGGAAATCCCTGGCTGCGGAGATCCGGAGTTGATCCGGTACCTGCTGGTGGCGAATCGGTGAAGGTTCGGGGGCTTTGGCGAGGTATCTGGCGGCGTCGGCGATCATGACCCGGTTTAGCGGAAGGTTTCCTCTGGGCACGTTGGTCATTAATGTCACCGGGTCGTTCCTCATCGGCTTCCTGATGACCATCCTCACGCAAAGGTTCAAGTTCGATCCGAATTGGCGCCTGTTATTGGTTGTCGGTTTCCTGGGCGGGTACACGACGTTTTCGAGCTTCGAAGGGGAGACCTACTCAGCGGTCCGGAATGGCGGCCTGTGGACCGGGATGCTCAACGTGGTTCTGAGCGTCACGCTCGGATACGTAGCGGTGACGCTCGGGTCGATATTGGCCCGGCGGTAGTGCCCGAAGGCGGAGCTTAGGAACTGTAAATAAATAACCATAGCATTTTTAATGGGGCAAGATCGTATAGTTCCATTCGCCGTGGAAAGTGTCGGTGCGGAGTTGGATGGCGGCAAACTCCGACTTACCCACCTTGATCCCTTTCGGGTACTTGCCTGTATCCAACTGGCTTTGAACGCGAAGGCCGGTTCTTGTGGTGGTGGCTGCAATCAGGTTGACGATGACTTCATGGCTGACCAGCGGTTTGCCGCGCCAGTTCTTCGTAATGTAGGAGAAGAGGCGGTGCTCAATTTTGTTCCACTTGCTGGTGCCCGGCGGGAAGTGGCAGACCGAGATTTGCAGCCCGGTTTCATCGGCCAGTTTCTGCAACTCCAACTTCCACAGCCGCACGCGCGATCCGTTGCTGCCTCCACTGTCCGCCGTTATCAATAGCTGACTGGCACCGGGGTAAGTCTCTCGACCCATCATGTTCCACCAACGCCGGATACTCTCCACGGCGAACGCGGACGTGTCATGATCGGTACCGACACTGACCCAACCAGCATTCTGCCCCAGATCGTAAACTCCGTAGGGAGCATCCTTCTGCTTGGCGAAATCATGCACCTGCACCGGTTCGGGCTGACCCTTCGGCCGCCACTCGCGGCCTCCATTCTTGTAGTCCCCTACCTGTTCCTTCTTCTTCGTGTCTACTGAAATGGCTGGCTGGCCACTGTTCAGGAATTCCGTCGCCTTGGCACTGATGTATTCAAACTGCGCATTCCGGTCCGGGTGCGAGGAGCCCTCCTTCGTCTTGCGGTTCGCCTGCAAACTGTACTTCTGTTCGTGCAACAGTTCGGCAACCAGCACGTGGCTTACCTTGTGTCCTTGGGCTCGCAACTCGTCGGCGAGATTCCGCACGCTTTTGCATGTCCACCGTAGTGGGGACTGCGGATCTCCACGGGTTACCGGTTCCAGCAGTTTCTCTAGGTCGAGCAGCAGGTCTGGATCCTTGAACGATGCCTTCTTCCGACCGCCGCCCTTTTGTCGAATCGGCAGATGCTTTCGCTGTGAGCGGTCCGGCTTTTTCCGCAATTCCGCCAATCCCACTGCGATGGCGCGCCTGGAAACACCGCTGGCGCGGGACACAAGCGAGATGCCACCCCGCCCGTGGGCCGCGCTTTCCGCTGCCGCCCACAAACGTCGCGCGTGTTCATCCAGCCACGCCTCTAACTGGGAGAAACGCTTCTTGATCTCAGCCTCGCTGGCCACAAAAACATTCTAGGCCGAAAATGATTTAATTGCTACACTTATTTTCTTACAGACGCTTAGCCGGCCCGCGCCCAAAAGGCCCGTGCGAGCATGAAGCTCCGCCCAGCCGTCCTTTTTCCGGCGAGGAACCGGAATCAGGCGTGTGCCGTCGCCGCGGTGAGTTGCACCGCACGATCCTGTATGTATGGCACGAGGGGTTCCTGTACGCTATGCGCGATCGCTTGATTGTCGAACTTCTCGGCCGCAAGCCAGGCTTGGGCCGCCGCGATGAACCCGGTCACTCGCGGATCGACCACCTCGAAGTGCACGTGCCCTTCGGTGTCTACGTAAATATAGGTCCCCGTAAGCAGATTCTGGAAAATGATAATGCCGCCTGACGGCTCCGCAATAGACGACGTAGCGATGGCAGTAGCGAGTGCCGCGACAGTCTTCTCGCCAAGAGTTTTCAATTCCTTATGCGGTTTCGGCGTCGGTCCCGGCAGGAAATCCGGATCCCGCATCGCGAGGCACTGAGCGACGGCGCGCTCGAGTGTTTCCCGGACTTTTGGTGTGTGCGGCGGAATATGGATCAATCCTTTCGACGTGATCCAGAAGCCGCCGGCGCCCGTCATGGATCCTGGTGATGCCAACAAGATCGCAATGGTCGCTCTCATTTCCATTTCGTTCCTCCGGTTCGGGCGCGCAGGCGCCCTCTCCGATTGTCGATTATGGACTCCGATGTCCGAAAATACAAACGCTTCTATCGAACAGGTTTGAAACACCGTGAAGCGCCGCACACATTTCAGTTAAGCGAAACGACAGTGTCATGAATTTCTGGGCGGCCCACGCCGGATTCGGCGTTTCCGGCTGGATAGTGGTGGAGGCGGGGGGAGTTGAACGAAAACGGGGAACTGATAACAGGCAAGTTGTTGATTCGCCGTCTCTTTACAGTCTTTCCAGTCCCGCTCGCCTTTCCAGGTTGTATCAAATCGTATCATTTCCCCTTCTGACAACGCTCCAGCCCAACAGCGACCGTGGCACGCCGTAAACGCATCTCTGGCTGGGTCACTTAAATGCGGAAACGATGCTTAGCGTCTTCAATGTATCGTTTGAGTGCAGTTATCTGGCTAGCCAATTCATCACCTTCCCGTCCAGAGGTTATGTTGTGCAACCCTTCAAGAGATGCGACCAACGCCCCGAAGATGGGCAGATCGTTCCGCGCTTGCGCTCGGAGTTGCCGCCACTTCCTCACGCTCTCGCGATTCAGCCGGATGTGGGCCTTCGTATAAGCGCCAGAGGGCGTTATCCCCGACACACCGCCATCCGGTTCTTCCTGAAGGTCGAGGGCGTACGGGTCGGACGCGCACGGGTCGGCGAACCGCATTCCGCGCGTAGCCTGCTCTTCGGATGGCCATGTCTCAGACTTGTGACCATTGCAGCCTCGACACGCATAGTAGAGGTTCGTATAGACGGAATTCAGCTCTGGGAACTTGCTTGTTGGACGGAAGTGCTCCACCTCAAAACATTCTTCTCCCCCCATATACTCTTCGGGGCGCTCGCAGTATGCGCAGCGGGCTTCAAAATCGGTTTGCAAGTACCGCCTGTACGCACGCGAGTTATTTAAACCCGGCGGCCGGGTCACTCGAACAAATAGAGCCATGATGAAGGGACGTTTATTGTTTCAGCCCTGCCAGTAATGTCTGGATCGAGTCCAAGATGCGGGCACGTTCCGCCTCCATTCTCTTGTTCTGAACCTCAATTTTCGTGTCGCGCTCGCCTGCATCGAGGCGAGCTTCGATTCGCTCTAGTTCAAAGCGTTCGGACGGCGTCAGTGAGTAGACGAGTTCCTTGTCAACGAGTTCGTGGTAACGCTGCATCGCCTCGCGGTTGGGCATGGACGCGACGGTCGAGGCGACAGAGAGAATCTGTCGGATATTAGCAGCGACGGCCCTCGACACCGGCTCCTGTGGCATCGTCTCTTCAACAAATGGAGCAGATTTTCTTAAGCCTGGCCTGCAAGTCCGAGATTTACCGACGAGTATCCTCCTCGAATGGTTTCGCGATGTCTTGGATGGCGTCATCTTAGTCCTTAAGTCCCTGTTTGCTGAGCAGGAACGGCTTTACGCGGGCTTTTAATGAGTCCAACTGCTTGTCAGCACGGTTCATAGCTCGAAGGAAGTCCTTGAAGGTGCTCTCGTTCATCTGGACTGCCAGGCGGGTCTTAGATCCGTTCGTGTCTGATACCATCAATTCTAGAATGGCCATGCACGTCAACCCGAGGCACTGACTATAGGTAGCCTCATCGGCATCGTGCGTAAAATAGTAGTAGCTGTTTCCTCCAAAAACAGCCCGAGCATCCCAAACAACGTTGGCATCGTCAACCGTGCTCAAGCCGACCGACTGAGCGGTTCCTTCCCATCCGTCAATCCACACGCGTTTCTTTACAGGAGAGAGGCGCTCGACAAATCGCGTCACGAGTTCAACCTGTTCTGGATTAAGTCCGAACAACAAAAGGTCCCTTTGAATGTCCTGTAGTTCCAGCGACTGCTGCTGCCATTCGTTTAATATGTATCGAATTGGCATGGCTGTCTTTCTGAACTGATCGGGCAGCAATGTACTCTTCAGGATGCTTGGCGGCAACTCGGCCGTAAAACTGTCGAAGTCTAGAGCGGTTTCAAACCAGACGGCCAAAGCTTCGCGCTGCACCTCGTCCAACGTGCAAAACTCCTGCAGTCCGGCAACGAAATCCTCGCTTGGCGAGCTTGCACCAAAAATTCTATAGTTCATGTAGCAAGATCCTTCCGGCCCCAAGAGCGCGCGGGCGCTGAACCTCGAACTCGCGACTATACGGTAAAAGTTTATCAAAAAGGGGGCTCGTCGGCTTTGCATGCACCTTCTGGAGAGCAATGAGCCCTGAGGCAAACGTGTCCCGCAGTATGTGAGGGCCCGACCGACCCTGGCACAGCGTATCAAATCGTATCAAAAGTCTTCGCGATTCGCTGCAAACCATTGACTCTATATGGTGGAGGCGGGGGGAGTTGAACCCCCGTCCGAGAAGGCCCGTCATGAAGAGACTACGTGCGTAGCCGGCTCAAGAATTTTCGGAGGCCGCCAGCGAACCAGCGAGGCTCAGCGGCTTCCTAGCCCGATTAGATTTCAGCCGCCGGCTCCGGACCGAAGCCATTGGCCAATCCCGCAAGATGACGCTCACTCACCGCCGCGCGGGCTCAGCGGCTGGAGCGGCTACTTAATTACTTAAGCAGCGTATGCAAACTGCGTGTTGGCAGTTTTATTGTCCGATCGTTTTACGGGAGCTCGGAACCCGGCACGCCTCCCCACCACGATTCGATCCCGTCGAATCCGTTGCGCCCCCATAATTCCAGCGACTGGCGGGTACTACATCTTCATTATAGCGCCGGGGGTTTATAATCGAAACATGCGCAGACGCAGCATGCTCTTTGCCGTTTTCGGTCTGGCAGCGATACCCGGTTTGGCGGCGCAGGCCGACGACGAACCCAGTCAGTTGACCAAAATCAAGGTGGTCGTCAAGACTAAGGGCGGCAAACCGGTTGACCGGGCCGAGGTGATCATTCGCTGGAACGCCAACGCCAAGCACCCGCGAGCCGGCTTCTCCCGCGCTGTCCGCACCACCTTTGAAGTCCGTTCCAACCAGGAAGGCGAGGTTTCCGTGCCATCGGTCCCCAAAGGCAACATCCTGATTCAGGTGAATGCCAAGGGCTACCAGACCTTCGGTAAAGTATTCGAAGTGAATGAGGACGAGCGGACCATCGAAGTCGCCCTGAATCCTCCGCAGCAGCAGTATAGTTCACACTGACCACGTCAGGATCGTGTCGCGCTTGCCGTGGTTGTGGACGGAGAGGAATCTGCCTGCCGGTAGAGGCGCGAAATAACGCAAATCCGCCGGCACGTCCAGCTCCCCAGCGACTTCCATTTTCCCCACATCCACCAGATAGAGCCGCTCGTCCAGCGAAGTCACCAGAGCGCGCCCGTCGTCCACAAAAAAGACAAAGTCGCCCATCTGATTGCGCATGTGATCGTAGCCGAGCCACGGCATGGTGGCGCGGAGCGGCCCGGACGGGAAATCGTACAAGCGCAGTTCGCACGAACCAGCGATAGCCACGAATCGATCGCCGGACGCTGTGAAACTCGGCCATGTCGTGTCGTCGAGTCCTGGGAAGCGGTCGATCGAGATCTTCGCGCCGTCGCGATGCGCCCAGAACAGGCACTGGCCATCTTGCCCGGCAGCGGCCCAAATCGCCACCCGGCCTCGACCCGGGTGCGGCAGAATGTAGAAAAACGAATCGCGGAAGGGGTCCGTCAGTTCCTCCCGCGCCAGCACCTTCCAGGTGTCCGGCTCGCGCACTTCGACGGCAATCGAATCCTCGTCCCACCGCGCGACGGACCACAGGACGCCATCATGGAAACAGACACTCTCTACCGAATCGTTGAGCGAATAAATGCGCCGCGACGTCCCGGCTGCGATCACCACCATCCTGCCGCGGGTGGCCACCGCCAGCAGACCGCCGTCCGCCGATAGCGCGATGTCGCTCCAATGCTCAGGCAGCCGAAACGCGCGCCCTGTCATATCGCCGGGTGCGAGCAGTGTCCCTTCCCCCTGACGCGCGACTGCGGCAACATGTCCCGACTCCGCAACGGCGACGCGGTAGGCATGGTGCGTCAGAGCAGTCTCGCCCAGCAATTTAATCGGGATCATTAGTGAATCGAGCGCGTCTTCCGATTCATGTAATCCATCAGCAGATACTGCCCCAGCGTGAACGGCGTGGTGAAGTAAGCCTTCCCCCGGCACAGCTCGGTCACCTTCTGCACGAAGTTGACCAGGCCGTAATCGCTGGCCAGCATGAACGTGTTGATGAGGATCCCCTGCTTCTTACAGCGGTTCACTTCCTCCAGGGTCCGGCTGATCACCAGTGGATCCAGACCGAAGGCATTCTTATACAGCCGGCCGTCTTCCAGCGTCAGGCAACTCGGCTTGCCGTCGGTGATCATGATGATCTGGCGCATGTCCTTGCGCTCCTGGTTCAGCAGCTTCTGCGCCAGAATCAAACCGTCCCGCGTGTTGGTGTAATACGGACCCACCTGCACGCGCGCCAATTGGCTGATGGCCAACTCTTCGGCCGTGTCATGGAACAGCACGCAACGCAGGCTGTCGCCGGGATACTGCGTGCGGATCAGGTGCGCCAGGGCCAGCGCCACCTTCTTCGCCGGAGTGAAACGATCCTCGCCATACAGGATCATGCTGTGGCTGCAATCCAGCATCAGCACCGTGGCGCAGGAGCTCTGATACTCACACTGGTGCACGTGGAGGTCGGAATAATCCATGTCCAGCGGCACCTTGGCGCCTTCGCGGCGGATGGCGGAAAACAGCGTCGCGCTCACGTCCAGATTCAGCATGTCGCCGAATTCGTACTGTTTGGAAGAGCCGGAGGTTTCGATGCCAGTGGCCAGGTCGCGCGTGTCATGGCGACCGAAGCTGCTCTTGCCCAGCGACCCCAGCAGGTCCTTGAGCGTCTTGAATCCCAGGAAGTCGAGCGATTTGTCGGTGACTTCGAACTTGATCTTACTGTCCCTGGGGTTGCCCACACCCGGCCCGGGCGCCTGCTGCTCGCCAGGCTCCTCGATTGAAATCTGCCCCTCGTTGACCATCTTCTGAATCAGGTTGTCCAGAAGCTGATCGAGTTGCTCCGGCGACATGTTCTGCAGGCGCTCCATCATTTCCTGCATGGCGTCGTTGTCGAACAGCTTGCCGCTTTCCAAAGCCTGCTGCAGGGCGCGCTTGAGATCCTCCAGAGTGTGTTCGTTCCACTCGCTGAAGGGCATGTATTGCGTGTTGAATCCGCTCTGCAACAGGAAGTCAGAGAGCGCCTGCAGCAGATCCTCGGCGGAAATGCCCAGGTCTTCGCCAGTATATTTGCCGTAGCGGACTTTCATGGTCAGTTGTATTGCCGCCGGAAGTTGGGACGCTCGCCGCCCTTGGTCTCTTCCCGAGTTTCGCGGCGTTTCTCCTCGGCCGAAAAGCCGCGCTCTTCCGAGCGTCCGATGCGGCGGTGGGCGTAAAGCCCCTCCAGGATGAATTCCCCGGCGGAGGCACGCACCGCATCCGGTTCGTTAGCGCTCAGGCCCAGCGCCTTGGTCTTCTCCATCAGCCCCTGAATGCCGTTGAGCTGCCGGACCATGGTGGCCGACTCCACACTCTCATCCAGCTTCAGGCTGCCGCCCAGGTCGAACCACTGAATTACCTGGGCCACGTTGGCGCCTTCCAGGTAATGGTCGTAAACTTTGCCCACCGCGACACGGATCAGCTCGCGCGCCACCGTATCGCCGCCTTTCAGTTCGCCTTCGTATTCCAGCTCCAGCTTGCCCGTGATTGCGGGCAGCGCGGAATAAAGGTCAAGGATGCGCGGCACCGCCATCTCTTCCCGGGCCTTCAACGCGCGCCGCTCGGCATTGGAGACCACGTTCTCCAGCACAGAAATGGGCAGGCGCTGGGAAACGCCGGAGCGTTTATCCACGCGTTTGTCTTCGCGCGCCAGAAACGCCAGTTGCTCCACCACTTCCTTGATATACGCGGGCACGCGCACCGCCACCGGCGAGGGCCGGTCCAGCCACGCTTCCTGTTCGGTGATGGCCATGCCCAGCTCCAGCGCCGTAGGATAGTGCGTACGGATCTCGCTGCCGATGCGGTCTTTCAGCGGGGTGATGATCTTGCCGCGCGCGGTGTAATCTTCGGGGTTGGCAGTGAATACCAGCAGCAGGTCCAGCGGCAGGCGGACGGGATAGCCCTTAATCTGCACATCGCCTTCCTGCATGATGTTGAACAGGCCCACCTGGATTTTTCCGGCCAGGTCCGGCAGTTCGTTAATGGCAAAGATGCCGCGGTTGGCGCGCGGCAGCAATCCGTAATGCACCGTCAGCTCGTCGGAAATGTCGTGGCCGCGCCGCGCCGCCTTGATGGGGTCGATATCGCCGATCATATCGGCAATGGTGACATCGGGCGTGGCCAGCTTTTCCACGTAGCGATGCTCGCGGTCGAGCCAGCCGATTTCCGTCTCGTCGCCCTTCACTTCGATCAGGTCGCGGCAGCGGCGGCAGATCGGGTTGTATGG
This sequence comes from uncultured Solibacteraceae bacterium, assembly GCA_963853855.1. GTDB lineage: Bacteria > Acidobacteriota > Terriglobia > Bryobacterales > Bryobacteraceae > Sulfopaludibacter. The sequence goes on along the minus strand of CAWKYG010000008.1, from coordinate 57,194 downwards.
GTCGTCGTGAATTTCGCAGCCGTCCACATACGGCGTGAATTCGTCCAGCAGAAACGTCAACTGGCGAATCAACCGCGTCTTGGCCTGGCCGCGCAGCCCCAGCAGAATGAAATTATGGCGCGAAAGCACGGCGTTCACCACCTGGGGCACGACCGTGTCTTCATAACCCAGGATGCCGGGAAACAGCTCTTCCCCGCGCTGGATTTTGCACATGAGATTATTGCGAAGTTCGTCTTTTACGGACCGATTGGCAAACCTGGCTTCGGAGAAGGAACTCTGGCGAAGCGCGCCTAGGGTACGGGGCAATTCCTGAGTGGCTCGTGTCAAGCTTAACCCCCCTATGCTCGCGATTGTAGCAAACCGGAAGATGTTTCCGTGTTGCATCCGATACAATAGACGGAAGTGGAGACAGAACAGCAGGTAGAAAAGCGCGGCTTGTGGAGCCGCTATCAAGAGATCACCAAGGACGTCAGGCGCGGATTTATTGCGGAATGGACCGTCACCATCATTCTGCTGCTGTTCGCCACCACAACGCTCATCCAGGCCTTTGTTATTCCCAGCGCATCCATGGAGGACACCCTGCTGATCGGCGACCACGTGCTGGTCGATAAGCTGGTGTATTCGCCGCCTGGCGTGATTTCCAAAAATTTCCTGCCGTATCGCGACCCGCGCCGCGGCGATATCATCGTCTTCCGCTACCCCTTGAACATCAAGGAGGACTACGTCAAGCGGGCCATCGGCGTTCCCGGCGACCGCATCCGCCTGGTCAACAAACAGCTCATCCTGAACGGTCACCCGGTGGTGGAACCCTACGCTAAGCACAGCACCCAGTACATGGATCCCTACCGCGACAACTTTCCCGGGATTCCCAATTCCCCATTGCCCGCCAGCGCGCTGGACATGCTGGAGAATCACGTGGTGAATGGCGATCTGGTGGTGCCGCCCGGATTTATCTTTGCCATGGGCGACAATCGCGACGATTCCGCCGACAGCCGCTACTGGGGCTTCGTACCGCGCCAGAACATCGAAGGCACGCCCCTATTGATCTACTGGTCGTTTGAAGCACCCACCGCCGATCTGACCAACGGCAATATCGGGATCGATCATATCTTCGATGTGGTCACCCACTTCTTCACCAAGACCCGGTGGGGCCGCACCTTTCACCTGATCCACGGTTATCCATTGAAGTAGCGTAAGCGTGCCTGGCGAGCGCAGCCCGCATCAATGTTGGATGTCCCCAGGCTTCTCCGGAATGCCCGGCTGATCCAGAAACTGCGCGGAGGTGGCCGGACCCAGATTCTTCCAGTCCTGCAGCACCCACACCACTTTCTTATCGCGGAGTCACTTCCAGCGCCTGAATGATCCCGGGACGATCCTCCGGCCTGGTGCCCCCGGTAGAACTGAAGATCACCGTGTTTCCATTCGCCAGGCGGTCGGATGTCTGGAGGTTGTGCAGCGTGATGTCCGCCGGCAGGTCCGCCTGTTTCATCTCCCAGACGGTTTCGCATTTGGCATTCACTTCGCGCACCAGCTTGTCATGCTCGTCGGTGATCAGCGTGTTCCCGTTATGCAAGCGGACGGCGGCCCAGGGGGTGGGAATCTGGCAGCTCCAGATGGGCTTAAAACTCTTGTCATACTCCACCACCTTGGCCATTTTGAGGAACGGCAGCAGATAGGTACCCGCGGCCGTCACGCGCCCGCGGCGGAACTGCGGATGCACGGTCTTCGGATCGGTGAGGCTCTCGGCGGGTAGCTCATGCTCCACCTCCACAGCCCCCGTCCTTTTATTGATGATCATCAGTTTGGGCGGCAACCCGTTCCGCACCAGCATGACCTTGTCGAGGCCGATGGGCTGGCAGGTATGGACTTCGGTGCCGGGCGGGGCGTCATAGTGCCACACCACTACCTTCTGCGGCGTGATCTCCTCCACTCCAAACTGCCTGGCGAACAGGATGTGGCCGTTGGTCAGCATCCAAACGTCGTCAATTTCTCCGCCCTTGCCAATCGAGTAGCTCCACACCACCTTGCCGTGATTCACCAGGAAGATGGTGTTGTACCCTTCGCCAGCATAGAGCATGGGGTGTTCCGCCAGACCTCGCCCGGGACGCACTGCGGCAGATTCCGGCGCGGGCCAGTTGCGCGGAATCGGCGCCGCCTCCGACGGCCCCAGAACCGGAACATCCGGCGCCACGAATCGTTCCAGCACGGTCAGCAGCGGCGCGGAATCGGCGGCCGCCGCGACCCATGCGAGAGCGCTCATCAGGCACGCCACACGCAGGCGTAGCATACACGTTCCCCCTTCGGAAATCGGAATTGTAGCACCCGACGCGCTGTGGCGCTCTACAATCCCAGGTCCCTCACCATGGAAATTCCGTCCTCGCCATCTTCGTAGTACCCGCGCACCAGTCGCACTCTGGTAAAACCGTATTTCTCATAGAACCGGCGAGCCTCGTTGTTCGTCAACTTGACCATGAGGCTGAAGCGAAGCGCGCGGCGATGCGCGAGCCGCCGCAGGGTGCTCTTCATGAGGGCGTCAGCCACACCCTTGCCGCGGTATGGCGGGTCCACGGCAACCGAAATCAGCTCCGCGCGTGGGCTGTCCACGCTTTTGCGGGTAAGCATATACCCGCAGAGGTTCCGCCCCTTCCAGGCACCCAGAAACAAATCCCCGCATTTGCGGAGGTATTCTGCAAACAACTTGCGGTCGTACGCTTCTTTTCCAAAGCTGGCGGCCTCGATTTCCAGAATCCGGTCCAGCTCGCCCCCCGTCAGCCGCTTGATCGAATATCGCTTCAACATTCTGTTATCCTTTATTTTTGACCACTTGGAGGCATCTGGAAACCGTTGGCGTCAAAAAAGCGCAAGAATAAACCGGCGGGTATTGACAAGAATTTCAGACGCGGGCATACTGAAATCAAGATGCAACTGAGTGGCAACAGCCGCCAAACGGAAATCGTCTCGGCAACCCTGGTGGACCTACGCCGCGGCGATGCCGCGATCCTGGACCGGATTGATTTACCTGGCGACGATGCTCGCCGTCTGATGGAACTTGGTTTTCTCCCAGGGACGCGGATTACGGCCGGGTTCAGCGCCCCCGGCGGCGACCCTCGCGTCTTCCAGGTGGACGGTTCGGAAATCGCCCTGCGGCGGGAAACCGCCAGGCGTATGAAGGTCACCATCGATTCGTTGAAGCGGAAGGACACACCGAGGGCGTAATGAGCGAGTGCAGCGGCTGCAAAGGTTGTGGATCGGCGGCGGTGATCGAGATTCCGCCCGCAGCTCTTTTGCCCGAAGCGGTCGCGGTCATCGGTCCTCCCAATTCCGGCAAGACTACCCTTTTCAACCGCCTCACGGGCCTGCGCCAGAAAGTAGCCAACTTCCCCGGGGTGACCGTGGAGCAGCATACGGGAGTCGCCGAACTGCCTGACGGGCGTGCGGTCCGGCTGATCGATCTGCCCGGAGTTTACAGCCTCTCGCCGCGCTCGGAAGACGAGCAGGTGGCCTTTGACGTTCTCACCGGCGCCCGCCCGGACACTCCCAAGCCCGGCGCTATCCTGCTGGTACTGGATTCCACCAACCTGGCGCGCCACCTGATGCTGGCGGCGCCAATCCTTGCCCTGGGCGTGCCGACCCTGATCATCCTCAATATGGCGGACGACTTGCGCGGCCGCGGGGGTAAGGTGGATCTGGCCGCGCTCTCCGCTCAACTCGGCGCTCCGGTGGCCCTGGTGGCGGCGCGCCAGGGCGAGGGGATCGGCCAGGTCTTCGATTTTCTGGCCGGCACCATGGCCAAGCCGGCGCCGAAGACCCTGCCGGTACTGCAAGATGTGCCCAAATGCCGGGCCTGGGCTGGCCGCGTGGGCAGCGAAGCCAAATACCGGCCTCCCCTCCCGCCCAAGTGGACCCGCCGCCTGGATTCCGTCCTGCTGCATCCGGTACTCGGTCCGGTAGTGTTTGCGCTCGTGGTCCTCCTGGTTTTCCAGACCATCTTTACCTACGCCGGCCCGCTGATGGATGGCGTGAAATGGCTGTTCGCGGTCTCCGGCAACTGGCTTGCCGCGGTCCTGCCCGCCGGCCTCATCCGGGACCTTTTGGTCAACGGTGTCTGGAAGGGCGTTGGTTCGGTGATCGTCTTTCTCCCCCAGGTGCTGCTCCTCTTCTTATTCATCGGCCTGCTGGAAGATTCCGGCTATCTGGCGCGCGCCGCGCTCATCGCCGACCGCACCATGGCCAAGGTCGGACTGCAGGGCAAGGCGTTCATTCCGCTCCTCTCGGCTTACGCTTGCGCGGTCCCGGCTATCATGGCCACGCGCACGATCGAAAACAAACGCGATCGCATCGCCACCATTCTGGTAGCGCCGTTCATGACCTGCTCGGCGCGCCTGCCGGTCTACTTCCTGATTGTGGCGGCGTTCATTCCCAACCGCAACCTGCTGGGCGGTTTTCTGAGCACCCAGACGGCAGCCATGCTGGGTCTCTATATACTCGGCTTCCTGGCAGCGGTGTTCACCGCCCGCGTGCTGAAATCCTCGATTCTGAAGACCGGCCGCACTCCCTTCCTGCTGGAGATGCCATCCTACCGCTGGCCCACCTGGCAGTCCATCGGGCTGCGCCTGCTGGACCGCTCCAAAGTGTTTCTGCGCCGCGCCGGCACCGTGATCCTGCTGGTAACCGTGCTGCTCTGGGTGGCTGCCAACGTGCCGTTCACCAACGGCCATCCACCGGCCAATATCACCGAAAGTGTGGCGGGAACCATCGGGCGCACCATCGAGCCGGTGATTAAGCCGCTTGGTTTCAACTGGAAGATCGGCATCGGGCTGCTCACGTCGCTGGCCGCGCGTGAGACCATCATTGCCACTTTGGGTTACATTTATGGGGTCGATCCGGATTCCAACCGCCTGGGACTGCAGCAGGCACTGCAACACGATCTGACACCCGGCGGCGCTTTCGCCCTGCTGGTCTTTTTCGCGTTCGCCATGCAGTGTATTTCTACAATCGCGGTAGTCAGGCGGGAAACCGGCGGCTGGAAGTGGCCCATCGTCCAATTTACCTACATGAGCGCCATGGCTTACGCCGGCGCCTTCCTTGCCAATCATCTGCTTCGTTAGGCTCGCCGCCCTAAAGGCTTGGCTTGCTCCTTCCGATAAGTACAGGGAGACCTGCCGACCTACATGGGCCTTTGCTTACGCACTGCCGCTGTATTGCTGCTGCTCGTGGAAGCCGTTTCGGCGCAGCACTACCGGTTTCGTCACTACGGCCCCGAAGAAGGGCTGAGCACGGCAGTGAGCCGGTTGCTCCAGGATCGTACAGGCTTTGTGTGGGTGGGCACCGGCAACGGCCTTTTCCGCTACGATGGGGCTCGTTTTCAACACTTTGGCACTGCCGACGGACTACCCAGCACATCCATTCGCAACCTTCACGAAACTGCTGACGGGACGCTCTGGGTGGTCACAGGAAGAGGCGTGGCGCGTTTCCGGCATCACTCCTTCGAGGCCGTGCCCATTCAGGGCAGCAAGGACTGGGTAGACCTGCACGCTATCGCTTCCTCGCCGGACGGGTTGCTGTACCTGGGCTCGGACCGGGGCCTTCTGGTCGGTAAGGCCGGCACGCCGGACGGAGACCCCGGCTTCCATCTGCTTGCCGGTGCGCCGGCCGATCCCGTCAATGGGATTCTGGCTGAGCCGGACCATACCGTCTGGTTCAGTTGCGGGCTGCGGCTGTGCCTGATGAACCACGGTGGGCTGCGGACTTTCGGCGAAGCCGACGGTTTACCGCCGGAGCGATGGCGCGCGGTAATGCGCTCGCGCGATGGCACCCTTTGGGTCCGCGGAGCGCAGCATCTGCTGGTGATGACGCCTGGCGTGGACCGGTTCACGGCGCGCGATCTCGGCCTGCCTCAAGCCAGTAACACGATGTTATCGATGATCGAGGACCGGGACGGGGTTGTTCTGGTTTCGACGGATCTGGGGCTGGCCCGGTGGCAAGACGGGCGGTGGAATCTCATCGGGACGCATCAAGGGCTGGAATCGGACACCGTCACAGACGTCCTACAGGATCGCGAGGGCTCTATCTGGATCGGCATGTGGGGCGCGGGTGTGGCCCGCTGGACCGGTTACGGCGAGTGGACCAATTGGACCACGGCCGACGGGCTGAGTAATAACCTGATCTGGGCCATCCGCAGGCAGCCTTCCGGATCGATGTGGGTCGGCACCGATCGCGGCCTGGTGGAATTGCGCGATGGCGTCGCAGTTCGCGTGCTCACAAAAAAGGATGGGCTGGGAGGCGACAAGATCAAGGGCCTCGTCACCAGTCCGGATGGCGCACTATGGGTGGCGTCTCTTCCGGGCGGAGTTTCCCGTGTGGATCCCTCTGGTGCGCCCATCCGCACCTATGGCGCCGCAGCCGGGCTCGCCGACGACCGCGTGGTGGCGATTTACCTGGACGGCGAGAACCGCCTTTGGGCCAGTACCGGCGAGGGTCTCTACCGCAGTGACGGCCTGGGTCCGCATCTGCGATTCGCGCGGCAAAGGCCACCCGGCGCCGGCGACCATTGCACGTTTTTTCGATTCCTGCGAGACCGGAACGGCCGCATGTGGGTGGGCAGTCTGGACGGTTTATACCGCTGGGACCGCGGGCTGTGGACCCGCTTCTCAACCCGGGATGGCCTGAAGATCAACGGCGTAACCCATATCGCGGAAACCCCGGACGGGGCTATCTGGATTACCTACGGAGAAGCCAAGGGTATTTCGCGCCTTACCTTCACCGCCGGCAGAACCACGCTCCAACATTTCACGGCGCTGGACGGCCTTCCCACGGATTACATCGTGTTCATGGGGCTGGACTCCCGGCAGCGCCTGTGGATCGGCACAGATAACGGAGTGGCCGTTCGCGCGGGTGAGCGCTGGCGGATCTATACGCACGACGATGGCCTGGTTTGGGACGACTGCGCAGCCGCTGCTTTTTGGGCTGAACCGGATGGCGAGGTGTGGCTGGGAACTTTGAAAGGGCTGTCTCGTTTCAAACCCCTGCGGCAGGCCACCCCTGTGATTGCACCGCCGGCGGTCATCACCTCGGTAAAGTTCGGCGGCAATCCCGCGGATGCGGCGATGTTCCGCCAGGTCTCATACCGTGAAAACGATTTTGTAGCGGCCTTTTCCGGCCTCAGTTTTCGCAGCGAAAAGAACATGCAGTTTCGCTACCGCCTGTCCGGCATCGACGATAAATGGGTCGAGACCATCTCGCGCGAGGCCAGGTATTCGGGTCTGCCGGCGGGCAGGTATCGCTTTCAGGTTGAGGCCCGGAATCCCGATGGGCCGTGGAGTCCGCAGCCGGCGGCGATGGAGTTCCGGGTGGTGCCGCCCTGGTGGCAAACCTGGCTGTTCCGCATTCCGGCCGCGGCCTTTCTGTTGGTCCTCATCGCACTCGGAATCCGCGCGCGTATGCAGAAGATGATTTCCGAACGTCGCAAGCTGGAAGCTGCTGTAAGCGAGAGGACCTCGGAACTGAAGTGCCAAAGAGATCTTGTCGAGCAGCAGAAGCAGGAGATCGAAGACCTGCTGCGCCAGTCACAGGAAGCCTCGCGCCTGAAGAGTGAATTTCTGGCCAACATGAGCCACGAAATCCGTACACCGATGAATGGCGTCCTGGGCATGACGCAACTGGTGCTCAAGACCACGCTCGATTCCGAGCAGCGCGATTATCTGGCTACGGTGCGGGAATCCGCCGAGTCGCTTCTGGTGGTGATCAACGATATTCTCGATTTCTCGAAAATCGAGGCCGGCAAAATGGAACTGCGACGGGACCCGTTTCCGGTGCGGAAATGTGTGGCCGACGCGGTGCAGGTCTTCGCCTGGAAGGCTCGCGAGAAAGGCATCGACCTGGTCCAGAAAGTGGACGCGGAGGTTCCGTCCCTGCTGCTGGGAGACGCCGACCGGCTGCGCCAGATCCTGCTAAACCTGCTCGGCAACGCCGCGAAATTCACCGAGCACGGCAGCATTTCGGTGGAGGTATCTCTGGCGCCGGAACTCCCGGGGACGGACGGCACCTATTCCATCTGCTTTTCGGTGATCGACACGGGCGTGGGCATCCCGTATGACAAGCAGTCGATGATCTTTGACGCGTTTGCACAGGCCGATGGCTCGATCCGGCGGCAACAGGGCGGCACCGGACTCGGCTTGGCTATCTGCACCAAACTGGTCAGCCTGATGAATGGGCGCATCTGGGTGGAGAGTACTCCGGGAGCCGGCAGCCGTTTCGCGTTTACGGTTTCGCTGAAGAAAGTGGACGCGCCGCGGACGGAGAACTCCACCCTCATCGTCTCTGCCATCGCCGCCCAACCCGCCCGTCCCCTGCACATTCTGTTGGCGGAGGACAACCCGGTCAATCAGAAGGTGGCGCAGCGCATCCTGGAGAAGATGGGCCACTCGGTAGCCTTGGCGCAAAATGGACGCGAGGCCGCAGCCTTGGCCACGCAGCAGCAATTCGACGTCATCCTTATGGACGTGCAGATGCCGGAAATGGACGGTTACGAAGCTACCGAAAAGATCCGCGAGTGGGAGCGTTCCTTGAAATCGGCGCGGCCCCACGTTCCAATTGTCGCGCTGACGGCGCATGCGATGAGCGGCGACCGCGGCCAGTGCCTCCTGGCCGGCATGGATGACTACTTGTCCAAGCCCATTCGCCTGGAAGCGCTCTCCGAGTTGCTTCACCGCATAGCTTCAGCGAGTCCGGCGCCGCAGAACGCCACCCCTGCCTATACTGAGTAGAACCTATGCGACTGCTTCTCACGATCCTCTTCGCGGCGACCGCCGTGGCGCAACACTGGACCCCCCAGACCAGCAACACCACCGCTTCGCTCCGCGGCGTGAGCGCGGTCAGCCCAAAGGTCGTTTTCGCCAGCGGCAGCGGCGGCACGTGGCTGGCGACCACCGATGGCGGCGTCACCTGGCGCGCTTCCAAGGTGCCGGGAGCCGAACAACTCGACTTTCGCGCCATTCATGCGGTGGACGCAAACACTCTATATCTGCTCAGCATCGGCACTGGCGACAAATCGCGTCTCTACAAAACTACGGACGGCGGAGTGCACTGGGATCTGCTGCTTTCCAATCCTGATGCCAAGGGCTTTCTGGACGAACTGGCCTTCTGGGACCCGCTCCACGGTATGATTCTTGGCGACCCGGTGGATGGCGAATTTGCCATCTTCACTACTGCCGACGGCGGCAGCCACTGGACCCGCCGTCATGCGCCGCCGGCCGTCGAGGGCGAAGGCGCTTTCGCCGCCAGCAACAGTTCCCTGACTGTCATGGGTTCGTCGGATGTCTGGTTTGGCACAGGCAGCCCGGGCGGAGCGCGCGTCTTCCACTCCGGCGATGGAGGCAACACGTGGACCGTCACCGCTACTCCCATCCGCAACGATTCCGCCGCGGCTGGAATTTTCTCCCTGGCCTTCTCCGATGCCCTCCACGGCATCGCGGTGGGAGGCGACTACTCCAAGTTCAACGAAGATCTCAAAAACATCGCCATCACCAGCGATGGCGGCCGCTCCTGGAGCCAGCCGCCGGGCCACCCGCACGGATTCCGCTCCGCCGTAGTCTGGTTGGCGAGCCGCAAAGCCTGGCTGGTCACGGGCACGTCCGGATCTGACATTTCCACCGATGGCGGCAACACCTGGACGAATTTCGACGCCGGCAACTACAATGCAATCGCCCAGGCGGCCGGCGCGGTCTGGGCCGTAGGACCGCGAGGCCGCATCGCCCGGCTCGATTAAAGCGCTCTACTTGCCCGCCGCAAGCTTTTCCAATTGTTCGATCGCCTTGGCGAACTCAGCCGGTGTATGAATCGTCAGCACCTTTCCCTTCAGCCTGTTGACCGCCAGGGTCAGGGTATCCGGAAGCGTCGCCGACTGCCGGTACCACGGTTTGTACCGGAAGAAGAAAAAGCGTGGGAGATCTCCCTCGGGTTTCTCCAACAGGTCTCGCGGCGGCTTGTCGAGCGAGCGGGCCACCGGACCCAGGATCACCACCGCGTCGGACGGCTGCGCGGCGTGCATCTCCTGGTTGAGCAGGCCTGCTAACAGGTCCATATGGCCGCGGCGGTTGAGCAGCGTGTGGTAGTCCACCAGGTCAAGTTCCAGCCTGTTCAGCGCACGCCACACCTGCTGGATGGAATCCAGGGTAAAGTCGTCGCGCCGGTAGATCACCTTCTGCTGTTCCAGGTTGAAGGCAACCATCCGAACCGACCGCGTGGGCAGCCTTTCCAGCAGCGCCGAAAGCGAGCCCACCAGAGACATCCCGTCGGTGGCGCGAAGCCGGTTCCGCCGCGGGGAAAGAGGCGCGGCATTCATCAGAATGCTGATGCGCAGGGGCGCCACATCGTCATGAGCGAAGTCCGGGGCTGGAGAACCTCGCAGGGAAAATGCGGCCACGGTGTTCGGGCGCATGGCCACGCGCGCCTCCCGCTCAGCGCGCGTGAGTTGCGCGTCGATGGTCCAATCTTTGTGGCAGGCGCGGTCCTGGTCGTCGAGCAACATCCAGCGAACGTCGTACCGCCCTTCCCCCAACAGGTAGCCGCCGCCCAACTCCACCTCCACCTTGTTCTTCGGCACATCGGGAAGCGGAGTACGGCTGGCCAGAAAGACGGGTTGACGATCACCCTCCCGCGGCGTGATACGGGTCAGAATCGCCCATCCGTGCCCCTTGCCTTCAAACTGGTTCATCGGTATCCGCACGGTGAAGCCGGCCTGAACCCGAAACGCGAAATTCAGGGCTGGTTTGATGGGCGTCACGGAGCATTCCAGGGGCTTTTCATCCCAAGGCGACTCCATGGCCCGCATGCGTGGCGAAAGACGAGCCGGGTTGACGATCATCTGCGCATCCGCCATCGGTACAAACAATACAAAAAGGAGGGCGGCGCGCATTACCCCCATTATCGGCTCTACTTCAATGTATAGGTCAGGCCGGTTGTTAATTGAAAGGAGTTTTTCTTAAACCCGTGCGGCGGATCGTTCAGAAACGAATCCACCGTCGAGATGGAAAACGCCAGTCGTTTATAAACCGGCACATTGAGCGAAGCGGTCGCCGTGGCGGCATAGGCGCTGGGCTCGTTAAACGCCGGTATCACCGAGATCGTCTCCAGGAATTGAATTCCTTTGGCGAGCTTGTGAGCGTAGTCCTGCGCGACGACAGCGCCCACCAGGTTGTGATTGTTGTCCGCCGTGCAGGGGCTGGCGCAGTTGGCCGGCGCAGCGAATTGCTGTTTGGTATAGCTGATGCTGCCTTTGAAATCCAGCGTGGTGTTGGCGTGTTTTATGGCGGTCCAACCGAACCCACCGCCGTAATTCTGTTGCAGGTCCAGGCCCTGCGAAAAATTGTGGTCGAAGGCGGCGCGGCCAAAAGCGAACACGTTCTTCGATGAAAAGTATTGGTCGCGTTCGATGTCGCCGTGAATGATATTGGTCTTGATCGATGGGCTTCCCGGCTGCTTTAAAAGGCCGTCGGATGCGCTGAAGTCGATCAACGTGCGGTTGCGCGCGGAGATCCAGTTCTCCGTCGGGATCGCCCGTACCAGGTTGAACGCGCCGGTAAACACCCGGCTCTGCTGCGTGGCTTCCACCAGCGTGGCGCCCGCCGTCACCGCGCCGTTCCAGGCATCGAATAAGCCGGGGTTGTGCAACACCGCGCGTTCGAAGGCAGGTCGATCCACCAGATGGGCGGTATCGGCCACCGGAACGGTTGCCGGCGCGCCCACCGCCGGCGTGACCGTCAGTTTCTGGTCCGTCATCGACACCGTGCCCGTGGGCAGTTTCGTGGTGTCGGACTTTCGGTTGAGCTTTACGTGCTTATCGATCACGACGAAGGTCTCCGCGGCGTGAAGTTCCTGAACCTTCTTCCAATCGACCGTGACGTCGCCGAGCGAATCGCTTTTGAAGGTGAGGGTGCCCCCGTGTGACGATACCAGGTGGCCCACCAGTTTTTCGCCGTTAGTGAAGATCAGAACGTCGGGTTCTGGCTTCGGTGCAGCCGCCGGGGTTTGCGCGCGAACACCGAAACAGAGCGGAAGCAGTAGCAGAACGTAGCGAACGGACATAAATATCAGGATACACGCTGAAACCCGTTCGTTCACTTCGGAATATCACGCAGCGCGCGCAATCTGGCGGTATTCTTCTTCCGACTTCGCGGGCAGCAGTACCCACAGAGTATAGATTCCCAGCGCCGTGCCGAAGGGCATGTCGATCAGGTTGAAACAGCCCAGCACGATCGCCAGCATTCGCGCCCAGGGCTGGCGTTCCAGCAAACCCCACCCCGCGATAATCCCTACCACCCCGCCGAACAGAAGGGCTACACCCGCCAGGCGCAGTATGCCGTGCACGAAGAGCGGTACGTCCGGTGGGAGGAAGCCAATTCCCCCGTGCCGGAACATCGACATCAGAAACAGCCCGGGAAGCAGGCGGAATACCGATATGGCCAGCCACAGAATGCCCAGCATCCGTATGTGCCCGCCAATACGGCTCTGCGCCGGCATTAGCGGAACTACCCGCGCAGGCTTGCCGCAGGTGGGACAAAAGCCCGCCGTATCCGGCAAACGCGTGCCACAGCGATCGCAAAACATCTTCGAACCTCCACTTGCTCTCTACATTAGCAACGACAAGAGGCCGCAATTTGTTCCGGTCCAATGCCGGCGAAGCGGTGCTATCGTAGGCACATGAGTGCCGGGACGCTCATCTCCCTCGCGGAATACCTGACTACTTCGTACTCTCCCGATCGGGAGTATCGCGACGCTGCCCTCATGGAGAGAAACGTGGGGGACAAAGCGCACGCTCTGTTGCAGGGAGCCCTGGCGGCGTATCTGAGGCGAAGGCGCAAGCAGTGGGAGATTCACGTCTATACCGACCTTCGCATCCGAGTTCGTGAAGGATGGTACCCAATTCCCGACATCTGCGTTTACACCGAACCTGACTTCCAGGAAAGATACCCCTCCCGTCCTCCCCTGCTGTGGATCGAAATCCTTTCCCACGACGACCGCATAATCGACGTCTGGAACAAAGCCGGCGAACTGATCGATCATGGCGTCCCCTTCGTTTGGATCATCGATCCCAACGCGCTCGAAAGCGAACTCAGGAGCCGGGGCGGAGTTGCTCCGGTCACCCACAAAGTTCTGCATCTTCCGGATTCCCCCATCGCCATCGACCTCGCCGAGGCCCTGGAAGAGTGAAGTACCCTAGGGAGTGATGAAAACACTTCGACGTGTTGCGGTGCTCGGGGCCGGAACCATGGGTGCGCGCATCGCGGCCCAGTTTGCCAACGCCGGCTTCCCGGTGGACCTGCTCGATCTCAACGATGCCGCCACGCTCGCCGGCATGGAAAGCGCCGTCAAACAGAAACCCGTGGCCTTTTTCACCGAGAAGGCCAGATCGCTCATCACTCCCGGAAATTTCGACGACCACCTGGACCGCGTCAGTAACTGCGAGTGGATCGTGGAAGCCGTAGCGGAGAACCTCGCCATCAAGCGCAGCCTGCTGGAGCGCGTCGCCGCCGTCCGCTCCCCCGGGACGATCTTCTCCACCAATACCAGCGGCATCCCCCTCGCGCATATCACCGAAGGCTTCCCCGTCGAACTGCGCCAGCATTTCCTGGGCACCCATTTCTTCAATCCGCCGCGTTATCTGCATCTGGTCGAGATCATCCCCGGCGCTGTCACCGCTGCCCGAGGTGCTTCAGGCCGCCTCCACGTTTTGCGACCTGCACCTGGGGAAAGGCGTGGTGCCGTGCAAAGATACTCCCAACTTCATCGCCAATCGCATCGGCTGCTTCTTCGGCGCCACCGTGCACAAGCTTACCGTCGAGGGCGACTACACCATCGAAGAGGTCGACGCGCTCACCGGGCCCCTCATCGGCCTGCCCAGGAGCGCCAGTTTCCGGCTGGTTGACATCGTGGGGCTCGACGTCTGGATGCACGTGCTGCGCAACCTGCACGAACTGGCGCCGGACGATCCGGCCCGCGACCGCTTCCTGGTGCCCGAATTCATGGAGCGCATGCTGGAGCGCGGATATCTCGGCGAAAAACGCGGCCAGGGCTTTTACAAACGTGTCGGCAAGGGCGCCGAGAGGGAAATCTGGGCCATCGATCGCAAGACCCTGGAGTACCATCCGGCGACGCAGGTGCATCTTTGCGCGCGCCGATCTGCGCACCCTGGTCACCGGCGACAATCGGGCGGCCCGTTTCCTCTGGCCGCTTTTCCGCGACCTGTTTCTATACTCGGCGCAAATGGTGCCTCAGATTTCCGACCGTATCGTGGAGATCGACCGCGCCATGCGCTGGGGCTTTGCCTTCGGGGCGGGTCCGTTCGAGACCTGGGACACTCTGGGCGTGCCCGAGACGGCAGACCGGATGCGCGCGGAAGGTTTCGCCGCCACCGGCTAACGTCGAGCACATGCTGGCTTCCGGAGCCCGTTCGTTCTACGAGTTCGCCGATCGCGAAGGCCGGCCTCACACGCGCTATTTCGATCTCGGCGCGGTCGTTTACCGGGAACTCGAAGCACGACCGGGCGTGCTGGTGCTGCGGGATCTCCGGCGCGCCCGCGGAGTGGTGAAACAGAACGACGCCGCGTCGCTGCTCGATCTCGATGACGGAGTGCTGTGCCTGGAGTTTCACAGCAAAATGAACTCCCTCGATGCCGTGTCCCTGGACATGCTCGAATACGCCCTCGACGAGGCCGCGCGCAATTATGCCGCCCTGGTGATCGCTAATGAAGGCAGCCATTTCAGCGCCGGAGCCAACCTGGCGATGATCCTCGAAGGCGCCCAGAAGGCCGATTGGAACGAACTCGACCGCGCGGGACAGCGCTTCCAGCGGGCCGCCATGGCCGTGAAATATTCGCCCCGCCCGGTAGTAGCCGCGCCCTTCGGTATGACCCTCGGGGGAGGCTGCGAATTCGTGCTCCACGCCGCGCGCGCGCAGGCTTCCGCCGAGACGTATATGGGGCTGGTGGAGACCGGCGTGGGCCTGATCCCGGGCGCCGGCGGCTGCAAGGAGATGCTGCTGCGATTCGGCAGCGCGCGAAAGGCCTTCGACCTGATCGCTTATGCCAGGGTTTCCACGAGCGCAGCCCACGCCGCTGAGCTGGGATTGCTGCGCTCCTGCGACGGAATCACCATGAACCCGGAGCGGCTGGTTGCCGATGCCAAAGGCGCGGCGCTCGCGCTGGTGGCGGGCTACGCTCCCGGTGCGCCGCGCCAGGATATTCCGGTGGAAGGCGAGCCGGCTTTCGCCAACCTGAAGATGGGCATCCTGCTGGCCCGCGAGGGGGGATTCATCAGCGATTACGACGTCGTGGTGGGAGAAAAGCTGGCGAATGTGTTGACCGGCGGCCGTCTCACGGGTTCGCAGACCGTCAGCGAACAGTATCTGCTGGACCTCGAACGCGAAACCTTTCTGAGCCTCTGCGGGCAGCCCAAGACGCAGGAACGCATTGCTTACATGCTCATGAACGGAAAGCCGCTGAGAAATTAAGGGAGAGACGCATGCGGGAAGCCGTTATCATCGATTGTTTGCGAACCGCCGTGGGCAAAGCGCCCCGCGGCACCCTGCGCCATTCGCGGCCCGACGACCTCGCCGCCGCGGTCATTCGAGCTCTGCTCGAAAAGTACCCCGCTGCCAAGGACGGCGTCGAGGATGTCATTCTGGGCTGCGCCATGCCGGAAGGCGAAGCGGGCAACAACATGGCCCGTCAGGCCGCGTTGCGCGCCGGTCTGCCCGATAGCGTGAGCGCTCTCACCATCAACCGCTTCTGCAGTTCCGGCCTGCAAGCCATCGCCATGGCCGCCGACCGCATCCGCTCCGGCGGCGCCGACATCCTTGTCGCGGGCGGCAGCGAATCCATGAGCCTGACACCCGCCGGCGGCCGCAAACCCGCGCCCAACCCCTGGTTTGTGGACCACTGGCCGGAGGTTTATATGAGTATGGGACTCACGGCCGAACGGGTGCAGCGCAAATACGCCGTCACCCGCGAGGATGCCGACGCCTTCGCCCTGGCCAGCCATCGCAAAGCCATCGAGGCGCAACAGGCCGGCCGCTTCGACGAAGAGATTGTGCCCTTCGAAGTCGAAACCGTCACACCGCAAGGCGTCAGCCGCATGGTGTTCCGCAAGGACGAAGGCCCGCGCCCGGATTCCACCCCCGAAGCCCTCGCCAAACTGAAACCCGTGTTCCATGCTAGCGGCACCGTGACCGCCGGAAACAGCTCTCAGACCAGCGATGGCGGCGCCGCGGCACTGGTGATGTCGGAACAGAAAGCGCGGCAGTTCGGGCTGAAGCCCATGGCGCGCTTCGTGGCTTTCGCCACCGCGGGGGTTCCGCCGGAAATCATGGGCATCGGTCCGGTGGTCGCGATTCCGAAAGTGCTCGCCATGGCCGGGCTGAAGTTGGAACAGATCGGCGTGATCGAATTAAACGAGGCTTTCGCCGTTCAGGCACTCGCCGTGATCCGGCGCGCCGGCCTCGACGAAGCGCGTGTCAACCCCAACGGAGGCGCCGTCGCGCTGGGCCATCCCCTGGGATGCACCGGCGCCAAGCTCACTGCCACCATCCTGCGCGAGATGCAGCGCACCGGAAAGCAATATGGCATGGTCACCATGTGCGTAGGGGGTGGACAGGGCGCCGCGGGGATCCTGGAACTGCTGTAACCCGCTTCTCGCCGGCATCAGCGGCTCCAGCAGTTGCTCGGTCAGTCCGGCAGGCACCTGCGCTTCGATTCCGTATCGCGACGGCCACTCCCGCGGCATATGATACGTCCCGAAAATCATGTCCACCCACGGCAGCATCGAGGAAAAATTCCGATTGAGCGGCTCCTCATAGGTGTGGTGCCAGTGGTGAAAGCCCGGGGTCGCCACGAGCCAGCCCAGGGGTCCGAATCGCCAGTTGAGATTCGCGTGTATGAAGAAGCCCCACACGGTGCCGGTCAGAACCACCAGCAGCGACACCGTATCCAACGCTTGCGAGGTGGGCTGCGCCAGCCCCACCACATAGAGAGGAATGAATCCGCAAAGGCGTGTGAAAACCATGTCCACCGGATGCGCGCGGGTATTGACCAGCCAGTCCATTTCTTCCGCGCTGTGGTGGATGGCGTGGAAACGCCACAGAAACGGGATTTCGTGCGACCAGCGGTGCCCCCAATAGAAACCGATCTCACCCACCACCAGCGCCGCCCCGAATCGCATCGCCAGAGGCAGGGCCGCGGCGCGCGACTGCAGGCCCCCAGGGACCACGAAATGCAAAGCCCAACCGATGGCTGCCATCGGTAGAATCAGCAGCAGCTTGGGCAACAGGCTGCTCAGGAAATAGTAGGCCAGATCAGAGACAAATCCCAGGCGAAACACCCTCTGCGGATGCAGCGCGAAGATTCTCTCCAGCGGGACAAAAATCGCCATCAGCAGCGCCAGCCAAACGCAGAGACGGAAGAAATCCACTGCGAAGGGAAAAAGCAGCCCGGCAAGCGTGGCGAGACTCTCCATGCGGCTAGATGCGGCGCTTCCGCTGCGTGCGGATCGCGCAAAGGCCCAGCAGTCCCAGACCCAATGCCGTTACGTAGATCGCGCCCGGTTCCGGAACGCTGGTGGAAATCAGAGAAACCCCGTCCAGCAGGGAGACCGGCGGAACCCCCGAGGGAGTGCCCACGGCCAGGAATGTAAGTACCTCGCTGGTGGATGTCGCCGTGAAGGTCATGGTCTGTTGATTCCAGGATTGAAAGCCGTGACTGGGGTTAGTCATGAGCGTCGACAGTTGGGTGTCGCTGCCCAGGCTAACCTGCCAGCGCTCTGTGGTGGGACCATTTGAACCGCTCTGCTGAGCGGCAGCCTGATAGAACGAAAGACTGTAAGTATCACCGGTTACCAGCCCGTTTATGGTTTGTGAGATGGCCGCGCCATAAGTCGAATCGCCGTCGTCTGCCACGAAGTTACCGCCGTCCGGGCTGTCGGCAATGGGACCCCACAGGCCGATTCCACCATTGAAAGCCGCGCCATTTGTGCCGGCGAAGAGCAGCGACAAAACCGTATTGCCGTTGCCGCAGGAACTGAAGTTACAGCTCGATGCCCAGTCAGTTACATTGGAGGTGCAGGTCGACCCAGCCTGACAAAAGTAACCTCCCGGGGAAGATAAGGTCGTCGATTCGAACGACCCGTTCTGGACTAGATTACTGGCTTTGCCTGGCTTACTAAAGCCAAAGAGGCAAATGACGGCGAAGACTACTATGGCTGAGTACTTCATTCTTCTGGATTCCCTCCGAGCGTTTCTTTTTACCCCGACCGGATCCAGAGAGTCAAGTTAATTACCGATAACATTCGATTACTACCGGGGCAACTAAACGACTACCGGTGCAGCAGCATGTGGTAGTGCGGACCCCTGGTCCGCGGCCGACGCCCTCGTCGGCCTCCCCGTTTTCTGGAGGCATTACCAACCGGCGCGAGCAGCGGGTCCAGGGGGACCCGCGCGGACGGGGACTCCCCACACAAAGGCGGTGGGTTTAGTCTTCTGAGTTGGAGTGTCAAGAGAATTGTGCGCAGAGAGGTGGGGCATACACAAAGAGGAGGTGAAAGGGTAAGGGCGTTGATGAAGGGATGGACAAGATTCTACTGTCCGTTCTCAGGGAGGCGGAATGGAGCCGAACTGGTAGGTGCGCGGCGGATGGGCACGGGCGATGCGCGGCGAACCTGGTCAGGGTCAAACTGAGGCGAACAGTGCTGGCAACCGGCGAGGGCTAGCTCTTCTGCTTGCCGAGCTTTTGGAAGCCCGCTACCTTTTGCCAATCCAGTTTCGTGTCTGGATTCCCACGGCCGGCGAAGGGCGAGTTGTGGCGCTGTTGAGCCGCCAGGAAGATCGCTTCGTTGTAAGGCTCGCGATTCTTCCAGCAGCGGTAGAGGATGCGTATCCAGCGATACGCCAGCGAGCGCACGGCAGCGTGGTGATCCGATTTGCAGTCCTTGCGCTGATGATCGTAATAGACCTTGTCCCATTGGCAAAAGCGGATCGATTGGCCGGCGTATTCATGGAAGGTCTGACGCATGAACTTGGGGCAGGCGCGGCGCATGGCTACCCGGGCGGATTTGCCGCTGCCGATAAAGACGGGGGCGATACCGCTGAAACGTTGGATTTCGTCGGCATTGGTCCAAACGTCGCGATCGGTACCAAAGGCGGCAATAAGACGGGGCGTAGTGGCTTTTCCGCAGCCGGGGAAGGAGGCAAAGATGGACGCATCGGGGTGGTCGGCAACAATCGCGGCAATGCGCTTTTCCATCTCGGTGATGCGCGAGCGCAGGGTGCGCAACATCGTCAGGCAGAATTCCGTCTTCCTGCAGGCGGCTTCCAGTACGACGGCGTCCTGGGTGGCCGGCACGGCGGCATAGAAAACCTGAATGTGCTCGTCGATTTCCCCTTTGCTGCGCCAATGGTGGCTGGTTAAAAAGCGGCGTATAGTGCCGGGATGGGAGTGCTGCAGATCCGTCAACTGAGGCCAACGTTGGAGCAGGTCGTCCACCAGAATGGTGTCGAGGGAGCCGAACCAGGTGCGGACCTGAGGGAAGTATTGCTGCACCGAGTCGGTCAGGCGCTGGATGTAACGGACCCTCTCCTGCACGATGCGGCGCCGGTCCTCCACCAGGAACTGAAGCAGGCGGGTTGGGCCGGTATCGGGGCGGCGGCAGCGGAGCTGCTCGCGGTGATGAAGGACCAAGTCGAGAAGCAGGTTGGTGTCGCCGGGATCGTTCTTAGCGCCGGAAGGATGAAACGCACGACGGTAGCCGGCCGACATCGCGGGCGGCACCGAGTACAGGTGGAGATGATCGTATTTGCAAAGCATGTTGATCATGGCACCGCGCTTCTGTTCGATAGCCAGTGCCAGGGGGCGGCCAGGAAAACGCTGGCGGAGGCTGACGGCCCAGGTTTCTATGGTTTCCGGGGTGTTAGGCAGAGTGCCGTTTTCGGTCGGACTGCCGTCGGTGGGGTGCAAAGCCCAGAAGTGGTTCTGGGAGCCCCAGTCGATGGCCGCGAATGCGGCCCATGCGGGTTCGCCGTGGGATGGAGAGACGTTTGACATCAAGTTACCTCCTGGGGCGGGCTGGCCTGGTTCCGGCGAAAGTCTTATAGTGGTCCTGCATAAACAGCTTCTGAGAATTCGTTCAGGAGCCAGGCAACCCCGCCGCTGGAAACACTAAACCCAGGCATCGGATGCCAGACCCGGAGATTCCTAGCGGCGGGGTGTCCGCTCAGTTCCGTGATAGCGAATCACGCGGACCAAGTCACCGGGTACACTCCTGCGGAGTGTACCCAAGAGGTTTCCCAAAAACTGAGCGATTTGCTGTCCCAAGACAACTATAAGACCTGGAGATGGAAACTAAAATCGGCGGGTCCGTCCCTGCTTGTTGAAGTACGCGCACCATTCTTTGACCGGACAGCCTTCGCATTTCGGATTGGTGCGTTTACACAGTCGCTGGCCGTGGCACTTCAGCAGCAGGTAGGCTCGCGTACGCGCGTCGAACGCGGCCGGCGTCTCCGCCTCTATGGCTTTTTGCGCATACCGGTACGTCTCTCCGTAATTTTCGCGTTCCGGCCCCCGCCGGATGCGCACCAGCACGTGCGGGCAGTTCGAAGGCACCGCCGGCACCGGCGCAAGGCCGCCAAACAATAGAATGCGGTCCGCGCCCGGACCGGCAATGTTGGGAAACTTCTGCAAAGCCTTCCGGACATTCGGAAGCGCCCCGGTAAGCGCATCTCGAAGATCGCCGCCAAATTCCTGCTGGACTCGCGAAGCGATCTCGATCAACCGCATGGCGCGCAACTCGGGCACCATGCCGCCGGCCTTGAGAGCTCCCGCGAGCTTCACGGTACCGGCCTCCAAAATTTCCAGGGGCTGGATGCCGGACGTGCGATTCAGCGCATCCCAACCCCTGGCGCAGGCAGCATCGCTCGCCGGATATCCGCAATGCCACCAGATCAGAAACTCGTACGGTTCGGTGGGCCACTGGGGCTGCTGCGGGCCATGAAACTGCTCCAACCTGTCCAGAATTCGTGGCAGCGGCTCGCTCATTTGCCGACAGGCACCGGTTTCAGCAGGTAGCCCACCTGTGCGCCGGCAGGGCTCACCCAATATCCATCCCAGCGGCCGCCGTTTCTGGTCATCGTCATGGTGAGCATCTCCGCTTGCGATTTACCGCCGGGAGCCGTCATCTGGAATCGCAGCGTGTCGCCATAGGTCTCGGCCCCTGAACCGCCCGGCCGCCGCAAACCATCGCCACCCCGCCGGCGATCATCTGATAAAGAAACGCACGTCGCATAACGGTTCCCTCGCCCCAAATTATATATGCAACACGAGGGTGTAGAATGTGCCATTCATGCCCGCGAATGGGAATTACCTCATCCTTCTTACCGTGGCTTCCATCGCTCTGCTTTTAGTTCTGATTCTGGCGGTGAAGCTTCACGCATTCCTGGCCATGCTGCTTACCAGCATGGCGCTGGGACTGGCCGCCGGTATGCCGCCGGAAAAAGTTCTGAAATCGATCCAGGCCGGCTTCGGCGACGCCCTGGGCTTCATCGCCGTGGTGGTAGGGCTGGGCGCCATGATCGGCCGCTTCCTGGAGCAGTCCGGCGGAGGGCGCGCGCTGGCGGATTGGCTGCTTCTCAAATTCGGAAAGGACCGCGCCGCCTGGGCCCTTCTGGTTGCCGGATTCCTGGTCGGCCTGCCGCTGTTCTTCGAAGTGGGGGTGGTGATCATGGCGCCGCTGGTGTGGAGCGTTGCCAAAGAGACGCGCCGTTCCCTGCTCTACTACGCCCTGCCCACCCTATCGGCGCTGACCATTGTGCATTCGATGGTGCCACCCCACCCGGCGCCCGCGGCGGCGTCGCAACTCTTCGGCGCGGATTTGGGCCACACGATCCTCTACGGCATCGCCATCTCCATTCCGTCCGGAATCGTCGGCGGCATGTTTTACGGCCGCTGGATCGCCAAACGCATTCACATCGATCCGCCCGAGTTCGCCGCACTGGACAAATCCGGCGACGGACTTCCCGCTCCCTCCATCCCCATGGTCGTGCTGCTCCTGCTGCTGCCCGTGCTGCTGATTTTCGGAGCCACCCTGGCCAATCTCTACAAAGTTCCCTTCCGCGGCGCGGCGGTTTTTCTGGGGCATCCCTTTACGGCACTGGCGATCACCGCCCTGGCAGCAATCTACTTCTTCGGCACCCGCCGCGGAGTTTCGCGCGCACAGGCCGCCCGGATGGCGGGCGAATCGCTGGCCCCCATGGGTGCGCTCCTTTGCATTATGGGAGCCGGCGGCGCCTTCAAACAGATCATCGTGGATTCCGGCGTGGGCGCGTATGCCGGCAGAATGCTGTTGACCTCATCCATCTCACCGCTGCTGGTGGCCTTTGTCATCGCCATGGCGATGCGCCTGGCGCAGGGCTCAGCCACTGTCGCCATCATCACGGCGGCCGGCATTGTCGCGCCGATCGTCAAGGGCATTCCTGGATACAGCCCGGACATCCTGGTGCTGGCCCTGTGCTGCGGCGGCTCGGGATTTTCGCATGTCAGCGATTCCGGTTTCTGGATGGTCAATCAGTACTTCAACATGTCGGTCTCGCAAACCCTGAAAACGTGGACCGCCATGAAGGTGGTTTCCATGTTTGTAGGCCTGGCGCTCGTGTTACTGCTGCAAGCATTGCTACGATAGCTTAGTGGAAAAAAGACTATACGATTTGGAGCCCGGTCCGGACGCGCCCGAGATTGTCCGCATGATCGTGGAGATTCCCAAGAACTCCAGCAACAAGTATGAATACGACGGCAAACTCGGACTGTTCCGGCTGGACCGGGCTTTGTACTCACCGTTGCACTATCCAGGCGACTACGGATTCATTCCAGGCACCCTGGCGGAAGACGAAGATCCTCTCGACGTGCTGGTAATCGTGGATGAACCCAGTTTTACCGGAGTGCTCATCGCCGTTCGCCCCGTAGGCATGCTGGAGATGATGGACCAGGAGGAGCCGGACCAGAAGATTCTCGCCGTACCCAATCGCAATCCGCGATACGACCAGATCCACACCATCGATCAGGTCTTCCCGCACAAACTCCGCGAGATCGAACACTTCTTCGCCATTTACAAGGAACTCGAAGGCAAGCACACTGAAATGCGCGGATGGAAGGGCCCACGGGAAGCGCGCGACTGCATCCGGTCGTGCCGCGAACATTACCTCGCCGCGCATCCGGAACAAACCAGCTAACGACGAACTACCCTATTTCAAAACCAGGATGAAACCGTCGCTGTATCCGCAATGGACGGGCGTAATCTCCGTGCTGGGATCACACCCTCCAAAGAAGGTCTGGTAGGCATTGTCCGTGAGGGAAAACAGTCCGGTGGTCCAACCTACCGTGTAGATCCGGTTGTCCGGTCCGATCACCATGCCGGTCGCGGAATTGATGGTCGCTCCGCCATAGTAGGTGGAAAACGTCGCGGGGCTGGTGCCCGGCTTGAACTTGGTGATAAACAGATCGATGCCCTGGCCCCAGTTCTGGATAGCGTCCGGGCTTAACGGGAAATCGGAAGATAAGGTATACCCGGAAACGTAAATGTTGCCCGCGGTATCGGTGGCCACGCCGTAGGCGACTTCTCCATCGCTGCCACCGAGATACGTCGAATAGAGAACGAATTTGGAAGGATTCAGGACATCCACGATGGAGATGAAGGCGTCGCCGCCACCCGCATTGCTGACCTGAAGGCCATCGCCGGTAACCGGAAAATCGGTCGACAAGGTGTAGCCCACCACGATCAGGTGCCCGTTGTTATCCAGTTGGATGGCCTCGACGGCGTCGTTATCGGAGCCGCCGAAATACGTGTCGTAAACCAGCGATGGGTTGCCGCTTTGCGTAAAGTCCATCACGCCGACAATAGCATCCATGGGACCCTTGCGATTCACCTGGTAAGAATTCGGCCCGAGTGGAAATTCCGTGGAGACCGTGTTGGCGGCAAAGTAAACCAGGCCGTTGGCGCGATTTACCTGGATGGCCACGCCCCAGTCGTCCAACTCTCCGCCCAGAAAAGTGGAATACAGCAGATTGGCGCTGTTGGGATTGAATTCGCAGAGAAAGGCATCCTGCGGGCCGAAGATCACGCCCGCGTATGCACTGCCGGTGACCGGAAAATCATCGGCCTTGGTGGTGCCGATCACGTAGATGTTGCCTGCCGCATCCAGATCGATACCATTCCCCTCGGTGTTGCCGCCGGTGCCGCCGAGAAACGTGGTGTACTGCAATCCACCAGTGCCGGCGATCTGCGGACTGACGATGGCTACGTACGCCGAAGAAGTGGTGGCTGCTCCGGTAGTCTGCACCGAGTTGCCCACCACCGGAAAATCGGTCGAAGTCGTGGTGCCCACCAGGTAGACGTTGCCCTGCGCATCCAGTTGCAAGCCGTTGGCGACATCGGTGCCGCTGCCGCCCAGGTAGCTGAAGTAAATCAGACCGTAGTCGCCGTTGGCGCCGGTGGTATCGACGACGGCTAGGAACGCGTCCGTCAGTCCGTTGCTGTTCGGCTGGAAGTAGTTGCCGATGGCCGGCAGGTCGCCGAGGAAGGAGATCGAGCCGCCGTTGGTGTTGGTCTGCCCCACTACGTAGAGGAGTCCGTTGGCATCCAGGCGGACGGCATTGATTCGGTCGGTATTGCTCCCACCCATGTAGGTGGAGTACACCAGCACCGGATCGATCACCAGCGTTCGTGCGCGGTCGTAACCGTTCAGCCGCAAACCCACCACGCCCTTGGCCAGCAGCACATAGCGGCCGGAAACCTCCCGGCGCGCGCCGGTTGTGGGGTCCTGCTGATAAATTACCGGGCGCTTCTGAGTCACCGGGCCGCCCGGCGTCTGGAAGGTGACATCGCCTTCGGGCGTGAGCGCCACATGCGTGGCTCCGCTGAACTTGAGCCGGATGTCCCGCGGGTTGGAACCGGGCCGCAGCACAAAATCGTATTCCAACCGGCCCTGGCTGCCATAGTAGACCACGTCGACACCCGGATACACGCTGCCATAACGCACCTTGCCGAAGCTGCGGACACCGGTGCGCCAGCTTTCCTTGCGGCCGACGAAATAATTGGTGCGGGCCGCGAGAGCGTCCAGCGGCTCAATGGCGGGCGACTGGTTGGAATGCAGAAGGGTGAGAGAGACGGGCGGCGCGGAACCTACAGCAATCTGCGGCCCGCGGTCGGTCAACAGCAGGTTGTATCCGCCGGCGCGTGCCGCGTAACGCACGTCCGAGCGGAACTGGCCCTGGTTGGCCTCAAAGCGCAAAGGCAAGCGGGCTAGAGCAGCGCGGCCTTGCGCCAAAGATGTGGAAGGAGCCGGAGGACGGCTGGCCGCGGTGAGCGAAACAACGGCGCAGACGCATAGTGCGTACCTAAGAAAGCGAGACATATCGATTATAAACATCGAGATACAGGTAAGCTCTATTAAAACATGCGTGCCCTCCTTCCTGAAATGGGCGGATTCGTCACAGGCGTTCCCGGAGGGCTACAAGCGCAGCAGGCAAACCGGCTCCGGTGCGCCGTGTTATAGCTGAAATATGCGAACCGTTCTGGCCGGCCTCCTGCTTTGGATGGCGGCCGATTTCCCGATGGTGGAACCGAAAGACGTAGCCGCTTCCCTGGCGAAGGGTAACGCGCCGGCAATTTTTCAGGTAGGGCCCAACGTCCTGTACCGTAGCAAGCACATACCCGGAGCGGTGTACGGCGGAATGGGCGCGCGCCCGGAAGGCCTGGCAACGCTGCGGGCGGCCGTTGCCAAAGTGCCGCACGATCGCGACATCGTGCTCTATTGCGGGTGCTGTCCCTGGGACCACTGTCCGAACATCAAGCCCGCCATGGAACTGCTGCGGAGCATGGGCTTCACACACGTGAAAGCCATGTACATCCCCGAAAACTTCAAGGCCAACTGGATCGACCGCGGCTACCCAACGGAATGAGCAACGCCGCTATCTTTGATGGCTGGCCTGGTAGTGCATGGCCAGCAGATCCATGCCAAAATCGCCGTTGAAATCACGCCACACGCTGTGGATGTGGTTGGCGTTGTTCTGGGTATCGTCGTACTCAATCAGGAACGCCGGAGTCTGCACGCGGTAATAGTGAGGCTGCCCGGGCTCCACACCGCCGGCCCAGGCGAAAAACAGATTGCCCTGGTTCTTGCGATACTGGTCCATCCGGAAATCGGCGATCTGCGGCGGGAAGTTATTCGCGTACTCGCTGATCAGGGCGGTGAGGGCCTCCTTCTGTTTCGCGGTCATTTTGGAGAACTGCAGGCCGCTGGGGTGCCCGTTCAAAGCCGCCTTGCGCGAATCGAAGGTGATGATGTCCTTGGGCGCCGTCTTATCGACGATGGCGATGGAACGCTGCGAATCATCCAGGCTCTTGACCAGCGCACGTCCCAGGTCCTCTTCGCGCATGAGGGCGCGCAACCCGGCGCGCGGCCCTTCTTTGACCAGGGCGGGATTATCGCCGAAAAAACTCGGGCTTGAAGCGATGTGTCCATTGACGATGGTGAAATTCAGGCTGATGTGGTGGCCTTCGAAGCGATATCCCCAGGTACCCGATTCGGAAGGTTCGCCAAAAATCGTGACGTAATACTTTTCGGGATCGCGTTCCGGGCCCGTGCCTTTTTCCATGTCCTTCAAGACCTGGTCGAGGCTCATGATCGTGTGGGCCTTGATGATGCCCTGCTGCGAAAGGCCGGCGGACAGGAGGGCTTCGGCCAGGTGCTTTTGCGCGGATGTCATTTCGCGTAGCGCCACGCCCTTCCGGTCCAAAGGCACGAAGTGCCAGTTGGTGCGCTCTGCGGCGTCCATGGGGAAAGTAGTTCGGGCGCGCAATTCCGGCGAAAGCGAGTTCAGATAAGCCTTGGCGGCGGTGGTCATGATGCCGGGAGAACTGGTGGTCTCATAGGCAAAGGCCAGCAGCGCTACGGCGAAACCCGCGAGAAGCAGGCGTTTCCAGCGATGGATCATGTTCCCCTCTCTCAGCGCAGCTTATCACTTCTTGACCGGCGGCGGCTTGTCTTTTTCGGTGGCCTTGTCTTCGGGAGCGGCTTCGAATGTGATGGTGGATTCGCCGGCGAACTTGCGGTAGGCGCTGAAGTCCATCACGTTCCGCGTCTTGAGCTGAATGGTGCCCATGCGCGCGTCGGCATGGAGCGGGAGCAGGAATTTGGTCCCGCTGATGTCGACGAAGTCATAATCCAGCACCGTGCTGGAACTGGTGACCGGGAAATCGGGGGGCAGGCTGTCGGCATCCGCGATAACGCGGACAATGCGGGAGGAGTCGCGGTCCACATACAGAAAGCCGTGCTGTCCGGCGACGGCAGTCTGGTGGGTGAGGCCTTCCATTCCGAAATCCATGCGGTAATGCGAATTCTGCTGCTTGATCTGGAAGCGGAAGACGTGGGTGGTGCGCTGTCGCAGGGTGGTCCAGTGGTCCCACCAGAATTCGGTTTTTGCGGTGGGTTCGAAGATGTTGACCAGCATACTGGCGAACTCCCCCTCTGTCACCGCGCCGCGCAGATTTTCATAGCTCAGTTTGGTGGCATGCCCGTTGACCGTGGCCAGTTTGTAGTCTTCCACCTTATCGAAGTAGCTGACCTTGATGACCAGGGAGTCTTTGAGGTCCCAAACCGGCCGGCCTACCCACGATTCGTAGCGCCGGACGGTCTCGGTGCAGATGAAATCGGGCATGGTGGAGGCATAGTTGAGGGCATTTTTGCCGGCTTCGAGAAGCATCCGGCGCTTTTCGGAATAGTCCGGCGCCAGCGGCGAGGGGAAGTTGGGGAGGTCGGTGGGTTCTTTCAGTCCCTCGGATTCATCGTGCAGCCGTTGCAGTTCCTCCGAAGTCCTGGGGCCCGGAAAGCGGCTCTCCAATTCCTCCATGACGTGCTGGTCGAGATGTTCCACCAGCCGGAGTTTATGGAGCGTCTTGGCGAGTTTCGAGTCGTCCCAGTGGGAGCCGAGAGCCGTAAAAACCGCAGTCGCCACATCGGTGACGGTATTCTGAGGCGCAGCCGCGAAAACGAACCACGGCAACGCCACCAGCGCCAACAGGCGAACACGCATACCGATATAGTGTGTCACAATTGCACGGCGCCAAAACTCGCTCCCTTACGGTCGCGTCTCGGAAAGACACTCAATCTACAGAGACGCGCACGTTAGTAAGCGGTCTTTTTGAACTACGCTACCGGCGCCGCGGCCGCAATCTCGTGGCTTACCCCGGTGAACTTCTCGAAATTCTTATTGAAGCGGCGGGCCAGATCGCGCGCTGACTTATCGTACGCGGATTTATCCGCCCACATGCCGCGCGCATCCAGAAACTGCGGCGGCACTCCGGGACAGGATTGCGGCACCTCGACTCCGAATACCGGATGTACCGCCATGGGGGCTTTCTTCAACTCGCCGGAAATGGCGGCGTTGACCATTGCGCGGGTGTACTTCAACTTCATGCGTTCGCCAACGCCATAGGGACCGCCGGCCCATCCGCTGTTGATAAACCAGCAGGTGGCTTGGTGGCGGCGCAGGTTTTCGCCCAGCAGAGAGGCGTACGTCGCGGCCGGCCGCGGCAGGAACGGTGCGCCGAAACAGGCGCTGAAAGTGGCTTCCGGCTCGGTCCCGAGACCGCGCTCGGTCCCTGCGACTTTGGCCGTATAGCCGCTCAGAAAGTGATACATGGCCTGTTCGGGAGTCAAGCGCGAAATCGGCGGCAGCACGCCGAACGCGTCGGCGGTGAGGAACACCACGTTGGCGGGATGGCCGCCGACGCTGGGCAGGACCGCGCCCTCGATGAAACGCAGCGGGTAGGCCGCGCGCGTGTTTTCGGTGAGTTCGGCCGAGTTGAAATCCAGCAGTCGTGTCTCCGAATCCATGTCCACGTTTTCCAGCACCGTGCCGAAGCGGATGGCATTCCAGATTTGCGGCTCGTTTTCCTGCGACAGGCGGATGCATTTGGCGTAGCAGCCGCCCTCGAAATTAAAGACCCCGCGTTCGCTCCAGCCGTGCTCGTCGTCGCCGATCAGGCGGCGGTTGGGATCGGCGGAAAGCGTGGTCTTGCCGGTCCCTGAGAGACCGAAGAAGAGTGCCACATCGCCGGCAGGGCCCACGTTCGCCGAGCAGTGCATCGGGAACACGCCGCGCTCCGGCAACAGGTAATTCATGATGGTGAAAGCCGATTTCTTCATTTCGCCCGCATAGCTGGTGCCGCAGATCAGCACACAGCGCCGCTTGAAGCTGATGATGATGCCGGTTTCCGAATTCGTACCCTCCTCGGCCGGATTGGTCTGAAAATCGGGCGCGAACAGAATAGTGAATTCCGGTTTGTGCTCCCCTGTAGCCAGCGGGTCGGGACGGATGAAAAGCTGGCGGGCGAACAGATTGTGCCACGCCACCTGGCTGAGGACGCGGACCGGCAGCGTATATTCCGGGTCGGCGCCCACGATAGCAATCCTGCACATAGACTTCGTGTCCCTGCCAGAAGGCCACCATGCGCCGGTAGATGCGGTCGAATTGAGCCTCGGAGAGCGGCTGGTTCACCGGGCCCCATTGAATATTCGGGTCGGTGATTTCGTCGCGAACCACGAACTTGTCTTTGGGGGAACGGCCGGTAAACTGGCCCGTGCGGACCACCAGGGCTCCGCCGCTCGCCAGGTTGCCTTCGCGGCGTTGTATGGCGTGTTCCACCAACTGTGCCGTGCCCAGATTCCAATATGCGACGTTGATATTGTGTAACCCGTGGAGTTCCAGTCCATGCCTGCTCGGACGAATCCCGGCATTCGCGATCCGTTTTTGGTCAGTCAGCATCTAATTTTTCCCGATATTCCTTCGGCACCCTATCGTAATATGGTCTCATGAACCGGCTTTTTGGGGCGTGCGCCATACTGCTCACGCTGTTATACCACTGCGCTCACGCCCAAGTCATCGAGTTTGAGTCTAATGGCTTGAAATATCAGACACTTACTCGATCAGGCGTAACCGTGATGTTTACCCATCTGGGCAACCACATCCACGAGTATTCGATTATACAGGTCGCCATCTCAAACGGGTCGAATACCCTTTATATCGTGCGGCCGGAGGATTTCACGTATGTTCATTCGGATGGATCGGTCCTGGTGGCGAGTTCTATCAAGAGTGTCATCGACATGTTGATGCAGCGGGGCAACTCGGGCGATGTGGTGAAGCTGGTGACGCAGTACGAAGCCACCGTTTACGGCAACCCGCACTTCAAGAGCACCAACGGATACGAGCAGCGCCGCCAGGCGGCATTGGCCATGAGCGGCGGGAATAAGCTGAAGGCGGCAGCGGCGGCCAGCGCCGTGGCGATGGTGCTGACGCGTCTGAAACCGGGCGAGTCCACCGATGGCGCGGTGTTCTTTGCCACCGAAGGCAAGCCCCTGGCGGGCGGGCGCATGGTAGTGAAAACCAATTCCGATATTTTCGAGTTCAAGTCCGACTGACAGTTGACATTCAGCCTCGTTAGTACTAATTATTTAGTGTGATTCGATTCGGCCTTTCCCTGGTGCATGTTTCCGGCATTCTGGCGCAAACTTTCGAAGTCGCTTCTGTGAAGGTCTCGCCCCGCCCGCGGGCGCCCGGCCCCTCCCGACCATCAAAGGCGGACCCGGTTCCGCCGATCCCGGCCAGGTCACCTGGAGCGACCTGCCTATGCGGGCAATTCTGCTGCGTGCGTACGGCATCCGGAACTACCAGTTGACCGCGCCCAAATGGGTGGATACGGAGCGGTATGACATCACCGCTAAAATTCCGCCCGGGTCTACAACGGAACAGTTCCGCGCGATGCTGCGAAATCTGCTCCGCGAACGCTTCCAACTGGCGGCCCGCGAAGAGACGCGCGAAGGTCCGGTATATGCGTTGATCGCGGGAAAGAATGGCACGAGACTCCAGTTGTCGAAGCAGACGGCAGTGCCGGAAACGCCCTCGCCCGCGGTCGAGTCGACCCGGCGCATCCGGTTCGAGAATGGCTTCCCAACTCTCCCTCCCGGTCCGGGGATGAGGTCGCTGATGCTGAACGGCAGCGTTCGCATGACGGCGCAGGCGCAAGGCATGGCGAACCTCGCCGAAATCCTGTCTTTGCAACTGGATCGCGACGTCGAGGACCTGACCGGTTTGAAGGGTCTCTACGATTTCCATCTTTCTTATACGCCGGAAAGCGTACTGGCCAATCTGCCGGTAGCGCCCGATGGCTCGCGGCCGGACACCCTGGGCACCGATATCTTCACGTCCCTGGGGGAGCAACTCGGGCTGAAACTGGAATCGCGCAAGGGTCGGGTGAACATGGTGTTTGTAGACGGGTTGGAAAAAGTGCCGGCGGCGAATTGATTCCCGTTGGGGCACCGCCCGCCGCGCACCCGGCCAGGAGTTCGGATAGGGTTTCCAGGCGGATCGGCTTGGGCAGAAAGCCGTTCATTCCGGCCTGCAGGCAGCGCTCGCGATCCGACGCCAGAACGTCCGCCGTAACTGCAACGATAGGAACCGAACCGGCCCGCCCGGGGAGGGCCCGGATCCTCCTGCATGCCTCGTAGCCATCCAGTTCGGGCATTTGACAATCCATGAACACGGCCTGATAAATCTCACGCGAGCACATTTCCACGGCCTCTATCCCATTGCCGGCGACATCCGCCACTACGCCCAGGCGTTATAGCATGCGCACGATTACGGTTTGATTGATGCTGTTGTCCTCGGCCACCAGCACCCGTAAAGGGGGGTCTTGCGGAGTTCGGAGACGGGCATCCACTGTTCGCGCGGGCTGACTACCGGCATCCTGACGTGCGCTGCGGCGCGCGGAATGTTGCAGGGAGACCGTGAACCAGAATCGCGACCCGTTTCCCGGCTCACTTTCGACGCCGATCCTGCCCTCCATCAACTCCACAAGCTGACGGGAAATGGCGAGGCCCAATCCGGTGCCGCCATACTTGCGCACCGTCGAGGCGTCCGCCTGGGTGAACGGCTCGAACAGGCGCTCTGACCGCTGAGCGTCCAGACCAATGCCGGTATCTGTTACTTCACATAAAAGCGTGACACGCCGGGGCGAACTTCCGGTCCGCGAGAGCCGGATGTCCACCCTTCCCTTTGAGGTGAATTTGATGGCATTACCGGCGAGGTTCAGGAGCACCTGTCGCAGCCGGATCGGGTCGCCGCGCGCCCATTGGGGCACGTCCGGTCCGGCTGTTCCGGCCAGATCCAGACCTTTCCGTGCTGCCGGCTCCGCCAGGATGTGCAAAACGTCCTGCATCACGGCGCGGACATCCATGTCTACGGATTCGAGTTCCAGTTTGCCGGCTTCAATCCGCGAGAAATCGAGGATGTCGTTGATCAGGCTCAGCAGGTGCTCCCCGCAGCTCCGCGCGGTGCCAGCCAGTTCGCTTTGTTCGCGATTCAGCGGCGTTTCCAGGAGCAGGGCATTCATCCCGATGACGCCGTTCAGCGGTGTCCGGATTTCGTGACTCATGGCGGCCAGGAACTGGCCCTTGGCGCGCGTACCGGCCAGTGCCTGATCGCGGGCTTCCCGCAGCTCCCGGATCAATAGCGCTTTTTGCTGGTACGTTCGAATGTATTCCACCAGCAGGCCCGAAAGGGGCACGGTGTACCCCACGATTTTCAGCAGGTGAGCGATGTTGAAATCGTTGTCGTAGAGGGCCGAAGAGCCGAATGCCATGTGAATCTGGGTGGCGATTTGCGGCATCAGGGCCAGTACCAGCGCGTGCGAGAAGACGCTGGGAGATTGTGCCCGTACGCGCAGAAATAAAGGAAGCGCCACAGCCACGAACAGGACCAGGCAGGCCAAGTCCCAGGGCCGGCGCACAACGGAATGTGGAAATAGAACTTGCGGCGTCCAGAACCCTTCCCCGCATAACGCCACCACGGCGCAGCCGCCCAGACCCGAAAGACAGCCAGCGCCCGCCAGCAGCCGGAGGCGCGTCTGTTTGTCAGAGTCGCGGCTGCTGAGAATCAACACGGCTCCCGCGATGAGCACCAGCACGGTGAAGGCCCTGGCAATGGCCCACGTCAAGGGAATAAACGCGGCTTCGTTGGTAACCTTGCCCACCAGGCAGTCGCTGGCCAGAGTATGCCACGCGTCCATACAGCCGGACCAGAACAGCGCGGTGCCGATTACCGGCGCCAGCACCTCTCTCCGCAGCCGGAAGTGGACAAAGGAGAGGACCGGGACCGAGATTGCCGCGCAAAATGAAGTCCATTCCAGAATGGTGTGAAAAAAGCTGCCCGCCAGGTGGCGGTGCAGTTCTCCCTCGAAGCGGGCGACCGCCGCGGCGCCCCCCCGGCATTGCAGGTAAAGCATGCGCCGGAATTCCAAAACGGAACCCTGCCAGGTTCATGACTGCCGGCAAAACGCAGACCGCCGCCACGCTCCATGCCAGCGCACGGGGCAGAATGGAGCTGCCGTTGTTCAACGAAGAATCCAAATCCCGCGATAGCAACACCTCTCTTATCGGCGGAATGCTTTATGCGGAACAGAGCGGTTTTAGTTTTCGTCAAAGAAATCGGCATCGCGTCCGATGAGTAGTTTGTGAGCCAGTTTGTCAGGAAGGCCGAAGAGATTCTCGAAGTTGCCGCCACCGCCGGTAACACTTTAACCAACTCCGCGATTCTGATCGACCGGCAAGGCGGCCTCCGCATGCTGGATGCCACGGGCTGGTCGCTCACCGGCCTTGCCGCGGAATATGGCGCGGCGGCCGTCTACAAAATCGAACGGCGCGGCCGGGCGGTCCGGGTAGAAGGCTGGAACGGGTCTGACCGCTGCCTGTTGCAGCGCGGTGCGGCCCCCTCCGTCCTCCGCCTGTGCGCCGCGTGAATTCCCGTGTGAATTCCCGGTGCAAGCGGTTTCATTACCAGCTATGATGGGCTGCTATGAACCTCTCCCGGCGATCTTTCGCCCTGTCGCTGGCCGCCGCGCCCCGTCTGCTCCGCGCACAGCAGGATGATCTGCGTGCCCGGGTCAAAATCGATACCGAACGCACCATCGGCGACATCGATCCCAAGCTCTACGGCAACTTCATCGAGCACCTCGGCCGCTGCATCGATGGCGGCATCTTCGAAGAGAAATCGCCGCTCTCCGACGCCAATGGATTCCGCAAAGACGTCCTCGATGCCGTCAAGAAACTGGACGTTACTCTGCTGCGCTGGCCGGGCGGGAACTTCTCCTCCAATTACCATTGGACCGACGGCATCGGTCCCCGCGACCAGCGGCCGCCGCGCCTCGAAATGGCCTGGGGCACCGTGGAGAGCAACCGCTTCGGCACCCACGAATTCCTCAATTACGTCGAAGCCCTGGGAACCGAGCCCTACATCTGCGCCAATCTCGGCACCGGAACCTGGACTGAGGCGCAGCAGTGGGTGGAGTACTGCAACTCCACGGAAGATACGGCCATGACCCGCCTGCGCCGGCAGAACGGCCGCCAGGAGCCCTGGAAGGTGACCTACTGGGGTCTTGGCAACGAGATGGATGGCCCCTGGCAGATGGGCCATCGCAGCGCTGAGGACTACGGCAAGTTCGCCCTGGAAGCCGCCAAGCTCATGAAGTGGACCGACCCCAGCGTAAAGCTGATCGCCGCCGGTTCCTCCAACTTCGGGCCCGGCAGCGACTGGACCGGCTGGAATCGCACCGTGCTCCAGTTCCTCAATCAGCACGCCGATTATCTTTCGCTGCACATGTACGTCGGCAACCCGGCCAACGATTTCGGCGATTTCCTGGCCAGTAGCGTGGAACTGGACCATCGCATCAAGACCGCCGACGGCATCATCGACGCGGCGCTCTCCGGCCAGCCGGGCAATCGCAAAATCTATATCGCCTGGGACGAGTGGAATGTCTGGTACCGCGCCCGCGGGGCGCAGGAGCGCGGCCGCCGCATTCTGGAAGAGCACTACAACCTGGAAGACGCGCTGGTGGTGGCGACCTTCCTCAATACCTTCGTCAATCATGCCGACATCGTGAAGATCGCCAACATGGCGCAACTGGTCAACGTGATCGCGCCCATCTTCACCAATGACCAGGGGCTGTTTCTGCAGACCATTTACTACCCGCTGCAACTGTTCGCCGGCAACACGCGCGGCAAGGCGCTCGAACTGTTCGTGGACAGTCCGAAATACAAGACCCGGCGCTTCGACGATGTGCCCTACCTGGATTGCTCCGCCGGCTTGGACAACGGGACGGTGGTGCTGAACGTGGTGAACCGCCACCGCGACCAGGCCATCGAGACTGAATTCGAACTTGAGGACAAGCAATTCGCCGGGGCCGGTGGCGGTGAGCGAAGTCAACGGGCCGGACATCAAGTCCGAGAACGATTTCGGCAAAACCCTGGTGAAGACAACCGAACGCAGCACCGTGGCGGACGGCCGCAAACTGCGCTACCGCTTCCCGCCGCATTCCTACACCATGCTGAAGGGTAAGCTGGCGTAGCCTGGTCCTGTTTCGTACAACGGTATCTCTAACGCATCTTCAACAAGCGAAGTGGTCCCGTGAGCACTTTTTATTTGATTCTGGCCGTTTTCGGTTTTGCTTCCGCGCTGGTGATCCTGCTTCTGGCGCTCTTCGAGCCAGGGTTGTCGTATCGCACGCCGGAAGCCATTGACATTTCGCCCGATTCAGCCGAATTTGCACACCTGCTGGCGGTAGTAGCCGACGCTCATCTGCATAACGATACCGTGTTCGAGGTTCTTACCAATGGCGATCGATTCTACGATGCCGAGTTGGCTACCATCCCGCTCGTCCATTCATTGAAATCGCCCAGGAGGAATCGGGGACGTCCACGCCCGTGGCCGGCGCGCAGTTCGTTCAATACCCGTTTTGGTCCCCCGACTCGCAAGAACGTGCCTTCGGTAATCATTGGCGAGCGGAACTACGTTCTGAATCTCGCGCACTCGGACTTTGCGCGAATCGAGTTTGCCCAACCTGAGACATTTCGGTTCGATCTGAGGCTGATCTCGCGGAAGCCGCCGTTGACCGACAAAGAGGCCCGCCGCGAGCTCGTCTAACTTGACTGGGACTTGATTTGAGCCATATCGCAAGGGGGCCAACAATCTTGATCGCCGTACGACTGTTCTGCGGGACATTCGCAGGCGCACGTTGTCCCTGGCCAAGAGCGACTGCTCCGAGGGTTCGAAAGGCTCGCCGCCTGACCACCAGTCAGTCAACATTGACGGCCTTTGGAGGGTTAGCGGGCGCCTGTCGACTGGCCACGACCATGCTGCGGATCGAGAAGGGCGCCTGATTCAGCGGTAAGGAGGCCGGGGATTTCGTTGGACAGCAGTTGTATTACGGCTGACCCGTTGGCTTCGTCCTCGATCAGCTTAATTCTGGCGGCTCCAGGGCAGCCTACTGAATCCCTTTGATTTCGCCGCCGTCCATCCGAATCGAAGCTCCCGTGAGCCAACGAGCCTCCCTGGAAACCAGGTAAGCCATCAGTCCAGCAACTCCCTCCGGCGTTCCATAGCGCGCGAGTGCACCCTTTTCCAGGACCTGCGGCCTGAGAATCGGGCCTGGCGCTACGCTGTTGACTTGGACTCCATCCTGAATGCCTTTTTCAGCAAAGGCCTTCGCGAGCGCTATGACAGCGGCGGTGGTGGCGGATGCTGCAGCAAAGCCAGGCGCCGTTCGGGACAGCATCACAACCGACCCCTTGCAGTTCTTCAGGACATCCCAGGCTCGCATGGTCAAGCGGCGGGCTCCGTGAAACTGAAGCGCAAAACCTTCGTCCCACTGTGTGTCGGTCAAATGGAACAGGTCGACCCCCGGGACAGCACCGGCAATATTCAGAAGCGCATCGATTCTGCCAAAGTGCTCCAGTGTGCCTTGGACCAGTATCTCGGCCGAAGCGGAATCGCACAGGTCTAGCACGTAGAGCAGGGGTTGAGCACCGGCGGATCGGACCGCGGTTGCGGTCTTTTGCAGTTCTTCCTGCGTTCTCGCTGTGATTACGACCGCCGCAAAATCGGAGGCCAGTCGGATCGCCGTCGCCCGACCAATACCTCGGCTGGCGCCGGTGACCATAGCAACAGGGCCGAAAGCGAGGATTCCTTCGCTCCCGTTCGACGGGAGGAGTTTTCGCACGCGACCGCGGCGATCGGGCGGATTACCGCTGACGAACTCGAGACGGATATCTGTCACTGTCAGATTCCCGACGCGGCAGTACGCGAGTCAGAAGGTTCAGCCGCCGCTCTTTGCAACTCGCTCCTCGGGCTGCGCCTGCCGCCGGGCTATTCCAAGCTTGCGCATGCGGTAAATAAGAGACGTGCGCTTCATTCCCAGACACTCCGCCGCACCGCGGCGGCCGCCGACCACCCAGTTGCTCGCTTGCAGCGCCCGGAGAATGTGCTGGCGTTCGACCTCAGCGAGTCGGCTAATCACAAGGCCAGTTTCGGGGCGCGCGTTAAAATGCTCCAACTCGTCAATCGGCGCGCAAAGCACAGAATACGGAGAGAGAATCACCGCTCGCTCAATGAAGTTCTGCAATTCACGAATGTTGCCGGGCCAGGGGTATCGCGCCAATGCTTCCATGGTCTCTGCTGGAATATGGTCGATGTCCTTATTCATTCGTTGCGCGCAGGATGCCGTAAAATGCCGTGCCAGCTCCGGTATGTCCTCCGCACGCTGCCGCAGCGGCGGCACATGAATCGGGAAGACCCGCAGCCGGTAATACAGATCTTCACGAAAGGTCGACTGCCTGGCCATCGCATAAAGATCCCGATGCGTCGCTGCGATCAGGCGAACATCCACCTTGTGCGTCTTGTTGCTGCCGAGCCTTTCAAATTCCTGCTCCTGCAAAACGCGCAGCAGCTTGGCCTGAAGTTCAAGCGGTATATCGCCCACTTCATCCAGAAAAAGCGTGCCCTTATTCGCGAGTTCAAAACGTCCAACTTTTTGCGCGATCGCGCCGGTAAAAGCGCCTCTTTCGTGACCGAACAACTCGCTTTCTAGAAGGCCGAAAGGGATCGCGGCGCAGTTCAATTTGATGAAAGCACAGTCGCGCCGTGCGCTCCAATAATGAATTGCGCGGGCTACGAGTTCCTTTCCCGTGCCGGTCTCGCCCTGGATCAGAACGCTCGTATCCGTCGGGGCTACGACCGACGCTAACTGCAACACTCCTTCCAATAACCGGCTCCGACCGACGATCGCGCCGAAGGTGCGCCCGGAGCGGATTTCGTCCTCTGGGTATAGCTGCCGTCTCGTTCCGCTGTTCTTTGCATCTATAGCCGTTCCGTTCTCCCGCGCGTTCGCGACGGCAAAACCTTCCATAGCGCACGCCATGTTTCCCTCCTGGTTCTTGAACTGGAATCCATATTGCAATGATGGACCGGCCGGATGAGGATAACAATCGCGGCATCTCGTGCTTTTTCATTCCCACGGTGGGGCGGTAACCGCGTCCCCCGAAAGTTGTAAATGCTTTCTGTAACCGTGTTGAAACAAATGCTAAAATCTCGCCGGTGGATGCGACTCCCAGCAGACTTGCTTGCTTGCGCTAGCGGAGAGGAATTTTCGTGGATAGCCTGCCCTCGCTCCGCGCGAAGTTGGCTAATTCATCTTGCCCCTCTGTTCTTCCTCATAAGACCAGCGCTTGCACTGAACCCCACTCAGCAGATCTCGCAATACGGACATTCAGTGTGGCGATTGCAGGATGGAGTCTTTCCAGGTACGCCGCATGCCATAACCCAAACGGCTGATGGCTATGTTTGGGTAGGGGGCGAAGGCGGACTGGTTCGGTTTGACGGAGCCCGCTTCGTTCGCTGGTCACCTCCCGAAACCTCAAAAA
Organism: uncultured Solibacteraceae bacterium; assembly: GCA_963853855.1. Classification (GTDB taxonomy): domain Bacteria; phylum Acidobacteriota; class Terriglobia; order Bryobacterales; family Bryobacteraceae; genus Sulfopaludibacter. The sequence goes on along the minus strand of CAWKYG010000008.1, from coordinate 18,355 downwards.
TGTTGGAGTCGGTGTTCTCTCTTCTTGGTACGCGCGATGGCTCTCTGTGGATCGGCGCGTCTAACGGTTTTGGGCGGCGATATGGCGACAGTTTCGAGTTTCGGCAGATTGGGCGGGTGAACGCCCTCGTCGAAGACGCCGGCGGAGCCGTTTGGATTGCGCTGTCCCGGATGACGAATAGTGAGGAGGGTCCTCTCTGCCGCGCCGGACACGATACGCTTCAATGCTTCGGCGCCGCACAAGGAATTGCATTTCGAAGTCAAGGCGCTGAGGCCCTGACCGGCGACCGCGCGGGCGGCTTATGGATCGGCACAACCCGGGGCGTGGCTCACTGGAACGGTAGTTCTGCGACGCAGTACCTCCCCAAGGCGATGGAACGCGCACAAGGTTCGGCCGGAGTCCTGGCATTGGAACTGGAACCGGATGGCTCCCTGTTGGTTGGCTCCGGAGCGAAGGGCCGCGGAGCCGGGCTGCAACGGTTCCAGGCAGGCACGTGGAGCGATTACAGAGTTGCGGGGATTCGCGGCTCGGATGTGAGCGTCACTGCGTTGCTCCGCGATCGCGATAGCGGCTTGTGGATTGGGACGGCGGATCGTGGACTCCTCCACGTACACAACGGATCGACCGACAATTTCACGGAGGCCGATGGCCTTTCGAGCAATTCCATACAGGCACTTTACGAAGATCGTGAGGGAGATATCTGGGCCGTCTCCGCTCAAGGACTCGATCGCTTTCGCGAGCTTCCGATCGTGACTTTGGGAGCTCGCCAAGGACTTTCCGAGGCTCACGTGACCGCTGTTTTTGCTTCGCCAACGGGGCGCATATGGTTGGCTAACCAAACGTCGGTAGATCTTGTACAGAAGAGCGGCATTTCCAGTCTGCCGAAGCGCAAACTGCCGGGGAAGGCTACCACGTCGATATTGGAGGATCGCGAAGGGCGCCTATGGCTCGGAACAGATGACGAATTAAGGGCTCCTATCCCAAAACTGTAATTAGCGCTCGACAGGCAGCGGCAACTTCGCGCAGCAGTGATAGATGGCTGCGATGAAGTTTTCTGCGGTCCGGAATCCGAAGGAGCGATGGCTGATGGATTTGATCTTGTTGTTCATTCCCTCCACGGCGCCGTTGGAGACTCGGTGCTTCGTCCAGCTCAGAATCCCATCGAGATGGCCCCGCAGCATACGCACGAATCTCTTGAACGGTTCCAGCCGGGAGCGCATGGCCGAACGCATCCATTTCTCTAAGTGGTCGCTGGCCCGCTTGGGCTGCCGGTAAAGCCAGAACAGTTGAAAGGCTTCTTTGAGGTAGTAGGCGCGTACGATCGGTAGGTTCCACTGCACCAGCGTCGACAGCCGCTCTTTCTGATCGTCGCTGAGATTCCAAGGGTTCTTCAACAGCAACCAGCGGCTGCGCTTGAATGGCACCTTCTCTTTCAGACTCAGGCGGCGCATCTCACTGCGCCGGACTTCTTCGACCGCCTCATTGAGATGCTTGACGATGTGGAACCGGTCGAACAGGATCTGCGCCTGGGGCGCGTGCGCTTTGACCAGCTTGGCGTAAGCCGCCCACATGTCCATGCAGACGACGCGCAGGGTATGACAGCGCCGCGGGCCCATTTCTTTGGTGAAAAACGGTTCCACCGCTTCCTCGGTTCGGTCGTCGCCCACCCACAGCAGAACCCGCCGCTCCAGATCGTAGACGACAGTCAGATAGACTTGCCCCTTCCGCCGGCTCACCTCGTCAATGCCAATGACATGCACGGGGGGACGCGTCCGGTGTTTCAACCCATACTGCACCGCCCGCTTAACGATTGTTGCCACGCTCTTCCAATTCAAGCCGTACTGGCGGGCGGTTCCCTGCCAACTCAGTTCGCGGGCGAGTCGCGCTACCGCATTGGCTAGAGCCGTGGTCACTCGCGCCCACGGCTCGGCCCAGGGGAAATCCTCGACCCGCACACCGCACCTGGGGCACTCCACCCGCCGGGGCCGGTAACACAGTTTGAGCGGCAACTTCCGCATCGATAGATCGCGCCACACTCGCGGCTTTTGCACGCTGTGCACCCTTCGGCACCGCTGCCGGCAGAGCCCGCAACGCAGCAGTCGACTGCCCAATCGGTCGATGTGGACGAGCATCGCTTTCTCGGTCTCCTCTACCTTGGTCACTGTATGGGCCTTCAACCCCAATTGCTTTCTAAGAAATGTTTCGATGAGCACCGCCATCCTCTTCTTCCCGGGCGTACCTGACAGCCCTCAAAGAATTAGATGATCCTGGGATTCATGCCAGCCACTCACCCGCATGTGGCTGCATCAACGGCACTTCAACTCTAATTACACTTTTGGGATAGGAACCGAATTAAGTGTCATGGAAGGTGGCCGCTTTCGCGCCATCCGAAACTCCGACGGGAGGCCATTGGGTGTAGTCTTTGGGCTGATCGAAGGCGTCGACAGCCATATTTACGCCGTAGTTACCGGCAGGCCACAGAGAGTCTTCGACATTCGCGGCACCAAAGTGGTAAAGAGCGACCCGCTGCCTTCTTCGGTTCCCGGCAATCCGTTCGTGGCCCACCCTGGCGGCGGGATCTGGTTACCTGACGGGAAGGGTGGTTTGCTGCACTACGAGAACGGCCACTTTGAAACCACGGGGCACCCGTCTAAATTTAAACTACGGTTCGTGCACGGGCTTGCCGACGATCGGCAGGGAGCCATCTGGGGCGCCTCGGGGAATGGCATTGTTCGTTGGGCGGGCGAAGACCCAAGGCTCTTGACGAACCGCAATGGGCTCACATGCAACGCCATTAACTCACTGATCTTCGATGATGCGGGAACTCTGTGGCTCTCCGCAACCTGCGGCATCATGTCGATCGCCAGAACCGAATTGCAGCGGTGGGTAGCCCAACCGGACTCACGAATCGCGGTCCGCACGTACGACGTTCAGGATGGCGCGGAAACGGGCGACTCTCCTTTTCAGCCGCCGGTCGCGAAGTCGCCCGATGGGCGCTTGTGGTTTGTTAACGAAACCGCAGTCCAGACGATCGACCCGACTCACCTGCCGGAAAACCATGTAGTTCCGCCCGTGCTGATCGAGGATGTCCAGGCAGACGGTCGCATTCTCTCACCGCACTCGGAAATCCGCCTCCCCGCTAAAACTAAGGATTTGAGAATCGACTATACCGCCCTGAGCTTCGTAGTGCCGCAGAAAGTTCGTTTCCGTTACAAGCTCGAAGGTAGAGACGAGGAATGGCAGGACGCTGGAACCCGCCGCCAGGCCTTCTACACGGACCTCCCGCCGCGGGCTTACCGCTTCCATGTGGTGGCATGTAATAACAGCGGACTCTGGAACGAGGTTGGCGCCAATCTGGCCTTCAGCGTCGCCCCAGCTTTTTATCAAACGCTATCGTTTCAGTTTGCCTGTGGTATTACTGGTCTCCTCACGCTTTGGATTCTCTATCGGTTCCGGCTCCGCCAATTAGCGGCCCACATGAACGCGCGCTTCGACGAGCGAATCGCAGAGCGAAACCGGCTGGCCGGAGAGTTTCACGACACAATTCTGCAGACGATCCAGGCGACGAAGCTCATCGCCGCCAACGCCCAGATGGAACAGTCTGACGACCCGGTACTGTTGCGCCAGGACATCGATCAAATTTTCGGGTGGTTGGAACAGGCAACTGCTGAAGCAAGATCCGCCCTCCACGCGCTTCGCAATTCGACCGCGGAAAAGAACGACTTGGCAGAGGCGCTGGAGCGCGCCGCCGAGAGCGCTCTAGGAATGTCCCCCATGAAGTTCGTTCTCTGCGTCGTGGGGGCCGTTCGGCAGTTCCATCCCATTGTCCGGGACGAGGTCTATCGCATCGGCTGCGAGGCGATGCGCAATGCTTCTCTACATTCCGAGGCAAACCAACTGAGCGTAGCGATCGCCTACGGCAAGGAGTTTCTCTTGCGAATCAGGGACGATGGTAAGGGCATGAGTCCGGATGTCGTCGATCACGGCAGGGAAGGACACTATGGCTTAAGAGGAATGCGTGAGCGGGCTTCCAGGATTCATGGTACCCTCCGATTCCAGAGCCGACCGGGGGCTGGAACAGAAGTTGTGCTCAGCGTTCCAGCCGAAATAGCTTTTCCGCCGGATCCGGCTTCCGAAACGCCCATGCTGCGCTTGCTGAAGGGATGGACGAATGGCAAAGCAAATCCGAATTAGAGTACTTAGCGTCGACGATCACCCTCTCATGCGGGAAGGCATCTCGAAAATCATCGATAGCCAACCCGACATGGCTGTTGTCGCGGGCGCAGCAACCGGCGGCGACGCAATCGAGCAGTTTCGTCAACACAAGCCGAACGTTATCCTGCTTGATATCAGGCTTCCCGACATGAGTGGGATTGACGTCTTAAGCACGATTCGTGCCGAGTTCAGCGACGCACGCGCCTTGATGCTGACAACCGCCGAAGGGGACGCGGAAATTCAGCGGGCCTTACAGGCGGGCTCCCGAGGCTATATATTCAAAAACGCATCGCCAAAAGACCTGACTGATGCGATCCGGGAAGTACACGCCGGGAACAAATGGATTCCGCCGGAAGTGGCGTCCCACTTGGCCCAGCACATTACAGAACCCGAACTCACCGGCAGGGAAATTGAGGTGCTAACACACATCGTTCGGGGCAACCGGAATCGCGATGTCGGAGACGTGCTGCACATTTCCGAAGAAACCGTGAAGACACACCTGAGCCGCATCCTGCAAAAGCTGGGGGCGAGGGATCGCACTCAAGCCATCGCCATCGCGGTGCGCAGAGGATTCTTACGGCTCTAAGCGACGACTGACACCGAGCTTGGCAACTCCGTTCACCGGCACACTGCTTCGCTTCACCATTGTGTTCAGCGAGGGCAGGATCCTTTTGCATGCCAATTCGCCCGCTTCCGCAAACTTCACCAAGAGCACATCCGAATTACGGATCATGAAGTGGACCCCGAAGGCTCACCCTGGCTTACCCGGCGGAGGGACGCGACAACCGGAGCAGTCAGCGATAGGTTGGGCACAAAGTAGTGGCCGTCCATGACGTCAAGGTGAATCCTGTTGACTCCGGCTTGCTCCGCTTCCCGTACCTCCTCACCCAGTCGAGCGACGTCAGGCGCCAGGATCGAGGGAGCGATTTTCACTCCAGTCTTCTCACGCGCCACGCACCTGCTCCTGGAAGAGATCGACGAACTCGCGATATCGCTCCTTCCTGAAAGACGATTTGCACTTTGATGGTGGCGGAAGTGCGATGAAGGTCCCGCCGCTAGCCGACTCGCGTTTCTAACGATGTGGCCGCTCCAGCCCAACAACACACCAGCGGTATGAACCCGTACATTCCTCTCTAGCCTTAAAATAGGCTTATAGGCGCCGAAAGCTGGGACTGAATCGGCCGTCGGCGGTGATTGGGCTGCACTTTTGCGGCCCGCCGTTCGCGGGTGTGCTTTTTAGATGGACCGTTTCGAGCCGGAGGGGTTGATTATGAAATCGGCAACGCAGACTCTCGTAGGAGATGGGTCAGAACAGGTGGGGAGCCACTCGGGCTTCTTCTCGAACGAAACCGTACTCGAAATTCTAAAGCTGATTCTTACGGGATCTGAATTGCCCGAAGTGCTGACGATCATTGCTCGACTGGTTGAATCTCAGGGCGACGGCATGTTATGCACTATTTGGCTTCCTGATGCCGAAGGCAAGCACCTCTATTGTGCGGCTGCACCGAGCCTCCCTGGATTTGCGGAAAGCATGGGACCGACGCTCGTTAGCCCGAAAGGCGCGTCATGCGGCACAGCCGTCTATCGCAAAGAGCCGGTCTATGTGGCAGACATCCGCCAGGACCCCATTTGGGATGACTATCGTGACCGGGTTCTGCCTTTTGGCATCCGTGCTGTTTGGTCGCGACCTCTCTTCACGCGCGAAGGAAAGGCCCTAGGGACCTTCGCCATCCATTACCGTGAAGTGCGTAACCCGGACGCCCTCGATCTTGCGTTGATCGAGAATACCAGCCACATTGCCGGCATCGCGATTGAGCGGCAGATGAACGAGGAAGCGTTGCGCCATGAAAGAGACCGGCTGCGATTGCTTCTGGAAATCACGACCAGCGTGACATCCAGATTGGACCTCCGGCAGGTGATTGAGGGGCTCTCGACGAGTCTGTTCAAGATCATGCAATGTGACGTTTCCGCCTTGCTGCTACCCGACCCGGACAGCGGCGATCTGCGCGTCGCCAACTTGTACAATCCTGATGCCAGGGGCCCCTTCCGGGAGGGGTGGTTGGTGCCAATGAAAAGTTCGATTGCAGGCCAGGTATTCCGAAACGCCAAGACCATGCGGATCGATGGCTTCGAAAAGCTCCGCGACGATCCTCAGATTTTTGGGAATCCTGAGGGCCAACTTCTCTACGAGAGTGTGGTGCAGGAGGGACTCCGAGCGGGCTGCTATCTTCCGCTGATAGGCCGCAACCATGTGGTTGGCGTTCTGATGCTCTGCCGGCGTTCGGACAATCCATTTCGGGATGACGACGTTGTCTTACTCGAGCAGGTTGCGCGCCAGGTGGCGATTGCCATTGAAAACACATTGGAGTACGAAAAGGCGACGAAGGATCGAGATAAGGAAACGAGACAGAGACTTTATCTCGAAGAGGAGATTCGGCCAATGTTTACCATCTTCGGCAAAATCACCACTCAGCGGGGAATAGTGAGTCCGCACAGTGTTATGGTTGGGGCGGTGGAGAGTGTCGCGGAGCAAGGCGGGTTAGGGAGATAGGGAAGCTGGAACGAGATCGAGCACCATTGGCCGCGGAGAATGTAATAGAGTAACCAGCTGTTGGAAAGCGTCTTTGCCCTGTTGCCAACAACTTCGCAAGACGCTCGTCAATATCTGTTGGGTTCGGGCGCCGTTCCAGGTTCGGTTCCCGCCCCAGGTTTTGCGAGCCACCACCATCAGCCGAATCGCTGCCTCGATGAAGTTGTTGGTGGCCGGAAGGCCCGGACAGTACAGAAATGTGAACAGGTGGGGCTGCTCATGTTGTAGGTGGCGCGCTAAACGCCGATTGGCGGCATGGCACTGTGGGGTTGCCAACAGCCGGTCCAACCGGGCCTTCAAGCGGCCCGTGGCCACTGCTAATCCATGTTCGCTGACCAGTCCCTGTTGGTGGCGATCCCGCAAGTCGAGACTGTCCAGCAACACATCCAGGACCGCCTGCGGGAACTGTCGCGCTCCCCCGGTCAGCAACTGCAGCAGGTCCCGGCAGCGCAGGATGAGATGCGCCAGGCAGGTTTGGTGAAAAGCCTGCAAAAAACCGTACCAGGTCCGGGCCCCGTCATGCACCAGAAAGCCATCGTATTCAGCCCCCAATACTGCCGCCGCTTCGGCGAAGCCGCGATGCGGCTCGATCAGGTATACGGTGACCGATTCATTGCCGATCACCCGACAATTCTGTAACCGGCCGCCTACACGCCAACCAGTATCGTCCATCCCATTGAATGGACTACGCGCCAACGAGGCCTTCAATTGATGGTAGGTGGGAGCGGCCAAATTGCCCAACCGTTCCAGCGCCCGGCAGATCCCGCTGCGGCTCACCGTCAAGCCGTAACCCAATTGCAGCGACCGGGCCACTCGCTCATGCGATAGGCCCATCTCTTTGTTCCACAGCGCCGCCAGCGACAATGCTTCCGGCCCGATCTGTACCGTCCCGACGTGCAACGCATCGGAGGTCTGCAGCGGATGCCTTCCTTGCACACTGCGTCCACAGCCCGAGCACACCCCCACCTCCACATTAAACCGCCGCACCAGGGTCACGCGCACTATGTCTTCCTGATACTGAGCCTTGGTGTCCCGCAGAACCACATCGCTCTGGCAATGTGGGCAGGAGGGCGGCAACGGCACAGCGATCTGCTCATCCACCCGCAGCGGTGTCCCACGCGTGGCCTGCTGACCGTATTGATCCCCCGGTTTGCGTCCCGCTGTTTTGGGATTTGTTTTGGGATTGTCGCGGGAGAACGGAGCTGTGTTGCGCTTCCTTTTGCGCACTGCCTCTTCTAGCAGTTTCTGCACTCGTGCGATCTCTTGCTCCAGGCGCTCGTTCTCCGCCAACGACCGGTCCAGGCGTCGCTGTAAGGATGCCACTTCCTGCTCCAACTGTTCGGCGCGACCAACCGGATCACTCGCACTCATCCAGCTTAGAATGCCACGGCTTGACGAGTTTGTCCAGCCCCTATCCTCGAACGCCTCTTTTTACGGTGGTTCCGAATGGTAAACATTGGCATATATACCGATTACCGATGTGTTCTTTGCCATTGAGTGCTCTCCTGTTGGAAGTGTCGTATCTGTGCTAGTGCACGAGCGGGGCCAAGGCGTCAGCCCGTCGCGTTGCAAAGATGCAGCGACGGCGGCACGTTGCACGTGCAGAATCTGCTGTTGAAGATGCACCTTTCGGCGGCCGGTGTCGCGGTGCGCAGGCTGGCGCCATGAAGCGCGAAGTCAAACGGGAGTACACGTGCCACTGCCGAAAGAAGGTGGATCTATGAAATCGACCCAAACACGAATCGGGAATCTCTGGTGCAGGCTGATGAGCCCATTTCGCAAAAGGCCAATTTAGCCACAGATGAACACGGATAAGAATGGACCTCGGAGTGCTTTCTTCCCCACGTGCGACCGGCTGGCAGATGGCCGAAAAGGCACGGTGTCCGATAACATGACGAGCCGGTCGCACAGAGTTCTTAAACCAACAGGAGAAATAACAGATGAGTGTTTTGAGAGTAGTAACAACGACAGTGTTTAGCTTCGCGCTGATGAGCGTAGTATTCTCACCGGGCGCAAAGGCGGACGATTGGAACCGGAAAACCACATTCACTTTCAGCGGACCGGTGGAGATTCCGGGAGTCCACCTCAAGGGATGGGCCGTATTGCCCGCCGGCACCTATGTCTTTAAGATTCTGGACTCAAAGTCCGACCGCCACGTCGTGCAAATCTTCAGCGCGGACGAGAAGACAGTCTACGCCACAATCCTGGCAATTCCCAACTATCGCCTCAAGGCGACCGACAAGACCGTGATTACTTTTCGTGAACGGCCGGCCGGTGAGCCGGAAGCGCTGCGCGCATGGTTCTATCCGGGCAGAAACTGGGGCGAGGAATTTGTTTATCCGAAGGCTCGGGCAATCGAGTTGGCCAAAACAACCAACACGCCGATCCTCTTTATGCCAGTGGAGATTCCGGTGGAAGTCCAACAGCCGATCGTAGCGGCGGACGAGCCGGTGGTCGTACAACTGAAGCAGGCACCCATCATGGCAATCAAACCGACGGGTGAAGAAGTGGAACTCACTGCTGTGGTCACTGCTCCGCCGGCACTGGAAATGGCCGCGGCGCCGGCAACGGCCGTTCTCCCAGCCACTTCGAGTCCTTTGCCGCTGATCGCGCTTTTCGGACTGCTGGCTTTGGGCGGCGCCCTGAGCCTCGGCCTCCTGCAGAAGCGCATCGCGTAACTGACTAGCTCGAGAGAGGGCATGTCGCCGCCGAGGCAATACAGCCCGGCGGCCCGAGGACGAAGACAAAATCAGGAGGCGAGGAGCTATGGCCACGAAGCGCTACATCTCGAAATCCGTCCGTCTCGCGGCTTTCTTCCTTACGCTCCCGATCACCTACGCCAAACCCCAGGCTCCATCTCCGGTGCAAGACCCCGCCGCAGGTTCGTTCCGAATCTCGGTGGACGTTCCCCTGCACGCTACCGTAACCGACCGGCAAGGCAGCCTCGTGAGCAACCTGGCCGAGCCGGATTTTCAGATTTACGAGAACGGGGTACCGCAACGCATTCAGCTTTTCAAGAATGAAGACATTCCGGTCGCCGTCGGACTGGTTATCGACCACAGCACCAGCATGGCGCCAAAACTCGCCGAGGTGACGGCCGCTGCTCGGGCCTTCGTGCAATCCAGCAGTCGCGAAGACCAGATATTCGTCGTCAACTTCAATGAAATAGCCCGGCTAGGATTGCCCCCCTCAGTCCCGTTCACCGATAGCAGCGCCCAATTGGAATGCGCGATCTCGGACCAATCGGCCAGAGGGCAGACGGCTCTGTATGACGCCATCGCCAAGGCACTGGGGCAACTCGAGACAGCCAGACGGGACAAGAAGGTGCTGATCGTGGTCAGCGATGGGGGTGACAACGCGAGCCGGCTCAGCCTGGAACAAGTCATGAAGCTCGCCGAGCACTCCAGCGCTATCATCTATACCGTAGGTGTGTTCGACCCGGACGATCCGGACAAGAATCCGGGTGTACTCAATCGCCTGGCACGAACGACGGGCGGCGAAGCCATCCTTCCCGGCAGACTCGATGAGATAGTGGCCGTCTGCCAGCGCATCGCCCGCGACATTCGCCATCAATACGTTGTCGGATATACTCCGAGCAGCCCGGCTCCCGACGGTTCGTTTCGTGCTATTCGGGTTCTTGCGCGGGCTAAAGGCCAGAACAAACTCTTCGTGCGTACACGCACTGGCTACATAGCCGGCGGCGCACCCGGACAGGGCGTCAAGTGAAGGTTTTCGTTCGCAAGGAAGCGCTCAAGCAGATTCTGAAGTGGACTCAGCGGGCGCTCTTTGCCGGCGGCATCCTACTGCTCGGCTATTGCGCATTCGTACTGGCGGATGCCCGGCTGTTCCAGAGGCGCGCCGCCAGGGATCTCGACCGGCAGCAGCGCGAACGGCGGGCGGAGGCCCTGGTTACTCCGCAACCGGTATCGGTAACCTTGCCGAAGGCTGAGCCTGTCGCGGAGGGCAGTTTGATCGGCCGGATTGAGATTCCGCGGCTCGCTCTTTCCGTGATGGTGGTCGAAGGAGACGACAAGACCAGTCTCCGGCGCGCCGTGGGACATATTCCAGGCACGGCGCTGCCCGGCGAAGACGGCAATATTGGCCTCGCCGGGCATCGCGACACCTTCTTCCTGCCGCTGAAAGATCTGAAGGTCAACAATGAGATTCAAATCTCCACGCCGACCGGCAATTTCAAGTACCAGGTTGTATCGCTGAGAATTGTGGACCCGCAGAATGTCGGCGTACTCGCTCCGTCAGGCGAGAACGTGCTGACGCTGGTAACCTGCTACCCTTTCTACTTCATCGGAGCAGCGCCCAAGCGATGGATCGTGAGGGCGAGGCAGGTGTCGCCGCAAACGCTTCCGCCAGTAAATGTGAAATGATCGAAGACGGTTGGCTAAGGCAAGCCGCGGGGGAGTAAGCTTGAAGCACGCGCCGGTTATGATCGCCGCACGCATCCTCGTCATTGATGACAGCGAATCGGACGTCTTCCTGCTCGATAGGGCACTGAAGAAACAGGATTTTCAGTTTCAGATGGTCCACTTGAAAGTACAATGCCGCCGCGATGGTTCCAAGCAGGACTAGGGTCTCCGCATCGCCGCGGACCCTGGGCGGTGCTACCGATCCCTCGGGAAGCCGTTTCATAGATTACGAAGGATCTTTTCCACGCGTGGCCTGGACGCCCTTCAAAATCGCAAGTCCCAGGAGCCCGATGGAGCCCACTGCGATCCAGTGAGCGGCCACGTGTAGGATTACAGCTTCGTAAATGAGCCCGCCGATCACAATCAGGAATCCGATAAGATAAATTCCTAATGACACGCCAGTCCTCTTTCCTCGCCCGCGCCTAGTCCTAGTGGAACATGCCAAGCATGTAGCATACGAGCACGATGACGAGGATTGTGCCAAGCCCGACGCCGGCGCCACCTCCATAACCCCAGCGACTATGGCCGTAATATCCGCCACCGCCGCCAATAAGCAACAGCAACAATATGAGTACTATTAACATCGTCCATTTCCCTCTTCTTTCGAGAATCTACTTCTCGAAGACCTTTTCTACCTGGCCCATTTTTTTCTGGAGTTTGCCGTCGAGATTTTCGGCCAATGTTTACCATCTTCGGCAAGATCACCACTCAGCGGGGAATAGTGAGTCCGCACAGTGTTATGGTTGGGGCGGTGGAGAGTGTCGCGGAGCAAGGCGGGTTAGGGAGATAGGGAAGCTGGAACGAGATCGAGCACCATTGGCCGCGGAGAATGTAATAGAGTAACCAGCTGTTGGAAAGCGTCTTTGCCCTGTTGCCAACAACTTCGCAAGACGCTCGTCAATATCTGTTGGGTTCGGGCGCCGTTCCAGGTTCGGTTCCCGCCCCAGGTTTTGCGAGCCACCACCATCAGCCGAATCGCTGCCTCGATGAAGTTGTTGGTGGCCGGAAGGCCCGGACAGTACAGAAATGTGAACAGGTGGGGCTGCTCATGTTGTAGGTGGCGCGCTAAACGCCGATTGGCGGCATGGCACTGTGGGGTTGCCAACAGCCGGTCCAACCGGGCCTTCAAGCGGCCCGTGGCCACTGCTAATCCATGTTCGCTGACCAGTCCCTGTTGGTGGCGATCCCGCAAGTCGAGACTGTCCAGCAACACATCCAGGACCGCCTGCGGGAACTGTCGCGCTCCCCCGGTCAGCAACTGCAGCAGGTCCCGGCAGCGCAGGATGAGATGCGCCAGGCAGGTTTGGTGAAAAGCCTGCAAAAAACCGTACCAGGTCCGGGCCCCGTCATGCACCAGAAAGCCATCGTATTCAGCCCCCAATACTGCCGCCGCTTCGGCGAAGCCGCGATGCGGCTCGATCAGGTATACGGTGACCGATTCATTGCCGATCACCCGACAATTCTGTAACCGGCCGCCTACACGCCAACCAGTATCGTCCATCCCATTGAATGGACTACGCGCCAACGAGGCCTTCAATTGATGGTAGGTGGGAGCGGCCAAATTGCCCAACCGTTCCAGCGCCCGGCAGATCCCGCTGCGGCTCACCGTCAAGCCGTAACCCAATTGCAGCGACCGGGCCACTCGCTCATGCGATAGGCCCATCTCTTTGTTCCACAGCGCCGCCAGCGACAATGCTTCCGGCCCGATCTGTACCGTCCCGACGTGCAACGCATCGGAGGTCTGCAGCGGATGCCTTCCTTGCACACTGCGTCCACAGCCCGAGCACACCCCCACCTCCACATTAAACCGCCGCACCAGGGTCACGCGCACTATGTCTTCCTGATACTGAGCCTTGGTGTCCCGCAGAACCACATCGCTCTGGCAATGTGGGCAGGAGGGCGGCAACGGCACAGCGATCTGCTCATCCACCCGCAGCGGTGTCCCACGCGTGGCCTGCTGACCGTATTGATCCCCCGGTTTGCGTCCCGCTGTTTTGGGATTTGTTTTGGGATTGTCGCGGGAGAACGGAGCTGTGTTGCGCTTCCTTTTGCGCACTGCCTCTTCTAGCAGTTTCTGCACTCGTGCGATCTCTTGCTCCAGGCGCTCGTTCTCCGCCAACGACCGGTCCAGGCGTCGCTGTAAGGATGCCACTTCCTGCTCCAACTGTTCGGCGCGACCGACCGGATCACTCGCACTCATCCAGCTTAGAATGCCACGGCTTGACGAGTTTGTCCAGCCCCTATCCTCGAACGCCTCTTTTTACGGTGGTTCCGAATGGTAAACATTGGCGATTTTCGCTCTGCCCTTCAGATTCCAGGTTGGGGTCCTTGGTGACTTGACCGACAGTCTCCTTGATTTTGCCCTTCACTTCATGGATCTTGCCTTCGATTTGATCGTTCGTGCTTGGGTTCATTCGTGTTCTCCAATCTTCACTCTGAGGAACTTGCCTTTTGATTCTTGACTTGCAGTTCGTTCACCACCTGCTGAACGTTCGGAACGGAACCAGCTACTTTTGCCACCTCGCGGCGCTTGGATTGGGAGTTCACCTCACCGGTCAAAGTGACGACACCAGTCTTTACCGCGTAGTTGACGCCCTCGCGCAGCTTCTCGTGTATCAGCGCGGCATCCAGGTTTTGTTCGATGCCCTTATCCAGATCCGAGTTCATGGTTCGGGCGTCGCTTTCAGCGCCCACTGGGAGCACGGCAATCTGGTTGGCTACCACTTCGCTCCCGGCGAGCGACCTTGCCAGCGCTTCGGCCTGTGCCTTGTCGGCATCAGCACCGACGTGTCCGCCCAAGGTCACAACGCCCTTGCCGCGATCCTGGTCAACGGAAACTTTCTTGAAGCCGGCCTGATCCATCGCGGTGCGGATGCTGGCGGCAACGCCGGGTGGTTTGGCAGTTTGTGAGCACGCGGCAAGTATTCCGGCCGCAGCCAAGGTCAGGCATGCAGACCAATTTGCGAGAGTCTTCATATTCCAAGGTCCTTCCTCATTCCGGCCGCTAATAGAGCAGATTGGGGGCCAAGCGGCCGGGCTGCTAAACGGGCTCGGCCAGTATTGCGTTCGATGCCTAATAAGAGCTGTAAGTGCACTTTCAAGTGCAGATCTAGCTGCTATCAAATGGACACACGACAGGGAAGCAGCGCGGCTTATATGCGGCCATATAAGTGCGTTGCCAATAGTCGGGAGAGAAGAATTATGGTTCTAAAAAGATTGATCGGATTGGTTCGCTGGGTTCACTGGAGGGGCGGCTATGTCCTGGTAGAGGGACACTGGCGGTGAACCGATCCCACCTCCGAGAGGTTCCGGCAGTCTAATTCGGACAGCGTTTCGCGGGGCTGACTCGCTTTTCCATTCATCCCCGCTGCTGGCCCACGCTGTGCAACTTGGCCATTCTGGGTTTGGAGCGCCTGTATCGCGCTGCCAACCTGCGCCCGGAACGCGGACTCGATTGTTCCACGAGGAGCCGCATAGAGGGCGCAAATGGCTTTTACAGGAACCCGGAACCCGAAGAGATTAGCCAACAATACCCCCCAGGCTCGAATCGGTAGCGGCAAATCCAGCCTTTTCAGGTGCAGATATTGCATTATGGGAGAGCGTGAATTCCGCTAACTCCATAAGTCTCAGGCTGCGCTGTCGCCAAAGCATGGAGTTATCTTATGGAGCATCCCGTGCCTGACGATAGTAGAAAATTCCACGAAAGAGGAACGTTGTGAATAGAGCACCTGCAATTAGCGGAATCCAGGAGATCCTCGAAAGAAAACAGGCCGAACTGATGGGGGGATTGCGAAATCGGGACGGCATTGCGATCGAAAAGAGCGCCGACCAGATGGACGAGATTCAGTACGCGACGGAGCGCGATCTGGCGATCCGCAACGTTGACCGCGAGTCCACTCTGTTGCGTCAGGTAAAGGCCGCACTGCGGCGGATTCACAAGCCAATGTTTACCATTCGGAACCACCGTAAAAAGAGGCGTTCGAGGATAGGGGCTGGACAAACTCGTCAAGCCGTGGCATTCTAAGCTGGATGAGTGCGAGTGATCCGGTCGGTCGCGCCGAACAGTTGGAGCAGGAAGTGGCATCCTTACAGCGACGCCTGGACCGGTCGTTGGCGGAGAACGAGCGCCTGGAGCAAGAGATCGCACGAGTGCAGAAACTGCTAGAAGAGGCAGTGCGCAAAAGGAAGCGCAACACAGCTCCGTTCTCCCGCGACAATCCCAAAACAAATCCCAAAACAGCGGGACGCAAACCGGGGGATCAATACGGTCAGCAGGCCACGCGTGGGACACCGCTGCGGGTGGATGAGCAGATCGCTGTGCCGTTGCCGCCCTCCTGCCCACATTGCCAGAGCGATGTGGTTCTGCGGGACACCAAGGCTCAGTATCAGGAAGACATAGTGCGCGTGACCCTGGTGCGGCGGTTTAATGTGGAGGTGGGGGTGTGCTCGGGCTGTGGACGCAGTGTGCAAGGAAGGCATCCGCTGCAGACCTCCGATGCGTTGCACGTCGGTGTAACGGGTCACACTGTTTTCCTTCGACTTTCTCACAGTAGTTCCCGGCGAAATTTGTCGAATTGCTCCGCTTCCGAGGTGCATCGTGTTGAAGTGGCGGGATAGGATACTCGCTCGTGTAGGCACTGGCAGTATCCCGGAGCGTGGGAAACGCAAGTTAGTACGCCCGGCAAAAGCGGCCGGGCGCGCGTTTTTGGCCCAGGGCCTCCGCTCGGGAGTTTCACCAAAGAAATGCAGGTTTTTGTTTTGGTCCGGTAGGAAAGCAGAGAGCCCTCCCGCGCCCAGATTCGGGGTAGCGGGAGGGCTCCGGTGAGCCGATTTCTTCGGAGCCAACTCCGTCGCATCGGCCCTGGGCATCCGCCGGGCGCGACCCCGAGCGGACCTCGATGCGGCCAGGCGCAGCTACAGCGGTAGCCGGTATTGGCCGTCAACTTGAACAATCAAACCTTGGCGGCAGGCTTCTCCGATCGCCAGTTGGGCGGTACGTTTGGAACACTCGGCCTGCTCCATGACTTGCTGGCGGAGCTGGTTGTAGCGAGCCTGCCGTCCCAGACCAGTCAGCGCCTGAGTCACATGCTCCTGGTCGACTTTCTTGCGCGCGACCGCTGTCCGGGCGGGCGCCGCCCCAGCGGCGGAAAAGCACAGCGTCTGCGGATCAAGTTGCAGCAAGCGAGGCTCAGAGGCAGCGGCGTAGCGAAACTGGAAGCGCAACTCCACGGTGGCGGCGAGATGGGCCGAGGGGCGCGTAAGCAGCAGGTAGGAGTCGCCCACCGCATGCAGCGCCGAGGAACCGCGGAAGGCGCTGCCGATCTCTTCACGGCCGATCGATTTGCGCACGTGATGCACCACGATGAGTGCCGCTTTGGAGGCATCGCGCAGCCGCAACAGGCTCTGGCACAGTGCCGCCATAGAGCGGGTATCGTTTTCATCCTGATCGTGAGTGGAGTACAAAGGGTCGAGCACGATCACCTCGGCGGCAGCTTGACGTGCGGCGTTGAGGAAGTGATTGAGTCCCTGCGGTGCGCTCAGCAGATTGCCGCCGGCGCGCGTATCCACCAGCAGGTTTTGATCGGCGGCCGCTCCCAGAGATCGGCGCATCGCCGCCAATCGCCCCACAAACTGTGGCGTGGGCAGTTCGAACTGGCAGACCAGAACACGGCGCGGCGCGGGGATGGTGAAGCCGGCGCGGTCCTTGCCCGCGGCCAGCGCGAGCGCCAGGTTGGCCACCAGCAGACTCTTGCCCACCTTGGGCTCGCCGCCTACGAACAGAATGCCTGCGGGCGGCAACAGTCCCGGTTCGATCCAGCCGGGCGGCGGCGCGGCCGGTTGCTCGGCGAGTAATTGCGCCAGCGATAACACTGCGGGTTTCGGAGCAGCTTTGGCACTCTCTTTCACAGCATCGCCTCCGCCGCGGCATCGAGTAAGATGGCTTCATTGACGGTTTGCGACTTACTCGCCGCGGCCAGCCGCAACGCCGTCATGGCCAGCTTATTGACTTTGCGCGGAATGCCTTTAGTGGCCTGATAGATGCCTTGGCGCGCGGTATCGTCAAACAGTGGCTGCGACACGCCGGCGGCTTTGAGTTGCAGTGCCAGATAGGCGTCGAGTTCCTCGCGCGTGAGTCCTTCCAGGTGATACTGCGTGCTGACTCGCTGCCGGAGCGCTTCGTGCATCTGCAGCGACAGCGTTCGCCGGAGCAGCGGCTGGCCCACCAGCAACAGAGTGAGGTAGCGCGAAGAATCCATATCGAAGTTCAACAGCAGCGGCAGTTGTTCCAGGGCGGGATGCGGCAGCAGATGGGCCTCATCGCAGATCAGAATGGGATGCTGTTTCTTGCCCTGGTTCAGGCGCACGATGGCGCCGGAGATCTGGCGCACCAGATCACCGCGGAAGTGAGCCGGCTCCAGGTCCAGTTCGAGCGCGATCTGGCGCAGCAGGTCTAGCGCCGAGCCGGAGGAGAAGTGTACGTAGAGAATCTTGTAGAGGCTGGTGTTGAGCGTGGCAGTGAACACGCGCGCGGCAGTGGACTTGCCGGCGCCCACTTCGCCGGTGATCAGGCCCACGCCGTGATGCTGGGTCAGAAACTCCAGCCGTGTCCTGACCTGATTCCAGGCTTGGGAGGCGAAGAGTTGTTTGGCGTCGGGGCTGTCGCAAAATGGTATTTTCTTGAAGCCGAAGAAGGATTCCCACATCGTTACTTCTCCTCCGTTTTCCAGGGCGGCAACAGTCCGTTGACCACCGCATCGACCAGCCGCGCCCGGCCTTCCGGCTTGCCTTCGGAGTAAATCTCCAGTTGGGTGAGATCGAGCGGATCGAAACGGACTTCGATGCGCTTGCCGGCCAGATGCGAGGGCGCTTCGAAGAAACGATTCTTCAACAGGAAGGTGGAATCGCGGCGCACCAGCCGATCCACGCGATGAAAGAACAGACGGCGTAAATCGGTGGCCGGCGGAAGTTGGCGAACCTGTTCGATATCGCGCTGCCAGCGCAGCAGCGGCGTGGTCTGGAGCGAACTGTGTTCGCGGCGGTGATAATCGGTGTCGAGCCAGTGCCATAAGCGCTCGTTGAGTGGTTCGAGGGAAAGCAGAACTTTGGGATCGAGCGAGGCCAGAAACTG
>CAWKYG010000007.1:0-67329 GCA_963853855.1 uncultured Solibacteraceae bacterium | reverse complement strand
GGGAATTCGGGCTTTTGAGTGGCTATAAGGGCTTGCGGGGGCTTGCCCAGCGGGCCGCCCCCGCTGGCGAATCCCCCGGGTAATTGCCTGCGGCAGCAAGGAAGTTTGATCTCCCCCTTTCCCGTTTCCCCCTCCGGGGGAAAGCCGGGGCGGGCGGGTTCCCCCCACGCCGCCAAAGGCAGGCGGCTCCCCCCACAAAGGGGGTTTCAAAGCGCTCCGCTGAAACCCCCCTTGTGCATCCCCCCGGTTGGCCGCACGCTATGCACCCCAAAGACGTGTATGGCCATCCAATAATCGTGGAAGATCGTGAGCTTTACCGGCGCATTCTCGGCATCGAACATCCTTGGCGCGTGGCCTCTGTAGACCTGGAGTTGGCGCCCAAGGAAGTCCATGTCTATCTGACCCATGAAGACCTCCCCACTTGGCCCTGCGCCGAGTGCGGCACTCCCAGCCAGTTGTATGACCATCAACCCGAGCGGCAGTGGCGCCATCTCGACACCTGCCAATATCGCACCATCCTACACGCCGACCCGCCGCGTAGCCAGTGCCCTACCCACGGCGTGCGCGTCGTCAAGCTGCCTTGGGCGGAACCCTCCAGCCGTTTTACCGCGCTCTTTGAAAGTCTTGCTATCGCCTGGCTCAAAGCCGCCAGCCAAAAGGCGGTGGCCGACCAGTTAGGGCTGAGTTGGGACGAAATCCACGGCATCATGGAGCGGGCCGTCAAGCGCGGACTGCAGCGCCGGCAAGCCGAACCGATTCGCCATCTGGGAGTGGATGAGAAGGCCTACCGCAAAGGGCACAAATACATGACGGTGGTCAACGACCTGGAACGCGGGCGGGTTCTCTACGTGGCCGAAGACCGCAAACAAGAGAGTCTCGACGGCTTTTGGGGGACGTTGACTGAGACGCAACGAGAAGCAATCCAGGCTGTGGCGATGGATATGTGGGACCCGTATGTGAAGTCGGTCCGCGAGCATGTGGCGGATGCCGACAACAAGATTGTCTTCGACAAGTTCCACGTGGCGCAACATCTCAGCCAAGCCGTGGACGAGGTGCGCCGCAAAGAAAACAAAGCTCTGCGCGCCGCCGGTGACGATCGACTGAAGGGCACGCGCTACGACTGGCTGCGCAACCCGGCGAGTATGGACCCCGATGACCGGCGGGCCTTCGACGCCTTACGTAACGGCGAACTGAAGACCGCGCGCGCGCCTGGGCCTTGAAAGAGACCGCCATGAACCTGTACACCTACATCTACCAAGGCCCGGCGCGGAAGCACTTCCAGTGGTGGTACGGTTGGGCGGTGCGCAGCCGTCTGACCCCGATGAAGGAGGTCGCTGGGATGCTCAAGCGCCGCTTCGCCAACATCATCACCTACCTCAAGCACCGCATTACCAACGCGACCAGCGAATCCATCAATGCCAAGATTCAATGGGTGAAATACACGGCCCGGGGCTTCCGCAACAAACAGAACTTCATTAATGCGATCTACTTCCACTGCTGGGGACTGGACCTCGACCCGGCAGCCACTAAATAGCCGGAAGCGCCGGAAAAGATGTGATGATCGCCTCTGATACGTTCAGCGAATCCAAGCGCCCCCAGAAGTGACCGCAGGTCTTCAAATCGGATGTTCGCATCCGCCGTCCCTTGTAGAACCTGCATGAGAACCCGCTTGCGCACACAACCATTATCGTTGCTGCGACTGCAAGCTCAACGGGTCCAATGTTCGGCAGCGCCGTCAGGACCCAGCGACCGCCTCCTGTCTCAATCCAACCACGCTTCCTCGCGCCGGACCGTGGGAACCGGCACCGCGCCGAAGCGCCGCTCCCGGCAGTGGAAGTCCTGGAGCGCCGAGGCCAGGTCCGCAGCGTCGAAATCGGGCCACATCCGCCGCGCAAACACCAGTTCCGCATAGGCGCATTCCCACAACAGGAAGTCGCTCAGCCGCTGCTCGCCGCCGGTGCGGATCAGCAAATCCACCGGCGGCCCCAGGCGCGTTTCCAGCGACTCGCGTGAAAGCTGCGGCAGCCCGCGCGCCGCCGCCAGTATCGCATCCCGCGCGGAGTAGTCCACCGCGATCCGTAACCGCAGTGCGGAGCCTCCGGCCGTCGCGCACTCGGCCTTGCCGATGGCCGCCAGCAGCTTCCGGCTCAACCGGTCGCGCCGGCCGATGACTTCCAGCCGGATCCCGTTCTCCACGCACCGTCCCGCCTCCCGCTCCAGGTAGCACGCGAACAGGCGCATCAGGGCGGCCACTTCCTCCTTCGGGCGGCTCCAGTTGTCCGAGGAAAATGCGAACAGCGTCAGCACCGCGACGCCGCATCCGGGAGCCGCCTCCACCACGCGATTCACCGCCTCGGCGCCGGCCTCGTGCCCCGCCAGGCGCGGCAGACCCCGCGCCGCGGCCCAGCGGCCGTTGCCGTCCATGATGATCCCCACGTGCAGAGAACTTTGCAATGTAAAGTAATCGCGCATAAAAAAAGGACCCCCTACCGCTCCCGCATCACCTGAATCAGCGATTCCATGTGATCCAGATACCGCTCCAGCGCGCGCCGCCCCGCTACCGTGATCCGGTACTCCGTCTTGGGCATGCGTCCCTCGAAACTCTTCGAGCACGAAATATATCCGGCCTCTTCCAGCTTGCGGGCGTGAACGCTCAGATTGCCGTCGGTGGTCTCCAGCAGTTTCTTCAATTCGTTGAAGGCTAGGGAATCGTTCACCGAGAGGGCGCTCAGAATCCCCAGGCGGAGCCGCTCATGCACCAGGCGGTCGAGCTTCTGCGCGCCGGCCGGAGCGCTCGCCCCGCCGACCATTTCCGGCCCCCGCCGTTCTTTGCGTACCGAGTTTTGTTTAGCCGCCATGTTTCACCGCAATCACCGTTCCGAACACAATATGCAATCCGCCGAAGCCGGCCGCCAGCAGCACATCGCCGGGAAGATCGGGCATCGCCAGCGCCACCGTCCCGATGATCATGAAGCACAAACCCATCAGCGGCACGGCGCGGACCGATCCCCAGCCCGCCGAAACGACGGCTGTCCCGTACAGCAGCAGCCAGATTCCCGGCAGAAACCACGTCAGGTCTGCCTGGTGGAAAACCAGCGTCAACACCACGCCAGCCAGGATGGCCGGGGAAAACACGGCGATAAACTTACGCCCCGGCCCGTTCAGCAGCGGCGAATTCATCCGTCGCGCTTTCATGGCCGCGGCAGTGGCGCCAATCACGACTCCAATGGCGCATTCCAGCGTCCAGACCGTCATCCAGTGGCCCGTCCGGGCCAGAGATGTTGCCAGCCATGCAGCCACCAGCGCGCTGGAGCCCATCAGCACTCCGCCCAACCCCGGCACCGCCGTGAACGAACCGGCCCGCTCCATGGTGCCGCGGATGTACCGCAGGTTGTCCATGGCATGAGCTGTGAAGCTCCACCGGTTTGGATCGGGGCACTGCCATCTGCGACCAGCATATCGCTTCTGTAACGCATATTTCAAGTACTTTTCAAGGTAAAGTACCGCTCTAGTACCGCCGGCGGTTCGCCCTGGTGCCGCCCGGTAGCGCGTAAATTCATTAAATCGTTTGGTATCCCTGTTAAAATAGGTCGGTGGCCCCGAAGGAGGAATACTCTCGCGCGGACGTCCGGCGGAAGTTCGGCGTCACGGAGCGGCAACTGAAGAGCTGGGAGCAGCGGGCATGGATTCCCGCCTCTACCTCCTATGCCTTTTCCGATCTCATCGCCATTCAGACCCTCATCAAGCTGAACGAGAATCGCATTCGCTCCACCCAGATCAATAAGGCCCTGGCCAGCCTGCGGAAAAAGCTGGATTGGATCAAACAGCCCCTCAGCGAATTGCGTGTGGTTTCCGACGGCAAGAAGATCACGGTGCACGTGGCCGGCCAGAAAATGGAGGCCATCAGCGGCCAGATCCTGTTCGATTTCGAAGCCGCCGGATTGAGCGGCGTGCGTGCCTTTCCCGGAACGCCGGCAGACCGCCACGCGCATGCGCGAATCCGAGGCGTGGTTTCAGAAAGGGCTGGAACTGGAAGAGACCGGCGCGCCGGTCGATGAGGCCATCGATGCGTACCGGAAGGTTCTGGAACTGAATCCCGGAGCGGCCGGCGCGCTGGTGAACCTGGGCACCATCTATTACCGGCAGCGCAAGTTCCCCGAAGCCGAGAAGTATTACCGCAATGCCATTGAAGTGGATGGCTCCTATCCGCTGGCGCAGTTCAATCTGGGCAACCTGTACGATGAGCAGGGCCGCGTCAAAGAGGCTCTGGACCACTATCGCAAGGCGCTGGCCCTCAACCCCAACTATGCCGACGCGCACTTCAACCTGGCGCTGCTGTGCGAGCGCACGGGCGATACCCTCAAGGCCGTGCACCACTGGAAGACCTATCTGAAGCTGGACAGTTCCGGCCAGTGGGCCGAGATCGCACGCCGGCAATTGGAACGTCTGCGGCAGGTAGTGATCCGATAGCAGACGGCCGGAAGGGCCGCCAGGCGAGCCCTGTTATCCTAAAACATTGGAGTTATTGCATTGAACCGGATTTCTCTGGCATTTCGCTGTTTCTTCAACCTGTTGTTCGGCGGCGCGCTCTCCGATGAGACCCTCAGGGATCTGAAGCTCTCGCGGCGGGAAACGCCCGCGTCCAAAGCGGCTCCGGCCGCCGCCGCGCCCGCCGCGCCCGCCGTCAAGACTTCCGACGGCGCCCTGCAGATGCTCGGCATCCTGCAGCGCGATTCGCGCCTGGTGGACTTCCTGATGGAAGACATCTCCGGCTACTCCGACGACCAGATCGGCGCGGCCGTGCGCGAACTGCACGACCAGTGCCGCGATTCCATCGCCCGCTACGTCACCCTGCAGCCGGTGATCGATGGCGTGGAAGGCACCTTCGCCAAGGCGCCCTCGAACGATCCCAACGTGGTGAAGTTCATCGGCAACGTGCCGGCCAAGCCGCCCGCCGGCGGCACGCTGCGGCACAAAGGCTGGCGCGCGGCCAAAGTCGATCTGCCGGCGCTCTCGGCGCAAGCAGGACGCCGCCATCGTCGCTCCCGGCGGAAATCGAAATCGAGTAAGAAAACCGCGGCCGCCCAATACGTCATCGGCATCGACCTGGGCACCACCAACTCCGCGCTGGCCTACGCCGAGATCCAGCCGGATGCCGACCCGTTCGCGCCCGCCAACGTGCAACTGCTGGCCATCCCGCAACTGGTGAATCCCGGCGAAGTGCGCGACGAGAGACCTGCTGCCCTCGTTCCTCTACCTGCCGGGCGCGTCCGATTTTCCGGCCGGCACCATCGCGCTGCCCTGGGACGCCGGCGCGCGACTTCGTGGTCGGGCCGGCTGGCGCAGAAGCGCGGCGTCGGAAAACGTCGGCCGCCTGGTCTCGTCGGCCAAATCGTGGCTCTCGCATTCCGGCGTGGACCGCACCTCGCCGCTGCTGCCCTTCCGCGCGCCGGAAGGCGTCGACAAGATCTCGCCGGTGGAAGCCAGCCGCCGCTACCTGGAGCATCTGCGCGAGGCCTGGGACTCCAGCATGCCCGACGCGCCGTTCGCCGAGCAGCAGGTGCTGGTCACGGTGCCGGCTTCGTTCGATGCCGTGGCGCGCGAACTGACGCTGGAAGCCGCCAAGCAGGCCGGCTATCAGAACATCACGCTGCTCGAAGAGCCGCAGGCGGCCTTCTACGCCTGGATCGAGCGGCATCCCGACTGGCGCGAGCGCGTCCAGCCTGGGCGACCTGATCCTGGTGGTGGATATCGGCGGCGGCACCACCGATTTCACGCTGATCGCCGTCACCGAAACGGGCGGCGAGCTGTCGCTCGAACCGCGTGGCGGTGGGCGAGCACATCCTGCTGGGCGGCGATAATATCGATCTGGCGCTGGCCGGCGTGGTGGCGCAGCGCCTGGCCGAAAAGGGCACGCGCATCGATAGCCGCCAGCATCAGGCGCTGTGGAACAACTGCCGCGTCGCCAAGGAAAAGCTGCTGGATCCCGGCATCGACCGCCAAGGAGCAGCCGGTCACCATTCTCGGCAAAGGCACGCGGACTGGTGGGCGGCACCATCAAGGCCACGCTGCTGCGCAGCGATATCGAGCAGGTGCTGGGCGAGGGCTTCCTGCCCGCGGTCGAGTAGCAGCGATATGCCCGCCGCATCAGCGCCGCATGGGCCTGCAGGAGCTGGGACTGCCCTATGCCGCCGACGCCGGCCATCACGCGCCACATGGCGCGCTTCCTGCGCCAGCAGGCGGCCAGCACCGAACAGGGCACCGTGCGCCGCGGCCCGAGCGGGCTGGCCTGTCCCACGCACGTGCTGTTCAACGGCGGCGTGCTGAATGCCGCGCTGGTGCGCGAGCGCATTCTCGCCACGCTGGATTCCTGGCTGGCCGAAGAAGGCATGAGCCGCCGTCAAGCCGCTCAGCGGCGAAGACCTGATGCACGCCGTCTCGCGCGGCGCGGCCTACTACGGCCTGGCGCGCACACGGCCGCGGCGTGCGCATCCGCGGCGGCGTGCCGCGCACGTACTATGTCGGCGTGGAAAGCGCCATGCCGTCCATCCCCGGCTTCCCCGCGCCGCTTGAAGGCGCTCACCGTGGTGCCGTTCGGCATGGAAGAAGGCACCGACATCGCGCATCCCGGGCCGCGAATTCGGCCTGGTCGTGGGCCAGCCCGCGGAGTTCCGCTTCTTCACCTCGGCCGTGCGCAAGAACGACCAGCCGGGCGACCTGATCGAAGACTATCGGCGACGAACTGGAAGAGCTGTCGCCCATGGAGGTCAGCTTCGGCACGCGGCGAAACTTCCAGCCGAAGTCGTGCCGGTCTCGTTCGAAACCGTGGTGACCGAGACCGGCATGCTGCAGCTCTGGTGCGTGGCCCGCGACGGCCGCCGCTGGAAGCTGGAGTTCAATGTGCGGGAGAGCGTGGCCGCGATGAAAGTCGGCATCGACCTCGGCACCACCAACTCCGCCCTGGCGTATATCGACGAACGCGAGGCCGAAGATCGCGATTTCCCGCCCGTCCACATTTTCGAAACGCCGCAACTGGTGGCCGCCGGCCGCGTGGAGGCGCGCCGCACCCTGCCCTCGTTTCTGTTTCTGGAAGAAGGCGAGCCGGTAGGCTTTTACGCGCGCGAGCAGGGCGCCATTGTGCCCACGCGGCTGGTGCACTCGGCCAAATCCTGGCTCTCTAATCCGGATGTGGACCGCACCGCGAAAATTCTGCCGTGGGATTCGCAGGAGACCGGGCGCGTGCTCTCGCCGGTGGAAGTCTCCTCGCGTTTCATCGCCAAGTTTCGCGACGAATGGGACAAGGCGCAAGGCGCGCCGCTGGCCGCAGCAGGACATCGTCCTCACCGTGCCCGCCTCGTTCGATGAAGAAGCGCGCGAGCTCACCGTGATGGCGGCTCGCGACGCCGGCCTCGAAAAGCTCACCCTGCTCGAAGAGCCGGCCGCGGCCTTTTATTCCTGGATCGCCAACAACCTGGCGCAATCGCGCAAGAAGCTCTTCGATGGCCAGATCGTGCTGGTGTGCGACGTAGGCGGCGGCACCAGCGATTTCAGCCTCATCAAAGTCTCGCGCGAAGGCGACCTGGTCAACTTCACCCGCACCGCCGTCGGCAAGCACCTGCTGCTGGGCGGCGATAACCTGGACCTCACGCTGGCCTGGCTGGTGGAAACCAAGCTCAACGTGCCGCTGTCCATCCGCCAGCGCAGCGGGCTGCGGCGGCAATGCTCCGCGGCGAAAGAACGGCTGCTCAACGATCCCAATCTCAAGAGCGTCGAAATCACCGTGCTCGGCTCCGGCTCGTCCCTCATCGGCAAGTCGCTGAAGAGCGAGATTCTGCGCGAAGAGGCGCTGGAGCTCGCGCTGGAAGGTTTCCTGCCCTTCAGCGCCCGCGGCGAAGGGCCCAAGGACGAAAAGCGCAGCCTGTTCCGCGAGCTTGGCCTGCCGTATGTGTCCGACCCGGCGGTCACCCGCCATCTGAATGCGTTTCTGGAATCGGCCGGCGAGACTCCCGACGCCATCCTCTTCAACGGTGGCTTCTTCATTCCGCGCATCCTCCAGGAGCGCGTGGCGGACGTGGTGGGCCAGTGGTACGGCAAACGGCCGGAGATCCTGGAAAACAGCGAACTGGATCTCGCCGTGGCGCGCGGGGCGGCATACTACTCGTACGTGCGCTCCACCGGCAGCGGCGTGCTGGTGCGCGGCGGTCTTCCGCGTACCTACTACATTGGACTCGGCGAGCCCAGGGACGGCAAGTTTCCCGCCGTCTGCCTGGTGCCCCGCGGCGCCGAAGAAGGCTCCGCCCTCGAAGTCGATAACGACGCTCTGCAACTGTTGGCCAACCGTCCTGTATCGTTCCGTCTATACAGCTCGCTGACGCGCACCGAAGACCGGCTGGGCGATGTCATCGAGTTCTCCGCGGACGATTCCGAACTGCACTCGCATGCCCCTTTGAACGCCGTGATCCGCTTTGGCAAGAAGGCCGAAGAGCGCCTCATTCCGGTGAAGCTGGGCGCCCGCCTCACCGAAATCGGCACCCTGGATTCCTGGTGCGAATCCAAAATCAGCGACAATCGCTGGCGGCTGGAGTTTGAATTGCGAAAGCAGGCGGCGCAGGCAGCCGGCCGCGCGTAAGGCTGCCGCGGTAGTCAGCGAGCAGGCCCTGCAAGCTTCGCTGGACCTGGTCGCGCAGGTCTTCTCGACCACCGCCAAATCGCCCGTGGCGCCGGAGGAACTGCCGGCAAAACTCGAACAGACCATGGGGCTGGGCCGCAATTCCTGGCCTCTGGCGGCCATTCGCCAACTGGCCGATGCGTTCCTCACTGCCGCCGACGGGCGCAAAAAGAGCCCGGCCTACGAGGTCCGCTGGCTCAATCTCTGCGGCTTCTGCCTGCGCCCGGGTTTCGGATTTCCCGGCGACGATTTCCGCATCGAACAGGCGCGCCGCATCTATTCGGGCGGCCTCACCTACGGCAATCAGACCCAGAACGAAGTGGATTGGTGGATCTTCTGGGGACGCCTGGCGGGCGGTCTGAACCGCAATCAGCAGACCGATATTTACCAGCGGCTCTCGGGCGCGCTTTTGCCCCGTGGCGCCAAGAAGCCGCAGCGCATCAACGCCTCGCTGCATCGCGAAATGTGGCGTACCGCCTGCAGCCTGGAACTATTGCCCATCGGCACCAAAACCGAGTTGGGTGAAGCCCTGGTCAAACGCGTCAAAGCCGGAGATTTCAAGGAAAGTGAACTGTGGTGTCTTTCGCGCCTGGGTGCGCGCCAGTTGTTCTACGGACCCATGAACCTGGTGGTGCCGCCGGCTACCGCCACGCGATGGGCGGAATCGCTGATGAACGTGCCCATCGCCGGCGAAGCTCTCGCCTCCCTGGGACGCCGCACCGAAGATCCCACGCGCGACCTGCCGGCGGCCACCCGCGAAAATATCAAGCGGAAATTGCAGACCATGGCCCACGCCGAACGGCTCCTCGCCATTTTCGAAGGCGAAGAGGAGGACGACCGCGCGCTCGGCCGTATCTTCGGCGAAGATCTTCCCTCGGGTCTGGTTCTGGCCACCCCCGTATAATGAGATAAGCTTGGGGAAATATTTCGTACAGAATTTTGGATGCCGCGCCACGCAAGCCGATGGAGCCGCGCTCGAATCCATGCTTTCGGCCAAAGGACTGGAAGCCTGCGACGACCGCGCCGCCGCCGAACTGGTAGTGCTGAACACCTGCACCGTGACCGCGGAGGCCGATCACGACGTGCGCCAGACCATCCGCCGGGTGCACCGCGAGAACCCCGCCGCGCGCATCCTGGTGACCGGATGCTACGCCCAGCGGGCTCCTCAGGAACTGGCCGCAATGCCCGGCGTCGAACTCGTGGTGGGCAACTCGCACAAGAACCGGATTGCCGATCTGGTCACCCTGCCCGCCGCGGATTCCACCCCGTACCACGGCAACATCCATGTGGGCGATATTTTCGCCCAGCGCGATTTTCTCTCCGCGCCCGTGGAAGATGCCGCCGGAGACCGCACCCGCCCCAATCTGAAGATCCAGGACGGTTGCAACAACCGCTGCTCCTTCTGCATCATCCCGTTTGTGCGCGGCCGCAGCCGCAGCGCGCCCGCCGGCCAGGTGGTGGATCAGGTGCGCGGGTTGGCGCGGCGCTATCGCGAAGTGGTGCTCAGCGGGATCAACCTGGGGCGTTGGGGCCGGGAGCCGGGCAGCACCATGCGGCTGGCCGGCCTGATTCGCCGTCTGCTCGCCGAAACTGAAATCGAACGCCTGCGCCTCAGCTCCGTCGAGCCCATGGATTTCTCCGACGACCTGCTGGAACTGATGGCCGCCTCCCCGCGCATCGCCGTCCACGTCCACGCCCCCTTGCAGAGCGGCTGCGACCGCACCCTGCGCCGCATGCATCGAAAGTACCGCCCGCGCCACTACGCCGATCGCATCGCCAAGGCCCGCTCACTGATGCCCGACGCCGCCATCGGCGCCGACGTGATGGCAGGCTTCCCCGGCGAAACCGAAGCCGACTTCGAAGAGAGCCGCGCCTTCATCGAGGCCCTGCCGTTTACCTACCTGCACGTGTTCACCTATTCGGAACGTCCCGGCACCCCTGCGGCCGAAGATCCCGGCTCCGTTCCAATCCCCGTGCGCAAGGAGCGCAACCGTGTGCTGCGCGAGTTGGCCGCCGTTAAAAATCTGGAATTCCGCCGCCGCATGGTAGGCCGCACCCTCTCCGCCGTCACACTGCACGACCCAGGCATCGCCCTCACCGAAAACTACCTGAAGGTCGAACTCGCCGCTTGCCGCGAGCCCAATCGCATCGTAAATTTACATGTGGGTTCGGTGACTCCCGGCGGGCTGGGCGAATTCGTACAATAGCCGTACAGCAGGAACTGAGCCGCGCGCGTCAGCAAGCGGTCCCGCCGGTCCCGCCCAACAGAGGTGCGCGAATTCGTACAATAGACTAGGCTTATTCATGGTTCGACGCCGCTTCGAACGACTTGCCGCTGCGTTTGGCAATCTTTCTCTCACAGCCAAAGGTGTATCGGTGGTGGCAATTCCCGTGGCGGCGTTACTGGTCGCCATGACGGTCTTCTACCTTCTGCAACAGCAGACCCGTCAGGCGCAGGAGTGGGTCGAGCACACTTTTCGCGTGCGCGCCGAACTGGAAAGCGCCATGCAGTTGCTGGCGCGGGCTGAAACCGCGTCCGGCTATCAAGAGGCTGTGCGGGAACTGCCACCGCATATGGCGGAACTCCAGCGGCTCACCACGGGCAATCCGTCGCATGCCCGGCGCCTGGCCGGGTTACAGCCGCGGATTGCCCGTGCCATGGCGGACGGCGAAGCCGCGGACCGCGTTGAGGAGGTGGGCCCGTTGCTCTCCGAACTCGAGAATTTGCGGGCCGAGGAAGACCGCTTGCTGGCCGAGCGCGCGGAACGGGAGCAACAGGCGCAACGCAAGTTCGAGGCGGCTTTCTTTGCCGGCGGCGTCATGGGTCTGATGGGCGGCGTGATTGCCGCCCTCCTGTTCGCTTCCGGCATCGTCCGGCGGGTCCGCTTACTGGAGACTGCCGCGCAACAGATGGCCAGTGGGGTTCCCGTCACCACCGAAATTCGCGGCCGCGACGACCTGTCCCGCCTGGGACGCACACTCCGCGAGACCTCCGAATTGCTCGCGGCGCAACGCGAGCAACTACGCACTGCACATTCCGGATTGGAAAGCCGGGTACAGGAACGCACCCGCGAACTGACCGCGGCCAACGAAGAACTGCACCGCGTCAACGAGGTGCGCCATGCCCTGCTCCAGTCTTCGCCGCTGGCCATCTGGGCGTCGGATGTGGAAGGCAACGTCATCTTCTGGAATCCCGCCGCCACGCGGATCTTCGGATATAGCCAAGCTGAAGTGATCCACCGCCCTCCGCCCGTCGTTCCCGTCGAGCAACAGGCCGAGTACGCCCAGTGGCTGGACCTGTTCCGCAGCGGCGGCTCTCTGTTCGCCGCCGAACGGGTCAGGCGCAGGAAAGACGGCTCCCGTATCGACGTCCTCATCTGGACCGCTCCGCTTCGCGATGCCCGTGGCAACGTCAACGCCACGCTCTTCATCGATAGCGACATTACTGATCGCAAAGTGCTGGAGGAGCAGTTCCGGCAGTCACAGAAACTGGAGGCGGTGGGCCGCCTGGCAGGAGGTGTCGCCCATGATTTTAATAATCTCCTCACCGTGATCCTGGGCTACGCGGAACTCCTCACCGGCGAAACCCGCGACGTCAACTTGCTGGAATACACGGCCGAGATACAAACCGCGGCCATGCGGGCTGGGGGCCTGACGGCGCAACTCCTGGCCTTCAGCCGCCGTCAGATCAGCCAGCCAAAGGTGCTTGACCTCAACGAGGTGATCTCCCGTTCCATGAGGATGCTGCAACGCGTCATCGGCGAGGACATCGAAATCACTACCCGGCTTGACCCCGGTCTCGGCAAGGTGAAAGCCGATCCGACGCACCTCGAACAGGTCCTCATGAACCTGGTGGTCAATGCCCGCGACGCCATGACCAAAGGCGGCAGCATTACCATCGAAACCGCCAATCTCGAACTCGACGAGCATTACGTGGATCGGCACATCGGAGTCGCGCCCGGCGTGTATGCCCAACTGGCCGTCAGCGATACCGGGTCCGGCATGACGCCCGAAACCAGGAGCCGGATGTTCGAACCCTTCTTCACCACCAAGGAAGCCGGCAAAGGCACCGGGCTGGGACTTTCCATCGTGTACGGTGTGGTCAAGCAAAGCAACGGGGAGATCATGGTGTACAGTGAACTGGGTCACGGCACCACCTTCAAAATCTACTTGCCTCTTACCGAAATGCCTGCCGAAATCACTGACGTCCAGGGCAGCGCCCTGCAACTCTGCGGCACTGAGACCGTCCTGCTCTGCGAGGATGACGCGGCCATCCGCAAACTGGTACTCTCGACCCTCGGAAAGAGCGGATACCGCGTCCTGGAGGCCGAGACGCCGCAGCGTGCGCTGGAGATCTGCCGCGGCTACCAGGAGCCCATCGATCTGCTGCTCACCGATATCGTGATGCCTCAGATCAACGGTTTCGAAGTGGCCCGCGAGGTGCGCGCGATGCGGTCGCAGACCAAGGTTCTCTACATGTCCGGCTACACCGATAATCGCCTCAGCAACAGTTGGGTCTTCGACTCCTCCACTCCCTTTCTGCAAAAGCCGTTCACCGTCACGCTGCTGGCGCAGAAGGTCCGCGAGACCCTCTCGTCCAACGCCCAGGCGAACGGATAGAAGCACTATGCCGGATTCGCTGACCGATCTGACCAAGTACACACTGCTGGTGGTGGGCGCGCTGTTTCCCATCGTCAATCCGATCGGGAACACACCGATCTTTCTTTCGTTGACGCGGGGTCTGTCCGGGCACGACCGGAAGGTTCTGGCTCGCATGATCGCCATGAACGGACTCATTCTGATCCTGACTTCCATCTTCATCGGCACCCACATTCTGGCCTTTTTCGGCATCTCGCTGCCGGTGGTGCAGGTGGGGGGCGGGCTGGTGGTGATCTCCACCGGCTGGGCGCTCCTACGGCAGCCCGACGAGGACGGACCAGACGGGAAGGGCGCCGCGCGCCAGTGCAATGAGGTCGACTATTCGCGGCAGGCGTTCTATCCGTTGACCCTGCCGCTGACCGTGGGACCAGGCTCGATATCGGTCGCCATTGCCGTGGGCGCCAACCGGCCCGAAGGCTCCGAGTGGCGATGGCCCTTGCTGGGCGGCATGTTTCTGGGATCGATTTTAATCGCCGCGTCCATCTACCTGAGTTACCGCTTTGCCGAAGGCATCGGCCGCACCCTCGGAGATTCGGCCATGAACGTGGTGATCCGCCTGTCTTCGTTCATCCTGGTCTGTATCGGCGTCCAGATTCTGTGGAACGGGCTAAGCACCCTGCTGCATACCGTGATCCGGTAGACATTCTCTTCATCGCGGAGACGCCGAGGAAAAACGCGGAGAAAATCCGAACCAAATCAGATCTGAAGCTCTTCTCCGCGTCTTCCTCCGCGCCTTCGCGCCTCCGCGATGAGTTCCTAGCTCTCCGATTTCTTACGGATCTTGATGTCCAGGCGCTTGATCTTCTGGTTCAGCGTGGAGAGCGGCACGTGCAGGCTTTCGGCGGCCTCGGTCTGGCTCCAGTTGCTCTGCTCCAGACGCTCGACGATGACCTTCCGTTCGTAGTCGTTCACGATTTCGAACAGCGAAGCATCCAGCGGCAACGGCGATCCCTCCCCGCGATTCAGGCGGACGCCGTTGGCCTGCAGCAGGCCGTCCGGCAGCACCTCCATGGAGACCGTGCCGTCAGAGGCCAGCACCACCGCGCGCTCCACCACGTTCTCCAGTTCGCGGACATTGCCCGGCCAGTTGTGCTCCATCAGCACCTGCATGGCTTCGGGCTGGAAGCGCAGCACGCTTTTGCCGTCAGCGTCGAGGAACTTATTGTTTTCGCGGCAATAGAACGTGAAAAACTGCTCGGACAGCAGCGGGATGTCTTCCCGGCGCTCGCGCAGCGGGGGCAGCGCAATGTTGATCACGTTCAGCCGGTAATACAGGTCCTCGCGGAACTTGCCTTCCTTCACCAGTTGGTGCAGATCGGCATTGGTGGCCGCCAGAATCCGGACGTCCACTTTCACCGGGTCGGTAGCGCCCAGGGCGGTGAACTCCTTTTCCTGGATCACGCGCAGCAGCTTGATCTGCGTCTCCGGACCGATGGTGCCGATCTCGTCGAAGAAGATAGTGCCGCGGTCGGCGATTTCGAAGTAACCCTTCTTGGTCTGGATCGCGCTGGTGAAAGCGCCCTTCACATGGCCAAACAGGGTGGATTCCAGCAGGTCCGGCGGCAGCGACCCGCTGTTCACCGCCACGAACATCTGGTCCGCCCGGGGAGAATTGGCATGGATGGCCTTGGCCACCAACTCCTTGCCCGTGCCGGTTTCGCCGGTGATCAGAATGGTGGACCGGCTCGGCGCAACTTGCGCCACCAGGTCCAGCATGCGCACCATGCGCTCGCTTTTGCCAATGATGTTGGGGAAGCTATAGCGCTGCTTCAGCGCGCGCTTCAGGTGCGTGTTTTCGTACTCGAGCCGCCGCCGCGCAATCATGCGGTCGATCTCGATAATCAGCTTGTCGTTATCCCAGGGCTTGGAAAAATAATCGTTGGCGCCGAGTTTCAGGGCGTGCACGGCCGCATCCACCGAACCGTACGCCGTGATCATGAAGATGGGGGTTTCCCGGTCGCGCTGCCGGACTTCCTCGATCACTTCCATGCCGCTCTTGTCGGGCATCATCAGATCGAGCAGCACCATGTCGTAACCGTGAGCCTCCATCTTCTGCAGGCCTTCGGTGCCGTTTTGCGCGAGTTCCACGGTATAGCCTTCCGTGGTAAGCAGCAGTTCCAGCCCTTCGCGGATGTCGGCTTCGTCGTCGATCACCAGGACGCGGCCCCTGGTATCGGTGATGCCTGGCTTGGTCGCGGTCATGTCAGGCAGCACTCACCGGCAGCCGCGCGGGGCGCGCAGGCTCGGCGTTTTTCGATGCCGGCAAGTCGATGCGGAAACGCGCGCCGCCCGCCGGCCGGTTGGAGACTTCGATGGAACCACCATGCTCTTGAATGATACCGTACGTCACCGATAGGCCAAGGCCGGTGCCCTTGCGCGCCGCTTTGGTGGTGAAGAAGGGATCGTAGATGCGCTGCAGATGCTCCGCGGCGATCCCCGTGCCAGAGTCGCAAACCTCTACCCGCACGCTCGGCCCTTCCCGCCAGGAACGAACCTCCAGTGTTCCGCCGCCCTGCATGGCATCGCGCGCGTTGAGGAACAGGTTCAGAAACACCTGCTGCAACTTGCCGGCATTGCCGTGCACGGGCGGAAGCTCGGGGTCCAGATCCAGCTTTGCCTGAATGCCCGCCTTCTGCAGTTGATGGTCCAGCAGCGAGACCGTTTCCTGGATCACCTTGTTCAGGCCGATGTCGCCAAAGCTGGTGGTCGAGGTCCGCGAGAAATTCAAAAGCGAGTTGACGATCTCACTGGCGCGGAAGGTCTGCTTGGCGATCTTGTCCAGGATGAGCGATTTTTGCGAGTCTTCGGCCACCTGCTTGGCCAGCATCTGGGCGTATGTGGAAATCACCGCCAGCGGGGTATTCACTTCGTGCGCCACGCCCGCCGCCAGCAGACCGATGCTGCTCAACTTATCGGCCTGCACCAGTCGCTGTTCCAGTTCGGCCCGGTCGGTCACGTCGTCGAAGATGATCAGGCGGCCAATCTGCTCCTGGTCCTTGGAGACCAGCGGCGCGATGGCGATATTCAAAGTAGCTTCGCGAAAACGTCCGGGAAGCGCGCCGTTGCCGTTGCCGTTTCCGTTGCCCATGGCCGCGGCGGCGCCCGCCGGCTTCAGCACGAACTTGTAAATGTGATGAATTCCCGTTTCGCCGCGAACCTTGTCGAACTGATCGCCCAGATCGGCCGGGAACAACTCCCGCAGCGTACGTCCCAGGGCGCGGTCGCGGGGAACGCCGCTGAGTTGCTCGATCTGGGTGTTCCAGCTCTCCACGCGGTCTTCCAGATCCGCCGCCAGGATTCCCACGTTGATCGATTCCACGATGTTTTCGCTGAATTCCTTGAGCCGCTCGTATTCTTCCACCTTGCGCTGCAGCGAGCGGTAGAGCCCGGCGTTTTCGATGGCGATACCCACGTAGCCGGCCAGCGTCACCAATAGCTCCACATCCACGCTCGAAAGGTAATCGCCGAACATGGTCCGGCTCACTCCCATGTAGGCGATGGTCCGGCCGCGCACCTGGCAGGGCAGGTAATAATTGAGGTCCAGATCGGCAATGGTGCGGCGCACCGTAGCCGGCCACGATCGCGACACCGCGTCCAACTGGTGGCGGGTGCGTTCGAAAAACAGGTACCCTTCCGGCAGGTCCCAGTTCAGAAAGCTCAGGTCGAGATCGGCATAGTTCAAACTGGCCAGCCGCGGATTCGTCCCCATGGCCTTCTTGAGCAGGAATCTGGGGGGTTCGGACTCGGTGCGCTCATCCGCCAGAAAAAACACCAGGTGCTTGATGTTCAAGGTCTGCAGCAGCCGTTCGCCCACCGAATTCAACATGGTATCCAGGTCGGTTTCGGCGCTCAGTTCGCGGGCGAACTCGATCAGCGTCCGGCGGTAGTCGTAACTGTCGCGGTAGAAGTACTTGTCCAGCCGCTCCTGGATCCAGGTACGGATGGGTTGGAACAGGAAACTGGCGACCAGCATCACGCTGATCAGTTCCAGGTTGCCCAGATCCTTGAAGTAGAGGTGTACCACGCTGCCGAGGGAAAACACGATCCCGTAAAACGCCGCCAGCACGCAGAGCGTCGCCAGGGTGTAGGCATATCCGCGCCGGAAGATGATATCTACGTCCATCAGCCGGTAACGCACAATGGCGTAGGCCAGGGTCAGCGGGATCAGGACCACCGAGAGCACCGACAGTTTCAGGTACTCATTGGGAATCGCTCCCAGCATGTACGGCAGCACATACAGCGCGAAGAAGGGCGCAATACCGAAAAAGGTCCCGTTGCGCAGCCATTTGAGCTGCTGCCGCACGATCGGGTCTTCGGCCCTGCGGTAGCCCACCGCCAGCGCTACCGCGCCAATCAGGTAGGGCACGGTGGAGAGCGGCACCCAGATGCGGTCCAGGGCCCAGCGCAGTTCCATCAGCGGCATGCCGATTTTCAGCGCGCCCGAGGCAAAACCCAGGTAGCTCAGCAGAAGCAGCGCGCCCGGTATGTATAACAAGGCCAACCGGGCGCGCGTCCGGAACCAGGCGAACGGTTCGGGGAAGGTCAAACAGAAATGCAGGAACAAAGCCGGCGCCAGCAGGCCGGCGCTCACATTCCCAAAGTAGACAATCTTATCGAGAGTGTTGAGCTGGCCGGTGTAATGAAAGCTGAAGAAGACAAACGAAGCCAGGCAGAAAATATAGAAATGCAGCGCCTTTTGCGCACTGCCACGGCGGAAATACACGAACAACCCGATAATAAGGTACGCCGCGCCTACCATGTACTCATACACCACGGCCCGGTCCAGCGGAACCTCGCTCACCACCACTTTTCGGACATCGAATTCCAGGTTTCCGCGCTTGACGTGGTACGAAGCCTGAAGCCAGGCCGGCAGGTTAGCCAGGATTTTGGCCACGTCCAACGCCACACCCACCGGTACTCCGTGGCTGGCATGCTGGTCGATGGCTTCCTCGCCATCCGGTCCCATGTTCTGTTCGCGGGAAATGCTGATCAGCACATCGCCCTGCCGCACCCCGGCGCGATATCCGGCGCTGTCGCGCGGCACTCGCAACGCCCGTACCTGCCCGCCGCGGTCTCCCCAGATCACACCGTCATCGTGCAGACGGAACGTGTGGTTTTGCTGGAAATTGATGACGGCGACCACACCTGCTGCCAGCGTCAGGATGGTCAATATCGCGGTGGACAATTGGAACTTGAGTTCCTGGAACATGAAATGCCGCCGTTACCGTCTGGTAAGACAATACTCCTCTGCCCGCATCAGCACGTTTATTGCCGTGGTAAATACCGGAATCTAAATTCAGAATACCCTGATTTATCTGTTGCTTACAAGCGCACCTGGAACTTCGATCCGCATTTTGGGAGAAAGCCACTACGCGGAAGTGTATCGGTTCTATTCACAGCGTGAGCCCGGGGGAGCAGTACCTCCCGTTCCATATAGTACGCTTTCCCGTTGACTTTGTGATGCAAAGTAACCTACACTCATAAAGTCTCATGGTACGGGTCTTCGCCAAGTGAGCTAACGGCTGTGATATCACCAACACTAACCCTTGGCGACTGTCGGGAAAGCGCCTGGAATGCTGTACAATAAGCAAGATGCGCATGGTTTCACGCGCCCCCCTGGCGGTGGCGTGAAGCATCCGAGGAACATCATGAAAGCGCTAGCCTTAACCGCCTGTTTCATCTCCATTCCGCTCTTTTGTTTCGCTGTCCCATCGTCACAGCAGGAGCAGAAGCCGGTCCAATCGGCCGATCAGGGGTCGAAGAAGCAGTCCGGTCCGCCGGCTTCCGCCGCGCCGGTTTCCATTTCCCCGTTAATTCCCGTGGTCGCGGCGCCTCCTGCCGGCGAGTCGCCGGCGAACGCCGGTCTCGCCCCGGTAGCGCCGGGCGCCGCCGTCATGGCCGCTGGCACTCCGGGAGCTAAGCCTGCGATCGGCGCGCCCGTAAACACGCGCACGTACGTCATTGGCGCTGAAGATGTCATTGCCGTCAGTGTCTTCGAGAATTCAGGTTTTTCGGTTCAGCCGCAGGCGGTCCGTCCGGATGGCAAAATCACCATGCCCCTGTTGGGCGAGATCGTCGCAGCCGATAAGACCCCCGAGGAACTGGCCGATGAGATTAAGAAGATACTGGTGGACCGGTATATGAAAGAACCGCCGCACGTCCAGGTAATTGTAGTCGACGTGCGCAGCAAGAATTTCTATCTTCAGGGAGAGGTCAACAAACCCGGCAAGTATCCTCTGGTGGTCCCCACCACCATCATGCAGGCGCTGGTGAATGCCGGCGGTTTCCGCGACTTTGCCAATAAAAAGGATATTAAAATCCAGCGCGGGAATAAGATATTCAAGTTCAATTACGTGGAAGCAAGTAAGGGAAAACACCTGGAGCAGAATATTTATCTGCAACCCGACGATAATATATTCGTCCATTAAGGACGGCGGCCGGGTAAATCCTTATAATCGGAGGAATTCAGAAGGTTATGGCTGGTGCAACGAATTATGTGAGTGTATCCCGGCGTCCGCCCGACATCGAGGATTACATCGACATGCTCCGCCGCTACCGGTCGTGGATCATCGGCCCGACCTTTGCCGGCTTGGTGATTGCGGTGGTTGTGGCCTTCATCTGGCCCGATACATACCGGTCGGTGGCGGTGATGCGAATCACGCCGCAGAAGGTTTCCGAGCGGCTCGTGCCGAGCGAACTGACACAGCGGATGGGCGAGCGGCTGAGCGCCATGGAAACCGAGATTCTGAGCCGCAGCACGCTCGCGGCCATGGTGAACAATCCCTCGCTGAACCTTTACCCCAAAGAGAAACTGCAGAGACCCGTCGAAGATATTGTCCAGGACATGCGCAACAAATCGATTCAGATTCGCATGCTCAGCGCTACCGGGACTGACATCGGCAGTATCAAGGGGTCTTCGGCGTTCTCTATCAGCTTCGATTATTACGACCGCTACAAGGCCAAACAGGTGGTGGAGCAGTTGGTGACCAAGTTCATGGACCAGAACTACAAGGTTCTGCAAGGGGATACCAAGGCGACCACGCAGTTTCTGGACGAACAGTTGAAGACGGCGTCCGACCATCTGAACGACTTGAGTCAGAAGATCACCAGGTTCAAAATGCAAAACCAGGGCAAGCTGCCCGAGCAGACGCAGGCGAATGTGACCATGGTCAACAGTCTGCAGCAGGCGGTCGCCACCGACAACGAAGCGCTCAACCGTGACTCCAACGAAAAGCTGATGCAGGAGAGCCGTTTAACCGACTTGCAGAACAATTTTGCATTCTACTCCCAGCGCACCGAAGACACCATTATGACGGGCGGCGGCGCCCCCGGCCAGATGAGCGTAAAGAATCAGCGGCTTCTCGACATGCAGCAGAAGATGTCCGAGTTTCAAAACGCTCTCTCGGAAGCCCGCAAGATGTACCGCGACGATTACCCGCCGATCAAGAGCCTGATCGCCAAGATCGATAACCTGCAGAAGCAGATCGACACCCTGGAGACAGCGGATGGGGCGGCGGCCGGCAACGCGAATACCGCTCCCAAGCCGCTTACCGCGGTCAAAGTCGCGAATCCGCAGGTTCAGCAGCGCCTGGAGGAATTGAAGGGCCAGATCAACACGGTCAACGCTTCGATCACGATGCTCAACAACGATATCCAGAGCCGCCAGGCTCACATCGTCGAGCTGAATAAGCGGATTGCCGATTTTCAGGTGCGCATTGAAGCCGCTCCGCTCAACGAACAGCAGTATGCGCAGTTGAATAACGACTACCAGCTCGCCAAACAGCAGTACGATCTGGTCACGCATCGCAAGGAACAGTCGGAAACGCAGGAGAGCATGAACGAGCAGCAGGTCGGCGAGAGCCTGGAGCTGCTCGATGCCGCATCGCTTCCCGAGAGCTCGTTCGAACCCAATCGCGGGGTGTGGGTCGGGCTTGGGGCTGCGCTGGGCATGTTGGCCGGAGTGATGCTGGCCGGAGCCCGGGAAATGAAGGATACCTCTCTGAAGAACCTGAAGGACGTACGAACCTACACGAACCTTCCGGTGCTCAGCAGCATCCCGCTTCTGGAGAACGCCCTGCTGGTTCGCCGCAAACGCCGCCTGTTCTGGCTGGCCTGGTCCAGCGCCTTTATCGTCGGATCCATTGCCATGAGCGGCGCAATGTATTATCACTTTTTCGGCGGCAAAGGCTAGCCGGTTCAAACAATCAGTATGACTAACCACGTGCCATTGGAGAAGAAATGAGTCGAGTACATGATGCTTTGCGCCGGGCGGAAAAGGGCCTGCCGGTAGAGGATGCACCCGAAGGACCGGCCGGAGTTCCCCTGGCGGAGGCGAACGGAAACGGTGCCCTGCCGCGCCGGCCGGAGTTCCTGCCGATCTCGCCGGTTTCGACGCTAACCGGCCCTCCGGTCCGGCTGAACATCCACCCCGGCGCACTGGCCGAGGTCGCCACCGTACCCTTCAAACCGGCGCCCGAATCGCATCTGCTGGATCTCAGCAATTCCCACGAGACTCCAGCGGAAGAGTTCCGCACCCTGCGCACGCGCTTAAACCACCTGCAGACGCTGCAACCCCTGCACACCGTGGTGGTCACCAGTCCTTCGCCGGCGGAAGGCAAGACCTTCACCGCGGTGAACCTCGCGCTGGCCGAGGCGCACCTGGCGGAGAGCTCCGTACTGCTGGCGGATTTCGATTTGCGCCGGCCTGTTATCCACAATCTCTTTCAGGTGGATCGCGCCCCCGGACTTTCCGATTACCTGACCGGGAAGTGCACCTTTCCCCAGGCTTTGCGTCATGTGGAGGGCATGAACCTGTTCCTGTTGCCCGCCGGTTCGCCGGTGAAGAATCCGCTGGAACTGTTGAACATGCGCACCGCCAAGGCACTGTTCGAGGAGTTGCCGCGCAGTTTCAACTGGACCATCTTCGATACCCCGCCGCTCCTGTTTTCGGCGGATGCGAATCTGCTTTCCACCATGGCGGACGGCACCGTGCTGGTGATCAAGATCGGGTCTACGACGTTCGATAACGTCACCCGCGCCATGCAGTCCCTGTGTGAAAACAATGTGCTGGGAATCGTAGCCAACGGGGCGCGCGCTTCGGAACTGTACAGCAAGTACACCTACTACTATTCGAAGTCGGAGTAAGGCCGCTTACTTCACCCAGACTTTGGCGGCGACCGCGCGGTCCAGGCGGACCGGCTTGCCGGCTGCGGACAATTCCAGGTCGTCGCCGCTGGCAAGAATTTCCAGTGTCACCCCCGGCCGGATGCCCTTGCCGTCCAGGAACTCGAGCAGCCGGCGGTCGCGTTCAAACACGCTGGTCACGGTCAGCCGCTCGCCGCTGCGCGCCTCTTCGAGCAGCTTCCATCCGCGGCGCCGCCGGTCGCGCGGGGAATCCATTCCTACCATGTTTCCGTGCGGGCACGCGCCGCCGGTCCCCAGCTTTTCCGCCAGCTTCCGTTCGAAATCGGCGGACACGGCATGCTCCATCTGCTCGGCTTCGTCGTGAACCTTGTACCACTCCAGTCCGAAGATCTCGGTCAGCATCCGCTCGATCAGGTGATGGCGGTTGAGCAGCCGGGCGGAGATCTCCCGGCCGGCCGGGCTGAGCGTAATCTGGCCCTCCGGCGCCACCAGAATCAACCCGTCGCGTTTCAGCCGTTTGATCGCCATGGTTACCGCCGGCGCGGAAACATGCAGCCACCGCGTAAGAGTGACCGCCTTCACCGTCTCTCCCTCCGACTCCGCCTCGGCAATAGCCTTGATGTAGTTCTCTTTGGAAATTGTGATCCGCACGCTGCCTTCTAATTTTAGCGAGATTCGGGGGGTGTCTTCACCACGAAGTCACGGAGAACACGAAGAGAGCACGGAAAAAACCAGGAGAAACTCATCGCACTCCTCCGTGCTTCCTCCGTGTTCCCCGTGCCTTCGTGGTGAACACACTTCCGGCCCTACCAAGCCGTGCTGCCGCCGTCGATGGCGAGCACCTGCCCGGTGATGTAGCTGGAGGCTTCGGAGAGCAGAAAGACAGCCGCGCCTTTCAGTTCTCCGGGCCGTCCGATGCGGCCCAGCGGGATGGCACGCTCGATTCCCGGTTGCATGCGGTCCAGCACTTTCTCGCTCATCCGGGAGCGGAAGAAGCCCGGCGCCAGAGCATTCACACGAATTCCGTGTTTTCCCCACTTCGCGGCGAGTTCCCGGGTCAGCGCGATCAGGCCGC
Organism: uncultured Solibacteraceae bacterium; assembly: GCA_963853855.1. GTDB lineage: Bacteria > Acidobacteriota > Terriglobia > Bryobacterales > Bryobacteraceae > Sulfopaludibacter. Next base: position 43,783 of record CAWKYG010000007.1, on the reverse strand, counting down.
CTTTCGACGCCACGTATCCGGCCGCCGGAAGTCCCTCGGGCATCGCACGGAGACCGGCTATCGAGGCCACGTTCAGAATCGCTCCACGACGCCGCGCGATCATTGCCGGCGCCACAGCCTGCGCAAAGAGGAATGCGCCTGTCAGATTCACCTCCAGCACCGCCTGCCACTTGTCCAGGGGCATTTCTTCTGCCGGTGCGCCCCAGGAAATGCCGGCATTATTGACCAGCGCGTCGATCCGTCCGAACAGCCCGAGAGTCTTCTCCACGGCGCCGCGGACTTCGCCGGGGTTGGCGGCGTCGCAGACCGTGCCCTCGCAACGAAAGCCTTGCGCGCGCAACCTTTCCACGGTCCCGGTCAACCCGGGCTCGCGCCGCGCCACCAGCATCAACGATGCTCCAGCCTCGGCCAGACCGGCGGCGATTTCTGCGCCCAACCCGCGCGAGCCGCCCGTGACCAGCGCCACCTGCCCCGTCAAATCGAAGAGTTCCATAACTATCGTATAGTCTGATTGTAAGGAATTCATCGTAGTTACCCGGAGCCCCGGTAACTCTAAACTAGGAAAACATCAGGAGCATATTATGCGCAAATTCGTCTGTCTCGGGGCACTCCTTCTCACTGCGGCTTGGGCCGCGGACCATCCGGACCTCAGCGGCACGTGGGTCCTGGACATGGCGCGCAGCGCCAATGCGGGAGGCAAGGTTAAGGCGGAAACGCTATCCATCAGCCAGAAGCCGGATGGCGTGGAACTATCCGAAGCCACCACCGAAACCAACGGCAAAGAAATGAAAGTAGACGTTGCCTGCAACATCGATGGCCAGGGCTGCAAAGTCAAAGAGAACGGCCAGGCCACACAGGTTTCTTTCTGGTACAACGGCCCGGTGCTGGTCATGATGGAACAACGGCACGGCAACGATATCGTGACTCAGAAGAAAATGAAGCCATCGGACGACGGCAAAACCCTGAGCATGGAAGTGGTCTACATCGCGCCGCCCGGACACAAACCGGAAACCCTTACCTTCAACAAGCAGTAGAGCGCCTACTTACGCGCCACCAGCACGCGCGAAGGGTAGAAGGTCTGGCGGACCAGCCGGTCCTGTAGAATCTCGAAGCGCGCAGACTGGATCAGGTCGGGTACCCGGCGTTCCACCTGGCGTCCCCAGAAGGCGGGCGCCACTTTGCCGACCACCTTGTAAACAGCGTTGAACACGGGCGTATTCTGGCCGATCAGCACCAGTGTGAGATTGCCGCGGTCGCGCAGGACGCGCCGGAATTCCCGCAGCGTGCGAACGATATCGTCGCCGGAAAGCAACTCCAGCAGATAGCAGCAGAAGATGGCGTCGAAGCTCTCGTTGCGGAACGGCATGTGGCGCGCGTCCACGGCCTGGCAATGCGTAATGCGCTTCCGGGAATTTGCGGCGCGCGGCGCGCTGCGTGCGGGCCGCCATATTCGGTGAAAGGTCCACTCCCGATGGTCGCAGCCTTTCCGGTTGGCGCGTACCAGGCGGCGGAACATCTCCCCGCTGCCGGTGGCGACTTCGAGCACTTTCATTCCGTTGCGCACACCCGAGGCTTCCAGCGCGCAGCGGTGGGCGCGCGAGTGAAACAGCATGGTGGACATCGGGTAGACCGCCGCCAGACGGTCGTAGACGCGCCGCGTGCGGTCCGCCAGAGTGGTGGGCAGCCCGTTTGCGGGCCACGCGCTTACGGACTCTTCCAGTCTCGTCAAAGCATCTCCTCACTCGAATCGGTATGGCCTGAGCGGCTCAAGAAACGGCCGCCAGGGTACGTCTGCAGTTCCGGCACTTCGATCTGAATCCGCGTACCCTTGCCAGGCTGGCTGTCGATCCACATACGGTACTCGCTGCCGAACAGCACTTTCAGCCGCTCGTTCACGTTGCTGACGCCGATGCCGTGGTCCAGCAGCGTGGCCAGCTTGGCTTCCGGGATTCCCACGCCGTCGTCCTCCACCAGCAGGTGCAGCCGCGATTCGCTGCGGCCGGCGCTGAATCCGGATGGTGCCGCCTTCCACTTTGCTGCTCAGCCCGTGCTTGATCGAGTTCTCCACCAGCGGCTGCAGCAGCATGCTGGGCACCAGCATATCCAGCGTATCGTCGGCCACGTCCTTTTCGAAGCGAAGTTTGTCGCCGAACCGCACCACCTCGATCGAAAGATAGTCTTCGATGAAGCTCAGCTCGTCGCGCAGGGCGCTGAAATTCTCGTGTTTGCGCAGCAGCCGGCGCAGCACCTTGGAAAGTTTGCACCACCATGACGCGCGCCTGGTTGGGATCGGTGCGGATCAGCGACGAGACCGAATTCAGCGTATTGAACAGAAAGTGCGGATTGATCTGGCTGGTGAGCGCCGCCAGGCGCGCCTCCACCAGCAGCCGCTCCTGCTCCTCCAGTTTCTTTTCGTTGCGCGTGTTGTTCCAGATCTTGAGCGGAATGGTGACGGCGAACAGCGTGGTGGCGTAACAGCGCCGCCAGGGTCCACGGCGTCGTCTCGCCCCACCGGTTCGCCAGGAAAAACATTTCCGTGCGAGTGTGCGAGAAACTGCTCAACTGGTAGCGCAGGAACTCGGCGAACAGAATGCCAGCGCCGAACAGCAGATGAAAGGCCGTGCGGCGGTGATTGCGGCTCTCCTTGAAAAAGCGGAAGATGTTCAGGTCCGGAAACGGCGAAAAGCGCCAGATCTCTTCCGGGTCGGGGCCAGGTCGCGCAACAGCCCGCCCAGCACTCCCACGCCGGCCAGCAGCGGCATGGTGAGGTGTTCGCCGTGGAACATGGCCGGGCAGCGAAATCAGGATGCCGGAAACCAGGCCGGTGACATATCCGCCCGAGAATGCCGGCGAGCAGGCTGCCTTCCAGGCCCAGGTCGGCGGCGTAATAGTTCGGGCTGGCTACCCGGATGGCCACGCTGGTCGCGAACACCAGGGACAGCCACAGCGGCCAGCGCGAGCCGCTGGTTGAGCGTGCGGTTCTCGCGCATCAGCATGGATTTGAAGTGATTCGACCGCGCCAGAATGCTGGCGATCGATGCCATCACGCCGAGCTTGACCAGCAGCGAGAACAGGTAGACTTCCAGCATTCGGTGCCGGAAGCCATTATAATAAAAGGATTAAGGTTCCCAATAGTCAGCATGAATAATTCTTCCGCGCTGCGGCTGCGAAAAGGTGGCCGAAGCGGACTTTCCAACCCAATTCGGCCTGTTCCGCATCTACGGTTTCGAAGGCGGTTTGCCGACGGCAACGGCGGGCGCATCGAAGAAGCCGTGGTGCTGAAGATGGGCGACCTGGCCGGCGAGCCTGCGCCGCTGGTGCGCATCCACTCCCAGTGCCTGACCGGCGACGTGTTTCACAGCCTGCGCTGCGATTGCCGGGCGCAACTGGAAATCGCCCTCAAGAGCATCGCCGAGGAGGGCCGCGGCCTGCTGATTTACGAACACCAGGAAGGCCGCGGAATCGGCCTGCTCAACAAACTGCGCGCGTACGAGTTGCAGGACCAGGGCGCCGACACCGTGGAGGCCAACGAGCGGCTGGGCTTCGATTCCGATCTGCGCAGCTATGCGCTGCCCGGCGCCATTCTGCAATACTTCGGCCTGAAAGCCGTACGCCTGCTGTCCAATAATCCGGAAAAAGTGGAAGCCGTGGAAAGCGCGGGCGTGCGTGTCACCGAGCGCGTTCCCTGCCTGGCCGAGGTGGTGGATACCCGCGAGGCCTACCTCCGCACCAAGCGCGATCGCATGGGCCACCTGCTCTAAAAAAGGGGACAGACGCATTTAAAAAAGGGGACAGACGCATTTATTAAATGCGTCTGTCCCCTTTCTTACGCCCCTTTTTTATGCCGTGGAGCCCTTCTGGGCCCGGTTCATTATCTCGTCCGCCAGAGTCTGGGGATTGTCGACGTTGGCGATGGTGAGACGGCTGGCTTCCCCCGCGGTCTCGATCGACAGATCGCCCACGTTAAACATCCGTTGCATGACCCGCTGGTCCACGCGCGCATCCTGCAATTTGTTGAGCTGGATATTGCGCGTGGTTTTGGACGCGGCGCCCACCTCATAGCGCAACCGGTCTCCGGAGATCACCACTTTAATGTACTGCCGCCGTAGCGCGCGCGACGCCGGCCACAGAAGAATCAACGGCGGAACGATGGGGAACCAGTTGGGCAACGTAGCCTTCCATGAAACGAAGTAGGCGATTTCCAGCCCCAGAAATACGATTGCGGCGAGGATGGCGCCCGCCTTGATAAACTTCATCGTGGGCCGGATTGTAAGGTCGGACACAGTACGTTACCCCCTGAGCAGCCATTGTATCGTGGCGGTCCCTATCCTACGATATGCAAAAGGAGGATTTAATGATTCGCAGAATCGTAACGGTCGCAGCACTCATCGCTCTGGCCGGATTGCCCCTGCTGGCGGATTTCAGCTACCAGGAAAAAAGCACCATCACCGGCGGAGCCATGGCGGGCCTTCTCAAGTTTGCCGGGGTCTTCTCCAAGCAGGCGCGCGAGCCCCTGGAAAGCACCGTATCGCTGAAGGGAGATCGCATGGTGACGCGGGGAGCGAACCACATGAGCATCATCGACCTCAACAGCCAGACCATCACCACCGTCGACATGCAAAAGAAAACCTGGTCCGTCATGACCTTCGAAGAAATGAAGCAAATGATGGAGCAGATGCAGCAAAGCATGCAGAACTCCAAAAAAGACGGCGACAACACCCAGGCGAGCTTCAAAGTGTCCGCCAAAAGCACCGGCAACAGCAAACAGGTCAATGGCTTCGATGCGAAGGAAATGATCCTCAAGATGGAGATGGAGGGCACCGACCAGCAGAGCGGCCAGAAGGGCGCAATGGTGATCACAACGGATATGTGGATCACGCCGGCGGTCCGCGGTTATTCCGAAGTCCGCGAGTTTCACAAACGCATGGCGGAAAAACTGAACTGGTCGCCGAATGGCAATATGTTCGCCGCGCGTCCGGAAGTGGCGCAGGGAATGGCCGAGGTGTATAAGGAAATCGGCAAGATGGACGGAATGCCCGTGGTGCAGAACGTCGTCATGGGAGTGGAAGGGCAGCCCGGCGACCAGGCGCAGTCGCAGCAATCCACGCAGCAACAGCAGCCGCAGGCGCAACCTGCCCCAGAGCGGCCGTCGCTCGGCGGAGCGTTGGGAGGCATGCTGGGAGTGCATCGCAACAAGAAGAGTTCCTCCGATCCGCCGCCGGCCAGCAACAAGGATAGTTCGCAACCCGGTTCCCTCCTGGAGATGACCACGGAATTAAGCGGCTTTTCCTCGGCCGCCGTGGACGATTCGCAGTTCGCCGTGCCGGCGGGCTTCAAGAAGGTCGATTCGCCCACGCGCAGAAAACAGTAGCGCAAGGGGCGGAACCTAGTCCCCCAGGAATTTGCCGATCGGCCGCAAGCCATGCACGTTGTCGCACACGGCCTTGATTCCCGCGGTCAGCGGAATGGCCAGCAGCAGCCCGGGCGCGTCCCACAGGAACCCCCACAGCATCAGCGAAAATGTCACTACCAGGGGATTCAGGTGGACGCGCGACCCCACGATCTTTGGGTACAACAGATTCAGTGCGATCAAATGGAGCACCGCTACCGATATCACAACCAATACATACGTCGGAAAGCGATTCGGTCCCAGCGCGGCGAACAGCGGCGGCACCATCGCCAGGGGCAGGCCCACATAAGGCACCAGGCTCAGAAAACCGCTCAGCGGACCAACTAGCAGCGGATATGGCAGGCGCATCAGGCCGAACATCACCGAACTGGTCAGGGCCAGCATCAGGCCCAGCAGGAAATTTCCCACCACGAAGGCACGTACCATATCTGCGATGCCCTGCAGGCTGCGCGTGGCCACCATGCGGTCTTCGCCGTGAAAGAACTGCAGGAAGCTGCGGTTGATATGGTCGCGCCAGCTCAACATGAAATACACCAGAAACGGGATAAACGACGCCATCAGGAAGAACTCGTAGAGCGAGCTCAGCCGCGTGGAAATGAAATCGCCGATGGGCGTGGGGTGATCTTCGGCGGGAGCACCTGGCGGCGCCTGCACCACCACGATGGGCGGTGGGGTCCGCGAGCTTTTCCCCCTCTTGGAGGCGGCGGCTGCTTCGGCCTGCTGCGCCTTGAGCCGTTCCTGTTCGGCCTGCCGCTGGCGCGCCGGCACTACCAGTTGATAGGTTCGCTCCTCGGTAGCCGAGAGCTTTTGGCGCACGTCATCCACAATGTCGCCGATGCGCTGGCCGTAGGTCGGCAAATCCTGATAAATGGCCGCGAGCTGGGTATACGCGCCCATACCCAGTACATACAGAATCAGCAGCGCCACGGTGCATACCACGAAGGCCGCCAGGCTGCGCGGAAACCGCACGCGCATCAACAGCGCCACAAACGGCTCCAGGATAAATGCAATCGTTATGGCGATCAGGGATGTGATAAAGAAAACGCGGCCGAAATACAGAATAGCGATGATCACACCCACTGCCACCACGGGCAAGGCCATGTGCCGCGCGTCCTGCGCGGTCTTTTCAGAGCTTGTGGTTGGTTTCACGATTCGCAGCGCCACGGCGCGGTACGACCCTTGCCTCGAATGTAGCATGGCCCCGTCTATAATGAAATGTTTGGGCCCTCCGACTCACCGAATCCTCGCCCTGGACCTGGGTAAGAAGCGCATCGGCATCGCCATCAGCGATCCCCTGGGCATTACCGCGCAGGGTATGCCGAATCTCAACCGCACCAACAAGCGCAGCGACCTGGAAGCCCTCCAGCAGCTCATCCGCGAGCGCGGCGTCGGTCTCATCCTGTTAGGCAACCCCATCAACATGCGCGGCTCCGAAGGCCGCCAGTCCGTCTGGGTCCGCGAGTTCGCCGGCGCCCTGGAAGCCCGCACCGGGCTGCCGGTGAAACTCTGGGACGAGCGGCTCACCAGCGTGGAAGCCGGACGCGTACTGCGTTCCAGCGGCATCAGCATCGAAAAACGGGCCGCGGCCGTCGATCGTCTTTCCGCCGTGATTCTGCTCCAAAGTTATCTCGACTCCTTATGAGGATCCTCCGCGTTTTCGGCCTGCTCGTTCTCGTGGTGGCGCTTGGCTGCGGGTACCTCTTTTACCGGATCGAGACGCCTTACCAGGGCTTCCAGGATCCCGTCTATGTCGATCTGCCGCATGGCACCACCACAGACGCCATTGCGGTCATGCTCACAAAGGCTGGGGTGGTGCGCAGCCGGTACGACTTTCTCCTGGCGCGCATGACCCATCGCGGCCCGGTGCTTCAGGCCGGCGAGTACCGTTTCGACCGGCCAGCCTCACCGCGCGAAGTGCTGGACCGCATCGCCCGCGGCGACATTTTCTTCCTCCCCCTGGTAGTCCCCGAAGGGCGGAATATGTTCGAAATCGGCGCCGACATCGAACGCCTGGGCCTCTTCTCCGCGGCGAAATTCGTGGCCGCCGCCCGCGATCCGAAAATCATTCGCGACCTCGATCCAGAGGCGCCCACACTCGAAGGCTACCTGTTCCCGGACACCTACCGGCTGAACCGCCACTCCACGCCCGAGAGCGTCTGCCGCCTGATGACAACGAAATTCCGCGAGGCCTGGCGCAACATCGCGCACGCCACCCACGTCCACCAGACTGTGACCCTGGCCTCGCTGGTAGAGAAGGAGGCGAAAGTACCCGAGGACCGGCCGCGCATCGCCGCAGTCTTTGAAAACCGGTTGCGACTCGGCATGAAGCTGGATTGCGACCCGACTACCATTTACGCCGCGCTTCTGGACAACCGCTACCGCGGCACCATTTACCGCTCGGACCTGGAGAGCGACAACCCCTACAACACCTATCGCCATGATGGCCTGCCGCCCGGCCCCATCGCCAGCCCCGGCATTTCGTCGATTCAAGCGGTCCTCCATCCCGCCGCGACCGATGCCCTTTACTTCGTATTGCGGCCCGATGGCTCCGGCCTGCACCAGTTCAGCAACACCCGGGAGGCGCACATGGAGGCCGCCGAAAAGTATCGCCGTGGACTCAAGAAAGTCCGTTAAACAGCAACTCCGCGAGATCCTCGCGGCGGAATCGCCCGCCGCCATCACAGAAGCGGTGTGGCATGGCCTGCTGATGCGCCTGGCGCCCGTTTCCGAAAGCTACCTGCGCGAGCTGCTGCGCGCCGCCGGCCTGCCCATCCACCAGCCCTACGCCGGCGTCCGCCAGCACACCTTCGAGGAGCTGGAACAATCCCTGCGCGAGATGCTGCAGGTGTACACCGATGCCATGGCATCCGGCAATCGCGACCGGGCCCGCTACTGCCGCCGCCAGGTCATCGGCGCCAAGGATCGTGCCAAATTCCTGGCCCACAATCCCGGCACGCCGCCGGAAAAGCAGGAGCAGAAACAGGAGATGGCCCAGTGGATGCTAGTGTGGCTGGAAAATCCCCAGGTCTTTCCGGCCTGGGTCGAGGCGCGTAAGCTAGTCCGCTAGCCCGGCGATGTCCCTGCTTTCGATCACGCGCTGCGGCCCGCCCTCTCTGGCAAGGCGAAGCATCGCGCGGCCCAGCGTTCCGGTCGTCGTCACGTAGCGCGGAAACAAAATTCGCACGACCGGATATAGCGGGCGGCACAGTGTGTAGAACGTCTGGTAAAGCCTGGTCCTCGACCGGATGCCGTTTTCCGGCAGAATCACGGCCGGACGGACGGCATAGGCCGCTTTGAAGTTCATGCCGAACACGGCGTTTTCAGCGGCGCCCTTCACCCGCGCCCACATACTCCGGCCCTTTTCCGTGCTGTCCGCTCCCGCTCCCGATACGAAAACGAACGTCATCGCGGGATTCAACCGGGCCAGCGTTTGCGCCACCGAGACCGTCAAATCCAAAGTGATGTGCCGGTAGTTTTCTTCGGTCATCCCGGCCGACGTCACTCCCAGGCAGAAGAAGCAGGCATCGAAACCCTTCAGTTCGCCTTCGATGGGCGCGAGGTGGAACAGGTCCGGCAGCACCAGGTTGCGCAGCTTGGCGAGACACTGCGCGGTGGAACTGCGTCCGATGCAGATCACCTGTTCCACGTCCGCGTCCAGCAGGCATTCCCGCAGAACGCTTTGCCCCACCATGCCGGTCGCGCCGAACAGGATCGCCTTCACCTACTGCGCGACCTTAATGGCCAGGTACGAGATCTGCTTGCCGCGCTCGACCTTCATCTGGTGCGGCATCTTCGCGGGAATGGTCAGCACGTCGCCGGGTCCCACCTTTTTGTCCACGCCCCCGGTGATGGTAGTGCCGCGGATCTCGTGCGGCTGTGTGGTCTTGCCATCGGGAATCGTGCCTCCCACCGTGAGCGTGCCTGCGCCGGCGGTGATCACGAAGATGTCGGCCTGCGTTTCGTGAAGCTCCGCGCTGCCGGACTCTTTTCGCAACACCGTGGCGAAAGTGTAGTTGCCCAGGTTGGCCGCCGGCTGGCTGGTCATCGTGGCGCCGGCGAGTTTAGCCGACAGAGTGGTGGGAAGCGCCTTCAACTCCGACGCCTTCCAGATATAGAAACCCGTGGGATCTCCGGCGGGGAACGCAAATCCGGCGGCCAGCAGCAGCAGTAGAAACGGTTTCATGGGTACACGGTAGCATACCGGTTCCCGCGTCCACTCAATAAATCCCCGGCACCAGCCGCCACGTATGCGCGCAATAGGCCTCGTACGCGGCTCCGAAGTGCTGCCGCAGCAGCCGTTCCTCAGCGCGGATGCGCGCTACCAGCGGCAGCAGCAACGAGGCGGTCAGCAATACGCCCACGCCGGAGCGGAACGCCAGCGCCCATCCCAGCGAAGAGACCAGCAGGCCCAGGTAGCTGGGGTTGCGGATGACGCCGTAAATGCCGCTAGCCCAACTTTCGCACTTCGCAGGTTTTGCAACAGCTAAACCTCGCAGAATCAGTGAAGGCTACCCAAAGGTCTTCACCACAAAACTAGGGAGGGTGCGGTCTATTTTGACGTGATCTGGGAGGCCTTGATCCGTGGTGGTGGTTGGGAGGGAAGCGTGATCCGAATCTGATTGAGTAGTGCTTGCACATCGGGCTCCGGCTGCGTGTGACGCGGCATCGCCAGCCAGCGGCCGTCCACCATGGGAATCCACACCTCGACCATCTGGATCGTCGCCAACTTTTCGAACACCGCGGCCGGTGTCAATCCGGGCGCGTGCTTCATCAGACGGTTCTTCAAGGTGACTTGCAGACTGTAAGCCAGGAACGCAATCAGCACGTGCGCATCGGCCCGATGTTCCAGTTGATGACCAATGGGCCGGATGCTCAGTTCGCTTTTCAACGAACGGAACACACTCTCTATCTGGGTCAGTTGCACATAGCGCGTCCATAACACCGCAGGATCTTCGCCAGTGAGGTTGCTGCGCAGCAGATAATGGCCGTCACGTTGTTCGGCGGCTTTCAGCTTGGCCTTGTCCACCTCAAAGGAGAACGTCTCCCGAGTGACCGCCTGGTCCGCCGCCGGCCTCTGCATCTTCACGAACCCAAAAGCCCGCCCGGCTTCCTTCTTGGCGGCCCCGATGCGCAGCAACAGTTGATCGCGCTTCGGCAGGCTCTTGCGCATGGTCCGCAGTTTGCGCAGCAAGCGAGCCAGTCGCTTGCGCCGCATGGCGTTCTCTTTGGCCTGCCGCCCACCGCTCTTGGCCAGCACATAGAGTTCGCCTTCGTGCTCATACAACTTCACCTCCACCGAGTCGCGAACCTTTTGCCACGGCAGATCCAGCCACTTCTTTTCATGCTGGTTGATCTTGCTTTTCGGCGTGCCCACCAAATAGAACGTCTGCCCTTCCGGCGAGCGCATGTCTTGCAGTATGGCTTCGCTGGGAACCCCGCGATCCATCACCCATACGCGCCGCGCTTTGCCGTAGGTGTCCTCGATCTTCTTGAGAAAGCCTGGCAGTGTGGTGCGATCTGACGTGTTCCCCTTCATCACCTCATAGGCCAACGGCAACCCATCGGTGGTCACCACCAGCGCAATCACCAATTGCAGACAGTCCGGTCTTTTATCTCTGCTGTAACCACGCTTGGCCTTTGGGTTCTGCTCCATCTCGCCTTCGAAGTACGTGCTGGTCAGATCGTAGAGCAATACTTCAAAGTCCGCCTGGAACAAGTCGGCCCACTTCTGTTTCAACCAGACAAACAACTCCTGTTTGTGCGGCAGCACCCGGTCCAGACAGCGATACAGCCGGTCCTTGGCGGCCACGGCAAAGTCCGTCTCCAATAGCTCGTCCATCGCCGTATCCACGTACCACTGCCGGTGCAAGCGATAATCACTGCCCGGGTCGAGCAGGCAATTCACTACCTGCAACTGCAGCACCTTCTCCCAACTCACCGCTTCGCGCGCTTCCGGCAAACGCTGGCGCCAAAACTCATCCAATCCGAGTTGGTGCCACAACTCGCACCCCAGCCAACAAGCGCCGAAGGTGCGCGGACGCCGCAATTCCAGGCCGCTAAGTTTTACCTGGATGCTGTCCAGGGCATCGGCGGGAACCTCCCGGTCGTCCGGAAACAGGCTCATGGTTCGATAGTCTTGCTGGTCTTCGTCGAAGACTTCCAGCGTCTTGCGCCACGCAGCCTGCTGTTGGTCGTTGATCTCGCCCAGATACAGCACGGTGCGCTGCACCGTTTTGGCGCCGGGCAAGCGGCGATTCTCGACCACGCTGAAGTAGCGGTGAGTCTTGCCGTCCTTCTTTCGTGGGGTGCTGCGCAGAAACATAGGAAGCAGCAGCATGCCAGAAACCGAGGTAAAAGGAAAGAGAGTAGGTCTTCACTCAGGCCCTTTTCGAGGCGGCATTGTTGCAGCCAAACCAAATATAGTTCGGTCGAGCCGATAAAACTCTCCGAAGTGCGAAAGTCGGGCTAGGACGCCAGATTCCGTAAGGGGGTCCTGCGTTATCTGCGTAGATCGGCGTTCATCGGCGGCCAGGTCTGCTTCGTAGCACGTCGAGAAACTGCACGCGCGAGAACTGAGAGACCTCGCCGGCATCCGTCGGAATATCGGCGGATCGGGCCGGGAAGCCAAAAGCAAAATCCGGTCGTGCACGTCGGCCAGGAGTCCGCAAAACACGAGTCCGTGCAGGGGGTAGCTGGCAACAGCCACCCAACCGCAGTATCTGCGTCGATCGGCGTTCATCGTCGGCCAAGTCTGCTTCTTTCAAGCGGCGCAAGCGTAACCCTGTCAGGGCCTCTGGGGTGCAACCGTGAAGGCGGCAGTGTCGGCCGGCTTCCGGTAATCGCTCAGGCGCGTTTCCACCTCCAGTTGGATGCCTTTCACCAGGGCGATGCGCGCGGAAGCTTTGTACCAGATGCGCTTCGGCGCCCAGACGTTTTCGGCCACACGCGTCTGCTCGGCCGTGTACCGCGTACCTTTGGCGACGCGCAGAATGAAGCCGCCGATGGAGATGGTGTCCAGGGTTTCGGCGTCCACCTTGACCCACTGGCCCTCGGCTTTATCGATCCACAGGCGCGCTTTGACTTTGGGGAAGTAGGAGGCCAACTGGCTCTTGGGATGGTAGCCCGGCTTGGGGCGCGCATCGATCACATAGACGGTGCGCCCGTCGATAAGGGCTTCCCCGGCAGGAGTGAAGTTGAAGGCGTCGGGCAGTTCTTTCAACGGCTCGTGGGTCCGCTGCTGCAGCCGCCGCTCCCATTCGGCGATGCGGCGCTGGCGTTCCTGCGGAGTCTCCTTGCGGCGCTGCTCCGCGTTCCAGCGCAGCCGGTCCTGTTCTGCGGCCTGTTCCCCGGCGGAAAGCGGGACATCGTTGCGGGCTACCAGCCGCCGGTAGGCGGTGCCTTCCAGCGGGATCACCTCCCACGTCTGGATATCGTCGCGGCGCACCTTGCCGGAGCCATCGAATTCATGCCGTTCCCGCCGCTCCTGAAAGGTGTAGCCGCGGCCGAGTTCCATATTTTTGGCGTCGAGTTCGACTGCGCGGCGGACGATCTCGCGGAGGTCCTGCGCGGGCAGAAGGCAGGCGAACAGCGAGATGGCCAGCGCCAGACGCACGATACTACTACGTTACCAGCTTCTCGAAGCGCGAACCCGAACGGACGATCGTCTGGTTGCGCTCCGGACCGGTGGAAACGCAGCCGGCTTCGACTCCCGTGCGGCTTTCGAGGAAAGCCAGGTAGTCCTTGGCCTTCGACGGAAGCGCATCGAAGTTATCGATTCCGAAAGTGGAGCATTGCCAGCCGGGGAGGCATTCGAACACCGGCTCCACCTTTTCGATTTCGGCGACCGTGGGCGGCATCTCGCACACCTCGCGGCCCGCAATGCGGTACCCCACGCACACGGGAATCGTGGCGAAGGTATCCAGCACATCCAGCTTGGTGATCACCACGCTGTCGAAGCCGTTGATCGCGGAGGTGTAGCGCAGCAGCGGCGCGTCGAACCAGCCGCAGCGCCGCGGACGGCCCGGTGACCGCGCCGAATTCGTTGCCCCGGGCACGTATTTCGTCGCCCGCGCCGTCCAGCGCTTCGGTGGGAAACGGACCGCCTCCCACGCGCGTGATGTAAGCCTTGGAAACGCCGATCACGCCGTGAATTCGCGTAGGCGGCACGCCGGTGCCCGTGCACGCGCCGCCCGCCGAAGCGCTCGACGAGGTGACGAAGGGATAGGTGCCGTGATCGATATCCAGCATGGTGCCCTGCGCGCCTTCGAACATCACGGTCTTGCCGGCGGAGATGGCCTGGTTCAGGAATAGCGCGGTGTCCCGCACCATGGGCCGGATGCGCTCCGCAAAGGCTTCGTACTGGTCGCGGATGGCAGGCAGATCCAGCTCTTCATAGATGCCCAGCGCTTTGGCGATGACAGCCTTTTCCTCCATCACCGAATCGAACTGCGGCCGGAAAACATCGGCATTCAGCAGATCGGCGATGCGGATGCCGCGGCGGGCAATCTTGTCTTCGTAGCACGGCCCGATGCCGCGCGAAGTGGTGCCGATGGAGACCCGGCCCGGCCGGCCTTCGCTCATCCGCTCCATCATGCGGTGCGACGGGAACAGCACGTGCGCCCGGTTGCTGATGGCCAGAACGCGGGTGACTTCCACTCCGGCCGATTCCAGCGATTCGATCTCGGCGAGCAGCGCCGCCGGATCGATAACCAGGCCGTTGCCGATCACCGCCTGTTTGCCCGGGCGCAGAATGCCGCTCGGAATCAGCTTCAATACAAATTTCTTTTCGCCGATAAAAACCGTGTGGCCGGCGTTATGTCCGCCCTGATAGCGCGCGACGATATCGAACCGGTCCGAGAAGAGGTCGACGATCTTCCCCTTACCCTCGTCTCCCCACTGGGAGCCTAGAATGATTACGTTCCCCATTTTGTCCAAACCTACCTATTTTACCGTATCCGGCATAAGAACTTTTCCGAAAAACCGATGAAGATATCCGGACTCGGACGTCCGCAGAGGGTCCGGCCGTGATACTCTGACACTTTATGCAAATTACGGATGTCTACCTGGGCCTGGGTCAGGAAGCATTTGGCCAACTCATCCGCGGCATTTCTATCGGGAAACTGAAAACCTACAGGATTTACGAGGGATTCAAAGTGCGGGCCCACCTTTCCAAGGTGAATACGGAATTATTGCGCAAATCCATTCCGAAGTTCTGGGCGCGAATATCCGAACCCGACGAGGACTTTGCGAAAGATCTCGCCCAGGCCGTGCTGGTTTCGCACCTGGACATGATTACCGCCGTGCTGGATTTCCTTGGCGTGCCGCACGAGAACGGATTCTTCGCCAAGGATATGGATCCGAAACCATATTTCACCGAAGGATGGGAAGCGAGAGCTCATGAAAAGTTCCGGGAAGTATTTCCGGAGCCGATTCTCGTCTTTTACATCAATCATTTACGTTGGGAACTGCTGGGTGCAACCGAGTTGTATCGCCCGGCGTCCCCGAGCGCCGCCTGATTTCGGAGGCTGGCGTGCAATATGATCGTGAGAACCATGACAGTTCCAGTCGGGTACAGGTGGTCAAGGGGTTTCAAACTGAGCCCAAATAAGTCGCGGAAGTCTTTAATTGGCAAGCAGATGACTAGGGCTTTCCAACAAGCTTCCCGGAACCGGCGAGGGAACCGGAGGTGTCGTGATTTCAACCACGGGAATACACCGATGGGGCATATGCCCCAAATTCCAACCATCGCCTGGTGCACTCCCGTTCACGGACTGGTTTGGTTACCCACATACACGAGGTGCCTGACATGAATCATTGCGATTTCCATTATTCTCATCTGCTGCCAAAGAAGCCCGGCATTCTCCCGCTCGAGGAGACTATGACTAAGCAGTGCCGCCGGTGCGGCGCGGATTTCGTCACTCGTTCCCGAATCAGGAAGCGCTGCGACGTATGCCAGTCGGTCGTGTCCGCGGAGAAGCAGAAGAAAGCCAATGAACGGCTGAAAGCCCGCCGCGCCGCCCGGCGGATGTGTCTGCTGAAGGCCAGTTAAACGCCGGTTCGCGACTAAGTGGTCGTCAGAAAACTATTAGATCAATTGGCTCTAACCGCTCCCTCACGGTCGCGGCTCTGAACGCGCATCGGAGCCGCGACCGTGAGGGAGCGATTGGCATGGTTATTTCCTGACAAACGCTTAGCAACCATCATTTCGCGAAAGCTGCCGCTCTGATTAGAGCCGCGAGCGTTAGCGAGTGCGGGCTCTTCACGCGGAGCGTCCGAACGCGCCCAACACAGCCGACAGCGCTTGCACCAGACGGTTCCGGTCCACCGATTGGGGCAGTGGAATCGATAAGGCCGGGCGGTTCGTGCTTCGGATCGACCGATACCAGATTGGCAAAGGGTTCGCCCGCGGGAGAGTTTTGCGCCGCGGCCGCAAGCGACTCGAGGAACCGCACACCGGTATCGATCAGCCCGGCCGCAGCCTGTTCGAATTCCGCTGGATTGAGGCGCACCGGAGCCGGCGCTGCCACCGGCTGTAGGGCACCGCCTTGGGCGCGGGCCGGTCGATCACCGGTTTTGGCCGCCCCGGTTGATTCGCGAAAATCTCCTTCACTGCCTGCAGGACGCTCTTTCGTCCGAGCGCGGCAAAGCTCACCTCGCCGGTCGGAGAATCGAAGACCCCGGCGAACAGGGACTTCTTCAGCTTGAGCGTTTCCCACACGCGCTCTTCGATGCTGTCCTTGGTCAGCAGGTGCACCACGTGGACCGGATGCGCCTGGCCGAGCCGGTGGACTCGCCCGATCCTCTGTTCGAGCCGGGCGGGATTCCACGGGGGCTCGAAATTCATGACCGCCGAAGCCGCCTGCAGATTCAGCCCGACCCCGCCGGCATCGGTCGAAAGGAAGACGCGGCAGTCCGCATCGCGCCGGAACTTCTCCATGAGCGCGCCGCGATTCCGCGAAGGCACGCCGCCGTGCAGCGACACGAATCCGATCCCCAGCTTTTCCAGTTCCTTGCCCGCCAGGTGAGTCATCCGTTCGTATTCGCTGAAGACCACCACCTTGCGGCCCTCTTCGATCGCCAGTTCGCGGACGATCTCGCGAAACTCGGCGAGTTTCGGCGAATGGTTCGTTTGCTTGTCGAAGAGGAAGGTGGAGTTGCACAGCATCCGCATGTTCTGCAGGCAACACAGGACCCGCTTCTGGTCGATTTCCGAGAGCCAGCCTTGCCGTTCCCACTTGCGCATCAAGGCGGCCAGGATGTCGTTCTGTTCCCAGTAAGGCTCCGCCTGCTGCGGAGTCAGGGCCACGTGGAGGATCTGGTCGGTGCGCTTGGGCAGATCCTTGAGAACCTCCTGCGCGGGTGCGCCTGCAGAAGGATCGGCGCCAGTTGATCGTGAATCCGGTCCAGTCCGCGGTAGCCGATCAGTTTGCCGTTCTTCGTCCTCGGTCCGATGCTCGTGCAGGAAGCGGAACGCGGGACCCAGGCGGCGGCCATCGATGAACTCCACCACGGAGAACAGCTCTTCCAGCTTGTTTTCGAGCGGAGTTCCCGTGAGCACGAAGGCATAGCGGCTCTTCAATTGTTTGATGGTGCGCGCCGTGGCGGTGGTCCAGTTGCGGATGCGCTGGGCTTCATCGAGGATGATGAGGTCCGGCGCGAGTTCGTGCATGTAGCGCACATCCTTCAGGACCAGTTCGTAGCTGGAGAGGTTGAAGAACTTGCGGCGAGGCATACAATTCGCGCCGCCGCGGCAGCAATCCTTCGATTACCTGCGCCGAAAGTCCGGAGAATTTTTCGATTTCCGTTTTCCACTGGTACTTCACCGAGGCCGGAGCCACCACCAACACCCTCTGAATGCCCCGGCGGCGGCGCAGCATTTCGGTAGCCGCCAGGGCCTGCACGGTCTTGCCCAGACCCATGTCATCGGCCAGGACCACGCGGCCCCGGCACGCCGCGAAGATGGCGCCCCGCTCCTGGTAGGGCAGGAGTTTTGTCTTCAGGATTCCGTTCAGCGGATCCCGTCCGCGCCGCAGCTTCGCCAGGAGCTGGCGTTCCAGATCCAGCCCCTCGGCAAGTTCATTCTCCCGGTCGAGGTATTCCAGCACGTCGCTGTAGATGACCGCATCGAGGTCGGCTTGACGGAAGAGCCTCGATCACCTCGATGGAAACTCCGGAAATGCTCCAGCCGCAGCAAGCCGGCTGCATCGAAGTACTCCTCGGCCAATTTCCGCAGAGCCGGCGATGGATCGGCGGGAAGGCGCAATCGGACAGCGATCGTTTCGCCGTACTGCAACGAGATGGAGGCGCGCGCCCGCGCAAACTTGCGGCTTTCGAGAGTCTCTGCCGTAGCGCTTGCCAAGCCGCAGGAGGAGCGCCTCGATGTGCTTGCAGGTCCCCAGAGTATTGACGGCGAAGTCCGGGCACGAGCAATAGTTCTCGAACAGACCAGGCCCGCGCATGGCAACACGGTAGGTTTTCCCGCTGGCGGATTTGACGCGATAATCGCCGTACGGCTCTCCGCCCGGCCGTTCCAGGACCTTGGCGATGGCGTCAGCGGCCCGTTCCCGCCGTTCGGCAATCTGTTGCTCGACTAACATAACGAGCCAGAATAGCAGAGGGCTGTGGCGTTCGCGCTGCCGCGCGCGGGCTCCGGGGCGGGCGGAGATGATACCTTGGTTTTAACATGGCTATTCATCCCCTCGCCGGGCAACCCGCGCCCGTTTCGATGCTGGTCGATGTGCCCCGCCTGGTGACCGCATATTACGCCGAAAAGCCCGATCCAGACGTATCCACACAGAAGGTCAGTTTCGGCACGTCGGGCCACCGCGGATCGTCTTTCGATCTTTCGTTCAACGAGAATCACATCCTGGCCATCACCCAGGCGATCTGCGAATACCGGGCGCAGACCGGGGTCACCGGTCCGCTGTTTCTGGCCAAGGATACTCATGCGCTCTCCGAGCCCGCATTCGCCAGCGCACTCGAGGTTCTGGCCGCGCACCAGGTCTCCGTTTGTATCGATCAGGACCTGGGGTACACCCCCACGCCGGTGCTGTCGCATTCCATCCTCACGCACAATCACGGCAGTCCCTCCGCCCTGGCCGACGGCATCGTGATTACGCCCTCGCACAATCCGCCCAACGATGGAGGCTTCAAGTACAACCCGCCCACGGGCGGCCCGGCCGACACGGGCGCCACCAGCCAGATCGAGGACCGCGCCAACGAAATCCTGCGCGGCCAGTCTGGCCGCCGTGCGCCGCGTGCCTTACCGCGCAGGCGCTGGCGGCCGCCCATCGCTACGATTACGTATCGACTTACGTCAACGACCTCGGCTCGGTGCTGGACATGGCGGCGATTCGCGATGCCAAATTATCGCTGGGCGCCGATCCGCTGGGCGGCGCGGGCGTGGCCTACTGGCCGCGCATCGCCGAGCGCTACGGGCTGACCATGACCGTGGCGCACGAACAGGTGGACCCCACCTTCCGCTTCATGGCTCTGGATTGGGACGGCAAGATCCGCATGGACTGCTCGTCGCCCGTATGCCATGGCGCCGCTGATTGCCATGAAAGACCGCTACGACGTGAGCTTCGCCTTCGATACCGATAGCGACCGGCATGGCGTCGTGACGCGCAGCGCAGGCCTGCTGAATCCGAATCATTACCTGGCGGCGGCGATCTCGTATCTTTACCCGAACCGCCCCCATTGGCGGCCGGATGCCGGGGTGGGGAAGACGCTGGTATCGAGCAGCATCATCGACCGCGTGGCCTCCGGGCTGGGGCGGCACCTGGTGGAAGTGCCGGTGGGCTTCAAATGGTTTGTGGACGGGCTGCTCTCCGGGTCGCTCGGCTTCGGCGGCGAAGAGAGCGCGGGCGCTTCGTTTCTGCGGACCGGTGGCGCGGTGTGGACCACGGATAAGGACGGCCTGATTATGGGACTGCTCGCAGCCGAGATTCTGGCGCGCACCGGCAAAGATCCCGGGCAGGTGTACCACAGCCTGACCGAGCGCTATGGCGCGCCGGTCTATGAGCGGATCGACGCGCCGGCCACGCCCGCGCAGAAGGCACTGCTGGCCAAGCTTTCCCCGGAACAGGTGCAGGCGCACGATCTGGCGGGCGATCCGATCGAAACCATGTTGACCACTGCGCCGGGCAATGGGGCGCCCCTCGGCGGACTGAAGGTGATCACCAAGAGGGGATGGTTCGCCGCGCGGCCTTCGGGCACCGAGGATGTGTACAAGCTCTACGCGGAAAGCTTCGCCGGCGTGGAGCATCTGCGGAGGATCCAGGAAGAGGCGCGGGAACTGGTGGACAAAACATTGGGGGCCAGGGGCCAGGGGTCAGGGGCCGGGGAATAGTCGCCCTGGCCCCCGACTCCCGGCCCCCGGCCCCTGTATAATCGTGTACATGGATCTACGTCCGCTACATGACCGCGTAATGGTGAAGAGGCTGGAAGAGAAAGAGCAGATGCGCGGTGGGATCATCATTCCCGATTCCGCGAAGGAAAAACCGCAGCAGGCTTCCGTGATTGCCGTGGGCAATGGCAAGCTGCTGGAGACCGGGGAGCGCGTGGCTTTGGAGGTCAAAGCCGGCGATCGCATCCTGTTCGGCAAATACTCTGGTTCCGAAATCAAGATCGACGGGGACGAATACCTGATTTTGAAGGAAGACGAGATTCTCGGGGTCTTGGAATAGGTGTGATAACCTAAGAATCTACACTACTCTCAGGAGTTTGCTTCATGTTTTCAAGGATGGGCTTCAAGCCGCTGCTGGCTTGCTCCGCCCTTTTTGTGTTTAGCCAGGTCGCTGCCGCACAGATGAAGATTGCGGTGGTCGATATACAAAAAGCAGTGTTCGAATCCGCCGAGATCACCAAGGCGAATGCGGACATGCAGGCTACATTCAAGCCGCGGCAGGACAAAATCAATCTGCTTGCCAGTGAAATTCAGGCGCTGCAGACCCAGTTGCAGAATTCCAACGGGAAGCTCACTCCCGGGCAGGAAGCGGACATTCAGGCCAACGCCGCCAAGAAACAGCGGGAACTGAAGTACGCCACCGACGACCTGAACACCGATGCCGAGGCGTTCCGAAACGACACTCTGCAGAAGAGTTCCGTGAAAATGAACGAAGTGATCAAGAAACTGGCCGAGGCCAAAGGGCTCGATCTGGTGATCGATTCCCAGACCGCGCATTTCTACAAGCCGGCGCTCGATATCACCGATGAAGTGATCGCCGCGTACAACAAAGCGTATCCGGTTCCGGGGCTGACCCCCGCGAAGCCCGGGCCGGCGGCCAAATAGTCCGCGAGTCTAAAGCCGATGGCCGGTTATCTGGATCAATACGGCAAGGGCGATGAGCGCAGGGAGAAGATCATCAAGACCGTGGTCTACACGCTCATCGCGCTGGTAGTGATTGGCGGCCCGCTCTTATTCATTTTTCATAACATTCGGCAGGAACAGCAGGTCAAGAAGTTTTTTGGGCTGTTAGCAGCGAAAGACTACAAGGCCGCGTATGCCCTGTGGGGTTGCACCGATACCAAGCCATGCACGGGCTATTCGATGCAAAGCTTTATGGAAGACTGGGGACCGGAGAAGGCGGACCCTTCCAATTTCCGAATTGCGAAGAGCCGTTCTTGCGGGTCGGGCGTCATTCTGACGGTGGATTTCGGCAAGAGCCGGCAAGAGGCGCTCTGGGTAGAGCGGGACGATCTGGTGATCGGTTTCTCACCGCTGCCAGGCTGCCCACCTCCCAGGTGAGCGGGACAAGCTAGACTAAAACTTGAACAGAGAGCGACGGGCATGGGAACGATAACAACAGGTCTGGAAGGCGTCATTGCCGGCGAGTCGGAGATTTGCTACATCGACGGTTATCAGGGCATCCTGAGCTACCGCGGTTATAACATTCACACTCTGGCCGACCATGCGGTGTTTGAAGAGGTCATCTTTCTTCTGTGGAACGGATGGCTGCCAAAACAGGCGGAACTCGACGAGTTGAAACGCCAGCTTGTGGCCGAGCGGAGCCTGCCTGCGCCAGTCACCGAGTTTCTGGGCAGCGTTGCCAAATCCAACCCGATGGACGTGCTGCGCACCGCCGTCTCGATGCTCAGCCTGTATGACGGCGAGGCTGCCGATATGTCGGCCGAGGCCAACCACCGCAAAGCCGTGCGGCTGATGGCCAAAACGGCGACCATCGTCACCACCTTCGATCGCTTTCGGAACGGCAAACCCCTGGTGGAAGGCGACGCGGCGCTGGGCTTTGCCGCCAACTTTCTCTACACGCTGACCGGGCGGCGTCCCGACGATGTGATGGAACGCGCCTTCGATGTCGCCTTGATCCTGCACGCCGATCACGAATTGAACGCCTCCACGTTTGCCGCGCGCGTTACCGCCGCCACGCTTTCCGACATCTATTCCTGCGTGACCAGCGGGATTGGGGCACTGAAAGGGCCGCTGCACGGCGGCGCCAATCAGGATGTGATCAAGTGGCTGCTGGACCTGGGCACGGAAGAGGAAGCCGTGGCGCGCGTCCAGAATACGCTGGCCAAGAAGGTGAAAATTCCGGGCTTCGGCCATCGCGTGTATCGCACCGAAGATCCGCGCGCCACGCACCTGCGTGTGCTGAGCGAGGAACTGGGCAAACGCACCGGACACGAGAAGCTATACCGCCTGTCCAAGCGCATGGAAGAGACCATCAAGAGCGTAAAGGGTCTGCTGCCGAACGTGGACTTCTATTCGGCGTCGGCGTACTACTCGCTGGGGATTCCGATCGATATTTTTACTCCGATTTTCGCCGTGAGCCGCATGTCGGGTTGGACCGCGCACGTGCTGGAGCAGTACCGCAACAACCGCCTGATCCGTCCGCGCGCCGAATACAAAGGCAATCCCGACGGGCAGACCTGGATACCGATCAAGGACCGGTAATGGACGAACGCGCGTACTATTCCCAGTCGCAAACCACCAAGCCGGCAATGCTCAATTGCCCCTACTGCCGCTCGCAAGAGTCATACGATCTGCGCTGGATGGTCCACAAAAAGAAAGACCGGCTGCCCGGCGGCGGCGATGAGCGCGACCGCGCCAAATTCGCCAAAGCGCAAAGCTACATGGTGCTGCTGGACGATAAGGTGTCCTGCAAGAATCTGCGCTGCCGTCGTCCGTTCGAAATCTCCGGCGTCAAGACCATGGCTTTTCTGTAGGCGCCGGGCCTATGGGGTCGTACTGGCGGTCGGGGGCCTGCGCGATGCGGACGAGCTCGCCGCGATCCAGCCAGTTCAAGTAGCAGCGGGAACAATCGTCGATCACAATGTTGCCCGGCCCGCCGTAAAAGTGCGTGTCCATGCGGTGGTGGCACTGCGGGCAATCGATATGCCGGTCGAGTTCGCGGCGGTCCGGCGGGTGCTGCGCGGCACGCACCGCCAGACCGGCTTTGAGTTCCTCGATCAGCGCTGGAAACGTGTCCATGGGGAGGAGCATGCCGCGGCAGCGCGTGCAATAGCGGATGCGCTCGCGCGCCAGGATGGCGTGCATCAGCGGGAGGGCGCAAACCGGGCAGGCTTCCGCGGCCGGTTCGCCCAGCACGCGCACGCCGTCGTCATTCTTTTCGGGGTAGTAGATGTTCTTGCAGTAGTCGCAGGCGAAGCCTTCGTCGTCGCCTTCCAGACGCAGGGGCGCACCGCAGGACGGGCAGTTCATAGCTGTGGCTTACCGCACTCCGGACAGAATTTCGCGTGCTTCGGCATGGCATGGCCGCAATCGATGCAGAATTTCGAATCGGCCGGGGCGGCGGTGGCGGGTTTCATCGCGTCCATCATGGTCTGGGCCATGGTCAGGCCGGCGCCCAATCCCACGCCCACTCCCGCCGCGCCGCCCGGGTTGGCGGCAGCCACGGGCAAGGCTTGCGCCGCCTGGAACCGGGTGTAGGTTCCCAGGTCACCCGCCATGTTGACGCCGATGCGCTGGTCCAGCACCTTTTGCAGTTCGTCGGGCAGCGACAGGTTCTCCACTACGAATTGCGCAAGTTCCAGACCGAGGGCGGCGAACGCGGGCTTCAGCGCGGCGGCAATCTGTTCGGCCAGCCTGCCCTGGTTCGCGGCCATATCCACGAACGCCACTTCGGAGGGCGCGAAGATGTCGGTCATCCGGGCGACGATGGTATTGCGAAGCTGGCCTTCCAGGTCCGAAACGTAATAGCCGTCGCGGGTGCCGCTCACATTGGTGTAGAACAGCTTCACGTCGGCGATGCGGTAGGAATAGATGCCGTAGCCGCGCAACCGCACGGCGCCGAATTCCTTATCGCGAATGGTGATGGGCGTGGCGGTGCCCCAGCGCTGGTCCATGCGCAGCCGCGTGGAAAAGAAGTACACGTCCGATTTGAACGGCGATTCGAACTCCTTGTTCCAGTTCATCAGGTCGGTCAGCAGCGGCAGGTTGCGCGTGGTCAGGGTGTACAGACCAGGCGGGAATACGTCGGCGATGCGGCCTTCGTTGACGAACAGGGCCATCTGCGAATCGCGGACGGTGAGCTGGCCGCCGTTCTGGATTTCCATGTCCTCCATGGGATACCGGAAAGCCAGCAGGTTGTCATCGGGCTCAGTCCATTGGATGATGTCGATGAACTGCTTTTCGAGGAAGTTTCGCAGGCTCACACATGCCTCCCGAGCGGGATTCTAGCATGGGTCAAAATCGGCGCAAATGCATACTTTAGTGAGCTAATTCCCGGTGGGGCGCTCCACGTGTTCGATGACGAAGGTCTCCACCGGGGCCTTGGTTTGTTCCAGTTTGAGGCCCAGTTGGCGTTCGAACACGGTGAAGAGGGTTGGGCGTGTGGGATCGTCGAACCCATCGCCCGGGCCGCCGGGACCGCCGCGGAGCGGCACCCAGCCATCAGTGTCCATTTTGTAGAGCCCGGTGAGTCCCGTGTGATCGATCATGGGGCGGTCAGACCAGTTTTCCACCCACGAAAGCAGATCCTCCACGCTGGCAGCTTTGCTGTGTACGCCGCGGCCCTGACCACCTTGAAAGTTGTGGCAGGGGAGGCCGGGGCCGCAATCCTTCTCGTCCACGCTCTCCATTTTGAGTCCGCCTTTGGCCACGGACACTGCGTAGACGGGGATCTCTTTGTGTTCGCGGCGGACGACCAGTTTGAAGCGCTCGGCGAGGAGCGCCTGGAGCATCGGGCGCATCCTCTGTTCGCGAACGACGCCGGGCAAGTCGGCTGGAATGGCGCCCGCGGCCGGGCGCGCATCGATATCGTATTGAGCCGAATGGGTCCACTCCGGCCCGCCGGACATGCGGACCGACTGAATGGAAAGCCCGTACGCCCACTCGATGGCCAGGTATAGAGGGATGCCGACGGCGGTCAGTCTTCCCCCCGGCTCGGTCTTAAAGCTCATCGCGGCCATGCCTTTCGCATTACTCGCCTTCACCGAGGCCACTTCGAACTTCGCCGGCGCCGTATTCTGCGCGCGCAAATCCGGGGCGTGGAGCACGCCGATGGCGAGCGGCGCGGCGATGGCCAGCGATGCTGCGGCGGCGAGCAAGAGGCGCTTGCCCAGGTCGAGGTCTGTCGCCAGCCTGTCGGTCATGATGCTCTCGATGCGTGCCTTGAGATCGGCGCCGGTCACGCCGGCGACGCAGGCGGGCGATTCCAGGTAGAAGCGGCAGACGTTCAGGATTCCTTCGGCGTACGTTTCCGGATCGCTGCCGGTGCGCAGCACTTCTTCATCGCAGGCGCGCTCGCGCTCATCGATCAGGCGGGCGCGGATCCACCAGACCAGCGGATGGAACCAGAAGACCGTTTCCACGATCATGTGCAGGGCAACGGCCAGGTTGTCGCGGCGGCGCACGTGGCACATTTCGTGTGCGAGGACCGCCGCCAGTTGCGCCGTGGTCAAGCGCTCGTCGATGCCCTCCGGCAGCAGGACCACGGGCCGGAGGATGCCTACGATTCCGGGCTCCAGGCGGGAATGCGAGTACAACACGGGCACCGCCATCCCGGTTTGCGCAGGCGTGGCCGACCGGACTGCGGCGCACACTTCACGCCACCGGCGGAGCCAGGAAAAGCCCACCGCCAGGAATCCGCACAACCACACCGCCGGCAGCACGACGGGCACCAGACGGCTGCGGCTGCGCGGGACCGGCGGCACGGCCAGAAACGACGGCTGGCCGATGCCTTCGACCATATCGGAAATCGGGCGCACTGCCGCGGCGGGCGCGGGCGCGGCGGGCCATGGCAACTGCCGTCCCGCGCTGACCAGCAGCGCGAAGGGAATCAGAAATTTCACCGACGCGGCCAGCCACAGCCGGTACCGCACCGAGGCGCGATTGCGACGCAGCGCCAGCGTCAACAGCCACGCCGCCGCCGCGAATAGAGTGGATTGCCACAGGTGGTTGGCCACCGGCACGAGATACCCAGGGATCATTGTGGTTTCTCCTTTTTAGACAGTGCCCGCAGGGCCCGCTCGGCCTCTTTCACATCGTCGAGGGTCAGTTTCCCGGACTGCACCAGGTGCGCCATCACCGGCTTGGTGCGGCCGCCGAACAGGCTCAGCAAATCATCGATCAAACGGCTCTGCGCCTGCTCGCGGGTGATGGCCGCATCGAAAATATTGGCGTTGCTGATGCGCTTTACCAGCCGCAGCGCCTTCTTCGTCTCCAGGCGATAGACCGTGGTCTGGATGGTGGTGTAGGCCGGGCGCGGTTCCGGAAAGGCTTCCTGGATCTCGCGCACCGAACAGGCGCCGCGCGTCCAGACAACTTCCATAATCTGCAATTCCAGCCGGGTCAGTTTGGGTTGGGCCATGTGATTACTATACTTGTGATCGAGCCTACTATACGTATAGTCCGATTTGCAAGTAAATTTTTCCCCCGGTAAACACCACTTACCGGATGTGCTTTCATCGCGCTACACTCTGGTTGGGAGATCATATGTCCGATCATGAAAACAGCCATGGGGATGTCCGCCCGCGCACCGCAGTCCTGACCCGGGGCTTCGACCCCAAGCTTTCCTTCGGTTCCGCGCGGCCCGCGGTGTTCCGCAGTTCGACATACGTCTTCGAGAGTCCCGAAGCCGCGGAGCATGCCTTTGCCATCACCGACGGGCAAAATCAAGCCCGCCGATGGCGAACGAGCCGACCTGATCTACGCACGGTTCTCGCATCCCAACGCGGAGATTCTGGAAGATCAGATTGTGCCGCTGGAAGCCGGCGCGACGCAGGCGGCGGTGTTCAATTCCGGGATGGCGGCGATCATGACGGCATGCTTCACCTTCGCCCGCCCGAACAGCTCCATCGTCTATACGACGCCGCTGTACGGCGGCACCACGGGGCTGATCCACAGTTTCCTCGAGCCTTTCGGAGTGCGCGGCATTCCGGTGCACGGAGGCGATGCCGAGGCTCTGGAGGAAGCTATACACAAGGCGCGGAGACTGCTGCATCGTGCTGCTGGAAACGCCCGCGAATCCCACCCTGATGATGACGGATATCGAGCGGGTAGCGAATGCCGCGGCCGGCCATCCGGCCAAGCCGGTGGTGATGGTGGACAACACCTTTCTGGGTCCGGTCTTCCAGCACCCGCTGCTGCTGGGCGCGGACATCGTGCTGTACTCCGCCACCAAGTATCTGGGCGGCTTCAGCGACATGCTGGCGGGCGTGGCGCTGGCGAAGAGCAGCGACACTGATTCAGAAGATTCGCAGCCGCCGCAACATGTTCGGCAACATCCTGCCGCCCGACGAGTGCTGGATGCTGGACAGCCGCCTGCCCACCGTCTCGCTGCGCATGAACCGGCAGAGCAAGAACGCGCAGCGGCTGGCCGAAGCGCTGGTGGGCCATCGCGCAGTTGAGCGCGATCTACTATCCCACGCTGTTCACCGACCCGGAGCAGAAGCGCATCTTCGAAAAACAGTGCGCGTATCCGGGCGGGATCTTCTCGGTGGAATTCAGCGGCGGCAAACCCGCGGCGTTCGATTTTCTGCGCAAGCTGCGCATCGCGCGCAACGCCGTGTCCCTGGGCGGCGTGGAAACGCTGGTCTGCCATCCGAAGAGCACGACGCATTCCGGCATGACGCTGGCGGAACTGGCCGAATGCGGAGTCACCGACGGTCTGGTGCGCGTCTCTGTCGGCATTGAAGACTGGCGCGATCTGCTGGCCGATTTCGAGCAGGCGCTGGCGGGGTAGGCGATCCTGATGTACCCTGCGCCGGAAGCGCCGCGTCCAACGGCATCATGCACGTTAGAGCGAGCGTCTGCATTCTGGGCTTAATCTCACTTTCGAAGCTTCCGGCGGCGGACGACATTCCCCTGGTGGTGCCGGCGGGGGCGCCGCTCCGCTTGTACCTGACCAAACGGGTTCCCAAGCGCGCCGGTGCGCCGGTCCAGGCTAAAGTCATCGATCCGGTCTACGCTTTCGATCGCCAGGTCATCCCGCCCGGCGCTATCGTGACAGGGAAGGTGGGCCGGGTGCTTCCGGTTTCCAAGGGGCAGCGCGCCAGGGCCATCCTGAACGGCGATTTCACGCCGTTGCATGTGGCGCCCATCGAGTTCACCACGCTGGTCATGCCGGACGGGCGCACGCTCCCCATCCACACCGCGCAGGAAGTGGGACTGGACACTATCCTGCCCTCGCGGCCCGCGAAGCAAAAAGCCGGCACACAGCAGAACACCGGCGTGCTCGGCACCGGCAAACAGCACGTGCAGGACGCCGTTCAGGCGCAGATCGCCCGCGCCAAAAGCATTCCCGCTATCGTCCGCGGACCCGACAAAATGGAACGGATTGAAGACTACCTGATGGCCAAACTGCCGTATCACCCGCAGTATGTCCGCAAGGGTACGCGCTTCGATGCCGACCTGGTGCAGCCGCTGAGCTTCGGAACCGAGCCGGCGGCGTCCGCGCAACTGGCGCCGGCGGGCACCGAGCCGAACGCCGATACGGTGGCGCACGCGCGCCTGACCGCACCGCTGGATTCCGCGCATGCGAAGCCCGGCGATACCGTCGAGGCGGTGCTCGCCGAGCCGGTCTATTCCGCCGATCACAAGTTGATTCTGCCCGAGGGGACGCGCCTGGAAGGCACCGTCGTCGCTGCCAGGAAGGCTCGCCGGTTCCACCGCGGCGGACAGCTACGGTTCACGTTCAAGGAAATTGAACTGCCAGAGGAAGTCGCCCGGCTGGAATCGGCTGCGCCCG
Source organism: uncultured Solibacteraceae bacterium (assembly GCA_963853855.1). GTDB lineage: Bacteria > Acidobacteriota > Terriglobia > Bryobacterales > Bryobacteraceae > Sulfopaludibacter. The sequence continues at coordinate 15,205 of CAWKYG010000007.1, read as the reverse complement.
CTACCGAGGCACAGCGGCCCGCCCAGGAGAGACTCAAGTTCCGGACCCAGGCCAATCTGCAGGCGGCCGAGAGCGGCGGCAAGGCTACTCTGAAGGTCGATGGCGAGGGAGGCGTGCAGGCCAAGGAATCCAAGACGCGCTTTCTGGCCGCGGCGGTCTCGGTGATGATTGCCCGGCGCGCCGGAGACAACGACCCGCTCCGCAATCAAAGCCGCCAGGTGATCGGGCAAAGCCAGAACGTCGGCGGCCGAACGCTGGGAGGCGGATTCGGTTTCGGGCTGCTGGGCATGGGCATCTCCCAGAGTTCGCGTTGGGTGGGAGCGGCCTTCGGCTATTACGGAATGGCCTGGTCGCTTTATTCCACCCTGATCGCGCGCGGCTCCGAAGTCGAGTTCCGCAAGAACGCCGTAGTAGACATCCGCTTCAACACCCACCCGGAACCTCGCTAAAAAAGGGGACAGACGCATTTAAAAAATGCGTCTGTCCCCTTTTTTTACCCTGCCAACTTCGGCCTCTCCCAGCAGTTCAGCGCGGAATCGGCCGGATTGAGGATCATGAGTAAGTCCTACCGGTGCTTCCAACTACAACCTCGTAGAGCGTCGCCAAAAAAGGGGACAGACGCATTTAAAAAATGCGTCTGTCCCCTTTTTAGTAACATGGATCTCCATGAAGAGTGCGCTGCGCTGCCTGGCGGGTCTGCTGCTTTTTTGCGCGGCTTCCGCGCAGCGTCCCGACGGGCTGTACGCGGAGATCCGGACCTCCCGCGGCCTCATCGTCGCTCGCCTGGAAATGGAGCTCACGCCCATGACCGTGGCCAACTTTGTGGGTCTCGCCGAGGGCACCATCGCCAACGCCGCCTTCGACGCCGGACGGCCGTTCTTCGATGGCTCCGTCTACCATCGCGTCGTCCCCGGCCACGTGATCCAGACCGGCATCCCGCACTCGGACCGCGCCAGGGGTCCCGGCTATACCTTCCCCAACGAGATTCACGCGCGCCTCAGCCACAATCACGCCGGCGCGCTCAACATGGCCAACAGCGGCCCCAACACCAACGCCTCGCAATTCTGCATCACTCTGGGCGATCGCTCCTACCTGGACGGCGATTTCACCGTGTTCGGAGAAGTCGTCGAGGGCCTCGACGTGGTGATGCGGATCGCGCAGGGCGATGTGCTGGAAAGCGTGCGCATCGTGCGCGTGGGAGCCAGGGCGCAAGCCTTCCATCCCACCACCGCGAGTTTCCGCACCATGGTGCAGGCGGCGGAACAGCGCGTCAAAGAGCACGCGGAAAAGAAACGTATCGCCGAGCGCGAGTGGGTGGCCAGCCACTATCCCAACGCCACGGGACCGGAGGGCGGAGTCCTGACCGTACAATTACATCCCGGCCGCCCGCCGGCCGAGGGACCGTTGCGCGTGCGCTACCGCGGCACCGAATTGCGCTATGCCGGCGACGTTCTTGGACGCGATGGTCCGCCCATCCAGCCGGTCTCTTTCGGCAGCGGCGAAGATGGCGTGCCCGGGTTTATCGATCCGCCCCGCGCGTTCCCCGTGGAGCCCGGGAAGACCAGGATCAACCCGGGTCTCGACGGCGTCATCGCGGCGATGAAACCGGGCGAACGCCGCATCGCCATTGTGCCCGCAGCGTTAGCCTACGGCCGCGCCGGAAAGTATCCGCCCGAAACGCCCGGCAAGCCCCGCTTCGTCGTCTCTCCCAATGCCCTGCTGGTGTATGACGTGGAGGTGCTGGCAAATGAATAACAGCATCTCGCGCCGCGGATTCCTCGCCTGCGCCGCCCCCGCCATCCTGCGCGCGCAACCGGACGCGGCGGCCATTCCCGCGAAACTGTTGGAAGATTTCAAACTGCCCGGCCTGTCGGTGGCGATGGCGCGCCACGGCAAAATGGTCTTCGAACAGGCTTTCGGCTGGGCCGACCGCGACGCCCGCGAGAAACTGACTCCCCAGCACCGCTTTCGCATCGCCAGCATCAGCAAGCCCATCACCTCCGTCGCCCTGTTCACCCTGATCGAAACCGGACGCCTGCGGCTGGACGACACAGTCTTCGGCGCGCGGGGCGTGCTCGGCACGATGTACGGCAGTCCGCCGTATACTCCCCACATCGAAGACATCCGCATGGTCCACCTCATGACCCACACGTGCGGCGGTTGGACCAATGACGGCCGCGACCCCATGTTTCGCCATCCCGAGATGGACCATGCCCAACTGATTCGCTGGACCCTGGCCAATCAGCCGCTGGTCAACCCTCCCGGCGAAAAATACGCCTACTCCAACTTCGGCTACTGCGTGCTGGGGCGTGTGATTGAAAAGCTCACCGGTCAACCCTACCCTCGTTATGTGCAGGACAAGGTTCTAAGCCAGTGCGGCATCCGCGATATGCAAATCGCCGGCAATACTCTGGCCGACCGCGCCTCCGGCGAGGTGGTCTATTACCAGCCGGACGAGAGTCCGTACGACATGAACGTCCGGCGCATGGATTCGCACGGGGGATGGATCGCCACCGCCGCGGACCTGGTGCACTTCGCGGAGCACATGGACGGCATTCTGAAGCCGGGCTCGCTACGCGAGATGACCACCGGAACGGCCGCGAATGCGGGTTACGCCAAAGGCTGGGCGGTCAACACAGTACCCAACTGGTGGCACACCGGCAGCCTGCCGGGCACCGCCACCCTGATGGTCCGTACCGCCAGCGGATTCTGCTGGGCGGCGCTCGCCAACACCCGCTCCAAAGATCTCCCCGCCGCGATGGATCGCATGATGTGGCAGCTTTCGGAGAAGTTCTGATGCCGCGCCCGCCCTCAGTTTCCGGCGGGCAGTTCGGCCCGGTCGATCACAATCATCTCCACCGGACCTTTGGACGGCATCAGCTTCAATCCGAGCTGGTCCTGCAAAGCGCCGTAAATCGATGGCCGGCTGGAATCGGAATCGTCGCGCGCGAATTCCAGTTGGAAATCGTACCTGCCATCCAGATTGGTGCGATCGACGACGCGATGCCCCAGCATCCCCGAGAGCACCTGCGCCAGTCGGGACATCGGTGACATGGAGGCTTGGAAGCGACCCGCAAAGGTGAGAATCGTGTCATCTGATTCGCTGGGCGGGCGATGCGCCGGCTGAATCCTGAGTCCGCCTTTCGCCACCGCCAGCTCAAAAATGGGCATCTCTTTCGTCTCCCGGTGCACTGCCAGATGAAAGCGGTCGGCCAGCAGCGTTTGCAGCATCGCCCAGGTTTGATCCTTGCCGGCGCCGGCCGGTGCTTTGGCCGCGATATCGAACCGCCGCGGACGAAGCCAGGGCGGACCGCCCGCGAGTTGGAACGGTTGGATCTGGTAAGCCATGATCACCAGGCTTCGCAGGTTTACATTTGTCAACTCGATGCCGCCCGCGGGATCGCGCTTGATGTCCTGACCGGTGGCATCGGGCGCCGCCGGCTTGATGGACGCGACTTCGATGGCAGGCGCCTGCGCAGCGGCAGCCAGCGCAGCGCACAACAGGGCTCCGGCGAGATTCCGCATCATGACCATTGGACGCGGCACCGCGCCGCTGGTTTGGCTAACTGAGGAGCGGACTCGCCAGTCAAATCCATGGCACACCATGACCAACACCTTCGGACTGCTCCTCATGGCCGCGACCGCTGCGTGGAGCCAGGTATCTTTCGATGTCGCGTCCGTCAAACCCGCGGCGCCTGTCACTGGACACTTCCAGTACCACATGACCATGAACACCTACCCGGACCGCGTCGAAATGAAGAACGCGTCCCTCGTAGACCTGATCCGCACAGCCTATCAGGTGAAAGTCGACCAGGTGTCGGGCCCCGGCTGGATGAGTTCGGAAAAGTTCGATGTGCTGGCCAAGCTCCCGGACGGGTCCACGCCCGGCCAGATTCCGCCCATGCTTCAGCGGCTGCTCGCGAACCGGTTCCAACTGGCTATCCATCGCGGCACCGCCGAACACGCCGGTCTCGCGCTTGTGCCGGGCAAGGGCGGTCCGAAACTCACCCCCTCGCCGCCCGACCCGGATAACACCAAAGGCAGTTGGACCCGAACCTCGCTACCGGATGGCGGCCTGCACATTGACACCAGGAAGATGACCCTCTCCGCGTTGGCCGACCTGCTGGAGACCTTTCTCGGTTGTCCGGTCCGCGACCTGACCGCCATCCCGGGAACCTACGACATACCCATGGATTTTTCCGCCGAAGATCTGCGCACATACTCGCAGCTCTCCGGCACGGGCGCCTCCGCCGATTCCCCGGCAGGGTCCTCGGGCTCGGCCATTTTCGAATCCGTCCAGAAGCTCGGGCTGCGTCTGGAAAAGCGAAAATTTCCGGTGGATCTCATCGTGGTGGACCACCTGGAAAAGGCGCCTACCGCCAACTGACCCCCGCCGCGCCAATTCGTAGTAATGTAGGCACAATGGTTTTCGAACAGTTCTATCTGGGGTGCCTGTCTCACGCTTCGTACCTGCTCGGCTCCGGGGGAATTGCCGCGGTGGTGGATCCGCAGCGGGACGTGGGTATCTATATTGAATGCGCCGCCAAACTCGGCTTGCGCATCGAGTACGTCATCGAAACTCACCTGCACGCGGATTTCATCTCCGGCCATCGCGAACTGGCCGCCATGACCGGCGCGAAGATCTACCTGGGCGCACAGGCCGGCGCGCGATTCCCGCATTTCCCGGTCCACGACGGCGACGAAGTGCGTTTCGGCGACTGCCTGCTGCGATTTCTGGAAACTCCCGGCCACACGCCGGAGAGCATCTCGATTGTGGTCACCGATACCGCCCGCTCGCCCGAGCCCTACGCCGTGCTCACCGGCGATACGCTCTTCATCGGCGATGTGGGACGGCCCGACCTGGCGCCCGACCGCACGCCGCAGCAACTCGCCGCCATGCTGTACGACAGCCTGCACAGCAAGCTTCTGAAGTTGCCCGACCCGGTCCTGGTCTATCCCGCCCACGGCGCGGGCTCTTTGTGCGGCCGGCAGATGAGCTCCGAACGCAGCTCCACTATCGGGCAGCAGCGCCGCGAGAATTACGCGCTCCAGCCGGCTTCGAAGGAGGAGTTCGTGCGCCTGCTCACCGCCGAACTCCCCGAACGCCCCGGCTATTTCGCCCTGGATGCCGAGATGAATCGCTCCGGCCCCACCCCGCTCGCGGACCTTCCCATCCCGGAAGGCCTCTCGCCGCGGGCCGTTATCGAGTTGCAACAATCCGGAGCTCTCGTGGTCGATACGCGCCCCAGCGGACAGTTCGGCGGCGCACACGTCCCGGGCGCGATTCAGATTGGCCTCACCGGCCAGTTCGCCTCCTGGGCCGGCCGGGTCATCGGCCTCGGGCAGAGCATCGTCCTTGTCGCCGAAGAGCGCGAGGGAGTGCTGGAAGCGCGCACACGGCTGGCGCGCGTGGGCATAGAGAACGTCTCGGGCTACCTGGAAGACGGCATGGCTGCATGGTTCCGCGAAGGGTTGGCCGTCGAACAGGTGCCGCAGGTCACCGTGCAGGACCTGCATCGCGAAATCGACCATCTGCAAGTCATCGACGTGCGCCAGCCGGGCGAATGGGACCAGTTCCACATCGCCCAGGCGGTGCTCAAACCTCTGCCCAAACTGACCGCGATGCTCGACGGGCTGGACCGCGGCGGTCCCGTTGCGGTTCACTGTAAATCCGGGTATCGCAGCTCCATCGGGACCAGCCTGTTAAAGCGCGCCGGATTCGCCAACGTGATGAACGTCATCGGCGGCATCGATGCCTGGAAGGCGTGCGGCCTGCCGGTCATCGGGTAGGTCACCCAGAGCCAAAGGGACACAAGCGTGGGTGTGCGGACACGTCGCCGCGGGCGCGTTTCTTCTGAAAGGAACGGCTTACCCGCGGCATTGGAACTGCATGGACGTCTGACGCAGAGGAGGACTGCCCGATGCGGAACTCGCATAGCCGTTCCGGTGTCTACAGCTACATGCTTCGCGTGCCGCTGTTGTTGATCTGTTCGCTGGCCGCCTGGGCGCAGCACTGGGCGCCACAGGACCCCCAGCAGGATCCCATAAACGCGGCCATCCAATCGGTCTGGCAGGCGCGCAACGAAGGCCGTTTCGATGATGCCGGCGCTGCGCGGGACCAGGCCCGCTCGCTGCTTCAGCGCGCGCCCGTGGATGCGCCGCAATTTCAGGGTTGGGTGCAACAGGTGGCGCAGGCCTATCAGAGTGCCGGAATGAATCTCCAGGCGCGGGCCATTCTGCAGGACGCCCTGGCGCGCACCGCCGCGTTGGGAAATTCGCACCCGGCGCACACCGTCATACTGAACTCGCTGGCCGAATCCTGGTGGCAGGATTGCAGCCTCCTGAAAGCCGCGGGATATCTGGAACAGGCGGCCGCCGCGCAGGCGGAAGCGCCTCCCCCGGCGACGGCCCCGACAGTCGCGGCACGCGCGTTCATGGCGTCCGGCGGCATATCTATCAGCAGGCTGGTTGCGGTCGACGGTTTTGGCGCGGTTGCCTATAACGGCTCCATCTACACCTATACGCGGTTGGCGGATCTCTATCAGCAACTCGGCAGGCCGGACGCCATAGCCGCCGTCGCGGCCAAAATCCGCACGCTCGCGTCCACCGATCCGACCGCACTGGCGCGATTCTACGAGCAACGCGGGCAACTCGCCGATGCCGCGGCCATCTACCAGAAGGCGGCCGAGCAATCTGCGGATCCGCAAATGAAGGCGTCCGCGTGGCAAGCTCTTGCCAATCTCGATCAGCGCCAAGAACGCTACTCGGACGCTGCCGCGGCCTTGCAGCAGGCCATCGGGGTCATGGAATCCTCAGATAAGCCTGGCATGCGCGATGAGGCGCAATGGATTCGTCAAAACCTGGCCCGCACCTTCGGCCAAGCCGGGCAGACCGATCGGGGCGATCAGATTTTTCAGCAGCTCATCCAGCAGACTGCCGGCACGCCGCAATCCGGCCAGACGCTGATCTCCTATGCGCTATACCTCGCGGACACCGAGCGCCTGACGCAAGCCGAAGGCCTGCTCAAGGAGTATCTGGCGGGAGGCGCCGCAAGCCAGGAACCGCAGCAGGAGGCGGGCGTCTACTTCACCCTGGCCAACCTGGCGAGCCGCTCCGGAAATGCCAAGGGGGCCGAGACCTATCAGAAGCAGGCGCAGGCTCTGCAGCCACAACCCAACCCGCCCGAAGGCCAGCAGTCTCTTTCGGAGGATATCCGCAAAACCAGTGCCGCCCTGAGCCAGCGCCAGTTCGAAGACGCGTACACTCTGGCCTTGCAAGTCCTCGACACCGCGCCGCAGGCCGTAGACCGGTTTCAGGTGGAATGGGTCATTCCCAATGTTGCCAATCAACTGGCGGCGAACCATCAACCGGCCAAGGCCGAGCAGCTTTTCCAGCGCTTGTTCGCGCTCATGGAAACCTGGCAGGCGGACAGCGTGCAACACCTTATCACGGTGAGCCAGAACTATGCGCAATTCCTCATGAACCAAAAGGACCGGTGGGGCGATGTGCCCGCCGCCCTGGAACAGTATCGCGAGCCTGCTGGCTTCCAGCAACGGTCCGGACAGCGGCACCCTGGTCCAGCCTTTGCGCATGAAGTTGGAATTCGAACGGTCTCACGCCCAGTGGCCGGCGGCGCAGGCCTCCGGGCGCGACCTGCTGGAACTGCAGGAGTCGCTGAGCGGCAATACCAGCGAATCGTACCTTCGCGATCTTCAGAGCGTGGCCCGCGTGTATTCCGAGGCCGGCGATCCCGCCACCGCGCTACCGCTGTTCCGCAAGGCTATCGCCATCGCCGACCTTGTTTCGACGCCCAATGATGACTGGAGCCGGCCGGCGACCCGTATGGAAGCAGCCCAGACTCTGGCCAGCCTCAAGCAGTTCGACGAAGCCGTCAAACTGGCGGAAGAAGCCGTTGCCGTGGCGAAGGCCGGGCCCAATCAACAGCCGTATCTCAATCAGCAACTGGAGCAGATTCGCCAGATGCAACAGGCCGCCGCTAAATAGCGAAGGGAGCGGGTAGTGGCTGAAGAGTCCGTCGAACCGGAATTACGCTTGACAGCTAATGCTTCAGGCTCGCAATGAAGGCATCGGTGAGTTTATTGGCTAGGAAAACAAAGATCGCAATTCCGATCGTTCCAACCACCCCGGCAGCGTAGATTATATGGCTAATTCGATCGAGCTTTTTCTTTGCTTCCTTAGCATCATCACCGAGGGTTTTCACTGCCTGCTCTACTCCGCCCATGCTCTTCTGCATTGCCATTACGACTTCGAGGATGTATGAATAATCGCCAGATGGGTATACCGGTGGAGTGGTATCCGGCAGTCTCCCTGGAGTCGTAGCCTCGCGGTCACGTGGCATTCGGTCACGCATTCGACGGGACACTCATTTTCGCCCGTATCCATTCCCAGATCTGTGGGTTTGCTCGGCCCCAATAGCTGGAAGTTCCATACACTATACCAGTTCCGGAGCTGCCATCCGCCAAGCCCAACTTTGTGGCGAGTTCTTGCGAAGTGGTTCCGCTCGTAACGACTAGCCAATGGAAGCCGCTTACCGTGAAGTGGGTGTCCGGAAATAAAGACGCAATTTTCATCCCTAGGAGTGGGTTTTCAGTAGGAGAGACTACCGCGAAGAGGACAAGCACGCCGATTGGCACACCCTCAATATCCCCCATGTCACCCTCAAAATCAAGGGTTTAGCTCTTCGGGGCTGTTCTCCAAGCCCCAACGTGATCGCGGCGGTTTGATTCCATCGCAGGCGCACCATTCAATCACTACCAGGGAGCGGGAAAAATCCCGCGCCTCCTGATACCGTGTAGGCATGGATCTTCGAAGGTCTCTCGCCCTGGTCTGTGCGGCCGCCGCCCTCGCAGCCTGCGGTCCTCGCAAACCTACTCCGGAGGATGCCCGTAAATTCATGGATGATGCCGAGCAGAAGCTGCTCCTGCTGGGCGTTGACTCGGCGCGCGCCGATTGGATCAAGTCCACCTACATCACCGACGACACCGAAGCCATCGCCGCCAAACTCGACGAGCGCGCCATCAACGCCAACGTCGATTACGCCAAGAGGCCACGCGCTTCGACGGTCTCGCGCTCGACCCGGTCACCGCCCGCAAGCTCAAACTGCTCAAACTCTCCCTCACCCTCGCCACTCCCGCCGACCCCAAAGAGAGCGAGGAGCTCACCCGCATCACGGCTTCCATGGAAGGCACCTACGGCAAAGGCAAGTGGTGCCCGCCAGCGGCAAGGAGAGCTGCATGGACATCGAAGACCTCACCAAACTCATGGCGCGAAAGCCGCGACCCCAAGCAGCTGCGCGACGCCTGGGCCGGCTGGCACGCCATCTCGCCCGCCCATGCGCAAGGACTTCGCGCGCTACGTCGAGCTCGCCAACAAAGGCGCGCGCGAACTCGGCTTCAAGGACAACGGCGCCATGTGGCGCTCGCAAGTACGACATGCCGCCCGACGATTTCGCCAAGGAACTCGACCGCCTGTGGGAGCAGGTGCGCCCGCTCTATGTCTCGCTGCACGCCTACGTGCGCGCCAGCCTGCGCGAGAAATACGGCGATGCCGTGCCCGCCAACGGCCCCATCCCCGCCCACCTGCTGGGCAACATGTGGGCCCAGGACCTGGGACAATGTCTACCCGCTGGTCGCGCCGCCCAACGCCGACCCCGGCTACGACCTCACCGCGCTCCTGAAGAAGCCGCAACACCGATTGGAAGCAGATGGTCAACTACGGCGAGGGCTTCTTCACCTCGCTCGGCTTCGCCCCGCTGCCGCAGACGTTCTGGGAGCGGTCGCATGTTTCATGAAGCCGCGCGACCGCGACGTGGTCTGCCACGCCAGCGCCTGGGACGTCGATTTCGCCGACGACCTGCGCCTGAAGATGTGCATCGAGATCACCGGCGAAGATTTCCTCACCATCCATCACGAGCTGGGCCACAACTTCTACCAGCGCGCCTACAGCAAGCAGCCGCTCCTCTTCCGCGACAGCGCCAACGACGGCTTCCACGAGGCCATCGGCGACACCATCGCGCTCTCCATCACGCCCGAATACCTGGTGAAGCTCGGCCTGCTCGACAAAGCGCCCGACACCTCCAAGGACATCGGCCTGCTGCTGCACAAGGCGCTCGAGAAAATCGCCTTCCTGCCCTTCGGCCTGCTGATCGACCAGTGGCGCTGGAAGGTCTTCTCCGGCGAGATCCCGCCCGAGAAGTACAACCAGACCTGGTGGGAGCTGCGCGTGAAATACCAGGGCATCGCGCCGCCCGTCGGATCGCAGCGAAGCAGGATTTCGACCCCGGCGCCAAGTATCACGTGGCCGCCAACGTTCCCTACATGCGCTACTTCCTGGCCGACATCCTGCAGTTCCAGTTTCACCGCGCGCTGGCGCAGGCGGCGGGCTGCACGGGTCCGCTGAACCGCTGCTCGATTTACGGCAACAAGGAAGCGGGCGAGCGCCTGAACGCCATGCTCGAAATGGGCCAGAGCCAGCCCTGGCAGGACGCCCTCGAAAAGATCGCCGGCACAGCGCCAGATGGACGCCACCGCCATCCGCGATTACTTCGCGCCGCTGCAGAAGTGGCTGGACGCAGCAGAATCAGGGCAAGCCCGCCGGCTGGTAAAGCGCTGCTATCGCGTAGCTCAGAAATCAGAGGCGCGCGCGTGAGCGAGCGCTTGCCGTGTTGTCGGATTTTAAAGGAATCTTATGGACTGAACCCCAAAAGTGAGACACTCCGAATAGACGCACTTTGCATTGAATGGAGTGCGAAGAAATGGCGAAGAAGGCAAAGTGGCGTCGTCACACCGTGGAATTCAAGCGGCAGGCCGTTGAACGGATGAAAACCTGCCAAAACATTCATGAACTGGCTCGTGAGCTGAACATCGAGCGCAAGCTGCTCTACACCTGGAAGTATCAGTTCGAGGGACGGCCGGAGCCGCGGCATGCGAATCTGGGAATTGCCCCAGAAGACCGCAAAGAGCAAAAACACCGCGAGGAAATCGCCAGGCTGAAGGTGGCGCTGGCCGACAAAACCCTGGAAAACAGTTTTTTTCGAAGTGCCTTGCTCAAGATCAAGGCGGATCGCCATCTGACCATCGACAGCGGCGAAACAGCATCTACGACACCATCCAGTCGTGGGCGCAAGAGCAAGGCAAGCCAGCAGACGCCCAGCCCACGCTGAGCGTCGAACGGATGTGTCACTTGGCTGGTGTCAGTCGGGCCAGCTATTACCGACATTGGGAGGCGGCAGCGCCAGACGAAGCGGAAATGGCGGCGCGGGCATCCATCCAGGAGGTGGTCCTGAGGCACCGCCGCCGTTACGGCTACCGGCGCGTCACGGAGGATTTGCATCGCCAGGGGATGGTCATCAACCATAAACGAGTCTCGCGGATCATGCGCGAAGACAACCTGCTGGCTATTCGCTACCGCAAGTACATTCTGACGACGGATTCGAAACATGACTGCCAGGTGTATCTGAACCTTGCGGCGCGCATGACGGTGACCGCCATCAACCAGCTATGGGTGGCGGACATCACATATATTCGTCTGCGGACCGAGTTCGTTTTTTTGGCGGTGGTGATCGACCGGTACTCGCGCAAGGCCATTGGTTGGGCCTTGGATCGAAGCTTGACGGCCAGGGTGGCGGTGAGGGCGCTACAACAGGCCATCGGCCAGCGTCAGCCACCACCGGGAGTGGTGCATCACTCCGATCAGGGAACTCAGTATGCGAGCGCCGAATACGCTGAAGTGCTGAAAGCCAGCCAAATGGTCCCGAGCATGAGCCGTCCGGCCAATCCCTACGACAACGCGGCTTGTGAGAGTTTTATGAAGACCTTGAAACAGGAGGAAATCTACTGCAATCAGTATGCGGATTTCGACCAGCTTTCCGAACATCTGGAAGAGTTTCTGGGAGCGTACTACAATCGCCTGCGGCTGCATTCGGCATTGGGATACCGTACGCCGGAGGAATTTGAACGCGAGGCAGCGGCGGCGCCTGCACTGCCTGGCGAATTGCACGATGCGGCTGTCATAAAGTTCTTCTCGCCCCCCATCATTGCGGTGGGACATGACGGGGGTAAACCAATCGAAAGGAAGTGGCGCGAAGGCGAAAGTTGCCCATAACCGGGAAACGCTCCGCACGACCGGACCGGTAAGTCCGGGTGATTTCTTAATCGCTCAGGAGGGTTTGCAACGATCCCTTCCCCGCCACCATCTTCTAGCAGCTTCACATCATACTGAGCGCTCAGTATGCGTTTTCAAGGCATGGCGGAATCTATCGGTCCGATGTGGTTCAGAACGAAAACCAAATCCCGGGGCGGAGCCGACCGCCTCCCGCTGGTCGGCCCCGGGCCCAGGCAAAAGAACGCGTCGGGAGGACCACGCCCTTCTCATCGTCCGCGATGAGTTCCGCACCGGCTATTCCTTGATCGGGTTGCTCGCCAGCATTGCCCGTCTCCGCTTCCCCGGCAATGCCAGAATAACTCTGGACGGCAGGTGGAGAATCGGATTATCATCGAACTGCAACTGCGTCTTTTCCCTCGTGTCTCACCGAAGGGGTTCACCCCACTTATCGGCGTTCATCTGCGTCCATCCGCGGCCAAATTGTTTTTTCACGGCTTCTGGTGAAGTGCTATCGCCAGCTTTCGCACGCCTTCGCGAATCTGCCGCGAGTTCACGCACGCGTAGCCCAGAATGAGTCCCGGCCGGGGACGCTGCCTTGCCGCGTACAGCGAGATCGGCGGCGCTACCACACCGGCCGCCGCCACCGCGCGCGCCGCCGCCGTGTCGCTTGTTTTCGCCGGCAGCCAGCCCAGCAGGTGCATGCCTGCGTCGGCCGGCGGAATCTGCATCAGGCCCGCCAGTTCGCGCCGCCCTTCGCTGACCAGTGCCTCCTGCCGCGCGGCATAGAGCGCCCGCATCCGCCGCACATGCCGCGCGAAATGGCCTTCGCTCAGAAACTGTGCCACCACCGACTGCTCCAGTCCCTGGCTCTGACGGTCTGCCAGTGCGCGCGCCGACGCGAACGCATCCGCCACCGCCTGCGGAACCACCATGTATCCCAGTCGTAGGGCAGGGAAGAGCACTTTGCTGAACGTCCCGGTGTAGATCACGCGGTCCGCCGTATCGAGCCCTTGCAGCGAGGCCAGCGGACGCCCCGCATAGCGGAATTCGCTGTCGTAATCGTCTTCCACAATCCACGCGCGCCGGCGCCGTGCCCACTCCAGCAGGGCCATGCGCCGGCCCAACGACATGGTCATTCCCATTGGATACTGATGCGAAGGCGACACGTACGCCAGCCGCGCTTCGGGTGCGTGGGCTTCCCCTTCGGCCACGCTCAAGCCTTCTTCATCCACTGCGACCGCGGCGCAATTCACGCCGGCAGCGCCGAAGGCCCCCCGCACGCCCAGGTACCCGGGATCTTCCACCCAGGCGGTATCGCCCGCGTCCAGCAACACGCGTGCCGACAGGTCCAAGGCCTGTTGCGATCCCGCCGTCACAATCACCTGTTCCACCGAACAGCGCACGCCGCGCGCCGCCCGCAGATAATCGGCAATGGCCTGCCGCAGCGGAAAGTAGCCAGCCGGATTGCCGTAGCTCAGCACTTCCGCGCGCGCCCGCCGGGCCACGCGCGCCGACAGCCGGGCCCACAATTCGCGCGGGAACGCGTCCAGCGCCGGCACACCCGGCCGGAATGCCCGCGCCGTGGCCACCTCCGTGGAGGGCGCCGCGCGCGACTGCGCCAGCATGCGCCCGCGTGCCGAAAGCAGCGCTGCGTCCCTTCGCCCGGAGTGCGGGGCGGCGCCTCCGGAGGCCTTCGCACCCAGGTCCGTCACAAACGTACCGCTGCCCACTTTGCCTTCCAGGTAGCCTTCCGCCATCAACTGATCGAACGCCGCGGCCACGGTGTTCCGCGACACCCCCAGGTCCGCCGCCAGCGACCGCGTGGAAGGCAGGCGCGCGCCCGCCGCCAGCCGTCCGCTCAGCACGGCTCCCCGGATTTCGGCGTAGAGCTGCCGGTGCAGCGGCGCGGACCGGCGGGCGTCCAGGTGCAGGCTTGTAAATGGCACCATAAAATCTCCGGAAATGGCTCTTTTCATGGAGCCACTCTTTCTTCTATATTGAAGCATGACAGAGACCCGATCGCAGATTCGCCGCCACCCCGAACGGGCCGTTTCCGGCCGCGTTGCCGAGATCCTGGCGCAAGGCTACGTGGCGCACGCCGGCTTCCTGGATGCCGGTGGCCCGGTAGTCATCCCCTTCGGATATCACTTCGATTCCTCCCAGCCGGACAAACTCTACCTGCACGGCGCTCCTGCCGGCCGCGCCCTCCAGCGCCTGGCATCCGGCGAACCGGTCTGCGTCACCGTCACCCTGCTGGACGGCCTGGTCTATTCGCGGACCGCCCTGTACCATTCCATGAACTATCGCAGCGTGGTCTGTTTCGGGCGGGGAAGCCGGGTCACCGATCCGGCCGTGCAGCAGCGTCTCTACGAGGCCATGGTCAGCCGCTACTTCCCCGGCCGCACAGCCGGCCGGGATTATCCAATCCCACGCCGGCGCACCTGGAGGCCACCGCCCTGATCGAAGTGCAGATCGAGGAAATGAGCGCCAAGTCGCGCGAAGGCGGTCCGCGGGCCCACCGATTCGCGGCCGACGCACCGGGCACCTGCGGGGTGGTCCCGCTCTGAGTTGCTACAATCGCAGTGATGGCCAACGAGATTTACGCTCTCTTCGATACCACCGAAGGCAAGTTCAAGATCAAGCTATTCGCCGACCAGCGTCCCCAACACAGTGGAGAACTTCGTGAACCTGGCGGAAGGGACCAAGACCGGCAAGCCGTTTTACGACGGCACCGTTTTCCATCGCGTGATTCCCGATTTCATGATTCAGGGCGGCGATCCCGAAGGCACCGGCCGCGGCGGACCGGGCTACCGTTTCGCCGACGAATTTCACCCCGACTGAAGCATTCCAAGAACGGCATCTTTCGATGGCCAACGCCGGCCCGAACACCAACGGCAGCCAGTTCTTCATTACCGTGGCCGCCACGCCCTGGCTGGACAACAAGCACAGCGTTTTCGGCGAAGTGATCGAAGGCTACGACGTGGTCCAGAAGATTTCCGAAGTCCCGCGCGGTTCGCCAGGACCGGCCCGTGAAGGAAGTCAAGGTCAACTCGGTCAAAATCGAGCGGACATAGTGTGCACT